>NZ_JBFTIW010000002.1:0-739738 GCF_056395125.1 Microbacterium sp. 10L49
ATCATTGCTGACTTCATCCGAATGCCAACCCCAAAGGGTTGGTCTTTGATCCAAAGGAATTTCTCAACCAGCCCAAAAAGGACTGGACGAGGAATAAATTGGCATTTGACAAGTGCACGCTGTTGAGTTCTCAAGGATCGGATGCTCCTACAGCTCAGCCTCGCGGCATCACAAATAGGGCTAGATCTCACTCCCCCTCGCTGCGCCTTGCGGCGAACCTGAGGTGGGAGTTCCCAATCATAGTAGAAGATCTTCCACGAGGGAAGTTCTTCGTTGAGATCGGGGCTTGTTCGCCGCTTGGGGAGTCAGGCCTTCCGGCCCTTCGCTCTACCGCTTGGGGCGAACAAGTAATAAGTTACGCGGATCCCCGGGTTCCGGCAAATCGGGCTCGCAGCCCGGGCGTGTCGCACACCCCCGCTACCTGGTATCCAACCGGCGAAATACCTGATGAACGGGAAAACCCCCCTCCCGGCGAGGGCCGAGAGGGGGGTTTCAAGGGTCCGGGGCGGCTGCCGATGGACATCCGCAGAGGTCACATCCCGAGCGCGTGGGCGGCGGACTGCGCCCGGGCGACGAGCTCGATGCGCTGCTCGGCGACGCGCACCGGAGCGGTGCCGCCGACGCCATCGCGGCTCGCGACGGATCCCTCGATCGTGAGCACCTCGCGCACCCCAGGGGTCAGGTGCGGCGACACCTCGGCGAGGAGCGCGTCATCCGCATCCTCGAGACCGATGCCGCGCTGCTCGCACGCCCGCACCAGGGATCCGGAGATCTCGTGAGCCTCCCGGAACGGCACCCGGCTCTTCACCAGCCACTCAGCGACGTCGGTCGCGAGCGAGAATCCCTGGGGAGCGAGCTCGGCCATGCGCTCGGTGTCGAACCGCAGCGTCGCCACCATCCCGGTGAACGCCGGCAGCACGACCTCGAGCGTGCGGACCGAGTCGAACACCGGCTCCTTGTCCTCCTGCAGATCGCGGTTGTACGCGAGCGGCAGACCCTTGAGCGTCGCCATGAGCCCGGACAGGTTGCCGATGAGGCGCCCGGACTTGCCGCGCGCGAGCTCGGCGATGTCCGGGTTCTTCTTCTGCGGCATGATGCTGGATCCCGTGGAGTATCCGTCGTCGAGCGTGACGAAGCCGAACTCGCGGGTGTTCCAGAGGATGATCTCCTCGGAGATGCGGGACAGGTTGACGCCGATCATCGCCGTGATGAACGCGAACTCCGCGACGACGTCGCGGGAAGCGGTTCCGTCCAGCGAGTTCTCCGCAGGACGGTCGAGGCCGAGCTCACGGGCGACCAGCGCCGGGTCCAGGCCCAGAGTCGATCCGGCCAGCGCGCCCCCGCCGTACGGCGACACGCCGGCGCGCGTGCGCCAGTCGACGAGCCGCTCGAGATCCCGCACCAGCGGCCAGGCGTGCGCCTGCAGGTGGTGCGCGAGGAGCACGGGCTGCGCGTGCTGCAGATGCGTGCGCCCCGGCAGGATCGCACTGCCATGCGCCTGCGCCTGCGCGACGAGCGCGTCGACGAGGCCGAGCACCTCGCGCGCGATGAGACGGGCGTGGTCGATCAGATACATGCGCACAAGCGTCGCGATCTGGTCGTTGCGGCTGCGCCCGGCACGCAGACGCCCGCCCAGATCCGCGCCGACCTCGGCGATGAGCGCCGCCTCGAGCGCGCCGTGCACGTCCTCATCCCCGGGCTGCGGGAGCAGTGTGCCATCCGCGATCCTCGTCGCGAGGGCGTCGAGACCCGCGTGCATGCGCGCGGCCTCGTCGGCCTCCAGGTATCCGGCGGCCTCGAGCGCGGTCGCGTGGGCGTGCGAGCCGGCGATGTCATAGGGCGCGAGGATCCAGTCGAAATGCGTCGACCGGCTGAGCTCGGCGAGTTCGGGACTGGGACCTCCGGCGAAGCGGCCGCCCCAGAGCGCGCCCTGGTTCGTGCCGTGCGCGGCGGTGCGTTTCGTCTCCGTCACTTCGTTCCCTCGCTCAACGACCCCGAAGACTTCCCGATGAGCCACACCAGCAGCGCCTTCTGCGCGTGCAGGCGGTTCTCCGCCTCGTCCCAGACCACGCTCTGCGGGCCGTCGATGACCTCGGAGTCGACCTCGTAGCCGCGGTCGGCGGGCAGGCAGTGGATGAAGATCGCCTCGGGCGTCGCGAGAGCCATGGTCGCGCTCGTGACCTTGTAGCCACCGAGGTCACGCAGGCGCTGCGCCTTCTCCTCCTCCTTGCCCATCGACACCCAGGTGTCGGTGACGATCACATCGGCACCGGCAGCAGCCTGGTCCGGATCCGTGAGAAGGGTCAGGGATCCGCCGGTCTCCGCGGCGCGGCGGTGAGCGTCGGCGACGACGTCCGCACGGGGTGCATACGCCTCGGGAGAGGCCACCCGCACGTGCATGCCCGCGGTGACGCCGGCCAGCACGTAGGAGTGCGCCATGTTGCTGCGTCCGTCACCGAAGAACGAGAGGGTGAGACCCTTCAAGTCGCCCTTGTGCTCGCGGATCGTGAGCAGGTCGGCGAGCAGCTGGCACGGGTGGAAGTCGTCGGAAAGCGCGTTGATCACCGGCACCCTGGTGCCCGCGGCCATCTCCTCGAGACCCGCCTGCGCGTAGGTGCGCCACACGATCGCGGCGACCTGACGCTCGAGCACCCTGGCCGTGTCCGCCGGAGTCTCCTTGCCGCCGAGCTGGCTGTTCGCGGTCGAGATGATCAGCGGGGATCCGCCCAGATCCGCGATGCCGACCGCGAACGACACACGCGTGCGGGTCGAGGACTTGTCGAAGATCACCGCGACCGTCTGCGGACCGGCGAGCGTCTTGTCGGCCCAGCGATCCTTCTTCAGCTCGAGGGCGAGATCGAGGATCTCGGTCTGCTCGGCCGTGGTCAGGTCGTCGTCGCGCAGCAGGTGGCGGGTCATGCGTTCGTCTCCGTGAGAGCGGTGGCCGCGACCTCGGCGAGGGCGGCGGTGAACAGGTCGGTGAACTCGTCGATCTCGGCGTCGCCGATCGTGAGCGCCGGAGCGATCCGCACTGAGGACGGGTTCGCGGCGTTGATGACGAGCCCGAGACGCTGCGCCGCGGCGACGACGTCGCCCGCGACGGGAGCGGCCAGTGCCACGCCGATGAGCAGACCGCGGCCGCGCACACCGGCGACGAGCGGGGATCCGATCCCCTCGACGACCTCGCGCAGCTGGGCACCGCGTTCGCGCGCGTTCTGCACGAGGCCCGCCTGCTCGATCTCCTCGAGTACGGCGTTGCTGACCGCGGTGGCGAGCGGGTTGCCGCCGAAGGTGGAGCCGTGCGAGCCCGGCTGCAGCAGAGCCGCCGCGTCCCCGAACGCCACGAGCGCGCCGATCGGGAAGCCGCCGCCGATCCCCTTCGCGAGGGTGATCGCGTCGGGCACGATCCCCTCGTGCTGGAACGCGAACCAGTCGCCCGTGCGGCCGGCGCCGGTCTGGATCTCGTCCACGATGAGCAGCGCGCCGTGCTTCGCGGTGAGCTCGCGCGCAGCACGGAGGTAGCCCTCCGGCAGCTCGAGCACGCCGGCCTCGCCCTGGATCGGCTCGACGAACAGTGCCGCGACGCGATCGTCCATCGCCGCCTCGAGCGCCTCGATCGTGGCGGGGATGTGCTCCACTCCCCCGGGCAGCGGCTGGAACGGGTCACGCATGGACGCCTTCGCGGTCAGCGCGAGCGCGCCGATCGTGCGGCCGTGGAACGCGTTGTCGAGAGACAGGATCCGCGGGCGCTCGGTGGCCCGGTCCGAAGACAACCCGTGCAGGCGCGCGAGCTTGAACGCCGCCTCGTTGGCCTCCGTGCCGGAGTTCCCGAAGAACACCCGCCCCGCGTCGCCGGTACCGGCGAGACGCTTCAGCCGAGCCGCGAGCTCGAGTTGCGGAGGAGTGGCGAAGTAGTTCGACACGTGCGCGAGGGTGGCGGCCTGGCGCGAGACCGCCTCGACGAAGACGGGGTGGGCGTGCCCGAGGGCGGTGACCGCGATCCCCGCGAGGAAGTCGAGGTAGCGTCGCCCCTCGCCGTCCCACAGGTGCGACCCCTCGCCGCGGACGAGCAGCTCGAACCGCGGGCCCGCGTTCAGGATCAGGTCGCGGTCGGCCGCGCCCTGCCAGGCCTGTGCCGATGTCTGTGCGGCGTGCGAGGTCATCCCGCCACCACCTCCGTTCCGATTCCCTTGCTGGTGAACAGTTCGACGAGCACCGAGTGCGGGACCCGTCCGTCGATGATGGCCGCCGCATGCACGCCCGACTCCACGGCCTCCAGGCACGCGGTCATCTTCGGGATCATGCCCGACTCGAGCGACGGGAGCATGGTCTTCAGCTCCGTCGTGGTCAGGTGCGAGACGAGCGAGTCGCGGTTCGGCCAGTCGGCGTAGAGTCCAGCGACGTCGGTGAGGATCACGAGCTTGACCGCGCCGAGCGCGGTCGCCAGCGCCGCCGCCGCCGCGTCCGCGTTCACGTTCAGCGACTGACCAGGATGGTCCAGATCCGGGGCGATGCTGGAGACGACCGGCACCCGTCCCGCGGCCAGATGGTCATGGACCGGCGTCGGATCCACCTGCACGACGTCGCCGACGCGGCCGAGGTCGACCTCTTCGCCGTCGATGATCACGCCGCGGCGACGTCCGCCGAAGAGCCCGGCGTCCTCTCCGCTCAGACCCGTGGCGATCGGTCCGTGCGAGTTGATCTTCGAGACGAGCTGAGGGTTGACCTGGCCCGTGAGCACCATCCGCACGACGCTGATCGCCTCGGTGTTGGTGACCCGGTAGCCGCCCTTGAACTCGCTGGGGATCTCGAGCCGCTCCAGCATGTCGGAGATCTGCGGTCCGCCGCCGTGCACGACGACCGGCTGCACGCCGACGTAGCGGAGGTAGGCGATGTCCTGCGCGAACGCCTCCTGCAGCTCATCGCTGATCATCGCGTTGCCGCCGTACTTCACGACGACGATCTGATCGCGGTACCTCTTCAGCCAGGGCAGCGACTCGATCAGCGTCTGCGCCTTGATCGCGGCTTCCTCGGGCGCGGTGTCCTGAAGATCGCTCATGAGGAGTACGCGCTGTTCTCGTGCACGTAGTCGTGCGTGAGGTCGTTGGTGCGGATCGTCGCCGCGGCCTCGCCGACCTTGAGATCGATCAGTACGTGCGTCGCGCGCGGGGCCAGATCGACCTCCTCGCGCGGACGGTCGGGACCGCCGGCGGTGCACACCCGCACCCCGTTCATCCAGACGTCCACGTCGTAGGGATCGAATGCGGCCCGGGTGGTGCCGATCGCGGCCAGCACGCGCCCCCAGTTCGGGTCGTTGCCGAAGATCGCCGCCTTGAACAGGTTGTTGCGCGCGACCGCGCGACCCACCTCGACCGCGTCCTGCTCGCTCGCGGCATGCACGACCTCGATCGAGATCGCGTGACTGGCGCCCTCGGCGTCGTCCTGCAGCTTGCGGGCCAGCTCGTCCGAGACCTCGGTGAGCGCGGCCGCGAAGTCGTCCAGGTCGGGCCGGATCCCGCTCGCGCCGTTGGCGAGCAGCGTCACCTGATCGTTCGTGGACATGCACCCGTCGGAGTCGAGCCGGTCGAAGGTGGTGCCGGTCGCGCGACGCAGAAGGGCGTGAGCCTCGGCCGCATCGAGCTCCGCATCGGTCGTGAGCACCACGAGCATCGTCGCGAGACCCGGAGCGAGCATGCCCGCGCCCTTCGCCATGCCGCCGATGGTCCAGCCGTCTCGGCTCACCGCGACCGTCTTGGCGACGGTGTCGGTGGTCATGATCGCCTCGGCGGCGGCCTGTCCGCCGTCGGCGCTCAGCTGCGCGACGCCGGCCTCGACGCCCGCGAGCACCTTGCCGCGGAAGACCTCGTCCCCGGTGCCGATCAGCCCGGTGGAGCAGACCACCACGTCGCCGGCGCTCACCCCCAGCAGCTCTGCGGTGCGCTCCGCCGTGAGATGGCTGGTCTGGAACCCGAACGGGCCCGTGAAGCAGTTCGCACCACCGGAGTTCAGCACGACGGCCTCGACGATGCCGTCCTTCACCACCTCCTGCGACCAGATGATCGGGTTCGCCTTGGCGCGGTTGCTGGTGAACACCGCGGCGCCGACCTTCCGCGGGCCGCGGTTCACGACGAGGGCCACATCGGGCTTTCCGGTGGACTTGAGACCTGCGACGACGCCGGCCGCCTCGAATCCCTGGGGTGCGGTCACGCTCATGGGGCGACTCCGTTGATGCTGAGCGCCGTGGTCTCGGCGAGACCGAGCGCGATGTTCATGGACTGGATGGCGGCTCCCGCCGTGCCCTTGACGAGGTTGTCGACGGCGGTGACGACGACGACGCGGTTCGCGGCGCGATCGATCGCGAGGCCGATGAGCGCCGTGTTGGCGCCGAGCACGTCGGCGGTGCGAGGGACGGATCCCTCCGGCAGCAGCTGCACGAAGACCTCGTCGCCATAGGCGCTCTGCCAGGCCTCGCGGATCTGCGCGTCGGTGGTGCCTGGGACGATCGGGGCCGTCGAGGTCGCGAGGATCCCGCGGGCCATCGGCACGATGACCGGGGTGAACGAGATCCGGATCCCCTCGGGCGCCACGCCCGACGCGGCGGCGAGAGCCTGACGGATCTCGGGGATGTGCCGGTGCGTGCCGCCGACGGCGTACGGATTGGCGGATCCGAGGATCTCGCTGCCCAGGAGGTGGGTCTTGAGGCTCTTTCCGGCGCCGGATGGGCCGACGGCGAGCACCGTCACGATGTCGGACGGGTCGATCACGCCCGACGCGACGCCGGGGGCGAGGCTCAGGCTCACCGTGGATGCGTTGCAGCCGGGGGCCGCGATCCGGGTGGCGCCGCGGAGGTGCTCGCGCTGCTTGACGCCGTTCACCGGCAACTCGGGGACGCCGTAGGCCCACGGCTCGTGGAAGTCCCCGCCGTAGAACGCGTCCCACGCGGCCTCGGAGGTGAGTCTGTGGTCGGCTCCCGCATCGATCACGAGCGGGACCTCGCCGAGGGCGTCGGTGTACTGACCGGACTGGCCGTGCGGCAGGGCGAGGAACACGATGTCGTGGCCGGCGAGGATCTCCGGCGTCGTGTCCTGCAGGGTGAGGTGCGCGAGCGAGCGCAGATGCGGCTGATGCTCGGAGAGCTTCTGTCCGGCGTTCGAGTGCGCCGTGACGGTGCGGATCTCGACGTCGGGATGGTTCGCGAGCAGGCGAAGGATCTCGCCGCCCGCATAACCGGATGCGCCGGAGACGGCGACGGAATACGTCATGCTTCCACCTTAACGGTCGGGTCTGCCGGCGACGCCCAAGAAGACGGCGCGGGACAGGAGTGCGATGCGGGGCCGGAGGCGGCGACGCCGGCACTCGACCGCGAACGACGCGGGAGCGCGGGGTCGCCTAGAGTCGGCGGTCGCCCGAACGGCGTCGACGCACCACGACCGCACCCGTGAGGGTGGTCGTGTGCGGAGCCGGAAGCATGCGGCGACGATAGCGCGGGGTGGCGCTCTCCTCCAAATCGAGGGCGCCTTCGTGCGTCATCGAGCCCGGTCGCGGGTGGCGGCGACACCCGGCCGCCGCCACCCGTCGCGCTGCGCTCGCTCAGAGAGCGGCCGCGGCGAAGAAGGCCCGCTCGTGCTCGCTCGAGCGCACGAACGCGACCCGCATCCGCTCGCGCGTGGCCGCATCCGCGGCGGCCGCGCGCGCGGTGACGAACCGGATCGCCCGCGCGGTCGCGTCGGCGAACCCCGGATCCGCATACTCGTCGAGCCAGTCCTTGAAGGGGTGCTCGGCGAAGGGGCGCGACGGGTCGCTGCTGGCGGCGGCGTGCAGTCTGGCGCCCACGTCGGAGTACAGCCAGAAGCAGGGCAGCAGGGCCGCGATCAGCACGCCGTAGTCGGCATCGAACGCGGCACCGCGGAGGTGGTCGAGATAGGCGACGGTCGCCGGGGCGGGCTCGGCCCGGAACGTGTCGGCCCCCACCCCGTCGGGAGAGATCCTGCTCGCGTGCAGCTCCAGCTCCACGATCACCGCCTGCTCTGCCGAGTGCGCCCAGAACGCCTGCTCCTCAGGAGTCGGCGCGAGGCGGGCCGCCTCGGCCAGGGTGCGCGCGTACTCGCGCAGGTACAACGCGTCCTGCGCCAGATACCAGCGGAACGCGGCCGCCGAGAGGGATCCGTCCACCATCCGGCGCAGGAACGGCAGCTCGTCGATCGCGTCCCGGATGGGCGCGATCGCCTCCCACCAGTCCGAGGCGACGGTCTCCGCCTCCGGGACGGCGGCCAGTCCCCCGCGCCGCCACAGCCCGGCGAAGTGGCTGATCGGACCGTGACCGGATCCGACCTGCAACCCGGCGCCGGCGGCGATCGATTCGCGCAGCCACGACCGCACCTCGGCCACCGCATCGCGCCAGTCCAGATCGGCAGCCCGGCGGGTCGCGAGCCCGGCGGAGAGCGAGCATCCTGTGCCGTGGGTGCTCGCGGTGCGAATGCGGGAGCCGGGATACTCGCGTACCGGCCCCGAGGGACCGACGAGCGCGTCGGGCGCCTCGTCGCCGCCGAGATGCCCGCCCTTCACGAGCACCAGCGCACCGGTCGCCGCCGCGAGCCGCTGCGCCTGGCCGAGGGCGCCCGTCCAGCTCGTCGCCGCAGGCTCCCGTACGAGGACGGCCAGTTCGGGGAGGTTCGGAGTGAGGAGGTCGGCCAGCGGCAGCAGCGCGCGCAGGGCCTGCTCCGCTTCGGTGTCCAGCAGCCGGTCCCCGCTGGTGGCGACCATGACCGGATCCAGCACGACCGTGGGCGGGCGGTGCGCTCGCAGCCACGATTCGACCTCCGCGATGACCGCGGCCTCTGCGAGCATTCCGATCTTCACGGCGTCGACCCGCACGTCGTCGCCGATCGCGTCGAGCTGGGCGCGCAGGAACGCGGCGGGCGGGACGTGCACGGCCCGGACGCCGCGGGTGTTCTGCGCGGTCAGAGCGGTGATCGCGGCCATGCCGTAACCGCCGTTCGCGGCGATCGCCTTGAGATCCGCCTGGATTCCCGCGCCCCCGGAGGGGTCGCTGCCGGCGATCGAGAGCACCCGCGGCACGCCGCCCGCACCCCAGGCCCGCAGCAGCGTGCGCGCCGCGTCCCGAGGATCCGGGGCCGCGCACAATGCGGACACCACGGCGACGCCGGCCGCGCCCGCCGCACGCAGGGCGGCCACATCCTCACGGCCGATGCCGCCGATCGCAACGCACGGCAACGAGCTGGCCACGGCGAACGCGGCGAATCCGGCCACGCCCAGCTCCGGCGGGTGGTTGCGCTTGGTGGTCGTGGGGTGGATCACTCCCACACCCAGGTAGTCGACGGTGCCGGCCGGCAGCGCCGTCGCGGCTTCGAGGTGCGCCGGCTGGTTCGCCGTGAGGCCGACGATCGCATCGGGGCCGAGCACCGAACGGGCGACGAGGGGCGACACGTCCGACTGGCCGATGTGGATGCCGTCCACGCGCGCGCCGCGGCGCCGCGCCTCCACGACGGCGTCGAGCCGATCATCGACGACGAGCAGCGCCCGCCCCGCGATGACCTCGGAGAGCTCGACGAGCTGCTCCACGATCGCGGCGTCATCGGCGTCCTTGTCGCGCAGCTGCACGATCCGGACACCGCCCGCCACGGCGGCGTCGACCACGGCGGGCACTCCGCGTGCACCGCTCAGCACGGGGTCCGTGACGAGGTAGAGCGCAAGGTCTTCCGCCGTCAGCCTTCGCCGCGAGGCCGCCTCGCGGGTGCCGGCGGGGCGCGGCGCGGTGGCGACGTCTGCGAGCGTCATGCCGTGGCCTCCGCCGTCTCGATCGCCACGGCCTCGACGTGTGCGCGCGCCGCGAGGGACTCCGGCCGGATCGCCGCGAGCGCGTCGAGCAGGGCGACGGCGAAGGATCCGGGACCGTCGGATCGGGAGGCGGCGTCCTCGGCGGCCAGCGTGTAGACGAGGGTGGCCGCGGAGGCGGCGACCAGAGGGCTGTCGCCGGTCTGCCGCGCAGCCCCGAGGAAGGCGGCCATCACCGCGCCCAGCGCGCAGCCGCCCCCTGTGACACGGGTGAGCAGGGCATCGCCGTTCGCGATCCGGATCTCGTGCTCGGCGTCGACGAGGAGGTCGACGGGGCCCGATACGGCCACCGCCCCGCCGGTGCTCCGGGCCAGTTCGCGGGCTGCGCCACCCGCCGCCTCGGTGCCGTCCAGTGCATCCACGCCGCGTCCGCCCAGGCTGCGGCCGGCGAGGGCGAGGATCTCCGACGCGTTGCCGCGGATGAGGGTGGGACGCAGCGCGAGCAGGTCCTGCGCCAGCGCGGTGCGCACCGGCAGCACGCCGACCGCGACCGGATCCAGCACCCACGGCGTCCCCGCCGTGCGCGCACCGCCGACGGCCTCGAGGCTCGCCGAGCGCTGCTCGGGCGTGGGCGTGCCGAGGTTGACCAGGAGCCCGGACGAGATCGCGGCGAACATGCCGGCCTCGCCCGTGATGTCCACCATCGCGGGAGCCGCGCCGAGCGCGAGCAGCACGTTCGCCGTGAAGCCGGTCACGACCGAATTCGTGATGCACTGCACGAGCGGGGGCTCCGCCCACAGCTGCGTGAGAAGGTCCGCGGCGGATTCCACCGTGGACTCGGACGACAATTCCAGACGCGCGTTCATCGCGACATCCCTTCGCTAGTACGACCTAGATCAGGTTCGACGGGTGTGATCTCAGCCGCGGATGCGGCACCCCGTGTCACTGCGGGCCAGTCTAGCCAGGCGCCTTCGCCTCGCACGCCTCGCGCGCGGCGAAGGCGCGGTCAGTCCAGCGGGGACCGCTCTGCGGACCGCTGTCCGTTCACGACCCCGGCCCACGCTGCGGCGGCCGCCCAGAAGACGATCAGCAGCCCGGTCAGGACGAACCCGAGCGCGTTCAGATCGAGCTCGCCCACGGCGCGCGCGAAGCCACTCGGGTGCGGCAGGCTCCGCAGCGCCACCCCCGCGAGCTCGGCGACGCCGATCACGAGCGCCACGACGATCGACACGCCCGTCACCAGCAGGTCGTAGCGCCGCATCGCCCGCTCGCGTCCGGTCGAGCCCCACGAGTATGCGCGCCGCGACATCGCCCCCTGAGCGGAGTCCAGCAGCGACATGCCCGCGGCGAACAGCACCGGGAGGATCAGGATCATCCACCACGGCACGGCACGGGACGCTGCGGAGCCCGCCAGGGCCAGCAGACCGATCTCCGTCGCCGTGTCGAAGCCCAGACCGAACAGCAGCCCCACGACATACATCCGCGACGGCCGGTCGATCACCGCGTCGAGCCGGCCCACCAGCGCCCATGCGGGACCGCCGTGCCGATGATCGCCGGGCCGGCGACGGCGGCGCAGGGCGAGGATGTTCGCCCCCGCGATGACGAGCAGGAAGACGCCCGACACGACCGGACCGATGACTCCCGTCCAGACCTGCAGCGGCGAGCCCGGATCCGAGATTCCCGCGGCGAGCGCGCCGACACCGAACGCCAGCAGCACGCAGAGGACCGAGACGACGCTCGCGTGACCGAGGGAGAACCACAGACCCACGCCTCGCGCCGGACGCCCGCGCCCGAGGAGCTGCCGCGTCGTGTTGTCGATCGCAGCGATGTGGTCGGCGTCGAACGCATGCCGGAGTCCGAGCAGATACGCGGTGACCCCCAGCCCGATGCCGAGCGGAGATCCCGCGGACAGCAGCAGCGCACCCCATCCGAGAACGTGCAGCGCACCGACGACGTACGCGGCCGGGCTAGGCCTCATGGATCAGCTCCTCCCGCAGCGCGCCCCACCCGGTCGCGAGATCGCCGAGATGGGCAGCGTCGACGACCGATCGCACCACCAGCCCACCGCGCTCGGGGCGCAGCACAGCCATCCCGCTCGTGCGCCAGGGGGGATCCTGCTCCGCGGACTCACGCCCGATCAGGACCACGCTGTCGAGCACGCGATCGGAGCCGAGGACCCCGGGGATCGGAGACCGCCCATCCACGTCCAAGTGTTCGATCAGCGCGGGCGTGCCCTGCACGGTGACCCCGGTGCGCGCCCGGATCGCGCCCCCGCGCTCCCCGACACGGCCCAGGACGAGCGTCTCGCGCAGCAGCAGCGCCGCACCGTCGCCGAGTTCCGCGTCCGTGCGACGGTCGACGTCGGCGCCGTCGGCGATGACGAAGGGCTGGCCGTGCCACGTGCAGATCCCGCGGTCGCCGATCTCGATGCGCGCCGTCCACGAGGCGCGTCTGCCCTCACCGTCATAGGCGACGGTGCCGCCGATGTCCTCCAGCTCGAGCGTGCAGTCCGCGCCGACCGAGATGCGCAGGTCGACGGCATCGCCCCCGAGCAGGAGCGCTCCCGCGGCGACGAGCCCGACGCGGGCGTAGCGCGGCCGGCGTTCCAGGATGCGTGCGGCGATCGCACCGGAGCGCAGCACGACGCGGGCACGATCGGCACCGGCTGCGACCTGGACGACCGTGATCGATGCGGTGACGGCGTCCGTCACCGGGATTCCGCGTGCGCGTGCACGTGCACCGCACCGTCATCGTGGCTGTGCACGTACCCGCCGGCCTCGCTGTCGTCGGCGTGGAAATGCGGCGCCATCGGACCCGGATCCTGGGGCTCATGCGCGCCGGAGCGGTACGCGGCGAGCATATCCAGGACCCAGCCCTTGAGCCGCGCCACGGAGTCCGGGTCGGTGCGCGAGAGCGCGAGCACCTCTCTGCCATCCCGGGCGTCCGACGCGTCATGCACCATCTGCGCCACGTCGACGCCGACATACGGGGCGAGGTCGGTCTTGTTCACCACGAGCAGGTCGGCGCGCGCGATCCCCGGCCCGCCCTTGCGCGCGACATCCCCGCCGCCGGCGACGTCGAGCACGAAGATCTGCGCATCCACGAGCGCCGGCGAGAAGGTCGCCGTCAGGTTGTCACCGCCGGACTCGATGATCACGACATCCAGCGGCGCGAAGTCCTGCTCGACGTCCTCGACGGCGAGCAGGTTCGCCGTCACGTCGTCGCGGATCGCCGTGTGCGGGCATGCTCCGGTCTCCACCGCGCGGATCCGGTCCGGATCCAGCACGCCGGCGGAGCGGAGGAAGCGCGCATCCTCATCGGTGTAGATGTCGTTCGTGATCACGGCGAGCGCGATCTCATCCGCGAGAGCGCGGCAGGCCGTTGCGATGAGGGTGGACTTGCCCACCCCGACGGGGCCGGCGATGCCGAGGCGGAGGGCACGGGGAACGAGGGAATCAGGCACGGAACAACCTCCGGTTCGTGAGGGCGTGGGCTTCCGCCCAGCCCTCGGAGTGAGGGGCACTGCCGGCGGGGATGCCGGCGGGATCGGTCAGTTCGGCGACGGCGTCGACGAACTCCTCGACTGCGGTGCACGCAGCGAGGACCCAGCCGACGGGCACCGCGGGGTCGGTTGGGGCGAGCTTGAGCAGAGCCGCTGCGGCGGTCTGCGCGTCCTCGTAGACGAAGACCCGGACCAGGTCACGCGGATCCATGTCGGTCACCGCGGCGATCGCGCCGACGACCACCGGCCTCGGCGGGGCTGTCAGCTCGACGCATGCCCGCACGGCCTCGGCATCGGGCCAGAGCCGTGCAGCCAGGCGCAGGACACCTCGTCCGAGGAGCCGGGACGCCTCACGCTGCGCCGCGCTGGGGGTGCGCGCCGCCCAGTGATCGACGATCTCGTCGAGCCCCGGATCAGACGAGGCGTCACGCAGCCGGTGCCGTGCGACGACCGCCGTCCCGGCTTCCAGGAGGCTCGTGGTCCGCGCCCGCCCGACGAGGTACGCCGGTACCTCCTCCGCGGACATGCCCGCGAGAAGTGCGGGCTCGAGACCGGCCGAATGCGCGTGCCCGCCCGACGGCAGCCGGCCGTCGGCGAGCAGCATCGCGACGGTGAGCGACGCGGGGCGCGTCGACAGGAGTGCCGGAGCGGTCATGATCAGAACATCGCGTACAGCTGGGCGAGCGGAAGCCGATCCACAGGGGCGGGTACCACGGACTCGCCGTCGATCGAGATCGCGAACGTGTCGGGACGGATGTCGATCCGCGGGAGGGCGTCGTTGTTCTTCAGATCCGCCTTCGTGACCGCCCGGGTGCTCCGCACAGCGGCGAGCCGGCGGCGCAGGCCCAGACGCTCCTGGAGACCGTCGGCGAGCGCGGCGGGCGAGACGAACGACACCGACAGGTCGGCGCCGATCGCGTCCAGGAACGCGGGGCGCATCAGGACCGGCTGCGGCGTCGGGATGGACGCGTTCGGATCCCCCAGCGCGCCCCAGACCAGGCCGCCGCCCTTGATGACGACCTCGGGGCGCACGCCGAAGAAGCGCGGATCCCACAGCACGAGATCGGCGAGCTTGCCGACCTCGACGGATCCGACCTCGTGATCGATCCCGTGCCCGATGGCCGGGTTGATCGTGTACTTGGCGACGTATCGCCGGGCCCGCTCGTTGTCGGCGGGCAGGCTCTCGCTCAGCCGCCCGCGACGGTGCTTCATGACGTGCGCGACCTGCCAGGTGCGGGTGATGACCTCGCCGATCCGCCCCATCGCCTGGGCGTCGGAGGACGTGACCGAGAGCGCCCCCATATCGTGCAGGATGTCCTCGGCGGCGATCGTCGTGGCCCGGATCCGGGATTCCGCAAACGCCAGATCCTCCGGCACGGCCGGATTGAGATGGTGGCACACCATGAGCATGTCGAGGTGCTCGGCCACGGTGTTCACGGTGTGCGGCAGCGTCGGGTTGGTCGATCCGGGCAGCACGTTGGGCAGCGACGCGATCGCGAGGATGTCCGGAGCATGACCGCCGCCGGCGCCCTCGACGTGAAACGCATGGATGCCGCGCCCGCCGATGGCGTCGATGGTGGACTGCACATAGCCCGTCTCGTTGAGCGAGTCGGAGTGCAGCGCGACCTGCAGGCCCCACTCCTCGGCGGCCGTCAGCGCCGCGTCGATCGCTGCCGGAGTGGCACCCCAGTCCTCATGGATCTTGTATCCGGCGGCACCGGCGAGCGCCTGCTCGCGCAGCGCCTCCTGGGAGACCGTGCTGCCCTTGCCGAGCAGCAGCACATTGACCGGGAAGCGGTCCAGCGACCGGTGCATCGTCTCGAGGTGCCACGCGCCCGGGGTGACGGTCGTCGCCTTGGATCCCTCGGAGGGGCCGGTCCCGCCGCCGACGATCGTGGTGATCCCCGCTGCGAGAGCTTCGTGGATCTGCGACGGCGAGAGCAGGTGCACGTGCGAGTCGATCCCGCCGGCGGTGAGGATCCTTCCTTCGCCCGAGATCACGTCGGTCGAGGGGCCGATCACGAGATCGGGATGCACGCCATCGGCGATGTCCGGGTTGCCCGAGCGCCCCAGCGCGACGATCCGGCCGTCGCGCAGGCCGACGTCGGCGCGCACGATGCCCCACCAGTCGAGCACGATCGCGTTGGTGATCACGGTGTCCAGCGCGCCCTCGGCCCGGGTGGCGGTCGACTGCGCCATGGATTCGCGGATCGACTTGCCACCCCCGAACACGGCCTCCTCGCCGCCGACAGTGAGATCACGCTCGATCTCGATCCACAGATCGGTGTCGCCGAGGCGCACCTGATCGCCCGCGGTGGGGCCGTAGATGGACGCATAGCGCTCGCGGTCCAGACGCATCAGGCCCCCCTCCCCGTCTCGGCGTCGAGCGCCGGTTCGTCCGTGTTCCCCCGTTGCAGACCTGGCACTCGGCGCATCCCCGCGAGGGCGACGATCGCCAGTTCGCGAGACGCCCCCGGCTCGAACCGCTGCGACGTGCCCGACGGGATGTCCAGTCGGAAGCCATGCGCCGCGGCACGGTCGAAAGCGAGGGCGGTGTTGACGTCCGGCAGGTGCACGTGGGAGCCGACCTGGATGGGACGATCGCCGGTGTTCAGGAACACCAGGCTCTTCGCCGCATCCGCCGAGCTGCGCGCGTTCAGTTCGATCGATCCCGGCACGATGCGGTATGCGCCGGGCGCCTCTGCGGGCACGGACTGTTCCTCCGACCGCGCGGCGAGCGGCTCCTGAATCGGGTGGTGCACCGTCACCAGCTTGCGCCCATCCGGGAACGTGGCCTCGATCTGCACGTCGTGCAGCATCGTCGCGACCCCGGGCAGAACGTCGTCGGCGGTCAGCACCTCGCGCCCCTGCTGCATGAGATCTTCGACGAGTGCTCCCTCGCGCGCCCGCTCGATCACCCATGTGCTGAGCAGCGCCACGGTCTCCGGGTAGTTGAGCCGCACTCCGCGCGCCAGGCGGTCCCTCGCCACCATGCCCGCGACGGCGAGCAGGAGCTTCTCGGTCTCAGCCGGACTCACGTGCATGCAGGGCCTCCGATGTCAGGGAACATCGAGACTCTAAGCCTCCCGGGGTATCGGCTCGAGGTCGAACGTGTTTCCGCGGTGTTACGGATTCGGCCCGGTTCCCGGTCCCTCCGCCGGCGCGCCCGTCACTTGCGGTCCGTCTGGTCCTCGCCCGAGTCGGTCGGCTTCGAGTTGCGCTCGAATTCGCGCTCCCAATCGCGCAGCTCATCGCGGCCGACCAGTGAGTCCAGTGAGACTTGGAAATGAAGGGCTTTGCGAGCATTCACCTGCTTGACGTTGTCCAGCGCCTGCTGGGACACGGCATCCAGGGCCTCCTGCACCTCCTGGATCCGCTCGTCCGGGTCCTCCCACAGCTGCGGATTCTGCAAGATGTCCAGCAGGTAGTCGCGATCCAGCGCCGCAACCAGGCGGCCGAGCTTGTCGGTGTACTCGACCTCGGCGAGACCGCGCTGATCATCCGCGGCTCTCGCATCCAGCCGTGGGAACAGCTGCGACACGGTGCCGACGAGGGAGCCGATCGTGGTCGCCGTCCGCGCGGCGATCGCGTCCCCGGCGCCCAGTCGCGCATAGTCCTGCTGCAGGGCGCTCAATCGGGTGAGCCTGTCATTGACGGACGACGGGATCGCGGCGGGTTCCGCTCGGCGTTCGCGGCGTCGACGCAGCACGGTGATCGCCGTCACGATTCCCGCAGCGACGAGGGCTGCGACGATCCCCACAGGCAGCAACCATGCCACCGCCGGGCCCGCGGCTCCCGGGGTCGATTCGCTTTCCGGCACCGACGCCTCGATTCGCTGCACCGCCGCGGTGAGCGCGTTCGCGGTGTTCCCGTTCGCGCTGCCCTCCGCCTCGTTCGCGATCGACATCGCCTCATCCTTCGGGATCGTGCGCGACGTGGCCTGCAGGTCGGTGCCCATCGCGACCACGAGGGATCCATAGTGCGTTCCGTCGAAGAGCTTGTTGAGCAGGTACGTCGTGTACGGCGCCGAGTCCAAGTGCGCCTGGTCGGGCAGCACGACCACCGCGATGGAGCCGTCGGACGGCACCAGTTTCGCCAGCTGCGTCTGCAGTCCGCTCGCATTCGCGACATCCGGCGAGACGTAGACGGCCCCCTGCTGCAGATGGCTCGCAGCGTCGTCCAACCAGCCGCCGGACGGATCCGCGGCCGCTCCGGCGCCCGTGTGCTCGGTCATGCGCGCCTCACTAGAAGTTGTTGATCACCGAGGCGAACACGAGATCGATGCGCTGCGGATCCGAGGCGTCGAACATCTGCCCGCCGGTCGCCTCGGCGATCCGCTTCAGGGCGGTCTTGTCCGCGTCCGCGCCGTACGCGATCGCGAACACGCGCACCAGGGACTGGTCACCGCCCTCCTTCGCGTCCTTGCCGAGCTGCGCCACCAGAGAGTCCAGCGAGGTGTCGGAGTCGGTGTCCTGACCATCGGAGAGCAGCACGATCGCATTGATGCGGCCGGGTTCGGCGCGCGCGCTCATCGCCTTGTACGCCGTGAGCACGGCGTCGTACAACGGCGTGCCGGCGCGGTGCGCGTAATGCAGATCGTTGAGGGAGCCGCTCAACGACTCCCGGTCGGAGCCGAGCGGCGAGATGTCGCGCACGGCGAGCACGTTCTTACCGGCCGACGACTGCACCTCCGTGGTGAACGCCCACACCCCCACCTCGTCCGTGCCGCGGAAATGCTGCAGGTTCTGCTGCGCGCCGTCGATCGCGCCGTCCAGACGACTTCTTCCATCGCCGATCGAGTCGTCCATGGATCCGGAGATGTCGATGAGCTCCATCACCGAGGACGGCTTTCGCACCTGTGCCCACTGGTCCAGAGCCGCAGAGATCGTGCTCACGTCCGGCTTGGGCAGCGAGATAGCGGGCTGGGCAGGATCGATGCCGTTCTGCCTCGTGAACAGGTCGCCGAGGTCGGCCTTCTCGTCCAGCGGGCGGAAGCCGTAGGCCGGCAGCAGCTTCTGCGCCGCGGGTGTCTGCAGGAACGCGGCGAACGCCGTCCCCGCCGCGCGCTGGGCGTCGGTGACCCAGTCCGCTCCGAGCACGGTGATCGGGTCGTCGGACCACAGCGATCCACCGGACGGGTAGATCGCCACGAGCTTGTCCTTGGGCGGGGTGAGCTTCTCCCCCGGCTGCACGGTGTGCGAGTCGGGGTTTCCCAGGTTGTAGTTGATCAGCGAGGTCTCCTCCAGCGCCACGGCCGAGACGTAACCCGAGCCCTTCGCACCGTGCTGCGTCTCGTCGTACAGGCGGGACAGCACATTGCCGGTGGTGTCGCCGTAGTGGATCACGCACTCCTCGAACACCCGGGAGAAGTCGGCGGCGGCGTCCACGTCCGCGGGTGTCAGGTCGCTCGACTTCCCGCTCGCGGCGTAGGCCTGCATCAGGATCGTGGAGAGACCGGTCGTGGACGTGTTCGGGTTGGTCTTGGAGATCTTGAAGGATCCCCAGATCGGCTTGCCGACGCTGCCCCAGCCATCCGGGTTCTTGCACAGGTTCGCGAGATCGGCGATGCCCAGCTTCTTGTCCGGCCAGCCCAGCGCCTTGGCCATCGTCTCCGGCATGCCGAACACGATCGGCGTGCGCGCGAACGACGCCGGCTCTCCCACGAGAGAGGCCGAGGACGCCGCAGCGACGCGATCGGTCCACACCGTCGACGCCGGTGACCAGAGCGTCGGCCACAGGTCGCGATCCTTGGTCGGCCAGTCTCCGCCCTGGGTGAGATATGCCGCAGCGTTGCCCGATGACACGTTGACCGGGCGCACCGTCGCGCACGTCTTCAGGCCCTTGCTCTCGACGGAGTCCTTGAACGCAGCGGCCAGTGCGTCCAGCATGTTGACCTTCTCCGACGACGTCGCGACCGCGACGTGCGTGCACCCGTCGTTCTCGAAGGAGGATCCGCTGGTGCTTCCGCTGCCGCCGTGGTCCGCGGTCGGCGTGCACGCGCTCACGATCAGCGCCACGATCGCTGCGCCCACCGTCGCCACGACGGCCACCGCCCGTCTCCTGCGGGCGGTCCCGCCGGAACGTCCCCCTCGTGCTGTGTCCATGCGCCCACACTAACCGAGCGCGTGTCCGCGTCAGTCGCGGATCTGAGCTCCGAACCGCTCGGTCGCGACGGCGACGCCGGCGAGCTTCGCCTCCGTCGCCTCTGCGGCGGTCAGCGTGCGATCGTCGGCTCGGAAGCGCAGCGCGAAGGTCAGGCTCTTGGATCCGTCCGGAACGCCCTCGCCACGGTAGTCGTCGACGAGGCGGACCGACTCGAGCAGCGCGCCTGCGCCCTCGGACAGGGCGGCGCTCACATCGGCGGCGGGGATCCCGGCGTCGAGCACGAGCGACACGTCCTGCGTCGCGGCGGGGTAGGTCGACAGCGATGCCGCGACCACGCGCTCCCCCGCCAGCGCCAGCACGCCGTCGAGGTCGAGCTCGAGCACCACCGCGCGTCCGGGCAGGTCTGCGTCGGCCGACACCTGGGGGTGCAGCTCGCCGACGTAGCCGACCTCGGTGCCGCGCACCTGCAGCACACCGGCGCGTCCCGGGTGAAGGGACGCACGGCTGCCCTGCACGACGTCGATCTCGACGCCCGCGGCATCCGCGATCACGCGCACGGCGTCGAGCGCCTCGCTGAGGCCGTATTCCTCGGCCGCACGCCCCGGCTGGCGCGGGGTGACGTGCCCGGTGAACAGGGCGGCGACGAGGCGGGCCTGCGGCGGGATCGAGGCGTCCAGCTCGGCGAGCTTCTCGTCCGAGGGCCGGACACCCAGCGGCGGCACCTCGTCGGTGCCGTAGACCACGCCCGGCTCCGGCAGGAACACGACGCCGGTCTCGAAGATCGCCAGATCCACGAGGCCGCGCGCGATGTTGCGATGCGCGATCTGCAGCAGCCCGGGGAGCAGGGAGCGCCGCAGGAACGGCGTCTGCCCGTCGAGCGGGTTCGCGAGGCGCACACCGGGAAGGCTCTCCCCGGAGGCGGAGCCGTGCAGGTCGTTCTGCTCCTGAGTGGTGAACGGGAACGCCGGGGTCTCCACGAGTCCTGCGGCGGCCAGGGCGTTCGCGACGCGGCGCCGGCCCTGCTGCAAGTCGGTCAGTCCGCGACCGGACGGCGGGGTCGGCAGCACGGACGGGATCCGGTCCAGTCCGTGGATGCGCGCGACCTCTTCGGCCAGCGACCATTTGTCGGTGAGGTCGGGGCGCCAGCTCGGCGGGATCACTACCCACCCGGTCGCTGAGCCTGTCGAAGGGTCGTCCGCCGTGACCTCGGCGCCGATCGTCTCGAGCGCGCCCGTGACCTCGTCGTCGGTGTAGTCCACCCCGATCAGGCCCTGCACGAAGCCGGCCGGAAGGTCGATGCCCTCGATGTAGACCTCGGCGAAGAGCGCGCCGCCCTCCTCCGTCAGGGTGCCGCCGGCGAGTTCGACCATGAGATCGGCGACGCGACGCGCGGCAGCGAACGGGATGAGCGGATCCACTCCGCGCTCGAAGCGCTTGGACGCCTCGCTGGGCAGCTTGTGCCGGCGGGCGGAGCGCGCGATCGTGATGGGGTCGAACGTCGCCGCCTCGATGAGCACGTTGCGCGTGGTGCCGCTCATCTCGGTCGTGCCGCCGCCCATGACGCCGGCGAGGCCGATCGGACCCGAGCCGTCGGTGATCAGGAGGTCCTCGGCGTGCAGGATCCGCTTCTGGCCGTCGAGCGTGACCATGGTCTCGCCCTGCGCAGCACGGCGGACCACGATGTTCCCGTCGAGCTTGTCCAGGTCGTAGCCGTGCACGGGGTTGCCGAGCTCGAGCATCACGTAGTTGGTGATGTCGATGAGCACGCCGAGCGAGCGCATGCCCGCGAGGGTGAGGCGCGCGATCATCCACGGCGGAGTGGGACGGGACGGATCCACGCCGCGCACCACGCGGGTGACGAACTCGGTCGCGCCGGTGGCGCCGCGAATGGGAGCCGCGTCCTCGACGACCGCGGTGCGGCCGCTGCCGGGCTGCAGCTCGGCGAAGTCGCGGTCGGCGGGGTCGCGGAAGGCGGCTCCGGTCGCGTGCGCGTACTCGCGGGCGATGCCGCGGAGCGAGAACGCGTAGCCGCGGTCGGGCGTGACGTTCACGTCGACGGCGACGTCGTCGAGTCCGAGGAGGGCGATCGCGTCGGTGCCGACAGGGGCGTCGATGCCGAGTTCGGAGAGGATCAGGATCCCGTTGTGCTCATCGCCGAGACCGAGCTCGCGGGCCGAGGCGATCATGCCGTCGGAGACATGCCCGTAGGTCTTGCGCGCGGCGATCGGGAACGGCCCGGGCAGCACGGCGCCGGGCAGGGTCACGACGACCTTGTCCCCCACTGCGAAGTTGCTCGCGCCGCAGACGATGCCGCGGACGCCGCCGTTCGCCTCGCCCACGTCGACCTGGCACCAGCGGATGGTCTTGCCGTTGGACTGCGGCTCCTCCTCGAAGGAGAGCACCTGCCCGACGACGACCGGGCCGGAGATGTCGAAGCCGTGCAGCTCCTCCTCCTCGAAGCCCACGGAGACGAGCGCCGCGAAGACGTCGTCCGGCGTGACCGTCTCGGCCACATCCACGTACTCACGCAGCCACGAAAGCGGGACGCGCATCACACCACCATCCCGAACTGCTCGCTGAAACGGACATCGCCCTCGGCCATGTCACGCATGTCCTGCACATCGCTGCGGAACATCAAGGCGCGCTCGACGCCCATGCCGAACGCGAAGCCGCTGTACACATCGGGGTCGATCCCCGCCGCGCGCAGCACGTTGGGGTTGACCATGCCGCAGCCGCCCCACTCGATCCACCGCGCGCCGCCCTTGAAGGTCGGGTGCCACAGGTCGAGTTCGGCGGAGGGCTCCGTGAAGGGGAAGAAGTTCGTGCGGAAGCGGGTCTTCGCCTCCGGGCCGAAGAGCTGACGCGCGACGTGGTCGAGCGTGCCCTTGAGGTGCGCCATCGAGATGCCCTTGTCGACGACGAGGCCCTCGAACTGGGTGAACACCGGCAGGTGGGTGGCGTCGAACTCGTCGGTGCGGTAGACGCGCCCGGGGCACAGCACGTAGATGGGCACTTCGCGGTCGAGCATCGAGCGCACCTGCACGGGGCTGGTGTGCGTGCGCATCACGAGGTGACGCGAGGGCGGATCCACGTAGAACGTGTCCTGCTCCTGACGTGCGGGGTGGTCGACGTCGAAGTTCAGCGCGTCGAAGTTGAACCACTCGTGCTCGAGCTCGGGGCCTTCGGCGATCTCCCAGCCCATGCCGACGAACACGTCGCTGATCTGCTCCTGCAGCAACGTGAGCGGGTGCCGGGCGCCGACTCGGGTGCGCGAGGCGACCGCGGTGATGTCGACGCGCTCGGCCTCGAGCCGCGCGGCGGTCTCGGCCTCGGCCAGCTCCGCCTCCTTGGCGGCGAGCGCCTGCGTGACGCGCCCGCGGCCCTGGCCGATGAGTTTTCCGAAGGCGGCCTTGTGCTCGGGAGCGACCTGGCGCATGGACGCGTTGAGGATCGCGAGCGGCGACCCCTCGGCGACGTGCGCAGCGCGTGCGGCCTTCAGCTCGGCGGTGTCGACCGCGGACCCGATCGCGGCGAGCGCGGCCTCGACGGCGGTCTCCACCGCCTCGGGGGTGATCTGTGCTGCTTCGGAAGCGCGAGGGGAAGTCTGTGCGTTGTCGGACACGAGAACCGAGTCTACCGGCGCGGCGGCATCCGCCCCGCCCGCCACCGATCGCTCAGAGCGGCCCGAACATCTCCGTACGCCCTGTCGGCGCCCACGACAGACGCTCGCGCTCCAGGGTCGCTGCGAGGCGAGGATTCCTCTGCGTCTGCCGTCGCAGGATCTGCCTGCTGCGGCCGACGATCGAGGGCGGCACGACGAAGACCGAGACGAGCAGGAGCACCATGCCGAGTTCGACGAGCACCGGCACCAGCACCCGGCCGCTCGTCAGGGCGCCGATCGCGAGGAACACCGTGAAGACGCACAGGATCCCTCCGGCCGCCCACAGCCCGTTCCGCAGACTCCCCGGGCCGCGGACGGACAGGGAGGTCTCCGGCCTCGGCACCCAACGCCGCACGCGCTGCAGGAACCATCCGCCGACCGCCGCGAGGACAAGGCCGACGATCATCCATGGCATGGTCGACAGCGTTCGGCCGGTGACGGCGACCATCACCCCTGCGAACAGAACGGCCGAGATGCCCACGCTCAGAAGCGCCGCCCACATGCCGGCCGCCGCAGCCCGCGCATCCGCGATCTCCCGCAGCCGGGTGGAGAACTCCGGTGCGTACTGCTTCCCCAGCTCCGGGTCGAGCCACTGTGCGAGCGTGCGGCTCGATGCGGGCGGGTACGCGGAGACCGGTTCGACGTGCACCATGACCGCGAGGCTACAGGGCGCCTCGGTCGGCGTGGTGGGGACCGGCGCGCTCAAGCCCCCCGCTGAGCGCGCCGGGGTCAGCGCGGCCCGCCGCCGGCGTCGAGGTTGCCGGCGCGGCCCTGCAGCGCGATGACCTCGGTCAGGGTCGACTCGTCGTCCGCGGCGGAGTTGCCGACGTGGTGGAGCACCTTCGGCGAGCGCCGGGTGCGCACCTCGAGCCACTTCGCGATACCGGAGAGGATCAGGCACATGGAGATGTAGATGACCGCGACGATGAGACCCGCCTGCAGCAGCGGGCGGCCGGGCTGCCCGCTGAGGTACTTGGCGTAGTAGATGAGTTCGGGGTAGGTGATGATGAAGCCGAGCGCCGTGTCCTTGAGCGTCACCACGAGCTGAGCCACGATGACCGGCAGCATCGCCCGGATCGCCTGCGGCAGCAGGATGAAAACCATGACGCCGGACTTGCGCAGGCCGATCGCGTAACCGGCCTCCTTCTGCCCCTTCGGCAGCGCCTCGACACCGGCGCGCAGCGCCTCGGCGAGCACGGAACCGTTGTAGAGCACGAGGCCGATCACGACGGCCGCGTACGCCGACATCCGGAAGGTGGATCCGGGGATCGAGTTCACGCCGTAGAAGAAGATCATCATCATGACCAGCACCGGCACGGCGCGCAGCAATTCGATCACGACGGTGACCGGCACCCGCACCCAGGCGTGGTCGGAGAGCCGCCCGATCGCCAGCACGAAGCCGAGCAGGATGCTGCCGACCGCGGCGGCGAGGAAGGCGCTCACGGTCGCCCACAGCGCCTGGGCCATCCCCTGCCAGACGAGCGAGTAGGTGAAGAGGTTCCACCGCGCGGCGTCGAACTGGCCGGTCACCGCGAATCTATAGACGACGAAACCGACCGCGGCGACCACGACCAGGACGGTCACGATGCCGAGGAGGAGGTTGCGCCGGACGGCCTTGGGGCCGGGGACATCGTAGAGAACGGATGCGCCGCTCATCGGACGATCCTCCACTTCTTCTCGAAGTGCCGCTGCACGAGGCTCAGCAGGAACACCAGGACGATGAACACCACGGCGACCCACAACAGGATCTCCATGACAGTGCCCGGCCGGTTCGCGGAATCGGCGACGGTGGCGCGCAGCGCGGCGAGCTCGGCGATGGAGAAGCCGGCCGCCACCGTCGTGTTCTTCAGCAGCGCGATGAACACGCTCATCATGGGCGGCACCACCGATCGGAACGCCTGCGGCATGACGACAAGCGTCATCACCTGCCCGAAGGTGAGGCCGATCGCGCGGGCGGCCTCGGCCTGCCCCACGGGCACGGTGTTGATGCCGGCACGGAGGACTTCCGCGACATAGGTCGCGGTGTAGATGCCGAGGGCGATGATGCCCAGCGGCATGAACGGGATCTCCGGAAGATCGAGCTTCGGATATCCGAAGACGAAGAAGAAGAACACCAGGGTGAGCGGGGTGTTGCGCACCAGGTTCACGTACACCGTGCCCACGCCGCGGGCGATCGGCACCGGCGAGACCCGCATGGCGCCGACGATGGTGCCCAGCACGAGCGCCAGCGCGCCGCCGCCGAGGAAGAGCAGGACCGTGTTCAGGGTCGCCTGCCCCCACAGGTCGAGATTGCCCAGGAGTGCGTCCACGCGCTCTCTCCTTCCGGTTCGGGTTCGGGGACGTCCGAGGACGTCGGGGAAGAAGCGGCCGGCGGGGTCAGCCCCGCCGGCCGCCCCGGATCACTTCTCGACCGCGGGCTGGGTGACCTTCATGCCGCTGGCGCCGAGGTTCTTCTCGAAGATCGCCTTCCAGGTGTCGCCGCCTTCGGTGAACATCGTGTTGATGAACGTCTGCAGTGCCGCGTCGCCCTTGGCCAGGCCCACGCCGTACTTCTCCGTCGTGAAGGGCTCGCCGACGACTTTGAGCTCTTCTGGATCCTGCGAGGCGTAGCCGATCAGGATGGCCTGGTCCGTCGTCACGGCATCGACCTGCTTGCTGATCAGCTGGTCCACACACGCGGAGTACAGGTCGAGACCGACCGTCTTGGTGTCGGGGAAGTTCGCCTGGATGTTCTGCAGGGGCGTGGATCCGGTCGCGGAGCAGACCGTCTTGCCGGCGAGATCCTTCTCGCTCTTGATCGTGTCCTCGCTCTTGCGCACCAGCAGGCCCTGGCCGGTGACGAAGTACGGGCCGGCGAAGTCGATCACGGCCTTGCGCTTGTCGGTGATCGAGTAGGTGCCGACGTAATAGTCGATGTCGCCGTTCACGATGGACTGCTCGCGGTTGGCCGACGGGATCGGCTTGAACTCGATCTTGTCCTCGCTGTAGCCGAGCGACGCCGCGATCCAGCGCGCGATGTCGATGTCGAAGCCGCTCCGCTCACCCGTGGTCGCGTCCTTGAAGCCGAGGCCAGGCTGGTCCTCCTTGACGCCGATGGTGATCTTGCCGTTCTTGGTGATGCGGTCGAACGTCGGGCTGCCTTCGAGCTTGACGTCCTTGGCGACCTCGAACAGCGGCTTGTCGCTGGTCGGGCTCACGCCCTCCCCCGTGGATCCGGGGCTGGTCGGGCTGCCGCTGTTGCAGCCGGTGAGGGCGATCAGGGCGACGGCGGCGATGCCGATGCCGGTGAGGATCCGTGACTTTCGCATGTGCTTCTCCTTCAGTGCAGGGTGCTGTGGTGCGGGATCAGGTCAGTGGGTGAGCAGCTTGGACAGGAAGTCCTTGGCACGGTCCGACTGCGGGTTGGTGAAGAACTCCTCGGGACCGGCCTCCTCGAGGATCCGGCCGTCGGCCATGAACACGACGCGGTTCGCCGCCTTGCGGGCGAAGCCCATCTCGTGCGTGACGACGATCATCGTCATCCCGCTCGCGGCCAGCTCGATCATGACGTCGAGGACCTCGGTGATCATCTCCGGATCCAGCGCGCTGGTCGGCTCGTCGAAGAGCATCACCTTGGGGTGCATCGCCAGTGCCCGGGCGATCGCGACGCGCTGCTGCTGCCCGCCGGAGAGCTGTGCGGGGAGCTTGGAGGCCTGCTGGGCCACGCCCACGCGCTCGAGCAGCTGCATGGCCTCCTTCTCCGCATCCGCTTTCTTGAGGCCGCGCACCTTGATCGGCCCCAGCGTGACGTTCTCGAGGATCGTCAGATGCGCGAACAGGTTGAACGACTGGAACACCATGCCGACGTCGGCGCGCAGCTGGGCCAGGCCCTTGCCCTCGGCAGGAAGCTCCTTGCCATCGATCGTGATCGAGCCGCTGGTGATGGTCTCCAGACGGTTGATGGTGCGGCAGAGGGTCGACTTGCCGGATCCGGACGGTCCGATGATGACGACCACCTCGCCCTTGTGCACGGTGAGGTCGATGTCGGTCAGCGCCTGGAAGTCGCCATAGTGCTTCTGCACGTGGTCGACCACGACCAGGGGTGCGCCGACGGAGGCAGGGCGGGATTCGGGCATGTCGGAACTCCGTGAGGACGAGCGAGGCGGATGGAACCGCGGGGTGACGATGACGCTATTGGTTCGCCCGCTCCCGGAGCACTGCGCTTGAGGATTCCTTGAGGGTTTCGTCGCTCCCGTTTCCGGGCGGTTTCCCGCACGCGACAGCGGTGTTCCACAGGATGCGCCGCACCCTCAGTCGTGCGTCTCCCGGTAGTACCGTGCGGCACCGGTGTGCAACGGGATCGGGTCGGTGAAGATCGCCTGCCTGCGATCGAGCAGCGCCGCCGCGGGTGCAACCCGGGCGATCGTCGCGCGCTCGTCGAAAAGCACCGCCGTCGCGTCGTGGATGAGCGCCTCCGGCGCATCGGCGCGGGCGATCAGGTAGTTCGGCACCGTCATCGTCACCGTCGAGCTGTCGATGCCATAGCCGCCGATCGGGAAGTCGGCCTGCCGGTAGGCACCGGCATGCGCCGCGTTGACGGCCTCGACGACAGCCGGCGGAATCGACAGCAACCGGATCGGAGTGCCGGCCGCGAGCGTCGCGATGCCCGGTGTCGGCAACCCGCCCACCCAGAAGAACGCGTCGATCTCCCCCTTGCGCAGAGCCGCGATCGACCCCTCGAGGCCCAGCTCCGGATTGCTGATCGCGGCGGCGTCCACGTCGGCGGCCGCGAGCACGCGTCGGGCGACGAGTTCCACCCCGGAGCCGCGCGCGCCCAGCGAGACCCTGCGCCCTGCGAGGTCGCGCAGGTCGTGCACATCGGATCCGTCCCTGACCACGATGTGCACGTACTCGTCGTACAGCCGAGCGACGGCGACGATCGGGATCGCCTCTTCGAACGCGCCCGTGCCCGCCACGGCGTCCGCGACCGCATCGCCCTGCGCGAAGCCGAGCACCGCCCGGCCGGATCCGATCCGCTCCAGGTTGTCGACGGATCCATTGGTCTGCTGCGCGGTGAACCGGACGCCGAGGCGGGTGGCGAGAGCCGCGGCGTACTGCTGGCCGTAGGCGTAGTAGACCCCGGTCGCTCCCCCGCCGGCGATCGTCTGCGGCTTGTCCGCCCAGCTGCGGTCCTCCGGTGCGCACGAGGCGAGGCTCGACACGCTCAGCACGCAGAGCAGCAGCGCGACCAGCATCCGCGCCGTCCTCCACCCCGACCGCGTCGCGCCACCGCTCGGCGCGGTGCGCCGGGGCCGCCCCTGGCTGCTCTGCACGGTCATCGCGCCTCCGCGGCGGGGAGCACCAGGACTACCCGGAGCCCACCGTCCTCCGGCGCCTCCAGACGCACCCCTGCATCGACCGTGGCCAGCAGATCCGTGGCGATCGCGAGGCCCAGGCCCGTGCCGGGGATCGCGCGCGTCCGGTCACTGCGCCAGTGCCGGTCGGTCGCATGCGCGAGCTCGTCCTCCGCAAGGCCCGGACCGTGATCGCGCACCGACAGCTCGCAAGCGGTCTCCGCGCGCGCCACCGTGATGTCGACCACCGTGCCCGCCGGCGAGAACTTCACGGCGTTGTCGATCACGGCGTCCAGCGCGCTCTCGGCGATGGTCTCATCCGTGGTGGAGCGCACCGGTGCATGGACGTGCAGAGCCAGTGCGACGCCTTTCGCGGCCGCCGCGTCCTGCCAGGCCACCACGCGGCGCTCGGCGAGATCGGCGAGATCGACCGGATCGCGCAGCGGCGCGGGATCGGATCCGCGCGCGAACGACAGAAGGGTCTCCAGGATCCTCGACATCCGCCGGCCCTCTTCGCGCGTCGCCTCGACCTCGTCGTCCCAACTGCGGTCCAGGCCCGTCGCGAGCGATTCCACCCGCAGCAGCAGAGCGCTCAGCGGATTGCGCAGTTCGTGCGACGCGTTGAGGGCGATCTCCTGCTGACGCGACACCACGCGCTCGATCTCCTCCGCCATCCGGTTGAAGAGCAGGATCATGCGGTGCAGCTCCGGGGGTCCGGTGTCGTCGGCGATGCGCGCCTCCATGTCACCGCGCTCGATGGCCTCCATCGCCTCGTCCACGCGGTGCACCGGCTTGAGCACCCAGCGCGCGAGGCCCAGCACCACGAGCAGGCCGACCCCGATCGCGACCACGCTGACGACGCCGAGCAGGATCCACTGCCGCACGATCTCGGCACGCGGCGCCTCCACGCTCGCGGACATGACCACGGCGCCGATGACGTCACCCTGATCGAAGATCGGCTCCACCAGCGACTGCTCGGCGAACTGCCACGGCAGCAGGACGGGCTCCGGCAGGTCGCTGCGCCGCCCGGAGAGAGCGAGCTGCACCTTGTTCACGGTGGCGTCGTCGAGCACCGGGGACTCGCCCTGCTGCGGTGACCAGGGTCGCCCGGACCGGTCGACCACGATCACGCGCGTGCCGTACAGATCGTGGTACCGCTGCAGTTCGCCGTCCAGCACTTCGGAGCTTCCGGACAGCAGCGCCTGCCGCGCGCTCGTCACGAACGTGCCGATGTCACCGACCTGCTGCGTGTAGAAGCCCTGCTGCACGCTGCGGGAGGCCGCCCAGCCGTATGCGCCGCCGAGCAGCAGCAGCACCGCCGCGAGCGGCACCAGGAACACGATGAACAACCGCTTCCGCACGGGTCACAGTCCCGTCAGCCGGTAGCCCACGCCGCGGACCGTCTCGATGAGCGCCGGCCGCCCCAGCTTGCGCCGGATCGAGGCGACGTGCACCTCGAGCGAGCGGGCGAAACTCTGCCAATCGGTGTTCCACACCTCGCGGATGAGTCGCTCGCGCGGCACGGCGACACCCGGATACCTGGCCAGCACCGCGACGATGTCGAACTCCTTGCGGGTCAGCTCCACGGGCTCGCCGTCCACGAGCACCCGGCGCGCGACGAGGTCGATCCGCACACCGTCGATGTCGATGCCGACCGGCCCGACCTCGCCGGCGATCGCATGGCTGCGGCGGGTGACCGCCTCGATGCGGGCGAGCAGCTCCTGCACGTCATAGGGCTTGACCAGGAAGTCGTCGGCCCCGGCGCGCAGTCCCCGTATGCGCTCGTGCACCTGGCTGCGCGCGGTGGCGATGAGGATCGGGACCCCGCTGACCGCGCGGATGCGGCGGCAGAGGTCGATGCCGTCGATGTCCGGAAGGCCGAGATCGAGGATCACGGCCTCCGTGTCGGTGCCGAGCATGTCGAGAGCGCCCCGTCCGTCGCCCGCACGCTCCACCGCATAGCCGGCACGGCCGAGGAACCCGGCGAGGGCGTCGGCCACGCGTTCGTCGTCTTCGACGATGAGGATCTTCATACTCAGGCGCGCTGGGCGAACGCGCTCTCGTAGAGGCAGACACTGGCGGCGGTGGCGAGGTTCAGCGACTCGGCCCGGCCGAAGATCGGCAGCCGGAGCGCCCGATCGGCCAGCTCCAGCGCCGGCTCCTCCAGCCCGTGCGCCTCGTTGCCGAACAACCACGCCGTGGGCCGGGCGAGCACGCCTTCGGCACGGGCCGCGAGCAGGTCATCGCCCTTCACGTCCGCGGCGACGACCTGCAGGCCGGCAGCGTGCGCGCGCTCGATGACATCGGCGAGATCGCCGCCGACCGAGACCGGCAGATGGAAGAGGGATCCGGTGGTCGAGCGCACGACCTTCGGGTTGTACAGGTCGACCGTGCGTCCGGTGAGCACGACCGCATCGGCGCCCGTCGCGTCGGCGGCGCGGATGATGGTGCCGAGGTTGCCGGGGTCGCGCACCTCCTCGCAGATCGCGACGAGGCGCGGAGCGGCGGCGAAGATGTCCCGCACGGACGTGGGCGTCTGCCGGGCCACCGCGACCACGCCCTGCGGCGTGACGGTGTCGGCCATCGCCGCGAGCACGAACTCGGTCACGTACTCGAAGCGCACGTCCGCGTCGGCCGCCGCCTGACGCAGGTCGCCGTGCTTGTCCCATGCGGTCGGCGTCGCGAAGAGCTCGACGATGGCCTCGGGCCGATAGGACAGCGCTTCGCGGACCGCCTGCGGGCCCTCCAGCAGGAACAGGCCTGTCTCGGTGCGGGCGCTGCGCTTGGTGAGCTTGGCGACGGCGCGCACGCGCGGGGATCGGGGGTTCTCCAGCACGATCACAGTCTAGGGACACCGAAGGGGCGCCGCCCTCATGGACGACGCCCCTTCGTGATTCAGATGCTTACGCAGCCGACTTCGTGCTTACGCAGCCGACTTGGGCGCGTTGACGTCCGCCGGCAGAGCCTTGCGGGCCGTCTCGACCAGCGCGGCGAACGTCGCCGGCTCGTTGACGGCGAGCTCGGCGAGCATGCGGCGGTCGACCTGGACGCCGGCGAGACCGAGGCCCTGGATGAAGCGGTTGTACGTGATGCCGTTCTGGCGGGCAGCGGCGTTGATGCGCTGGATCCACAGACGACGGAAGTCGCCCTTGCGCTTGCGACGGTCGCGGTACGCGTAGACGAGGGAGTGGGTGACCTGCTCCTTCGCCTTGCGGTACAGGCGCGAGCGCTGGCCACGGTAACCCGAGGCGCGCTCGAGGATGACGCGACGCTTCTTGTGAGCGTTGACGGCGCGCTTGACTCTAGCCATTTTCGTGTGTTCCTGTTCGTGAGATCGGGCGCGTCAGCGGCCGAGGAGCTTCTTGGCGACCTTGGTGTCAGCCTTCGACATCACCTGGTCCTGGTTGAGGCGGCGGGTGCGGCGGCTCGACTTGTGCTCGAGGTTGTGACGCATCCCGGCCTGCTGCTTCTTCAGCTTGCCGCTGCCGGTGATCTTGAAGCGCTTCTTGGCACCCGAGTGGGTCTTCTGCTTCGGCATCTTCTCTTCCTTCGTATGGCGCCCAGCTGGGCGACAGGGTTCTGCCCGCGCATTGCGGGAGGTCTGTGTGGGGCTTATCGCTCCGACCGGATCACTCCGTGGTCGAGGCGGGAGCAGCCGATTCTGCGGGCTCTGCCGGCGCGCCCGGCGCCTTGGCGTCGCGGGCCGCCTGCTTGTTGGCCGCGCGCTGCGCGTCGCGCACCGCGTTCTGCTCGGCCTTCGCCTCGGACTTGTTCTTCAGCGGGGCGACGACCATGACCATGTTGCGTCCGTCGATGGTGGGGTTGGACTCCACCGTGCCGAACTCGGCCACGTCCTCGGCGAACTTGCGGAGGAGCCGCACGCCCTGCTCGGGACGGGACTGCTCCCGACCGCGGAACAGGATCATCGCCTTCACCTTGTCGCCGGCCTTCAGGAAGCCCTCGGCACGCTTGAGCTTGGTCGTGTAGTCGTGCGCCTCGATCTTCAGACGGAAGCGCACCTCCTTCAGGATGGTGTTCGCCTGGTTGCGGCGAGCTTCCTTCGCCTTCTGCGCGGCCTCGTACTTGAACTTGCCGTAGTCCATGATCTTGACCACGGGAGGCTTCGAGTTCGGGGCCACCTCGACGAGATCGAGGTCGGCTTCCTGCGCAAGACGCAGTGCGGCCTCGATGCGGACGACGCCGATCTGCTCACCCGCGGGGCCGACGAGGCGGACCTCGGGGACGCGGATGCGCTCATTGGTGCGGGGATCGCTGATGCGGACTCCTTAGACGATGGTTTCGGCCACCGTGATCCGGACGGATCACGGGCGAAATCAGAATCGTCCCACCCGCCGGCAGTCAGACGCCGGCGACACCCTGACCCGCTGCACAGCTGTCGCTGCACGGCGGCTACCGATGTGAATCGGCGGAGTGCTGGACCCGGTAGCCTTGAGCGGCAAGCGCGGGTGGGAAGTGAATCCTCTTTCGTGCCGGGACATAAGCCCCGGAGCCCGCAGAAGTCTATCAGAAGGCAAGGCCTTCGGAAAGCCGGCACTGTGAGCACTCCCGCGCCCGACGGCCACGAGCACGTCTCCCCCTCCACCTCCACGCTCGATGACACCGCGACGGGCGCCGCCCGGGACATCGCCGACGTCGCCGCCGTCGAGGTGATCACCACGGCCGCCGTGCATCTGCTCAGCGCCGCCGCGGTCAAGGTCGGCCTGGCCGATGACCCCGACACGCAGAAGGATCTGGACGAGGCCCGCAAGCTCATCAACGCCCTGGCCGGCCTCATCACGGCTGCCGCCCCCGAGATCAGCGACATGCACGCACGCTCGCTGCGCGACGGGCTGCGCTCCGTGCAGCTCGCGTTCCGAGAGGCGTCCGTCATCCCGGATCCGATCGGGCAGGGGCCCGGCGAGAAGTGGACCGGCCCGGTCAACTGACCGGGCTCGCCCGCACCCTCAGACGCTGGCGCGCAGCCGCACCGTGAGCGAGTCGACGAGCACGGCGATGCGGTCGTCTGCGGCCCAGCGCTGAGCGAGACGCGCGAGCACCGCATCGAGCGTCTCCCGGTCCAGTCCCTCGACGAGCTCGAGCGTGACGATGAGCTCCGGGCCGCGCAGGCGCGCGTCCGGGTCGCCTGCGGAGACGGCGACATCGATCACGGCGAGCTCGCTGCCGACGCTCTCCAGAAGGCCCGCGTAGACCTCGGGCGAGAGGAAGCTCGGCTCCCACTGCTGCCCCTGCGCGATCGCCCACACCGCGGGACGGCGCAGCACGAACTCGGTCTCGGATCCGGGGTCCAGCACGATGAGCTCCGCGTCCCCCGAAGAGGCGGACAGCGCCACGCGGGCCGCCTCGACGGGGATGGGGCGCGCGATCGGATCCCACGCGCGCATCGTGTCGACGCTCGTGAACGCCGGCTGCACCGTGCGTCCGTCGGGCGCGGCGACGGTGACGAGCGAGAGCTCCTGGGTCTTGTCCACCGTCAGGCCCGACGGTGCCACGCCCTCCTCGCCCTTCTCCGCGACGAGCGGCACGAGCACGCGCGCGGCGCGGAACGCGTCGACGACCTCGGCCTGCGACCCGGCACCGGCGCGGAACCGGGTCAGCGCGTCCCAGAGAGCCGGGTCCGCAGAGCCGTCATCGCCCGCGCGGGTGTTCTCCTCGAACGAACGCCCCGCCCAGGGAACTCCTGCGGAGTCGCCCGTGCTGGGATGCGCGCCGTGATCGTGATCGCATCCGGCAGTACCAGACACGGCACCGTCAGGATCCGGCGACATCCAGCGCCTCGGCCAGGGTGAACGCGCCGGCGTACAGCGCCTTGCCGACGATCGCGCCCTCGACGCCGAGCGGCACGAGCTCGCGGAGCGCGGCGATGTCATCGAGGTTCGCGATACCGCCGGATGCCACCACGGGCTTCGGGGTGCGCGCGGTGATCTCGCGGAGCAGGTCGAGGTTCGGCCCCTTGAGCGTGCCGTCCTTGGTGACGTCGGTGACGACGTAGCGGCTGCAGCCGGCGTCCTCGAGGCGGTCGAGCACCGTCCAGAGGTCTCCGCCCTCCTTGGTCCAGCCACGGGCGGCGAGTGTTGTGCCGCGCACGTCCAGGCCCACTGCCACGGCATCGCCATAGCGCGCGATGACGTCGGCGGCCCACTCGGGGTTCTCCAGCGCCGCGGTGCCGAGATTGATACGTGACGCGCCCGACTCCAGCGCCGCCTCGAGGCTCGCGTCGTCGCGGATCCCGCCGGAGAGCTCCACGTTGACGCTGCGGAACTGCTTGATCACGCGGCGCAGGATCGTCGTGTTGCTGCCGCGGCCGAACGCGGCATCGAGGTCGACGAGGTGGATCCACTCGGCGCCCTGGTCCACCCACTCGGCGGCGGCATCGAGCGGATCGCCGTAGCTGGTCTCGCTTCCGGCCTCGCCCTGCGTCAGGCGCACGGCCTGGCCGCCGGCGACGTCCACCGCCGGGAGCAGGGTCAGGGAGGGGGACTGCGCGAACTCGTTCATGTCGTCCTTCGGGTCACGGTGCGCTGCGCTCTTCGGGCGCGGCACGAGAAGAGAGTAGTCCGGGTGCGTGCGGGGCACCAATCCCCCGCCGTCACACTCCGAGGAGGGGGTCAGAGCGTGGAGATCCAGTTGCGCAGCAGCTGGATGCCGGCCTCGCCGGACTTCTCCGGGTGGAACTGGGTCGCGGACAGCGGTCCGTTCTCGACCGCGGCGAGGAATCGCGAGCCATGCTCGGCCCAGGTGAGCCGCGGCTGCGGGAACGGCGGCATGACGTCGAGCTCCCACGTCTGCGCGGCGAACGAGTGCACGAAGTAGAAGCGTTCGTGCTCGATCCCCCGGAACAGGACGCTGTCCGGGTCGGGCTCCACAGTGTTCCAGCCCATGTGCGGCAGCACCGGCGCGTCCAGCTCGGTGACGATGCCGGGCCACTCCCCGAGGCCGTCGACCTCGGCGCCGCGCTCGACACCGCCGGCGAACAGCACCTGCATGCCCACGCAGATGCCCAGAACAGGACGACCGCCGGCCAGGCGCCGTTCGATGATCTCGTCACCGCCGTGCGCGGCCAGCGCCTCGCGGACGGCCGCGAACGCGCCGACGCCCGGGACGACGAGCCCGTCGGCCTCGAGCGCCGCGGTGCGATCGCCGGTGAGCTCCGCGTCCGCGCCGGCGCGGATCAGCGCCTTCACGGCGGAGTGCACATTGCCGGATCCGTAGTCGAAGACCGCGACGGTCGGACGGCGACCCTCTGCCTGGGCGGTCACAGCGCGCCCTTGGTGGAGGGCACGCCGACCACCAGCGGGTCCAGCGACTTGGCCTGACGGAACGCGCGCGCGAACGCCTTGAACTCGGCTTCGGCGATGTGGTGCGGGTCGCGACCGCTGATCACGCGCACGTGCACGGTGAGCGCCGCGTTGTACGCGATCGCTTCGAAGACGTGACGGACGAGGGATCCCGTGAAGTGGCCGCCGATCAGGTGGTGCTCGTAGCCCGCCGGCTCGCCCTCGTGAACGAGATAGGGCCGACCCGAGATGTCGACGACCGCCTGCACGAGCGCTTCGTCGAGGGGCACGAGAGCGTCGCCGTAGCGGGAGATGCCGCTCTTGTCGCCCAGCGCCTCGCGGATCGCCTGACCGAGCACGATCGCGACGTCCTCCACCGTGTGGTGCGCATCGATGTGGATGTCGCCCGAGGCGCGCACCGTAAGATCCGTCAGCGAGTGCTTCGCGAACGCCGTCAGCAGGTGGTCGAAGAACGGGACCGAGGTGTCGATGTGGCTCTGACCCGTGCCGTCGAGGTTGAGCTCGAGCTCGATCGTCGACTCGGACGTGGAGCGGGTGCGACGCGCGGTCCGGGCCGCAACAGGGGTCTCAGCGGTCATGAGGCCGATCCTATCGAGGCGAGGGCGTCCAGGAATGCGGTGGTCTCGGCCTCTGTGCCGGCCGTGACGCGCAGGTGGTTCGGGATGCCGACATCGCGGATCAACACGCCCTTGTCATACAGAGCGCGCCACGTTGCCGCCGGGTCCGCGACGCCGCCGAACAGCACGAAGTTCGACCAGGACGGGTGCGGCGTGTAGCCGAGGGCCTCGAGCGTGGCCGAGATCCGATCGCGCTGCGCGACGATCTCGTCGACCATCGCGAGCATGATCGGCGCATTGCGCAGGGCCGCGACCGCCGCCGCCTGGGTGAGGGCGCTCAGGTGGTACGGCAGGCGCACGAGACGCAGTGCGTCGATGAATGCCGGATCCGCCGCGAGGTAGCCGACCCGCGCTCCGGCGAAGGCGAAGGCCTTGCTCATGGTGCGGGAGACGGCGAGCCGCGGACGTCCCTGCAGCAGCGTCAGCGCCGACGGCGAATCCTTCGGGGCGAACTCCTGGTAGGCCTCGTCCACGATCACGATGCCGCGCGCCGCCTCGTACACCGCCTCGATCACGTCGAGCCGGAGCGGAGTGCCGGTGGGGTTGTTCGGCGCGCACAGCAGGATGACGTCGGGGTCGTGCTCCACGACCTGTGCCACCGCCTCGTCGACGGTGAGCTCGTAGTCGGGGTGGCGGGTACCGGCGATCCAGGAAGCCCCCGTGCCCTGAGTGAGCAGCGGGTACATGGAATAGGTCGGGGCGAACCCGAACACGGTGCGACCGGGACCGGCGAACGCCTGCAGGATGTGCTGCAGCACCTCGTTCGAGCCGTTACCGGCCCAGATGTTCGCGGCGGTGAGGTCATGGCCGAGGTAGCCGGCGAACGCCTCACGGAGCTCTGTGAACTCACGATCCGGATAGCGGTTGACGTCACGCAGCGCCACGGCGATGTCGTCGAGGATGTCGCTCGCGACCTGCTCCGGCACCGGATGCGTGTTCTCGTTCACGTTCAGCGCCACGGGCAGCGGAGCCTGCGGGGCGCCATAGGGCCGCAGCCCACGGAGATCGTCGCGAAGGGGTAAATCGTCGAGCGAGACAGTCACCCTGCCATGCTAGGCGGCCGCGCTGTGGTGCGTGGCACAGATGACCGCGGTTGCTGAGCGACGCCGAAGTACGGTTGCTGAGCGACGCCGAAGTACGGTTGCTGAGCGACGCCGAAGTACGGTTGCCGAGTTGCGCCGACGCAGGGTTGCCGAGCTGCTTCGAAGGACGGGATCAGCGCCCGGTCGATCCGTACCGTGCCGGGATCGCCAGGTGCTGTCCGACCTCGATCACACCTCCGTCGACGAGGTTCAGCTTCGAGATCTCGGCGACCACGTCGCGCGGGTCGGCATTCGGCGCGATCTCGCCCGCGATCGACCACAGGGTGTCGCCGGGCTGCACCGTGACGGTCGCGAAGGTGTTGCCCGTCGTCTGCTCCCCGGAGGCGAGCGCGGATCCGCTGCTCAGCGCCGCGAACGCGATCGTTCCGGCCACCGGGAGCGCGACCAGCGCCGCGAGCACGCGCCGGCCGCGTGCGGTGATCCGCAGTCGCGTGGCGGGTACCTGACCGGCGAAGGTGATGCTGCTCATGGTGCTTCTCCTCAGTGTCTGTGTCGGTCCGCCTCTCCCCGGATCCGCATCCTCTGATGAGAATCTTCGAATCCGGGCCTCTGGAGAGGCGAACCTACGTACCGAAACTACTTTCGAGTTCGAACATCTGTCAAGACTTCTTCGAATATCGGTTCCGAAGACTTGCCGACACGCTCGAACAGATCTATCGATTCCGGCCCGATCTCGGATACGGTTTCGATACGAAGACCCCATCACGGACCACCGACATTCGAATCGCCGCCCGCGAATCCATGCCGATCCCACCGATCCGCGAGGGCACGACGCACACGAAGGAGATGGCATGAGCGACGGTGCGACCCCCGGCCCCGAGGTCCCGCGGACACGGCGCCGCAAGAGCCTCAGTGCGAAGCAGATGGCGATCCTCGAGGTCATCCAGACCTCGATCGCGCGGCACGGCTACCCGCCGAGCATGCGCGAGATCGGCGACGCCGTCGGCCTCAAGTCCCTCAGCAGCGTGACGCATCAGCTCGGCCAGCTCGAGCTCAGCGGCTATCTGCGTCGCGATGCCGGCAAGACCCGGGCCATGGAGGTCCTGATCGACCTTCCCGGCACATCCACCGAGAATCCCGCCGATACGGCCCCGTCCGTCGGCGACGCGGCACTCGTGCCCCTCGTGGGCCGGATCGCCGCCGGTGTGCCGATCACCGCCGAGCAGCAGGTCGAGGAGATCTTCCCGCTCCCCCGTCAGCTCGTCGGCAAGGGCGATCTGTTCATGCTGAAGGTCTCTGGCGAGTCGATGATCGACGCGGCCATCTGCGACGGCGACTGGGTCGTCGTGCGCTCTCAGGGCACGGCGGAGAACGGCGAGATCGTCGCCGCGATGCTCGACGGCGAAGCCACGGTGAAGACGTTCCGCCGTCGCGATGGCCACGTGTGGCTGCTCCCCCGCAACAGCGCATTCGAACCGATCCTCGGCGACGATGCGACGGTGCTCGGCAAGGTCGTAGCGGTGCTGCGCGCGGTCTGATTCCCGCCCCTTCCACGTCGAAGCCCCCTCTGCGTACCGAGGCCCCCTCTCAGATCCGTATCTGGGTGGGGGCCTCGGCGCTTGCGAGGGGGCCTCGATGAAGCCCGGTGCGGGAAGGTCAGACCGCGACCGACACGTCCTCGCGGACGCGGCGCGTGGCCTCGACGATGTTGCGCAGCGAGGCGTTGGTCTCCTCGTAGCCGCGGGTCTTCAGACCGCAGTCCGGGTTGACCCAGAGCTGCCGCGTGGGGATCTCCTCGACGGCACGGCGCAGGAGCGTCTCCACCTCGGACGCGTCGGGGATGCGCGGCGAGTGGATGTCGTAGACGCCCGGTCCGATGCCGTGGTCGAAGCCCGACGCAGCGATGTCGGTGACGACCTCCATGCGGCTGCGCGCGGCCTCGATCGAGGTCACGTCGGCGTCCAGCGCCTTGATCGCGTCGATGACGACGCCGAACTCCGAGTAGCAGAGGTGGGTGTGCACCTGCGTCGCCGTCTCGGCGCCCGCGGTGGAGAGGCGGAAGGAGCCGACGGACCAGTCCAGGTACGCGGGCTGGTCGGCCTGCTTGAGAGGCAGGAGCTCGCGCAGCGCCGGCTCGTCGACCTGGATGACGCCGATGCCGGCGGCCTCCAGGTCCGCGATCTCGTCGCGCAGCGCAAGAGCCACCTGGTTGGCGGTCTCGGCGAGCGGCTGGTCGTCGCGGACGAACGACCAGGCCAGGATCGTCACCGGACCCGTCAGCATCCCCTTCATGGGCTTCGCCGTGAGCGACTGCGCGTACTGCGACCACTCGACCGTGATCGGGGCCGGCCGCGAGACATCGCCCCAGAGGATCGACGGGCGGGTGGCACGGGATCCGTAGGACTGCACCCAGCCGTTCTCGGTGACGTCGAAGCCGTCGAGGTTCTCGGCGAAGTACTGCACCATGTCGTTGCGCTCGGGCTCGCCGTGCACGAGCACGTCCAGGCCCAGTTCCTCCTGCAGCGTCACGACGCGGCCGATCTCCTCGCGGAGGAAGCCGTCGTACTCATCCGCCGTGATCTCGCCCTTGGTGAACTGCGCGCGGGCGCGGCGGATCTCGCCGGTCTGCGGGAAGGACCCGATCGTGGTGAGCGGAAGCGCGGGCAGATCGAGCGCGATCGACTGCGCAGCCACCCGGGCGTCGTAGTCGCCGCGGTCGAAGTCCGTGGCGGTCAGTGCGGCGGTGCGGGCACGGACGGCGTCCACGCGCACGCCGGGCGCGCCGAGCCGGTCGGTCAGAGCGGCGGAGGCGGCGTCGAGCTCCACGGCGATCGCGGCGCGGCCCTCGGAGAGACCCTTCGCGAGGGTGGTGACCTGCGCGACCTTCTGGTCGGCGAAGGCGAGCCAGTTCACCAGGCGGGCGTCGAGCTTCGACTCGTCCTCGACGTCGTGCGGCACGTGCTGCAGCGACGTGGAGGTCGACGCGGACACACCGGCCGCACCGAGGTCGCGCAGTGCCTCGAGCGTGTCGAAGGCTGCGGCCAGGTCGCCCCGCCAGATGTTGTGCCCGTCGATCACGCCTCCGACCAGAACCTTGTCGGCGAGTCCCGGAACAGCGGCGGGCACGGTGCCGCGCACGAGGTCGAGACCGATGGCCTCGATCGGAGCCGCGGCGAGGACGGCGAGGTTCGCGTCGAGCGCGGCGTAGGGCGCGGCGACGAAGATCGCCGGACGCTCGGCGAGGCCGCCGAGAACCGCGTAGGCGCGCGAGGCGGCGGCGCCGAGTTCGGAGACGGACGACGGCAGCGACTCGCTCACCAGGGCGGGCTCGTCCAGCTGCAGCCACTCGGCGCCGGCGGCCTTGAGCGCACCGAGCAGCTCGGCGTAGACCGGGACCAGGTCGTCCAGGCGGGACAGCGGGTCGAAGCCCTCCGGGGCCTCGTCAGCCGCCTTGGCGAGCGCGAGGAAGGTGACGGGGCCGACGATCACGGGGCGGGTGCGGAAGCCGGCCTGCGCCGCTTCCTGCACCTGACGCACGATGCGGTCGCTGGAGAGCGAGAAGGCGGTGTCCGGTCCGATCTCGGGTACGAGGTAGTGGTAGTTCGTGTCGAACCACTTGGTCATCTCGAGCGGCGCACGCTCTCCCTCGCCGCGGGCGATGGTGAAGTACGCCGGCAGGCCGATCGTGCCGTCGGCGGACCGAAGGTCTTCGAAACGAGCGGGGATCGCGCCCACGGTGACGGCGGCATCGAGCACCTGGTCGTAGTACGAGAAGGACTCGGGGATCGCCGAGTCGGCGCGACCCAGGCCCTGCTCGGCGAGGCGCTCGCGCGTCGTCGCGCGCAGCTCAGCGGTGGTGCGCTCGAGCTCGGCCTCATCGATCCGTCCGGCCCAGAACGCCTCGACGGCCTTCTTGAGCTCACGGCGGCGGCCGATGCGCGGGTAGCCCAGGATGGTGCCCTCGGGGAATGCGGTCATGACGGTCCTCTCTGACGGAAGGGGGAAGGAAGCGGCCTAGTGCGCGCCGCGGGAATCTGCGAACTGCGGGATGCCCTGCGGAGAGACGGCGCTGCGCTCGGGCAGCACGCCGGCCCCCTCGAGCACATCCAGCACGGTGCGGTGCTGGTTGAACGCGTACAGGTGCACGCCCGGCGCGCCGCCGTCCACCAGCTCTCGCACGAGCGACACCGCATGCGCGACGCCGATCTCGGTGCGGCCCTCGGCCGTCGGCTCGACCTCGAGGGCGATGGACAGTTCGGCGGGAAGCTCCTCGCCGCTGAGCTCCAGCACACGGCGCAGGCGCGCGGGCGAGGTGATCGGCATGATGCCCGGCAGGATCGGGATCGTGACCCCGGCGCGACGTGCGCGCTCCACGAACGCGAAGTAGTCGTCGGGGTGGAAGAACAGCTGCGTGATCGCGAGGGTCGCCCCCGCGGCCTGCTTGGCCAGCAGCGCGTCGATGTCCTGGTTGCGATAGGTCGAACGCGGATGCCCGTTGGGGTAGGCGGCCACGGCGATGCTCACCTTGCGTCGCGGCGTCACCTGCACGGCTCGCGGAACGCCGGGGATCGGTCGCTCCTGGTACGGCGCGCGCTCGGCCTGCGCCCGGTCGATGAGCTGCACGAGCTGCGCCGAGCTCTCCAGATCCCCGAGGAACGGCTCGCTCTCGTCGAGCGGCGGGTCGCCGCGCAGGGCGAGGAAACTGAGGATCCCGGCGTCGAGGAACTCCCGGATCAGCCGCGAGGCTCCGGCATACGTGTTGCCGACGCAGGTGAGATGCGCGAGCGGCTCGACCGAGGTGTGCTCGCGGATGTAGCGCAGCACGTCGAGCGAACGTCCCCCGACGGACCCGCCGGCGCCGTAGGTCACGGAGATGAACCTCGGCGCGGCCGTGGCCAGCTGCTGGATCGTCTCGTGCAGCGCCTCGATCGGGGCGGTAGTGCGCGGCGGATACAGCTCGAAGGAGAGCGGCACGCGCGGCTGAGCGACCCCGGCGGGGGCGAACGGCGGCGCGTCGAAGGACATCTCTCTCCAGGGTCGTGGCGGTCACCCCACGCTAGGCGGCGCCGCGATGCGACGCATGCTGTGTTTCACCATGTGTCGGCTCGCGCTCTTCTAGGCTCGGGCCATGAGCACTCCGCACGGATCCTGGCCCTCTCCGCTGTCCGCCGCCGGCCTCGCCGTCGCCGGCACGAGGATCGACGGCGCCCGGTACGCCGCGGGCGGGATCTGGTGGAGCGAGTCGGTGCCGCAGGAGCGCGGACGGATGCGTGTGATGCACCGGGACGCCGCTGGCGCCGTGCACGAGGTGCTGCGCGCGCCGTGGAACGCCCGTTCGCGCGTGCACGAATACGGCGGCGGCGCGTGGACGGTGGCCGAGGACGGAACCCTGCTCTTCGTCGACGGCGAGGACCAGCGTGTGCACCGCCTGGATCTCGGCGCGACGGCGCCTGTGCCGCTGACCGCGGCGGGCCCGCGCTACGGAGGGCTCCTGGTGCAGCAGGGCCGCCTGTTCGCGGTGCGCGAGGACCTGCGCCCCGACCCGCACCAGCGCGCGATCGTGGAGATCCCGCTGGACGGATCCGCGGCGGACGACGACGCGGCCGTCACCATGGTCCTCAGCGGCAACGGCTTCTTCGCGCACCCGGCGCTCTCCCCCGACGGTGCGCGGCTCGCGTTCGTCGCCTGGGACGAGCGCAAGATGCCGTGGGAGCGCGCGATCGCCTTCGCGGTGGACCTCGCGACGGGAGCCCGCTCCACGATTCCCGCGCGCGCCGCACTGCAGCCCGAGTGGCTCTCCGACGACGAGGTGCTGTTCGCCGACGATGCGAGCGGTCGCTGGAATCTTCACCGCGCGCGGATCCCCGTGCAGCCGGCGCCCCCGATCCCGACGCCTCCCGCCATCAGGGAGGACTCGCCCTTCGTCGACGCCGACACCGGCGGCGGCCTGTGGGTGCTCGGGCAGCGCTGGTTCCGGGTGCTCGATGACGGCAGGATCCTCGCCGTCCGCACGAACGGATCCGATGCGCTCGTGCTGCTCGATGCCGACGGCACGCTCCTCCGCGAGCTCGACGTGCCGTTCAGCGGCGACCTGAGCCTGGAGGACTCCCTCGGTTCCCGCGCGCTGGTCACCGGACAGGGCGCGCAGGTCGCACCCGGCCTGTGGGAGTTGGACGTCGATGCAGGCACCGTGCACGCGATCCGCGGCGGAGACCCCGTGGATCCGGCCTGGGTCCCCGGGGCGCGTCCCGTGACCTTCGACGGGCCGCACGGCCCCGTGCACGCGTTCGACCACGCCCCGGCGAACCCCGATGTCGACGCGGATCCGCGCGCGCTGCCGCCCTACGTCGTGCACGTGCACGGCGGACCCACCGCCCACACGTCCGGCGCGCAGGCGGGCTGGATCACGTACTTCACGAGCCGCGGCATCGGCGTGCTCGAGGTGAACTACGGCGGCTCGACCGGGTACGGGCGCGCGTACCGGGAGCGCCTCGACGGCCAATGGGGCGTCGTCGACGTGGACGATGTGCTGGCTGCCGCGCAGGGCCTCGCCGATGCGGGCGTCGCGGATCCGACCCGCATCGCGATCCGCGGGGGTTCGGCCGGCGGATGGACGGTGCTGTCGGCCCTGGTGCGCGGCGGGGTGTTCGCCGCCGGCCTCGACCGGTACGGCGTCGTGGATCTGCGGCTTCTGGCCGAGGAGACGCACGACTTCGAGCGCTACTACCTCGACGGTCTTGTCGGCCCGCTGCCGGAGGCGGAGCAGACCTACATCGACCGTTCCCCGCTCACGCACGCGGATCGCATCGACGTGCCGGTGCTGATCCTGCAGGGCTCGGAAGACGCGGTCGTGCCGCCTTCGCAATCCGAGGCGATCCGCGACGCACTCGCCGCCCGCGGAGTGCCGCACGAGTACGTGCTGTTCGAGGGCGAGGGGCACGGCTTCCGGCAGGCGGACACGATCGTCGCCGCCGCCGAGGCGGAACTGCGATTCCTGGGCGGTGTGTTCGGGTTCGACCCGGTGCCGTGAGAACTGGCAGCCGAGCCTGAACCCGGCTACTCCCCCAGACGGTTGCGGCTGCGCATCGCGCGCTCCGCCTCGCGAGTGTCCTGACGCTCGCGCAGGGCCTGCCGCTTGTCGTACTCGCGCTTGCCCTTGGCGAGGGCGATCTCGACCTTGGCGCGTCCGTCGGAGAAGTACAGCCGCAGCGGGATCAACGTGTAGCCGCCCGCGGAGACGGCGTGCGAGAGCTTCGCGATCTCCTCCTTGTGCAGCAGGAGCTTGCGGATCCGCTTGGCCGAGTGATTCGTCCAGTGCCCCTGCGAGTACTCCGGGATGTGCACGGCGTCGAGGAACGCCTCGTTGCCCTTGATGAACGCATAGCCGTCCGTCAGGTTCGCACGTCCCTGGCGCAGCGACTTCACCTCGGTGCCGGTGAGCACGAGTCCCGCCTCGTACGACTTCTCGAGGTTGTAGTCGTGACGTGCGCGACGATTGGTCGCGATGACCTTCTCCCCGCGTTCCCTGGGCATGGTTGTCTCCTGGATCTGTGCCGTGCGGGCGCACGGCAGCCTGTCAGCCTATCAGGCTCGCAGCCAGCGACGTATCGCGAACCCGGCGCTGAGCGCGGCGAGGATCACTCCGATGCCGATGAGCACCGGAACCACGAGCAGTGCGTCCTGCCACCCGACCCAGGTCGTGATGAAGGCCACCCGCTTCGTGAGGTACTCCTGCACGCCGAAGTGCACGCCCAGCAGCACGGCGGCGCTCGCGAGCACCGATCCGATGACCGCGGCGAACACGCCCTCGAGCACGAACGGCGTCTGGATGAACCTGTTCGAGGCGCCGACGAGCCGCATGATCCCGATCTCCCGCCGTCTCGCATACGCAGACAACCGGATCGTCGTGCCGATCAGCAGCACGGCGGCGATGAGCATCAGCACGGCGATCCCGACGGCGATGTACGTCGCGACGGTGAGCGCGTTGAAGAGCGGATCCAGATACTCCAGCTGATCCTTCACCTCATCCACGCCCTTGATGCCGCTGAAGGCCTCGGCGATGACGGCGGACTGGGTCTGGTCCTTCAGGTTCACCTTGAACACCGCGTTGACCTGGTCGGCGGTGAGCACACCGGCGTAGTCCTTGCCGACGAGCTTCAGGGTCTCCTGGTAGGCCTCGTCCGCGGTCTGGAAGCTGCTCTTGGCGATCAGCGGCTTGAGCGTGTCACCGTCGAGCTCGGCCTGCACGGCCTTGATCTGGTCCTCGGTCGCGGTGCCGCCGATGCAGCCCGGCGACGTCGACACCGACGAGCACATGTAGATCGCGACCTGGGCGCGATCCTGCCAGTAGGCGCGCATCGTGCCGATCTGCGCCTGCATCAGGATCGCGGCACCCACGAAGGTGAGCGAGACGAAGGTGACCAGCACGACCGAGATGACCATGGAGGCGTTGCGGCGCAGGCCCGTGAGCGCCTCGCCGAGGATGAGTCCGAACCTCATGACGTCGGACCCACTTCCTCGTCGTCGCCGGTATCGAGTCCGAGCCGGTCGGCGACGCCGAGTTCGGCGAGGTCGACGGTCGGGACGGTGATGGGGCGCGTGGCGGGCCGCGCATCGTCCGACGGCTTGACCGTCGGCTGCTGAGGCGCGGACGCCGATGCGGAAGTCTCATCCCGGGCCTCGGAGGGGGCCGGAACCGGATCCGCGATCGCGGCCTCGGTCTCGCGATGCACCTCGCGCACGGTCTGCAGTGCGGCCGTGGCCGCGGCCCCGCGGATCGCCTCGGGCGTCAGGCGCGGCACATTCGAGGTGTCGCCGTACCCGCCGCCGACCTCGTCGCGCACCATCTCGCCGTCGCGCAGCTCGATCACACGGCGCTGCATCTGGTCGACGAACGCGGCCTCGTGCGTGGCCATGACCACGGTGGTGCCGCCGGCGTTGATCCGTGCGAGCAGCTGCATGATGTCGACCGAGGTGCCGGGGTCGAGGTTTCCGGTCGGCTCGTCGGCGAGCACGATCTGCGGACGGTTCACGATGGCGCGGGCGATCGCCACGCGCTGCTGCTCGCCTCCGGACAACTCGTGCGGCAGGCGCTTCTCCTTGCCGCTCAGGCCGACGAGGGCCAGCGCCTCGGGCACCGCCTGCTGGATGAAGCCGCGGGAGGCGCCGGTCACCTGGAGCGTGAACGCGACGTTCTGGTAGACGGTCTTGGAGGGCAGCAGGCGGAAGTCCTGGAAGACGGATCCGATGCTGCGCCGGAAATAGGGGACCTTGCGGTTCGCGATGGACTTCAGGTCGCGTCCGAGCACGGCGACGCGGCCGGACGTGGGCGACTCCTCGCGGAGGATCAGCTGCAGGCAGGAGCTCTTCCCGGATCCCGACGCGCCGACGAGGAAGACGAACTCGCCTCGCTGCACCTCGAAATCGACCCCGGAGAGCGCGGGACGCTTGGTGCCGCGATAGCGCTTGGTGACGTTCTCGAATCGGATCATGGCGAATCGAGCCTAAGCGGGCGGCGCGCCCAGTCCGCGAGCGACACCCCACCGCGGCGGGTTCCCCGCTATGAGGTGGCTGGGATCGTCAGGACGGTTCGTTGCCGATCACGAAGGCGAGGAACGTCACGATCGCACCGAGCAGCGCCAGCCCCGCCGCCGTCGCACCGACCGCCCGCCATGCCCTGGTCGCGCTCATCCTGCGCACCTCCTCTGCCGCCCTGGAGAGCCTTCGATTCTACCGCCGCCGGCGGGATGGCCACCAGGAGCTCGCGTCAGAGCCGGATGAAGATCGGCGGGCCGGAGCTCGCCCACGGGGCGTGGTGCTCGACGTAGCGACCCCAGTCGGGCGAGTCGATGATGCCGCCGGCACCGTCCCAGATGCCGATGTGCCGTCCGGGCCACCAGACCAGGTCGCCCGCTCGCGCCTCGTCGGCCGAGATCACGGTGCCGAGCGCAGCCTGGTTGTCGGCGCCGCGGGGCAGGCTGACGCCGAAGTGCCCGAACACGTACTGCACGAGTCCGTCGCATCCGAAGGAGTCGCTCGGGTCCGCGCCCCAGCCGTAGGGCACGACGCCGACGAACGTCTGGGCGTACGCGACGATCGCCTCGCCGGAGTAGTTCTGCGGTGCCGCGGCGGCCGGGTTTGCGGATGCGGCGGCGGGCGCCGGATCAGGTGCGACGACCGGTGCCGGCGGCGTGTACAGCACGTCGAAGACGGCTCGGCTCGCGCTGGGCTCCTGCGCTGCGGAGGCGACCGTGTAGGTCTGCGGGGCTACGACGAGCGACACCGTGTGCGCCGCGGGCGCGGCAGCTCCCGGCGAGAAGGCGTACGCAGCCGTCGCCGCCACCGGGACGATCAGGGCCGCGATCGCGCAGCCGGCTGCCGTCTTCCGTGTCACAGTCATCGGGATTCTCCGTGTCACAGTCATCGGGTCACCACCCTACGACAATCACGGCCGCGGCACCCTGGAAAGTCCCTGAGCCGTCCAGCGACGGACGATCAGTCGTCGTCCTTGCGCTTGCGCCACCGGATCCCCGCGGAGATGAAGCCGTCCAGGTCGCCGTCGAACACCGTCGCGGGGTTGCCGGACTCGTGGCCGGTGCGCAGGTCCTTCACGAGCTGCTGACCGTAGAGGAAGTAGGAGCGCATCTGGTCACCCCAGCTCGCGGTGATGTTGCCGGCGAGCTCCTTCTTCTTCGCCGCCTCCTCCTCCTTCTGCAGCAGCAGCAGGCGGGTCTGCAGCACGCGCATGGCGGCGGCGCGGTTCTGGATCTGCGACTTCTCGTTCTGCATAGAGACGACGATGCCGGTCGGGAGGTGCGTGATGCGCACGGCGGAGTCGGTCGTGTTGACCGACTGGCCGCCGGGTCCCGACGAGCGGAACACGTCGACGCGGATGTCGCCCTCGGGGATGTCGACCTCGGTCGCCTCCTCCATGAGAGGGATGACCTCGACGGCCGCGAAGGACGTCTGGCGCTTGTCGGCGGATCCGAACGGGCTGATCCGGGCGAGGCGGTGCGTGCCGGCCTCGACCGAGAGCGTGCCGAACGCGTAGGGGGCGTCGACCTCGAACGTCGTGGACTTGATGCCCGCCCCCTCGGCGTAGGACGTGTCCATGACCTTGACGGGGAACTTGTGGCGCTCGGCGTAGCGCAGGTACATGCGCAGCAGCATCTCGGCGAAGTCGGTGGCGTCGTCGCCGCCGGCGCCGGAGCGGATCGTGATGATCGCGGCGCGCTCGTCGTACTCGCCGTCCAGCAGGGTCTGCACCTCGAGCTGATTCACGGTCTCGGTGAGGGAGGCGAGCTCGGTGCGCGCCTCGGCCGCCGAGTCCTCGTCCTCCATCTCGTTGGCGAGCTCGATGAGCACCTCGAGGTCGTCGAGGCGCTGCTCGACCTCGGTGACGCGCTTGAGCTCGGACTGGCGGTGGCTGAGCGCGCTCGTCACCTTCTGCGCCTTCTCAGGGTCGTCCCAGAGGTCGGGCGCGCCCGCTTCCTCGCTGAGGCGTTCGATGTCGGCGCGGAGTCCCTCGACGTCGGCGACCTCGCGGATGTCACCGAAGGTCTGACGGAGGGCCGCGATTTCGGCGGAGAGATCAAGTTCGAGCATGGCGGTACCAGACTACCGTGGAGCTGTGATGGTTCGAGCGTCGGCTGTGCTGTGGAAGTTCGGCCCGATGGTGTACCTGCCGACGCTGCTGTTCTCGCTCGGCGAGGGCGCGGTCCTGCCGCTCATCCCGGTGATCGCCGCGAGCCGTGGGGCGACGCTCGCCTCCGCCGGCCTCATCGCCTCGGCGCTCGTGGTCGGCCAGCTGTGCGGCAACATCCCCGCGGGGTGGCTGGTCGCGAAGGTCGGCGAGCGGGTCACGATGGTGGTCGCGGGTGCCCTCTCCCTCATCGGCGTGGTCGCAGGGGCACTGGCGCCGAGCCTTGTCGTGTTCACCGTCGCGGTGTTCGTGGTCGGGATGTCGGCCGCGGCCTTCGGGCTCGCCCGGCACGCGTTCATGACCACACGGGTGCCGGTCGAGTTCCGCGCTCGGGCGCTCTCACTGCTCGGCGGATCCTTCCGCGCCGGGATGTTCGTGGGCCCATTCCTCGCAGCCGCCCTGCTCGCCCTCTTCCACACCGAGAACGCGGCACTGCGGTTCTTCGCGGTCCTGCTGGTCGCATTGATCCTGCTCGTGCTGTTCGGACCGGATCCGGAGGCGCAGGCGCAGTCGTCCGCGGCGGAGCACGAGGGCGCTGTCGAGGACACCGGCGAGGCCGTCAGCGGGTCGATCCCCACCATCGAGCGCGCGGGGGTGTTCCGCACGATGTGGCGCAACCGCGGCGTGCTGGGGCGCCTGGGACTCGCCGCGGCGAGTCTGTCGGCCGTGCGCTCCGCCCGCCAGGTGGTGCTGCCGCTGTGGGGCGTCTCGATCGGGCTGGACGCCTCGTCGATCGCGCTGGTGGTCGGCGTGTCCGGCGCGATCGACTTCGCCCTGTTCTACGCGAGCGGTCAGGTCATGGACCGGTTCGGCCGTCTCTGGGCCGCGTTGCCCGCGATGGTGCTGATGGGCGCGGGCTTCCTGGTGCTCTCGCTCACGCACGACGGGAGCACGAACGTGCTCTGGTTCGGGATGATCGCGGCGGTGCTGGGCGTCGGCAACGGGCTGTCCAGCGGCATCCTGCTCACGCTCGGAGCAGACGTGGCTCCGCAGTCGGAACCGGCGGCGTTCCTCGGCTCCTGGCGCACGCTCACCGACGCCGGCGGGGCGATCGCTCCCCTGCTGTTCTCGGGCATCGCGGCGATCAGCTCCCTCGCGATCGGCGCCGCAGCCATGGGCGCGATCGGCGTGCTGGGCGCGGTCGGGTTCCTGCGTTGGATCCCCCGGTTCGTGCCGCGGCGCACAACGCCGTAGACCCACCGCAGACGATCATCGCTCGGCACGGCCGATCCCCTATCACGTCCTCCGCCCTGACGCAGCCCGCCCTCCGCTTCCGCGTCGCATCACTAACGTGGAGAGCGAGGGAGGTGCCCGATGGCACGCAGAATGCACAGGAGCGGGATCCGCGCCGCGGCCTCCGAGGTCCGCGAGCAGGTGCACGCCCTGGACACTGCCGTCTTCTCCGCCGTCGCGACGACACCGAGCCCGGTCATGGACCGGTGGATGCCGAGGCTCACGAATGCGGCGGACCACGCCGCGCTCTGGCTCCTGATCGCCGGCGGGCTGTACCTGACCGGCCGCAGTCGTGCCCGCCGCGGAGCGCTGCGCGGCGTCGTGACGCTCGGCGCGACGAGCCTCATCGCGAACCAGCTCGCCAAACGCCTGCACCACCGAGAGCGCCCGATCCGCGCGCTCGTCCCGATCGGCAGGCTCTCCCGCAGGACTCCGCTCTCCTCATCGTTTCCCAGCGGGCATTCCGCGAGTGCGGCGGCCTTCGCCGCGGGTGTCTCCGCCGAACTCCCTGCAGCGAGCGTCCCGCTGCACCTGCTCGCCGGGCTCGTCGGCTTCTCCCGCGTCGCTACGGGAGCGCATTACCCGTCCGATGTGGCTGCCGGGCTCGTCCTGGGCAGCACGGTGGCGGCGATCGGACGTCGTCTCGTACCTCCCGTGCCGCCGCCTGCCGTGTCGGAACCGCGAGAGCTCGACCAACTGCCGCCTCGCCCTCGAGGCCGAGGAGTGACCCTGGTCGTCAATCCGGCATCGCACAGCGGGCGCGGCGCGACCCTCTCCAGAAGTCTCCATCGGGTCCTGCCGGAGATGCGGATCGTCGAGCTGAATGAGAGCGACGATGTCGATGCGGTGATGCGCGCAGCGGCGGCCAAGGCTGACGTGCTGGCCGTCGCCGGCGGGGACGGAACCGTGGCGGCGGCCGCGCATGCCGCCGTCGAGAGGGGCGTGCCCTTGGCGGTGTTCCCGGCCGGCACCTTCAACCACTTCGCCCGGACCATCGGCGCTGATCGGGCGAAACGCACCGTCCAGGCGATCAGGCGGGGCACCGCCGACAAGGTGGACGTCGCCTACCTGAACGACAGGATCTTCCTCAACACGGCGAGCGTGGGTGCCTACACGGACTTCGTGCGCATCCGCGAGGGCCTGGAGAAGCGGATCGGGAAGCCGTTGGCGGCGCTCGTCGCCGGGTGGCGGACGATGAAGAAGGATCGCACGGTCTCCATCACCGTCGACGGCACGACCCGGGATTCGAGTCTGCTGTTCATCGGCAACGGTCAGTACGAACCGCACGGGTTCGCCCCGAGTGCGCGCGAAGATCTCCAGGACGGGCTGCTCGACGTCCGGATCCTCGACGTGTCGAACCGCTGGTCGCGCTTCGTGGTCCTGCTCGCGACACTTACCGGTCAGCTGGAACGGGTGAAGCAGTATCACGAGGTCGCGGCCCCCGAACTCGAGATCACCCTCCCGAAGGGGCCGGAGCGCATCACCCGCGACGGCGAGGTCGGCGAGGCGAGCGAGGTGCTGCGGGTGAAGGCTGTGCGGCGGGCGCTGACGGTCTATCGCGTGCGGACCGACGGCTGAGGGTCGCTACTCGAGCGCGGTGCGGCTGGTGCCGGTGGACTGGATCGTGAGCATCCTCGGCACGAAGTCGCTGAGCAGCGGAGGGGCCCAGGACGCACGCACCGTCACGCGGGCCGAGAGCCCATCGGGGCTGCCGGCCGAGACGAGCTCAGTGCCGTCGTCGATGATCCCGATCACGGCGCGCGCCTGGTCGGCGATCTCCACGTCGTCGAGCTCGGCACGGATCGCTTCGCCGTCGATCTGCACCCGGAAGCCGTCGGCTCCGGCGAGCGCCGCGGCGTCGGCCACCGAGTCCAGGCGCTTCTGCGCGATGTAGAGATCCGTCGCGCACACGCACACGTAGATCAGCGCGATCGCGAGGACGAGGTAGCCGAGGATGAGCGGCATCGTGCTGCCGTGTTCGTCGTCGAGCAGCGGGGTGCGCCGTCCGCGGGGCTCGCCCAGTCCACCGATTCCTCGGAGTTCGCCGGGTTCGCCGACTCGGCCCCTGCTCCGCATCGCGCTCATCCGCCGGTCCAGGTGCGCGAGACCTTGTACGCCGAAGACGCCTGCACCGGCATGCTGCCGACGCGATCGAGTCCGAACACGGGCGGCACGAACGGAAGCGCGACCTTCGCGGTGACCGTGACCACGACGGTCGCACCGGCCGACGGACACTCCGCGCCGAGCGGCGCGCACTGGATGTCGACGTCGACGGTGGCCGGATCCATCCCGTACTCCTCGATCGCGGACTGCACCGCGGCGTCGGCACGGGCGCTCGCATCGGCGCCATCCATCGCCGCGCTCATCGTGCGGGCCGTGTGCCGCGCCGCCGACTCGACGCCGAGCATCTGAGACTGGATCGCGCCGAGCGCGAGCACGAGATAGACCAGCGGCACCAGCAGGATCACGCCGAGACCGATGAACTCGAGCGCTGCGGATCCGGTCTCACCCGACATCCCGACGTCAGGCGCCGGACAGTCGATGCGGTCAGCGCTCGGTGAACGACTCCACGGGAGCACGGCCGGTCACCTCCAACCCCGACGGCACCCCGAGCAGGCCGATGAGCGGCAGCGTCGTCTGCACGGTGATCTCCATGGTCGGCACGCCCAGTGCGGCCGTCTCGTGCACGGTCACGTCCTTCGCGTAGTCGGCACCGACGGCACGCCCGATCACGAGCACAGTGCGCTGCACGCCCTCGCCGGGCTCGGTGTCGGCGAGGGCCGCGACGTGCGCGCCCTCGACAGCCGCATCGTGCACGACGTTGCGCACATAGACCGCCAATGCGAACTGCAGCACGCCGAGCGTGAGCGCCGTCAGCAGCGCACCGACGAGCACGAACTCGACCGGGCTGGACCCTCGGTCGTCTTCGAGCACGTCGCTCAGCCGCCGCACGCCGCCCATGGTCGCGTCAGAGTCCGCTCACGCGCGCGATCGCCTGCTCGAACAGGTTCGTGAGGGCGGGTCCGGCGACGGCCCAGATCAGCACCACCAGTCCGGCCGTCATGAGCGTGATCAGCACCCAGCCGGGGACGTCACCACGTTCCGGATCGTCGAGGTCGTCGAAGAGGGGCGGCTCGAGCCGAGCGGAGGTGCGATCGCTGAACATGTGGGTTCCTTTCGTGGAGGCCGAAGCAGGAAGCGCGGTCAGCCGATGCCGAGCCGCAGGATGAACACGCCGGGAAACACGGCGAACAGGACGGAGAGCGGCAGGATCAGGAACACCAGCGGGAGCAGCATGAGGATCTCCTTGCGTCCGGCCTGTTCGATCAGGCCGCGCTTGGTCTCCTCGCGGGCGTCCGACGCCTGCGCCTGCAACACCGCCGCCAGCGGGGCTCCCCGCTCGAGTGCGGCGATGATCTGATCCACGGCGCGTGTCAGCGGGGGGATCTGCAGCCGCTGCGCGCAGTCGCCGAGCGCATCGGCGAGAGACGATCCGGTGTTCACCGCGAGAATCACGCCGCGCAGCTCCCCGCTGAGCTCGCCGGATCCGGCCTGCCCGACCCGGCGCAGCGCATCCGGCAAGCCCTCCCCTGCGGACAGACACAGGGCGAGGAACTCCAGCACCGTCGGCAGCTCCTCGGTGAGCCGCCCGACGCGCGCCTTCGCCCGGGCGCCGAGCAGTACATCGCAGGCGACGCCCGCCGTGATCGCGGCGAGTACGGGCAGCAGCGCGACCGGCGCGGACATGCGTCCGGCGATCACGAGCGCGACCGTGGCCGCAGCACCGACGCCCAGTCCGACGAGAACCCAGACCAGCTGGCGACTGCGGAAGGCGCCGGGTCCGCCCGGCAAGCCCGCCTGCGTCATCCGCAAAGCGACTCCGGCGTCGCCGCCGCCGAACAATCCGAACGCGCCCTTGACACGCGCGGCCCAGGATCCGCCGGCCGGCATCCGCCACGGCAGGCGCTCGGCCGGATCCGTGAGATCGGCGACATCGCGGACGTGCGGGGCGATGCGGGTGCTGAGGTTCGCCCAGCGCCAGCGCGGGAAGGCGGCCAGGACGAGCAGCAGACCCGCGGCCAGCAGCCCGCCGAGCAGCACGGCGACGGCGACGTCCGACAGCGCGCTCATCGGAACCATCTCCGCGGCTCCGGCAGCCGGCCGATGCGCAGCATGACCCGGAAGGCGACGAACGACACTGCGGCGCCGCCCAGGATGAGCGCCACGCCCTCGGGACTGGAGTACGCCTCGACTCCCTCGGGACGCAGCAGGAGCAGGGCCAGGATCACCCACGGCGCGATCGCGCCGAGCACGGCCGCGCCACGAATCCAGGACTGCCGCGCCTCCACCTCGGCACGCAGCGCGGCCTCCGCCCGCACGGAGCTCGAGAGCGCCCGCAGCACGGTGCTGAGCTCGGTGCCGCCGACCTCCCGCGCCATGCGCAGCGTCTCCACGATCCGATCCCCGACCGGATCCGCGAGCGCCTCCTTGAGCTTCACCGCCGCCGCATCGAACCGCCCCGTCGCATGCAGATCACGCGCGAAGGCGGCGAACGCCGGGCGGAGCGGAGCAGGCGCAGCCTCCTCCAAGCCGGCGACCGCGTCGGGCAGCGGCATGCCGACCCTGATCGACGCGATCAGGAGATCGCACACATCGGGCCACAGACCGCGCCGCAGCCGCAGCAGGCGCTGTCGCCGCGACCGCAGGAACACCAGCGGTATCGCGGCCCCCGTCACCGCGATCACGAGCGCGAACGCCGCGGTCGCCGTCGTCAGCCACGCCACCGAACCCGCGACGAGACCACCCGCGACCATGCTCACCCCGAGCACACGCGCATCCGCACGGAACCCGGCCTCGCGCAGCAGCCGGGTCGCCGCTCCGGTGCGAGGAGTGCGCACCACGCGGCTCCCGGCGGGCCACAGCCACGGTGACGCCGCCAGAACCATGCCCGCGGCGAGCAGCGCCCCCATCAGCACCGTCATGCGAGGTCCCCTTCGGCGACCATGCGCGAAACGGAATACGGGGCCGACTCCGCATGCAGCACCCGGTGGGTGATGCGTCCGTCCGCATCGACGCCGAGCGGCTCGATCACCTCGGCGACGAGCCGGCTTCCATCGGACTCCCGACGGCAGTGCACGACGAGATCGACCGATGCCGCGAGCGCCGGCGCGATGAACGCACGATCGATGTTGCGGCCGGCGAGCAGCGGCAGCATGGTCAGCTTGTCCAGCGCCTCCGCCGCCGAGTTCGCATGCACCGTCGCCGCACCGGGGATGCCGGTGTTCAGCGCCAGCACGAGATCGAGCGCTTCGGCATCGCGCACCTCGCCGACCACCAGCCGATCCGGCCGCATGCGCAGCGCCTCTTTGACGAGACGGCGCAGTGTGATCTCGCCCGTTCCCTCGAGGCTCGCCTGACGCCCCTGCAGTGCCACGAGATCCGGTGCCTGCACGCCCAGCTCGAAGGTCTCCTCCACCGTGATCACGCGCTGCTCGGCGCATTCGGCGACCAGGGCCGCCAACAGCGTGGTCTTACCCGCATGCGTCGGCCCCGATACGACGACGCTGCGCCCTGCGCGCATGGCGTCGGAGAGCATCGCCGCGACCGGAGTGGGCACCATCCCCTGCGCGACCAGCGACTCCAGACTCCGATACCGCGGCACGAACTTCCTGATGTTCACCGCCCACGAGCCCCGCACCACATCCGCGATCGCGACGTGCAGACGGGAGCCGTCCGGAAGGGACGCATCCACGAACGGCTGCCCGATGTCCACACGCCGGCCCGTGGAGTGCAGCATGCGCTCCACGACATCGCGCAGCTGCGCCTCGGTCAGCGTGATCGGCACACGCTCACTGCGCCCCTCTCGGGCGATGAAAACGCGGGAGGGGCCGTTCAGCCAGATCTCCTCGATCGTGTCATCCTCGAGCAGCGGCTGCAGCGGACCGTATCCGGCAACCCCCGCGAGGATGTCCCTCACGCACGCCGCCTCGTCGTCGATCGTGGCCGTGCCGCGAGCCAGCGCCTGATCGTTGTGACGGCGCACCTCGAACTGGGCGATCCGCCGCGCCTCATCCGGATGGACCGAAGGATCCGTCCGCTCGGCACGCAGCCGGGCGCGCACCCTCTCGGTGACGGCAGCGGTCGACAGGCTCACCCCCGCATCGTCGCAGGAACCGAGGGCCGGCCTCGGAAGTTATCCACAGACCCGCCCCTGCACGGCGCGGGAGGTATGTCAGCCGACGCGCGCGACGTCGTGCAGAGCTTCCACCATCGGCAGCAGCTCCGGCTGCTCGGCCGCATCGGCGAGCACCCGCTCCAGCGTCTCGTCATGCACCGGACGTGCGCGCTCGTACAGCTTCTGCCCGCTCGGGGTGAGCTCGGTGTAGATCCCGCGACGGTCGTCGGCGCAGAGAATCCGGGTGAGCAGCCCCCGGTCCTCGAGCCGGTTCACCAACCGGGTGGTCGCGCTCGGGCTGAGCGCCGCGGCACGGGCCAGCTGCTGCATGCGCATGTGCCAGCCGTCCTGCCGGCTCAGCGCCTCCAGCACCGTGTACTCGACCACGGAGAGCCCTGCCTCGGTCGACAGCGCACGCTCCAGCTCGGCCTCGATCATGGCGTGCAGAGCGGCCATCGTGCGCCATCCGCGGGCGCGGATCTCGACGGCGTCATCGGCGATGCCCATGGATCCTCCAAAAGTAGTTGCTTGCGCTTTCTATTTGCACGTGCAAGTATTGTGGTCACCGACGCAAAAACCCGCGTCTGCAACTATCTCACTGTATCAGGAGTTCCCCCATGCCTCTCGGCCTGATCGCCCTCGCCCTCGGCGCCTTCGGAATCGGCCTCACCGAATTCGTCATCATGGGCCTGCTGCCCGAGGTGGCCGCCGACTTCGGCGTCACCGAGGCCGCCGCCGGATGGCTCATCTCCGGCTACGCGCTGAGCGTCGTGGTCGGCGCGCTGTTCCTGACCGCCGCCACCACTCGCCTTCCGCGCAAGCCCGTGCTGCTCGGCCTCATCGTGCTCTTCATCATCGGCAACGCGGTCACCGCGCTCGCCCCGGGCTACGGCCTCGCCATGGTGGGCCGCATCATCGCCGCGCTCACGCACGGGGCGTTCTTCGGCATCGGATCGGTTCTGGCCGCCTCGCTCGTCCCCGCCGCGAAGAAGGCGGGCGCGATCGCGATCATGTTCACCGGCCTCACCGCGGCCAACGTGCTCGGCGTCCCGTTCGGCACCTTCCTCGGCCAGCAGCTCGGCTGGCGCGCCACGTTCTGGGCGATCGCGATCATCGGGGTCGTCGCGTTCGTGGGGATCGCCCTGCTCGTGCCGGCGACGCACGACATCCCGCCCACCCGCCTGCGCGACGAGCTCGGCGCCTTCCGCTCCGGCCAGGTGTGGCTCTCACTCATCGTGACCGTGCTCGCGTACGGCGGCATGTTCGGCGCGTTCACCTACATCGCCTACACGCTCACCGAGGTCAGCGGTTTCGCCTCCACGATGGTGCCGTGGCTGCTCGTGCTGTTCGGCGTGGGCCTCTTCCTCGGCAACTGGGCCGGTGGCAAGGCAGCGGACCGATCCATCGACGTGACGCTCATCGTCTTCGTCGCGGCCCTCATCGTCGTGCTCGTCGGATTCGCGCTCTTCGCGTCGAGCGGTCCGGCCACCGTCGTCGCTCTCTTCCTCATGGGCGGGTTCGGATTCGGCACCGTGCCCGGGCTGCAGTCCCGGATCATGGGATACGCGTCGTCGGCCCCGACGCTCGCATCCGGCGCGAACATCGGCGCGTTCAACGTGGGCAACGCGCTCGGGGCCTGGGCCGGCGGCGTCGGCATCGCCGCGGGCCTCGGATACACCTCCCCCATCTGGATCGGCGCCGGCATCACCGCACTCGCTCTCGTCGTGATGGTGATCGCCGCGCTCACCGCTCGTCGCGGCACCGCGCGTCCAGGCGCAGCGCACACTCCGACGACCACGACTCCGGTCCCCGCCGGGGTGGCGCGCTGATCCCCGGCTCCGCCCCCGACGACACCCTCTTCGCAACACGCACAGAAGGACGAACGACATGACCGTTCCCACCATCACCCCGAACACCACCATCACGCTGAACAACGGCGTGGCCATGCCCCAGCTGGGCTTCGGGGTCTTCCAGGTCTCGGACGACGAGACCACGGCCGCCGTCGCGAGCGCCCTGCGGACCGGATACCGCAGCATCGACACCGCGGCGATCTATGGCAACGAGCGGGGTGTCGGCCGCGCGATCGCCGAATCCGGCATCCCTCGCGACGAGCTCTTCATCACCTCGAAGGCGTGGAACGCCGAGCAGGGCTACGACGCGACCCTCCGCGCGTACGACGAGAGCCTCGAGAAGCTGGGCCTGGACGCCCTCGACCTCTACCTGATCCACTGGCCCGAGCTCGGTGACGACGACTACGCCGGCACCTGGCGCGGCCTCGAGTCGCTCTACGCCGACGGCCGGATGCGCGCGATCGGCGTCTCGAACTTCGAGCCCGTGCACCTCGCGCGGATCCTCGAGACCGGATCCGTCGTCCCCGCGGTCAACCAGGTGGAACTGCACCCCGCGTTCCAGAACCGCGCGGTGATCGCCGCGGCCGGCGTGACCACGGAGGCCTGGAGCCCGCTCGCCCAGGGCGCGGTGCTGCAGGATCCCGCCATCACGGCCATCGCCGCCCGGCACGGCCGCACTCCGGCCCAGGTGGTGCTGCGCTGGCATCTGCAGCAGGGCCGCGTGGTCATCCCGAAATCGGTGACGCCGAGCCGCATCGCGGAGAACTTCGACGTGTTCGGCTTCGATCTCGACGCCACCGAGCTCGCCGCGATCGACGCCCTCGACCGCGACGGCCGCACGGGACCGCACCCGCACGAGTTCCACGGCTGATCGGCAGAGGAATGGGGTGGATCCGGCCTCAGTAGACTGGGTCCACCCGCGGGAGTGGTGAAATTGGCAGACACGCAGGATTTAGGTTCCTGTGCCTCCGGGCGTGTGGGTTCAAGTCCCACCTTCCGCACGAAAGCGCTGACGGGGCGGCCGGAGGTCGTCCCGTCAGCGCTTTTCGTTCGAAGCGGGGCCTCCTTAACCCCGGGCCCCACTGGCCAGAGGCTCCGCGCGTCGCGCATGCGACGTGTGGAGAGGGCCCAGAGGGAATCAAGTCCCACCTTCCGCACGGCATTGCTGGTGGGGTGACCCGAGGTCACCCCACCAGCGCCGATTCCGCGCGTCGCTCTCCCAGCCGAGCGAGACCTGCCCGCTCTAGACTTCACAGAAGCCGGCATCTCGGCGAACACTCCAGCGACGACTCCACGGACGGGACTCACCTGTGCACCACGCCGCCCTCATCCCCTGGCTCGACCCGAACGTCATCATCAACGGTGCCGGCCCTTGGGCGCTCGCCGTGGTGCTGTTCATCATCTTCGCCGAGACAGGTCTGCTCATCGGGTTCCTGCTTCCGGGCGACACGCTGTTGATCATCTCGGGCCTGCTGACCCACACCAACCACGTCTTCGGGCTGGACATCTGGGCGGTCGGCCTGCTGATCGCACTGGCGGCGTTCCTGGGCGGCGAGGTCGGCTATCTGATCGGGCACAAGGGCGGCCCTGCGGTCTTCGAGCGCAAGGAGTCCGGTCTGTTCAGCCGCAAGAACGTCGAGCGCACGAACCACTTCTTCGAGCGCTTCGGCGGTCTCACGGTGATCCTGGCGCGCTTCGTGCCGGTCGTGCGCACCTTCGCGCCCGTCGCCGCCGGCGTCGGGCACATGCCGTGGCGCAAGTACAGCCTGTACAACCTCATCGGCGCCCTGATCTGGGGCTTCGGCCTCACCTACGTCGGCTTCCTGATCGCCTACATCCCCTGGGTCGCCGACCTCGTGACGAAGTACATCGACGTGATCCTGCTCGGCGTCGTCGCGCTCACGCTCGCCGTCACCGCCTGGCACTACTTCAACGAGCGCCGCAAGGCGAAGAAGGAGTCCGCCGCGGGGATCCCGGCCGTCGAGCCGGAGATCTGAGCCGGGCTCAGCCGGCGTCGCGGGCGGCTCCGTCCGCATCGCCCTTCTCGGAGGCCGCCGCACGCGCGGCCTTCGACTTCTCGACGCTCGCCCGCAGCGCCTCCATGAGGTCGATGACCTCACCGCCCTTCTCGGCGGGCGCGAACGTCTCTTCCTTCTCGAACGCCTCGCCCTTCTCGATCTTGGCGTCGATGAGCGTGCGCAGTTCGACCTGGTACTCGTCGACGAACGCGTTCGGGTCGAAGTCGGCGGAGAAGCCCTCGACGAGCGACGCCGACAGTTCGAGCTCCTTGTCGGAGACCGTGACCTCCTCCTGCAGGATGGGGAAGTCGGCTTCGCGCACCTCGTCGGCCCAGAGCAGCGTCTGCAGCACGAGCACATCGCCGCGCACGCGCAGGGCCGCGAGCCGGGTCTTCTGACGCAGGGTGAAACGCACGATCGCGGTGCGGTCCGTGGCCTCCAGGGTCTTGCACAGCAGCACATAGGCCTTGGGCGACTTGGAATCCGGCTCCAGGTAGTACGCCTTGTCGAGCGTGAGCAGATCCACCTGGTCCGACGGCACGAACTCCACGACGTCGATCTCCCGGCTGCGCTCGGCGGGCAGCGACTCCAGGTCATCCTTGGTCAGCACCACGGTCTGCGACTCGTCCTGGTAGGCCCGGTCGATCTCCGAGTAGGCGACGGTCTGTCCGCAGATCTCGCACACCCTCTTGTACCGGATCCGCCCCCCGTCCGCGTCGTGCACCTGGTGCAGCGAGACGTCGTGGTCCTCCGTCGCCGAGTACACCTTGACCGGCACGTTGACCAGGCCGAAGGTGAGCGAGCCCTTCCAGATCGTCCTCATGGCACCAGTACACACCACTCCCGCAGCAGCGGGATAGCCTGACGACATGGCAGACGGCCCGCAGTTCGCGCGCATCGGCGAGCGTCGTCTGCGTGTGACGAACCTCGACAAGGTCGTGTACCCGGTCACCGGCACCACCAAGGGCGAGGTGATCGACTACTACGCGCGGATCGCCCCGCAGCTGCTGCCGGTCCTCGCCGGACGCCCCGTCACGCGCAAACGCTGGGTGGAGGGCGTCGGCACCCCGGAGGATCCGCAGGGATCCTTCTTCGCCAAGCAGCTCGAACCGGGCGCCCCCGGGTGGATCCCGCGCCAGGAGATCCCGCACTCCGGCGGTGCGAAGGACTATCCGCTCGTCGACGAGGTCGCCACGCTCGTCTGGATGGCGCAGGTCGCTGCGATCGAGCTGCACATCCCGCAGTGGCGCTTCGCTCCCGACGGCGGGCGCGGCAACCCGGATCGCCTCGTGCTCGACCTGGATCCGGGACCGGGCGTCACGCTCGCGCAGTGCGCCGAGGTGGCGCTCATCGCGCGCGGCATCCTCGACGGCATGGGCATGGATCCGGTGCCCGTCACGAGCGGCAGCAAGGGCATCCACCTCTACGCGCACCTGCCCGGCGACCGCACGAGCGAGGAGATCTCCGCTTTCGCGCACGCCCTCGCCCGGGCGATCGAGACGGATCGCCCGGATCTCGTGACGAGCGTGATGACGAAGACCCTGCGCGCAGGCAAGGTGTTCCTCGACTGGAGCCAGAACAACGGCAAGAAGACGACGATCGCGCCCTACTCACTGCGCGGCCGCCCTCAGCCGTGGGTCGCCGCCCCCCGCACCTGGGAGGAGCTGGAGGATCCGGATCTCCGGCAGCTGCGGTTCGACGAGGTGCTCGAGCGGGTGGAGAGCGGGCTGGATCCGTTCACGGTGATCACGCAGAATCATCCGCCGACGGCCGACACCCCGCTCCCCGTGCGTCGGCAGGATCGGCGACCGGTCGAGAAAGCCCGCACGCGCGTCGCCTCCTCGACGGGACCGGCTGCCGGCGGGACGGCCACCGCTCCAGAAGCCTCCTCCGTCCCTCCGGCGGATGATCCGGTCCCCGGCTACTCCCCCATGCTCGCCGACCACGGCACACCGGGCACGGCCCGCGGACTGGGCTGGGCCGAGATCAAGTGGGACGGGATCCGCGCGATCGGGACCTGGTCGGACGGCCGGTTCCGGCTGCGAGCGCGCAGCGGCACCGACATCACCGACCGCTATCCCGAGCTCACCGCCGACGGCGCACCCCGATTCCCCGTGGACGAAGCCGTCGTCGACGGGGAAATCGTCGCTCTGGACGCCGCAGGCCGACCGAGCTTCCACCGCCTTCAGGATCGGATGCACCTCACCCGGGCACGCGAGATCGAGCGCGAGGTCATCCGCACGCCGGTGCGCTACCACCTGTTCGATCTGCTCCGCCTGGAGGGGCACGACCTCACCGCCCTGCCGTTGCGCGACCGCCGGGAGCTGCTGGAGCAGATCGCCGCCGACCTGCCCGCGCCGGTGCTCGTGCCGCCGGTGTTCGACGACGTCGATGCGGCCCTGGCCACGAGCGCCGCGCTCGATCTGGAGGGCGTGGTCGTGAAGGACCCTGCGTCGGCATACGCCCCGGGTGCGCGCTCACCGCGGTGGCTGAAGATCAAGCTCACCCGCGCGCAGGAGGTCGTGATCGTCGGCATCCGCCCCGGCAAGGGCGACCGCACCGGGCGCATCGGGTCGCTGCTGCTCGCGATCCCGGAGCCCGCACTGCCCTCGGGCCTGCGCTACGTGGGCAGGGTGGGCACCGGCTTCACGGATCGCATGCTGCAGGAGCTGGGCACGCGGCTGGACGCGCTGCGCACGTCGGCACCGGCCGTGGACGGCGTCCCCGTCGCCGATGCGTCCGACGCGCTGTGGGTGCGTCCGGAGCTCGTCGGAGAGGTCGAGTTCGCGAACTGGACCGACGACGGCGTGCTGAGGCACTCGCGCTGGCGCGGCCTGCGTCCGGACAAGTCGCCGGGCGAGGTGGTCGTCGAATCCTGACCGGTCGCGAAAGGGCCGTCAGGCGTGCACGGCCTCGCAGTCGCCCGCGTTGCCCGAACCAGTCGCATCGGGCTCGATCTGGAACGTGGAGTGCTCGACGTCGAAGTGCTCGGCGAGGCAGGACTGCATCTGCACGAGGAGGGCCGACGCTCCTCCGCCGACGAGCAGCGCGGGCTGCACCGACACATGCGCGGTGAAGACGGGCGCACCGCGGGTGAGCTGCCAGACGTGCACGTCGTGCACCCCGGTGACGCCAGGGTAGTCGAGCAGGTGCTGGCGGATCTCGCTCACGGCCGTGCCCTTCGGCGCCGACTCGGCAAGCACCGAGAACACCTCGCGCAGCAGCGAGACTGCCCGAGGGATGATCATGGCCGCGATCACGAGGGAGGCGATCGCGTCGGCGGGCATCCAGCCCGTCGTGATGATGACGATCGCGGCGACGATCACCATCGCGGATCCGATCAGATCCCCCATCACCTCCAGGTACGCGCCGCGCACGTTGATGCTCTCCCGCTGCGCCGCGCTGAGCAGCCACATCGAGATCGCGTTCGCGACGAGGCCGACGGCGGCCACGATGAGCATGAGCGTTCCGGCGACCTCGACCTGGGTCGGGTGCAGGAGCCGTGTGACGCCCTCGAAGGCGACCCACGCCGACAGCAGGATCAGGATGATCGCGTTGATGAGCGCTCCGAACACCTCGGCGCGCTGGTAGCCGAACGTGCGCCGATCGTCGGCGGGACGGGCCGCGACCGCGCTCGCGATGAGCGCGATGACCAGGGCGGATGCGTCCGTGAACATGTGCGCCGCGTCGGCGAGCAGCGCGAGGGATCCGCTGAGGATCGCACCGACCACCTGCACGAGCATGATGACGCAGGTCAGCGTCAGCGAGATCGCGAGCAGCCGTCGATGGCCTGCGGAACGGATCCCGGTGGCGGGTGCGTGATCGTGCATACCTCCAGGGTAGAGCCGGGATCCCCCGGTCGGAGGGGTTTTCGCCTAGTCGGGAATGGGGATGATTCTCAGTTGCGCGTGCGGTCGGGCGCGGCTCAGAACACGTCGTCCAGGAAATCGGTCAGCATCGGCAGCGTGCGACGCAGCGGGGCGAGGTCCTCGCCCGTGGCGAACACCTCGCCGAGGTAGTCGCCGTGGCCGCCGGGCACGATGAGCAGCCGCGCTCCGGGGATCAGATCGGCGAGTGCCACGGCATGATCACGGCGGATCACGTCCTGATCGCCGGCGACGATCAGCGTCGGCGCGGCGATCGCAGCGACCCCTTCGCCCGGAAAGTCCTGAAACCCGGTCAGCATGAGGTCGCGGTCCAGGACGAACATCCGCTCCGCATGCGCCGGATCCCCGCTGACGAGCGCATCGGCCTCACGGTAGGCATCGGGCATGTCGCCGAACTCGCCCGAGGCAAGACCGTCCCAGAACCCGTCGATCATGCCGTCCCGCTGGAAGGGTGCCGACGCGACGATCAGCCGCGCGATCAGGGCCGGGTGCCGCATCGCCAGCTGCAGAGCGACCTGCCCGCCGTTGCTGAAGCCGAGCACCTGCACCGCGCCGGTACCGAGTTCGGCGAGGAGCCCCGCGACGTCATCGGCCGAGCGCTCGAATGAAGCGGGACCGGATCCGGTCGGCGTGCGCCCGTGCCCCTGCAGCTCGACGGCCAGTAGACGGCGATCACGGGCGAGCTCGGGGATCAGCGCACCCCAGTTCGTTTCGATCGTGGAGCCGCCGCCGTGCACGAGCAGCAGCGGCGGTCCGTCACCCGCCGGACCGTGCCACTGGTAGTAGAGCTGCGCCGGGCTCTGGGATCGTCCGTCTTCGAAGTCCACGCCGCCGACGCTACCCGCGGGTCGCGACGGCGTCCACGGTCGGGTTCGCGGTGGTCAGAGTTCCGCGAGCAGCGGCACCAGGGCGGCGAAGGCGCGGGCGCGGTGCGACTGAGCCTGCTTCTCCTCCGCCGTGAACTCACCGACCGTACGCTCGGCGCCGCTCTGCCCCTCGGGCACGAAGACGGGGTCGTAGCCGAAGCCGCCGGCGCCGACGGCCGCGTGCGCGAGCCGGCCCGGCCATTCGCCGCGGACCGTCCACTCGCGTCCATCCGGCAGCACCAGCGCGATGACGCTGACGTAGTGCGCGGCACGGTGCGGATCCGCGATGTCGCGGAGCTGATCCAGCAGCAGTTCCCGGTTCGCGATGTCGTCCTTCTGCTGCCCCGCCCAGTAGGCGGAGAAGACTCCGGGCGAACCACCCAGCACGTCCACCGCGATGCCGGAGTCGTCGGCGAGCGCGGGCAGGCCCGTGTGCGCGGCGGCCGCACGGGCCTTGATCAGGGCGTTGTCCTCGAAGGTGACGCCGTCCTCGATGGGCTCGGGCCCGTCGTAGCCGACGACCTCGAGATCGGGCCGGGTGGCCGCGACGATCCCGCCGAACTCGGTGACCTTGTGGGCGTTGTGCGTCGCGAGGACGATCCTCACGCCCGCTCCTCCGCGAGGGCCGCGAGTTGGCGGTCACGCAGATCCGCACAGCCGTTCACGCCGAGCTCGAGCAGTGTGTCGAGCTCGCGCTTGTCGAAGGGCGCACCCTCGGCCGTGCCCTGCACCTCGACGAACAGTCCGCGCCCGGTCACGACGACGTTCATGTCGGTCTCGGCGCGCACGTCCTCGACGTAGGCCAGGTCGAGCATGGGCTCGCCGTCGATGATGCCGACCGACACCGCGGCGACGGAATCGTGCAGCACCTGGGCCTTCTGTCCGATGAACTTCTTGCGCCGGCCCCACTCGATCGCATCGGCGAGGGCGACGTACGCCCCGGTGATCGCCGCGGTGCGAGTGCCCCCGTCGGCCTGCAGCACGTCGCAGTCGATCACGATCGTGTTCTCACCGAGAGCCTTGGTGTCGACGACGGCACGGAGTGCCCTGCCGATCAGGCGCGAGATCTCGTGCGTGCGCCCACCGATGCGGCCCTTCACGCTCTCCCGGTCGTTGCGCTCGTTCGTGGCCCGCGGCAGCATCGCGTACTCGGCCGTGACCCAGCCCTTGCCTTTGCCGGTGAGCCAGCGCGGCACGCCGTTCGTGAACGACGCCGTGCACAGCACCTTCGTGTTGCCGAAGCTGATCAGGGCGGATCCCTCGGCCTGAGCGCTCCAGCCGCGTTCGATCGTGATGGGGCGGAGCTGGTCGACGGTGCGGCCGTCCTTGCGGATGGTGGCGTCGTCGGACGGGGACGTGGTCATGGGATCTCCTTGAGGTGGGGAAGGTCGATGACGCCGGTCTGCACGAGCCGGACGCCCCGCACCTCCTGGCCCATCAGGCGGTTGGCGAGAGCTGTGAAGTCGTCGGCGGAGGCTCCGGTGGCCTCGTACACGTAGCTGGGGTGCGCATCAGCGGGGGCGAGCAGGTCGCCGCGGACGAGCTGGCGGTACACGTCGCCTGCGGTCTCGTCGTCGCTGGAGACGAGCGAGACGCCCTCCCCCATGACGTAGCCGATCGCACCACGGAGGAACGGGTAGTGCGTGCAGCCGAGCACGAGGGTGTCCACGTCCGCGTCGCGCAGCGGCGCCAGGTACTCCTCGGCGACCCGGAGCACTTCCGGGGTGTCGGTGATGCCCGCCTCGACGAACTCGACGAACCGGGGGCAGGCGGCGGTGAACACCGCGAGGTTCTCGTTCACCTCGAGCATGTCCTGATAGGCGCGGGATCCGATCGTGCCGACGGTGCCGATCACGCCGATCCGACCGTTGCGCGTGGTCGAGATCGCCCGGCGCACGGCCGGGCCGATCACCTCGACGACGGGCACGTCGTAGCGCTCGCGGGCGTCGCGCAGCATCGCCGAGGACGCCGTGTTGCAGGCGATCACGAGCATCTTCACACCCTGGGCGACGAGCGTGTCGAGCACCTCGAGCGCATAGCGGCGCACGTCGGCGATGGGCTTCGGCCCGTAGGGCGAGTGGGCGGTGTCGCCGATGTAGACGAAGGATTCCCGGGGCAGCTGCGCCCTGATCGCCCGGGCGACGGTGAGACCGCCGACCCCGGAGTCGAAGATCCCGATCGGCGCGTCGTTCATGATGCACCAGCCTAGTCGCCGGATCCGCGCGGTCCCGTGCGGCGTGCGTCCTATGCTGTCGATCATGACCGCGTCCAGCGCCCTCAAGACCGATCGCTACGAGCTCACGATGCTGGAGGCCGCGCTGCGCGACGGCACCGCCGCGCGGCAGAGCGTGTTCGAGCTGTTCTCACGGCGACTGTCCGGGGGGCGCCGATTCGGCGTGGTCGCCGGCACCGGCCGCCTGCTCTCGCTGCTGCGCGACTTCCGCTTCGGCGACGACGAGCTGCGCTACCTGCGCGACGCGAAGGTCGTCGACGCCGACGCCCTGCGCTACCTCGAGGGCTACCGGTTCACCGGGACGATCCGCGGCTACCGCGAGGGCGAGCTGTACTTCCCCGGATCCCCCATCCTCACCGTCGAGGGCACCTTCGCCGACGCCGTGATCCTGGAGACCCTGGCGCTCAGCGTGCTCAACCATGACTCGGCGGTCGCCACGGCGGCAAGCCGCATGAGCATCGCCGCCGGAGAGCGCCCCCTCGCCGAGATGGGGTCGCGCCGCGCGGCTGAGGATTCCGCGGTGGCCGCAGCCCGCGCCGCATTCATCGCCGGTTTCGGCGCGACGAGCAACCTCGAGGCGGGGCGCACCTGGGGCATCCCCACGATGGGTACCGCGGCGCACTCGTGGACGCTGCTGCACGACAGCGAGGAGGACGCATTCCGGGCGCAGATCGCCGCGCTCGGCACGGACACGACCCTGCTCGTGGACACCTACGACATCCGCCAGGGCGTGGAGACGGCCATCCGCGTGGCGGGCACCGGGCTGGGCGGGGTGCGCATCGATTCCGGCGACCTGCCCATCATGGCCGCCGAGGTGCGCGCGCAGCTCGACGAGCTCGGCGCGACCGAGACGAAGATCACCGTGACCAGCGACCTCGACGAGTACGCGATCGCTGCCCTCGCCGCGTCGCCGGTGGATGCCTACGGCGTGGGCACCTCGGTGGTCACAGGGTCCGGCTACCCCACCGCGAGCATGGTCTACAAGCTCGTGGCGCGGCAGGGATCCGACGGCGGCTGGGTCGCCGTGGCCAAGGCATCGGCGGACAAGGCCTCGAAGGGCGGGCGCAAGGCGGCGTTCCGGATCCTCGCCGACGGCGTCGCGCAGTCGGAGACCGTGCTCGTCGCCGACGGCTTCGAGGAGCTCGGAGCCGGGGAGCACCCCGACGGGCGGGCGCTTCAGGTGACTCTCGTCGAGGCCGGCGAGATCGACTCGGCCTTCGAGGGCCCGGCCGGCACGGTCGCCGCGCGGGAGCACCACCTCAGGGTGCGTGAGGAACTGCCGGTGCGCGCCCTCGCGCTCAGCAAGTCGGATCCGGCGATCCCGACCGAGTTCGTCGACGTGGCCTGAGGGTCACCCGACCATCGACTCGTAGATCTCCTTGCAGGTCGGGCAGACCGGGAACTTCTCCGGGTCCCGTCCCGGAGTCCACTTCTTGCCGCACAGCGCCCGCACGGGCTTGCCGGTGAGCGCAGACTCGAGGATCTTCTCCTTCTTGACGTAATGGGAGAACCGCTCGTGGTCTCCCGGCTCCTGCAGCTCCTCGTTGAGGAGCTGCTCGAGTTCGCGATCGAGGGTGGCGACGCCGCCCTGATCCGGGGCATCCAGCGGGGTACTCATGACCGCGAGTCTAATCGCGTGAGGCCGGGTGGGCGCGTGATCGCACGCATCCGATCGCAGCGCCGACGGATCCGCTCACGCCGTCTCGACGAACTCCATCAGCTGGGCACCACGACGATCGAACGCACGCCCGCCGGTCTGCACGCCGAGGAAGAGCACGGCGACGCCCACCAGCACCCCGGTCCACAGCGCCGGAGCGGTGGAGACCTCGTCCGACACCAGTGCCGGCCACGCCAGCAGAAGCGCCGGGAGGCTGAGCACGACGGCGCCGACCAGCGTGCCGGCCTGCCCCAGTGCGCCACCGCGCGCCCGCTGCGGCTGCTGGAAAGGGCTGTCGCCCGGGCGTGAGACGGCATACGGCGCGACCGCCGACAGGATGCTCGACAGCCCGAGGCCGGTCAGCAGCAGGCTTGCGACCACGCCCACGAACGCCGGCAGCAGGGACCAGCGCCCGATCACGGCGAGCGTGACGGGGATCGCCACCGCCAGCGTCGGGATCGCGATCAGGAGCACAGGGACGAGCCGGCCCAGCCGATCGGGCACTCCCTTGATGCCGCTCGCCACGTGGATCCAGAACGCCGTGGAGTCGTAGGCGACGTCGTTGTGCGGGAGCCAGCCGAAGAACAGCGCCATCACCGTGACCGGCAACGCCGCGGCGATCTCGACCGGCACCCCGGCGACCAGCAGCGGCACGACGGTGAGCGCGCCGGCGATCGGCACGATCACGAAGTTCATGATGTAGCGGCGGTCCCGCAGCCAGTACACCAGGCTGCGCGCCGCCACGGCGCCGAACGCATTCGACGGCAGCAACCCGAACCAGCCGAGGCCCGGGCGCTCGCGCACCGCTGTCGGCCGCTCTGTCGTGCTCAGCGCGCGCCGGGCGAGCATCAGCCACCCGGCCGTGACGACCGCAGCCGTCAGCACCGCGATGACGGCCGCCGCCCACGCGGCACCCGCCTGCCCCGATGCGGCGAGGAACGGGAGCGCCGCAGACGCGCCGAGCGGCGTGACGCCCAGCACCCCGGCCACGGCATGCAGGACCGGGGGAACCGCCCCAGCCCAGCCGAGTGAGGCCACGAACACGCACACCGGCACCGCGATCACGATCACCGCGAGCGCGAACAGCGCAGTGAGTTCGCGAGAGCGCCGCTCCGGCAGAAGTCGCGCGCTGAGCGCCATCCCGACGCGCGCTGCGAGCACCGCCGTGACGAACGTCAGCAGCGCGGAGAGCACCGCGACGACCCAGGGCGCTCCGAACGAGATCGCGACGATCACCACAGCCACCTGGATCACGAGCAGCGCCAGACTCGGCACGCTCACGAAGGCGGCGAGGGTGAGCACGAGCGGAAGCCGGCGCTCATCGACCCCGAACACCACGAAGCGGCGCGGATCCAGCTGGTCCACGGACCCCGCCAGGATCGGCGCCACGAAGAACCCCAGCACCACCGCCGAGCTGCCCAGCACGATCACCGTGTGCGCGGCGGCCTCGGAGGTGTGCGCAAGACTGCGGATCGCGATGACCGACACGGTCGTCGCCGCGGCGGTGAGCAGCAGCGCCAGGATGGTGCGGGTCACTCGGCTGCGGTCGCCGCGCAGCGCGCCGAGCGCCAGCATCAGTCTCAGTCGGAGAACGTGTGCAACCACTCCAGCCCCTCCACTTCGGAGGCCGCGCCGGAGAGCTCCACGAAGCGCTGTTCGAGGGTCTGCCCCGCGCGCACCTCGTCGACCGTGCCCTCGGCGAGCACTTCGCCGCCGACGATGATCGCGATCCGCGCGCACACCTGCTCGACCAGATCCATGCCGTGGCTGGAGAGGACGACGGTGCCGCCGTGTGCGACGTAGGCGCGCAGGATGTCCAGGATCACACCGGAGGAGACCGGATCCACCGACTCGAACGGCTCATCCAGCACCAGCACGCGCGGCGAGTGGATCATCGCGCCGGCGAGCATGATCTTCTTCGTCATACCGGCGGAGTAGTCGGAGACCACGCGGCTGAGCGCACCGGTGAGATCGAACGCCCTGGCCAGATCTGCCACGCGCTTCTCGACGACGTCGGCGGGCAGTCCCCGCAGCAGACCGTAGTAGTGCAGCAGCTGACGTCCGGTGAGCCGGTCGAAGGTGCGCAGTCGGTCAGGCAGCACACCGAGCGCCTTCTTCGCGGCAGCCGGATCCGCACTCTGATCGATTCCGCTGATCCGCACCGTGCCCTCGTCGGGGCGCAGCAGCCCCGCGATGATCGAGAGGGTGGTGGTCTTGCCGGCGCCGTTGGGCCCGACGATGCCGTAGAAGGACCCGGCCGGGACGGTCAGGTCGATCCCGGCCACTGCGACGGAGTCGCCGAAGCGCTTGACGAGCCCGCGCACGACGAGGGCCTGTCCGTCGACGTCTGCGGCAGGCCTCTCCGACACCGCGGCGGCATCTTCCGCGACGTCCTGCCACGCGGATGCGTCTTCTTCTGCAGGCGGAGCCGTAGGCGGCTCGCTCGAAGTCGTCTGCGCGGGCGCGGGGTCGGCCGGCTCAGGCTCAGGCTCAGGCTCGGGCTCGGCGGATCCGTCCGAGTCCGTCGGTTCGGGCACGGAGTCGACGATCTCCGCCGATGCGGCGTCGGTCCCCGGCCGTGAGTCGGGCCCCATTGCGCCCTGCGCCGAATCCGCGGCCGGCGCGGCCGCCCCCAGTTCGGTGTCCACAGGAGCATCATGCCCCGTCACGGCCTCTTCCGGGGAGGGCGTGTGCTGGTCCGGTTCCGTCTCGATCGCCGATTCCGCCGGGGACGGCGGGTTCACGACCTCTGCAACGGAGGCCGCGGACTGCGCGGCGAGGGCGGCGGGTGCGGTCGTAGGCGCCGCGCCCTCGGCCTTCGCCCGCGGAGTGCGCTTCGCGGCTGTGTCCTTCGATACCGTGCTCTTCGATGCCGTGCTCTTCGCCGCCGTCGTCCGCGCGGCCGTGGTCCTGGCCGCCGTCGTCTTCGCGGCCGTGCTCTTCGCAGCCGTCGTCTTCGGCGTGGTCGCGCGCTTTGCGGTCGTGCGCTTCGCCGTGGTGGCACCGGCCTCCGAGCTCGAGGCGTCCCCCGGCGCCTCGGTTCCCGCAGCCGCAGCGGTGCTCTTCGCCGCAGCGGTCGCGCGCCCGGCGGCCGTCGAGCCCTTGGCCGTGGCGCGCGGCGCGCGCGTGGCGCGCGGCGTCGCAGCCTTGACCGCGGCGACCTTGGCCGCAGACTCCTTCGCCTCCTCGGCGGCGGCCTCCGCCTTCGCCGCGCCCGCCTTCTCCGCCGCAGCCTTCGCGGCCGCGGCGCGCGCGGCACTCGTCCGGGCCGCCGTGCGCTTCGCGGCCGCGGAACGCGCCGCTGCCGCCTGGGTTTCGGCCTTCACCCGCGCCGTCTGTGCCGTCGTCGCCCTGGCGCCGCCGGACGCGGGGCGGCGAGGCTTTGCAGGAGGAGAGGAATCCTTGGGCGCGCGAGGGTCGTTGGGAGCTCCGGTCATGCCCTTCACGGTAGCAACCGACGATGATGCGCAAAGGGCCGACGACCCGAAGTGACGGGATCCGACGCACAGGATGTCGCCCACGATGAACCTGGGAATGAACCGAGCAGTCGGTAACGGAATGGCATCGCACCCCCTCTGCCCATGAAGCACTCAGGGCAGATCGATACCATGATCTTCGGCACGAGGAAGTGTCCCATCGGTGACATAACCGTGAACACACGTAACAGGAGTATTTCTGTGACTCTTCAGACCATCATTCTCGCTGCCGGGATGGGCTCGCGCCTCGGGCGCTCCCTCCCGAAGCCGCTGACCGAGCTCAACGACGGGCGTTCGATCATGCAGCAGCAGCACGACAACATCCACGCCGCTTTCGGCGACGACGTGCGCATCACGACCATCGTGGGATATCGCGCCGAGACGATCATCGAGGCCTTCCCCGATGTGAACTACGTGCACAACGAGCGCTACGACCAGACCAACACCTCCAAGAGCCTCCTGCGCGGCCTCGCCGCCACGGGGCGAAAGGGCGTGCTCTGGATGAACGGCGACGTCGTGTTCGACCCGCGCATCCTGGGCCGCGCGATCGCCTACATCGAGCGCGACCAGTCCTTCGTCACCGTCAACACCGCCAAGGTGAGCGACGAAGAGGTCAAGTACACGGTCGACACCGAGGGCTTCATCAAGGAGCTCTCCAAGACCGTCAAGGGCGGCATCGGCGAGGCCGTCGGCATCAACTACATCTCCTCGCGCGACAAGCAGGCGTTCATGCGCCAGCTGCAGCGCGTGGACGACCAGGACTACTTCGAGCGCGGACTCGAGCTCGCGATCGTCGAGAACGGCCTGCTGCTGGAGCCGATGGACATCTCCGACCTGTACGCCGTCGAGGTCGACTTCGCCGAGGACCTGGAGCGGGCGAACCTCTTCGTCTGACGTTCCTACCCAGAGAGCCCGTGCCGCGACCGTCGCGCGCACGGGCTCTCTGCGTTGCGGGCGTTCTCGCAGGGCTGTCGACATAGGCTCTGAACCATGGGGCGAAAAGAAGGCAAGGGCGGCAGGGACGAGAAGACGATCCATCGGATCCACTCCTTGCCGGATGACGCGCCGTGGGCAGGCGGCCTCCCTCCGGCCGGGTCCTCAGAGCACCCGGCGCACATCCGCGGCCTCGACCGTGTCCTGGCCGTGCAGCGGCCGCTCGTGCTCGCGCACATCCGCAGCATCCGCCTGCGCCACCCGGATGCGACCCCGGCGCAGATCATCACGCTGCTGGAGCGACGCTACCTCGCGGCTGTCACGACCGGCGGGGCTGCAGTCGGGGCGACCGCTGTGATCCCCGGGATCGGCACGGGCGTGACCCTTGCGCTGTCCGGTGTCGAGACGGCGGGCTTCGTCGAGACGACGGCGCTGTTCGCACAGTCGATCGCCGAGGTGCACGGCATCACGGTGACGAACCCCGACCGCGCCAGGGCTCTCGTGATGACCCTCATGCTCGGCAAGGAGGGGGTGGATCTGATCCGCCAGCTCGCAGGCCAGGCCGGCGGCAAAGGGGTGGGCCGGCCCGCCTATTGGGGCGAGCTGGTGACGAAGTCCCTGCCGCGAGCCGCCGTGGGGCCGCTCGCTGACCGGCTGAAGAGCATGCTCATCAAGCAGTTCGCCGGCATGGGCGGCGCATCACTGATCGGCAAGGCACTGCCGTTCGGCGTCGGCGCGGTGATCGGCGGTGCAGGGAACCACGTGCTCGGCCGCCGGGTGCTCGCCAGTTCGCATCGCGCTTTCGGCCTTCCGCCGCAGGTGCTGCCGGCAGAACTCGAACCGGTGCCGGGTGCCCAGCGCATCGAACGTCGGATCGCCCGTGGCGCTCAGCTGGCGGGATCGGCCGTGGTCGGAGCCGCCGGCAGCGCCGCGCGCGGCGTGGGGTTCGTCGGCCGCAAGGCCGTGGACTCGCTGCACCGCAAGCCCGCGCCGATCTCGGCCCCCGAGGCGCCGGGGCCCGAACTGCACCCGACGGATCCCGACCGGGACGTCTGATCAATCCGCACAGTCGCGTGCTCCGGCGAAGTCTGCACCGTCCCGGTGATCGCGGGGCGAGACGACGACTCTTCGTCGGCGCCTGCTCTTAGCGTGACGCCATGAACCGTTCCGCCGACCCTCCGCAGCCGCCTCTCCCCCAGCCGTCCTATCCCGTGCCCTGGCACGTCGATCGTCGCGACCGCACGCACCCGATGGTGACGAACCGTGGTGCGACGGTGCAGTTCGCCCGGGTCTTCGCCCGCACCTCGCGCGCTCCGGGGCGCACCCTCATGTGGGGACACGTCGAGCACGGCGAGCAGATGGAGGTGTGCCTGTGCGACACCGACGTCGACGACGTCGTCGTCACTCTCGCGTGGTTCCGCCCCGAGGACGGGCACGAGTACATCTGGCGATTCGTCGTCTGAGCCGTACCGGCAATCCGCCGCGCCCGGACGCTGCTCCCGCTGATCTCGCAGTCCGACATGAAAGGATCGACGAGTGACCCATCCCGAACCCTCCTCCTCCGACGCGGGCGCCCCGCTGTCCGGCGCTGGCGTGTCGTTCGTGATGCCGGTCCTCAATGAACGCGCCTACCTCGAGCACGCCGTCGCGTCGGTGCTCGCTCAGGACGTCGACGGGCCGACCGAGCTCGTGCTGGCACTGGGCCCCTCCTCCGACGGCACCACCGAACTCGCCGAGCGCATGGCCGCGCGCGAGCCACGGCTCCGGATCGTGCACAACCCCGCCGCGGACATCCCGGTCGGACTGAACGCCGCGATCCGCGCCAGCCGGTATCCGACGATCATCCGCGTGGACGCGCACTCAGAGCTCTCCTCCGGATACGCGGCGCGCGCCCTGGACACCCTCGAGCGCACCGGCGCGGCGAACGTCGGCGGCGTGATGCGCGCCGACGGACGCACCCCGTTCCAGGCCGCCGTCGCCCGCGCCTACAACTCACCGGTGGGTCTCGGCGGCGGCAGTTATCACGGCGGCACCAGGGAGGGCAGGGCGGAGTCCGCGTACCTGGGTGTCATGCGCCGCGCCGTCCTCGACGAGGTCGGACTGTTCGACGAGTCCATCCGGCGCGGCGAGGACTGGGAGCTGAACCTCCGGATCCGTCAGGCCGGTCACACGGTGTGGTTCGATCCGCAGCTCGCGGTGACCTACTGGCCGCGGGAGAGCTGGATCCGGCTCGCTCGACAGTTCCGCTCCACGGGTGCGTGGCGCGGCGAACTGGTGCGGCGCTACGGCCGCAGCAACGGCGTGCGCTTCTTCGCCCCGCCCGCGATGCTCGTGCTCCTGGTGCTCGCGGTCGTCGTCGGCGTGCTGCAGGCGACCGGGGTGCTCGCGGGCATCGGCTCGGTCATCGCGTCCGCGGTGTATCTGCCGCTCGTCGCGTATGCGCTGCTCGTCATCGCAATGGCTCTCACTCCCGCACGCCCCCACGATCCGCCCCGCAGCCCGCGGGAGCGGCTGTGGACCCTCGCGGTACTGCCGACCATGCACCTCTCCTGGGGACTGGGCTTCCTGATGGGGGTGCTGCGCGGCGCGCACGACACGGTCGACACCTCACGGCTCGGGTCGCGGAACACCCCGCTGCCCTGACCGGCGTACCTGCGCCTGTCTCCGACCGCGCCCGAGAGGGCGTCAGGCCTCGAGCCAGCCGAGGTCCAGAATCCGGTCGACCACGCGGCCGGAGGCAGACCCGTCATCGCGTCCATTGAACTGCGCCTGCCAGGCGACGTATTTCGGTGCATGCTGGGCCACCGCGGACATGTCGGAGAGCGCCGCGACCAGCTCCTCCTGAGTGTGCAGGAGCGGCCCGGGCGCGCGTGCGGCGAGGTCGAAGTAGAAGCCGCGCAGCTTGCCCCGGTAGTGCTCGAGATCCGGCACCAGGAAGTACATCGGCTTGCCCGTCGCGCTGAAATCGAACATGACCGAGGAGTAGTCGGTGACCAGCGCATCCGCAGCGAGCAGCAGCTCCGCGGTATCGGGATAGCCGGTGACGTCGATCACGCGGGATCCGGCGTGATCGCGCCCCGGGCGGATCGTGCGGGAGTGCCCGCGCACGAGCACCACGGCGTCGGCGGCCGCGGCGAGCGCATTCGGATCCACGAAGTCGACCATCTCGGACCGGTCGTCGCGCCAGGTCGGCGCATACAGCAGCACTCGCTCGCTCTCGCCGATCCCGAGAGCCGTGCGGACGCGTGCGGCGTCGCCCGTGAGGAGCACGTCGTTGCGGGGATAACCGTCGACCCAGATCGGCTTCCGCAGGAACGCGTAGGCCTTGCGCAGCACGCGCTCCGCATAGGGGTTCTGCGCGAGCAGCACATCCCAGCGCCGCGACTCGCGGATGACCGCGAGCCAGCGCCGCGGATGCAGACCAGGGCGGTGCAGCGCCAGGCGCTTGAGCGGGGTGCCGTGCCAGGTCTGCAGCACGCGCTGGCCGGGCTTGCGGTCGAAGCGACGGCGCAGCCAGTCGTTCACCACGAGCAGCCGCGCGTCCGCACGCGCCCGCCACCACTCCGGCGAACCTTCGACGACGGCGATCGCCCCCTCGGGCACCGGGACGGAGAGGTCCACGACGCTCCAGTAGCGAGTCACGCGGGGTGCGCGTCGCGCGAGCTCGCGGTCGATCGCGCCGGGATTGCAGCCACTGGACTGCCCGTAGAACGACTCGAAGAACACCGCGTTCTCGCCGGCGCCCGGCAGCGCCGCGTAGCGGCCCTCGAGCGCGAGGCGGCCCTCCGCGGTCTCGTAGGCGGGGTCGATAGGCGGCGCGATGCGCACGGTGCCGTTCGTCGCAGACACACGGAGCCCGGCGAGCAGCACGCTCCCGATCTCGAGGTCGTCAAGCGGGACGCCGTCCACGGTGAGCTCGTAGTCCCCACTCGGCAGCGGCAGCTCAGCCCCGCCCCAGCGCGAAGCCCGAAGCGGCAGTTCGGCGCTCCACCCGTCCGGACCGTCCTCGGCGACGAGCGCGGCCGCGACAGCACGGCGGCCGGCGAGCTCGATCTCGGCAGGCGCGGAGCCCTCCCCCGCGATCAGCAGCGCCTGCTGCTCCTCATCGACGCGGACAGAGGTGACGCGGGGGGTCGTCATGCGGTTCCCTTCGAAGCGGGGGTCGGAGATGCGTGGATCGCCGTCGCGGTGCCGGGCGTCGCCGCGCTCGTGGCGGCACCGGTACGGGCGAGGATCGCGGCGAGCACACGGGCGGTGTTGCCGCCGTCACGATGCGCGTGCATGCGCGCGCTGAGCTCCCGGGAGAGGGCGGCACGGCGCTCGAACTCCGCGTCCTCCAGCAGGGTCGCCTGCAGCTGCGCCGCCGCGGCGGTCCAGTCCGCAGCGGGGTCGGAGCCGGCGACCTCGGCGTACTCTCCGTAGAAGCCGCGCGAAGTGGCGTACGCGACCGGGTCCGGAGCGAGGTAGATCACCGGCATCGCGAGCAGGCCGACGTCGTAGGCCATCGACGAGTAGTCCGTCACGAGCACGTCCACCGCGGGCAGCACGGGCGTGATGTCGGGCACCAGCGCGGATCCGATCGCGCGAACGCGCTCCGACGGCGTGGGAGGGCGGTACTCCCCTTCGCCCAGAGGATGCGAGCGCACCAGCAGCACGCTGTCCGTGCGCTCGAGGACCTCGAGGATCCGCGTCCATTCCGTATCGCTCGGCACGGCGGGGTCTGGCGCTCCGTCGCGCCAGGTGGGCGCGTACAGCACCACGCGCGTGCCCTCGGCGATGGGGCCGACGGCGTCGTCGCGGCGCGCGACCGCGTCGGCACGACGTTCGGCCGGATCCCCGGCGGAGAGCACATCGACGCGCGGTTCGCCGGTCACGAGCACCTGCTGCACGCCCAGACCGAAGGCGGACTCCAGGCGCCCACGGGAGCGCTCGGACGCCGCGGGCAGGACGCGGATGCGCCGGGTCTGCGCGCGGTAGAGCAGCCCGAGCAGCTTCTGCAGCGGCACGAAGCCGGGCAGGAACGCGCTCTGCACCGTGGCCGGGGAGTCGAGCCCGATGCGCTTGAGCGGGATGCCGTGCCAGAGCTGGACGAGATAGGCGCCCGATGTCGCGTAGCGGTTGACGTCGCCGAATCCGTGCGTGACGACGACCACGCCGGCACGGGCCGTGGCCCACCAGCCGCGAAGTCCGTTCTTCGGGATCGTGCGGATGCCGAGAGCTGCGGCATCGCGCTGCTCTCGGTCGGATCCGGTCAGCCAGAGCGGCTGCAGCCCCGCCTCGACCGCGGCCCGCCAGAGGGCGAGGGCGCCGTCTCCGATCCCCGCCCCGCAGCCGATCACCCAGCCGCGCCCGCGCGGGACGATCAGGGTCCCCACGCGTCCGAGCAGATAGAGCGGGATCCTCAGCAGCTTGCCGGCGTTGCCCGCACGGAAGGAGAAGGACGCCACCCCGCGAGCCTAGCGCCCTGTCGACGGAGCCGACGAACGGATCCCCCGGGACCCAGACGAGGAAGGACGCCACCCGCGACCGCGTCGCGAGGTGGCGTCCTTCTGCTTGGCAAGGTTCAGGCGCGGGTCACTGGGACAGCGTGCCCAGGGTGACCTTGATGTCCTGCGACTTCCCGCCACGGTTGATGGTGAGGGTCGCGGAGCTGCCGCCGGCGACCGAGCGCACCTGCGCGGTGAGGTCGCTGGCGTCGGTGATCGGGTTGCCGTTGAAAGCGGTGACCACGTCGCCGGCCTGGACGCCCGCATTCGCCGCCGCTCCGCCGCTCGTGACCGAGGCGATGGCAGCGCCTACGACCGTGGCGCCCTTCTGACCGCTCGCGTCCTGCACGGTGGCGCCGAGCAGGCCGTGGGTGGCCTTGCCGTCGGCGATGATCTCGCCGGCGACGCGCTTGGCGATGTTCGAGGGGATCGCGAAGCCCACGCCGATGTTGCCGGACTGGCCCGACGACGAGGACGAGGATCCGGCGCTCGCGATCGCCACGTTCACGCCGATGAGCTTGCCGTCGCTGTCGACCAGCGCGCCACCGGAGTTGCCGGGGTTGATCGCCGCGTCCGTCTGGATCACGGAGATGGAGATGGTCGCCGCGGCGCTCTGGGATCCGGATCCGCGTCCGGGGATGTCGAACTGGAACGGCTGCTGCGAACCGTCCTGGTTCGGGCTCTGCTGCTGGTCGCCGTTGGAGCCCTGCGAGGGAGCGGCGGACGACTGGATCTGGATGCTGCGGTTGAGCGCGCTGACGATGCCGGTGGTCACCGAGTTGGACAGGCCCAGGGGCGCGCCCACGGCGACCGTCATCGATCCGACGTTGAGCTTGGACGAGTCGGCGAACTCCATCGGGGTCAGGCTCGAGCCGTCCTTCACCTTGATCACGGCCATGTCGTAGGTGGGGTCGACGCCGACGACCGTGGCGTCGAGGATGCGGCCATCCGAGGTCGTCACCCGGATCGTGGGGTCGGAGACCTCGCCGTCCAGCGTCACCACGTGCGCGTTGGTGAGGATGTGTCCGTCCTTGTCGAGCACGATGCCGGAACCGGATCCTGCGGCGCTGGATCCGGAGACCTCGATCGTGACCACCGAGGGCACGGTCTTCGCAGCGATCGCGGTGGCCTCCGACACGGATTCCGGGTTGTTCACCGTAACGGTGCTGGGCCCGGAGCTCGACTTCGTCGACGAGGAGTTCGACGAGGTCAGCGAACCATAGCCGACGGCTCCGCCGACGCCGGCGAGGCCGCCGACGAGGGCCGCGGCGATGATGATCGCCGCGATCTTGCCGCCGCCGACGCCGCTCTTGGCCCGGGACTCTGCAGCCGGAACCGTGGTGGCGGCCGCACCGAATGCGGCGCCGGCGTGCGCTCCAGGATGCCCGGGGTTCACGGGCTGGGTCGGGTGCGCCTGCTGCGGCATCGCGTAGGCGCCGGTGGGCGGGATCGGGGTGGTGGGCGCCGTGGCGCCGTCCGGGGCGGAGGCGCCCGGGGCGGCCGCGGGGGTGGACGAGAACGACGGGGGCACGGAGTGCCCGGCGTCGGGGTGAGGCGTCTGCTCGCTCATGTCTGCTCCTTTGAACCTTGCCCTTACAGACTGACGGCCGTTTCTGTGTTTTTCCTATGCCGGCTGGGAGATTCCGCTATGGCGTTACCCTGGGCGGCATGGGAATCCTGCCCGGCGCCTGGCGCCGCACGGCGGCCGGCGCCGGTCTGCTCTCCGCAGCCGGAGAGGTCGCCCCTACCATCTTCGCCGAGATCTCCGCGCTCGCGGGCCGTACCGGGGCGATCAACCTCGGACAGGGGTTCCCCGACGAGGACGGACCGGCCGAGGTCCTCGAGACCGCCCGCGCCGCGATCCTCGCCGGCGCGAACCAGTACCCGCCGGGGCGCGGTGTGCCGGATCTGCTGCAGGCGATCGCCGAGCATCAGCGGCGCTTCTACGGCCTGGACGTCGATCCGGACCGCGAGGTCCTCGTCACCGCCGGTGCCACCGAGGCCATCGCCGCGTCCCTCCTCGCGCTCGTAGACCGCCCCGAGGACGAGATCGTGGTGTTCGAGCCGTTCTACGACTCGTATGCGGCGATCGCGGCGCTCAGCGGCGCCACGCTGCGCACCGTGCCTCTGCGCCTGCCCGACTTCCAGCCGGATCCCGACGAGCTCGCGGCGGCGATCACGGATCGCTGCCGGGTGATCCTCGTGAACGACCCGCACAATCCCACCGGAGCCGTGCTGAGCGACGCCGTACGGACCGAGATCGTGCGCCTGGCGCACCTGCACGACGCGATCATCGTCACGGACGAGGTGTACGAGCACCTCGCCTTCGCCGATCCGCACGTGCCGATCGCGACCCTGCCCGGCGCGGCCGAACGGACCCTCACGATCTCCTCAGCGGGCAAGACGTTCTCGGTGACCGGGTGGAAGATCGGCTGGATCCACGGCCCCGCCGAGCTCATCACCGCGGTGCTCAGCGTCAAGCAGTTCCTCACCTACGTCAACGGCGGGCCGTTCCAGCCGGCGGTGGCCGCGGGCCTGCGCCTGCCTGACGCATTCTTCACGGGCGCCGCGGAGCGCCTGCGCGCGAAGCACGATCTCCTCGCGGAGGGGCTGAGCGCGGCCGGCTTCGAGGTGCGTCGCCCGGATGGCGGCTACTTCACGGTCGCCGACGCCTCCGCGATCGGAGGGGCGGACGCTGACGCGTTCTGCCGGGCGCTGCCGGAACGGATCGGCGTCGCGGCGATCCCGCTCACCGCGTTCGTGCGCCCCGAGCACCGGGAGGACTACCGCGGCCTGGTGCGCTTCGCCGCATGCAAGCGCCCCGAGGTGATTGCGGAGGCCGCAGAGCGCCTGGCGGGACTTCGCGCGGGAGTGTGAACGGGGTCAGCGCGGCACGACCCGGTAGCGGCGCAGCCGCAGCACCGGGTTGATCTCGCGGGTGCGGGCGACGAGCGCCGCGTCCAGGTCGGCGACGGCGATCCCCTCCCCCGTGCCGACCCCGGCGACCGTGACTCCCTGCGGATCGATCACGGCCGAATGCCCCACGCCGACCGGCGTCGGGTGATCGGCCGCGACGACGTAGGCGGTGCTCTCGATCGCGCGCGCCGCCAGCAGCGTGTTCCAGTGGTGCTCCTTGAGCGGGCCGCGCACCCACTCCGCAGGCACCACGAGCGCCTCGGCGCCCGCGTCGACGAGGGTGCGGGCGACCTCGGGGAAACGCAGGTCGTAACAGGTCATCAGCCCGAATGTCATCCCGTCGACGGTGAAGGTCGCGGCATCGCCGAGCTCGCCCGCCTCGATCCAGCGCGACTCCGACTGACCGAACGCGTCGTACAGATGCTGCTTGCGGTAGACGGCGAGCAGCCCCGTCCGGTCCACCGCGACGAGGGCGTTGCGGATCCGTCCTGCACCTGCCCGCTCGACCAGACCCGCGACGATCACGACCCCGTGCCGGTCCGCGAGCTGCCGCAGCCGACCGGTGAACGCGTCGTCCAGCTCCTCCGCGTTCGCGGCGAGGCTCTCGTCGAGCGGATCCACGAAGTAGCTGGAGTACTCCGGCAGCACGATCAGCCGCACCCCGCGTCCGGCGGCCTGCGCGACGAGGTCGCCGATCTTCTCCCGGTTCGCCGCACGGTCGGCGACAGGCGCGAACTGGCACACGGCGACGGAAACGGTGACGGCGGTCATCGCTCCATCATCGCTCACCTCGAGGCATGGACAGAACGCCCACCCGAAGTGACCCGAACCGGCGATGCGCGCCACGGGCAGGAGGACAATGGAGGCACTGGCCCGCGGCACGTCACCGGAGCCGGAGGAGGCGGTCCCCATGACCCCGCTCGTCGTCCTCATCGTCGTCGTGATCCTCGCGGTCATCGTGTTCTTCATGTCCGCGCGCATCGTGCGGCAGTACGAACGCGGTGTGGTGCTGCGGTTCGGGCGCCTGCACAACCTGCGCGAGCCGGGGATCCGGTTCATCTTCCCGATCGTCGACGTCATGATCAAGGTTCCGCTGCGGATCGTCACACTGCCGATCCAGTCGCAGGGCATCATCACCAAGGACAACGTGACGGTGGGCGTCTCAGCCGTGGCGTACTACCGGGTGGTCGATCCGGTGAAGTCGGTGATCGCGATCGAGAACGTGCGCTCCGCGATCGACCAGATCGCGCAGACCACACTGCGCAAGGTCGTCGGCCAGCACCACCTCGACGAGACCCTCTCCGACACGGCGGCGCTGAACGTGAACATCCGCGAGATCCTCGACGTCACCACGGTGGACTGGGGCGTGGAGGTGACGCTCGTCGAGCTGAAGGACATCCTGCTGCCCGACTCGATGAAGCGCGCGATGGCGAAGCAGGCCGAGGCCGAGCGCGAGAAGAGGGCGAAGATCATCGCCGCCGAGGGCGAGGCGCTCGCCGCCGCCCAGCTAGGCACCGCATCCGACACGATGATGTCGCACCCGCTCGCGCTCCAGCTGCGGACCCTGCAGACGCTGGTGGAGATCGGCGTCGACAAGAACACGCTCGTAATCGTGCCCGCCCCGCTCGTGAACACGATCGGGGAGGTCATGAACATGATCGACAAGGAGGCGGCGGTCGCGCAGGTGCGCGCGCACTGAGCGGCCTCGGAGGACGGCACCCGCGGCGCCGCCCTCCGGACACTGTCACGCGATGGGTTCGAGCGCCGGGTAGTCGATGTAGCCCTCCGCCGTGGCGCCGTAGAACAGCTCCGGTCGCGGCGCATTGAGCCCGGCGTCCTGCGCCCACCGTGTCGCCAGGTCGGGGTTGGCGATGACGGGCCGACCGACGGCCACCGCATCCGCCCATTCCTCGGCGACGAGCATCTCCGCCTCCTCTTTGACGGTCACGGCGGTGAATCCGGAGTTGACGATGAGCGGCGCGCCCGCCGCGCGACGGATGTGCTGCACGATCTCCGCCGTGGGCTGCGCGTAGAGGACGTCGATGAAGGCCAGGTCCAGGGGCGCGAGGCCCTGGGCGACCGCCGTGTACACGGCCCAGGCGTCGGCGTCGTCCTGCTCCAGCACCCCCTGGATGTTGTGCTGCGGCGACAGCCGGATCCCGGTCCGCTCGGCGCCCACGGCGTCGGCGACGGCGCGCGTGACCTCGACGGCGAAGCGTGCTCGGTTCTCGGCAGAGCCGCCGTAGCGGTCCTCACGGGTGTTGGACGCCGGTGAGAGGAACTGATGCACCAGATAGCCGTTCGCACCGTGCACCTCCACCCCATCCATCCCGGCAGCGATCGCGTTGCGGGCCGCGTCGGCGAACTGGGCGATCACCTCGGTGATCTCCTCCTCGGTCAGCGCGTGCGCGACCGGCAGCTCGGCCTTGCCGTGAGGGGTGTGCGTCTCCCCCGGCGCGGCGAGCGCACTGGGGCCGACCACGCGCGGTTCGCCCGAGATGTCGGGATGGGAGATCCGGCCGCCATGCATGAGCTGCATGACGATCGTGCCGCCTGCCGCGTGCACGGCATCGGCGATCCGCCGCCAGCCGTCGATCTGCTCGGGAGTCACGATGCCCGGCTGCCCCGGATACGACTTGCCCTCCGCGGACGGCCAGGTGCCCTCGGTCAGGATGAGCCCCTGCCCGGACCGCTGCCGGTAGTACTCCTCCATGGTCGCCGTCGCCACGCCATCCGCCCGGGCACGAGTGCGGGTGAGCGGGGCCATGACCACGCGGTTGGACAGCTGCAGGGCGCCGAAGACGGCGGGTTCGTAAAGATTCACAAGGAGGGTAAGGCGCGGCCCTCGCACGATATTCCGATACCGGCATGCGGATCGCCTGGGCACCGGATCGCGGCCCTCGGAACGACTCACGATCGCCGCATGACGAAGGCCCCCTGATCAGATTTCCCTGATCAGGGGGCCTTCTCTTGTTGCGGGGACAGGATTTGAACCTGCGACCTCCGGGTTATGAGCCCGGCGAGCTACCGAACTGCTCCACCCCGCGGCACAAGGAATAGCCTAACACGGGAATCGGCAGTGCGCGAATCGAGCGCTACTTCGTGGTGGTGCTGCCGCTCCCCTCGAGCTCGATCAGCCGGTTCACGGCGTCGGTGAGCTTCTGGTCCTGCACGGCGAACTCCGAGAGGTTCCCCGCCTTCAGCGCGGCGTCGCGCGCGACCATCGCCGCCTTCGCGTCCGCCAGGGCGGACTGGAACGCCGCGTCGCCGGTGGGCGGCGTGGTGCCGGTCCCCGTCCCGGGGGTCGGCGTCGGAGTGGGCGTGATGTTGTTGTCACCGCCCGCGGCGCCCGAGTCGCCGCCGAACAGCTGGTCCAGCGCCTCGGTGAGCGTGTCGGCGAAGGCGATCTTGTCGCCGAAGGCGACGAGGATCTTCTGCAGACGCGGCACCTGGGTGCCACCGGACGACTGCACGAAGACCGGCTGCACGTACAGGAACCCGCCGCCGACGGGCAGCGTCAGCAGGTTGCCGTGGGTCACCTTCGACTGCCCCTGCTTGAGCAGGTTGAGCTGCTGGCCCACGGTCGGATCCGAGTCGAACGAGTTCTGCACCTGGCCGGGGCCCGGCACCGTGGTGTCGGCGTCGATCTCCAGCATGCGCAGCTTGCCGTAGGAATCCGATTTCTTCCCCGCGGTCGAACCGGCATCCGCGTCGACAGACAGATAGCCCATCAGCACGTTCCGGCTGTTCGATCCCTGCGACGCGGGGATGAAGCTCGTGTACATGGAGAACTGGGACTGCTCCTGCCCGGGCATCTTCATGGTCAGGTAGTACGGAGGCTGCAGCTCGGGGTTGGCCGAATCGCTCTGCGGGTCGTTCGGGGTCTCCCAGAGGTTGTCCTGCCGGGCGAACGAGGCCGCGTCGTTGACGTGATAGGTGCCGAGCATCGCGCGCTGCACCTTGAACAGGTCGGTGGGGTAACGCACGTGGCTCATGAGCTGCGCCGACATGTCGCTGATCGGCTTGAGCGTGGACGGATAGATCTTCTGCCAGGTCTTCAGCACCGGGTCGGTCGGATCCCACGCGTACAGGGTGACCTTGCCGTCGTAGGCGTCGACGGTGGCCTTGACCGAGTTGCGGATGTAGTTGATGTCGTCCGTCACGAAGCCGGGCTGGGTGTTGACCGAGTCGCTGATCGCCTTGGGCAGGTTGACGGTGGTCGAGTACGGGTAGCTCGAGCTCGTGGTGTAGCCGTCCACGATCCACACGATCCGGCCGTCCACGATGCTCGGGTACGGGTCGCTGTCCAGCGTCAGGTACGGCGCCGCCTTCTGCACTCGATCCTTCGGTGCACGGTCGTAGAGGATCTGGGAGTCCTCGTTCACGCTCTCCGAGAACAGGATCTGCTCGGACTGGAACTTCAGCGCGTACAGCAGCTTCGTGAAGAAGTTGCCGACCCGCGGTCCGCCGTCACCCGTGAACGTCGTCTTCGTCTGGTTCTCGCTGGAGTCCTTGCCGCGCGGATAGTCGATCTCGACCGGCGCGGTGCCCTTCGGCGCTCCCACGATCGAATAGGCCGGCGAGTTCTCGCCGAAGTACACTCGCGGCTCGAACTTCTGGGCGTCGGTCAGCGTGCCCGAGGTCGGGATGCCCCGCTCCAGGAAGACCGGCTCCCCGTCGTCGGTGCGCTTGTTGCCGGCGGCGGCGACGAGGCCGTAGCCGTGCGTGTAGACGAGGGTGTTGTTGTTCCACGTCGGGCTGCCGATGCGGTCCGTGTCGATCTCGCGGACGGCGACCACCGCATCCTGGGTCTTGCCGTCGATCGTGTAGCGGTCGACGTCGAGCTTCGACGGGAACTTGTAATAGCTCCGGTACTGCTCGAGCTGCTGGAACGTCGGCCCGATCACATTCGGATCCATGATGCGGATCGACGCCGTCGTGTCGGCGTCGCTGCGCAGCTGCCCCGACTCGGCCGTGGTCTGCGCCTTGAACGGGGTGGTCTCCACGCCGTTGATCCCGTAGGCCGCCTTGGTGGCGGTCAGGTTGCGCTCGTAGTACTGCGCCTGCAGCTGGTTCTGGTTCGGCTTCACCTGGAAGGTGTTCACCGCCCACGGATAGGCGATGCCGAGCACGAGGGCCGCCACGATGAGCAGCGCGGTCGCCGCCAGCGGGAAGCGCCAGTGCCCGATCACCGCGGTGACGAAGAAAAGCACGGCCACGAGCGCGGCGATGATCGCGAGGATCGACAGACCGGGGATCACCGCGTTGACGCCGGTGAAGGCCGCACCCGTGATCTTGTCCTCAGTGGTGGTGAGCGTCTTGTAACGGTCCATCCACAGGCTCACCGCCTGGGTCAGCAGGTAGACGCCGGCGATCACGGCCAGCTGCACACGGGCCGCCTTGGAGATGCGCAGCTCCCCCTGGCCGATCCGCACCGAGCCGTACAGGTACAGCACGAGCGCCGACACCAGCAGCGACAGGATCAGCACCGCGGAGATGAAGCCGAGCAGCGCCTCGTAGAAGGGCAGGTCGAACAGGTAGAAGCCGGTGTCCAGGTGGAACTGGGCGTCCTTCTGGCCCGTCGCGGTGCCGTTGGCCCACTGCCACACGGTCTCCCACTGCCCCGCGGCGGCGAAGCCGGCGAACAGGCCGAAGAAGACCGGCATCCCCCACATCGCCAGGCGACGCAGCGGCTCGACGACCTCCTGGTACCGGTCCAGCTGCGAGCTCAGCCGCACGTAGACGGGCCGCATCCGGTAGGCCAGCTGGATGGCGATGAACATCGGCACCGCCATGCCGAGGAAGCCGACGACGAACATCGTCGCAGTCGCGATCCAGCGGGTGGTGAGCACGCCGGCGAAGTTCAGCTGGTCGTACCAGAGGAAATCGGTGTACATCGATGCGAACACGAAGAACGCGGCGATGAGCACGGCGAGGATCACCACCGTCGCGAGGACGATGCGTCGGGCAGTACGGGGCGCGGCCGGTGCGGGTGAGGTGGTCACCGTCCCATCCTAGGTCGGCGCTTTGTCGAGATCCCGAGCCGCGGGCGCCCCGGCTTCGCCCGTCGCGAACGCGCGGGCTACTTCTTCAGGTCTGCCGCCGTGCACGTGGGCAGCGCGGCGACGTCTCCCCCGTCGGCGATGACCTTGAGCGCATCGAGCGACTGCTCCAGGGTGTCGGTGCGCACCACCGTCAGCCCGGAGGGGACGTGGCCGTAGACCTCGTCGCAGTTGGACCCCGGCGCGAGGAAGTAGTCCGCGCCGGCCGCGCGCGCACCGTAGAGCTTCTGCCGGATGCCGCCGATCGGGCCGACCGTGCCGTCCGCAGTGATCGTGCCGGTGCCTGCGACCTGCTTGCCGCCGTTGAGGGCCCCGGGGGTGAGCGTGTCGATGATGCCCAGCGCGAACATCATGCCGGCGCTCGGACCGCCGACGTTGTCCAGCTGCAGCTTCACATCGATCGGGAAGTCGTACTTCTGCTGCAGCGTGATGCCGAGCAGCCAGCGGCTGCTTCCGCTCTGGACCTGCTTCTTCGGGGTGACCGAGACGTCCTGCCTCGTGCCATCGCGTTCGATCGTGAGCGTGACAGGAGATCCCGCCGACTGCTGGATCTCCGCCCGGACCGCGTCCGTGTCCGACGGATTCGCGCCGTTGACGGCGATGACCGCATCTCCCGCCTTCAGGATCCCGTGCGCGGCGCCGTCGTCGGTGACCGAGGCGACCTGGATCGTAACCGGCACGTCGTGGCCGAGTTCACGCAGGGCTGCGGCGGTGGCCTCCTGCTGCGAGTCGACCATCATCAGCTGGTTCGCCTGATCGCGCTGCGTCGTGGTGACGCCCTGCGGGAAGACGGCGTCGACCGGCACCACGGCCTTGGACGGGTCGAACCAGGCCAGCACGAGCTGCATCCACGACGGCGGGTTCTCCCGGTTGCCCACGACCTGCACGGTGGTGAGATCCAGCGCACCCTTGGTGGGATGGGTGTCGGCGCCCGTGACGGAGATCAGCCGCACGGACTTGCCCTTCGCGTCCTTGACCTCGCCAAGAGTGTTGAAGACCGGTCCCGGCTGCTCGATGACATACGGCAGCGGGAGGAAGGTCAGCACCAGCAGCGCGACGAGCGACACGATGAACGCGATCAGCCCGATCCGGGTGCCCCGGGGTGCACGCCGCCGCCCGCGCGTCGCTCCCGCGTCGGATCCTCCGCGCCCGGTCTGCTCGGGATCGCTCGGCGCGGGACTGATCGTCACAGGGCCTCCAGGCCGGGGGTCTGATGCTCGTTCGCGAGCGGCGTACAGCGGAGCGGTCCGTTCCCGGCGCATCCTGTGGTGGTGCAACTAGCGTAGTCAGCACGGGCTATACACGTGCTGAGAGGGCTCCCGATGGCTGAGAACGACCCGAACTCCGACGACTTCCTGCAGTTCCTCCGCCGTATGCTCGGCGGGTCGGCGGATGACTTCGACCTGAGCGCCCTGCAGGGCATGCAGGGGCTGAACCTCGACCCCGCGATGATGCAGCAGATGATGCAGCAGATGCAGGGCGCCATGAACGGCGACCCGTGGGAGACCACGCTGCGGCAGGCGCTGCACATCGCCAACCGTGATGGTCAGGGCATCGACACGGGCTCCCGCGCGTCGATCGCCGACGCCTTCGCCCTCGCGGATCTCTGGGTCGGCGAGGCGACCACGATCTCCGAGCTCGGCTCCGCCCCGCGCGCCCTCACGCGCGGCGAGTGGGTCGAGCAGACCCTTCCGGTATGGAAGGAGGTCGCCGCCCCGGTGTCCACGAGCATCGCCGACGCGCTGATGAGCGCGCTCGAGGGCCAGACCCCCGAAGAGATGCAGGGCATGGTTCAGGGCGCAGGGCGCCTGATGCGCGGCATCGGCAGCTCGGTGTTCGCGATGCAGTTCGGTCAGGTGCTGGGCAACCTGTCGCTCGAGGTGGTCTCCGGCGGCGACGTGGGCATCCCCGTGCTGCCGGCCGGCACCGCGGCCGTCATCCCGCAGAACCTCGCTGCATTCGGCGAAGGGCTGGAGATCCCGGAGGATCAGATCGCGCTGTACCTGGCGGCCCGGGAGATCGCGTACGCCCGGCTGTACCGGCACGCACGCTGGCTGCACCTGCACGTGATGACGCAGATCACCGAGTTCGCGAAGGGCGTGACGGTCGACGTCGACAAGCTCGAGGACGTCGCCGGCCGGCTCGATCCGTCGAACCCCGAGGAGCTCCGCGAGGCGATCGAGGGCGGGGCGCTGCTGCCAGAGCTGTCGGATGCACAGCGAGAGGCGCTGGAGCGGCTGGAGAACCTCATCGCCACCATCGACGGCTGGGTCGACGTGGTCACCACCCAGGCCACCTCGCGGCTGCCCGACAGCGTTCGGATCGCCGAGGCGGCCCGCCGCCGTCGCGCGGCGGGAGGCCCCGCAGAGGACGCGCTGGGCGCCCTGGTCGGGCTGAAGATCCGGCCGCGCCGGCTGCGCGAGGCCGCCGCGATGTGGCGGGCCGTCACCGAGGCGGTCGGCGTGGAGGCCCGCGACGCGCTGTGGGACTATCCCGACCTGATGCCGGATGCGTCCGACATCGATGATCCGGCCGCGCTCGTGGCGCGGTTGCAGTCGCGCGCACGGGGCGAGCAGCCCGCGCCCGACGAGATGGACGAGGCGCTCGAGCGGCTGCTGAACGGCGAGGACTTCGGCGATCCGGAGAAGTCGGATGATCCCGGGGCCGTGAACGGTTCCGAAGATGACGGATCGGGCGAACCGGACGGCTCCGGCGATGGGTCCGACGAGAAGCCGGTCTGACCGAGTTCTCCACCGATCGCGCATCCGGCCTCCAGGCAAGGTCGTGGACCGGTCATGATCGGGGCATGTCCACGATCCGACTCGATCCGGCGCACCCCGTGCTCTGGCGCGACGCCGACACCGTGCAGCTCGGCGCCGACCCGGCGCTGACACTGCACGTGGAGGCGCCGTGGATCCCCCGCATGCTGCAGGAGCTCGCGCACGGGATCCCCGCCCGCGCGTTCGAGGTCGTCGCCCACGGGGTCGGCGCGCCGCTGCCCGCTGCCCGCAGATTGCACGCCCAGCTGGAGCCGGTGCTCGTCGAGGTGGTCCCCCGGGCCGCGACACGGCTGGCGCCGTCGCCCGTGGTCGGGGCCCGCACGCTGCTCCGCCTCGAGGAGGCGCTCGCGGATGCCGGCGTCGATGTCGTGGACGACACGGACACGGTCGCGGTGGTCGTCCGGCACGGGGCCGTAGCCGCGCGCGACGCCGCGGCGATGCTGGCAGACGATCTGCCGCACCTGCCGTTGGCCTTCGATGCCGGCGGATCGACCGTCGGACCCCTCGTGGTGCCAGGGCGGACCCCGTGCCTTTCCTGCCGCGACTCGCACGACCGCGAACGGGATCCGTCCTGGGCGGCCCTGCATGTCCAGCTGCTCGAGCGGGATCCGGGCCGGGTCCCGCTCGGCGGGATCGCGTCCGCCGCGGAGGCGATCGCCGACCTGCTCAGCACGCGATCCCAGGCCGTACGCGACGGCTCGGGCCGGCTGATGCGGATCACCCGCGACGGGCGCCGATCATCGCGGACGGTGGAATTTCACGCAGACTGCCTCTGCCGATCTCCGCAAGGAAGCGAGACGGGCGCCGCCCTGCGCGATCCGCATCCCGCGACCACGTCATCGTCAGCGCTCGCGCGGCCCGCGTGACTCCGACGTACGCGAGCCGGCGCTCCTCGTCGATCGCGTCGAAGCCCGTCGCGTACGAGATCGGCAGCAGACCCTCCGAGCAGCCCACGAGATACACGTGCGGCCATTCCAGGCCCTTCGCGGCGTGCAGCGTGGACAGGGTCACGGTCCGCAGCACCGGCTCGTGCTGATCCTTGGCCCGGGCGAAGAGGTCGTCCGCGAAGCTGCGCATGGTGGTGCCGGCCGGAGCGTCCTCGGCGAGGCGCAGCACGGCGCGGCGGGCCTCCCAGGCGTCGCGCAGTGCTCCGCCAGCCTCGGGCGGATCGTCCGTGTAGCCGAGGCCGCGCAGCACGTCGCGCACGGCGCCGAGGAACGAGTGCTGCTGCGGCGCGACAGCGGCGGCGCGCAGGCCCTGCACGGCCTGACGCACCTCCGGCAGGTCGAAGAAGCGCTTCCCTCCCAGCACCGTGGCCGCGACCCCGGCCGCGGCGAGCGCCTGCAGAAGCGCCCCGGATTGCGAGTGGGCACGGTAGAGCACCGCGATCTCCTCGGGTGACACCCCCTCGGCGATGCGCGCGGCGATCGCCGCAGCGACCCCGCGAGCCTCCTCCGCGTCGTCGTCGAACGCCACCACGACCGGGTCATGCACGGGGATCGCCGGCGGCTCCTCGGATTCGGGGGCCGCGGCCGGCACGAGCTCGAGCGCCCCGGGACGTCCCTTCATGAGCGCGTTGGCCACACCGAGCACCCCGGCCGCGGAGCGGTAGTTGGTCTCCAGCCGCACCACCGTCGCATCGGCGTGACGGCGCTCGAAGTCGAGCAGGTAATGCTGGTCGGCGCCCGCGAAGGAGTAGATGGTCTGCGAGGCGTCACCGACCACGCAAAGGTCCCCGCGGTCGCCGACCCACAGCTCGAGCAGACGGTGCTGCAGCGGGGAGACGTCCTGGAACTCATCGACCGTGAAGTGCCGGTACTGCTCGTGCACCGCGGCGGCGACCCGGGGTTCCGCCTCGAGCATGCCCGCGCACGCGAGCAGCACGTCCTCGAAGTCGAGCTGATGCCGGTCATCCTTGAGCGTCTCGTAGGCGCGGGAGAGCTCGGCCACCTGGTTCTCGTCGAACCGCCCGACGGACCGTCCGCGCCGCGCCGCCTCTTCGATGGACAGCATGGAGACCTTGCGCCACTCGATCGCGGAGGCCAGATCGCGCAGCGTGGCGGTGTCGGGCCGGAGGCGCAGCATGTCCGCGGCCTGGGCCAGCAGGCGCACCTTGTTGTCCACGATCGCGGGGGCGGGGGCTCCTGCCAGTTGCGGCCAGAAGAAGCCGAGCTGAGAGAGGGCGGCGGCGTGGAACGTGCGTGCGGCGACGCCCTGCACGTTGAGCGCGCGCAGTCGGCCGCGCAGCTCCCCCGCCGCTTTCGCGGTGAACGTCACGGCCATGACGCGTGACGGCGTATAGGCGCCTGTCTCGACGCCGTGCGCGATGCGGTGCGTGATCACCCGGGTCTTACCGGTGCCCGCACCTGCGAGCACGGCGACCGGTCCGCGCAGCACGGACGCGGCTTCCCGCTGGCGTTCGTCGAGGCCGTCGAGCGCGCTCACCGCCGAAGCCAGTCGACGATGAGACGGTGCGCGATCGATGCCGCGCCGGGCAGTCCCACGGGTCCGTTCCCCTCGAGAGCGGATCCGACCTCCGCGCGGGTGAGCCAGCGCACGTCGATGATCTCCTCGCCGTCGCCCTGCACTCCCTCCTCGTCCACGGCGGTGGCGTGGAACCCGACCATGAGCGAGCGGGGGAACGGCCACGGCTGAGAGGAGAAGTACTCCACGTCGCGGACGCGCACGCCCGCCTCTTCGAACAGCTCGCGGTGCACCGTGGTCTCGAGTGACTCCCCCGCCTCGACGAAGCCCGCGAAGCAGGAGTAGAAGCGGCCCTTCCACTGCGCATTGGCGCCGAGGAGCAGGCGTTCGCCGTCGGCGCTCTGCACGGCCACGATCACGGCGGGGTCCGTACGGGGGAAGTGCTCCCGCCCGCACGAGGGGCAGTGCCGGGACCAGCCGCTCTGCCTCAGCTCGGCCGCGCTGCCGCAGGCGGGGCAGAATCCGGCGTCATGCAGCCATCCGGCCAGGGCGATGGCGGAGACGACCAGTTCCGCGTCGACCTCGTCGACCACGGGGAGAGCGTCCCGCAGGTCGCTCCAACGCGGCGCCCAGGATCCGTCCGCGTCCGTGTCATCTTCCGGATCCTGCAGTGCGAGAAGCAGACCGGATCCGTCGGCACGACGTCCCAAGAGAGCCCATTCCCGCGTACGAGCGAGGACGGGGTCACCGGCGGAGAGGAGGATGAGGCCGTCGTCCAGGGGCACGCGGCGCTCACGCACGACGAGCACTCCGGTGCGGGGATCGGCGCGGAGACGGGTGATCGTCTGCGGGTCGTCGCGCCACTGCGCACCCTTGTCGAGTGCCGCACGCTCGGGGGCACCTTTGTCGGCTGCTGCGCCCTCGGGGGCGGCTCCGTCGAGCACTGCGCCCTCGGCGACCACGCCATCCAGGACGGCGGCGTCCAGGACCACGGTGTCATCGGCGTTCGGTTCGGGGACGGTCTCCGGCACGGTCTCGACTCCCCTTCTCACAGGCGTGGCGGGCCCTGTGCGGACGAGGCTCGACCTACCCTGGTGACATGGCTCGCTCACCCTTCACTCTAGCCGCGGCGGTCACGGCGGCGGTGCCCGGAGCCGATGTCGTCGGCGCACGGGCCCTGTCATCCGGCGGCGACGGCCGATTCGACTCCGCCGTGGCGACGCTGGCCGACGGCACGGAGGTCGTGATCCGCGCGTCGAACGACGACGAGACGGCCTCCGAACTCGCCAAGGAGAGCCTGGCGCTGCGCGCCCTCACCGCCGGGGCCCGCTCGATGCTGCGCTTCGCCGCCCCCGAGCACCTCGGCGACGGCCGGGTCGGGGACACGCGCGCGCTGGTCACGACGCTGCTGCCCGGTTTCCAGATCGACGCCGCCGATGTGCCGGCCGGCCCCGGCGCCGCCGTCGCGATCGGCAAGGCCATCGCCGGGGTGCACGCCCTTCCCGCGTCGGTCGTCCGCAGCGCGGGTCTTGCGGAGCGGACGGCCGCCGAGGCGCGCGACGAGGTGCGCCTGCTCATCGATCGCGCCGCAGCCACCGGCCGCGTCTCGGCTCGCCTCACGGTGCGCTGGCGCGAGGCGGTCGACGCCGACGATCTGTGGCGCTTCGAGTCCGCCGTCACCCTGGGCGGCGCTCATGCGGAGTCATTCGTGTTCGCGGATGACGACGAGCGCGGCCCACGGGTCACCGGGATCGTGGGATGGCATGCGCTGTCGATCGGCGACCCCGCCGTGGACCTCGCCTGGCTGACCCTGGCCGCCGATGCGCGTGCCGATGTGCTGGACGCCTATGCGTCCGCCACGCTGCGCGCTCCCGATGCCGGCCTCGCCACGCGCGCCCGACTGCTTGCCGAGCTCGAGCTCGCGCGCTGGCTGCTGCACGGGCACGACACGCATCGCGCCGACATCGTCGACGACGCGGCACAGCTCCTGGACGCTCTCGCCGACGGGATCCATGACGACCTGGCCCCGCGCGCGGGTGCCGGCGCCGGCGTGGACGAGGCGATGTCCGCCCTGGACCGGGTGCCGGCGACCGGCGCGACCCGCATCGACACCTCCATGCAGACCGACACCTACGACGCGAGCGCGTTCGCGGGGATCTCGATGGACGACACCTCCGCGTTCGGGCCACGCGGTGCCGCGCGCACGGACGAGGACGACGAAGGCGCATCCCAGGCGCCCGAGGAGGATGCGGCGCCCCACGACGGAGCCCGGGAGGACCTGACCGCGGCGGGCTCGATCGAGCATCGGGATCCGAACGCGACCGAGGATCTCGGTGATCTGCGCGCGTCGTTCGGCCCCAGCGGCACCAGCCCGCAGGGATCCGCGGACCGGGACGATGAAGACAGCCCGGAGCGGCCCGGCACGCTGCTGCCCAGCGAGGGCGGCATCGCCGGCTCCGACTCCGACGTCGCCGAGGCTCACCGCGCGGCGCGGGCCGCATTCCAGCGCTGGACCAGCGCCTCCTCCGAGTAGACGGTGTCGCCCCGCAGCACGAGGTCGTCAGCGACGTAGAACAGCGCGACGTCGATCTCGTCCAGCGGCACCCCGAACCGGCGATGGTAGGCGAGCCGGTACAGCGCGAGCTGCAGCATGCGCTCCTCGCGCTCGGCCGCCGTCGCGGGCGGTCGGCCGGTCTTCCAATCCACGATCTCGATGCGCCCGCCGCGATCCTCGCGCCGGTAGACGGCGTCGAGCTTGCAGATCACGATGCGCGCGGGCTCGCCGTCGCCGACGGGCAGAGCGAAATCGATCTCCGTCTCCACGGCGATCGGCCGGAGTGGCGCCCACTCGCTGCGCTCGAAGATCTCCCGCAGTCGTGCAAGGTCCTCGGCGTCCGCGCGGGCGATCTCGTCCCCCGCATCGCCCTCTGCCGCGGCTGCACCGCCGCCGGCCAGGGAGAGCTGATCGTCGTCCAGATCCCACAGCGCATCATCCAGCGATGTGCCGACGCCCACGGATCCGGAGCGGTGCTCGACCCAGGCGTGGAAGAGCGTGCCGAGCCGGGTCTGCCGGTAGGGGCGCTCCGGCATGGGACGGGCGATCGCACGGATCGTGCCGCCGTAGTCGGTGACGTAGTCCTTGAAGCGCGAGGCCGGCACGCGCGTGGGCGCGTCCGCGATCGTGCCGCGCTGCCGCGCCGCCCGCTCGGCGAGCAGCCGTGAGAGCTCCGCGCTCGGCGCCGGCGCGGTCGCATCGGCCATCGCCTGGCGCACCTCCTCGGCGGCGCCTGCGACCCGTTCCCGGCGTCCGCCGAGTGGATCCATCGGCCACACGCTCGTGCGTGCCGCCCCCTCGTACGGGTTGTCCTCCGACTGCGGTTCGGGCAGCGGATCGAGTCCGAGCTCTTCGATCGCCTCGAGCAGGTAGGGACTCGGCTTGCGCATGTTCTTCTGCCCGGACCAGTGCGAGCCGGTCAGCAGCAGATCCGTGCGCGCCCGCGTGACGGCGACGTACGCCAGCCGTCGTTCCTCGGCGCGCTGGTAGTCGCGATAGTCGTCCTTGAACCGGCGCAGCGCACCGCCGTGCGGGTAGGCCTTGGTGATGCCCGCGGCGAGCGAGTCGAGAGCCGCCTTCTCGCGCTTGCGGGGATCGTCGCCGGCGACGTCCCTGGCGGCCTGCGGATCCCAGGCGAACCGCGGCAGCGCATCGCTGTCGCCGCGCAGCGCGAACGGTACGACGCCGAAGCCGAACCAGCCCTGCGCATCGGCGATCCGGCCCGGCAGCTCGTCCTCCACGAGGCGGACAACGGCCACCGCGTCCCACTCCAGCCCCTTCGAGCCATGGATCGTGAGCAGCTGCACCACGCCCGGTTCCGGCGGCTCGGTGCGGGGCATGAGCTCGTCCGTCATCTCGGCCTTGTCGAGCCAGGCGAGCAGGCTCGAGATCGTGCCACGGTCGTCAGCGACGAGGAACGCGCGCACCTCGTCGCCGAACGCGCGCAGCTGCGTCGCGGCGACCCTCGCAGGCCCCCGGGTCTCGTTCACGGCGAGCTCGATGTCCAGGCGCAGCTCGGACTCGATCGCGCGGATCAGCTCGAGGATCGGCTGCCCTGCCGCCCGGCGCAGTCGCTCCAGCATCTCCCCCGCCGCGCGCAGCCGCTCGCGGCCGGCAGGGCTGATCCGCTCGATCAGCCGGTAGTCGTCGCGGGCGGTGCGCACGAAATCGACCGCATCGACGATCGACACGGCCTCGTCGGCGCCGCGCGAGGAGCGCAGCCGCTGCTTCAGCTCGTCCGTCAGCGGAGCGAGCGCGCCGTCTCGCACCGCGAGTTCCCGCGCCAGGTCGTACAGCGCCGCCATGTCTGCGACGCCGATCGCGAAGCGCGGGCCGACGAGCAGCCGGATCAGCGCGGATCCCGCCGCCGGATCGTGGATCACCCGCAGCGCCGAGACCACGTCCACCACCTCCGGCGTCGCCAGCAGTCCGCCGAGACCGAGGATCCGGTGCGGGATGCCCTGTGCGGCGAGGGCGCCCGCGAAGGTCTGCATGTGCCGCTTGGACCGGAACAGGATCGCGCCGGTGTGCGGGCGGGCATCCTGCGTGCGCCCCTCCTGTGCCTCGTCGTGCGCGGCCCGGCGCTCGGCGAACCAGGTCGCGACCGCCTCGGCCTCGTCGTCCGCCGTCTCGCCGTACCGCACCTGCACCCGTCCCGTGCCGGATCCGGGCCGCGGCTCGAGAGCCGGTACGTCCAGGCCCGGGCGCTGCAGCGGCAGCAGCAGGCGATTCGCGACATCGAGGATCCGCTCGTCGTTGCGCCAACTCGTCATCAGGCTGTAGGTCTCGGCGGTCCGCTCCTCGGCGAACGTGCGTCCGAAGGCGTAGAGGTTGTCCGCGCTCGCACCGCGCCATCCGTAGATGGACTGGTGCGGATCCCCGACCGCCATCACGGCACCGTCGCGGAACAGCGCGGCGAGGAACCGCGTCTGGATCACGGACGTGTCCTGATACTCGTCCAGCAGCACGACGCGGTGCTGCGCGCGCAGCTCGGCACGCACCTCGGGCGACGCCTGCACGATGTCGAACGCACCGCCGACCTGGTCGGCGAAGTCGAGCACGCCGCGGCGTCCCTTCTCCGCGATGTACTCGCGCACCAGATCCACGAGGATCGGCATCGTGCGGAGGTTGTCCACGGCCTTGGCCACATCGGCGTTGCCGCGATAGGGCTCGAAGTCGGAGGCAGTCCGAGCGGCGATGCGGACCATCGCATCCAGGTCGACCCGATGATCGAGCACGTCCCCCGCGAGACGCTGCACGGCATCGATCACGCCGTTCAACGAGCGGTCCACCTCGTCGAGGCCATCCAACTCAGCACGCAGCACGACAGAACGGGCGATGAGCCACGACGCCGACTGGCTGAGCATCGCCGCATCGGGGTCACGGCCGATGTGCGCCGCGTGCTCGCGCACGATGCCGTCCGCGAAGGCGTTGTACGTCGACACGCGAGGCCGGATGATGAGATCCTCCGCAGCGCGGGGGGCCGTCGGATCCCACCCGGTGTCGAACCGCACGGCGAGTTCGTCCAGCACCTCGCGCTGCACGGCGGCGCGCTGCGCGGGACCGGTCGCCGCCCCCACCCGGTCGAGTGCGCCGGTGCGCACGATCTCCGCAAGATGCGGCAGCAGGCCCCTGCGTCCGTACTCGTCGATGCGATCGAGACGCAGCGCGATCCGCTCGGCGAGCTCGCCGGCGGCCTTGCGGGTGAACGTGAGCCCGAGGATCTCGTCGCGCTCGACGTGACCGTTCGCGACGAGCCAGACCACGCGGCCCGACATGGTCTCGGTCTTGCCGCTGCCGGCGCCGGCGACGACGAGCGCCGGAGTCGGAGGCGCCTCGATCACGCGCTGCTGCGCCAGGGTCGGCGTAGGCAGGCCGAGGGCAGCGGAGATGTCGGTGGCGGCGATGCCGTGGCCGGGGCCCCAGCCGTCCTCGATCGCGCCGTCGCTGACCACGGCGGGGCCTGCGACGGCCGGCCCGCTCGTGCCGCTCATGCGCTCACCGCCGGGATGGTGTGGATGCGACAAGGGCTGATCCGCACCTGCGTGTCGGCGCAGTGCGCCTCGACCTGCGCCGTGAAGCTCGACGCGGCCATGCCGCGGCCCGCCTCGGCGACGCGCTGCAGGAACGCGGCGCGCGCCTCGTCGCCCAGCCGATGCTGGTGCGCCACGCGGTAGGGGCTCTGCCCGATGGTCTGCGCGACGAGGACGAGGCGAGCACCGGCGAGCGCGGCCGGATCCGCATCCTCGACCTGACCCTGTTCGACGGCGAGCTGATACGCGGCCAGCTGCGCGTGCTCGGTCACGAGCGCCTCTGTGCCGGGCTCGTACTTGCCCGTCTTCAGATCCACCACCACCACGCGCTCTCCCCCGGCGCCGTCCGCCATCGTGCTCCAGGTGCGCCCGCGCGCGGCCTCGTGCTCACCGGAACCCGCCGGATACGCCTCGACGCGGTCGATGTAGCCGCTGACGATCGCCTGCTGCGCCGGCTTCTCGGGATCGATGGAGTGCGCGGTCGGCTCGGCGGCGAGGTCGACGGCGAAGCGGAATCCGCCTTCGGAGGCGATCACTCGGCCTCCCTCGCGCTGCACCTCGGTCAGGTAGTCGTGCAGGCGCTGCAGGTACAGGTCCGCTCTGCGGCGCTCCTTGGCGTCGATCCACGGCGTTTCGAAGTCGAGCTCGCCCCAGCGCTCCTCGAGGATGCGCCGCATGGCCTCGAGGTCGCCGTCGGGCACGTGCTCCATCGCCGCGTGCACGATCGTGCCGATGCCCGCCGAAGGCGGAGCGACGGTGTCTCCCCCGAGCGCGGCCACGGCCCAGTTGACCCCGCACTCCTCGAACGCCTCGAGCCGTGACGGCGAGACGGACACCGATCCGGTCTCCAGATCCCGCAGCGGACGCTCATCGGACGGCCCTCGCACGCCGAACCACTCATCCGGATCCGCCCCCGGCACGTCCGCCTCGGCCAGCAGTCGCAGCTGCCCGGCCGCCTCGGACCGCGCAGCCGGGTCCGGCGAGGTCGTGAGCACCCTGCGGTGCTTGGCGACGAGGCCTCGGAGGGTCAGCGGATGCGCATGCCGCTCCTGGGCGGGCAGCGGATCCGGCAGGAACCCGAAGAACGCGCTCGGACTCTGATCGTCGTCGTCGACCGCGGTCACCAGCAGCCGGTGGCGAGCGCGGGAGAGCGCCCGCACGAACAGACGCAGCTCGTCATGCAGCGCCGCACGACGCCGGTCGAGTGTGGAGTGCTCGTGCTCCGGCTCACCGGAGCGCGCCGCGGCGACCGCCTCGCCGAGACGCCAGGTCTCCAGCAGCCCGCCGCGCAGCCGGACGTTCGGCCACACCCCGTCCTGCAGGCCGGCGATCACGACGGCATCGAACTCCGTGCCGAGGGCGGTGGCCGGCGTCATCAGGGTGACCGTGGCGGGGCGCTCCGGGGCGGAGAGGGAGTCCTCGGGCACCTCGCTGTCGAGGATGTCGTGGATGAACGCCTCGGGACCCTTCTCCGGCGCGCGCTCCACCGAGCGCTTGGCCGCGTCGAACAGCGCGACCAGGGCGTCCAGGGCGCGCGCGGTCTCGGCGCCGGAAGGAGAGCCCGCGGCCTCCTGCCACGCGAGCGCGAGGCGTCGACCGTCGGGGGCGCGGGAGGAGTCCCACACCCGCCAGAGCAGCTCGTGGATCGTCTCGCCGCGCAGCCGGGCTTCGCGCACCTCGTGCAGCACGGTGCCGAACCGGTCCGCGGTACGCGCTTCGGCCGTGTCGATCCTCGCGAACCGCGCGGGCTCCGCGAGACCGTCACGCAGCAGCAGCCGTGCGGGTGCGGACCCGCCGGCTTCCAGTTCGAGGTGACGCAGCCGCGCCCGGAGCCGGCGCAGCCCCACGCCGTCCAGCCCGCCGAACGGCGTGCGCAGCGCCTCGGCGAGCAGTTGCGGATCCCGCTCCGTCGGCTCGGTGAGCGCGAGCCGCACGATCCCGACGATGTCGCGCACGATGGTCTCGCTGCCGAGCGGGCGCTGCACGCCGGCCGCGCGGGTGGGCACCTCGCGGGCGGCGAGCTCGGCCTCCAGGGCCGCCACCTGGCGGGTGTCGTGGGCGATCACGGCCATGCGCTCCCACCCGATGCCCTGCAGCAGGTGCCATTCGCGCAGCGTGCGTGCGATGAGGTCGTGCTCCTCGTGCGGCGACGGCGCGATGAACGCCTGCACGGCGTCACTCGGCGCGCCATCCTCTGCCGCTCCCGGCGCGCGGCGGTGCTCGATCCGTCCCGACGCGCCGATCGTCTGCACCACGGTGCGGGTCAGCGCGGTGAGCGGCGGATCCTGCCGATGCGACTCGTCCAGCACGTGCACGTCGCCGAGCATCGCAGCGAGGCGCGCGAACAGCTCGGGGCCGGCGCCGCGGAACGCCCCCGAGGAGATGTCCGGATCCCCGAACGCCAGCACCGCGATGCCGCGAGCGCGCAGAGCTTCGACCAGCGTCACGCCGCCGGCGGTCAGCTCCTGCGCGTCGTCGATGAGCACGACCCGCAGACGTCCGAGCGGGCCCAGCATCTCCTGTGCGGCGGTGTGCAGGATGGCGGCGGCCTCCGCGAGCAGATCCGCGGCGTCGCGGTGCGCGGCGCGGGCGCGATCCAGCACCCTCCGATAGGACTGTGCGAAGGATCCGACGGCACGCCAGGCCGGGCGCTCCGATCGCCCCAGCCCCGCCGGGGTGACGCCGAGCTCGGTGCATTCGGCGAGGAAGGCGCGCAGTTCGGAGCGGAACGCTCTCGACGAGCGCACCGCCGCCGGCAGGCTCTCCGGCCAGCGGCTGCGGATCCCCTCGGCCTCGTCCTCCGCATCGCCGGAGAGCAGATCCGCGATGATGCGATCCTGGTCGGCACCGGTGAGCAGCGCCGGCGGTTCCTGCCCCGCGTGCACCATGGTGCCGCGGACCAGTTGGAACGCGAACGAGCCCAGCGATCGGGCGAGCGGGCCCGGCGTCGCGACGCGCACGCGGACGCCGATCCGGTCGCGCAGGGCCGTGGCCGCCTGTCTGTTCGGAGTCAGCGCGAGCACCTGCTCCGGGGCGAGACCGCCGTCGACGAGCGCGGCGACCCGCTCCACGAGCGCGTGCGTCTTTCCCGTGCCCGGTGCGCCGATCACGGTGCCGACCGCCGTCTCCGGGGCGCCGATCACGGCTGCCTGCGCAGGGGTCGGGGCGGGCTGTGCGGGCATGTTCCCACGCTATCCGCCGCGGCCGACATCGCCGCCCGCGATGCCCGGCGCCGGCGGGGAATCGCCCTCGGCGAACACCGCCCGGCACGCGGTCCCGCCCGCTCGACCCCGCGATAGAGTGACGGGACATCGGCTTTCAAGAGCACGACCTTTCAAGGAGCATTCCCGTGGAGATCCGCATCGGCATCATCAACACCGGCCGTGAGCTCAGCTTCGAGACCTCGGCCTCCGCCGACGAGGTGCGCACGCAGATCGCCGGCGCCCTCGATCAGGGTGCCAGCCACGTGACCCTGAGCGACACCAAGGGCAACTCCTACATCGTGCCGACCGCGAACCTCGGCTACGTCGAGCTCGGGACCGAGGAGTCCCGCCGCGTCGGCTTCGTGGCCTGACGCAGGAACTGAGCCGCGTGTACATCCTGCTCGCGCTGATCGCCGCCTGCGCGCTCGGTGTCGTGGTGCACTTCACGATCCCGCAGCGCGAACTCCGCGGTGTGGCTCTCGTGCCGGCGATCGCGACGGCCGTCGCGGCCGCCGCCTACACTCTCGGGCAGTGGGCGGGCCTGAAGGAGTCGAGCGTGTGGCTGTGGCTGATCGCCCTCGGCGGCGCGATCGTGATCTCCGCGGCAGCCGGCGTCATCCTGACCCGCGTGCGGAGTCACGGCGACGCCGTGCGCCGCGCCGAACTCGGCGTCTGAGCCGAGCGTGACCGCCTCCGAGGGCAGGGATCGCGCCCGCACGCTGCGCGGAGAGCGCCGGGCTTCCGCCCGCTAGGAGGCGAGGCCCATCGCGTCCATGCGGCGGGCGTGCGCACCCATGAGCTCGGTGAACACCGGCTCGAGCTTGTCGTCCTCCGCGCCGGGCAGGTGCGGCCGCAGCGCCGCGCGGGCGACGAGGATGGTGTCGCCGACGAGACGGCGCCCCCACATCGACAGGAGTGAGCGCCACTGCTCGTCGCTCGCGATCGTGGCCTGCACGATCCCGACGATCTCGTGCCGGTCATCAGCCTCGGAGAGGATCCTGGCGACCTTCGTCCCGGTCTCGCCGTAGCTGGAGGCGAGCGCGAGGTAGAAGTCGTCGAGCATGCCGGCGGTGAGGTACACCGCGAGCATGGTCTCCGCGATGCGCGGGCCCAGGGTCTTGCGGCGGAACGCGTCGAGTTGCTCGCGGAACGGCAGCATCACCTCGGTCGGACGGTCGCCGTGCGCGGCGATGATCGCGACGATGCCGTGGTGTTTGGCGAGGGCCGCCCCGGCGGCGCGGGAGAGGATCTCCTTCTCCGCGAGATCGTCCGTCGCACGGATGAGACGGGTCAGCGTCTCGAAGTAGCCGAGCTGAAGGTAGGCGGCCTGACCGAGGAAGGTGTTCAGCTCGGGCGCCAGCTCGGCGAAGTCGACGCGGGTCGCGTCACCCGCATCGCCCCGGGAGCGGAGCACCAGCGCGCGCCGCGGCGCCTTATCGCGCTGCCAGAACCACCTCACCACGCGCCCAGCCTAGTCGAGACGTCCCGCCCGACCGGGGGCGCCGCGCACGCCGATCACTCCGATCCCGGGTACGCGTGCCCGCTCCGGTAGGCTGGATCCCGCTCCGGCGACGGATCGGAGCCCCGCGCCTGTGCATACGGATTCGGCGTGGACCCCATCAACGAGGCGGCGCCGCGATCGCAAGGCCCGCCGGACAGGCAATCAAAGACTGTGACTTCTTTCGCCGATCTCGGCATCGATCAGGACATCGTGGACGCCATCGCGGCGAAGGGCATCGTCGACGCCTTCCCGATCCAGGAGCAGACCATCCCGCTCGGCCTTCCCGGCCAGGACATCATCGGCCAGGCCAAGACCGGCACCGGCAAGACCTTCGGCTTCGGCATCCCCGTGGTGCAGCGTCTCGGACTCGACCCCGAGCCCGGTGTGAAGGCGCTCATCGTCGTGCCCACCCGCGAACTCGCGGTGCAGGTGTACGAGGACATGGATCTGCTGACCAGCAACCGCTCGACGAGCGTCGTCGCGATCTACGGCGGCAAGGCCTACGAGGGCCAGATCGACCAGCTCAAGGCGGGTGCGCAGATCGTGGTCGGCACCCCCGGGCGCCTCATCGACCTCGCGGGGCAGCGTCTGCTCGACCTGTCCCACGCGACCGAGGTCGTGCTCGACGAGGCCGACAAGATGCTCGACCTCGGCTTCCTCGCCGACATCGAGAAGATCTTCCAGAAGGTCCCCGCGGTGCGCCACACGCAGCTCTTCTCCGCCACGATGCCGGGACCGATCGTGGCGCTGGCGCGCCGGTTCATGACGAACCCGATCCACATCCGCGCGAACGACCCCGACGAGGGCCTCACTCAGGCGAACATCAAGCACCTCGTCTACCGCGCGCACTCGCTGGACAAGGACGAGGTCATCGCCCGCATCCTCCAGGCCGAGGGCCGCGGCAAGACGGTGATCTTCACGCGCACCAAGCGCGCCGCCCAGCGCCTGGTCGACGAGCTGGGCGACCGCGGCTTCAATGTCGGCGGCGTGCACGGCGACATGGGTCAGGATCAGCGCGAGCGCTCGATGGCCGCGTTCAAGGCCGGCAAGAAGGACGTGCTGGTCGCGACCGACGTCGCCGCCCGCGGCATCGACGTCGATGACGTCACGCACGTGATCAACCACACGATCCCGGACGAGGACAAGACCTACCTGCACCGTGCGGGCCGCACCGGCCGCGCGGGCAAGACCGGTATCGCGGTCACGTTCGTCGACTGGGAGGACCTGCACAAGTGGGCCCTCATCAACCGCGCCCTCGAGTTCGGCCAGCCCGAGCCCATCGAGACGTACTCGTCGAGCCCGCACCTCTACGAGGACCTGAACATTCCGGCCGGCACCAAGGGACGCCTGGTCACCGCACCGGTCTCCGAGAAGCCGGCCCGCAAGCAGCGCGAGCCGCAGCGTGCCGCCGACGCGGCCGCCGAGGGCACGAGCGAGGGCACCACCCGCCGTCGCCGCCGCCGCCGCAACGCGGAGGACGAGGTCGGTTCGACGTTCACCGAGGGCGCGGAGGCTCCCGCCGCCAAGGCGGCCGGATCCGGTGACGCCGACCGTGCCGCCGAGGGATCCGGAACGCACGACGGCCAGGGCGCCGAGCATCACGACGGCAAGCCCGCCGCGCAGCGTCGTCGTCGCCGTCGTCGCCGTCCCTCCGGCGGTGCCGCCGCGGGCAGCGCGCCGCAGCCCGGAGCCTGAGCCCGCCCCGCGCTCGCTCCCGCCCCGCGCTCGCCTCTGACCGCGAGACTCCATCTGGGCGACGAGACTGCACTTCACAGGCGCAGTCTCGTCGCCCAGTTGCAGTCTCGCGGGCAGTTACCGGGCCCGGATCGGGTAGACCGGGGCGGAACCGGATCCGCGGTCGATGATGCGCTGCAGCATGGCCGGATCCGTGGTGTTCTCTCCGGGCACGTTCGGCTTGCCCGCGCCGTGGTAGTCGCTGGACCCGGTCACGATGAGGTCGTTCTCGGCGGCGATGCCGCGCAGCCAGGCGCGCCCCTCGGCGGTGTTCTCGCGGTGATCGATCTCGAGCCCGGCCAGGCCCGCGTCGATGAGACGCCGCAGGGTGGCGTCGGTCATGCGCTCGCGCCCGGCCGGGTGCGCGATCACGGGCACTCCCCCGGCACCGACGACGAGCTCGATCGCCGTGAGCGGATCCGGCGCGTAGTGCGCCTCGTAGTACCCCTGGCGCGGATGCAGGATCCCGTCGAACGCCTCTCCGCGGTCGCCCACGATCCCTCGCGCGATCAGCGCATCGGCGATATGAGGCCGGCCCACGGTCGCCCCCGGATCGGTCTGCTCGAGCACGTCCTCCCAGCGCAGCGCGTAGTCACGGCCGATGTTGCGCACGATGCGTTCGGCTCGGCCGATGCGGTCGTCGCGGATGCGCGCCGTCTCGGCGAGGAGATCCGGATCCGTGGGGTCGAACAGATACGCGAGCACGTGGACGCTGCGCCAGCCGTCCTTCGAGGACAGCTCCATGCCGGGGATGAACGTCATGCCCCGTTCCGTCGCGGCAGCGGCCGCATCGCCCCATCCGGCCGTCGTGTCGTGGTCCGTGAGAGCGATCGTGCCCAGGCCTTCGTCCGCGGCCCGTCTGACGACGGTCGTGGGATCCTCCGTGCCGTCCGAGCGGTTCGAGTGCAGATGCAGATCGATCGGCCCGTCGAAGAGGGCGGGGCGTGACGTCGGATCGGCATCGGTCATCCTCCGAGCGTAGCGATCCCCCGCCTCTCGGACCGCCGCGGCCACGGGGCGGCGGGCGGGCGGATCCTCGGCTGCGCACCAGATGTCTCACAGATCCGCTCGCCTAGGCTCGAAGGCGATGTTTCGACTGATCGGGATCCTCCTCACCGTGCTCTTCGCGATCGCCACCGCGATCGTGACCTGGCCGCAGTTCTTCCACCTCGAGCAGACGTTCCCGATCACGCAGATCGTGGCCTCGCGCGCGGTGCTCGTGCTCGTGTTCGCCGGGATCCTGGTGCTGGCGCTGCTGCTCCTGTTCGCCCGCCCGCTGCGCGGGTTCGCGGCGTCGATCGCACTCGTCGCCCTGCTCGGCGGAGGCGCCTCGGCGGCCATCCTCGCGCTGCGCGGCATCGACACCGCCGACTCCCTGCCGGACAAGACAGCGACGAGCGTGCGCGTGCTCGCCTGGAACACCGCGGGCGAGGCAGTCTCGGCCGACGAGATCGCGACCACGATCGTCGCCCAGAAGGCCGACATCGTGGCGCTCCCGGAGACGACCGAGGCCGTGGGAGAGGAGATCGCGCTCACACTGCGCGAGGCAGGGCACCCGATGTGGGTGCACCACGTGCAGTACCGTCCCGAGGTCACCCAGGGACCGGATTCGTGGCAGACCACGGTGCTCATCTCGCCGGCCCTCGGCGACTACGCGGTCATCCCCTCCTCCGCCGACGGATCCAGCAACACCTCCTCGGTCCCGAGCGCGGTCGTGATGCCGGTCGACGGCGACGGCCCCATCGTCGTCGCCGTGCACACCGTCGCTCCGCGCGAGGACGAGATGGCGGACTGGACGCAGGATCTGCGATGGGTCGCCGACCAGTGCCCCGCCGGGAAGAACGTGATCCTCGCCGGCGACTTCAACGCGACCCTGGACCACATGGGCGGGCTCGGCACCGGCGGCGGCGACCTCGGCGCCTGCCACGACGCGGCTTCCCACTCCGGCTCGGGTGGCGTCGGCACCTGGCCGACATCCGTGCCGGCGCTGCTCGGCGCCCCGATCGACCACGTCATGGCGACCGCGCACTGGCGCGCCACAGGATCCGCCGTGCTCCCGGCCGGCGCGGGCGGCAGCGACCACCGCGCCCTGATCACCCAGCTGGAGCCCGCGACGCCCTAGCGGAGCGTGCGTGCGCGCCGATCCGCGAAGCGCGCCCGGGCGGCGCGGCGGCTCAGCGGCGAGCGCGCGCCCGGGCGATGAGCGCCGCGATCCCGCGCCACCCGACCAGGAACACGAGCAGAGTGATCGTGGCCACGATGATGAATGCGACCGCGGTGGTGCCGCCGGTCACGACGCGCAGGATCATCCCGAGCACGACCGTGATCACGACAAGCCCCATCCCGGTGCGCAGCGGGGCGGCGGGCGCCCGCCACGCCCGCAGGATCAGCCAGCCCGCCGCGAGGCCCACCAGGAACGGCCACGCCGTCTCCAGTACGCCCACGGCGTCGACCGTGTGATCATGGCTCGCCCGGCCGATCGCGGCGAAGACGATCACCAGCACGGCGTCGATCCCCAGCGCCCAGGGCCAGGTCAGAACGGATCGGCGGACAGAGGCGGCTTCGGTCATCCCTCCACGGTAGCCCGGCGGGCTATGGGTCCTGCGCCGTGCGCCGTGCGCCGTGCGCCGTGCCGCGCTCCTACCCTGATATCCGGCTATCAGCAAGCATTGAAATGGCTGGGAGCGCCCAGTAGAAACGATGCAGGGCCATCCGCCCGCGCCGACCTGTCGGCACCCACCCCCACGAGAGGACCCTCACCAATGAGGATGCCAACCCCCCACCGCTCGTTCCGCACCATCGCCTGCACCGTCGCGGCGCTGGGACTGGTCCTGGCGGGCTCCGTCAGCGCCACTGCGGCGACGAGCGAGCCCTCGACGCCCGTCCCGATCACTCCGCCGGACGGCACGGTCATGAGCTACGTCGTCAACACCGGCCAGGCGAACCCGGGCCAGACCCGCAAGGCCGAGAAGGCGGTGACCGACGCCGGCGGCGTCGTCGTGCAGAGCTGGCCCGAGATCGGCGTCGTGATCGCACAGTCCGATCGCGCGGCGTTCCGCGACACCGTGAAGGCCAAGGGCCGCAACGTCGTCGCGTCGGTCGGCGCAACCCGCACCGTCGAGGTGAAGGACAAGGTCACCGGTCCGCAGGCGCCGTGGGGTCCGGGTTCCTCCGGATGGAACCAGGGCAAGAACAAGCCGGTCAACGGCGATGAGCCCACCGAGCCGGTGCCCGCCTCCGCGTCCGACTCGCTCGAGGGCCAGCAGTGGGACATGACCATGATCCAGGCGGATCAGGCGCACCAGATCACCGACGGCAGCCGTAACGTCCTCGTGGGCGTGCTGGACTCCGGCATCGACCCGACCCATCCCGACCTGCAGGCGAACATCGACGTCGCCGACTCGGTCAACTGCACCACCGGCGGCCGCCCCGACCAGACCGATGGCGGCTGGTACCCGACCACGTCCGACCACGGCACGCACGTCGCGGGCACGATCGCGGCGGCCCGCAACGGCGTGGGCATCGTCGGGGTCGCCCCGAATGTGCGCCTCGCGTCGGTCAAGGTCGTCAACGACGACGGGTTCATCTACCCGGAATACGCGGTCTGCGGCTTCATGTGGGCGGCCCAGCGCGGCATGGACGTCACGAACAACAGCTACTACATCGACCCGTTCGAGTTCTGGTGCGACGATCAGCCCGACCAGGCAGCGGTCCGCGAGGCCGTCGCCCGCGCCGTGAACTGGTCCAACTCCAAGGGCGTCGTGAGCGCGGCCGCGGCCGGCAACTCGGGCCTCGACCTGACGGTGAACACCCTCGACGAGGGCAGCCCGGACGATGCAGCCACCCCGACGCCGCGCACCATCAACCAGGGCTGCAAGGACATCCCGGCCCAGGTCCCCGGTGTCGTGACCGTCGCCTCGCTGACCAAGGACGGCCAGCTGTCGTACTTCTCCAACCGCGGTCTCGGCGAGATCGACGTGGCGGCGCCCGGATCGAGGATCCTCTCCACGATCCCCGGCGCGAAGTACGGCCTCAAGAGCGGCACCTCGATGGCCTCCCCGCACGTCGCCGGCGTGCTGGCGCTGATGAAGTCCGCGCACCCGGAGCTGACCCCGGCCCAGCTCGTGCAGAAGCTCGAGGACGATGCGACGCCGACCGAGTGCTCGGCTCCGCAGTACGACGAGGGAGCCGCCTGCGTCGGCACCGCCGAGCTGAACAGCTACTACGGTCACGGCATCGTGAACGCGCTCAAGGCCGTGCAGTGATCTGATCCGGATCGACAGGAGGGGCTCGGATCGCCGGCACGGCGATCCGGGCCCTTTGTCGCCCGCCGCCCGGATCCTTCCCGCACCGGCCGGTGAGAGGATGGATCCATGACCTCCGAGCACGACACGATCGAGCAGCCGGGCGATGCCGCCACCGCGACCACCTCGACGACGACCAACCGCCGCCAGCCTTTCCCGCAGGGCTTCCTCGACACCATCTCGACGGGCTGGGCCGAACGCCCCGAGTCCCTGCCCGCTCCGCGCGCGCAGGCGCCCTACGCCGCAGCACGTCGCGCCGCCGTCTCCGCGGCCTTCCCCGGCAAGCGCCTGGTGATCCCGGCCGGATCCCTCAAGCAGCGCAGCAATGACACCGACTACCCGTTCCGGGCGCACTCGGCGTTCGCGCACCTCACCGGCTGGGCGGTCGACTCCGAGCCCGACTCGCTGCTCGTGTTCGAGCCCACCGCGGACGGCCACGACGTCACGCTGTACTTCCGCGAGCGCGCCGACCGCACCACGAGCGAGTTCTACTCCGACGCGACGATCGGCGAGTTCTGGATCGGACCGCGTCCCGCTCTCGCCGGCGTCGCCGCAGACCTTGGCGTGACCACCGCGCATCTCGACGAGTTCGCCGCGGGCGAGGAAGACCTCGTGGTCGACCAGGACGACGAGCTCACCCGGTTCGTCTCCGAGCTGCGCCTCGTCAAGGACGAGTACGAGGTCGCGGAGATGCGCCGAGCCGTGGCGATCACCGCGGACGGCTTCGACGACATCATCCGCGACCTTCCGCGGGCGGTCGCGCACCCGCGCGGCGAACGCATCGTCGAGGGCGTCTTCCACCAGCGCGCCCGCAGCGACGGCAGCTGGGAGGGCTACGACACGATCGCCGCATCCGGCCCGCACGCGTGCTACCTGCACTGGACCCGCAACGACGGCGCCGTGCTTCCGGGCGACCTCATCCTCATCGACGCCGGAGCCGAGGCCGACAGCCTCTACACGGCCGATATCACGCGCACGCTGCCGGTGAACGGCACGTTCAGCGAGGTGCAGCGCCGCATCTACGACACCGTGGTCGAGGCCGCGGACGCCGCCTTCGCCGCTGCCGAGGTCGGTGTGCCGTTCCGCGAGGTGCACGCGGCCGCGATGGACGTGATCGCCCGTCGTACCGCCGAGTGGGGTCTGCTGCCCGTCTCCGCCGAGGAGGCCCTCGACGCCGACCAGGGCGGCCAGCACCGCCGCTACATGGTGCACGGCACGAGCCACCATCTCGGCATCGACGTGCACGACTGCGCCCAGGCCCGCCGCGAGATGTACTACGACGGCCTGATCGAGCCCGGCATGGTGTTCACGATCGAGCCCGGCCTGTACTTCCAGATCGACGATCTGACCGTGCCCGAGGAGTACCGCGGCATCGGCGTGCGCATCGAGGACGACATCCTCATCGCCGCCGAAGGCCCGGTGAATCTCTCGGCCGCCATCCCACGCACCTCCGCCGAGGTCGAGGCGTGGATCGCCCGCGTGCAGGGATCCGCGTCCTGACCGAGGACATGCACCCGGATCAGCTCCGGCTGGACGAGGCCGCCGCGACCGAGAGGATCGCGGCGGCCTTTCCCGCGCTGGCGGGGCAGCCGGTGGTGGCGCTGTCGACACCGGGCACGATGAACGCACTGTTCCGGATCGGCGACGCGCACGTCGCCCGGTTCCCGCTGCAGTCCGCGGCGCTCGAGGACGTGGCCGCGGAGGCGCGCGCCCTCGACGAGTTCGCGACGTGCTCCCCGTTCCCCGCACCCGTCGTGCGCGGTGTCATCGACCGGGACGAGGGCTACCCTTCGGCATGGTCGGTGCAGGCCTGGATCCCCGGTCGCACTGCCTCCGAGACCGTGGCGGACGAGGATCCTGGTGCGCTCCCGCTGCTCGCCGACGATCTGGCGCGGCTGATCGGGGCCCTGCGTCTCGCACCCCTGCGGGGGCGGACGTTCGACGGCCGAGGGCGCGGCGGCGAGCTGCACGCGCACGAGGAGTGGATGACGCAGTGCTTCGCGAAGAGCGGACATCTGCTGGATGTCCCGTCCGCGCGTGCGCTCTGGCAGCGGCTGTCGCAGATCCCGCATCCCGGCACGGAGGTCATGTCGCACAAGGACCTGATCCCGCCGAACCTGCTCGTCTCGGATGATCATCGGCTCGCCGGCGTGCTGGACGGCGGGTCCTTCGGAGCGGCGGATCCGTCGCTCGATCTCGTGGTCGCGTGGCACCTTCTCGGACTCGACGACCGGCGCCGGCTCCGCGCGGCTCTGGGCAGCGATGGCCAGGAATGGTGCCGGGGAGCTGCGTGGGCGCTGCAGCAGGCGATGGGCCTCGGCTGGTACTACGAGCGCACCAATCCCGTGATGGCCGCTCTCGGCCTGCGCACCATGCGACGGCTGCTCGCCGATCCGGATCTGGGCTGAGGCCGTGGCTCTTCGGCGGGGATGTTCCGGCTGTCAGCCGACGGTGTGCTCGCCCAGCGCCGCCGCCATCTGGCGCACGGCCTGCTCGATGACCGGGCGGGGCGTGGCGAGGATGAAGCGCAGGTAGCCCTCCCCGGCGGCGCCGCAGGCGATGCCGTCGGTCATGGCGACGCCCGCGTGCTCGCGGAAGAACGCGGCCGGCGAACCCTCGATGCCGAGCCCGCGCGCATCCAGCCAGGCGATGTACGTGCCCTCCGGGGCGCGGTAGCCCATCCCGGGGATGTGCTCGGCGAGGAGTTCGCCCAGGAGCCGGCGGTTGCCGTCGAGGTAGTCGAGCGTGCCGTCGAGCCAGTCGCGGCCGTCGTCGAAGGCCGCCGTGGTCGCGATCACGCCGAGGTTGGCCGTGCCGTGCTCGGCCCAGGCGACCTCCGGCCGCGCCCAGGTCTCGACATCCGTGTCGTTCGTCAGGATCACCTGCGCCGCCTTGAGGCCGGGCAGGTTGAACGCCTTCGAGGCGCTGGCGGCGGTGATCGTATGTCCCGCTGTCACGGCGCTGATGCCGGCGTAGGGAACGTGGCGGTGCGGCGCGAAGACGAGCGGCGCGTGGATCTCGTCCGAGAACACGCGCGCGCCGTGCCGCGCGACGACCTCCGCGACCGCTTCGAGTTCCGCGCGCTCGAACACACGTCCCAGCGGATTGTACGGGTTGCACAGGATCAGCAGGCCGCCGCCGTCCGCGAACGCCCGGTCGATGCCGTCCAGGTCGTAGACGTGGCGCCCGCCCTCGACGAGCATCGGCACCTCGATGATCTCGCGGTCATGCATCGCCGGGATCGTCAGGAACGGCATGTACGCGGGCGTGGGCAGCACGATCTTCGAGCCGGGCTCGGTGAAGAAGTCGATCGTCGCGCGCAGTGCGGTCAGCACATCCGGCACGGGGCGGATCCGATCGGCCGGCACGTCCCAGCCGTAGCGATCCTTCTGCCAGCGCGCGGTCGCCTCGCTCATGCGCGCCCGCACGGCCGCCGGCAGATATCCGGTCAGGCCGTCATCGATCGCGCCCTTCATCGCGCTTGCGATCGCCGGCGCGGGCGGGAAGTCCATCTCGGCGACGAACGCGCCGATCGCCTCGGGGAACACCGACCACTTCAGGCTGCCGATCTCGCGCAGCCGGGCGATGCCGATCGCGTCCAGCTCCTGCGCCATGCTCATGCGTCTCCCCCTTCGTTGCGCCCCGATGCGCCGATCTCCGACGCGCCCTTGCCGAAACCCGACCACGCGAACTCCACGACCAGCGGCGCGAGATCCGCCCCGATCTCCGCGGCAGGGCGCTTGCGGCCTTTCACCTCGAACGAGTGCCCGCCGCCGTCGATCCAGGCGATCCGCGCGTCCTGACACGACGCCACCGCCTCCTCGAGCTGCGACAGCGGCTGCACGAACGGATCGTTCGTGCCCTCCACGAACAGCTGCGGCTGCGGCACCGCCGGCAGATGCTCGGTCCGCGGCTTCTCCGGCTTGCCCGGCTGGTGCAGCGGATAGCCAAGGTAGACGAGCCCCGTCGCGGCGAGGCCGGCCTCCTCGGCGGCGGCCATGGACGCCATCCGCCCACCATAGGACTTGCCGCAGGCGACGACGGATCCGGATCCGCGCTCGCTCGCCGCGGCGACGACGGCGCGCCAGGTGAGGATCGCGTGCGCCGCCGGGCCCGGCATGCGCCGTCCCGCCTCGACGTACGGGAAGTTGAACCGCAGCGTGTGCAGGCCCGCGGTGCGCAGCGCCGTGGCGAAACCGATGAGGAACGGATGATCCATGCCCGCGCCCGCGCCATGGGCGATCGCCACGATCGGCGCATCGGCCCCGGCAGCGAGGTCCCCGTCGGCAGCACCGAACGCGGCCGACACCTCGGCCGTACCGGCAGGGAGCGGAACCGCGATCCGGAACCGCTCCTCGGCCCGTCCCGTCATCGCGAGGTGCCGTCGCCCGCCGGGTTCTCGCCGTCCACGGGCGTGGCCGCGGAGGGCGGCGTCTCGAGGGCAGGGCTCTCCGCGGGGGCGGCGGGAGCTCCGTCGGTCGCCGGGGTACCGTCGGTCGCCGGGGTACCGTCCGTCGCCGGGCCACCGTCCTGTGCGGGCTGCACCGAGGCGGTCGGCGGTGCCGGCGGCATCGGCGGGCGCGGCGGCGCGATGCGCTCGCCGTACCGCGGCGGCTCCTCGACCCGCTCTCCGTACTGGGGCGGCGCTGCCGCGGTCGTGCCGGCGGCAGGGGCGGACTGCGGGATCGGGGTGACGGCACGGCCGAGCACCTGGCGCGCCTTGCCGACCGAATCGGACAGCACCGTGACCTCGTAATGATCGGCCTTGAGCTGCATCACGCTCGCGTAGTCGCGGCGACGACGCACGATCGAGTACGTGATGAGACTCAGGATCATCCCGATCGCGACGCCGACGAACAGGATCCCCACGAAGGCCTGCATCGGCACGGCGGGGTTGCCCAGCACGAAGATCGCCGAGAGGAAGAGGCCGATGAGCACGCCGTTGACCGCGCCGGAGCGCGCCGCGTTCGCATAGCCGAGGCGACCGGTGACCCGCTCCACGGTCTGCACGCCGACCCCGACGATGGCGATCGCCCTGGCCGGGATCTCTCCCGCGATCAGCTGCGAGACGAGCTTCTGCGCGGCCTCGTACTCGGTCACCGTGGCGACCGTCTCGCCGATCTCGCCCGCGGGGCCCGACGCGTTCAGCATGCTCATCGGACCATTGTTCCACGCGGCTGCCCGGAGACCGCCGGATGCCGTCACCCACCCCGGATCCCAAGGCGCAGGACACTACGCTGGAACCATGAGCACACAGCGGGTTTTCGTCGCGCGCCTGGCCGGGTGCGCCGTGTTCGACCCCGCCGGCGACCGGATCGGGAAAGTCCGTGATGTCGTCGTCGTGTACCGAAGTAGCGCGGCCCCGCGCGTGATCGGCCTGGTCTGCGAGATCCCCGGCCGCCGGCAGGTGTTCCTCTCGATCGGGCGGGTCGGATCGATCAGCACCGGACAGGTCATCACGTCCGGGCTGATGAACGTGCGCCGGTTCAAGCCCCGCAACGGCGAGGTGCGCATCATGGCCGAGCTCATCGGCCGGCGCGTCGACTTCTCCGACGCCTCGGGCACGGCGGTGATCGAGGACGTCGCGATCGAGCCGAACCGGCTCGGCGAGTGGTCCGTGAGCCAGCTGTTCCTGCGCAAGCCCAAGACGAGCGCCTCGCCGTTCGCCAAGGGCCCCACCACGTTCGCGACCTGGAACCAGGTGCACGAGCACAACCGTCCCGGTGAGGCGCAGTCCGCCGAGCAGCTCGTCGCCACCTACTCCGAGATGCACCCCGCCGACCTCGCGAACACCCTGCTCGACCTGCCCCAGCAGCGTCGCATCGAGGTCGCGGAGGAGCTTCCGGACGAGCGGCTCGCCGACGCCCTCGAGGAGATGCCCGAGGACGACCAGATGGACATCCTGGACCGTCTCGGCGACGAACGCGCCGCGGACATCCTCGATCAGATGGAGCCGGACGACGCCGCCGACCTGCTCGCGCAGCTGCCCCAGGGCCGCCTGGAGCACCTCCTCGAGCTCATGGAGCCGGAGGAGGCCGAGGACGTGCGCATGCTGTTGCGCTACAGCCCCGACACCGCGGGCGGTCTGATGACCCCCGAGCCGATCATCCTCTCCGCGGATGCCACGGTCGCCGAAGCCCTGGCCCTGATCCGCCGGCACGAGTTGCACCCTGCCCTGGCCGCCGCGGTCTTCGTCACGCTGCCGCCGTTCGAGACGCCCACAGGACGCCTGCTCGGCGTGGTGCACTTCCAGCGCATGCTGCGCTATCCCCCGCACGAACGGCTCGGCGCCATCGTCGACGACACCCTCGAACCCGTCCCCGCGACCGCCTCGGCGGCCGAGGTCGCGCGCATGCTGGCCAGCTACGACCTCGTCTCGCTGCCCGTCGTGGATCAGGCGCACCGGCTCGTCGGCGCGATCAGCGTCGATGATGTGCTCGACTACCTGCTGCCCGACGACTGGCGCTCGCACGACGCCGATGACCGTCCCGGGTCCGCGCAGTCCGTGCCGACGCAGGGAGCGAGCGGATGATGGCGAAGTCGGGCCGTCGTGGGCTGGATCTGCCCCGCGGCCGGTCCGGCATGCTCGGGCGCGGCACGTCGACGGGATCCAGCGACACCTTCGGGCGGTTCTCCGAGGCGTTCGCGCGGGCCATGGGCACGTCCGGCTTCCTCATCGGGATGTCGGTGTTCGTCATCGTCTGGCTGTGGTGGAACATCGCCATGCCCAAGGAGTGGCAGTTCGACCCGGCCGCGACGAATTTCACCCTGCTCACGCTGATCCTCTCGCTGCAGGCCTCCTACGCCGCGCCCCTGATCCTGCTCGCGCAGAACCGGCAGGACGACCGCGACCGCGTGCAGATCGAGCAGGATCGACAGCGCGCGGAACGCAACCTCGCCGACACCGAGTACCTGGCCCGGGAGATCGTCGCCCTGCGCATGTCGCTCGAGGAGCGCTCCGCGCAGAGCGTCACGCGCGAGGTGCTGCGCGCCGAGCTCAGGGCGATGCTCGCCGAACTCCGCGACGAGGATCCGGCGGAGCAGACCCCGTGACCGTCGACCTCGCCGACGCGGTCCGCCGCGCCGTCGGCGCCGTCACCGACCCCGAGCTGCGCCGCCCGCTGGCCGACCTCGACATGCTCCGCGACATCACCGTCGCCGGCACGGTCGCACACGTGGGCATCGCGCTGACCATCGTGGGCTGCCCCGCCGCGACCCGGATCGAGGCGGACGTGCACGCGGCCGCGGCGGCGGTGCCCGGAATCGATGCGGTCGAGGTCGCCGTGGGCGTGATGACGCCGGACGAGCGTCGCGCCCTCACCGAGCGCCTGCGGGACGGCAGGGCGCCCCGGCAGATGCCCTTCGGCCCGGAGTCGCTCACGCGCGTGATCGCCGTCACGAGCGGCAAGGGCGGAGTGGGCAAGTCCTCGCTCACCGCCAACCTCGCGGTCGCTCTGGCGGCCCGCGGTCGCAGGGTCGGGCTCATCGACGCCGACGTGCACGGCTTCTCGATCCCCGGCCTCCTCGGGATCGCCCCCGGCACCCAGCCCACCCGGATCGACGACCTCATGCTGCCCCCGGTCGCGCACGATGTGAAGACCATCTCGATCGGGATGTTCCTGCGGGAGGGGGAATCCGTCGTCGCATGGCGCGGACCCATGCTGCATCGCACGGTGCAGCAGTTCCTCACCGACGTGTTCTTCGGCGACCTGGACGTGCTGCTCATCGACATGCCGCCGGGCACCGGCGACATCGCGATCACGCTCGGCCAGCTGCTCCCCCATGCCGAGGTGCTGGTCGTGACGACGCCGCAGGAAGCGGCGTCCGACGTGGCGATCCGCAGCGCTCTCGTGGCCCGGCAGACCGGGCAACGGGTGATCGGGGTCGTGGAGAACATGGCCGCGCTGACGCTGCCCGACGGCACGGTGCTCGAACTGTTCGGATCCGGCGGCGGGCAGGCCGTCGCGAACGCCCTTTCGCAGGATGCGGATCCGGTTCCGCTGCTGGCCTCGGTCCCGCTGAGCCCCGCGCTGCGCACGGGCGGGGACGCGGGAGTGCCCGTGGTGCTCGCGGACCCGCAGGATCCCTCGGCACGCGCGATCCTGGCTGTCGCGGACGCGATCGATCGAGGGGGCCGTGGTCTCTCCGGGCGGCGCCTTCCCGTCAGCCTGGGTTAGACAGCCAGCCTGGGCCGGACGATCAGGTGGCTTCGCTGTCGTACGGCGGAAGGTCCTCGGCGGAGAACACCTTCGGCGCCTTCGACGTGGGGGCTGTCTCTCCCCCGGCGGACGCGGCGTTCATCGCGGTCGCCGTGGCCAGCAGAGCTGCTGCCGAACCCGCAGCCGCCGGCGCCGGAGCGGTCTCGACCGCCGCGACCGGGGTTGCCGGACGCGGCGGCGCCGGGGTGTCATCCATCAGCGCATCGCGGATGATGCGGCGCGGGTCGTACTGCCGGGGATCCAGCTTGCGCCAGTCCAGCTCATCGATCTCCGGCCCGACCTCCTCGCGCATGCGATCTTTGGCGCCGCGCATGTAGTCGCCCGCCTTCTTGACCAGGCGCGCGAACGTCTCCGCGTAGCGCGGGAGCCGCTCAGGGCCGACGAGAAGGGCCGCGATCACGCCGATCACGATCAGCTTCTCGAAGGTGATGCCGAAGAACATGTCATAAGGGTACCGCCGCGCCTGGCCACTGCGGACACGGAGGACGCCTACGCTGGGGGCATGCGGTGCAGTGAGCGACCGCCAGGGAGTCGAAGTGAGCGAGCAGGACGCCAACGCGCGGTACGTGCGCGAAGCAATCATCGAGCCGGATGAGATCGCCAGGGCGCGCGCACATGCGGTCGAACTCGGCGCGCAGCCGATCAGCGCCGCCGTCGGCGCGCAGATCGCCGTGCTCGCGGCAGCCACCGGCGCTCGCTCGATCGTCGAGATCGGCACCGGCGCCGGCGTCTCCGGGCTCTGGCTGCTGCGCGGCGCCCCGAAGGCCGTGCTCACGTCGATCGACAACGAGCCGGAGCACCTGGCCGCCGCACGCAGCGCCTTCCAGGACGCACGGATCGCCCCCACCCGCGCGCGCTTCATCGCGGGCAGGGCCGCCGATGTGCTGCCTCGGATGAACGAGGCCGCCTACGACATCGTCCTCGTCGACGCGGATCCGGAGAACGTGATCGAGTACGTCGAGCACGGTCTGCGGCTCGTGCGCGCCGGAGGGACCGTGCTCGTGCCGCGCGTGCTCGCCGGCGGAAGGGTCGCGGATCCGGTGCAGCGCGACGACGTCACGGTCGCCTACCGCTCGCTCATCCAGGAGACCCAGCAGTCCCCCGCCGTACTCGCCGCGCTGAGCACGGTCGGCGAAGGCCTGCTGCAGTTGACCGGCATCGCCGAATGACGAAAGGCCCGCAGGAAGCGGGCCTTTCGAAGATCTGAAGAGATCTGGTCTTGATCGTGCGAGTCGGAACTCAGGCTGCTGCCACGACGTTGCTGAGCACGTCGTGAAGTTCCTTCGCCTCTGCGTCGTTGACGGAGACGACCAGACGCCCGCCGCCTTCGAGCGGAACGCGCACGATGATCAGCCGGCCCTCCTTCACGGCCTCCATGGGTCCGTCGCCAGTCCTCGGCTTCATCGCTGCCATCGCGGTGCTCCCTTTCCTCGGTGGTCTACGACTCCCATATTAGTGGGTGCTGGGACACCGCTTACCGCGGCGCGGCGAGGCCGCGAGACGATCGAGCAGGTTCAGGGCACGCGCCAGAAGGTGTTCGCGAGGCCGTAGACGTTCGCGATCCACAGCGCCTGCAGCGCGATGCACGCCACCAGCACCGTCGTCCGCAGCCACCAGGAACGGTGCCAACCGACGCCGCCCCACAGCGGCGCGAGCGGAAACATCAACCGCAGCGTGCTGGACTGCGGGAAGAACACGGCCAGCAGGTACAGGGCGTAGCTCGCCGAGAAGAGCCGGATCTCCGGCCCGAGCCGGCGCACGCCGCGCCCCGCGATCAGCACCGCCGCGAACAGCACCACCAGCACGGCGAGGATGACGAGGCCGAGCCATCCCGGCAGTCCGAGCAGCTGCGCCCAGTACGGCATCGCGCTCAGCCACCCCTCGAAGGGCGAGAAGGCGGTGTGCCCGTCCTGCGGCATCCAGAATCCGCGCCAGCTCAGCTCGGTCTCCAGGTAGGCGTTCGGCACACCCGTGACCACGCCCGCGATCATCTGCCACGCGAAACCCACCACGACGCCGAGCGCCCCGAGACCGAGGTAGTGCGCGATCTCGGATCCCGTCAGCGGATCCGACTTCCGTCGCATCCAGCGCACCACGAGCATGAGGCCGAGCGTGAGCGCGAACGCCAGCACACCCGGGCGCGTGAAGCCCATCAGCACGATCAGCGGATACAGCCGCACGTAGCGGCGGCGGATCAGGCCGTCCAGCGCGAGCAGCAGGAACAGCATGTTGAGCACCTCGGCGTAGCCGACCTGGAACAGCGCGCCGAGGGGGCCGGAGGCGAAGAAGACGACCGTCCACACCGCCGCCATCCGCCCGATCCGCCCGCGCATCATGCGGAACAGCACGAGGCAGCAGAGGTATCCCGCCACGAGGGAGACGAGCGCCGCGCCCACGCCCCAGCCGCCTGCACCGAACGGCAGCGCCACGACCTGCGACACCCACGGGTACAGCGGCAGGAACGCCCACGAGTTCTGGGTGATGTGTCCGTCCGGCCCGAGCGGCAGCGTGGTCGGGTACCCGTACACGACGATGTACCAATACCACTGTGCGTCCCACCCGGTCACGAATGAGGCGATCGACGCGCCGTGGCCGAACCGCGAGCCCGGCGCGCCGGACAGCCCGGTCGCCCACAGCAGCAGGCCGGTGGTGATCAGGCGCGCCCCGACGTAGATCGCGAGGATACCTGCCCAGGCGGGCGTACGTGCATAGAGCCGGGCGGCCCAGCGCGGTGCGGTCGTCGCGCCCTGCCGGCGATGCACCGCCGCCGCGGCGAGCTCAGACACCGCTGAGCCAGGAGCGCAGGCCCCGCTCGGTGGCCGTGATCTGCGCGAGCGGCACACGCTCCTCGTCGTGGTGCGCGAGGTGCGGATCCCCCGGTCCGTAGTTGACCGCGGGGATGCCCAGCGCGGAGAACCGCGCCACATCGGTCCACCCGTACTTCGGTTTCGGGGTCGCGCCGACGGCCGCCACGAACTCCTGTGCGATCGGCGCGTCGAGGCCAGGACGAGCACCCTCGGCGACGTCGGTGATCTCGACCGCGAAACCGGCGAACACGTTGCGCACGTGCGCCTCCGCATCGGCCGCGGACTTGCTCGGGGCGAAGCGGTAGTTCACCTCGACCTCGCAGACGTCGGGGATGACGTTGCCGGCGATGCCGCCGGTGATCCGCACCGCGTTCAGCCCCTCGCGGTACTCCAGGCCGTCCACCGTGATCTCGCGCGGACGGTACTCCGCGAGACGCGCGAGGATCGGCGCCGCACGGTGGATCGCGTTCTCGCCGATCCAGGCGCGCGCCGAGTGCGCGCGCACCCCGGTCGTGCGCACGACAGCGCGCAGCGTGCCGTTGCAGCCGCCCTCGACCTCGCCGTTCGAGGGCTCGCCGAGGATCGCGAAGTCGGCCTCGAACAGATCCGGCCGGTGATCGGCGAGCAGCTTGAGCCCATTGCGGGCGGCCTCGACCTCTTCGTTGTCGTACCACATCCAAGTGATGTCGACCACGGGCTCGGTGAGCTCCGAGGCGAGCTTGAGCTGCACCGCGACCCCGGCCTTCATGTCGACCGTGCCGCGCCCCCAGATCAGAGCCTCGCCGTCGATCTCGACATCACGCGTCGGCACGTTTGCGTTGATCGGCACCGTGTCGATGTGCCCGGCGATCGCCACGCGCTGCGCGCGGCCCAGGTTCGTGCGAGCGACGATCGTGTTACCCTCGCGCAGCACCTCGAGATGGCCGAGCGCGCGCACGGCCTCCTCAATCAGGTCCGCCAGCGGCTTCTCCTCCCCCGAGACGCTGGGGATGTCGCAGATCGCGCGGGTGATGTCCGCCGCGGAGGCGGTGAGATCGAGCGGCATGGTCCCCACCCTAGCGCCGCGTCATGAAGGGGAAGCTGGGGGTGCCGATTCGATACCGTGGACGCATGACCGACGCGCGCATGATCCACGGATCCGGCCTGACCACCATCGCCGGCGACGGCACCGTCCTGGACGCCTGGTACGGCGAGATCGGCGCCGTCGAGCCGTCCGCCGGAGACCGCGCCGCGTCCGCCCTGACGTTCGAGGCGCTCGCCGGTGCCGACGATCGCCGCAACGTCACCGTCGAGGCGGTGCAGCTGTCGATCGACCTCGATGCGGCTCCGGCTTCGACCGCCGACACGTATCTGCGCCTGCACGCCCTCTCGCACCTGCTGGTGCGCCCCAACGAGGTGAACCTCGACGGCATCTTCGCGCACCTCCCGAATGTCGCCTGGACGAGCGCCGGTCCGATGCTCCCCGCCGATGCGGCACGGCTGCGCCCGCTGTTGCAGCGCGCCGGGATCCAGATCACCGGCGTGGACAAGTTCCCGAGACTCACCGACTATGTGCTGCCGGAAGGAGTGCGCATCGCGGACGCCTCGCGGGTGCGCCTGGGCGCCCACCTGGCCCCCGGCACCACCGTCATGCACGAGGGCTTCGTGAACTTCAACGCGGGCACCCTCGGCGCCTCGATGGTCGAGGGCCGGATCTCGCAGGGCGTCGTCGTCGGCGACGGATCCGACATCGGCGGAGGCTCCTCGATCATGGGCACGCTCTCGGGAGGCGGCACCCACCGCGTCTCGATCGGTGCGCGCACCCTGCTCGGCGCGAACGCCGGCATCGGGATCTCCCTCGGCGACGACTGCATCGTCGAGGCGGGCCTGTATGTCACGGCGGGCACGAAGATCGTGCTCGCCGACGGCGCTCCGCTGGCCGACGGGGGCCGCCCTGTCGTCAAGGGCGCGCAGCTGAGCGGCGAGAACGGGATCCTGTTCCGGCGCAACTCCCTTTCCGGAGCTGTCGAGGCCGTGCGCCGGACCGGCGTGGGCGTGACGCTCAACGAGGCGCTGCACGCCTGAGTGACGGGCTCTCGGGCAGAGCTCAGGTCCGCAGCGAGCCGATCGCGAGGCCGAGCACGCGACGGCGCTGCTCTTCGTCGTCGTAGGCGACCGCGCTCACACCGACGATGAGCTTGACGACGTCGGCGATCGCGAGATCGGCCTTCACGGCGCCATCCTCCTGCGCGCGGGCGAGCAGCGGCTCCCCCGCGCCCAGCATCACGCCGCGGCACTCCGCGAATACCGACGACTCCCGGTTCAGTCCGTCCAGCAGGACGTGCTTGGTGCCGACGTACTCGACGAAACGCCCCAACCAGGCCTCCAGTGCGGGCCAGGGCTCCAGGTCCGCCACCTCGTCCGCGGCGTCGGCGAGAGCGGCGACCTCGCGGAGGTAGAGCGTCTCGATCAGGTCGTCCCTGGTCGGGAAGTTGCGGTACAGCGTGCCGATGCCGACCCCTGCGCGGCGCGCGATGTCCTCGAGCGAGGCTCCCGAGCCATCCTCGGCGAAAGCCTCGCGCCCGGCGGTGACGAGGGCGTCGAAGTTGCGCGCGGCGTCGGCACGGCGCGGTCGCCGCTCCTCCAGCGTCGCCGTCGCCCTGTTCTGGCCGCCCATCGTGCCGTCCTTCCGAAAAGTCTCAGAAGACCTCTTGCAAACCGGAGGGACCCTCCGATAATCTCAATCCGGAGGCATCCTCCGTTCGGAGGCCTTCCTCCACTTTACCCCTCTTCTCCAGGCTTCGGAAGGGAACTCATGTCCCGCTCATCCACCTCGGTCCTGGTCGCGATCGCCGTAGCGGTCTCCTCCATCGCTCTTCTGCAGAACCTCGTCATCCCGCTCGTGCCGCTCATCCAGGCGGAGTTCGGCGTCACCGCCGATGCGGCCAGCTGGACCATGACCGCGTGGCTCATCGCCGCCGCGGTCGCCACACCCACCCTCGGCCGCGTCGGCGACCTGCGCGGACGGCGCACCACCTTCCTGATCACCCTCGGCGCGACCGCGGCGGGGGACGTGCTGGCCGCGGTCGCCCCGACCCTCGAGGTGCTCATCGTCGCCCGCGTGCTGCAGGGCATCGGCGGTGCGCTGTTCCCCCTCGCCTATGGGCTGCTGCGTGACGCACTCCCCCGTGAGCGCGTGACCGGAGCGATCGGCGTGGTGAGCGCCGTGATCGGCATCGGCGGCGCCGCGGGCACCGTGCTCGCAGGCCCGCTGGCGGACCTCGTCGGCTGGCGCGGCACGTTCGCGGTGCCGTTCCTGGTCGCCGCACTCGGCGCCTTCCTCACCCTCGCCGCGGTGCGCGACACCGGCACCCGCGCCCTCGGGCGGGTCAACACCCGCTCCTCGGTGCTGCTCTCGGCGTGGCTGGTCGCACTGCTCGTCCCGCTCAGCACCGGCTCGCGCTGGGGCTGGACCTCGCCGGCCGTGCTCGCGCTGTTCGGCGTCGCCGTGCTCGCCTTCGCCGCGTGGATCGTGTCGGAGCTGCGCTCCGCCGAGCCGCTCGTGGACCTGCGGATGCTGGCCTCCCCCGCGATCTGGCCGGTCAACGCCGCATCGCTCCTGATCGGGGCCGGCGTCTTCGCGTTCTGGGGCTACCTGCCGCAGTTCCTCGAGCTGTCGGCCTCCGCGGGCGGCACGGGTCTCACCGTGCGCGACGCCGGGCTCATGCTCGTTCCGATGCTGATCGGCATGAGCGGGGTCGGCTTCGCCACCGGCGCGCTGAACCGCATCCTTTCGTTGCGCACCCTGCTCGTCATCGGCGCGCTGCTGATGGGGGTCTCCGGCGCGAGCGCCGCCCTGGCGCACTCGACGCCCTGGCAGCTCGCCGTGGCAGGCGCGGGCTTCGGCATCGGCTGCGGGCTGGCCTACGCGGCCTCGGCCGGCATCGTCGTGCAGAGCGTGCCCGCCGCGGTCACCGGCGTCGCGACCGGCGTGAACGCGAACCTCCGCACGATCGGATCCGCGATCGGCTCGGCGGCGACCGGCGCGATCGTGTTCGGCTCTGCGACGCACGGCACCGGCTCCGGCTTCGCCACCGCATGGGGGCTCGTCGCGGTCGCCACGATCCTCGCGGGCGCGATCGTGTGGGCGGTGCGCACCCGCCCCCACGTCACGACATCGGCGACGGCATTGCCCGAACTCGTCGAGGCCTGAACCGACTGTCAGGGGATCCAGGATAGGATGTAGGGGATGTCGGATCATCCGGCATCTCGTCGCCATCCTGGATCCCTGGGCGCGGAGTTCGCTCCCCCTCGCGATCCGGTTCTGTGAGCGGCGACCTGATGCGTCGTTGCGACACGTTCATTGCGACGCCCTGACCCCGTGGCCGGACACCGGCCCAGGAGACACCCATGACTTCCTTCCTCGATCTCGGCGTGCCCGCGCCCCTGGCCGCCGTCCTCGCCGCCGATGGCAAGACCGAAGCGTTCGCCATCCAGCGCGACACGCTGCCCGACGCCCTCGCCGGCCGTGACCTGCTCGGCCGCGGACGCACCGGCAGCGGCAAGACGATCGCCTTCGCCCTTCCCCTAGTCGCCCGCCTCACGGGCTTCAAGGCCCGCCCGCAGTACCCGCGCGGACTCGTGCTGGCGCCGACGCGTGAGCTCGCCTCGCAGATCGCCGCGACCATCACCCCTCTCGCCCAGGCGGCGAACCTCCGTGTCGCCACCGTTTTCGGCGGCGTCAGCCAGCGCCCGCAGGAGGACGCGATGCGTCGCGGAGTGGACATCCTCGTAGCCTGCCCCGGCCGCCTCGAGGACCTCATGAAGCAGGGCGTCGTGCGTCTCGGCGACGTGCGCGTCACCGTGCTCGACGAGGCGGACCACATGGCCGACCTCGGCTTCCTGCCCGGCGTCACCCGGATCCTCTCGGCCACGCCGTCCGAGGGTCAGCGCCTCCTGTTCAGTGCGACGCTGGACAACGGCATCGACGTGCTCGCCCGCCGCTTCCTCACCCGCCCGGTGAGCCACGAGGTCGACGAGGAGAGCGTGCCCGTGGGTGAGATGACTCACCGCGTGCTCGAGGTCGCCGACGCCGACGCCAAGAAGACGCTCGTGCAGACTCTCGCCTCCGGTACGGGACGCCGGATCCTGTTCACCCGCACCAAGCACCAGGCGAAGAAGCTCGCCAAGGCGCTCACGGCCGCCGGCATCCCCGCCGTCGACCTGCACGGCAACCTTGCCCAGGGCGCGCGCGAGCGCAACCTGGCCGCGTTCTCCGCCGACCCGGCGGACGGCGGCGTGCGCGTACTCGTCGCCACGGACGTCGCGGCCCGCGGCGTGCACGTGGACGACGTCGATCTGGTCGTGCACGTCGACCCGCCCGCCGAGCACAAGGCGTACCTGCACCGCTCCGGCCGCACCGCGCGTGCGGGCGCCGCGGGCACGGTCGTGACCGTGCTGCTGCCGGAGCAGCGCCGCGACACGAAGGACCTCCTGCGCAAGGCCAGGATCAGCGTCGACATCGAGCCGGTCTCGCCTTCCTCCGCGGCCGTCGCGGAGCTGGTCGGCGAGAAGGCCGCCTTCGTGAAGCCCGCGCCGATTCAGCCGCCACAGCAGCAGCGCCCCGCGAAGAAGAAGCCCGCGGCGTCCGCCCAGCCGCGCGGCCAGCGCCAGGGCCAGGGCCAGGGCCAGGGCCAGGGATCCCACCGCGCGCCGCGCCCGCTCGGGGTCGGCGATACGGTTCCCTCGCGTCGCCGTCGCCGGTCCTCGCGCCCGCAGGGCACCTCGACCGCGCGCTGACCGTCCTCACCGCGGACAGCGGCGGAAACGAACAAGAGGGGGGATCCGATCCGGATCCCCCCTCTTTCGTCGTCGTGCGTCGCCCGCCCGGTCAGGACCGGCGGAACTCGCGCTCCGGCGAGCCCGTGTACAGCTGCTGCGGGCGGCCGATCTTGGTCTGCGGGTCGAGGTTCAGCTCGCGCCACTGCGCCAGCCAGCCCGGCAGGCGGCCGATCGCGAACAGCACCGTGAACATGCGCGTGGGGAAGCCCATCGCCTTGTAGATCACGCCGGTGTAGAAGTCGACGTTCGGGTACAGGCGACGCTCCTGGAAGTAGTCGTCCGCAAGCGCCACCTCCTCCAGTTCCCGCGCGAGATCGAGGAGCGGATCCGTGACGCCGAGCTCGGCGAGCACCTCGTCCGCGGCGGCCTTGACCAGCTTCGCGCGCGGATCGTAGTTCTTGTACACGCGGTGCCCGAAGCCCATGAGCTTCACGCCGTCTTCCTTGTTCTTCACGCGCTCGACGAAGCGCTGCACGCTCTGGCCCGATTCGCGGATCTGGCCGAGCATGGTCAGCACCGCCTCGTTCGCGCCGCCGTGCAGCGGGCCGGAGAGCGCCTGGATGCCGGCCGAGACGGAGGCGAACTGGTTCGCCCCCGTCGAGCCGACCAGCCGCACCGTCGACGTGGATGCGTTCTGCTCGTGGTCCTCGTGCAGCACCAGCAGCAGCTCGAGCGCCTTGGACATCACGGGGTTGATCTCGTAGGGCTCGCTGTGCACGCCGAAGTTGAGCTTGAGGAAGTTGTCCACGAAGCTCAGCGAGTTGTCGGGGTACAGGAAGGCCTGGCCCACGCTCTTCTTGTGCGCGTACGCCGCGATCACCGGGAGCTTGGCGAGCATCCGGATCGTGTTCAGCTCGACGTGCTCGGGGTTGTGCGGGTCGGACTCGTTCTCGTAGTAGGTCGAGAGCGCCGCGACGGCTGACGACAGCACCGCCATGGGGTGCGCGTTGTCCGGAAGCGCCTGGAAGAAGTGCTTGAGATCTTCGTGCAGCAGCGTGTGCCGGCGGATCTTGTCATCGAACTCCGCGAGCTCGGAGGCGCTGGGCAGCTCGCCGTAGATGAGCAGCCACGCGACTTCGAGGTAGGAGCAGGTGTTCGCGATCTGCTCGATCGGGTACCCGCGGTAGCGCAGGATCCCCTGGTCACCGTCGATGAACGTGATCTCCGACTTGGTGGAGGCCGTGTTCACGAATCCGTAATCGAGGCCGGTGTGGCCGGTCTGCCTGGTCAGGGTGGAGAAATCGATGCTGGCGTGCCCGTCGGTGCCCTGAAGGATCGGGAACTCCGCGGTCTTGTCGCCTACTGTCAGCGTCGCCTTCGTAGGCCGCTCGCCCGCTGCGCTCACGCAGACCTCCTCATGCGTCTGTCTCGTGTGGGGGATGCGCGATCGGCGCCGATGGGCCCGCGATCGCGTCGCTCATACAGCCTAGTCCGCGTGCGCACCTACTGTGAAAACGACCAAGAGTGGCGCCGAAACACCTGTGGAATGCTACAAAGCTGCCCCGCGCAAGCGCGCCGCGGCCGCCTCGATCCGTTCGAGAGGCGCGGTCAGCGAGAGCCGGACGTGCTGTGCGGAGTGGTCGCCGTAGAAGGGTCCGGGACCCGCCAGGATCCCGAGATCGGCGAGCGCGCCCATGGATTCCCACGCGTCGCGGCCCTGGGTGACCCACAGGTACAGCCCCGCCTCCGAGCCGTCGATCCGGAAGCCCGCGTCGAGGAGCGCCGGCCGCAGCACGTCACGGCGCTGCCGGTAGCGCTCCTTCTGCACTGCGACGTGCTCGTCGTCGCGCAGCGCGACGGCCATCGCGTGCTGCACGGGAGCCGGCGGCATCAGACCGAGGTGCTTGCGGGCGGTGAGGATCTCCCCCACCACGCGGGCGCAGCCGGCGACGAAGGCGGCGCGGTAACCGGCGAGGTTCGACTGCTTGCTGAGCGAGTAGACGCTGAGCAGACCCGCTCTGGTGCCGCTTGTGACGCGCGGATCCAGCACCGAGGGCACCGGCTCGCTCGCCCACGGCCCGTCCCAGCCGAGTTCGGCGTAGCACTCGTCGCTCGCGAGGATCGCGCCCAGCTCACGTGCGCGGCGCACGGCCGCGGCGAGCTCGTCGACGGTCCAGGTGCGCCCGTCCGGGTTGCCCGGGGTGTTGATCCAGATGAGCTTGGCGCCCTCCGGCCAGCGCGCGGGGTCGTCCTCGCTCACGACCGTCGCGCCGGCGACCTGGGCGCCGACGGCGTACGTCGGGTATGCGACGCGCGGCTGCACCACGATGTCGCCCGCGCCGAGCCCCAGCAGCGTCGGCAGCAGTGCGACCAGCTCCTTGGAGCCGATCGTGGGCATCACGTTGTCCACGCGCAGGTCGGGCACGCCCCGGCGTCGCGCGTACCAGTCCACGATCGCCTCGCGCACGGCCGGGGTGCCGACGGTCTGCGGATACGAATGCGCGTCGGTGGCCTCGGCGAGGGCATGTCGGATGATCTCGGGGGTGGGATCCACGGGGGATCCGATGGCGAGGTCGACGATGCCGTCCGGGTGCGCGGCCGCACGCCCGCGGAACGGGGTGACCGCGTCCCAGGGGTAGTCGGCGAGGTCGCGGACGCTCACCGCGCTACTCGCCCTGCGGCGGGAGAACGGCGATGACCGGGTGGTCGTGATGGATCACGCCGACCTTGGCGGCGCCGCCCGGGGATCCGATCTCGTCGAAGAACTCGACGTTCGCCTTGTAGTAGTCCGCCCACTCCTCGGGGAGGTCGTCCTCGTAGTAGATCGCCTCGACGGGGCACACGGGCTCGCAGGCGCCGCAGTCGACGCACTCGTCGGGGTGGATGTACAACGATCGCTCACCCTCGTAGATGCAGTCCACGGGGCACTCGTCGACGCAGGCACGATCCTTCACGTCGACGCAGGGAAGAGCGATCACATATGTCACGGACCCAGTCTACGACCCGTCGGCGGGCGCTTCTTCCGCCATCCGCGCACGGGCCGCCTGCTCCTGCTGGAGACGGCGGATCCGCGAGAAGTCCGGCCACGCGGCGACCAGCAGCACCATGCCGGCGATGGTCCAGGTCCAGGTCACGCCCAGCAGATCATTCGGCACGATCACCGATCCACCGGGTCCGCGGCCCGAGATCACGACCATGCCGGCGAGCATGCCGAGCCCCGTCGCGAGCGCACCCCAGCGGTCGTGCAGCAGCAGCCGCACGGCGAGGAGCATGCCGCCGCAGGCGATCGCGCCGAGCACCAGCCCGACCCACGGGAGCCCCCACACCGAGGTCGAATGCGTCACGGTCGTCGCCAGACCGAACACGGCGCCGACCACGAACAGAGCCACCCACGACAGCGCTCTGCTGAGCCACGTTCCACGCACGGCTCGAGCTTACGCGGCCCACCCTAGGAGCCGCAGGAGAGCCGCGACGACAGCGGCGGCGATCACCACGACGAGGAACGACTGCCGCAGCGCCAGCAACCCCGCCGCGACGAGCACCGCGGGCACACGAGCGTCCACCACGATGTGCGGGCCCGCGGCCAGCGTCTGCACGGCCACGAGCGCGGCGAGCAGCGCGACCGTCAGCAGGTCGGTGATCCGCGCGGGCCGCGGCGCCTCGAGGACGGACGCCGGCACCAGATAGCCCGCGCCCTTGAGCGCGAGGCAGCCGATGGCGGCCAGCAGCACGGCGTTCCACAGGGTCATGCCGACTCCTCCCCCGCCGCCGGGCCGGCGGCCTTCGACCCGAACCAGTTGAACCAGCCGACGACGATCGCCACGAACGCCGCCACGAGCACGGGCAGCCCCGGGATCAGCACCGGCGTGAGCGCCGTGGCGACCGCGGCGGCCGCGATGCCGACCGCGATGGCCTGCCGCGTGCGCAGACGCGGCCACAGCAGGGCGAGGAACGCCGCCGCCGCAGCCGCGTCCAGCCCATAGGTCTTCGGATCCCCCAGCACGTCTCCGAGCAGCGCGCCGAGCAGCGTCATCAGATTCCAGCCGAGATAGATGCCGACTCCGGTGATCCAGAATCCGACGTGGCGCGCCCGCGGCGAACGCTGTGCGAGCGAGACGGCGGTGGACTCGTCGATCGTGAACGGAGCCGCGAGCGCGCGCCGCGCGGCACCGCGGCCGATCACCGGAGACATCCGCATGCCGTAGGCGACGTTGCGGACTCCCAGAAGCAGTGCGGAGGCGATCGCCGCGGGCGCGGCGGCGAGCCCGCCCGCCCCGATCACGCCCACGAACGCGAACTGCGATCCGCCGGTGAACATCAGCAGGCTCAGCACGCAGGTCTGCCACACGTCGAACCCGTTCGCGACGGCGAGCGCACCGAACGAGATCCCGTACGCGCTGGTGGCGAGGGCGACGCCGATCGCCTCCCGGCGCGCGACGCGCACCTCGGCGACGGCGTCCTCGGGGTCGCGGTCGATCGTTCGCTCCTCTGAACGCATGACGATCATTCTGAACATCTGCAAATCGTTTGTCAAGGCGAACGAACGTTTGGAATACTGGCCGCATGGATGATCTCCGCGCCCGCATCTCCCGGTCCCTGCGTCGCGAGCGCGAGGCGGCGGGGATCTCCGTCTCCGAACTCGCCCGCCGCGCCGGGGTATCCAAGGCCACCGTCTCGCAGCTGGAGAGCGGATCCTCGGGGCCCAGCGTCGAGACCCTCTGGGCCATCGCCGACGCCCTGGGCGTGCCCTTCGCCGCCTTCGTGGAGGAGCGCACGAATGCCCCGACCCTGATCCGGGCCGGCGAGCACGCCGGCGTGCCGTCGGCTGCCGCGCCGTATCTGGCCACGCTCATCGCGGCCTGCCCGCCGGGCGCCCGTCGAGACCTCTACATCATCCAGGCCGAGCCCGGCGAGCCCCGCCGCTCGACGCCGCACCACGTCGGCACCACCGAGCACGTCGTGCTGATCAGCGGGCGCGCTCTGATCGGCCCTTCCGAGGCGGCCGAGGAGCTGCACCCCGGCGACTACCTCTCCTATCCCGGAGATGCGTCGCACGTGTTCGAGGCGCTCGAGCCCGGGACCTCCGCGGTGCTCATCTCGGAGCTGCGCTGAGCCGCGCCGCACGCTGCACACGGTGCGTGCGCTGCGTGCGAACGCCCGGCACGCGAAACGGCCCGTCTGCCGGAGCAGACGGGCCGTTCGGACCGGCGTGGGGTTACGCGTTGGCGTCCTGGCGCTTCAGGCGCGCGGTCTCGCGGGCGCGAATGGTCTGGTCGAGTGTCACCTTGCGAATGCGCACGACCTCGGGCGTGACCTCGACGCATTCGTCGTCGCGGGCGAACTCGAGGCTCTCCTCGAGAGTCAGCAACCGCGGCGGCGTCATGGACTCGAAGTTGTCGGCCGTGGCCGAACGCATGTTGGTGAGCTTCTTCTCCTTGGTGATGTTCACGTCCATGTCATCGGCGCGCGAGTTCTCGCCGATGACCATGCCCTCGTAGACCTCCTGCGTGGGCTGCACGAAGAACGACATGCGCTCCTGCAGGGCGATCATGGCGAACGGGGTGACGACGCCCTGACGGTCGGCGACGATCGAGCCGTTCTGACGCGTGGTGATCTGGCCCGCCCAGGGCTCGTAGCCGTGCGAGATCGCGTTCGCGATGCCGGTGCCGCGGGTGGTGGTGAGGAACTCGCTGCGGAAGCCGATGAGACCGCGCGAGGGGACGATGAACTCCATGCGCACCCAGCCGGTGCCGTGGTTGGTCATGTTCTCCATGCGGCCCTTGCGGTTCGCGAGGAGCTGGGTGATCGCGCCGAGGTGCTCCTCCGGCGTGTCGATCGTGAGGTGCTCGAACGGCTCGTAGGTCTTGCCGTCGATCTTCTTCGTGACCACCTGCGGCTTGCCCACGGTGAGCTCGAAGCCCTCGCGGCGCATGTTCTCGACGAGGATCGCGAGTGCGAGCTCGCCGCGGCCCTGCACCTCCCACGCGTCCGGGCGGCCGATGTCGACGACCTTGAGCGAGACGTTGCCGATGAGCTCGCGGTCCAGGCGGTCCTTGACCATCCGGGCGGTGAGCTTGTGCCCCTTGACCTTGCCCATCAGAGGCGAGGTGTTGGTGCCGATGGTCATGGAGATCGCGGGGTCGTCGACCGTGATGGCCGGGAGCGGCCGCACGTCCTCCGGATCCGCGATGGTCTCGCCGATCGTGATGTTCTCGAAGCCGGCGATCGCGACGATGTCGCCGGGGCCGGCCTCTTCGGCGGGGTAGCGCTCGAGCGCACGGGTCTTCAGGAGCTCCGTGATGCGGGCGTTGCTGGTGGAGCCGTCGGAACGGACCCAGGCCACGGTCTGGCCCTTCTTCAGCGTGCCGTTGAAGACGCGCAGCAGTGCGAGGCGGCCGAGGAACGGCGAGGAGTCGAGGTTGGTGACCCACGCCTGCAGCGGAGCCTCATCGTCGTACGCCGGGGCCGGCACGTGCTCGAGGATCGCCTCGAACAGCGGCTCGAGGTCGTCGTTGTCCGGCAGCGCACCGTTCTCCGGCCGGTTGCGGGATGCGGCTCCGGCGCGACCGGACGCGTACACGACCGGCACATCGAGCAGCGCATCGACGTCGAGGTCGGGCACGTCGTCGACGAGGTCGGACGCGAGGCCCAGCAGCAGGTCGTGCGCCTCCTCCTCGACCTCGGCGATGCGAGCGTCGGGACGGTCGGTCTTGTTCACCAGCAGGATCACCGGGAGCTTGGCCTCGAGCGCCTTGCGCAGCACGAAGCGCGTCTGCGGGAGCGGGCCCTCCGACGCGTCCACGAGCAGCACGACGCCGTCGACCATGGACAGGCCGCGCTCGACCTCGCCGCCGAAGTCGGCGTGACCGGGGGTGTCGATCACGTTGATCGTGATGTCCTTGCCGCCGGCGTGCTCGCCCTTGTAGGTGATCGCCGTGTTCTTGGCGAGGATCGTGATGCCCTTCTCGCGCTCCAGGTCGTTCGAGTCCATGGCGCGCTCTTCCATGTGCTCGTGGGAGCCGAAGGATCCGGTCTGGCGGAGCATGGCGTCCACGAGCGTGGTCTTGCCGTGGTCGACGTGCGCGACGATGGCGACGTTGCGGAGATCGGAACGGAGGGCGTGCGCCATGAAGGAATCCAATGCAGCTGGGGTTTCGCCCGGGATTCCGGACTCTTCAGGATACATCACCGCTCCTGGGCATCCTCTGCGGGGCGCATGCATACCGCCTCGCCGTACGCTCGACCCATGAGGATCGCCCTGCCCCCTCCCCCGCCTGACGCGCCGTCGCGGGCGCGGATCGGGTGGGAGATCGCGATCGTGCTCGGCCTCGGTCTCGGACAGTCCGCGGTGTACGCGATCGTGCAGCTGCTGGATCGCCTGTCCCTGTCGACGCCGCTGGCGGATCAGACGGCGACGCTGAACCCCTCGCAGTCCAGCCGCGAGCTGTTCGACCTGCTCTACCAGTTGCTCGGCATCGGGTTCTCCGTGGTGCCGGTGCTGCTGGTGTGCTTCCTGCTCTGGCGCCCGGTGCGCCCCCGCCTCGGCGCGCTGGGCCTGGACGGAACACGAATCGGCCGCGACGTCGGAGGGGGTCTCCTGCTCGTCCTCGCCATCGGGATCCCGGGGCTCGCGCTGTACGTGCTCGGGCGGATGAACGGCTGGTTCGTCGCGGTGGATCCGGGGGCGCAGAGCGCGTATTGGTGGACCGTCCCGGTGCTGCTGCTGTCCGCGGCTCGGGCCGCGGTGCAGGAGGAGTTCGTGGTGCTCGGCTACCTCTTCGCCCGGCTGCGCCAGCTCGGCTGGGGTCCGTGGACGATCCTCCTCGCCACGTCCGTGCTGCGCGCGAGCTACCACCTCTATCAGGGACCCGGTGCGTTCATCGGCAACCTCGGGATGGGGCTGCTGTTCGGCTTCCTGTTCCTGCGCACCGGCCGGCAGCTGCCGTTCCTGGTCGCGCACTTCCTCATCGATGCGGCCGTCTTCGTCGGCTACCCCTGGGCGGCGGCCATGTGGCCGGCCCTGTTCGGCCTGCCGACGCACTGACTCGGCGCCGTGCGTCTGGCTGGCGCCGGCCGGGCCCCCGGATCCCGAATCCAGATCCGCGATCCGGATCCGCGAGACTCCAACTGAGTAACGAGACTGCAGGCCATGTGCGAAGTCTCGTTACCCAGTTGGAATCTCGCGGCCAGATGAGGAGGTCCTTGATCGGTTCCACACAGACGCGCGCCTGCGGGAACTGTGCACCGACTGCGGCCAGCAGACTCCGAGGGACCGCCCCGAGCGGCAGGATCGGCACATGCTGAACGCCGGAATCACACCGCGACTCGCCGCCCCACCTCTTGAGTTGCTGCGTTCCAGCGAGATGGTGAGCTCCACTGTTCTCCTTCGGGCCTGGCGCCGCGGTGAAGTCGTCCGGGTGATCCCCGGTGTCTTCGCCGAAACATCTCGATGGAGCCAGATCCCGCCCTGGGATCGCTATCTCGCCCGCGCGTATGCCGTCGCGCTCACCCACCCCGCCTCAGTATTCTGCGAGATCACGGCCGCCGCACTGCGAGGAGTCTTCCTTGGGCGCCAGCAGGATCCGATTCTCATCCTGGATCCTGATCGCACCAGCAGGATCTGCGGCCCCGTACGCGTACTCACGTCCGCGGATGCCCGAACGATCGATGAGATCGACGGGATCCTTCTCACCTCTGCCGGCGACACGATCGTCGATGTCGCCCGTACCGTAGCTCCCGCTGCTGGTCTGGCCTATGCCGATGCGCTGCTACGCCGTTCACGTGACCTCGCTCCGGCGCAGCTGCCTGCGATCAACGAGTCGCGCCTCTCCTCGCGCGGTCGACGCCGCGCTCGTTGGGCGCTCGCGCGGGCGACAGGCGTTCCGGAGAGCCCTCTCGAGTCGCTCAGCCTCGCAGCGATCGAAGGTGCTGGATACGAACTGCCCGAGCTCCAGGTGACTTTCGTGACTGACGGCATCGCGGACCGGGCCGACTTCTTCTGGCGATCGCGCAATCTCGTCGGCGAAGCCGATGGCGACGTGAAGTACACCGGAGAGTTCGGTGATCCTGCCGAGGCGATCCTGAACGAGAAGCGCCGCGAAGCGCGGTTGCAGCGTCACGTCGCCGGGCGCATCCGTTGGGGTTGGTCCGAGCTGCGCGACATGGATCCGTTCCTCGAGATCCTGGGCACGGCGCGGGTCCCCCGCGTCGCCCCGGCAGATCCGTTCATGCTCGCCTCGCTGCGCGACGCGCTCCGGGCGCGAACCCGCTAAGCACCGCGAGACTCCATCTGAGTAGCGAGACTGCCGTTCAGACTTGCTGTCTCGTTACTCAGATGGAGTCTCGCGGTCAGTAAGGTACTCAGGACTTCGGGGCGCGGCCGGAAGCCGAGCGACATCAGCGCGTGACCACGATCGCGATCACGGCTCCGACCGCGATCACGACGAGAGCGCCGATCGCGGGCCAGTCCCAGCTGCGCCGGATCGGCGCATCGGCGCCCACGCCCGCGGCGCCTTGCGGGCGCTCCACGGCGTTCTCCCAGCGAGTGCGCACCTCGGTGAGCGCCTGCAGGCTCTGCGGCACCTTGACCTCGCCCGAGCGCCTGCTCAGCCGCGGCGACTGGATGCGTCCCGGGCCTCCCCAGCACGCCAGCTTCCGGCCGTCATCGAGCGCGAAGTCCAGCTGCCAGCGCAGGTCGAGCTCGGTCACCCGGCGCCAGCCGAAAGTCGTGCGGCGCAGGAAGTTCTGCACGGTCGCGCCGTCCTCGTCCACCCGCACCAGGGAGACCACGCTGATCACGTAGATGAGCCACAGCACCAGCAGCACCCACGGCGCATACAGCAGCATCTGCGCCCAGCTGCCGCGCACCACCGCATCGCCGAGCAGGAAGACGGCCAGCACGGCGCACACCAGGAGCACGGCGATGCCCGTGGAGGCGCGGTACGTCCGCGCCCCCACGGGCATCTGGTCCATCGAACTCACGCGCTGCGACCGCCCAGGGCGATCGAGACGCCAGGGATGGCCTGGAGCAGTCGCTCCGTGTACTCCTGCTGCGGGTTGGCGAAGATCTCGTCCACCGTGCCCTGCTCGACGAGCTTGCCCTTCTCCATCACGCAGACCAGGTCGGCCGCGACGCGCACGACCGCGAGATCGTGCGTGATGAACAGGTACGTGAGGTCGAGCTCGCTCTGCAACTCGGCGAGCAGCTTCAGGATCTGATCCTGCACCAGCACGTCGAGCGCGGAGACCGCCTCGTCGAGCACGACGATGTCGGGCTTGAGCGCCAGTGCACGCGCGATCGCGACGCGCTGACGCTGACCGCCGGAGAGCTCGTTCGGGTACCGCGTCGCCAGCTCGCGCGGGAGCGAGACCTGGTCCAGCAGCTCGAGCACGCGCTCCTGGCGAGAGCCCTTGTCACCCACGCCGTGGATGTCCAGAGGCTCCGAGATCGTGTTTCCGATGTTGCGCAGCGGATCCATGGATCCGTACGGATCCTGGAACACCGGCTGCATGCGCCGGCGCAGCGCGAGCGTCTCCCGCCCGGAGAGGCTGGAGATGTCGACGCCGTCGATCGCGATCGAGCCCGAGGTGACATCCTCCAGCTTCAGCACCATCTTCGCCACGGTCGACTTGCCCGAGCCCGACTCGCCGACCAGCGCCAGCGTCTTGCCCTTGGGGATGTCGAACGAGACCGCGTCGACGGCGCGGAACGGGATGCTGCGGAACTGACCTTGACGGATCTTATAGTCCTTGGTCAGGTCGCGCACGGACACGGTCGGCGGGATGCCGGCGATGTCCTCGCTGGTCTCGATGCCCTGTCGCTCGTGGACCGCCTGGATGCGCTGCGACGCGATGCTCGGGGCCGCGGCCACCAGCTTCTTCGTGTACGGGTGCAGCGGGTTCTCCAGGATCTCCCGGCTGGGCCCGGCCTCGACGATCTCGCCGTTCTGCATGACGATGATCTTCTCCGCGCGCTCGGCCGCGAGGCCGAGGTCGTGCGTGATCAGCAGGACCGCAGTGCCCTTCTCCTTCGTCAGCGACGCGAGGTGATCCAGGATCACGCGCTGCACGGTGACGTCGAGCGCCGATGTGGGCTCGTCCGCGATCAGCAGCTTCGGGTCGGCCGCGAGGCCGATGCCGATCAGCGCGCGCTGGCGCATGCCGCCGGAGAACTGGTGCGGGTACTGGTGCAGACGCTTGGAGGCGTCCGCGAGTCCCGCCTGCTGCAGCACCTCGACCGCGCGGGCCTCGATCTCCTTGCGCCCGGTGGCGAGACCGTTCGCACGGATCGCCTCCTTGACCTGGAAGCCGATCGACCACACGGGGTTGAGGTTGGACATCGGGTCCTGCGGCACGTAGCCGATCTCGCGCCCGCGGATCTTCTCCATCTGACCCTCGGTGAGCCCGGTCAGCTCCTGACCGTCGAGGGTGATGCTTCCCGCGGTCACATGACCCGTGCCGGGCAGCAGATTGACGATCGCGGATGCGGTCGTCGACTTGCCGGATCCGGATTCGCCCACGATGGCCAGCGTCTCACCCGGGTACAGCTCGAGGTTGATCCCGTGCAGCACCTCCCTCGAGCCCTTCTGGGTGTCGAAGGCGACCTTCAGGTCGCGGATCCGGAGCAGCGGAGTGTCGGTTGATGCACTCATCGGCGAGCCCTCGCTCTCGGGTCGAGGGCGTCTCGCACGAGCTCGCCCAGCATGATGAACGCGAGCACCGTGATGGTCAGCGCGATCGACGGGTAGATGAGGGCCATCGGCGCCACCCGCAGCGACTGCTGCGCCTGGCTGATGTCGTTGCCCCAGCTCATCGTGTCGCTCCCGAGCCCGACGCCGAGGAACGACAGCGTCGCCTCCGCGACGATCGCGGCTGCGAGGCTCAGCGTGGTGACGACGAGCAGCGGTGCGATCGCATTCGGGATGACGTGGGCGATCAGGGTGCCGAACCGCGACTTCCCGAGCGCCCTCGAGGCCATCACGAAGTCGGCCTGACGCACTCTCAGCACCTCGGCGCGGACCACACGGGCCGTGGAGGCCCAGGCGAATCCGCCGATCGCGAACGCGAGCGTGAACACGTTGCGGAACTGCGCGAACACGCTCATCACGACGACCGCGGCGAGGATGTAGGGGATCGAGAAGAAGATGTCGCCGACGCGGGACAGCAGCCCGTCCAGCCAACCGCCGTAGAACCCGGCCAGGGCGCCCATGATGAGGCCGATGACCGACCCGATGATCGTCGCGATGAGACCGACGGAGACCGAGGTGCGCGCACCCCACACCGTCCGCGCGTAGATGTCGCAACCCTGGAACGTGAAGCCGAGCGGGTGCCCGGCGGCAGGTCCTCCGTTGGAGTCGGACAGCTGGCAGTTGCTGTTCGGCGGGGTCTGCGTGAACAGCGTCGGCCAGAGGGCCATCAGCAGGACCACGAGCACGATGACCATGGAGATCCAGAACATCGGCCGGCGCCGCATGTCCGCCCAGGCATCGCGCCACAGGTTCGAGGGCTTCTCCGCGATCTTGACGACGTCGACGGCGATCGTGCCGTCCTTGATGGGTGCGACGTAGTGCGTCGCGCTGGTGTCACCGGACATAGCGGATCCTCGGGTCGAGCAGGCCGTAGAGCATATCGACGACCAGGTTGACGAGCACGTAGATGATCACGAACACCGTCACGAAGGACACCACGGTCGAGCCCTCGTGCTGTCGAATGGCTTGGAAGAGAGTGTTGCCGACACCGGGGATGTTGAAGATGCCCTCGGTGACGGTCGCGCCCACCAGCAGCACGCCGAAGTTCGTCGCGGAGTTGGTGATGACCGGGATGAGCGAGTTGCGCAGCACGTGCACGGGGATGACCCGGCGCCGCGGCAGGCCCTTGCTGTACGCGGTGCGTACCCAGTCCTGGTTGAGGGTGTCGATGACGGATCCGCGCATCAGACGCATGCTCACCGCGTAGAGGCTGAGTCCCAACACGATCGCGGGCAGCCACATGTCGCCCCAATCGTTGGTCGCGCCGACAGTGGGGCTGAACCACTGCAGCTTGACCGCGAGGAAGTACTGCGCCAGGAACGCGATGACGAAGATCGGCAGCGAGATGAAGACCAGCGAGATGACCAGCATCGTGTTGTCGAAGATCTTGCCCTTGCGCAGCGCGGAGAACGTTCCGATGATGATCGCGAGCGTGAACTCGATCCCGATCGCCATGACGGCGAGACGGCCCGTGACCGGCAGCGTCGCCGCGAGCACGTCGTTCACGGAGCGTCCGGAGAACGTGGTGCCCATGTCGCCGCGGAAGATGCCGGTCAGGTAGTACCAGTACTGCACGATGAACGGCTGATCGAGGTGGTACTGCGCGACGAGCGCGTCGTGCAGCTGCTTGCTCGGCTGCTTGTCTCCGAAGAGCGCAGCGATCGGGTCGCCTGGCATGGCGAAGACCAGGAAGTAGATGAGCAGGGTGGCCCCGATGAAGACGGGGATCACCTGCAAGAGGCGTTTGAGGATGTAACCGACCATTCGCCCCTCCTTTCAGATGAGGAGGCGCCTCGGGAACCCAGCACGATCCGTGCGGGTGCGACGCCTCACTGAGAATCGTGGCACGTGTTCGACGCGCACGACACTAATTCGGTGGCTGTTTTCAACAGCGCGCGAGGCGGTGACGTGGTCGTCACCGCCTCGCGGGTGTGATCCCCGGGCTGGTCAGCCCTTGGTGATCTCGTAGTACAGCGGAACGGAGTTCCATCCGAACTGGACGTTGTTCACGCCCTTGGCGAAGCCGCCGTTCACGTTCGAGTACCACAGCGGGATGGCCGGGAGGTCCTTGAGCAGCAGCTCCTGGGCCTGGGCGTAGTCCTTCGTGGCCTCGGACTGGTCGGTCGCCGAGGCGCCCTTCGCGACCAGCTTGTCGAACTCGGGGTTCGAGTAGTCGGTGTCGTTCGACGACGCCTTGGTGCCGTAGATCGGCTGCAGGAAGTTGTACTGCGCCGGGTAGTCGGCCTGCCAGCCGGTGCGGAACGCGGTCTGGATGGTGCGCGCGTTCACGTCCTTGCGAAGAGCAGCGAAGTCGACGTACGGGTTGCCGGAGGCGTCGATGCCGAGGTTGTTCTTCAGCTGGTTCGACACGGCGTCGACCCACGCCTGGTGCGAGGAGTCGGAGTTGTACGCGATCTGGAACTTGCCCTCCCACGGCGAGATCTTGTCGGCCTGAGCCCACAGGTCCTTCGCCTTCTTCGCGTCGAACTTCAGCACGTCCGCACCCTTGAGGGAGTCGGACCAGCCCGCGATGACCGGCGAGGTGAAGTCGCTGGCGGGGGTGCGGGTGTTGTTGAAGATCGTCTTGGTGATCGCAGCACGGTCGATCGCCATCGAGATCGCCTCGCGACGCAGCTTGCCCTCGTCACCGGTGAAGTGCGCGGCGTTGCCCGGGATCGAGAACGACTGGAAGATCGCGGCCGGCTGGTTGACCGCACGGTCGCCCAGATCGGACTCGAACGTCTGCTGCGCTGCGGCCGGGATCAGGTCGATCACGTCGACCTTGTCGCTCTGCAGGTCGGCGTAAGCCGCGTCAGCGGTTGCGTAGAAGATGAAGTTCACGCCACCGTTCTTCGCCTGACGTCCACCCTTGTAGGTGTCGCTCTTGACCAGGTCGAGCTCGACCTTGTGCTGCCAGGCGCCGGCCTTGGCGAACTTGTAGGGTCCGTTGCCGATCGGGTTCTCGCCGGCCGTGGCCATGTCCTTGAGGGACGCGGCGGGCAGCGGGTAGTAGGCCGAGTAGCCGAGGCGCTGCGAGAAGTCCGCGGCGACCGGGTTGGCCAGCTTGATCGTGAACGTGTAGTCATCGGTCTTCTTCAGACCGGTCAGCGGGGAGTCGGCGGAGTCGCTGAAGCCCTCGATGTCGCTGAACCAGGACTGGTTGAGCTGCTTGTTCGAGAACAGCGCACCGTACTGCCACGCGTTGATGAAGCTGTCGGCCGTGACCTTCTCGCCGTTGGAGAAGGTGTTGCCCTGCTTCAGCTTGATCGTCAGGCTCGAGGCGTCGTCGACTTTGATCGACTCGGCCATGTCGTTGACGAGCTTGCCCTTGGCGTCGTAATAGGCAAGGCCCGCGAACAGGGAGTCGAGGATCTTGCCGCCGCCCACCTCATTGGTGTTGGTCGGGATCAGCGGGTTCTCGGGCTCGCTGCCGCTGACCTTGATGATGGTCTTCGAGTCGCCGCCCTTGGTGGGGGTTGCGTCTCCGCCGCTCTTGCTGGAGCAGCCAGCGAGGGCGAGTGCGCCCGCCGCGAGCAGTCCGATGCCCGCGAGGGCGATCTTGTTGCGCTTCACGTTGTGTCCTCCTGTGGACAGATAACAGCAATCTGCACGCTCTTCGTCGAGCGCGTAGGGATACTCGAGGGTAACCGCCGCACCCCCGATCCGGCGAACCGACTGCGTTAACCGTTACTCACTGGTGACCTGAACGACGAGGCGCCCTGGGAGCGGTTCCCAGGACGCCTCGTCGTTCTTCGGATCGTGCGGATCCTTACAGCGCGAAAGCCTCCACCGGAGGGCAGGCGCACACCAGGTTGCGGTCGCCGTACGCATTGTCGATGCGGCGCACCGGCGGCCAGTACTTACCCGCGATGAGCGCATGCGTCGGATAGGCGGCCTGCTCGCGGGTGTAGGCGTGATCCCACTCCCCCATCAGCAGCGCGGCCGCGGTGTGCGGCGCATGCACGAGCGGGTTGTCGTCGGCCGGCCAGACACCTGCGGCGACCTCGTCGGCTTCGGCCTTGATCTGGATCATGGCCTCGACGAAGCGCTCGAGCTCGCCGAGGTCCTCCGACTCGGTGGGCTCCACCATGAGCGTGCCCGCGACCGGGAACGACATGGTCGGCGCGTGGAAGCCGTAATCGATGAGGCGCTTGGCCACGTCGTCGACCGTGATCCCGGTCGCCTCCTTGAGCGGACGCAGGTCGAGGATGCACTCATGCGCCACCCGGCCCTGCTCCCCCGAGTACAGCACCGGGTAGTGCGCGGCCAGGCGTGCGGCGACGTAGTTCGCCGCGAGCACAGCGGCCGCGGTCGCATCCCGCAAGCCGTCGGCGCCCATCATCCGCACGTACGCCCACGAGATCGGCAGCACGCCGGCGGATCCGTAGGGCGCCGCGGAGACCGGGCCGCCCTCGAACACGTAGCCGCCCGCGTGCGCGGCGCGCTGCGCCTGCGGGTGTCCGGGCAGGTACGGCGCGAGGTGCGCCTTCGCCGCCACGGGGCCCACGCCGGGGCCGCCGCCGCCGTGCGGGATCGCGAACGTCTTGTGCAGGTTGAGGTGCGAGACGTCGCCCCCCAGGTCGCCGAACCGGGAGTAGCCGAGGAGCGCGTTCAGGTTCGCGCCGTCGATGTACACCTGGCCGCCGGCCGCGTGCACCGCCGCCGTGATGTCGAGCACGTCGTGCTCGTACACGCCGTGCGTGGACGGGTAGGTGATCATGAGCGCCGCGATCTCGTCGGCGTGCTGGGCGATCTTCGCCCGCAGGTCGTCGAGGTCGACATTGCCCAGCTCATCGGTCGCGACCACGACCACCTTCATGCCCGCCAGCACCGCGGACGCGGCGTTGGTGCCGTGCGCGGACGACGGGATCAGGCACACCGTGCGGTGGTCGTCTCCGTTGGCGAGGTGGTAGCCGCGGATCGCGAGCAGGCCCGCGAGCTCGCCCTGGGATCCGGCATTCGGCTGCAGGGACACCGCGTCGTAGCCGGTGACGTCCGCGAGCCATGCCTCGAGCTGGTCGATCAACTCGAGCGAGCCCTGCACGTCCGCCTCGGGGGCGAACGGGTGCAGCTGCGCGAACTCGGGCCAGGTGATGGCCGCCATCTCGGTCGCCGCGTTGAGCTTCATCGTGCAGGATCCGAGCGGGATCATGCCCCGGTCCAGGGCGTAGTCGCGGTCGGCGAGGCTCTTCAGGTACCGCATCATGGCGGTCTCCGAGCGGTGCGCGTGGAACACCGGGTGCGTGAGGTACTCGTCCTGACGGGCGAGTGCAGCCGGCACGCTGGTGACCGGGATGTAGGCGAACGAACCCTCTCCCGCACCGAAGACCGTGGCCACGGCGAGGATGTCCTCGTAGGTCGTGGTCTCGTCGGCGGCGATGCTCACGGTGTCGGCGTCGACGGGGTTCAACAGGATCCCTGCGGCGTGGGCGTCGGCGACGATCGCATCGGCCCGACCGGGAACGCGCACCGTGATGGTGTCGAAGTAGTCGGCATGCACCACTTCGGCGCCCGCCTTCTCCAGCTGCGTGGCGAGGAAGCGGGCCTTGGAAGCCACGCCCGTGGCGATCTCCTTGAGGCCCTCCGGCCCGTGGTAGACCGCGTACATGGCCGCCATGACGGCCAGCAGCACCTGTGCGGTGCAGATGTTCGACGTGGCCTTCTCACGGCGGATGTGCTGCTCGCGCGTCTGCAGGGCCAGGCGATAGGCCGGGTGGCCGTCCGCGTCCTGCGAGACGCCGACCAGGCGCCCGGGCAGCTGCCGCTCCAGACCGGACCGCACCGCCATGTAGCCGGCGTGCGGGCCGCCGAAGCCCATCGGCACGCCGAAGCGCTGCGTCGTGCCCACCGTGACGTCCGCGCCGAGCGAACCCGGCGAGGCGATCAGGGTGAGCGCGAGCAGGTCGGCCCCGACGACGGCGAGGCCGCCGGCGAGGTGCGCCGCATCGATGACGGCGGAAGGATCCCAGATCCGTCCCGAGGCGCCCGGATACTGCACGAACACGCCGAACAGCTCCTCGGGCAGGGTCTCCCCGCCGGCGAGGTCGCGCTCGACGAGCTCGATCCCGAGCGCCGCTGCGCGCGTGGCCAGCAGAGCCTTGGTCTGCGGCAGGGCGTCGGCGTCGACCACGAACCAGGGCGAGGGCGACTTGGATCCGCGCCGCGCGAGCAGCATGCCCTCGGCGACGGCCGAGGACTCGTCGAGCATCGACGCGTTCGCCGTGTCCAGGCCGGTGAGGTCCGAGACCATGGTCTGGAAGTTGATCAGCGCCTCGAGGCGGCCCTGCGAGATCTCCGGCTGGTACGGCGTGTAGGCCGTGTACCAGGACGGATTCTCCAGCACGTTGCGCTGGATCACGCTCGGAGTGAGGGTGCCGTAGTAGCCGAGGCCGATCATGGGACGGTTCACCGTGTTGCGGTTCGCCATCGAGCGCAGCTCGGCGAGGGCCTCCGCCTCACTCGCGGCGGCCGGCAGCAGGCTGACGCGGTCGGCGGCCGAGCGGATCGAGGCCGGGACGGCCTCGCGCATGAGCGCGTCGACGGGACGCTCGTCGGCGCCGTAGGAGATGCCGATCGCGTCGAGCATCGCCCGCTGGGCGTCGGCCGTGGTGCCGATGTGGCGGTCGAGGAACGCGGTCACTCTCAGCCCTCCGTGTGCGCGACGTAGGCGTCGCGGTCGAGAAGACCGTCGACGGCGCCCGCAGCGATGGACACCTTGATCAGCCAGCCGCCGTCGAAGGGCGCGGAGTTGACCAGCGACGGGTCGTCGACCACGGCGTCGTTGATCTCGACGACCGTGCCGTCGACCGGCGCGTACAGCTCGGAGACCGACTTGGTCGACTCGGCCTCGCCGAAGACGTCGCCGCGGCTGAAGGACGTGCCGACGGCGGGCAGCTCGACGAAGACGATGTCACCGAGGGCGTCCGCGGCGAAGTCGGTGATCCCGATGGTCGCGGAATCGCCGTCGACGGCGACCCACTCGTGCTCTTCGCTGTAGCGCAGGGTGTTGAGATCGGTCATTTCTTCCTCCGGTAGAAAGGCAGGGCGGTGACGGTCGCGGGGATCTTGGTGCCGCGGACGTCGAGGAACAGGGGGACGGCGCCGTCGGCGACGGCGGGGTCGACGAAGGCCATCGCGACCGGGTGGCCGAGAGTCGGGCTGAGCGCACCGCTGGTGATCTCGCCGATCACCGCGCCGTCCTCGGTCACGACCGCGTACCCGGCGCGGCCGGCCCGGCGGCCCTCGGCGGCGAGGCCGATGAGCACGCGCGCGCCCTCGGCGGGCGTGACGGCGCCCTTGCCGACGAAGTCGTCCTTGTCCTCCACGACCACGCGACCCAGGCCCGACTGGGCGGGCTTGGTCTCGCGGTTCAGCTCGTGGCCGTACAGCGGCATGCCCGCCTCCAGGCGCAGCGTGTCACGCGCGGCGAGACCGGCGGGCACCAGGCCGCGGTCGGCGCCCGCGGCGAGCGCGGCGTCCCACAGCGCGGCGGCGTCGGAGGCTTCGACGAGCAGCTCGAAGCCGTCCTCGCCGGTGTAGCCGGTGCGCGCCAGCAGCAGCGGCTTGCCGTTGTAGGTCGCGGAGGCCCAGGCGTAGTACTTCTGCTCCGCCCACGGGATCGAGACATCGTGGATGCCGTCGATCGCGGCGACGATCGCCTCGGCGTTCGGGCCCTGCACGGCGATGAGGGCGTAGGAGTCGGAGACGTCCTCAACAACGACCTCACGACCCGCGGTGCGCGCCAGCAGCGCCTCGCGCACGGCGTCGCGGTTGCCGGCGTTGCTGATGATGAGGAAGTCGTCATCGCCGAGTCGGTAGACGATCACGTCGTCGATGATGCCGCCGTCCTCGGCGAGCAGCAGCGAGTACTTCGCCTTGCCGACGGCGAGGGCGGAGAGCCGGCCGGCGAGCGCGTAGTCGAGATACGCGGCCGCGCCGGAGCCGACGATCGTGAACTCGGCCATGTGCGAGATGTCGAAGATGCCCGCGCTCTCGCGCACCGCGTGGTGCTCGGCGAGGTCGGACGTGTAGCGGACGGGCATCTGCCAGCCGCCGAAGTCGGTGAACGATGCCCCGAGCGCCTCGTGGCGCTCCCGAAGGGGGGTGTAGCGGGCGTCTGTCATGGAGCTCTCCCGTGCGGATCGGTGAGGATCCGCACGGCGCACGGATCCGAGAACTCCCCCTCTGTCATGAGCCTGAGAGTTTCGCCCGCGCCTTCGAGAGGCGACAGAGCTTTCACCGTCGGCGGATCCCGAGCGAGAGGTGGAGATCCGCGGGGATCCAGTCACCAGGGTTTCGGCTCAGGCGCCTTCAGCGTCTTCGCTCAACCCGATTTCTCGTTTCACTCGAAATCGCTTTTCAGAGCGGCCGGGTCTGCGCGGTGCGGTTACCTGAGAGATTGGCGGGGAGGCTTGCTCCTTCGGTGTCCGGCTGCGATCACCGGACTCTCCCGCGCGGACCATGCGGCCACGTGTTCAGTTTTCCTGCGCCATCCTACCGTGCGGGATGCCCGTCGCGCCGCCGGTTTCCCGGGCGGGCGCGGCGGGAAGACGAGCGTCACCAGGACGACCGAGATGATCATCAGGAGGAACCAGCTGGACACCTTCGACAGGGAGACCGGCTGCCAGCCCCCGACCTGGTCGGGATAGAGCCAGGCCCCGCTCGCGGTGCCGATGTTCTCGGCCAGCCAGATGAACAGCGCGACGCCGGCGAACGGCAGCAGCAGTGGGATCCGGAGGGTGCGCCGCCAGACGCGTGCATGCATCACGGTCGGCAGCCAGAGGACGACGACGAGCGCCGTGAGCGCCCAGCGCGCATCCCAGATCCAGTGGTGCGTGAAGAAGTTCGCGTAGATCAGCACCGCCAGCACCACGGTGGCCCAGCGCGGCGGGTAGCGCACGAAGGCGAGGTCGAACAAGCGGTGCACGCGCACCATGTACGAGCCGACCGCCGCATACATGAAGCCGCTGAACAGCGGGACGGCGCCGATCCTCAGAAAGCCGTCGGCCTCGTACGCCCAGGAGCCGACGTCGGTCTTGAACAGCTCCATCGCGGTTCCCGTCACGTGGAACAGCATGATCACCCAGAGTTCCCGCCCCGACTCCAGGCGCGTGGCGAGCATCGCCACCTGGATCAGCACCGCGATGAGGGTCAGCAGGTCGTTGCGGGTGAGGGCGAGGTCGGACGGGTACAGCGTGCGCACGAGCACGATCGCCACGAGGAGGGCCGCGCCGAACACGCACGCCCACCCCTGCTTGGCGAGGAACACGGACGCCTCGACGAGGAAGCCGCGCACGCCGGTCGAGGGGGCGCCCGCGAGGATCCGGCGAGCGCGGGCATCGATCCGCGCCTCGAGACGCGTCGGCTGCTGCATGTCCCGACGCTATCCGCCGCGGCGGGCGCGCGGCTGAGAGGTCGCCGTAATGATCGCGAGTTCTGGTCACGGCGACTATAAGATGATCCACGGAGGTTAGAGTCAGCATGACCAGAAGCGAGCACGAGGACGGGATCCGCGTCGCGGTGTCGACCGTGATCCTGACGCTGCGCCGCGACGGCGGCGAGGCGCCGCGGCTCGCGCTGCCGCTCGTCAGGCGCACGCGCGATCCGCATGCGGGCGCCTGGGCGCTTCCCGGCGGATGGCTCGACGACACGGAGAGCCTGGCCGCCGCGGCGGCCCGCACGCTCGCCGAGACGACGGGGCTCACCCCCAGCTACCTCGAGCAGCTCTACGCGTTCGGCGCGGTGGACCGCTCCCCGAGCCGGGTGATCTCCGTCGTGTACTGGGCGCTCGTGCGCGAGGAGGAGTCCGTCGGCGCGGTCGGATCGGATCCGGAGAACGTCGACTGGTTCGACGCCGCCGACCTGCCGGAGCTCGCCTTCGACCACGGCCGCATCATCGAGTACGCACTGTGGCGGCTGCGCAACAAGGCCGGTTACAGCCGTGTGGCACAGGGCTTCCTCCCTCCGGAGTTCACCCTGGCCGACCTGCGCGAGGCGTACGAGACCATCCTGGGTCGCCGGCTGGATCCCGCGAATTTCCGGCGTCAGGTCGACGCGACGCGGACCCTGATCCCCACCAACGCGTTCCGCACGGGCAGCCATCGGCCCGCCCGGCTGTACCGCGATGCCACCGATGTCGAGCTCGCCGACCGCGGCCCGCTCGCCCCCGAAGAGACGAGAACCTCATGAGCACCACCTCTCTGCACTCTCCGATCGATCCGTCCGTCGACCATGCGCTGCGCCTGATCGTCACCGGCGCCTCCTCGGAATCGACCTGCACCACGGATCTCGCCGCGGGGCCCTGGAACTTCGACACGATCCCGGGGTACGGTCCCGGATCGTCCATGGGCGACGTGATCCCGACCGGCGCGCCGCGCCAGGGCGAGCTCCCGGCCGCCTATCGCGAGGCCGGCGAGGACGAGCTGCACGAGCGGATCCGTGCGGCGAAGGCCACCCTCGGCGAGCGCGTCGTGGTGCTCGGGCACTTCTATCAGCGCGAGGAGGTCGTGCAGCACGCGGACCATGTCGGCGACTCGTTCCAGCTCGCGGGCTTCGCGAAGCAGCACCCGGACGCCGAGGCGATCGTGTTCTGCGGCGTGCATTTCATGGCGGAGACCGCCGATCTGCTCTCCGGACCGGATCAGGCCGTGATCCTGCCGAACCTCGCCGCCGGATGCTCCATGGCGGACATGGCCGACATCGACCAGGTCGAGGACTGCTGGGAGCAGCTCGCCGACGTGCTCGGTCCGCTGGACCAGCCCGACGCCGACGGACTCGTGCCGGTGATCCCCGTCACCTACATGAACTCCTCCGCCGCGATCAAAGGCTTCGTGGGACGTCACGGCGGCATCGTGTGCACCTCGTCGAACGCCCGCACCGTGCTGGAGTGGGCGTTCGCTCGGGGTCGGCGGGTGCTGTTCTTCCCGGACCAGCACCTGGGCCGCAACACGGCGAAGGCGATGGGCGTGCCGCTGGAGCAGATGCCGATGTGGAATCCACGCCGTCCTCTCGGCGGATCCTCCTCGGTCGAGCTGCAGGACTCCCGCGTCATCCTCTGGCACGGGTTCTGCTCGGTCCACCGCCGTTTCACCGTCGCCCAGATCGAGCAGGCTCGCGCCGAGCACCCTGGCGTGCGCGTGATCGTGCACCCGGAGTGCCCGATGGAGGTCGTGGACGCCGCCGATGAGGCCGGCTCCACCGACTACATCCGCAAGGCCATCGACGCGGCGACCGAGCCCACGACTTTCGCGATCGGCACCGAGATCAACCTGGTCCGCCGGCTCGCGGCGCAGTATCCGCAGCACGAGATCTTCTGCCTGGATCCGGTGGTCTGCCCCTGTTCCACGATGTACCGGATCCACCCCGGCTACCTCGCCTGGGTGCTCGAGGAGCTCGTCGCGGGGCGCACGCCGAACCGGATCACGGTGACGGCGGACGTGGCGGACCCGGCACGGGTCGCACTCGAGCGCATGCTGGCGGCCCGCCCTCCGGTCGCGGTGGCCTGATGCCCGCGCCCGGCGAGCGCCGCGCCCCCGGGGCGCTGCACGTGCTCGTGATCGGCGGCGGGATCGCCGGTCTCACCGCCGCGCTGCATGCGCACGAGGCCGGCCACCGTGTCGAGGTCGTCGTGAAGGACGCCCTCGGCGACGGCGCGACCGCGCTCGCCCAGGGCGGGATCGCCGGGGTGTACGGCACGGATGCCGTTGGCGTGGCCGACTCTCCCGCCGCGCACGCCGCGGACACGCTCACCGCAGGAGCGGGGCTCTCCGACCCCGCTGTGGTGGACGTGCTCGTCGGCGAAGCGCCCGCGCGGATCGCAGAACTGGTCGCCCGCGGAGTGCCGTTCGACCTGGATCCCCAGGGGCGGCTGCTGCGCGGGCTCGAGGCGGCCCACTCCGCGGCACGGATCGCACACGCGGGCGGCGACGCCACGGGGGCGGCCATCTCCGCTGCCCTCGTCCGCGCCGTGCGGGAGGCGGGGATCACCGTCCGCGAGCACGCGATGCTGGTCGATCTGATCGTCTCCGGCGGAGTGGTGCGCGGGGCCGGGCTGCTCATCGCGGGGCGGATCGTCGAGCTCGCAGCGGACGCCGTGATCCTCGCGACCGGCGGCGCGGGCCGGCTGTTCCAGCACACCACGGCCCCCGCCGTCTGCACCGGCGATGGGATCGCCGCGGCGCGGCGAGCGGGTGCTGCGGTCGAGGATCTGGAGTTCGTGCAGTTCCACCCCACGATCCTGGCTGCACCCGGGCCGGCGTTCCTGATCTCCGAGGCGGTGCGCGGGGAGGGCGCAACCCTCATCGACGACGAGGGACGGCGCTTCGCCTTCGACGCGCATCCCGACGGCGAGCTCGCGCCGCGCGATGTCGTGACGCGCGCGGTCGTGCGCCGCGCGCGGGAGCAGGGCGGCCCTGTGCGTCTGGACGCCACGGGGATCTGCCGTCGCGAGGGCTGGAGCGCGGAGCACCTCGCGCGCCGGTTCCCCACGATCGACCGGGTCACGCGGGAGCGCGGCTTCGACTGGGCCCGCGAGCCCCTCCCGGTCACTCCGGCCGCACATTATCTGATGGGCGGGGTGGTCACCGACGCCGAGGGCCGTACCACGCTGCCCGGCCTCTACGCGGTCGGAGAGACCGCGCGCACCGGCGTGCACGGTGCGAACCGGCTCGCCTCGAACTCCCTGCTCGAGGGCGCGGTGTTCGGCGCACGGGCAGCGTCCGCGCTGGACACCCCGTGGGTCCGCGCGTCGAGCAAGGGCATCGAAGGACACCCCGACGAAACGCCGTTCGTGACGCGCGATGGCTCGTCTCGGTCCGCGGTTCCCGAGCGCCCGTTCGGGGATCCGTTCTCCCGGCCCGCGCTGCAGGAGCTCATGTGGGATCTGGTCGGCCCGCTGCGCACCCGCGAAGGTCTGGAAGAGGCTCTGGCGACGGTCCGCTCCTGGCGCCCGCCGGAGGGCCTCACCCGAACGGCCGTGGAGGACCGCAACCTGCTCCAGGTCGCCGAGGCCATGATCACGGCCGCGCTCGCCCGCCCGGTCTCGATCGGCGCTCACCATCTCGAACCGTCGCCCGCCCTGATCGGAGTCTGATGCTCACCCCCGCCCTCCTCACCCGCGTCGTCGGAGCAGCCCTCGAAGAGGACGCCCCCTGGGGCGACCTCACGAGCACCGCGCTGCTGCCCGCCGCCGCCACCGCGACAGCGGACCTCGTCGCGCGCGAGCCCGGAGTGCTGGCCGGCGGCGACGTGTTCGCGGCCGCCTTCACACTCACGGATCCGGAGACGGTCGTGGATCTGCACCTCGCGGACGGCGACGCCTTCGCCGCCGGAGACGTGCTCGCGACCGTGACCGGATCCGCCCGCAGCCTGCTGACGGCGGAGCGGGTGGCGCTGAACTTCACGCAGCGCCTGAGCGGCATCGCGACCCTCACAGCCGCCTACGTCACCGCCGTGGAGGGCGCCGGGCCCGACGGCAAGCAGGTGCGCATCGCCGACACCCGCAAGACCACCCCCGGGCTGCGTGCGTTCGAACGACACGCCGTCGTCGCGGGCGGCGGACGCAACCACCGCTTCTCGCTGTCGGATGCGGTGATGGCCAAGGACAACCACCTCGCCGTGCTGACCCGGGGCGGTCGCGACGTCGCGACCGCGCTGCGCGAGGCGATCGCGACGCTGCCGCACACCACGCACGTCGTCGTCGAGGTGGATCGGCTCGACCAGATCCCTGCGGTGCTCGACGGCGGCGCCCACACCGTGCTGTTGGACAACTTCTCCCTCGAGGATCTGCGCGCGGGAGTCGCGCTGATCGGCGGTCGGGCGACCGCGGAGGCCTCGGGCGGCGTGAACCTCGACACGGTGCGCGCGATCGCCGGGACCGGGGTCGACGTGATCTCGGTGGGCGCCCTGACCCACTCCGCGCGGGCACTGGACCTCGGGCTCGACGTGCGGATCGACTGACCATGTCCGTCCCGCTCTACCTCGACCACGCGGCGACCTCGCCGATCCGGCCCGAGGTGCTCGAGGCGATGGCCCCGTTCCTCACCCGCACGTTCGGCAACCCGTCCAGCCATCACACCGTGGGCGAGGCGGCGAGCGCGGCGCTCGAGGACGCCCGCGCGCGGGTGGCGCGCGTGCTGGGGATGCGTTCCGGCGATGTCGTCTTCGCTGCCGGCGGCACCGAGGCGAACAACCTCGCGGTCAAGGGCATCGTGCTGGCCGCACTCGCCCGGGGCGGGCGCCACGTGATCACGACACCCATCGAGCACGAGTCGATCCTGGAGTCGGTCCGTTATCTCGAGCGGTTCCACGGCGTGGCCGCGACCCTGGTCCCGGTCGATGCGGCAGGACGGGTGGATCCGGACGCGGTCGCTGCGGCGATCCGCGACGACACCGCGCTGATCGCCGTCGGGCATGCGAACAATGAGATCGGCACGATCCAGGATGTCGCGGGGATCGCCGCGGCCGCCGCCGCGCAGGGCGTGCCGGTGCACCTGGACGCGGTGCAGTCCGCGGGATGGCTGGCACTGTCGGGCCTCGGCGCCGACGCGATCGCGATCGCCGGGCACAAGCTCGGCGCCCCCAAGGGCATCGGTGCGCTCGCCGTGCGCGGCCGGGTGCCGATCGAGCCCCTCTTGCACGGCGGCGGGCAGGAGCGCGGCCGCCGCTCCGGCACCGAGAACGTGGCGGGCGCGGTCGGTCTCGCCACCGCGCTCGAGCGGGCCGAGGGCGAGCGCGCCGAGGCCTCTGCGCGCGTCGGGGCGCAGTCCGCCCGGCTCATCGCCGGGGTTCTCGCGGCGGTCCCCTCGGCGCGCGTGACGGGCGATCCGGTGCACCGGCTGCCCGGCACGGCGAGTTTCACGTTCGCCGAGGTCTCCGGCGAGGCGGTGCTGCTCGAATTGGAGCGGCGCGGCGTGGTCTCGTCCAGTGGATCGGCGTGCGCGGCCGGCAGCGACGAGCCCTCGCACGTGCTTCTGGCTTGCGGCATCGACCCCGCCGTCGCGCAGACCGCGGTGCGCTTCACGCTCGGCCACGGCGGCCTTCCCGGCGACGGCCCGGAACAGCTCGCGGCGCTCGTCGCCGACGCCGTGTCCGCTGTGCGCTCCTAGACTGGCGGAGTGCCCGCCCCGCTCGTGACCGTGATCGTCCCCGGTCGCGACATCGCCGCCTTCGCTCCTGCCGCCCTCGACTCGCTGCGCGCGCAGACGGAGACCTCTTGGCGGGCGATCCTCGTCGATGACGGATCGCGCGACGACACCGGCCGGATCTTCGACGCCGCAGCAGACGCGGATCCGCGCTTCACCGTCCTGCGGCACACGGAGGCGCGCGGGCTCGGCGGCGCCCGCAACGCCGCGCTCGAACTCGTCGACACCGAGTACCTCGGCTTCCTCGACGGCGACGACGAGCTGACGCCGACCGCGCTCGAGCGGATGACCGGCACCCTCGCCGCGTCTGGGAGCGACTTCGTGGCGGGCGCGTACGTGCGCTCCCGCTGGGACGGGCAGACATACGCGCCGGGCCGTGTGCAGCCGTGGGTCGCGGCGGCGACGGATCCGGAACGCCTCGGCACCACGATCTTCGAGCACCCTGCCGCGTCGGCGAACATCGTGGCCTGGTCGAAGCTGAGCCGCACCGCGTTCTGGCAGGATCTCCGCTTCCCGGAGGGCGTCGCCTACGAGGACCAGATCGTGGCCCAGCGCATGTACACGGCCGCGCGCGCCTTCGATGTCATCCCCGACGTGGTGGTGCGATGGCGGCTGCGGGAGGACGGATCCTCCATCACGCAGGGCAAGCACCGCCTCCGCGTGCTCCGCGACTATCTCGCCGCGTTGCGCGGGGGCATCGACGTGCTGCATCGGGCGGGCGCGCAGGCCGCCGTTGTCGCTAGGCTCGACCTCATCCTCGCGATGGACCTGCCGCCGCTCCAGGAGATCGCCGGCAGCCACACCGACTCCGCGTATCCCGCGACGGTGCGAGCGTTCGTGCAAGACCTCGAGGCACTCCCCGAGTTCGCCGACGCCCGCGTGGACCCCACTCTCGCCGCCGCGCTGCGCTGGTAGCCGCGGCCATTGCTCGGACGGCCGATGCGCCCGTGCGCGTCGCTCCGCCCAGAATCAGGACCGTCATGAACGCCTATCTCTCCGACCTGTTCTCCCTCGAGGGTCGCACCGCCGTGGTCACCGGCGGCAGCTCCGGCATCGGGCGCGGCATCGCGACCGCGCTCGCCCGTGCCGGTGCCGCCACCGTGATCGTCGCCCGCGGCGCCGACCGGATCGACGAGACGGTGCGCGAGCTCACCGATGCCGGCTGCCGCGCCGCGGGCGTCGTGGGCGACCTCAGCACGCGCGACGGGATCCTCGCCGTGGCGGACGCCGCGGCACGTCCGTTCGGCGAGCCCGACATCCTCGTGAACTCCGCCGGCATCAATATCCGGCCTGCCTTCGCCGACATCACCGAGGCCGACTGGGACGCCACGATGACCGTGAACGCGCTCGCCCCGTTCCTGCTCGGTCAGCGCTACGGCGTGGGCATGGCCGAGCGAGGCTACGGCCGACTCATCCACATCAGCTCGCAGCAGGCGCACCGCGCCTTCGTCGGCAGCGGCATCTACGGCGTGTCGAAGGGTGCCGTCGAGTCGCTGATGCGCTCCGAAGCGGAGGCCTGGGGCGGGACCGGCGTCACCAGCAACACCCTCGTGCCGGGTTTCGTGCTGACGCCGCTCAACGCCCGCCTCCAGGAGGATCCGGTGCAGATCACGGCGCTCGCCGCCCGCACCATGATCGGCCGTAACGGGCTGCCGTCCGACTTCGCCGGCGCCGCCGTGTTCCTCTCGGGCGCCGGATCGTCGTACGTCACGGGTCACTCGCTCTTCGTGGACGGCGGGCTGAGCGTGCACTGAGGCCGGCGCTGTGTGCTGAACTCAGTCGATCCGGCCTGTGTTCGGGCGCCGGCGCGTCTCAGCGCACGATTCGACTGAGTTCAGCACGCCCCGAGGCTGTCACCCCGCGGCATCGCGGGTCAGGCCGAGCGCACGTCGTCATCGATCCTCGCTGCGGCCACCTGCTGCGCGGCGAGGTCGGCGTACAGTCCCCCCTGGGCGAGCAGCTCGGAGTGGGTGCCCGACTCGACGATCCGCCCCTCCTGCACGACGTGGATGACGTCCGCGCCGATCACCGTGGACAGCCGGTGCGCGATCGTGAGCGTGGTGCGGCCCTTGGCCGCCTCGTCCAGCGCCTCCTGTACGACGCGCTCCGACACCGTGTCGAGCGCGGACGTCGCCTCGTCCAGCAGCAGCACCGGCGGATCCTTGAGCAGCACCCGCGCGATCGCGATGCGCTGCTTCTCGCCGCCCGACAGCCGGTAGCCGCGCTCTCCGACCACGGTGTCGTAGCCGTCTTCGAAGCCGACGATCACGTGGTGGATGTTGGCGGCGGTGCACGCCGCCACGAGCTCCTCATCGGTCGCATCGGGCTTCGCATAGACGAGGTTCTCGCGGATCGTCGCATGGAACAGATACGTCTCCTGCGACACGATCCCGATCTCGTCGATGATCGACGACTGGGTGAGGTCACGCACATCGGCGCCGTCGAAGAGGATCGCTCCCTCCGATGCCTCGTAGAGCCGGGGAGCGAGATAGAGGATCGTCGTCTTGCCGGCCCCCGAGGGGCCGACGAAGGCGACGTGCTGCCCCGGGTCGGCGGTGAACGAGATCCCCTGCAGGGTGTCGCGCGCGGCGGACGACGCGTCCGGGTAGCGGAACCGAACATCGCGGAACTCGAGGCGCCCGCGGGGGCCGGGCGCCTCGGAGGCGGACTTCGCGTCCGGCGCGTCCTGGATCTGCGGCACCAGGTCGAGGTACTCGAAGATGCGCGCGAACAGGGCCTGCGAGGTCTGCACGTCCAGGGCGACGCGCATGAGCCCGATCAGCGGCATCAGCAGTCGCGCCTGCACGGTCGTGAAGGCCACTATGGCGCCGGCGGTGATGGATCCTGTCCCTCCGGCGACGAGGAGCCCCGCCACGAGGTAGATGATCGCCGGGACACTGGACATCAGCACCATCACGACCGCGAAGAAGCCCTGCCCGCTCATCGCCTGGCGCACCTGCAACCGGATCTGCGTGCGGTTCTGCGCCTGGTAGCGGGCCGACTCGGAACGCTGCCGGTTGAAGGACTTGGACAGCAGGATGCCGGACACGCTCAACGTCTCCTGCGTGATCGCGGTGAGCTCGCTCAGCGACTCCTGCGTCTCGCCGGCGATCCGCGCGCGCACCTGACCGACGCGGCGCTGCACGAGCACCAGGATCGGCATCACGCACACCGCGATGATGGTCAGCCGCCAGTCCAGCAGGATCATCGCCACCAGCGAGGCGATCACCGTGACCGTGTTTCCGAGGATGCTCGTGACCGTGCTCGTGAGCACTCCGGCGACACCGCCGACGTCGTTCTGCAGCCGGGACTGGATCACCCCGGTCTTGGTGCGGGTGAAGAACGCCAGCTCCATCGCCTGCAGGTGCTCGAACAGACGCACCCGCAGGTCGCCCGTCACGCTGTTGCCGACGGTCGAGGTGAGCCAGGTCTGCACGACGCCGAGACCGGCCGACAGCAGGTAGAGCGCGACCATGCCGACCACCAGCTCCACGAGCAGCGCGATGCGCGGTCCTCCGCCGCCCGCCGGGAACAGCGCGTCGTCGAAGACGAGCTTCACCAGCAGCGGCGGGATGACGCCGAGCGCGGCCGAGATGATCACCAGGAGGCCCGTGACGAGGATCCGTCCGCGATAGGGGCGGAACAGCGCGACCACCCGGCGGCCGAGATTCGCGATCTTCGGCGCCTCGGCGTTCTGCCGGCGCTGCGACGCCTCGTCCACGGGGCGCATTCCGCCCCGGGCTCCGCCACCTCTGGCCATCATGCTCATCCGCTCACCCCTGCCCGCCGCTGGTCACCTGCACCTTCGGCACCTCGCAAGCGTAGATCCCCGTGCCGAGCATGGGACGCCGCCGTCGAGAACGTCCGCTCAGGGCGCAACGCTGCTGAGAGCAGCGCCGACGGCCGGCGGGGAATGAAATGTCCGACCCTGTGGTTACGCTGAATGTCGCTGGCATCTCTGTACAGCTCATCCCCCCTTTTTCGCCCCCGCCGAGTCGGAGGAAACATATGTCCGCCATCGAAACCGGATCCGTGCCGACCAGCGCGAGATCCTCTCTCATCCCCCGCCGTGACATGGCGGTCATCTGGGTGCTCCTGGCCGCCGCCTTCGTCGCGATCCTCAACGAGACGACGATGAGCATGGCGATCCCGCACCTCATCGACGATCTGAGCATCACCCCGCTCGCGGCGCAGTGGGTGACAAGCGCGTTCATGCTGACCATGGCCGTCGTGATCCCGACGACGGGCTTCCTGCTGCAGCGCTTCACGACGCGGCAGATGTTCCTCGGCGCGCTCACCCTGTTCTCCGCGGGAACGCTGATCGCCGCGCTCGCGCCCGGCTTCACCGTGCTGCTCATCGCACGCGTCGTGCAGGCGTCGGGCACAGCGATCATGATGCCGCTGCTCATGACGACGCTCATGAACCTGGTTCCCGCGGAGAGCCGCGGCCGGATGATGGGGCGCGTCAGCATCGTCATCTCGCTCGCGCCGGCGATCGGTCCCACGCTGTCGGGCTTCCTGCTCGACCACTTCAGTTGGCGCGCGATCTTCGTCGTCGTGCTGCCGATCGCCCTGGTCGCCATGTTCATCGGCTGGCGCTGGCTGACGAACGTCGGCGAGCGCACCGACGCACCGCTGGACGTGCTGTCCATCGTGCTGAGCGCCTTCGGCTTCGGCGGGCTGGTCTTCGGCCTCAGCCAGATCGGAGCCCTCGCGGGCGGTGGCGGATCCTCCGCTCCCCTGGTGATCGCGCTGGTCGTCGGCGTGGTGGGGCTGGTGGCGTTCCTCTGGCGGCAGGTGATCCTGCAGCGCAAGGACGACGCCCTGCTGGATCTGCGGGTGTTCGCCTCGCGCGACTTCAGCCTGTCGATGGTGCAGATGTTCCTGCTGTCGCTGGCCTTCTTCGGCACGCTCACGGTGATCCCGCTGTTCCTGCAGAAGGCGCTCGGCCTGGAGACCACCGAGGCGGGGCTGGTGCTCCTGCCCGGTGCCCTCGCGATGGGGCTGCTCGGCCCCGTGATCGGGCGGATCTACGACGCCCGCGGCACGAAGATCCTGCTGATCCCGGGCTCGATCCTCACCGCTGCCACGCTGTGGTTCTACACGACGCTCGCCACGAACACCTCGGTGTGGATCGTGCTGGTCGCGCAGACGCTGCTGTCGATCGGACTCGCGCTCTCGTTCACGCCGCTGTTCACGGCGTCGCTGGCTTCGCTGACGCCGAAGTTCTACTCATACGGCAGCGCGGTCATCGGCACTGTGCAGCAGGTCGCGGGTGCGACCGGCATCGCCGTGATGATCGCGGTGTTCACGCTCATCGTGAACGCGAACGGCGGCACCGAGGTGCCCGCCGCGGTCGCGGGGGGCTCGCGCAGCACGTTCGTGATCGGCGCGGTCATCGCGACGGTGACGATCCTGGGCGCGTTCATCATCCGCAAGCCCGCGGACCAGCCGCACGAGGTGGGCTCCCCAGAGGGCAGCGCCCCGGCGATGCACTGAGCCTTTTCCACTTCACTGCACCTCGAATCGTCCCCGTCGGCGCACGCCATAGGCGCCTCCGACGGGGACGATCCTGCGTTCGCGACCGCGAGGGATCCCGACGGGGGTCGCGATCGGCGAGGTCAGTCCTTCGCGCCGGGCAGACGACAGACGCCGTCGATGCACAGTCCGGCGTCTCCCGCGTCGAGGCCCGGGAGCAACGACAGCCCGCCCGGAGCGGCTCCCGATGTCGGACGCGTCGCGTCCGCGGGTGTCTGCTGCGGGGATTCGGCTGCCGTGGTCACCCCCCGATGCTACGCCCGTACCGGAGCATCGGCGCCGTTCTGAGGCATCCACCCATGTCGCCGAACGCATCTCGGGCATAGTCTTCGCTCAGGCGCTGGGGCTCGCCGTCCGCGAGCATGCCGCGCATGGACGCGAAGGAGCTTCCCATGATCATCAGCACTCCCCCTGCCGAGACCGCGCAGGGGCACGCCGCCGACATGTACGCCGAGGACATCGCCGACGCGGGCTTCGTCTTCGCCTACACCCGCGCGATGGCGGTGAACCCCGAGGCGCACGAGGCGTTCATGGCGCTCATCCGCGCGATCGTGCCGTCCATCGGCGTGCGCGTCTATGAGGCGGCGACGCTCGGCGCAGCCCGCGCGATCGGATCCCCGCACTGTCTGCTCGCGCACGGACGCAAGTCTCTGCGGGCGGAGGTCCTCAGCGGCGATGGCCTCGCGGCGTTCGCCCGGGGCGACGACGACGGCTTCTCCGCCGCCGAACAGGCCGTCGTGCAGTACGCGGCCAAGCTCTCCACCGATCCGCGCGGCATGACCGACACCGACACTCAGGCGCTCCGGGACGCCGGCTACGACGACCGCCAGATCGTCGACATCACCTTAGCCGCAGCAGCCCGGAACTACTTCAGCCGCGCTCTGCTCGCCCTCGCCGTGCCGACGGACGAGATGCCGGGCCTGGATCCGGAGACGGCCGAGGCGCTACGGGCCGCTGCGCGCTGAGGCCGGTCGCCGCCCGCCGATCGCGTTCCCCCGCTCCCAGGTGGGAAGACCCTCCGAATCGGGCCGAATCGCCGCACAGCGGTTGAGAGCTCGATCCAGAAGGGGAATCGTGGCCCGGACACATGCCGTGACCTCGGCATGTCCGCAACCGGAAGGAGTGCCTCGTGCTCACCTTGACCGACAACGCCACTGCGCTGGTCACCACGCTCGTCCGTCGTCGTACCGAGACGGAGGGTACGGGACTGCGCATCCACACGGCCGAGACGCCGGGAAAGGCGGGCGAACCCCGCCTCGCCGCCGACGTGGTCGTCTCGCCGGAGCCGGATGATCAGATCCTCGATCTGCCCGGCGCCCCGGTTTTCCTCGAAGGGGAAGCCGCCATCGTCCTGGACGACAAGGTCCTCGACGCGAACGTGAATGAGGAGGGCGCCGTGTCGTTCTCCCTGATGCCGCAGGTCGCCTGACCCGCGGCACCCCGAACGGGCGCATGACCCGGACCTCCCGTCCGGGTCATGCGCCCGTTCCCATTCCGCTGCCTTTCATGCGGAGCACGGCATGCGCACCCCTCTACCGTGGACGGATGCTCCGTCGCCTCATCGCCCGCGTGTTCTGGACGTTCAGCCGCTGGACGCTCGCTAGCGAACCGGGTCCGACGCGCCCCACCGTGCTGATCGGCGCCCCGCACACCTCGAACTGGGACTTCGTGCTGATGCTCGGCATCGCCTGGCGGCTCGGCGTCGAGGTGCACTGGCTCGGCAAGAAGAGCCTGTTCCGTGGCTGGCGCGGCCCACTCATGCGACGCCTCGGCGGCATCCCGGTGGATCGAGAGGATCCTGCGCGGGTCGTCGGCGAGGTCGTGGCGCAGGTGAACGCCGGCACGGTGTTCGGTCTGGTCGTCACGCCCGACGGCACCCGCGACGGCAACACGTATTGGAAGAGCGGCTTCTACCGCATCGCACGCGAGACCGGCATGCCGGTGACACTCGGGTTCGTCGACCGCACCACGATGACGACCGGGCTCGGGCCCACGTTCGACCTCACCGGTGATATGGCCGCGGACATGGACCGGATTCGCGCCTTCTACGCCGATAAGGCAGGCGTGCGTCCGGAGCGGCGCACGGAGCCCCGGCTACGCGAGGAGCGCCCCGAGATCACCCCAGGCCTGTGACGAGGTTGATGATCGTGCCGAGGATCAGCGCGCCGAACACGTAGGCGATCGTGGTCTGCGCGATCACGATCCGCCGGATGGCATTGCGCGTGACATTGGTGTCGGCGACCTGGTAGGTCATGCCGAGCCCGACCGAGAAGTACGCGAAGTCGGTGTACTCGGGGTCCTCGTTCTGGTTGAAGATGATGCCGGCGGATCCGTCGTAGTAGAGCTTCGCGTACCGCAGCATGTAATCGGCCTGGATCAGCCCCCAGGAGGCGGCGACGCTGAGCACCGCGCTCCCCGCGAGCGCGAACTGGGTCCACCCCTCCGCGTGCCGAGCCTGCAGCACGACGACCAGCACGGCCGCGATGCTGGCGAAACTCCCGACCACGGCGACCACCCGGGCGATGCGTCGACCGGGGTCCTCCTCGGTGGCGTGCGAGCGCGTCTGCTCGGCGTTCATCGGCCACACGACCAGCAGGATCCACACGGTGCTGACGAGAGCCAGCGCGCCCCAGGCCGCGAGAAGGCCCGCGGCGAGGCCGAGGAACGGCGTGACGACGAAGCCGACCGCGACCCCGACAAGGAGCGCGACGGACGAGCGCACGCGCCAACGATGGCGCAGAGGAAGCGGGCTCACCCCGGAATGCTAACCCGCATGTCGCGTCACGTCGTGGAGGGCTCGGGCTGGCAGTGCGGACAGAGTTGAGCGGAGGCACCGGAGAACACGCGATCGATGATCGTCGTGCCGCAGACCGGGCAGGCCTCTCCCCCGCGCCCGTGCACGGCCATCGCGGCGACCTTGGCCTGCTTGAGCTGGCCCGGCGGCAGGCCCCGCCGATCCGCGAGGGAGCCCCGCAGCACGTCGACCGTCGCGTGGAAGAGCCGTTCCCGCTCGGCATCGTCGAGCACTGCGGCGTGCACCGTGGGAGCGATCCGCGCCCGATGCAGGATCTCGTCCGAATACGCGTTGCCGATGCCGGCGAGCGACGTCTGCTCCTGCAGGAGCGCCTTGATCTGCTTGCGCCTGGTGCCGAGGGCGCGCTCGAACACGTCGCGGTCGAAGTCGGCGGCGAGCGGATCCGGTCCGAGCGCCGCGATGCCCGAGACATCAGTCGGGGCATCGACGACCGACGCGGTCACCGCGAGGAAGTCACCCAGGTCGACGACCTGCATCAGCGCACCGTCGTCGAGCGCGATTCGAGCGACCTCGGGCACAGGTTCGTCGCTCCGCGGGGCGTCCGGCGCCTGCCAGCGGATCCAGCCGTTGCGCCCGAACCCGATCATCAGCCAGCCCGCCTCGGTATCGAAGCCGACGTGCTTGCCGAAGCGCTCCAGGCGCCGGATCCGCGCACCGACCAGCGATCCGGGCGGGCGGTCGCGAGTCTTGACGATGCGGAACTCGCCGACATCCAGGTCGGCGATCACACGACCGCGGATCCGCTCGTCGAGGAACTCGACCAGCGCCTGCACCTCCGGAGACTCGGGCATGCGCCCATCCTCGCACCGGGATCGGACATGCGCGCGTGGTGGCGGTCAGGCGAACGCGACCTCGTCGTGCCGCGCCACCGCGAACTCCTGCCCCGGATAGCGCAGCCCGGCGAAGTACATGTTGGTGTGGGCGACGATCTGCTCGCCGGAGATCCGAACGCCCTCGATCGTCGCATCGACGGTGGTGTGCGCGTCGCGCACGAGCGTGACGTCGTAGCCCTCCGCCGCTGCACGCTGGGTCGTGGTGCGTACGCAGAAGTCGGACTGCGCGCCGGCGACGACCAGGCGGGTCGCGCCGTATCCGTCGAGCACGGTCCGCAGTTCGGTCTCCGCGAAGGCGTCGCGGTAGCTCTTGCGCACGACCGCCTCGCCCTCGGCGCGGGCCAGCGGTGCCGCCAGCTCCCAATCCGGCGTCCCCACGCCGATGGGGTCATGGTGCACCCATACCACCGGAACCCCTTCATCGCGCGCCCGGCGCACGAGCGCGTCGGTCCGCATCAGCACCCCGTGCTCGTCGAAGCAGTCGGGCATGACGCCCGCCTGCATGTCGATCACGAGCAGGACGGTGCGGGCGTCCGCCGGCGGAATGGCGCCTCGCATCAGTCCCAGGCCAGGTAGTCCTCGATCGCGAACGCCGTGTCGACCGGATCGCTCACGGGGAACAGGTGCCCGCCACCCTCGATCGTCACGACACTGGCGCGCTCGACCGCGGACGCGCGCAGCTTCTCGCCGTTCGCCAGGGGCATGACGTCGTCCTCGGATCCCTGGATGATGAGAATCGGCACCGACGGCGCGATCGGCACATCGACGTCCTCCACGCCCAGCAGCAGCACGCCGAGCGCGCGGTCCGTGCGCTTCGCGGAGAGCGCGCGGGCGACAGTGCCGCCGACGCCGTGACCTCCGATCCATGTGGCGCCGATGCCGGCGTGGTCCATGACGTCGCTCGCATCCTGGACGCGCTCCTCGAGCGTCGCGGCATCATCGGCGCGACTTCCGATCCGCAGCACGCGGATCCCCTCGCCGGCCAGGATGTGCGCGACCGAACCGAGCGCGCCGCCCTCGAGGCCGCGCCCCGGAATCAGCACCAGAACGGGTCCGTCGCCCTCCGACATCTCGTCGACGTAGGGGATCGCGCGGCCATCGGGTTCGAAGATGCTGTTGTTCTCGGTAGTCACCGAGCCATCGTATCGAGTCCCGCTCGACGGTCGACGGCGACGTACGATCGCTGGACGGGCCTGAGGACGCGGACGATGCAGGGAGCGACGAGGATGAGCCAGTACATCATCTACTTCAACCAGCAATGGGTCGGCGAGCACAGCGCCGAGTGGTTCGCCGAACGCGGGCCACTCGCCAACGCCGTCGTCTCGGACATGCGTGACGCCGGCGTCCTCGTGTTCGCGGGAGGCGTGCACGAGGACCTGAGCGCGGCCTTCACCGCCGACGCCTCCAGTGGCACGCCAGTGATCAGTCAAGGTCAGTTCGCCCCCGGCGAGCAGTACATCGGCGGTCTCACGATCATCGACGTGGCCGACGATGACGCTGCGAAGCTCTGGGCCGGCAGGATCGTCGAGGCCTGCGGTTGGCCGCAGGAGGTCCGCCGAGTCAACTGAGCCCGTTCGTGAAGTCAGGACGCCCGACGAGGCGGATCTGCTGCATAGGCATCGCTGACCTGCTGGTTGTACGTAGACGACGCCGAACCAGGTCAACGCCCGTTCGCACCAGAGCCGACCAGATCATGAAGGCTCAAACGAGGTCATCAAAACTCACTTCGCCGGGTCGCCAGACCATCCATGCGCCATCAGCGAAACACTTAACATCCCCTTGCCGGGGACGAGCGACCGCCAGGTCGCGCAAAGCTCGCATACGAGCAACCTGGACGTTGAAGCGGAACTCCATGCCGTACGATCACTCGAACTGCGCCCCAGGCCCGTACATGTGGCCGGAGACGAACTTGTCCTTCGTCGGCACGTGGTCGACCAGCGCCCAGAACTCACCTATCAGCGGATGGGTCGACGCTTCGTGCCGAGCCAACTTGCGACCAAAAGTCCTCGACTCCCTGAACGCAGCAGCCGCCGCCACAAGGCAGGCTGCCGGTTCCTCCTGTCCTTCGACCGCGCCGACGCGGCACCCGAACGTAATGCGGTCGTCAACTTCTTCAGCCCAGGTCGGGGAGAACACTGCATCGATCCAGACTTCGTGACCGTCGTGATGGTGGCAGGACGCGAAGTAGATCGCGTAGGCGTCGCCATCGCGCAGGACGAAGCCTGTCGCACGGGTCATGGGCTCCTGGCAGTGGTCACAGACTGTCTCAACGACATGCGTGCCTGGCTCGATCTCCAACATCGCCTCTCCCTACACCTTGATTCCTCGACGAGCGACGCGGTCACGATCGGACCCGTCAGGGACATGACCTCGACCGTGATGTTGCCTCCAGGAGGCCTGCGGTTGGCCGCAAGATGTCCGGCGCGTCAGCTGACGCCGTTGTCGGAGTCGTGGACACGAGCTGTGGATTGAGAGTAGAGGCGAGTCCTAATTCGTTCCAGTCGCGTGTTCACGCCTTCCAAGGACGATCCATCAACTCGATGACCGTTGGCCGGGTGGATGACAAGATCGTTCAGGCTCCCCATACCTCCGAAGACGCGACGTACAGCGTCCGGCCCCACGCTGCCGTCAGCGAGCTCTGCGGCGGTCTTCGACGCCCAAGTAGCCCACGGCGTCTCCGCGACTTCGTAGAGCAACGAGCTCAACTCGATCAGTGAGGTTCGCAACTCGTCATAGGTCACGAACTGAGTATCCTCTCCCACTCGAACGCATCACTTTCGACCATCAACACTCGAGCGAATTGCATCGGCTGACACTTGTGGGTCCGCCCCCGCCGGGTCAGCTGACGTGGTCGTCGACGTCGGGCTCGGCGCGGAGGAGGTCCGCGATCTCCTCCTCCGGACGGGGCGCGATGTTCTCGTCCGCCTCGAGCTCGGGAATGCTCGGTTCGCCCGGCTCCGGAATGTGGGCGGAAACGGACCGCTCATCAGTGTCGGACATGGCCGCACCTCCTCAGGAAGACACGGCCAGCGTACGCCTGCACGCACCGGGCCAGTATGCGGGTCAGTCGAGTGGCCGCTTCAGGCCCACGTGCGCGGTCTGATAGCCGAGCCCGGTGTAGAAGGCGCGTGCCCGATCCCGGGCCTCATCGGTGGTCACCTGGGCGAGGGTCGCCCCACGAGACCGCCCGAAGTCGTGCGCCCACTCCAGCATCGCTGTGCCGAGGCCCTGTGAACGCTCGACCGGAGCGACGCGCAGACCCTCGATCTGCAGCCGAGTGGATCCTCCGCGAGAGAGCCCGGGGATGACGGTCAGCTGCATGGTCGCCACGATGCGGCCGGCGTCGTCTCGAACCACCCCGAGATAGTTCGAGGAATCACGTCTGACCGAGTTGTACGCAGCCTCGTATCGGCTGAGCTCGGCGTCCTCGCGCTCGGCACCGAAGGGATCATCGGCGAGCAGTTCGGCGATCGCCTCGATGTCCGCGTGGCCCGCCCGCTCGATCCGGTAGGTGCGGCCCGCCGCCCGCAGCAGCCCTCGGACGGACGTCTTCGCTTCCGCCTGCAGTCGCGCCACGAGCAGATCAAGCCATTCGCCGACGTTGGCGCGGGCCTCTGCCGTGTCGGGGTACCGGCACCTCAGGTGCAGGCCGGATTCATCGAGGATGAACCACAGCATGACTCCGTCCGTGTCGATCGCCGCGCCGACGTACTGCGCGTCGAGTCCGACCGAGTCGATCCGCACCGGCAACCGGCGCAGGTCGAGCCAGGAGATCGCGAACATCCCCGGCGCGACCGGCATCCCGCCCCAGGGCGCGAGCACGTCGGCAAGCGGCCACGACCCGAGCTGTACGGCCTCCTTGACGGCGGCGGCCGCTGCACGCGGCTCCGCGACCGCCGACTCCAGTACGGAGTTGGTGATGAACCAGCCCACGGAGTCGTGCCAGGTGTCCTCGTAGCGACTGTGCACCGGGAAGATCGCGCGCAGCGCCGTACCGGCGAGCGTGCGGGTGACCGCCGTCATGGCCACGACTGCGAGGGTCAGCGTCGAGACGCCGCTTTCCCGCGCCTGCGCCGCGAAGGCTGCGCTGTCATCCGGATCGAGCACGTCGCGCACCTCGACCCTCTCGCGCTGCGGATCCGGCGAGCCCAGCGGGAGCGGGAATCGCGGCATTGCTCCGCCACTGTCGCGGATGATGTCGGCCCACCGTTTTCGCACCTCGTCAGGGGCCGGGTCGCGTTCGAGCAGCGACCGGGTGTGGTCGACGAATGCCGCGGCCGGCGCGGTCCAGGGATCCCGGCCGTCGCGCGCCGCGTCCACTGCCGAGAGGAGGTCGCGCGCGATGACGAGCATCGACCACATGTCGACGTGCGCATGGTCGGATCCGATCACGATCGTGATCCCCGTCGCGTTCTCGAGGACGCATAGCCGGTACGAGGGTCGGCGGTAGGGCGAGCACGCCCCATCGAGCACATCGCGGACGGCGTCGTTCACCGCCTGCCCCGGCAGGATCTCGTGCTCGACCCAGGATCCTGGGGCGATCGCGAGCTCGTGGAGCTGGGGCTGCCCGTCCTCGCCCGGAGCGAACGCGGTGCGCAGGGTGCCGTGCCGCGCGATCACCGCGAGCCACGCGTCGGCGAGCGCGTCCTTCGTCACGGGCCGCGGCAGGTGGAACGAGATCGCCATCCAGGATCCCGGTCGGTCTCCGAGGCCGACGTGGATCCGCTGGTCGAAGGAGACCGGCAGGCGCGGGCCGAGTTCGGAGGCGCTGACGTCGTACCCCCAGAGCCGGCCGAATGGGAGGCGCAACTGCGTGACGTGGGTCAGACGCATGGCAGTACCCTAGCGTCCCGCTACTCTGACATCGGCGTCGCCTCTGCGGATCCGACGTGCGACGCCGGAGCGGAAGGAACCCGATGCCCACCTTCGAAGTCACCGGCGCCGAACTCGCCGTCGCGCTCAGCGACGAGGGCGGGCATCCGGTCGTGCAGCTGCACGGCCTGACCTCGAGCCGAGCCAGGGACCGGGTGCTGAATCTGGACCTCGGCCGAGGGCTGAGCGGAACGCGGCTGCTGCGATACGACGCACGCGGTCACGGCAGATCGACCGGCCGCAAGGTCGCGGAGGACTACGTGTGGTCCAACCTCGCCGACGATCTGCTGCGGCTGCTGGATCATTGGTTTCCCGGCGAACAGGTGCACGGGGTCGGTCCGTCGATGGGAGCGGCGACGCTGCTGCATGCCGCGGCGCGAGAGCCGGGCCGGTTCGTCGGGCTCACCCTCATGGTGCCCCCGACCGCGTGGGAAACCCGGGCCGCGCAGGCGCAGAACTACCGGGACGATGCTGCCCTCGTGGAATCGGAGGGCGTCGATGCCCTGGTCGCCGCGCATCGCGGAGGGACGCGTCCGCCGGCGACCGTGGGCGCGCCGGAGACCGTGCCCGACGTCGCCGATGCGCTGCTTCCCTCCCTGCTGCGCGGTGCCGCGATGAGCGACCTGCCCACCCATGAGGCGATCGAGCGCATCGACGTCCCGACCACGATTCTGGCGTGGATCGAGGATCCGGGACACCCGCTCGCGACGGCGCAGACGCTGGCCGCTCTGCTTCCCCACGCCACCCTGTCTGTCGCGAGCGATCCCGTCGACGTCGACACCTGGCCGCAGGTGCTGAAGCACGACGTCGCCCGCACCCGCTAGTACGCTGGGGGTCGGCCGCGATCCGTGCGGGAAAGGACGGGCTTGCATGAACATCACCCAGCTCCGGCGGTTCGTCGCCGTCGCAGAGGAACTGCATTTCCCGCGTGCGGCAGCCAGGCTCGAGATCTCACTCACCGCTCTGTATTCGGCGATCGAGAAGCTCGAGGAAGAAGTCGGGCACCCGCTCATCACCCGTGGCAGCGCCACCCGTCTGACGAGTGCCGGGATTCTCCTGCTACCCGAGGCGCGCGAGCGGATCGCCGCCGCTCCCCCGCCTCAGCAGAAATCTGCCGCGCCGTCCGGAGGCAAGGCCAAGGCGTCGAAGGGGAAGGGCCGCGCACCCGTGGTGAAGGGGCAGCCCAAGCCGTACAAGAAGCGCCAGGGGCGCTGACGCGGATCGGACCTGCGGACTTCCGCGGCGGATCAGCGCATGCTGCTCGTCACGCGTGTCCAGAGCCACGTCGCCAACGACGGAGCGGCGGCATCAGCGAATGCGCGTCCGATGGTCCATGGAGTCGCTCACGCGGCCTGCAGCGGCGTGATGGCGGCGACCTTGTCCCGAAGAGCCCGGCGTTCGAGCCGTAGCTCGTAGTTCGTCTGCAGGTTCATCCAGAACTCCTCAGACGTGCTGAAGTACCGAGCCAGACGAATCGCGGTGTCAGCCGTGATCCCCCGCTTGCCGTGCACGATCTCATTGATCCGTCGCGGTGGCACCCCGATCGACACCGCGAGCTTGTTCTGCGTGATTCCAAAGCCCTCGATGAAGTCCTCCATCAGGATCTCTCCCGGGTGAATCGGCTCGATCGCGTCAGCCTCAGTGATAGTCGACGAGTTCGACATCTTCCGCACCTCCATCTCTCCAGACGAAGCAGATACGCCACTGCGCATTCACGCGGATGCTGTACTGACCGCGACGATCTCCGGCCAATTTCTCCAATCGGTTCCCCGGTGGGATCCGCAGGTCGTCGACATCCTTTGCCGCGTGAACCAGCTCGAGCTTGCGCAGCGTCGCCCGCTGCACGGTTCGATCAACACCCTTGACGTACTGCTCGCGCCAGATTCGTTCGGTGTCCTTGCCCCCGAACGATCTGATCACGAGGCAAGCATATAACGAAGACCGTCAATAACGCTATACGTTAAAGCGGAACTCCACCACGTCGCCGTCCTGCATGACGTAGTCCTTGCCCTCGAGGCGGGCCTTGCCCTTGGAGCGGGCCTCGACGACGGATCCGGTCGCGACCAGGTCCTCGAACGAGATGACCTCGGCCTTGATGAAGCCCTTCTCGAAGTCGGTGTGGATCACGCCGGCCGCCTGAGGAGCCTTGTCGCCCTTGTGGATCGTCCAGGCGCGGGCTTCCTTCGGGCCTGCCGTGAGGTAGGTCTGCAGGCCCAGCGTGTCGAAGCCGATGCGGGCGAGCTGATCCAGACCCGACTCGTCCTGACCGGTGGAGGCGAGCAACTCGGCGGCGTCCTCCGGATCCAGGTCGATCAGCTCGGACTCGATCTTGGCGTCCAGGAAGATCGCCTGCGCCGGGGCGACGAGAGCGGCGAGTTCCGCCTTGCGGGCGGCGTCCGTGAGCACGGCCTCATCGACGTTGAAGACGAAGATGACCGGCTTCGAGGTGAGCAGGCCCAGCTCCTTGATCGGGGCCAGGTCGATCCCGCTCGTGGAGAGCAGCTGGCCGCGCTCGAGCGCGTCCTTGGCGGCATTCGCGGCCTCGAGCACCGACGCGTCGGTCTTGCGGCCGCGTACCTCCTTCTCGATCCGCACGATCGCCTTCTCGAGCGTCTGCAGGTCGGCGAGCATGAGCTCGGCGTTGATCGTCTCGAGGTCGTTCTTCGGGTCGATCGCCCCCTCGACGTGCACCACGTCGTCGTCGGCGAAGCCGCGCACGACCTGCGCGATGGCGTCGGCCTCGCGGATGTTCGCGAGGAACTGGTTGCCCAGGCCCTCCCCTTCGCTGGCGCCACGCACGATGCCGGCGATGTCGACGAACGACACCGTCGCGGGCAGGATCCGCTCGCTGCCGAAGATCTCGGCGAGCTTGTTCAGCCGCACGTCGGGCAGGTTCACCACGCCGACGTTCGGCTCGATCGTCGCGAACGGGTAGTTCGCCGCGAGCACGTCGTTCTTGGTGAGGGCGTTGAACAGGGTGGACTTGCCGACGTTGGGCAGTCCTACGATTCCGATGGTGAGAGCCACGGGGTACGAGTCTACCGGGGCCCGCGTCGACTCAGGATCCGCGGATCGCGCGGTAGGCCGCGGTGACGTACGGCATCGACAGCGTCTCGCCCTCGATGAGCCCCAACTCGTCGAACAGCTCGTCCATGGCAGCGGCGATCCGCGCCTTCTCCTCGTCGGACGACGTGATGATGAGGCTGCGGGAGCTGGCCATCGCATGCAGCTCGGCGCGCGTCATCTCCCGGCTCCACTCCCAGCGCCGCTCTTCGAGGGGGCCGAACGGCGCCGCGACCCGCACGGCGTTGTCGGCGATCATCTCCTCCGCGGCGCTGCCGCCCATGATCGCCGTCAGCCGGCGCACCCAGTCGGTGCGGTCATCGCGCACGTTCCAGATCAGTCCGAGCACGCCGCCCGGGCGCACCACCCGTCCGATCTCGGCAGATGCCGCAACCGGATCCACCCAATGCCAGGCCTGGCCGAGAGTGGCGGCATCGACGCTCCCGTCGGCCAGAGGCAGCGACTCCGCGGTTCCTGTGACCGCCTCGACTCCTGGCGTCTTCTGCCGCAGCGCCTCCAGCATTTGCGGATCGGGATCCACGGCCACGACGCTCGTGCCGCCGAGGGCGAGCACGGCGCGAGTGAGCTTGCCCGTCCCCGCGCCGATGTCGACGACCGCCGCGTCGGGGCCCGGCAGCGGCTCCAGCAGCCAGGCCACCGCGTCGGATCTGTACTCCGGACGTCCCTTCTCGTAGCTGCCCGTCTCGGACCCGAAGCTCGTCGCACGTTCGACCATGGCCCGAGCCTACGCTCGGATCCGCCCAGGATCGGCGCGCCTGGACGATGCCGGCCCCTCCGCGACGGAGGGTTGATGCGTGGCCTTGGACTTCACCGCAATCGACTTCGAGACGGCGAACTCCTCCCCTGCTTCCGCCTGTGCGGTGGGCCTGGTGCGGGTGCGGGACGGCATCGTCGTCGCGCAGACCGGATGGCTGATCCGGCCGCCCGCGGGGCACGATGCCTTCCAGGAGTGGAACGTGCGGATCCATGGCATCCAGCCGCACGAGGTCGTGAACGCCGACGGCTGGAGCGAGCAGCTCGACCGGCTCTGCGCGTTCGCCGGCGCCGACGTGCTCGTCGCACACAACGCGGGCTTCGACCTGAACGTGATCCGTCGTGCCTGCGAGGCCACCGGCGACGAGTGCCCGCCGTACCAGTCGCTGTGCAGTCTGAGCGTGGCGCGCAAGGTGTACGACCTCGACTCCTACAAGCTCCCTGTGGCCGCGGCAGCCGCCGGCTTCGGCGCGTTCCCGCACCACGATGCCCTGGCCGACGCACGCGCCTGCGCGCAGATCGTGATCGACGCAGCCCGGCGCACCGCATCCGGCTCAGTGCAGCAGCTGGCCGACGCGATCGGAGTGCGCCTCGGCGCCCCTCTCGCCCCGGCCGCACCCGCGAAGGTGCGCGCCGCCGCCTGACGCGGTTTCTGCGTTCCGAGGGCGCGCTCTCCGGCGATGTCGGTGGCCGCGCCCATGATGGACGCATGGACGCGCTCGCACTGCTCATCGCCGCACTCACCGCTGTGGCGGGCCTTGCGGTCGGCTGGTTCCTCGGCCGCAGCCGCGGCGCCGCCGATCTCGCCCGCGCCGATGCGGAACTCTCCGTCGTGCGCGAGGACCGCGACCGTCAGCACGACCTGTACCGCGATGCCGTCGAGCACGCCCGCCGCGAGCAGCACGACGCCGCGGAGCGCGTGCGGCAGGAGAACGCCGTGCTCACCGCGCTCGCGCCGGTGCGGGAGAGCCTGCACCGGATGCAGCAGACGGTGACCGTGCTGGAGCGCGAGCGCCAGACGCAGTTCGGACAGCTGAGCGAGCAGCTGCGGCGCTCCGAGGAGAACGGCGAGGCGCTGCGTTCCACGACCGAGTCCCTGGCCGGCGCGCTGCGCTCGACCTCCGCGCGCGGCGTGTGGGGCGAGACCCAGCTGCGCCGCGTGGTGGAGGCCGCGGGCCTCACCCGACACGTCGATTTCGACCTGCAGGCCACGATCCACTCCGATGCGGGCCACGGCCGTCCCGACATGGTGATCCGCCTCGCCGGCGGCGCGTCGATCGCGGTGGACGCCAAGGCTCCCCTCGACGCGTTCCTGGCGGCCGGCGCGCTCGCGTCCGAGGATCCGCAGCGACGGTCGCTCATGCAGCAGCACGTCAAGGCTGTGCGTGCGCACGTCGACGCACTCGCGAAGAAGGCGTACTGGTCGGGCCTCGATGTGAGCCCCGAGTTCGTGATCTGCTTCCTGCCCACGGAGTCGCTGCTGTCCGCGGCGCTCGACGAGGATCCGGCATTGCTCGACTACGCATTCGGCAAGCGAGTGGCACTGGCCACCCCGGTGAACCTGTGGGCGGTGCTGAAGACCGTCGCGTACACCTGGAAGCAGCAGGAGCTGTCGGCCGAGGCGGCCGTGCTCCTCGACCTTGGCACGCAGCTGTACGACAGGCTCGGCGTACTCGCCGGCCATGCGGACGACCTGCGTCGCGCGCTCGAGCGCACCGTCGACAGCTACAACCGCTTCGCCGGATCCCTGGAAAGCAGGGTGCTGGTGACGGCTCGCCGCTTCCCCGGCGTCGATGCGGGAGCACTCATCGCGCCTCCGGCCCTGACCAGTGCCACGCGACGGTTCACCGCCGACGAGCTGGTCTCGTCCGCCGACGATCTGGTCTCATCCGATGACGAGGGGCGTTCCGCGGCTGAGGGCCATCCTGAGGGGATCCGCGCAGACCTCGGCGAGCTGCGTGCGCGCCTGAGCGGTCAGGATCCGGACCACGCCGAGCCGAACGATCGTGCGGAGCGAAACGATCAGGCCGAGCGGGAGGTCACGCGCTCCCCGGAACCGCGCTGAGCAGGAAGACCACGGTGGCGGAGAAGAGCACGAAGGCGCCGATCATCCACCAGGCGCTGATCTCGTGACCCTCGTCGCGACGGACGCGGAACAGCACGTCGGTACGGCGCGCAGCATCCATCTCGACGATCTTGACCGAACCGGTGTCGGTGACCGTCTCCTGGCGGTAGATGTTCTCCGCAGCCATCGTCCACGCTCCCCTGCTCCGCATTCCGAACCGCGCTGAATGCGCCGTGCACGCCGATCGGCGCCCCTCCATTGTGACAGGTGAGGCCGTGAAGACACGGAATGCGATCAGGTCGTTATCGCACCGGGTTCGCTCAGGAAGCCGGTGCGACGGGAAACCCGCTCAGAGCCACTTGGAGACGAGGTGCTCCGAGGCGATCCGGCGCAGGGTGCCGGAGGCGCTGCGCAGCACCACGCTCTCGGTGTAGAGGTAGTCGCCTTCGCGCCGGACGCCGGCGACCAGCTGGCCGTCGGTCACACCGGTCGCCACGAAGATCGTGTTGTTGCCGCTCACCAGGTCGTCGGCCTCGTAGACCTTGTCCATGTCGAGCCCGGCGTCGATGCCGCGCTGGCGCTCGTCATCGTCGCGCGGCCACAGCCGGCCCTGGATGTGCCCGCCGAGCGCCTTGATCGCGCACGCCGTGACGATGCCCTCGGGGCTGCCGCCGATGCCGATGCACATGTCGGTGCGCGCCCCGTGCCGGGCCGCGTTGATGCCGCCGGCGACGTCGCCGTCGCTCATCAGGCGGGTGCCCGCTCCCGCAGCGCGGATCTCCTGGATGAGCTTCTCGTGACGCGGACGGTTCAGCACCGAGACGACGATCTCGTCGACCGGCTTGCCGAGAACGCCGGCGAGGCGCTTGATGTTTTCCGCGACGGGGAGGCGGATGTCGACGACGCCGACACCGGCAGGGCCCGTGACGAGCTTGTCCATGTAGAAGACGCTCGAGGCGTCGAGCATCGTGCCACGGTCGGACACCGCGATGACGGAGACCGCGTTCTGCCGACCGTCCGCGGTGAGGGTGGTGCCGTCGATCGGGTCCACGGCGATGTCGTACTGCTGCGCCCATTCGACGCCGCTGCCGACGTGCTCCCCGTTGAAGAGCATCGGAGCGTTGTCCTTCTCGCCCTCACCGATCACCACCAGGCCGTCGAAGTCGACGGTTCCGAGGAAGGCGCGCATCGCATCGACAGCGGCACCGTCAGCGGCCTCCTTCGCGCCGCGTCCGATGAACGGGACGGCGCGGATCGCCGCGGCCTCCGTCGCACGGACGAGTTCCAGTGCGAGGTTGCGGTCGGGGTGGAGGGGGCTGAGATCGGCTGTGAGGCTCACCATGCCCCCAGCGTAGGGGCGGGACGGTTACGGATCCGCAGATTTCTGCGCTGCGAAACCGAAAGATACGCGCTTCTTTACCAGGCCGAAGATCCGCCCTCCCGAGGCCGCCGTCACGCGCTCTGAATCGCCGATCCTGCGGCGCTAGAGTGGCACCGACCCCCGTCGTCCAGCACAGGAGATGCCATGCCCGTTGCCACCCCGGATCAGTACGCCGAGATGCTCGACCGCGCGAAGGCAGGCGGCTTCGCCTACCCGGCGTTCAACGTCTCCAGCTCGCAGACCATCCACGCCGTGCTGCAGGGTCTGACCGAAGCCGGATCCGACGGCATCATCCAGGTCACGACCGGCGGCGCCGACTACTTCGCCGGCCAGACCGTGAAGGCCCGCGCCACCGGCGCCCTCGCCTTCGCCAAGTTCGCCACCGAGGTCGCCAAGAACTACCCGATCACGGTCGCGCTGCACACCGACCACTGCCCCAAGGACGCGCTCGCGGGCTTCGTGGAGCCGCTCATCGCCGCCTCCGAGGAAGAGGTCAAGGCGGGCCGCAACCCCATCTTCCAGTCGCACATGTGGGACGGCTCGGCCGTGCCGCTCGCGGAGAACATCGAGATCGCCCGCGACCTGCTCCCCCGCATGAAGGCGATCAACGCGATCCTCGAGGTCGAGATCGGCGTCGTCGGCGGCGAGGAGGACGGCGTCGCGCACGAGGGCTCGAACGAGGCGCTCTACACGACCTTCGCCGACGTGGACCAGGCCGTGCAGGCGCTGGGCCTCGGCGAGCAGGGCCGCTACATCGCCGCACTCACGTTCGGCAACGTGCACGGCGTGTACAAGCCCGGCGGCGTGAAGCTGCGCCCCGAGCTGCTCGGCGAGATCCAGCAGCAGGTCGCCGCGAAGTACGGCACGGGCGCGAAGCCGCTCGACCTCGTCTTCCACGGCGGATCCGGCTCGACGGACGCGGAGATCGCCCTCGCGGTCGCGAACGGCGTGGTGAAGATGAACATCGACACCGACACCCAGTACGCGTTCACCCGCTCGATCGCCGGATACATGTTCAGCAACTACGACGGCGTGCTGAAGGTCGACGGCGAGGTCGGCAACAAGAAGGTCTACGACCCGCGCGCCTGGGGCAAGGTCGCCGAGACCGCGATGGCCCAGCGTGTCATCGAGTCGACCCGCCAGCTCGGCTCGTACGGCCAGTCCAAGAGCTGACCACCAGCACCGCCGCAGAGCTGACCAGCGGCACAGCCGCAGCAGCGTCCAGGAGCGTCGTCGGGATCCGTCCCGGCGGCGCTCCTGTCGTCTGCGGATCAGCCGCCGATGTCGTGACGCAGGATCACATCTCCCGTGGCGGTGCGGATCTCCACCGTGCGGATGTCCGTCAGCGCGGCGGCCGTTCCCGCCGACAGCGTCGCGGTGCGCCCGGGCTGGGCCTTCCACGTCGACAGATCCGTCGTCGTGCCGTCTCGGTCCACGACGGTGAGGACGTATGTCCAGCCGGCGTCGGGGGCATCCGCGCCGTACAGGCACGCCATGTCGATCCTGGTCCCCCAGGCGACCGGCGTCAGGGACACCGTCGCACTCACCGGCACCGTGGCCGCCCCCTGCAACGCCACCTCGACCGCGGGCCGAGGGGCGACGGCGACGATCGTGACGGGGACGGCGACGGCGAGCGCCGCGGCGATGCCGACGCCGGTCCACAGTGCGCGGCGCCGGGAGCGCTTTCGGGCGCGCGCGATCGACAGCAGCTTCGGCCCGGCGGGGTCCGCCGCTCCAGCGCCGATGCGGGCTGCGTCGTCCGCGTGCACCCGGGACAGGAGCCCCACGGCCGGCACGAGCTCGGCGACGGCGTCCCGGCATTCGGCGCACTCCGCGAGGTGCGCCTCGTACCGCGCTCGGTCCGCGGCGGACAGCGCGCCCATCACGTAGGCGGCATCCCACGTCGCGAACGGATCAGCGCTCACCGGATCACCCCTCTCTCCTGCAGCGCGAGCCGGAGGGCCCGCAGTCCGTAGTGCATCCTGGATTTCACCGTGCCGCCGGGGATCCCCAGCTCGGTCGCGATCTCGGCGACGCTGTGTCCTCCGTAGTAGGCCGCCACGATCACCGCGCGGTGTTCCGGGCTGAGCTCGGCGAGCGCGTCCTCGATGAGGATCGCGTCGAACAGCCGGTCCGTGACATCGCCCGATGCTCGCTCGGGAAGCTCGGCGACCGGATGCTCGTGGCGGCGGCGGGCGCTGCGCGCCTCGTCGATGACGAGGTGCCGGGCGACGGTGAACATCCAGGCCCGCGTCGTCGTCACCTCCTGCTCCAGGATCCGCGGCGTGCGCCAGGCGCGCAGCAGTGTCTCCTGCACGACGTCGTCCGCCGAGGCGCTGCTCCCCGTGAGGTGCACGACGTAGCGACGGATCGGACCCGCGTGCACGTCGTAGAGCGCGGTCAGCCGCTCGTCGTCGTCATCCACAGTCGCCTCCTCAGTGGGAAACGAGGCCCGCGCCCCGAAGGTTCATCGGCGGGCGGATCCCGGATCCGACCATCGATGAACCCGGATCCCGACCTGTCGTCCCCTCAGTATGGTCGCGTCGCCTCCCCGGATCCGGGAAGCCGATCATCCGCTCGGCGATGCGGGAAGTAGCCGATCGGCTGATGTGGACGATGCGCCTCGATTCCTAACGTGGAGGACATGAACATCTCCTTCTCCCGCAAGCTCATCGCCGCGTCGACCATCGCCCTCGCCGCCGTCGCGGTCGTCCCGACGACCGCCGCGGCCGCAGCTCCGACCACCACCGCTTCCGTGTCCTTCTCGAAGCAGGTCCTGACCCCGTCCGAGACGCTGGCCTCCACACCGTGGAAGACGACGAGCGCGCGCGATGCCCAGGGCAATCGCGTGGCGCTGGACAACCCTGCCGTGTCGAACTTCGTGGGCTGGGCGTACTTCAAGGCCGACGGCACGTTCACCATGTACAACCTCGACAACAGCCCGAAGATGCACGGCGACTGGTCCGTCCCCGCCGACGGCTCCTCACGCTGGATCGCGGCGAAGGACGCGAACGGCAACGTGCTGTTCCAGCGCGTCGTCCCGATCGTCGAGCTGAACAAGAACGTGTTCGCCTACCGCGTGTTCCCGAACGCGGCCGACCAGACCGTCTACTACGACATCGTGCACACCAGGACCAACCACGTCGAGCCGGGCACCGACGGCCGCGGTCCGGGCGCCAACGGCAACGGCACGACCGGCAACGGCGACTATCACTTCAACAACGGCAACGCGCGCTGATCCCGCGACGGCCCCGCAGAACGCGAGAGCCCGGCACCCGATGGGGGCCGGGCTCTCGCCGTCTCAGGGCGCTACTTCTGCAGCTGCTGGTTCAGGTAGGCGATGACCGCCGGATCCGTGAAGAACGGCACCATCATGCAGAGGGTCGTCAGGGTGACGAACACGACACCGCCGGTGACCGGGAGCCACCACGTGAGCTTGCCGCGCCGCAGCCGAGCCACGGACCATGCGGCGGTGATGACCCACCCCACGATCAGGAGGATCCCCGCGACCATGCCCCAGGTCCGCGCCTGGGAGTAGTTCGAGAACGTGCTGGAGATCCCCACGGCCTGCATCATCGTCGCCATCAGAGACGACGGGTTCAGGAACGCGAAGGTCGAGGTGATGACGTTCCAGAGCCCGTAGGCGAGCAGCGCGATCGACGCCATGCGATCGACAGGGTGCGCCGAACGCTCCTCCACCACCTCCGCGGGAGCCGCGGGCTGCGCGCCGGGCACGGCTGCGGGTGGCGTGTGCACGACGGGCGGCGGCAGCGGTCGTCCCGCCCGTCTGCTCTGTTCCTCGGGCGTCGCATATTCGCCGAAGGCCGGCCTGCGCGACTGCTCCGCGGAGCCGGAATCGGTCATCGGCTGCGTCCGCCCAGTGCCCGCTCGTCGCGCTGGCCTGAGATGTCCTGGCGCAACTCCTTGGGCAGCGAGAACATCAGGTCCTCCTCCGCGGTGCGCACCTCTTCAACGTCACCGTATCCAGCCTCGGCGAGCACCTGCAGCACCTCCTGCACGAGCACCTCGGGCACGGACGCGCCGCTGGTCACGCCGACCGTCGCGACGCCGTCCAGCCACTCCTGCTGCACCTCGTCGGCGTAGTCGACACGATAGGCCGCCTTCGCGCCGTACTCGCGCGCCACCTCGACGAGGCGGACGCTGTTGGAGGAGTTGGCGGATCCGACCACGATCACCAGATCCGCATCGGCGGCGACCTTCTTGATCGCGACCTGGCGGTTCTGCGTGGCGTAGCAGATGTCGTCGGAGGGCGGATCCTGCAGTTCGGGGAAGCGCGTGCGCAGCCGGTTCACGGTCTCCATGGTCTCGTCCACCGAGAGCGTCGTCTGCGACAACCAGACGACCTTGGAAGGATCGCGCACCTCGACGGTGTCGGCCTCCGCCGGCGAGTTCACGACGGTCACGTGATCCGGGGCCTCACCGGCGGTGCCCTCGACCTCCTCGTGCCCGTCGTGACCGATGAGCAGGATCTCGAAGTCGTCGCGGGCGAAGCGCACGGCCTCGCGATGCACCTTGGTCACCAGCGGGCAGGTCGCGTCGATCGCGTGCAGGTGCCGGTCCTCGGCGGCGGAGACGACCATCGGCGAGACGCCGTGCGCACTGAAGACGACGTGCGACCCCTCCGGGATCTCGTCCACCTCGTCGACGAAGATCGCGCCCTGAGCCTCGAGCTCGGTGACCACATGGATGTTGTGCACGATCTGCTTGCGCACGTACACGGGGGCGCCGTATCGCTGCAGGGCCTTCTCGACGGCGACCACAGCGCGGTCGACACCGGCGCAGTAGCCGCGCGGGGCGGCGAGCAGCACGCGCTTGCGCCCGTCGACGGGACGGTCCTGGAGCGGCTCGCGCACGGCCGTGGGGCGGCGACGAGGGATCTGCGGCACGGGCAGCGCGACGGGTGAACTCACCCCCCGATTCTACCGGCGGCGTCCTGACAGCAGGCCGGGATCGGGCGGAAGCCCATTGCTACGCTGGGGAGGCGATGACCGTCTTCGAAGCAGCCTCGGTGCCCGGTGAGGCCCCGCCCGCCGACTCCGTCGCGCCGCGCGAGTCCTCCGCGGACGCCCCGACCTCGATCGCACGGCTGAATGCGACGATCCGCGACTTCGTGGCGCAGTGGGGCACGGTCTGGGTCGAGGGCGAGATCACGAGCTGGAACGTGCGCGCCGGCAACGTCTTCGCGCGACTCAAGGACACTCGCTCCGACGCGCAGATCTCGATCCGGTTGTGGTCCAGCGTGCGCGCGCGGATCCCCGCCGATCTCGCCGTGGGCGATCACGTGGTCGCCGCGGTCAAGGCCGACTACTTCGTCAAGGCGGGCGATTTCAGCTTCACCGTGTCGGCGATGAAGCACGTGGGCCTGGGCGATCAGCTCGAGCGCCTGGAGCGTCTGCGCGTGCAGCTGCGTCAGGAGGGGCTGTTCGACCCGTCCCGCAAGAAGCCGCTCCCGTTCCTCCCGCACGTGATCGGGCTCATCACCGGTGAGAACTCCGACGCGGAGAAGGACGTGCACCGCAACGCCGAACTGCGCTGGCCGCAGGTGCGCTTCCGCACCGTGCATGCCGCGGTGCAGGGCGACCGCTGCGTGCCGGAGACGCTCGCCGCGCTCAAGAAGCTCGATGCGGATCCCGATGTCGACGTCATCGTCATCGCACGCGGCGGCGGAGATCCGCAGACCCTCCTCGGCTTCAGCGACGAGCGGCTGGTGCGCGCGGTCGCGGCCGCGGCCACGCCCGTGGTCAGCGCGATCGGTCACGAGAACGACCATCCGCTGCTGGACGACGTGGCGGACCTGCGCGCCTCGACCCCCACCGACGCGGCCAAGCGCGTGGTGCCCGACGTCGGTGAGCAGCGGGCGCTCGTCGCCCAGCTGCGCGCACGAGCGACGACTCGCGTGTCGCAGCGCGTGGCGCACGACATCGCCCAGCTCGAGCAGCTGCGCTCGCGTCCTGTGCTGCGCGATCCGGATCCGCTCATCGAGCGCCGCGCGCAGGAGGTGTGGCTGCTCGCCGCACGCTCCCGTGACACGCTCGGCCGCGCCGTCGATGCCGCGGGCCGGCGCACGGCCGAGCTGCGCGCCTCGTTGCGCGCCCTGTCGCCGGCGGCGACCCTGGCGCGCGGCTACGCGATCGCGCACCGCGACGACGGCGTGATCGTGCGCGACGCCGCCGACGCCCCGCCCGGCACCGCGCTCACCCTCACGGTGGACCGCGGCTCACTGCGCGCGTTGTCCGAGGGCGAGATCGCCGAGTCGGACGCCACAGACGCCACGAACCCTGCGCGACCGGAATCCGCCGCGCCGCTGAAGGCCGGCGCATCCGACCCCGCTCCGGCCGAGGGCTCCGACGCGCGCCGGTAGGATGGAGGCGTGACTGTGTCGAACGAGCCGTCCGCCTCCGCAGGGAGTTCTGCGCCGACCGTCGCCGATCCCGCGGGCCTCAGCTTCGAGCAGGCCAGGGACGAGCTGGTCCGTGTCGTCGCCGAGCTCGAGCAGGGCGCACCCACCCTCGAGCAGTCGCTCATGCTGTGGGAGCGCGGCGAGGCGCTCGCCGCCCGCTGCGAGGAGTGGCTGCTGGGCGCCAAGCGCCGCCTGGATGCCTCGCGTCCGGAAGCCGGTGCCGCCTCGCGTCCCGCCGAGGAGGACGCACGATGAGCCGCACCCCGAAGCAGCCGCCGGTCGTCGCCGAGCTCGGCCGTCCGGAGACCGCCGCGGAGACGGCCGACCGCAAGGCCGCTTCCTCTGCCGCGTACCGGTCCAGCCAGACGTTCCGCGGCCTGATCGCGGCCCTGATCGCGACCGTCGGCGTCGTCCTGCTCATCGTGCTCATCGTGCCGCGCGGTGACTTCACCGGAGCCAACGCCGTGGATCTTCCCACGGCCGCCAAGAACGCGCAGAGCACCCTGGACCGCCCGGTGCTGCTGCCGACGCCGCCCAACAACTGGCGCGTGAACAAGGCCGTGCTGGTCGACGGCAAGCCGGTCGTGTGGGACATCACGGTGGCACCGCAGGCCGACGACGCCCGCGGCTATGCGCACATCGCCCAGGCGTTCGACGCCGACGCCGACTGGGCGGCCACGCCGCTGCGCGGGACCTCCTCGAAGGGCTCCGTGAAGATCGGCGGGCGCACCTGGGACGAATACGTGATCCCGAACCCCGACTCGGCGGCGAACATCAACTACGCGCTCGGCACCCAGGTCGGCAAGGACTATGTCCTCGTCTATGGCGCCCTCGGCAAGGCGGGCACGGCGGAGCTGGTCGCCAAGATCAGCCCGCAGATCGACCAACTCGGAAGCGGACGATGACGGATATCACCACCCTGACCCCCGATGAGGCCTGGCGACTCATGAGCGAGGGCAACCGGCGCTTCGTGGCCGGCGACCCCGAGCACCCCAACCAGGACGTCGGCAAGCGTCACGAGCTCGTGGACGGGCAGGCGCCGCTCGCGACGCTGTTCGGCTGCTCCGACTCGCGCCTCGCCGCGGAGATCATCTTCGACAAGGGCCTCGGCGACCTGTTCGTCGTGCGCAACGCCGGGCAGGTCCTCGGCGAGTCGATCGTCGCGAGCCTCGAGTACGCCGTGGCAGTTCTCGGCGTGCCGCTGATCGTGGTGCTCGCCCACGACAGCTGCGGCGCCGTGCGCGCCGCCATCGACGGCACCGCGATCGACGCCGCGCCCCTTCCGCCGCACATCTGGAAGCTCATCGCCCCGATCGTGCCGGCCGCCCGCAAAGTGCTCGCCGAACAGGGCGGGTCCACCGTCGCCGACATCGACGCCGAGCTCGTCGGCCAGGAGCACCTGCGCAACACCGTGCGCGATCTGCTGCAGTCCTCCGAGCTGATCGCCCAGGCCGTCGCCGACGGCGCACTGGGCATCGTCGGCGCCAACTACCGACTGAACGAGGGCACGGCCGTGCCCGTCGTCACCGTGGGCCTCAGCGACGCCCACGCCTGAACATCCCCCTCAACACACCGTCACATCTGGAGGAACAGCAGTGGCTGAAATCGAGTACCGCATCGAACACGACACCATGGGCGAGGTGCGCGTGCCCGTGAACGCTCTGTACGGTGCGCAGACGCAGCGCGCCGTGGAGAACTTCCCGATCTCCGGCAAGGGTCTGGAGTCGACGCAGATCGCGGCCCTCGCCCGGATCAAGAAGGCCGCCGCCCTCGCCAACAAGCAGCTCGGCACGCTCGACGGCGCCATCGCCGACGCGATCGCCCAGGCGGCGGACGAGGTCGCCGCGGGCAAGCACGACGGCGAGTTCCCGGTCGACACCTACCAGACCGGATCCGGCACCTCCTCGAACATGAACATGAACGAGGTGCTCGCGACCCTCGCGACCCGGATCCTGGGCGCGACCGTGCACCCGAATGACCACGTGAACGCCTCACAGTCGTCCAACGACGTCTTCCCGACCTCGGTGCACATCGCCGTCACCCAGGCGCTCATCGACACCCTCATCCCCTCGCTCGACCACCTCGCGGTTGCGCTCGAGGCGAAGGCGGAGCTGTGGAAGGACGCGGTCAAGTCCGGCCGCACCCACCTCATGGACGCCACCCCGGTCACCCTCGGCCAGGAGTTCGGCGGCTACGCCCGCCAGATCCGCCTCGGCATCGAGCGCGTGCAGTCGGCCCTCCCCCGCGTCGCCGAGGTGCCCCTGGGCGGCACCGCGGTCGGCACCGGCATCAACACTCCGCTCGGCTTCCCGCAGAAGGTCATCGAGCTGCTCGCGGCGGAGACCGAGCTGCCGATCACCGAGGCCAAGGATCACTTCGAGGCGCAGGCCAACCGCGACGGCCTGGTCGAGGCGTCGGGCGCCCTCCGCACCATCGCCGTCTCGCTGACGAAGATCAATAACGACCTGCGCTGGATGGGCTCGGGCCCGAACACGGGTCTCGGCGAGCTGCACATCCCCGACCTGCAGCCCGGATCCTCGATCATGCCGGGCAAGGTCAACCCGGTCGTCCCCGAGGCCGTGCTCATGGTGTGCGCCCGCGTGATCGGCAACGACGCGACGGTCGCCTGGGCCGGCGCTTCCGGCTCGTTCGAGCTGAACGTGGCGATCCCCGTCATGGGCACCGCGCTGCTCGAGTCGATCCGCCTGCTCTCCAACGCTGTGCGCGTGCTGGCCGACAAGACCGTCGACGGCCTGCAGGCGAACCTGGAGCGCGCCGCCGCGTTCGCCGGCATGAGCCCGTCCATCGTGACGCCGCTGAACAAGCTCATCGGCTACGAGGCCGCGGCGAAGATCGCCAAGCACGCCGTCGCCAAGGGCATCACCGTCCGCGACGCCGTGATCGATCTCGGCTACGTGGAGCGCGGCGAGCTCACCCTCGAGCAGCTCGACGCCAAGCTCGACCTGCTCTCGATGACGCACGCCGGCTGACACCGGATCCCTGCCTCGCGGATGCCGCGTCCCCTCGAGGGCGCGGCATCCGTCGTTCCCGGGCTCGTGCGGTGTGCGCGCCTGCCGGCGCSCACCGCCGTGCGCCGTACGGCGGCGGCGTTCAGATCGCCTCGAACCGGAAGCGCACCAGAACCGCAAGCGTGTCGTCATCGACGGTGAAGGACGGATCCTCGATCGAGGCGCGGTACTCGGTGCCGTGCCAGAACCCCTCGTGCCCCTCGCGCCACTCGGCGACCGTCGTGAAGCCCTCGCCTTCGGCGATCGCGTGCGGCAGATCGACCTCGGCGAGTCGCGCCAGGCGCACGTGCACGATCTCCTCGATTCCGATGGGCTCGCCCTCGGAATCGATCACGACGGCACGGTCGCCGACCGAGGGCAGCGGATCATTTTCTCGCTTGTAGTCGAGCAACAGGCTCGTCGTCGTTGTCTTCTCTCCCGCCCGGATGGCGTCAATCAGCTGATCGCGCAGAGGTCCGGGGAACGCGTATTCGGAGACGGGGAGATCGTCGAGCATGCGTCCAGCCTAGGCGGCGCCGCACGACGCGAAGTCGGGCGCGAACTCCGCCGAGTGCCGGCGAAGACGTCCCGCACATCAAGGGATCTCAGCGAGTTCCGCACCGGTTCCGTATCCGGCTCGGTGCGCACATGCTCGCTTCGGCATCCTCGTTCCTACCCGAGAGGAGCGCGGAGATGCCACGCAAGAAGAAGAACGCCACCGACGACAGCGGGACCGAGGCGCCGAAAAGACCGCAGCGATGGCGCACGGCTGCCGCCGTCAGCCTGAGCCTGGCGATGATCATCACCGGAGCGGCCTTCGCTCCCGCGGCATCCGCGGTGTCCGCGCTCGGCCCCGGCGTTCGAGGCACTCACGGCCATATCGGCGCGACGATCGAGCCCGGTGTCGGCAATGTGTACTGCATCGACAGCAGCCTGGACATCTCGTTCGGACGCGGGATCCAGAGCGACACGATCGTGTCATCCCTCGCGGCGCGTCCCGGCGTGGTGAACGCCATCGATGCCGATGAGGACGCGGTGCGCGGGATGAACTTCATCGCCAGCACCTGGGGCGGCACGGGTGATGATGTCACGGCCGCCGCGGTCGAGATCGCCATCACGGCCTTCGTCAAGGCAGGAGGATTCGCGACCGCAGCCTCGTACGCGAGCCGCAGCGACGTGATCGAACAGGCACGGCGCATGTACGACCAGGCGCAGAGCGTGATCGCCGCGGCGATCGACGAGGCGGCGCACGGGGAGGTCGCGCTGACGATCGATTCGTCGGACGAGTACCGGGGTTCGCTGAGCGTGAACGCCACCGTTCCGGCGACCGGCACGCTCGCACTGACGAACGGGATCTTCGTCGACAGCGGGACCGACACGCTCTCCGACGTGCGAACCGGCGTGGACTATGCCATCGAAGGCGTTCCTCCGACCGCCGATGGCGCGCCCTACCGCGTCAGTGCGATGAGCATCGGTGGCTTCTCAGCGGGCAGCACCTGGCCGGGGCGCATCCGGGCGCTGGATTACGGATCCGGCTTCCAGCGCGTGATCACCGGCATCGGGCCCGTCGCCGTGGAGTTCCCGGTGCGGGGTGAGGATGCGCGCGACCGCAGCACCGTCTTCCGGCCGGCGCTCACCAGCCTGACGGCGCCGATCAGCCCCGACGGCGAGCTCAGCGACACCCTGACGTTCACGACGGCTCCGGGTGGGGACGGCGTGAACAACGCCTGGCCGCGGCACGAGGGAGGCGGGTATCGGCCCGTCTCGTTTACCGTCACGGCCTATGCCGCGGGCGCCTCCGCCCCGACGGAGAGCCCGGACATCCCTGCGGATGCCGAAGCCGTCGGCACCGTCGCGGTACTCGCCATGGGCCCCGGAACGTCGCAGACGGTCGCGATCCCCGGAACCCACCCGCAGGGGCGCTATACCTTCGTGGCCGCCTATGACGAGGCGGGCACACCTCCCCCGACCCGGTCATGGCTCCCGCCCGGATACTCCTGGTCGCACGCCTATGGCATGGCGACCGAGACGACCGCCGTGCCGATGCGATTCACGCTCTCGTCGAGGATCCTCGCGGACGCGATCGGGCCCGGCGGACGCGGGGATGACGCGGTGACCGTGCAGACGGACGGACCGTGGCTGAACGATGCCTCCGGCCGGCCCATCGAGGTCGTCGCGATCGGCTCCTACGTCCATCTCCCGGCCGGCACGACCGAGCCGAGCGATGAGCTTCCCGCGGGCGCCGAGGTGCGCGGAACCGTGAAGGCCGTCTTCACGACGGCCGGCACGCAGGACACGACGTCACTCGAGGTCCTCTCCGGCGAGATATCCGCACCCGAGGTCGCCGAGGGAGCGATGTCCTGGCAGTGGTCCATCCCACTCGCGGCGCAGACGTCTCCCGAACTCGTGATCCCGTCGAACGAGAAGTTCGGGCTGCCGGAACAGACGCAGCGCATACAGCTGCCGACCGTCACCACCGTCGCCCAGACCGACCTCCCGTGGGGCGGGAGCGCCACGGATACGGCGCACGTCGCGGGCCCCCTGCCGGGAACAGGCGCGATCACGGTGCGGTGGGAGGCGTTCCGGGGACCAGAAGGCCCGGCGGATCTGAGCACCGTCTGCACCGCGGAGAACCAGCTCCCGCTGGACGGCACACCGGTGACCGTGACCTCGAGTCCGGGCGAGTACCTGAGCCCGGCCGTCCACGACATCCGCTTCCCCGTCGTGTGGCAGGAGATCGCCACCTGGATCCAGTCTTCGGGGCTTCCCGTCGACTACCATCGCGGAGCCTGCGGAGCGGCCCAGGAAGTCAGCATGCCGGTGCCGCAGGCGAGCGACGCTCCGAGTGCCCGACTCGCCGCAACGGGCGGGGATTCGCCGGCGACGGCGCTGTGGATCGCGGGCGCCCTCAGCCTCCCCGGGGCGCTCATCCTTCTGCTCGCCCTCCACCGTGGTCGTCGCGTCCCGCGGCGGCGCGCGGCCCGCTAGCGAGCCGCGCCGTGGACGAGCATCCAGGCTCGTCCACGGCGCGTGGTTCAGCTGAGTTCTCCGCCCTCCAGGAGCTCGGTCACGAGCGCGGCGATCGCGGAGCGCTCGGAGCGCTGCAGGGTGACGTGGCCGAAGAGGCTGTGCCCCTTCAGCGTCTCGATCACGCTGGCGATGCCGTCGTGGCGGCCCACTCGCAGGTTGTCGCGCTGGCCGACATCGTGGGTGAGCACGACCCGCGAGTTCTGCCCCATGCGGCTCAGCACCGTGAGCAGCACATTGCGCTCGAGCGACTGCGCCTCGTCGACGATCACGAAGGCGTCGTGCAGCGAGCGTCCGCGGATGTGCGTGAGCGGGAGCACCTCGAGCATGCCGCGCTCCACGACCTCTTCCACGACGTTGCCGGAGACCACGGATCCGAGCGTGTCGAAGACCGCCTGTCCCCAGGGGCTCATCTTCTCGTCCTTGTCGCCGGGCAGGTATCCGAGCTCCTGCCCTCCGACGGCGAACAGCGGCCGGAACACGATGATCTTCTTCTGCTGCTGCCGCTCGAGTACCGCCTCCAGGCCCGCGCACAGGGCGAGGGCCGACTTGCCGGTGCCGGCGCGGCCGCCCAGTGAGACGATGCCGACCTCGGGATCCGACAGCAGGTCGATCGCGATGCGCTGCTCGGCCGAGCGGCCGTGCAGGCCGAACACTTCACGGTCTCCGCGGACCAGCGTGTACTCGCCGTCGCCCGTGACCCGTCCGAGCGCGGATCCGCGCTCCGAGTGGATGATGAGCCCCGTGTTGACCGGAAGCCCGATAGCTTCCTCGCTCGTGCCGACCTCGCTCTCGTAGAGGTCGCTCATCTCATCGCCCGAGAGCGAGATCGAGCTGATCCCTGTCCAGCCCGAGTCCACCGCCTGCTCGGCGAGATACTCCTCGGCGTTGATCCCGAGGGAGGCCGCTTTGACGCGCATCGGCAGGTCTTTGGAGACGACCGTGACGTCCTGACCGTCCTGGGCGAGGTGCATCGCGACGGCGAGGATCCGGCTGTCGTTGTCGCCGAGGCGGATGCCGCTGGGCAGCACGGTCTGGTCGGAGTTGTTCAGCTCGACGCGCAGGGTGCCGCCGTCGCCGATCGGGACCGGGAAGTCGAGGCGGCCGTGCTCGACGCGCAGCTCGTCGAGGTGGCGCAGCGCTCGCCGGGCGAAGTACCCGAGCTCGGGGTCGTGCCGCTTGCCCTCCAGCTCGCCGATCACGGCGACCGGGAGCACGATGGAGTGCTCGGCGAAGCGGAAGAACGCCTGCGGATCAGACAGCAGCACGGACGTGTCGAGCACGTACGTCTTCAGATCCTGATCGGGCGTTGCACCTCCGTTCGGTCCTGCCGCTTCGTTGGCGGCGTTCACGGCGCTGGTGCGGGTGCTGCTCTTCAGTGCGGTACGTGCGGCCACGACCCTCTCCCGACCCGGGGATTCCCGGTAGTAGGCGAGTCGGCCAGGGCCACGAGTCGCGATCCTTGAGGCCGACTCGATCGGACGCCGTGTCCGATGCCATGAACGTACGACTCCCCACCGACATCGCGCAGGAGGGACACGCCCTCTGTCCGATTAAGAACGTGTGAACTCTCGGGCGCCGGCGAGGGCGGCGTCGAACAGGCCGAGCGTCTCCGCCGTCGTACCGGCATGGGGCGCCACCCGGACCGCTCCGGACCTCACCGTCACCTGGATGCCGGCTGCGGCGAGCGCGTCGCCGAGCGCCTGCGGATCCGCAGGCGCGAGCACCACGATGCCGGCGCGCTGCGCGGGCTCGCGCGCGGACACCACGTCGACCCCGTGTCGGTCCGCAATGGCGAGCAGGGCGTCGACGTTGCGGGACAGGCGCTCCGCGACGGTGCCGACTCCGGCCGCCTGGATCTCGGCGGCGCCCGCTGCGAGACGTGCGGCGGCGAAGGGATCCGGCGCGCTGACCGCGTACGCCTGCGCCGACAGCGCCGGATCCGGCAGCACGTCAGCAGGCAGACCCGCCGCAGAGGTCGCGATCCGGCCGCTGAGCACGGGGCGGATCCGCTCCCGCGCACGATCCGTGAACCGGGCGAATCCGGTGCCCCGCCCTGTGCGCAGCCACTTGTAGCCATGGCCCACCACAACGTCGGCGGCGGCCCAGTCCTCCTCCACGACGCCGAAGGACTGCACGGCATCGACGAGGAGCAGCCGATCGTCGCCGAGCACCTCGCGGAGGCCTGCGAGATCGGCGCGGTACCCGGAGCGGAAGTCGACATGGCTCACCACGAGCGCCGTCGCGGCGGGGTCCAGCGCCTCGGCGACGGCATCGGCGGTGACCCGGGTGCCGGCGGGCGCGATCCAGCGGGGTGCCAGCCGTCCGCCGGACGCGGCCGCAGCTCGCTCGAGCGTGATCGTGACGCTGGGAAACTCGGCCGCCGAGGCGATCACGGCGCCATTGAGCCCCGCCAGTGCCTGCTGCAGCGCGTGCGTGGACGACGGGTGCACCGTGACCTCGTCCGGACGCGAACCGAGCAGCCCGGCGACCGCCGTCTGCGCCTCGGTCGTCCGACCCGCCGTCGCGGCGATGCCTTCGGGTCGCCCCGTGGCGAGCAGCTCGGCGTCGGAGACCAGAGCGGCACGCGCGGCCGGAGACAGCGGACCGAACGCCCAGTTCAGATATCCCGGATCCTCGTCGAACGATGCGATGTAGTCGTCGATGGCACGCATCCCGTCAGTCTGACACGCAGCGGAGCGGCTCAGCGGCCGGCTCCCGGCTCCGCCCGTCGCTCAGCGGCCGAAGCGGCGGTCGCGGTCGGCGTAGTCGCGGATCGCGCGCAGGAAATCGACCTGTCGCAGATCCGGTCCGAGCGCCTCGACGAAGTAGAACTCGCTGTGCGCGCTCTGCCAGAGCAGGAAGTCGCTGAGCCGCTGCTCGCCGCTCGTGCGGATGACGAGATCCGGATCCGGCTGGCCGCCGGTGTACAGATGCTCGCCGATCATCTCGGGGGTGAGGTGCGCGGCGAGGTCCTCCAGCGTGCCGCCCGAGGCCTCGTGCTGGGCGATGATCGAGCGCACCGCGTCGACGATCTCGTTACGTCCCCCGTAGCCCACGGCGAGGTTCACGTGCAGCCCGGTGTGGTCGCGGGTGCGCTCCTCTGCCTCGGCGAGCACGCGCGCGAGCTCCGCGGGCAGGATGTCGGCGCGCCCCACGTGCTTGACCCGCCAGTTGCCCTCGTGAGAGAGGCCGTCGGCGAGTTCGCCGATGATCTCGATGAGGTCGGCGAGCTCCGCCGAATCCCGCTTGAGCAGGTTGTCGGCGGAGAGCAGGTAGAGCGACACCACCCGGATGCCGAGCTCGTCGCACCAGCCCAGGAACTCGCGCATCTTCGCGGCTCCCGCGCGATGGCCGTGCGCAGGAGTCGCGTAGCCGAGCTGCCGCGCCCAGCGACGGTTGCCGTCGATCATCATCGCGATGTGGTGCGGCATGGTGGCCGGGTCCATCCGTCGCCGAAGGCGTCGGGAGTACAGCCGATAGAGGGGGCCACTCCCTGGCTGTTCGGACCGTGCGCTCACTCCCCTACGCTACCGCGCGGAGGGGGCCCGGCCGCCATGTCGCCCACGGGATATGTGCGGCTTGCGGCATGGGCGGACGCCTAGAGTTCAACCATGCGCAGAGCGAGCCGACCCGCTGCCCCCGATGTGCCGGAGCTGCCCCTCATGGAGGCGGCCGCCGCCGACGCACAGCTCGACATCAAGCCGACCTGGCGGGGCTGGATCCACGCCGGCACCTTCCCCATCGCGATCGGCGCGGGCATCGTGCTCATCGTGCTCGCACACGGCACCCCCGCGAAATGGGCAGCCGTCGTGTTCATGGTCACATCGCTGCTGCTGTTCGGCAACTCCGCGCTGTACCACCGCTTCGACTGGAAGCCGAAGACGAAGGCGATCCTCAAGCGCATCGACCATGCCAACATCCTGCTGCTGATCGCCGGAACCTACACGCCGCTCGCGACGCTCGCACTCGCGCCGCAGAAGGGCACGCTGCTGCTGATCCTGGTGTGGTCCGGGGCGATCCTCGGGATCCTGTTCCGCGTCTTCTGGATCAACGCCCCGCGTTGGCTGTACGTCGCGCTGTACCTGCTGCTCGGCTGGGCGGCGATGATGTACATCGTCGACCTGCTGCACGCCAACGTCGCGATGATGGTGCTGGTCTGCGTGGGCGGACTGCTCTACACCGGCGGCGCGATCGTGTACGCGATGAAGAAGCCCAACCCGTGGCCCGGGAGGTTCGGCTTCCACGAGATCTTCCACGTCTGCACCGTGCTGGCCTTCCTCTGCCACTGGACCGCGTGCCTGCTGATCTCACTGGCACCGCTGCAGCCGTCGCTGGGCCTGCCCGGCTGAACCGGGCCCGCCTTCCTGAGCCCGGCGTACCGGGGTGGATCCGCTCTGCCCGGCGGTGTCAGGAACGGGGAGCGTCGGCCTCGCCCTCGCCCGCGTCATCACCCTGGGCGGCGTCCTCGGCGTCGAGCTCGGCGCGCACCTCCTCGCGGTAGCGCACCCGGCGGATCCGTCGCTGCATGTCCCAGATCAGCAGAGCCGCGAACACGACGATCACCGCGACGATCACGAATCCCACGGGTCCCGGGGTGACCAGGTTCGGGTCGACCGTCGGAGTCGGAGTAGGAGTCGCCGTCACGGCGGCAAGGATCGCCTCGATCATGTCTCAGCCTTTCTGGGCACGGCCCCGTTCGGGCCCCAGGCCTGGATCGGGATAACCTGGAACCACCAGCCTAACGATCGGATGCACCTCGCCGTGACGACCCCCGCCCAGCTCGACGAGCGCTACGGCCGCGGACCCCGACGGCGCCTGCCGATGATTCTCACGATCGCCGCCGCCGCGGTCGTCGTCGGCGTCTTCGGCTGGTGGACATGGCAGGGATCCGCCGACACCGTCGACGTCACCGGCACGGGCTTCCACCTCGGCGACGATCACACCGTGACGGTGTCATTCCAGATCTCGGCGCCCACGAACCGGCCTGTGCACTGCATTGTGGAGGCGCAGGACGAGGAGTTCGGGATCGTGGGCTGGCGACTCGTCACCTACCCCGCATCGGAGCAGCACGCCCGGGCGTTCACCGAGCATGTGCCGGTCGTCTCAGCTGCGACAACGGGTTTGGTGAACTCCTGCTGGGTGTCCTAGGCTCATCGTGTTGAGCGACGCCCCGGCAGGTGCCGGGGCGTCTTGGCATATCCGGGACCTGCTGTTCCCGGATCCGATTCGCAAGGAGTTCACCGTGTCGAACGACGCACAGGTCCCCTTCCTCACCCAGGAGGCCTACGACCGTCTTGTCGCGGAGCTGGAGAACCTCTCCACGATCGGCCGCGAGGAGATCGCCAAGCGCATCGAGCTCGCGCGCGAGGAGGGCGACCTCAAGGAGAACGGCGGCTACCACGCCGCCAAGGACGAGCAGGGCAAGATCGAGGCCCGTATCCGCACGCTCGAGACGCTGCTGAAGACCGCCAAGGTGAGCGAGGCCCCGGCCAGCCGTGGCATCGTCGAGCCGGGCACTGTCGTGACCGCGACGGTGGCGGGCGGCGAGGAGGTCTTCCTCCTCGGCAGCCGCGAGATCGCCGGCGGCACCGACCTCGACGTCTACAGCGAGGCGAGCCCTCTCGGATCCGCGATCCAGGGCCTCAAGGTCGGTCAGAAGACCTCGTACGAGGCACCCAATGGCCGCTCCATCGAGGTCGAGATCCTGAAGGTCGAGACCTTCGCGGGCTGATCGCACCCCGCAGACGACGAACCCGCCGCGCCATCGAGGGCCGGCGGGTTCGTCGTATGCAGAAGACTCCTCGAGCCGTCAGTCCTGCACCACGATCGGCTCGAAGCCGGCCGCCCGCAGCGTGTCGAGGGTGAGCTCGGAATGCTCGGGACCGCGCGTCTCCACACTGAGCTCGAGGATGACGTCGTTGATCTGCAGTCCGTGGCCGTGCCGCGTGTGCATCGCCTCGATGACGTTGGCACCGGCGTGCGCGATCAGCTCGGACACCCGGGCGAGCTGACCGGGGCGGTCGGGCAGCGGGATGCGCAGCGTGAGGTAGCGCCCCGAGGCGGCGAGGCCGTGCGAGACCACGCGCTGCAGGAGCAGCGGGTCGATGTTGCCGCCCGAGAGCACGGCCAGCGTGGTGCCGCTCTCGTGAACCTTGCCCGCCAGAATCGCCGCGACGCCGACCGCACCCGCGGGTTCCACTACGACCTTGGCCTGCTCGAGCAGCAGGAGCAGCGCGCGGGCGATGTCATCGTCGCTGACGGTGACGACCTCGTCGACGAGTTCGGCGATCATCGCGAAGGGAACGTCGCCGGGGCGCGCCACGAGGATGCCGTCGGCGATGGTCGGCTGCGTGGTGATCTCCACAGGGTGCCCGGCAGCGAGGGACGGGCCCATGGCCGCGGCGTTCTCCGCCTGCACTCCGATCACCCGGACCGTGCGTCCCTGCTCCGCCGCGCGTGCCTTCACGGCCGCCGCGACGCCGGCGATCAGGCCGCCGCCGCCGATGCCGACGAGGATCGTGTCGACGTCGGGCACGTCCTCGACGAGCTCCAGGCCGAGGGTCGCCTGGCCGGTCACGATGTCACGGTGGTCGAAGGGCGGGATCAGCACCGCACCGGTGCGCTCGGCGAACTCGGCCGCGAGGCGCAGCGACGTGGCCACGGTCTCGCCCTCGAGCACGACCTCCGCGCCGTATCCGCGGGTGGCGAGCAGCTTCGGCACCGGCACGCCCATGGGCATGAAGATCGTGGCGGGGATGCCCAGCGCCTGCGCCGCGAGGGCCACGCCCTGCGCGTGGTTGCCGGCGGAGGCCGCGACCACGCCGCGGCCGCGCTCTTCCGCCGTGAGCGTGGAGAGCCGGTGCACGGCGCCACGGATCTTGAACGACCCCGTGCGCTGCAGGTTCTCCATCTTCAACAGGACGGGCGAGCCCAGCACCTTCGTGAGCGCGACCGAGGGCAGCGTCGGGGTGCGCACGATCACGCCGTCCAGGCCGTCCGCCGCCTGCTGGATCTCCGCCAGGGTGGGGACGTGGGCGCCGGTCGGGATCGTGTCGTTCGTCATCGCTTGCTCCTTCTCCGCGCCCGGGGCACGGTCTGCCAGATGTAGTCGCCGTTCGGGGCGGCGCCGGTGCGCCACGCACCGGAGTTGACGGTCACGGCGGCCACGTTCACGAACGCCGCGAGCGGCACCGCGAACAGGGCTCCGGGGATGCCGGCGATCAGAGCGCCGCCGGCCACCACGAGCACCACCGCGAGCGGGTGCACCTTGACGGCGGATCCCATCAGGATCGGCTGCAGGATGTGGCCCTCGATCTGCTGCACCGCAAGCACGACGACGAGCATCCACAGCGCGATCCACGGTCCGTTGTAGACGAGCGCCAGGAAGACCGCCAGGGTGCCCGTGACGACTGCGCCGACGATGGGGATGAAGGATCCGAGGAACACCAGCACGGCGACGGGCACGGCCAGCGGCACGCCCAGCAGGAACGCGCCGAGACCGATGCCGACCGCGTCGATGAAGGCGACCAGCATCTGCGTGCGCGCGTAGTTGATGACGGTGGCCCAGCCGTTGCGCGCGGCAGCGTCGACGGCCGGGCGGGAGGCCTTCGGGAAGAGCTTCACGGTCCAGCCCCAGATCCCGCCGCCGTCGGCGAGCAGGCAGAGCAGGATGAACAGCGTCAGCACGGCTCCGGTCGCCACATGCCCGAACGTGGTGCCGACCGCGATCGCTCCGCTCTTCAGCAGTTCGCCCTGCTCACCGAGGAACTTCACCGACTGGTCGAGCAGATCCTGGATCTGCTTCGCCGTGAGGTGCAGCGGACCGTCGAGGAGGAACTGCTGCAGCTGCCCCCAGGCGGCGACGGTGCGCGTCTGGACGCCGTCCCATTGCTGGGTGATCTGCCAGACCGCCAGCCACAGCAGACCGCCCACGATCGCCAGGGTGCCGACGAGCGCCACGACGATCGCAAGCCACCGCGGCCAGCGCGCCCGCAACATGGTGCTGAACGCGGGCCAGAGCAGAGCGGTGAGCAGGATCGCGACCATCAGCGGGATGACCAGGATCTTGAACAGCATGACCAGCCAGATCACGACACCGAGCGCGGCGGCGATCACCAGCAGCCGCCAGGCGTAGGAGGTCGCGATGCGCAACCCGGGAGGCAGCGATCGCTGCACGTCGTCGCGTACGTCCACATGGCCGGTGACGGTGCGCTGGCGGATGAGATCGCGCAGCCGGGGGGTGCTGTCCTCGCTCATCGGCCCAGTCTACGGGCGCGACGACGGGCGCCTCGTCCGCGCGACGCCGGGCGCCTCGTCCGTGCGACGGCGTCCGCCTCGTCCGTGCGGCGGTGTCCGGGCACGTCCGATGTCGATGGCTGTCGGTACGCTGACCGACGTGACCGACACCCCCGCCATCGCCCGCCGGACAGCCGCACGCCCCGCGACCGCCACGCTGAGCGCCGGCGAGGCCCGGCGGATCGCGCTGGCCGCGCAGGGCTTCTCCCGGCGGCGCCCCGCGGAGCCGGGCGTGCGCCACCTGCACACGGCGATGGCGCGCATGGGCGTACTTCAGATCGATTCGGTGAACGTGTTCGCGCGCTCGCACTACCTGCCGCTGTTCTCGCGCCTGGGCGCGTACGACCCCGCCCTGCTGGAGCGGGCGTTCCTGTCTCGCCCGACCGCCGCACGGTCCGGGAGGTACACCGAATATCTGGCGCACGAGGCGACCTTCCTGCCCGTCGAGGACTGGCCCCTGTGGGGCTTCCGCCGCGACGCGTTCCGCGCCAAGCGGGGCGAGTTCTGGGGGCGGACCTCCTCGGCGCGCACACTGGACTGGGTCCGGTCCGAGTTGCGCGAGCGGGGAGCCTCTCGCCCCGCCGAGATCCGCGGCGACGCCCCGGGCGGCAAGGCGGGCTGGTGGGAGTGGGACGACGTCAAGCACGCTCTGGAGTATCTGTGGCGCATCGGCGAGGTGGCGATCGCCGGACGCGACGGCTTCGAGCGCCGGTACGCCCTCGCCGAGGACGTGGTGCCGGCCGACCTGCTCGGGCGCGATCTGGACCGCACCGCCGCGATGGGCGAACTCGTCCGGCGGGCCGCCAAGGCGCACGGAGTCGCGACCGCAGCCGATATCGCCGACTACTACCGGGTCAAGGACCGCGCGCTGGTGCTCGGCGCGATCGACGACCTGGTGGAGCGGGGTGAGCTGGTGCCCGTCCGGGTGCGCGGGTGGGAGCGCGGCGGGCGCCCCGTGCCGGCCTGGCGGCACGTCGAGGCCGTCCTGCCGCGGCGTATCGAGACCACCGCGATCCTCACGCCGTTCGACCCGGTGGTATGGTTCCGCGACCGCGCGCTGCGGGCGTTCTCGCTGGACTACCGGATCGAGATCTACACGCCCGCGGCCAAGCGTCGCTACGGCTACTACTCGCTGCCCGTGCTGGTCGGCGATCGGATCGCCGCACGGCTGGATCTCAAGGCGGATCGCGCGGCGGGCACGCTGCGCGTGCAGTCCGCATGGTGGGAGCCGCAGGCCCGGCCCGTGGCGGATCTCGAGCCCATCGCCGCGGAGCTGCGCACCGCCGCCGCATGGCAGGGCCTGGAGCACGTCTCGGTATCCGGCTGGGGCGACGCCTCCGCAGCACTCGCCGATGTGCTGGACGGGCATCCGGAGCGGGTCCGCCGGCACGACGTGGGGCGGTCGGACCAGGTGCCGCTCGGGATCTGATCGTCAGCCCGAGAGGGACGTGAGGGTTTCGGCTCGGTCGCCTTCGGCGTCCTCGCTCAACCTTGATACGCGAAGGGCTCAACGCCGCTTCGCGGCATTGAGCCCTTCCGTATCAAAACTGGACGCGCGGAGGCTCCGCGATGGCGGCGCCGTCGGCCACCTCGAAGAACTCGCGCTCGGTGAATCCGAGGTTGCGTGCGAAGAGGTTGTTCGGGAATACCTTGATCTTGGTGTTCAGCTCGCGCACCCCACCGTTGTAGAACCGGCGCGAGGCCTGGATCTTGTCCTCGGTGTCGACGAGCGCGGCCTGCAGCTGCAGGAAGTTCTGGCTGGCCTGCAACTGCGGATACGCCTCGGCGACCGCGAACAGGCTCTTCAGCGCCTGCTGCAGGTGCCCCTCAGCGGCCCCTGCCTCACCTGGGCTGGAGGCCGACAACGTCTCGGCGCGGGCGCGCGTGACGTTCTCGAACACCGCCTTCTCGTGCGCGGCGTAGCCCTTCACCGTGTCGATGAGGTTGGGGATCAGATCGGCCCGGCGCTTGAGCTGCACAGTGATGTCGCTCCACGCCTCGTCGACGCGGACCCCCAGCTGCACGAGTGAGTTGTACGTGGCCCACAGATAGATGCCGACGGCGATGATCAGGACGACGATCACTCCGACGACGACGAGTACTGGAACAAGAACATCCACGGACGACGACCCCCCTTGCAGACGCGGTTTCGGCCCATCCTATCCCGGCATGCTCCGTGTTGGCCGGGCTGCCAGGGAACCGTCAGGCACCGAGCACGCGCTCCAGATAGCCGTTGCCGAATCGGCGCTCCGGATCCAGCCGGTCGCGCACCGCGAGGAAGTCGTCGAAGCGCGGATAGCGCTCCCGGAGCTCGTCGGATCCCAGCGTGTGCAGCTTGCCCCAGTGCGGCCTGCCACCGTGCGCGAGGCAGATCCGCTCCACGGCCTCGAAGTACTCGCGCGGGTCGTGGCGCCAGTAGCGATGCACCGCGAGGTACGCGGAATCGCGCTCGTGCGCCGTGGACAGCCAGCGGTCGTCGGCCGCCGCGAAGCGCACCTCGATCGGGAACTCGATGCGCCAGCCGCGCTTCTTGATGAGGGCTTGCACCGCGCGGAACACGGGCACGATCTGATCCTGCGGCAGCGCGTACTCCATCTCGCGGAACCGCACCGTGCGGCTCTGCGTGAGCACGCGATGAGAGAGATCGGTGTACTCGCGGTCACCCGTGAGCTTCACCGCGAGACGGCTGAACGAGGGGGTGATCGCGGGCACGGCGACACCGGCCGCGCACACGGCCCGGTACACGCCGTTCGAGAGCAGTGTCTCGTCGATCCACTTGCCGACCTTCGGCAACGGGCGCCGCACCGTCGACTCCGGAAGCCGCTCGGTGGTCTTCGTGAGCGCCACGTCCGTGTGCGGGAACCAGTAGAACTCGTAGTGGTCCGCCGCGGCCACACGCTCGTGCACGCTCTCCAGCACCTCGTCCAGCGGAGCCGGCTCATCGACCGCGTGCATCACGAACGCGGGCACGCACTGCAGAGTCACCTCGACGAGGATGCCGAGCGCGCCGAGTCCCAGTGCGACGGCCGGAAGCAGCTCGGCGTTGTGCTCCTCGTCCACGCGGAGGAACTCGCCCGCCGCCGTGATCAGGATCGCGCCCACGACCTGGGCCGCGATGCCGCGGAAGGCTGCGCCCGTGCCGTGCGTGCCCGTGGAGATCGCGCCGGAGATCGACTGCCGGTCGATGTCGCCGAGGTTCTCCATGGCCAGGCCGTACGGCGCCAGCAGCGCGGGGATGCGGTGCAGACGTGTCCCCGCGAGCAGCGTGACGCGGCCCCGTGCCTCATCGGCCGAGACGAGCCCCTGCAGGTCGTCGAGCTCCAGCAGCACATCGGGAGCGACCGCCACCTCTGTGAAGCTGTGACCGGCGCCGACCGCCTTGATGCGCAGTCCCTGGGCGGCCGCAGCCAGAACGGCGCGCTGCACACCCTCCGGGGAGCGCGGGCGCTCGACGCGGATCGGTCGGATCGAGGCCGAACGGCCCCAGTTCTGCCAGGTTCCGCCCATGCGTGTCACAGGAACGCCTTTCCCTCACCGCGATAGGTGGGCAGTTCGTCGACGACGCGATCGCCGTCGACGAGGTGATAACTCAGGATCCGTTCGGCGGGCTCGCCGCTCTTCGCGTGCCGCAGCCAGACGCGATCCCCCACTCGGAGCGTGCGGGCGGCCTCACCGCGCAGCGGCGTCTGCACCTCACCCGCGGCCTCCCGCGGCGCCGTCTGCAAGCCTTGCGGCCACACCGGCAGTGGCTGACGCGAGGCGACCGGCGGTCCGGAAGCGATCCACCCGCCGCCGAGGATCGTCGCGATGTCAGACGCAGGACGGCGCACCACGTCGAATGCGAAGGCACTGGCGGGCGCCGGCGCGAAGGAACGGTAGCCGTCGAACAGGTGCCCCGCGAGCAGCCCGCTTCCGGCCGTGATCTCGGTCAGCGCCGGATCCGATCCGGTGTACTCCAGGGATCCGGTGCCTCCTCCGGTGACGAACTCGAGGGGCACCAGCGCGCGCACCGCCTCAACGATGCGCGCACGCCGCTCGCGCAGCTCCTGCCGGGACTGCGCCTGCACGGTGCGGATCAGCGTGTCGCCGCTGCCGGTGTCATCGCCCTGGCCGGCGATCTGCGCCTCGTACATCTGCAGTCCGACGAGGCGGAAGCCGTCGCGCTCGGCGACCCTGCGGGCGAAGCGCGCCACCTCTTCCGGCGTGTGCAGCGGCGAGCGGAAGACGCCGATGTGGCCGAGGGCCGGGGCGCGCCAGGAGGCGTCGGCGTCGATCGCGATGCGCACCCGAGGCCTGCGCGAGGGTGCGGCGACCGCGTCGATGAGGTCGAGCTGCGATTCGTCGTCGACCATCAACGTGATCCGGGCGACCGCGCGCTCGTCGACGAGCAGGCGCTCGAGCCCTGGACGATCGGCGGTCGGGTAAGCCAGCACGATGTCGTCGTGGTCCTCGGCGAGCCAGAGCGCCTCAGCCAGTGTGAAGGCGAGGAGGCCTCGGTACCCGGGCACTCGGAGCGCGGCATCGATGACCTCGCGCACGCGCACCGACTTCGTGGCGATCCTGATCGGCAGCCCGCCCGCGCGCACCACCATGTCCATCGTGTTGTAGCGCAGCGCGTCGAGGTCGATCGCGGCGACCGGCGCGGGCAGGTGCGCCGTAGCCTCGGTCAGGCGCGGCCACCAGCGGGCCGGATCCTCCCAGGCGTGCGCAGCGGGGCGGGCGGACGCGGACGCGTGGCCCTGATCGGCGATGAGCTCGAGCACTCCCCCACCCTATTGGCTCCGAGTCAACATCGCTCGCGGGGCCGCGCTCGCTAGGCTCGACGTGCGGCCCCCGTAGCCCAACGGCAGAGGCAGGCGACTTAAAATCGCTTCAGTCTGGGTTCGAATCCCAGCGGGGGCACCTCGACATCGGCCGCACCGCGCGCGGGACGCCGGAAACGGCGCGATCACGCTCCGCGGGCTCGCGCACGCCGCGGTCAGCTCTCCGGGCGGTCGTCGAGCCAGACCGCATCCCAGTCCAGGATCCGGGCTTCGGCGAGCCCCTCCGTCACGAACGGATCGGCGGCGATGAAGCGCTCGGCGGCGTCGCGCGTCGCGAAGATCCCCATGGATCCGGCCGCCGCGTCCGCGGTGGCGAAGGGGCCGAGCGCGATGAGCTCGCCGCCGGCGTCGTGGAAGGCCCGGTAATAGGCCTGATGACGGGAGAAGACCTCGCCCACCCTCGCCCGGTCCACGCCGTCGCGCAGACGGTACAGCACGACATGGTTCACAGACGGATCGTAGCGCCGACTCCCGCTACGGCCGGGGACGATCCGAGGCGTCGTAGTCGTGGCGCGCAGAGGCGACGCTCGCCAGATGGTCACCCGACCAGTTCACCAATGCGGAGAACACCGGTGCCAGACTGCGCCCGAGCTCCGTGATCTCGTACTCCACCCGCGGCGGGATCTCCGCATACGTGGTGCGCGAGACGAGCCCGTCGCGCTCGAGCTGGCGGAGCCGCTGCGTCAGGACCTTCGCCGTGATGCCGTCCACGAGATCTCGCAGATCGTTGAACCGCTGACGGCCGTGCGCCTCCAGCTGCCAGAGGATGGGCGTGGTCCAGCGGCTGAACACGATGTCGACGACCGGCGAGATCGGGCATGCGCCGATTCCGAGATCGGGGAGCGCCCTCTCCCTGACAGCCGGCGTCGGGGCCGTGGTGGACGCAGTCATGGGGCTCCTCGAAATCGTTGCCAGTTTCTCCTAGGTACTTAGTGTATTGAGGAAACTAACGTGGTGGCAACCGCACGAACGCACCCCCACAGGAGACACTCCCATGACCGCTTCCTCCACTGTTCCGCCCGTGACACGCTCCGGCATCGCGCCGGGCATCGCACACCCCGGGCTCATCCTCGCGTTCCTCTCGATCGCACAGTTCATGGTGTTCCTCGATGTGAGCATCGTGAACGTCGCACTGCCCTCCATCGAGCACGACCTCCGGATCTCCGAGGCGAACCTCCCCTATGTCGTCACGCTGTACGGCGCGATCCTCGGCGGCTTCCTCCTACTCGGCTCGCGCCTGGCCGACGCCCTCGGACGTCGCCGGATGCTGCAGATCGGGCTCGCCGTGTTCGGACTCGCCTCGCTCGCCGCAGGCGTCGCGCAGGACCAGAGCATCCTGTTCACCGCCCGCGCCGCGCAGGGGCTCGGATCCGCCTTCATCGCCCCGGCCGCCCTCTCGACGCTGACCACCACGTTCACCGGCGGCTCGGCGCGCGCGAAGGCGCTCGGCGTCTGGGGAGCCCTGACGGGCATCGCCTCCGTGGCCGGCGTCACGCTGGGCGGCGTCCTGTCCGACGGCCCGGGCTGGCGCTGGATCTTCTTCATCAACGTGCCCGTGGCTCTGGGCGCTGTGCTGCTCGCCCCGCGCGTGCTGCCGGAGACCCGAGGCCCGCGCCGCCGCTTCGACGCGCTCGGGGCGGCGCTCCTCACGGCCTCGCTGCTCAGCCTGCTGTTCGGACTCAACGAGACGATCGAGCAGGGCTGGACGAGCCCGGTGGTGATCGGTTTCCTCGCCCTGGGCGTGCTGCTGCTCACCCTCTTCATCACCGTCGAGCGGCGCGCCGCCGCGCCTCTCGTGCCGCTGGACGTCTTCCGTCCGCGGCTGACCCGCTCCGCGAATCTCGCCACCCTGTTCCTGCTCGGGACCGTGGTGACGGTGTTCTTCTTCGCCAGCCTGTTCCTGCAGCAGGTCCTCGGCTACACACCCCTGCAGACCGGGCTCGCCTACGTGCCGCTCGCCGTGCTCGTCGCCGTGGGCGCGGGCGTCGCGTCGAACCTGGTGTCGCGCGTTCCCGGCAAGATCGTGCTCGTGACCGGCCTCGTGCTGCTCACGACCGCGCTCGTGCTGCTCGCGCTCGCGCCGGCGTCTATCGGCTTCCTGACCGGAGTGCTGCCGATCTTCGCGCTCGCCGGCCTCGGCATGGGGCTCTCGTTCGTGCCGCTGCAGATCGCCGCGCAGGCCGGCGTGCCGGAGCAGCGCGCCGGACTCGCTGCCGGCCTCATCAACACCAGCCAGGAGGTCGGCGGGGCGCTCGGCGTCGCCGTATCGGCGACGTGGGCGTTCCGTCGCGTGGATACGCTCACCGAGGCCGCGCACGGCGATCCGGCGCTGATCGAGGCGGCACGCACCGCCGTCTTCCACGACGGATTCACCGTGGGCGCGGTGTTCGCCGGGCTCGCGCTGATCACCGCTCTGATCCTGCTGCCGGCGATCCCCCGGCACGAGGGCCCGATCGCCGCGTGACCGGAAGGCCCCGGCGGCGCCATCCTGAGGCAGCGACCGTGTCCCCATCCTCGCGGACACGGTTGCTGCGGCGTCCCCTGCGGCTCACACCGCATCGGCGACGCGGTTCCGCCGTCAGAGTGACGCGGCGAGATCGTTCGCCCAGCTCTTCAGCAGGGCCGAGTAGGCGGAGGAGACGTAGCGGCCGGCGGCGTCGGAGGCGAAGGTCGCCAGGGCGGACTTCGCGGCGGCGAGGTTTCCCGCCGCGAGGGCGTTCTGCGCGGTCGTGAGATCGCCGAGGAGCTTCGACGACACGGTCGACGAGGTGATGTATCCGCTCGACGCCCCGTACGACACCGCGGTCCGGAGCCCCGCGATGGTCGCCCGCACCATGATCGTGAACGTGGACGTCGAGCTGTTGCCGACCGCATCGGTCGCGGTGACGACCACGGTGTGCGAGCCGGCGGTGAGATTCTCGCCGATGAGCGCGATCCCGCTCCCCCAGGTCGCACCGTCGATCGTGACGCGCACCGACGCGATCCCGGATCCGCTGTCGGTCGCGTTGCTGGTGAGGGTGATGCGCTGCGAGACGTCGTACGCGGTGCCGTTCGACGGCGCCGTGATCGCCCAGGTGCTCGTCGGCGGCGTCCGGTCGATCACGAACGAGCGCGTCACCGTGATCGTGTTGCCCGCGCGGTCCGTCACCTGGACCGCCACCGTGTGCGCGCCCTCGGCGGATGGCACCGCGAGCGTCGCCGAGGCGGCGTAGCCGACCGGGGCGCTGAAGGGTGCGCCGTCGATCGAGAACGAGACCTGCGAGAGCCCCGCGGGTGCTCCGCTGAACGACAGGCTGAGAGAGATGGATCCGGCACCGACATAGGTGGTGCCGCCTGCCACGGCACCCGCGACCGTGACGGTCCCCGACGGGGGAGAGTTGTCGACGACCAGCGTCGCCGGTGCGGATGCCGTGGCCGACGTGTTTCCCGCGGCGTCGACGCTCACCGCTGTCACGGTGTACGTGCCCGTCGCGAGGGCCTGGCCGGTGTACGCGATGCCGTTCACGTACACCGTGGTGGAGACCGCGTCCGCCGCCTGAATGACGACGAATCGCGGCGACACCACGTTCGTCACGGAGTCGGAGCTCGAGGCGCCGCTGTCGTCGAGCGCATTGAGCGTGATCTTCGGCGCGGCGGGCGGAGTCACCTTCTTCAGCAGCGTCTGGCTGAAGACGGTCGGGTTGCCGGCCGGATCCGTCTCGGTGATCGTGAGCGTGATCGGCCCGTCGCGCAGCGAGGAGAGGGATCCGCTCCAGAGGTTGGTCTTCCCGCTGCCGTTGAGCGTCGCCGCACCGGAGACAGCCGTGACCCCGTCGCTGAACACGAAGCGGACCAGGGCGCCGGTCTCGCCGTACACCGTCACGGAGACGCCGCCCACGTTGGAGGACGTGACCGTGGCCGGCACCGCACCGACCGTGAGCGACGGAGCAACGGAGTCGAGGGTCGTCGACGTGACGGTCGCAGTGCTCGCGCCGATGCCGTTCGTCAGCGTCGTCGTGATGGAGAGCGGGCCGTCGAGCAGCTGCGACACGTCGACCGGGATGATCAGCACGCCGCTCGTGTCGATGATGTCCATGCCGTTCGCGACGTGTCCTGCGCCGTCGGTGATGATGACGTTCGCGATCGAGCCCGCCTGGCCGCGGACGGTGACGAGGTAGACGGACCTGGTTGTGAGGTTCGCCCAGGTCGCGGAGGAGACCGTCGGCGCGGTCGGCGCGATGCTGCTCTTCGCGAGTGGTGAGGTGAGGGTGGTGGGTGTCTGGGCGGGCACCGTGACGACGACCGTCACCGTGATGACCCCGTCGGCGAAGGCGGACAGGTCGAGCACGATGGCGAAGGATCCACCCGCCGCGATCGTGCCGGAACCGGAGACGGCCCGGCTGCCCTGAGTGAACGTGTAGGTCACCGTGGCCCCCGGCGCACCGCTCACGACGAGAGGCACAGCGGTGGCGGTGGCCGGAGTGATGCCGGAGGGCAGGTTCACGCCTGCTCCGGACGGGAGCGACAGACGCGCGGCCGCGAACGTTCCCGCGGCGTTCACGATGCCCGAGGAGGCGCCCATCCCGGAGGAGTTGAACGGCCGCACGTTCGCGGTCTTCTGCACGTCGTTCGCTGTACCGCCCAGGTTCTCCGGCATCTGGTTGAACGGGTCGCCGGTCTGCTGGTGCCAGGCGTCGTCGTGCTGCAGGACGAGGCCGAGCTCGCCGAACGGCTCGCCGTTGCGGGACGCGAGGCCCTGGTAGCGGTCGTCGTACGGCGCGTACCGGGTCATCAGCGTCTGGTCGGCGCCGTCGCTCTTGGACAGCGCGTAGAGGAACTCGGGCAGGAACGGCTGCAGGGTGCGGCTGACCGCCGGCATGCCGAACTGCGAGAACGGCACGTAGTAGCTGTTGTGGTTTCCGACCCAGTCGATCAGGCGGTCTCCCCCGGTTCCGGCGAAGAAGATGTCCTGCCCGGCGCCGCCGTAGGCCAGCGACTCCCAGGCCGGGGTGCCCCAGACGAAGTTCGCGGTCGCGCGGCTGAACGAGCCGTCGGCGCCCCGGACCAGGTTCGGAACGGGCCCGTCGTTGAGGCCGCCGTCGACGTGGGTGTCGGCGCGGAGGTCGATGAGGTCGTTGCCCCAGCCGCCGTACACCCGCACTCGGCCCATGCCGGCGACGATGTAGTCGTTGCCGAGGTCGCCGAAGATCGCCTTGTCCCCCGTGGTCGGCATCTGCGGCTCGCCCGTGCCCGGGTACCAGGTGAGGTCGAGCGGCAGGCCCGCGTCGGTCGGGTCGAAGGTCAGGAAGAACGGCAGGCAGGTCGCGCTGAGCGCCATCGTCTTGCACAGCAGCGGGTTCGGCGCGCCGAGCACGAAGGCGTTCGAGACCACCGAGTTCAGCCACACCTCGCGGCGCGGGTCGGACGGGTCGAAGTAGCTGGACTTGCCGGACATCCCCGCACGGGCGGCGTTGCCGTTGCCGTCGTCGCCGAGCGGGTGCCAGCCGGCCGGGTTGCCCGGGTTGAACGGGTGGTACCAGTCGGTCTCGTACGGCGCCTGGTTGATCGCAGTGCCCGACAGGTCGAAGTTGTCGGCGTAGCCCAGCTCCGGGGCCTCGGCGCCGGACACCGCGGACTGTCCGGGACCGGCGTGGATGACGCCGTTGCCCCAGCCGCCGTAGATGATGTTGTGGCCGAAGCGCGGCTGGTAGTGGTCGCAGATCGCGTTCTGCTTGCAGCCCGTGGAGAAGCTCGGACTGCCGTTCGCTGCCGGATCCCAGTTGTACGGCCAGAGCACCGCGGTGTAGGTGAGGGCGCCGGCGACGTTGATGACCGCCTGCTGCACGTTGCCGGGCGTCGTGATGAGCTCGGAGAGGTTCGCGGCGGGGATCGGCGCGATGCCGTACAGCGGCTCGCCGTAGCTCGAGCTGTTGCGGCTCGCGAAGCAGCGTCCGCCGCCGCCGATGATGCAGCTGTCGCCTCGGCCGCCGGAGACCCAGTTGTCCGCGTAGCCGAGGATGATGGTGTCGTTCTGCCCGCCGCCGTAGATCACGTCGTTCGCGGGGCCGCCGTAGATGAACGCGTCACCGGACTCGGCATGGATCTCGCTGCCGCGCATGAGGTGCACGCCGTCGACCACGATCGGGGTGCCGCCGATGTCGCCGACGCCGTTGGTTGCCTTGGCACCGGTGACCTGCGGGCCGGGCTGGTTCGCGAGGTCGGGGCCGCCCGGGGTCGCGTCGAGCAGGTTCACGGCGCGGGCGATGATGCGCTCGGTCGCGGTCGTGTACCCGTTCGCGTCGTAGTTGAAGTTCAGGTAGCCGACCGACATGGCGACGCCGCCTGCGACACCGTAGGTGCGGTTCGTGCCGACCAGGCGGACGATCTCGCCGTTGTTCGCGACGATCACGTTCGCGTCGTGCGCGTGCCCGTTGGGGTTCGTGATGCAGTGGTTGGTCGCATCGAGCACGCCGTCTCCGCAGTCCTCGCGGCCCGCGTTCAGGCCGGATCCGCCGAAGATCAGGTTCGAGCCGCTCGCGCGCTCGCTCGGCAGGGTCAAGCTGAAGAAGTCGGAGTTGCCGCCGAGGATGTCGTTCTGCCCGCGGTTGGCGAAGATCGTGTTGTTGCCGCGTCCGCCCTCCACGTAGCTCTGGCCGTCGGTCGCCGCGACGGTCGCGATGACCGTGCACGGCAGCGTCGTGCACGAGGCGGGCGCCGGAGCTCCGGTGACCGTGAGCGTGCCCTGGTTGACGGCCGTGACCACGCCGACCATGACGTTGTTCACCGTGAGCGTCTGCCCGACCGCGATGCCGGCGTCGGCCCACCACAGGCCGTCGGTGCGGGCGATCGTGTGGGCGCCGAAGACGAGGCTGCCGTTCAGCCGGTACTGCAGGGCCGCATAGTCGTCGACGGACGGGTTGATCAGCAGGGCGTTGTTCGCGTCGCGGCAGGCGCCGACGCGATTGCCGAGGAAGGATCCGCGGAACGAGCAGGTGGCCGCGCCCCCGAAGACGCTGCCGATCGACGGCGAGCCGTTCGGGCCGGTCGGGTAGCCGGTGGGCGAGGCGGGCGCGGTGATGTCGATCGAGCCGTGCGCCTGGATGATGTTGTCGTTCGACTCGCCGAAGATCATCGCGGATCCGGATCCGCCGGCGATGTAGTCGGCGCCCTTGTTGGCGGAGTCCTGCAGCTGCGAGGGACGGTTCGCGTCGCCGAGCGGGACGGAGAGCAGGATCCCCCCGGTGCCGGAGAGGAAGTCGCCCCACCACGCGTGTCCGGTCGGGTCGTTCTGCGCGAGTCCGTCGGTGAGGCTCTGCGTGAGCGAGCCGGGCGTGGTGCTGTAGATCTGCGTTCCGGCGAGGTCCTGGAAGCGCGGGTTGCGGTAGTCGAACAGGTGCGAGGCCCGGTTCAGGGCGACGCTGCCGCCGATGATGAGGTTGCGTCCCGGTCCGCCCTGGATGTCGTTCGCGCCGTCGCCGCCCACGATCACGTTGTCGCCGCCGGACGCGTAGATCCGGTTGTCGCCGTGGTTCTGCGTCGCGTCGGAGTACGCGGCGAGGATGTCGTGCGTGGTCTGGATCTTCTCGACCCTGGCGTCTCCCCACGGTGTGGTGCCGCTCGCCGGGCAGTAGACGTTGAGCGCGCTCGCGCCGGTCGGCCGGCAGTAGCCCTGCGGCGGGCCGATGGTGAAGGAGGCGCTGCCGACGGAGACGCCGGCGATCGCGTTGCGCGACAGCGTGGCGGTCTTGAGGTCGGCGCTCACGGCCGTGATGATGGTGCCGGCCGAGAGCAGCGTGCCCGCGGTGTCGGCGATCGCGAGGCCCACGTCGGTCAGACGGAAGCAGGCGGCCTGGCAGGTGACCGTCGCGACGCCGTTGAGAGCCGAGCCGGACGGCGCGTGCGAGGCGAGCGCCCCGGTGACGGTGCGGGTGCCGCCGAGGGGGCCCGCGGTGATCACGCCGACAGTCGCCTCCTGAGTGTCCTGCACGACGACGCCCATCGCGCCGAAGATGATGTTGTCGTAGTCGCCGTAGCGGTCGGTCGCGGTCGCGCCGGGCACGTCGCCGTAGATGAGGTTGTTCCCCGCGATGAGCGGGTCGGCGTTCTCGTAGACGCTGTTGTTCACGGTCGGGAACGAGATCGCACGGCTGATCACGTTCGTGTTGACGCCGTTCGCGCCGAGGATGATGTTGTCGCCGCGGCCACCGTAGATGGTGTTGTCGCCCGAGCCGCCGGCGAGGAAGTCGCCCGCCTGGCTGCCGCGGATGATGTCGTCTCCGGATCCGCCGTAGATCGTGAGGCCGACCGACGGCACCTGGCCGTTCGGGACGCCCGCGAACAGGGCGCTCGCGTCGATGACGTTGTTGCCCGCGTGGCGGAAGGGGTTCGCGACCGGGAACACGAACTGCGGGGTGCCGACGCCGACCTGGTTCGGGAACGGCTTGGATCCGAACACCCGGCTGGTCTGCGTGTGCGGGTCGCCGGAGTACCAGACGCCGTCCTGCGAGGTCGCGCCGTAGACCACGAGCGGCGACGGGGCGTAGCCGACCACCGCGACGCTGACGGTCGGGTCCGTGAACGCGGGCCCGCTGAGGGTCAACAGCGTGGCGGTGACACCGGTGATGGTCCAGGCCGGGAGGCCGCCGACCTGCAGCACCATGCCGTCCACGAAGCCGTCGGCGATCCAGGATCCGCTCGCGCGGGTGAGCGTCGGCGCGGATCCGGAGAGTCCAGTCGCGAACGTGCCGGTGACGGTCGGTGGGGTCGCACCCGGGCCGGGGCCGGCGCCGCCGGTGACCGTGAAGACGTTGCCGCCGTAGCGCACGGCGTTGCTGCTCGCGGTGGCCTGCGCGACCGTGACCGTGCAGGTCGTGCCGCTCGCGCACGGCGGGACGACCGTCGCGGTGAGCTGCAGGATGTCCTGCGTCGGGCCGGTGAAGCCGGTGACCGTGCCGACGACGACGCCGTTCACCGTGACGAGCTGCCCGATCGAGAAGCCCGCCTCGACCCAGCTCCTCATGTCGGTGCGGATCAGGGTGCTGCCGACGAAGTGGACGTTCGTGCTGACGTGGACGGCGGGGTCGAACACCGCGACGGTGCCGTGGATGCCCGCCCCGGCCGCCGGGCCGTGGCCGACGTACGTGATGACCGCCCCGGTGATCGCAGTGATCACACCGATCGGCACACCGTTCCACATCAGCTGCTGGCCGACCGCGAACTGGTCCGCCGCCCAGGCGGTGCCGTCGTCGCGGGTGATCGTGGTCGCCGTGAGGTCGAAGGTGCCGGTGATGCTGAGCGTTGCACCGCCGCCGCCGTGCAGCGCCGTGAGGCCGCCGTGCACGAAGGTCGTGCCGGGCGTGCCGTCCTCATTCGTGTACGGTCCGCCGACGAGCGTGCCGGTCACGGTGAGGGTGTCGTTGCCCTGGCCCTCGAGAATGTTCAGCGACTGGATCGTGGACAGGCTCGCGTTGGTCTGGATCTGCCCGGTGGCCGGGTCGACCGTGACCGAGCCGAAGCTGATGCCGCTCGGGAACACCGGCGGCTCGCCGAAGGTCGGCTTGGCCGGGTTGCCCGGCTCGTAGCCCTTGTGGTGGGTGAAGTCGAGGCCAGGGCCCATGCCGAAGCCGGTGAGGGTCGTCGAGCTGAGCACGCCCGTCTGGTTCTGCTGAGCGCCGTCGTCGAAGATGTTCAGGACGTTGACCTGCTGCGCCTCGGGCGGCTGGATCCCGATGCCGAACGGGAGCGCGTTGCCCTCCTGCGGCAGCATCACCGGCAGCTGCAGCGCGGCGTGGCTGCCGGCGGTCGGGCCGCCCTCGACCGAGAGCGGGCCGCGGATCGCCGAGAGCAGGTGCGGGGTCTTCGGGAAGCTGAGCAGCGATGCGTTGCCCGGGGGGACGGAGTACTTCGGGTCGGCGACCACGCCCATCGCGACCGGCTGGTACCAGTTCGACGGCGTGAACGTCACCTGCGCCGCCCACTGGGTGAGGGTGAGCGTCATCGTGCCGGACGCGCCCAGCACGGCGGCGAGCGCGGTCTTGTCGGTCACCGTCAGGATGTCGACCTTCGTGGACGTGCTGCCGGTCAGCGCCTGGATCTTCAGCATCACCGCGGAGGCGCCGATCTTGAAGATCTGACCCTCGAGGAACCCGTCGTCGAGCCAGCTCGACCCGTCCGCCCGGCGCAGGGTGCCGGCCGCCGCGTCGTAGACCACGGATCCGGCGGTGAGGAGTCCGGCGTTCACGACCCGCCCGATCGTGACCGTGTGCGGCCCCGCGGCGGGCGCGGCGCTCAGGGTCATGGTCGTCGTGGTGACGCCGGTGATCGTCGCGGTGAGCGGCGCTCCCGCCCCGGTGAGCTGGATCAGCTGCCCGATCGCGAACCCGGAGGCGAGGAAGCTGCCCAGCTCGGTGGCGGCGAGGGTCACGACGAGACCCGCGATCGTGACGTTGCCGCTGAAGAACGTGACGGTCTTCTTCGCGCCGATCGCGCCGTTCGTGACCCGCACGCCGTCGGTGACGATGTCGGTCTGGCCGTCGGTCACGAGCGCGACCGTGACGTCCTTGCTGGGCGGGGCGGCGAGGCGGATGCTGATGCTCGATCCGGGGCCGGGTACGGTGCACAGCGCGTCGCCGCACTTGGTGACGACCATGTCGGCAGGCGCCTGCACGATCCCGGCGGGGGTCAGGTCGTTCATGACCAGCACATCCCACGGGGTCAGGCTGTTGTCGACGCCGACATACTCCGGCCCACTGGTGGTGACGCTCGCGACCAGGTAGGAGTTGTGCGGGTCGGCGATGCTGTAGTGCGGGGTCGCGTCCTCCTTGACGATGACCGGCGTCGACCAGTCGGACGTCGAGAACGTGATCGTGTACACGCCCGCGGTCGTGCCGAACGCCGGCGTGACCACGTGGAACCGCGGGTCGGTGCTGGAGAGCGAGATGCGCGCGTCGTTCGCCGCGGTGATCGTGACGGTCACGGGCGCGCTCGGCTGAGCGGCGAGCACGACCGAGGCGTATCCGGAGATCGCGTAGGTGGTGTTGCCGCTGCCGCCGAGGATCAGGTTGCTCGCGTTGCGGTCCGGGATCGCGAACACCAAGCCGGTGACGGTCGCCACCGCGGCCACCGAGAGCTGCGCCCAGGTGCCGTCCGCGGCGACCGCGACGATCGTCGCGCCCGCGGGGATCGCGCTGCCGGTGTCGGCCTCGACGAGGTTGCGGCCGACGTCGCCGCCGTTGAAGCCCGCGCTCGCGGAGTACAGCCGGTTCGAGCCGCTCGTGGTCGCGCCGTCGCGGTACTGCTGGACGGCGGCGAGCCGGCTCGGCAGGGCGAAGTGGATGCCGCTCGCGCCGGCGACCGCGGCCGACAGGACGACGGTGTGCCCGTCGACAACCGAGAGGATGACGGTGTTGGCCGGGATCGCGGCGCTGCCGTCGATCGAGGAGATCGGCTGGCCGACGTCGCTGAGCGTGAAGTGCGCGGTGTTCGACGTGAAGGTCGTCGAACCGTTGCCGACGCCGTCCGTGAAGCGGGAGGCGATCGAGATCCCGGTCGTGTTCGTGTTGCCGAGGTTGGTGACGAGGATCGCCGGGGTGCCCGGATCGATCTTGGTGACCTCGACGTTGCGCACGGGCGCATTGGCGAAGACCGGGTCGGCGCTGAGCACGCTGTGGCTGATCTCGTAGGTGCGGAGGCCATCGTCGAGGGCGTCGTTCATCGCGCCCGCCCAGACGAGCTGCGGGATCTGCCAGTTGCCGGGCGTGAACACGAGCACCAGTGCGCGCTGCGGCAGGTCGGTCGCGAGCGCGTCCATCAGCACGTGCCGGTAGAAGTCGCTGTCCGCGGTGGTCGTGCCGGGGTTCGGGACGGATCCGAGCGGGGTCGTGGCGAGCAGGATCGAGTCGCCCTGCGGGCTGCCCTCGCGGTTCAGCCGGATGTCGGGCTCGGCGGTGACCGCGATGTAGACGGTCGAGGTCGGCGCCTGCGCGAGCCGCACGCTGTACGAGTCGATCGTGCCGATGGGAGGCCTCGTAGCCTGGCCGTTCTGCGTCTCCTTGACGAGCGTGCCGCCCGCGTGCTCCGTGATGATCACGGCGCCCTGCGAGCCCTGTGCGACGCTGAGTGCGACGCCGGGGATTACGACATCCTGGTAGAGCTGGTCCTGCGTGATCACGGCGAGGTTGATCGTGCCGCTCGTGCCGTTGATGTCACGCGAGTACACGTTGCCGCTCACGTCGCCGGCGACGTTGATCTGGTTGCTGCCGAGGCCGCCGATGACCCGCACGGCCACACCCGGGGCGGTGGAGAGCACGTCGATCACGTCGTCGCCCTCGAGCCCGTCGACCTCGATCACCTGGATGTTCTTGAAGGTCACCGACACCCCGGCGCCGAAGATGCCGTGGTCGGTCACGACGATGTGGTCGGCGAACTCGGTGCCCAGGATGATCAGCTTGTTGAAGCCCGTGCCGCCGTCGACGGACACCGGGGCGTTCATGTTGTACTCGACCTGGTTGTTGCCCGCGCCGGTGCGCACGTCGGTCTGCGCGGCGGTGGAGTAGCCGTTGGTCGTGATCGGGATCGGGATGCACGCGGGCGCCTCGATCGTGGTGCAGCCGCCCGGGAGGATGATGTTGCCGGCCGCATCGGTCTGCGCGAGCGCGAAGCCGCGGACGATGAAGAGGTTGTTGCCGCCGTCGCCTTCGAGGTGCAGCACCGCATGGTTCGAGTACACGGTGAACGTGTTGTTCCCGGTGCCGCCCTGGGCGACGAGGGGGGCGCTCGTGCCGCGGGAGAGCCAGCCGCGCGTGGTGGCGACGGTCGCGACGTCGAACACGTTCTCGGCGGCGAGGTTGCCCGAGGCTCCGTAGGACGGCGCGGGCGAGGCGACCGCGCCGCTGCTGCGGCGCTCGCCGTACATCTGGCCGATCTGGAACTGGTTGTCACCCGATCCGCCGTCGAGGTAGGTGGCGGCGGCGTTGTCGTCGACCGCGAAGTAGTCGTTCCCGCCGAGCGCGTAGACGTGCAGGCCCCCGTTGATCGCGGAGTCGTAGTTGATCCGCTCGACGCCGTAGACGCCCGTGGTGCCGGTGGTCGTGGTGCCGCCGAGGTTCGCCTGCGTGCCCGCGAGGGTCGAGTGCAGCAGGGCGACGAAACCGGATCCGGCCGAGTACGGGTCCGCGGAGACCGGGTGGGCACCGGTGCCCTGGTAGAGGGCGGGCCGCGCGGCGGTCTCTCCGAGGATGCCGGCGGGGGTGCCGCGCAGAACGAAGATGTCGTTGGTCGCGTACTCGTGCTGGGTGCTCGGGTCGATGCCGGTGGAGTCCGGGGATCCGGCCGTGTACGTGTCGTAGCCGTAGATGTTGAGCGTGTCGGTGCCGTCGGCGGGGGCGTGGGAGCCGAGCACGTTGAGCTCGTAGTTGTTGCTGGTGAACTGGCTGCCGCTCGTGAAGATCGAGTAGACGTTGCTGCCGGACTGGCCGTCGAGGGTCAGGGTCGCGCCGCGGCTCACCTGCTGGCCGAGCGGCACCATCGACTGGAGCCGGTTGACGACGAACGTGTCGACGCACGTGTTCGGGGGGCCGTTGCAGAGCGGGGCGTACAGCCCGGCCTGGGTGGGCGTCCCGTCGCCGTAGGCGCGGGTCTGGCCGACGAGGATCGTGCGGTCGAAGACGATCGTGTCGGCCTCGGAGTTGCCGAACACCCGGGTGAGTCCGCCGGCGCCGTTCGCGATCTCGCCCGGCAGTCCGCCCGCCGCCGCTTGGCCGCTGCGCAGCACGATCACGGTGCCGTCGCCGATCGTCGGGTCGGGTGCGGTGGTGTCGAGCGTCGGCATCTGGCAGGCGCCGGAGCCGGCGTTGTGGCAGTCGCCGTAGATGTCGATGTTGCCGGTGGCGTTGTCCCGCTGATTCGGGTCGCTCACGACGGCGGCGACCGTGCTCGCGAAGGCGAGGATCATGCTGCTCGGATCCGTGACGATGTCGTCGGCCGAGCGGAGCACGATGTTGCCGCCATCGGATTCGATCAGGCCCTGCAGCACGCTCTGCGGGGCGTTCTCCACGACGAGGGTCGAGCCGGAGTGCAGCAGCAGGATGTCGTTGCCCTCGGCGCCGGTCTCGGTCGTGGTGAGGCGCACGCTGTTCGGGCCGGCGACGTGGCCGGTGTTCTCCCCCGCGTGTGCGAGCAGCACGTTCATGGAGCCGGCGACCTCGGTGAGGAAGATGCTGCCGTCGGCCTGGGCCGCGACGTCGCAGGTCGCGGTGACGGCTCGCTGGGCATCGGTGGCGTTCTGGTAGTTCGCGCCCTGGTACAGCAGTGTGTAGTGGCTCGTGCAGCCGCTGCCCTTCGCCGAGTCGAGCTTGAGGTCGTTCGTGCCGTCCGTAGCGCCGATGCTGCCGTACCGGGCGAGCAGGTCGATCGTGTCGCCGAACACGTTCGCGCTGGTGCCGCCGGTCCCGAGGTTGTGCCCGTCGGTGATCGAGCCGTGGAAGTTCGTCAGCGAGATGTTCGCGCAGGTGCTGGCGCTGGAGCCGTAGCAGGTGGTGACGGTGTCGACGTGCAGGTCGCCGGTGGTCTGCGAGACGCGGATCACGCCGGGGGCCTGCGCGTTGAGGACGCCGAACCTGTCGACCGAGGACTGGATCTCGAGGAAGTTGCTGTCGAGGCCGATCGTGCCGTGCTGCGCGGTCAGGGTGACGTTCACGCCCACGACCTGCGGCGTGGTCGCCGCCGGGGTGTGCCCGGAGCTCGGCGGGTTCGGAGACGGCTGCGGGGCGTCGTAGATGGATCCGGGCGCGGTGAGCGTCACGTCGTCGTCGGTGGAGCGGATCAGGCCCGCGCGCAGGTCTCCGTACTGCTCGGTGAGGGTGATGAAGCCGTTCGTGTCGGCGTTGACCGTGCCGTACGTGGCCGCGGTCACCCCCGACGCCGGCTGCTGGATGAGCACGAGGCCGACGATGTTGATCCGGGTCGCCGACGGCGCGTCGTTCGCGGCGAACACGTCGATCAGACCGTGGGTGCCGTTCGACCCGGCGTCCAGCAGGCTGAAGTCGTACGTGCTGTCCGTGGCGCTGCCGCCGGTCGCGAAGGCTCCCGGTTCCAACGTCGGGTGCGGGCTGACGCAGCCGTCGGCGTAGTAGCAGTGCGCGCCGTCGGGGTGGTAGAAGCTCACGTACTGCCCGCTCGGCCCGGGCGTCGCGGTCACCTGGATGCCGGGCACCGTGCCCACCGAGGTCTGGTACTGGGTGGCTTGCAGCCGTACGAAGATGCTCTCGCCGGCGACGAGGTGGTCGATCGGGATCACGTACGCGGGCGTCTGCGGGTTCGCGATCGCGAGGTCGCGCAGCAGCGTCTGCAGGTCGAGGTACTGGCTCGTGCCGGAGTTCGCCGTGAGGTCCTCGTCGTGCCCCGCCCATTGCACGAGATCGATGTTGAGGTAGGTCGCGGGCGCGGCGATCGAGGATCCGGCCACGAGGTGCAGGATGTTCGTGCGGATGAGGTCCGTGTGCGGGCCGCTGAACAGGGAGCTGGATCCGCCGCGCGCGGTCGACGACGAGATCGATCCGGTGCTGGAGACATCGGTCTCGCCGATCGGGTTCAGGATCGTGCCGTTGATGAGCAGGTCGTGCGCAGAGGTCGGGGCGTCGTTCGTGATCGTGACGAGCGTCGGGTCGACGTGGCGGACGATGGCGAACATCGCGCTCACGGTGGGGGCGGCGAGGGTCACGGTCGGCGTGCCGACGTTCAGGACGGTGATGTCGTCGATCACCAGGCGCGCGGTGGAGTGGTTGAGGATCGTCACTGCCGCCCAGTTGTCGCGGTAGTAGAACGTTCCCCAGTAGTGGCTCGACACGTTCGCGCCACCATTGAGGGTGTTGTGAATGGTGCCGCCGCCCGAGCTCATCAGCACGTCGCCGGTGTCGTGGTTGACGAGGTCGTTCACCTCGATCACGGGCGCGCCGCTGAAGTCCGTTCCCGGCGCGGGGTTGCTCACCCCGTTGACGGTGATGTTGACCGCGGTCACCACGTGGCCGTCCGGGCCGATGATCAGCAGCGGACTCGGTCCCTCGTGGATGATGACGTCCGCGTTCCAGTCGACGTGTCGGGTGCCGGTGTTGTCGACCGGATCGCCTGGTCTCGTCTCCGCCTGCACGTACAGCGCGAGGTGCGTCTGGCCGGCCGGGTGCGCGAGGTGCCACGGCGACGGGTCGGCCGGGTCGAGGCTCTGATCGTTCGTGTTCACGCCGTACTGGATCCGCGTGCCCGCCTCGACCGTCACGCCTGCATGCGCCGCGGCCGTCTCCGAGAACTCGAAGTTGTCGTAGCCGTCGCTGTAGGACGGGCCGATGCACCAGCATTCGGGGTCGTCGTCGTGGGAGCGGGTGTTGCCGCTGTGGAAGGCGCGCAGATCCACGCCGTTGTCGCCCTCGACCCGGGTGGGCGTGCCGGTCTGGCCGTCGATGAGCGCGGTGTCGCGGCTCTTCAGCTCGGAGACCGCCTTGGCGGTGGCGAAACCGGCGAACGCGATGAAGATCGACCGCGCATGGCTCGTGATGTTCGAGCCGGTGGTGGTGGCCAGCACGTTGACGGTTCCGCCGACGACGTGCGCACCGGCGCCAATCACCGAGGCGCTGTTGTCGGTGAGGTGCACCTCGGCGTGCGCGATGGATCCGCCGGCCAGTCCGCCGCTCTCCGTATCGGCGTCCGCGTTCGCCACGAAGATGGCGGTGGAGAACACCCGCACCATGCCGCCGGCGGTGATGTTCACTCCGCTCGCGTTCACCTGCGTCGCCGGGGTGGTGCCGGTGATGCCGTCGGGGCCGCTGCCGATGAAGGCCGAGGTGTTGCCGGTGCCGTCGACGTGCGAGGACACGCCGGCGCCGGAGATGAGCCCGCCGGATCCGTTGCTCGTGGTCGCTGTCGCGTTGGTGTGCGTCGTGGCGCTGATGCCCACGTTGCCGCCCGCGGTGATCGACGCGGCCGCGTCGTAGGCGCGCACGGTCGGGTTGACGGTGGTCTGCGCGGTCTGCGAGGTGAAGGATCCCAGTCCTCCCCCGCCGCCGTTGGCCGCGGCGTTGGTCACGCCCGTGCCCGGGGGCGGCGAGGCCGCCCGCAGCGACGAGCCGTCGGCGGTGAGCAGCTTCTGCGAGCCCGTGAGCGATCCGGTGAGCCGCAGCACGAGTTCCTGCGCGCCGGTGCCCGCGCTGAGCGCCGCCCCGGCGAGGTACAGCGTCTGGTCGCCGAACACGTGCGCCGTGCTGAGCGACTGGCCGGCGAGGGTGATCTGGCCGGATCCGTTGCGACTGCCCACGGTGTAGGTGGCGCCGTCGCTGAGGCCGATGCCCGCGGGGGCGAATGCCTGCACGTCGCGCGACTCGGGCGGGGCGGAGATGTGGATCGGGGTCACGACGGATGCGTTCGGGCAGGCCGCGTCGCCCGCGTGGCCGACCGCGTCGCAGTATGTCGCGGCGAGGCGGATCGCGTACGCGCTCTGCCGGATCACGTAATAGGTGGCGCCGACCGTGAGCTCGGGGATCTTGTGCGAGGAGTCGCTGACCCGGTAGATCACGGCTTGGCCGTCGTGCAGGTTGTGGTCGGAGAGGGTGACCGCATGGGTCACCGGGTCGACGTTCACGGTCGGCAGGTAGACGTTGTAGGCGGATCCGCTGTCGCCCGTGACGTGCCCGCTGCCATCGACCGTCACGTCGACGGCGTGGTTGCAGTACGCGCAGGCGGGGTGGCCGTTCACGGCCGGGATGCCCGCCCCGTGCGTGAAGGTGCTCGCCGGCGCGGAGCGGTAGGTGACCTGCTGGCCGACGGTGAACGGCGTGCCGCCGATCAGGTTGCCGCTCACGTCGCCCGTGTGGAAGACGCTCGCGGCCTGCAGCGCGTCGGCCTGGGCGGCGTAGAGCGCGACCGTGTAGGCGTCGATCACGCGCACGTAGTAGACGCCGCCGTTGGTCAGGCCGATCGACGAGGCGTGCGCCGGGTCGTAGCGGTAGATGAGGGCGTCGCCGTTCTCGAAGTGGTGCGGGCCGCTGAAGCGCAGCAGCCCCCGGGACGTGTCGACGCCGGACGCGCCGGGCACCAGGCTCAGCGCGTCGATCGACGCGGCCGTCCAGGTGACGCCGAAGCCCAGGTGGTCGGGGTCGGGGTCGCCGTTCACGACCGGCACCACGACCGAGTACACGTGGGCGTTGCGGAGCCCACCGATCGGGTTCGAGGAGCTGTACTGCACCTGGTCGCCGGTGGACACACCGTGCTGCGGGAACAGCACGGTGTCGGAGGGCGCGGCGCCGCCGTCGACGTTGAGCCCGACGATGTCGTCGGTGAGCAGGGCGCCCTGCGGGTCGGCCAGCGACTGCGCGTCGAGGGTGACCGTGCCGCCGGCGAGGATCGTGCTGTTCGCGCCGACGTGGGCGTCGACCGTCGGCGACGTGGTGGCGTCCGCGCCGGGCAGGCCGACGTTGGCGATGCCGCCGCCGACCACCTTGGCCGTGCCGACGGCCTGCGCGCGATGCGAGATCGCGGTCACGGTGACGCCGTTGGTCGCTCCCGTGCCGAGCACGACGTGCACGCCGGTGCCCAGGTACGCCTTCACGGTGGGGTTCGCGGTGGCCGATCCGACCGCCGCGCCGATCGTGAGGCCGATCGAGCCCGCGCCCGCCTTGGCGCCGGCGCCCGCGACGGCCGCGTCGTCGGCGGTGACCGCGAGGGACCCTGGCCGACCCGACACGGTGCCGACGGTCGCGCCGTCGTCGACGGAGGCCGAGACCGTGCCGCCGACGGTGGCGATCGCCTTCATGTCCGTGCCGGATCCGAGGATGCCGCCCGCGCCGCCGGTGACGTTGGTGAGCGTGATCGCCCCGCGGCCCGCGTGCACCGTGATGGCGGTACCGGGGCTGTGGATGTTCGTCGATCCGCCCAGCGTGGCCGCGTCGGTGCCGTCGATGGCGCCGGTCGCGGAGACCACCGAGACGCCGACGACGAGGGAGACCGAGACGATGTCGAGCGTGGTCGTCGTCGCATCCGTCGCGTCGGTCTGGACGGTGAGCTGGCTGCCGGTGACGAGCTCGCCGCCGAACGTCGCGGTGCTGCCGCCGTGGTCGGCCGCGGTGGATCCGATGATCCCGACGCTGATCACGAGCGAGGCGTTGACGCTGCTGGTGGTGGCGACGACGGTGTTCTTCTTCACGGCGCTGATCATCGCGGCCCCCGTCAGGGTGACCGTGCTGTGCGCACCGACGGCGGCGGTGACGAGCGCCGAGGACTGGATCGTCGCGTGCGCGTCGTTGGCGCCGCCGGCGCCGAGTCCGCCGATGCTCAGCATGTCGGTGACCGAGGAGGCGTTGTTCGTGCCGTCCGCGGTGACCGACAGCGAGGCTGCGTCGACGCCGATGTCGACCGAGGCGGTGGTCGCGGCGGCGACGTCCGCGGTCGGCACGCTGACGCTGATGCCGACGAGGCCGCCGCCCGAGCCCATCTGCGTCTTGGTGTAGGCGGTGTCGTGCGACTCGGCGTCGAACGTCACGGGGCCGGCGCTCGTGATGGTGCGGGCAGCCCCCGCGTAGACGGCGACGGCCTCGACCTTCGCGGCCGCGCGGATCTCGGCGTCGGCCAGGCTCACGGAGACCCCGGCGAGGCCGCCCACGCTCACCACGAGCAGCTGCGACTCGGCCCGGTTGGCGCCGATCGCGCTGACCGCGACGCTCGCGGAGCCCGTCACGCTGCCGGAGAGCTCGGCGTGCACGGCGCCGCCGATCAGGGCCTGCGCGGCGAACACGGCGCCCGCGCCGACGAATCCGGCGCTCAGGTTCTTGCCGATCGCGATCGCCTCGTTGCGGGTGTTCGTCCCGTGGATGTCCGCGGTCACGGTGACCGTACCGCCCGAGGCGATCGAGGCGTCCGAGCTCACGGTGGCGGCGATGTCGGCGCCGTCCGCGATGGTCGCCTTCGCGACGCCGACGTTGAGCGACAGACCGGCGATGCCGAGGATGTCGACCTCCGCCTTCGCGTGGTTCTCGCCGCTCGCGTGCACTGTGACGCTCGCGGATCCGCCCACCCGGCCGGTGAGCTCGGCCGTCGTGTGCCCGGAGATCGTGGCGATCGGGATCATCGCGGTGATCGCGGCAGCCCCGACCGCGACGCCCGGAGTCCAGGCCGTCACGACGTTGCTCGCATTCGTCTCGACGTCCACGGCACCGCTCGTGGTGACGTCGCCGCCCAGCTCCGACTCGGTGTGGCGGCCGCTCGAGGCGATCAGCAGCGTGAAGCCGACCGCGAGCGCACCGGTCGAGATGTTCACGGCGACCGGGGTCATGTCGGTGCGCGTCCCGGTGGCGCTCACCGTGACGCCGGTGCCGCCGATCGTGACCGTGCCGTGTGCGGCGGAGGCCGCCCGGGTGGTGCCGGTGTAGTTCAGGATCGCGACGATGCCGCTGATGCCGGCGAGGATGCCGCCCTGCGCCGAGACCGCGAGGACGTTCGGCGACACGTGATCGGTCGCGGTGACGGTGAGGCCGCCGATCGCCCCGCCGGATCCGATCGCGACGTCGCCGATCGTGGCGGTGGTGTCGCCGCTGAGGTTCAGCACCGCGACCGCGACGCCGACCGCGCCGGCCGCGAGGGTGATGCCGACCGCGTAGGCGGTGATCGTGCGGGTCGCCAGGGTCGTGACGTCGATTCTCGTGCCGGCCTTCGGGATGCTCGCACCGGTGTCGATGTGCGCGGCCTGCGAGCTGGTGTCGCTCAGCACCACGATCTGGCCCGTCACGGAGATGCCGGCGACGGATCCGGTGACGGCGATGTCGGTGACGTTCTCGGTGAGGTTCGAGTGCACGCCCACGATGCCGGCGGCGGAGACGCTGGCGGTGTTCGCGACGCCCGCGTCGGTGTGCAGGCCGATCGTGAGAACGGAGATGCCGGCGCCGAGGGCGCCGAGGCCCACGCTCGCCGCGCCCGCGAGGGCGACGACGTCGAGGCGGTCGTCCGCGGTGACCTGCACGTCGGACAGCATCGAGTGCACCGTGCCGTAGATGGTCGCGGAGGTGCCCGCGGGCGGTGCCGGGTGACCGACGGTCGGGTGGAACGTGTCGGCCGTGACGGATCCGCCCGGCGATGCCGCGACGAGGCCCTGGTTCGCGCGGTCGCCGCCCGAGTACACGTAGCTCGCGTAAGGGGCGTTGATCGGGGTCCACTTCGTGCCGTCCGCGGCGATCGACGCGCCGGAGGTGAAGGCGACGTTGGCCTGGTAGTAGTGCCCGCTGCCGTCGGTGACGATCACGCCGTTCTTGTAGGCGTGGCCGGCCTGGTAGTTCGCGACCTTCTGCGCCGCGGTGCCGCTGAGTGCGCTGCCCCAGCCGTCGCCAGATCCGGAGGCCGTGCCGTCGGCCTGATCCTGTGCCGACATGGCCCCGCTGTCGCCGGTGGCGGCGCTCTTCGGGTCGGACAGCTCCCAGTACGCCGCGTCGGAGGTCGTGTGCACGTGCGCGGGGTCGCTGTTCTTGCGGGCGACGTAGGTGTGCCCCGAGTCGGTGACCACGTCGCCGGTCGTGTAGCTGTTCGCCGACGAGTAGGCGCCGCGCTGCGGGCCGTTCGCGTCCGAGTTGTACTGGTCTGTGGGGGTCGTGCCGATGGACCAGACCGACACCGCGCCGGCGAGGCCGACGAATCCGCCGCCCACGCTCACCGCGTAGCTGGAGACGTGCTTGATGGCGAGCGCGTTCACGGCGACGGCGCCGTTCGCCCAGACGTCGGCGGTGCCGAGGTAGCTGGTCACGCTGACGTTCGCGACGCCGATGTCGATGCCGCCCGCGGCGCCCACGAACCCGCCGGCCACGCCGCCCGCGAAGGTGAGCGAGTCGAGGCGATCGGTCGCGTTGACCGTCACCGACTGGTTCGCCGCGACGCCGCCGAGGATCGTGCCGGAGCCCTGGTTCACGGTCGTTCCGTCGTCGATCCAGGCGCCCGTGCCGACCGTGAGGATGCTCACCCCGACGTTGCCGCTGATGCCGACGAACCCGGCCGCGAGTCCTGCGACGATGCCGAAGAGCTTCTCGGTGGATCCGGCCTGCACGACGAGTCCGTGCACCGTCTGCGATCCGAAGGAGTCGTTCGCGATCGAGCCGTTGTCGATGCAGGCCTCGCCGGTGCTCGGGCAGCCGTATCCGGCTCCGGTGCCCTTGACGACGACGGTGTTGTTCGTGCCGAGGTGCGCCTGGGTGCTCTTGGTGGCCACGACCACGTCGACGCCCACGCCGACGCCGACCCAGCCGACGGCGAGGGACGCGGTGACGAGGATCAGCGACGTGTCGTCGGAGGCGAGGACGGCGATGTTGCCGTCGGAGCGCAGCGTGACTGCGTTGCCCGTGTACGCGTTCGTGAAGGTCTTCAGCACCGTGACGCCCACCGTGCCGGCGACGCCGATCGTGGCGCCCGCCGCGGCGAGGTTGACCGAGACGACGGCGTCGCTCGTGTGCGAGACGACCTCGATGTCGTGCCGCGCGTTGACGGTCGCGTCGTGGTCGATGTAGGCGTCGGCATGCAGCTCGACGACCCTGACCGCGGCGGACAGACCGACCGCCGCCGTGCCGCTGACCGCGACGGAGGCGGCGAGGCCGAGCGTGCGGTAGTTGTTGCCGGCGGCGACCCGCACCGACTGGCCGGATCCGGCGGCGGCGTCGTTCGCCGCGCACGCGGCGCTCGCGCAGTTGATCTTGGCGTGGTCGCCGATCGACGCGATCGTGTGCACGGTCAGCACGGAGATGGATCCGGACAGGTTCACCGCGACGGTTCCGGCCACGCCCGCGGAGACGCCGAGCGAGGCGATGTAGTCGCTGTTGGTCGCGGTGACCGCGACCCCGGAGAACCCGGACGAGGTGCCGGTCGTGATGGTCTGCGGGCCGGTCTGCCGGCCGTCGGCGCCGGGGAGCTGACCGGAGCGGACGAAGCTGTGCGAGCGGCCGCTGCCTGTGGAGCCGAAGGTGATCGGCACGGTCGCGCCAGGGACGGCCATGCCGTCGTGCGCGCAGTCGTCGGCGTTCAGCGTGGCCTCGCACTTGGTGCGGGCGATCTGGAAGTGGCTCGGGGTGTGGTCGACGACGTAGTAGGTCGCACCATCCACGAGTCCGCCGATGGGGGTGCCGCCGCCGGCGCTGTAGACGACCGGGTCGCCGTTCGCGGCGTTCGGGTCGTACGGCAGCACGATGTAATTCGAGCCGACGTCGACGCCGGCGTTGAAGCGCGGCGCATCGTCGCCCGCGGCGCCCGGGGTGTTGGTCGGGATGAAGCGCTGCGATTCGCTCATCATCCCGGAGGGCAGGGACATGCCGGTGATGATCGGGGAGTCGGCGTTGGGCCCGCGGATCTGGATGCACGTGCCGCATCCGTTCACCAGGTGGACGAAGTAGGTCGCACCGTCGGACAGACCCGTGATCGGCTTGCCACCGCCCGCGTCGTAGACGACCTGCTGACCCTCCACGAAGTTGTGCGTGTAGCCGAGGTTGATCGTGGTGCCGTCGAGCATGAGGCCCTGCGGCGTCGGGGCGTTCGGCAGCGGGCCTCCCGGGTAGTTGCCCTGGTAGCCGCGCGGGTCGAACCGGGTGTCCACGCCGGACGTGCTGTACCCGCCCGTGTTGACGGTGCCGTGCGTGGTGGCGCCGCCGAGAGCGGTGACGATCGCGGAGGACCCGATCGTCGCGTTGGTGGTCTTGGTGACGACGGGCACCGCGACGCCGGCGCCGATCGCGGCCGTGCCGCCGACGCTGATGTTGCCCGCGATGACGAACAGGCTCAAGGCCTCGTCGGCGGAGACGACGACGTTGCCGCCGGCCCGCACGTTCGCACTGGATCCGATCCCGGCCGTCGTCGTCACGCTGATCACGGGGACCGCCGCGTTCACCGTGACCGCGGCCGTGCCGCCGGCCGAGACGCCCGCCGAGATCGAGGTGATGTCCTCGCTCGAGGTCGAGGTGACGACGACGTCGCCGTTGGCGTGCACCGTGGACGACGAGCCGATCGTCGCGGAGGTGGTCTTGTGCAGATCCTCGACGTCGAGGCCGACGCCCACGCCCGCCGTCCCGCCGACGGCCACGGCGCCCGCGAGCGCGAGGATCGTCGTCGTGTCGGACGCGGTGACGGCGACCGACTGCGAGGTGTGCGCGCTCGAGTTCGTGCAGCCCACGCCGATGCAGTTGACCGTGGTGCTGGAGCCGATCCCGGCGGTGGTCACGTCGGTGAGCACGTCAATCGAGACGGATCCGGCGACGCCCGCGTTGTTGCCACCGGCGCCGGCGACCGCGACGAGGAGGATGTCCCCGACCTGCGTGGCGGAGACCGTGAGCCCGGTGGCGCCGTCGGCCTCGATGTCCGCGTGGTCGCCGATCGTCGCGACCACGTCGCCGTTGCGGACGAGGAGGGCGAGCGAGGCGCCGACACCGGCGCTGCTCGTGGAGATCGCGACGTTGCCGGAGGCGATGCTGAGCTTGTCCGCGTGGTCGGAGGCCGTCACGGCGATGTTGCCGCCGGCGTGCACGACCGCGTTGTCGCCGATGGTCGCCGAGGTGGCGTGGTCGCCCGGGTTGATCACGATGACGGCGAAGGTGCCGGCGACCGCTGCACTCGAGTCGGAGGCGCTGCCGCCGACGACGATCTCGAGGAGGTTCTCGGTCGAGACCGCGGTGACCGCGACCCCGCCGCCCGCGGCGACCTTCGCGCCCGCCCCGATCCGCGCCTTCACGTCCTTCGTCATGACGAGGACGATGATGGATCCGGCGACCGACGCGGATCCTCCGCTGAGGGCGAGCCCGCCGGAGACGTCCACGATGTTCGTGTCGTCCTGGGCGGAGACGGTCACGGACTGGCCGGAGTCGCCCGTCGTGGTCTGGTTGACCTTCGCGCTGTCGCCGATGTACGCCTCGGTGTCGAACAGGAGCACGTCCACCACGATGGTCGCGCTCACGGCGAGTCCGTCGCCGCCGACCGCGCCGCCGAGCGCGAACGACGAGAACGCCGGCAGGTGGCTGTCGATCGTGCTGTTGCCGGTGCTCGGGGCGAGCGGGGCATACGTCTGGTGCGCGGTGACCCCGATCGCGCCGGACGCCTGCAGAGTCGTCACGGCGGAGGAGCCGGTGCAGTCGGGATCCGTCGTCGGATCCGTCCCCGAGCACACCGAGGCGACCGTCGACACGGCGGGCAGGATGTTCACGGCGAACGCGCCGCCGATGCCCTTGCCGCTCGTCGACAGCGCACCGGAGAGCGCGAGGTTCAGCAGGCGCATGTCGGTGACGGCGTTGACGTCGATGCCCGCGGTCGAGGTGACGGTGGCGCCCTGGCCGATCCGTGCCGCCGTGTACAGGTTGAGGACGTTGATGCCCGCCGACGCGGCGAAGCTGGTGCCGGACTTGCCGCCGGCGGCGGCGAACGCCCAGATGATGAAGTCGTCGTGCTTGCCGGTGGGGGTGATCGCCTCGACGGTGACGCCGGCTCCGGTCACGGTGGCGCCCTGAAGCACGTGCGCCTTGTTGGCCAGGTTCAGGTAGTTGAAGCCGACCGCGGCGCCGATCTCGGTGCTGCCCGAGGTGAGGTCGAACGCGGTGCTGATGGCCTTCGCGGTGTTGCCGGTCAGATCGGACGCGCTGACCTTCACCGCGCCGCCCGTGGCGGTCACCGTGATGCCGCCGCCGATGCGCGCCTCGTTGGTCGCCTCGATCCAGTTCCAGGCGATCGACGCGGCGATGCCGGTGCCGCCGCCGCTCTGGCCGGTCTTGCCGCTCGAGCTGCTGTTCGCCGAGGTGGTCTGGTCGTTCGACTTCGGGGTGCTCTTTCCGGCGGTCGCGCCCGACGCGTTCGGGTTGTCCTTGATCTGCTGGTCGGACTTCTTGTCGGAGTCGTTGTCGCCGTCGCTGCTGCCGCGGGCGCTCGCCGTGGCGTTGGCCGCGTCGGCCAGCTCGGAGGTCGCCTCGATTGTGACCGAGGTGCCGCTGATCGAACGGTCGACCGCTGCGAGCGTGTTCCAGTCGAGGATGACGTTGAGGGCGACGATGGCGCCGACGGCGACGTCCTTGCTCGCGGCCTCGGCCTTGCCCGAGGTGTCGACCTCGTTCGTGTGCTCGGCGCTGACCGTGACGGTGCCCGCGACCGTCAGGGCGGTTCCGGTGCCGAGACGGGCGGTCACGGTCTCGTGGTTGCTCACGACGAGCGCGACGGCCGGGGTGATCGCAGGGTTGTCGCCGCTGGTCTTCGTGCCGGCCTCGACCTCAGTCGAGATCTGCCGCCACCCCTTCGCCTCGATCTCGACGTTGCGGCCGCCCGAGATGGTCGCGCCGTTCGCGACCTCGGAGCGCACCCGGTTCGCCGGGAGGTTCGTCACCGGATCCTGGCCGGCGAGGATGTTCATCGCGACCGAGGCGCCTACACCGACCGAGTCGCCGGCCTCGGCCTTGCTCGTCGCCTTGGCCGCGTCGCGCTCGGTGCTGCGGCTCTTCAGCGTGAGATCCTCGCTGCTGAGCGTTATCGACGCACCGGCGGGGATGACGGCCTCGGTGCGGCTCTTGACGATGTTGATCGCGACGGATCCGGCGACGCCGATCGTGGTCGAGTCGCCCGCGCCGGATTCGGCCTGCGCCTCGAACTCGTGCTCGTCGAGGCGGAAGATCTGGTCGGTGGTCGGCGAGCCCGGCAGGTCGATGCCGTGGTCGAACGTGCTGCCCAGCGAGCTCCACGCGTGCCCGCCGCTGGCGAACCTATACAGGCCCGCGGTGTGACCGAGCCCGTCGTCGGCGGTGAGCTGGTAGTAGTCCTTGTCCTTCGGCCCGTCGGTCGGCAGCTTCTCGCCCGATTGGTCGCCGGCGTACTGCCAGGCGGAGCCGTCCCAGCGGTAAAGGCTGCCCTGCGGGTGGCCGGCGTTCGGCGCGGTCAGGACGCAGAAGGCCGGGGTGGAGGCGTGCGCGCAATCGTCGAGCTTGCCCTGTTCGGGCACGGCCCCGGCGACCACCGCGCTGCCCCAGCTGCCGCCGGCGGAGTACTGGTACACGCCCTTGCCGTTCGAGCCGTCGTCGGCGGTGAGCCGGAAGTACTCCCCCGCGTACGGGCCGGGCAGGTCCTTGCCGCGGTCGATGATGTCCCACGAGGTGCCGTTCCAGTGCCGCAGCACGTCGTGGTTGTCCGGGTCGGCGATGTCCGTCATGCCGGCTTCGGCGTCGAGGCCGGTCGCGACGATCGTGGTGGCGCCGGTGGAGGCCCGGTTCGTGATGTCGACCGCATTGACGCCGACGCCCGCGCCGACGCCGACGGCCGCCTTCGCGGTGGTGTCGCCCTTGCCGTGCGCCGAGGAGTCGGTGTGCGCCGAGCTCTTCAGGGTGAGCACCCCGCCTGCCGTGATGCTCAGGCCATCGGCGACGGTCGCGGTGCTGACGGTGGTGACGATGTTGATCGCGAGTGCCGCGGCCACCGACAGGGACGGAGAACTCGATCCGCCGCTGTTGTCCTGGCCGTCGGCGGTGCCGGTCTTCGGGGTCGAGGTCTTGCCCGAATCCTTGCCCGCGGCGTTGTTGTCCTTCTGCGTCTTGTTCGCGTTGCCGAGGTTGTCATCGGCCTTGCTATTCGTGTCCTGGCCGTCGTCCGAGGCGCCGCTCGCGGAGGCCTCCGCCTCGCTCCTCGTCTGCGAGCTGCCGGTGGCCGTGAACCCGATGGCGTCGCCCGCCTGCAGGCTGCGGTCGGTGTGCGCGTCGACGGTGTGGTTGACGACGGCGAGGGCCAGCGAGAGGCCGATACCGGCGGTGGATCCGACAGTGGTGTCGCCCTTGGCGGTGGTGTCGACGGCACCGGTGAAGGTGGCGCCGACCGTGATGGTTCCGGTCACCTGGATGGTGGGCCCGGCCCCCAGGGCAGCCTGCGACGATTCGTTCGCGATCGATACCGCGACGGAGGGGGTGACGGTCACATTGCCGCCCTTGCCACCCGCGTCGGTCTCGTTCGTCAGCGCATCGGCGTTGGTCGAGTTCAGCGTGATGTTGCGCGCTCCGGTGACCGGGGGGCCGTTGGCCGCAGAACTGTTCAGGTCGAAGCCGGTGAAGACGTCGTTGTTGACCAGGTTGAGCGCGACGGATGCGCCGATCCCCACGGTCGCTCCGCCTTCCTGCTGGGCGGCCGCCTTGGTGGTGCTGCTGCCCGACGAGGTGCCGGTCATCACGACGTCGCCGACGCCGGTGATGTGCACCCCGCCGCCGCCCGCCGGCGAAGCGAACACGGCCGCGATCGTCTTCTCGTTGAGCAGGTTCATGGCGAAGGCGCCGGCAAGGCCCAGGGTGCCGTCGGAGCTGGAGGCACCCGCCGTGGCCTCGGCGTCGATCGTGTGGGTCGCGTTCGGGACGGTGTTCGTCAGTGCCGTGAGGATCAGGCCGTTCAGTGCGGTGACGGTGCTGCCGACGCCGATCGATGCCTGGTTCGTGATGTTCGCGAGGTTGACGGCCACGGCCGCGCCGATCGTGAGCGACGAACCGGTGCTCGCGGTGCCGGTCGCGATCGCCTTGGCGTGCGTGGTGTTCGTGGTCGCCAGGGTCACCTGGCCGCCCGTCGCGGTGACGGACTGGCCGTCTGCGAGCTGCGACGTCGACGTGGAGTCGACGATGTTGAAGGCGATCGCCGCCGCGACGCTGATCGACGTGCCGCCACTGCCGCCGGCGCCGTCGCCGGACTTCGCCGCCGGCGTCGTGGAGCGGCTACCCTTGCCGCCGTTGGCAGTCGAACGCCCGTTGGCGAAGCCGGCCTGGCTGTCGCCCTTGCCGTTCACCGTGGTCGTGTCGCCGCTGGGGTCGCTCGCGGATTGCTCGCCCTTCGCGCCCGCGACGCTCGCGGTGGCCTCGGTGTCGGTGTCGCTCGCGTCGTCGGCCCGGAAGCTCACGTCGCCGCCGCCGGCGACGGCGTTGCGGGCGAGTGAGGAGTCGGAGCGGTGCTTGGCCAGGGTCATCGCGAACGATGCGCCGATCGCGAGGTCACCGCCGTCGGTCGCGCCGGTGGCCGTGGTGACCGCCTTCGCGGTCTGGCTCGCGTGCGCGGCGATCGCGCCGGTCGTGTGCAGGGCCGCGCCGTCCGCGATCCCCGCCGAGGTGGAGACGTTGTCGACGTTGAGGGCGACCACGGCGGTGAAGGTGAGGCTGCCGCCACCCTTGGCACCGCTCTTCGCCGTCGTGCCGCTGTCGCTCGCGCCCGTCGCGTTCAGGGTCAGGCCGTGAGCCCCGGCGAGCGTCGCGCCGCTGACCACGCCGGCGTTGGTGCTGTCCTCGACGATGTCGATCGAGATCGAGGCTCCGACGCCGATGGACTTGCCGGTGCCGTCCTTCTTGGAGGTCGCGTCCGTACGGTCCCGCACGTTCGAGCCGGCGGTCAGGGTGAGATCCGCGTTGACGGTCGGGGCTCCACGCACCTCGGCAAGAGTCTTCAGGATCGCGACATTGACCGCGAGCGAGCCGGCGACGCCGACCGAGCCGCCGCCGGCGGCACCGGATTGAGCGGTCGCTGCGTACTGCGACTGTCCCGGGGCGACCGCTTCCACCGTGACGCCGGAGGCGTTGAGGGTGGCGCCGCCGCCGACGTACGCCTCGGTCGTGAACGTCGCGACGTTCACGGCGATGCCGATGCCGATGCCGCCGGATCCGTCCGCGCTGCCACCGGAGGCCGATGCCGCGTCCACATTCGTCGCCGCGGCATGCACGGTCTGCGTGCCGCCGGTCGTCGTGATCACGAGGGCGCCCGCGGTCGGGGCGATGAAGGCGTGGGTGCCGCCGGTGAGCGCCACGACGCCGAGGGCGCCCGCGATGCCGGTGTTGCTGCCGCTGGTGCCGCCCGCGGGGCCGTCGGCGGACTGCGCCTGGCCGTTCGCCCTGCTCGGGTCGTTGACGCCCTTGTCGTTGCCGGTCGAGCCCTTCGGACTGGTCTGCGCGGTCGCGGTCGCGGTGTTGTCGCTGTCCGCGGCGACGGTCAACCCGCCCGCGGTGATCGCCGTGCCGGAGGTCGAGTCGATCGAGGCGGTCGTGTTCTGGGAGACGATGATCACGGCGATGCCGGCGCCGCTGTTCGCCGGGGTGGCGTCGCCGGTCGCGACCACGTTCACGTGGTTGTTCGCGTGCAGGGCAGCTGCGCCGGTGGCGGACAGGGTCGCCGTGCCGGTCAGGGTGGTCAGCGCGTTGCTGAATACGGTCACCGTGGCCACGGCCGCATCCTGCTGGGCCGTGCTGCCGTCGCCGCCCGCGCTGCCCTCGCTCTTGCCACTGTCGACCTGCGGGTTCGCCGTGCCGTGCACATCGGAGGTCGTCGTGAACGTGGCGGTCGAGCCGCTGGTGAGCTGTGCGGATCCGCTCACCGAGACGGTCGCCCCGGCGTCGAGGAGGAGGTTGTCCGTGTACTTCTTGTTCGCCGTGAAGTCCGGCACGGTCGCGGTCGCCGACAGGGACAGCGCTCCGGTGGTGTGGATCGAGCCGCCCTGCACGGTCACCGCGGCATGATCGCTCACGATGATCCCGTAGAACGAATCGGGGGTGACCGTGGAGCTGGCCGTCGCGGTGAGGCTGTTCGCCGTGATCGCCGCGTTCGTGAAGCCGATCGACGTATCGGCGCAGTGCGTCGCGAGGGTTGCGTTGACCAGGCAGGAGAGGGCGTTGGAGAGTCCGCCGGTGACGGTCTGCGTCGCGGTCAACGACACGTCGCCTGCGGTGAGCGTCATGCCGCTGTCGAAGAGGATCTGCCGGAACACGACCGTCAGATTGGCCGCGGCCAGGTTCAGGGCGCCCTGCAGATGCAGGATGTCGTTGCCGGTGCCGGTGATGGTCAGCGAGCTCGTCGGGATGACGAAGTCGGTGACCTCGGCGGCCCCGGGGCAGTTCATGTTCATGCTGCCGGCCGTCGCCGACGGCGACAGCGTGCAAGTCGCATCCGCGCTGCCCAGGTCGAACGCCACGTCGGTCGAGGTGTTCATGCTCATCGGTGCGATGCGCGAGTAGATCACGGTGGTGCGGTCGAGGACCACGGTGCCGGAGTGCTGGTCGAGAGGCCGGGAAACCGTGCTGGCCGCCGTGCCCGCGAAGTTCAGGGTGTTGTAGCCGTCACCGCCGTCGAACCGGACGGTGAGCGCGGGATCGACCGCGCCGCGATCGACGACCAGAGTGTCGTCGTGCCCGCCCTGCACGTCGATCTCGGTGAGGCCGGCGTAGCTGGTCGAGGTGGTGCCTGCCGCGCTGGTGAAGCTGACCGTCCCGTCGGCGTGGAAAGCGAGCGTTCCGGTTCCGGTCGGCAGCTGCACGCTCCAGAGGACCGGCCCCGGGGTGTTGACGGCCGACGCGGCGGTCATCGGCGTGGTGCCGGCGGTCGTGGAGGTCGCCGGGACGGACGCGTTCGCATCGCTCGTGGTGGTGGCGACGGCGGGAGTCGCGGTACCGGCCGGCGCGGACGTCGGGTCCGTGGCCGGGGCGGGGGCAGGCGCGGGGTCGACGACAGGTGCCGGGTCGACGGCGGGGCCGGCGACGGGCGCGGGCGTGGGGTCCGCGGCCGGCGCGGGGGCCGGCGCGGGGGCCGGAAGCAGTGACGCGTCGACGCCGTAGCTCTCGCCGGCGGAGAGCGAGGGGGTCATCACAGTGCCGGGCGTGTGCCCGAGACCGAGCACGTGCCCGAGTTCGTGGCGGACCACCGTGAGCAGGTCCATGTGCGCGGAGGCGGGGTCGCCGGGGAACGTCACGTCCCAGCCCCATCCCGCGGCGTGCGCGTCGATGATGACGGATCCGGAGTCCTCGCTGCCGAGCCATCCCGGGTCGAGGTCGCCGACCGTCGCGCTGAATCCGGAGAAGTCCGCGTTCGGGTCGACGGCCTGCCATTCGGCCTGGGCCTGGGCCACCGCGGAGTCGAGCTGGTCCTGGGTGAGCGCCGCGGCGGCGTCCACCGGGGTGGCGGGCGCGGAGTCGGCCATGATCGGCGACGGCGAGGGATCCGGAGTCGGGCTCGTGCTGCCGGTTCCCGTCCCTGAGGTTCCGGAGGACGTATCGGTGGATCCGGTGCCGGTCGAACCCGTCCCCGTCGAACCCGTGCCCGTCGATCCGGTGCCGGTGGACCCGGTGTTCGTCGTTCCTGTTCCACTCGACCCGGTACCCGTGGAGCCGGTGGATCCCGTGCCCGTCGACCCGGTACCCGTGGACCCGGTGGATCCCGTGCCCGTCGACCCGGCTCCTGTGGAGCCGGTGGCAGGCGTGCCCGAGCTGCAGGTGACGGAATTGCCATCGGTGCTGCGCACGCAGTGCATCTGCGACCCCTGGTTCGACGGCGCGGGGTCCGTCGCCACCGGCGTCGCGGCGGGAGTCACGGTCACGACGGTGCCGGTGTCGCTCGTCGTCGCCTCGACGGTGCCCGTCGTCACCGTCCCTGCGTCCGAGACCGTGGCGATCTGGCTCGCGGCGTCCACCTGCGCCTGTTGCAGTGCGGCCTCGTATGCGGCCTTCTCGGCGAGGTAGGCGGCCAGCGCATCCGCGTAGGCGGAGAACTGCTGCTGTGCGATCAGACCCTCGAGCCGGGCACGGCTGTTCGCGCCGTCGGCAGCGAGGCCGATGGTCGCGGGAGCGGTCCGAGACGGGGCCGAGGCGGGTGCCGCCACCGGCGGAACGGCCGAGGCGCTCGCCGGGAACGACATGACGAGCGCGGTCGCGAACGCGGCGACCAGCGCCACGGCGCGTGTGCGCCAGCTGCGCACGATCGGAAGATCCGACGCGCGCCGCCCCCTGTCATCCGTCCTGGTCGACACCAAGACCTCCAGCTCCGTAGAACGCCACAGCTCCGTAGAACTGGTAGGCGCGCTCCCCCACGCGGATACCGAGACAAGTGGTACTCGCCCTGAAGCTCCCGCGTCAATACCCAAAATTCCGGAAGTCCGCAGTGTGCTCGATTCGCGCGTCCCTCGCGAGATCCGCCCTCATGCCGGCGAGGACATACACCCAGCTCCGACGGCGTTTCCTGCGGAGCCTTCGCGCCGCGATGCCGCTGCAGACGCGAAACGCCCCCGGTTCCTCTGTGACGAGGATCCGGGGGCGTTCTGAACGAGACGGGGCCTACTTGGCGGCGCCGACCGTCTCCTTGGCCTTCTCGACTGCGGCCGGAGCGGCCTCGGCGGCCGGTCGCGGACGGGCGGCGAACTCGTCGAAAACGGCGCGCGGCGTCTGCACGGCCTCGAGGCCGACGATGTCGCGGCCGAGCCACAGGTTGTTCCACCAGCCCCACAGCACGCGCCACTTGCGCTCCCACGAGGGCATCGCGAGGCCGTGGTAGCCGCGGTGCGCGATCCAGGCCAGGAAGCCCTTCAGGGCGAGGTTGCCCGACTGGAAGACGCCGTTGTAGAGGCCGAGGCCGGCGACCGCGCCGAGGTTCTTGTGGAAGTAGTCCTTCGGCGTCTCGCCGCGCAGCACCGCCACGAGGTTCTTCGCGAGCAGCTTGGCCTGGCGCACGGCGTGCTGCGCGTTCGGCACGCACATGCCGCCCACGCCGCCGCCGGACAGGTCGGGGACGGCCGAGACGTCACCGGCGGCCCAGGCCCCCTCGACGAAGGCGTCGGCGGTGCCCACGCGCAGGTCGGCGCGGGTCTGGATGCGGCCGCGCTCCTCGACCGGCAGGTCACCGCCGCGCACGACGGTGGGGTTGGCCATGACGCCCGCGGTCCACACGATCAGGTCGGACGGGATGACCTCGCCCGTGGAGAGCTCGACGTTGCCGTCGACCGCACCCTTGACCTGCGTGTCCAGGTGCACGTTCGCGCCGCGCTTGGCGAGGTCCTTCAGCACCCACTCGCTCGTCTTCAGCGAGACCTCGGGCATGATCCGGCCCATCGCCTCGATGAGGTGGAAGTGCGTGTCCTCGAACGACAGCTGCGGGTACTTCGCGATCAGCGACGATGCGAAGGAGCGCAGCTCGGCGAACGCCTCGATGCCGGCGAATCCGCCGCCGACGACGATGACCGTGAGCAGGCGGTCGCGCTCGGGTCCGGCGGGGATCGAGGCGGCCTTGTCGAAGTTCGACAGCAGCTTGTCGCGCACGGCGACGGCCTCTTCGATGGTCTTGAGCCCGATCGCGTTGTCGGCGATGCCGGGGATCGGGAACGTGCGCGAGACGGCACCGGCGGTCACGACGATCTGGTCGTACGCGAACTCGTACGGCTCACCCTGCGACGGCGTGATCGTGGCGACCTTGTTCGCGTGATCGATGCCGGTGACCTTGGCGGTCACCACATTCGTGCGCTTCAGGTGGCGGCGGTGGGCCACGACCGCGTGCCGCGCCTCGATCGACCCGGCAGCGACCTCCGGCAGGAAGGGCTGGTAGGTCATGTACGGCAGCGGGTCCACCATCGTGACCTCGGCCTCGCCCTTGCGGAGATGCTTCTCGAGCTTCCACGCGGTGTAGAAGCCGGCGTAACCACCGCCCACGATCAGGATCTTGGGCGCGGCAGCGCTCTTTGCCACGGTGCTCTCAGTCACGGAGGCTTACTCCTCAGTCATCGGGATTTTGGCGTGCAGATGCGCGCGCCGAACGGATGCGCCGGGCAGCAGCGGTGACGCCAAGCGCTATCAGGATACCAGGCACGGTGAGCGCCACGAGCGGGAGGGTACCGTACAGCAGCGAATCGGGGCTGGGGATCAGCGGCGAGGTGGCCTTGGTCGGGGTATCGGCCTCCGGCAGAGGCGGGATCGCGACCGGCGTCGAGGTCGGCGCGGCAGGCGCGGGAGCCTCGGCGCGGCGGTTGAGGCGGATCCAGTCGGCGAGGTCGCCGAGCGGGTTCTGATCGACCGACGGCAGCGACGCGGTCACCGCGGCGGCCGCGTCGATCAGCCCGTAGCCGTACAGCGGATCCGGATGCGCCGTCATCTGCGGCGCCGGACGGGCGGTCTGGATGATCTGGTTGATCACGTTGTTCGCGTCCATGTCCGGATGCGCCGCACGCACGAGCGCCACCACGCCCGCCACGATGGGGGCCGCGCCGCTCGTGCCGTTCCAGGTCTCGATCGATCCGTTCGCATCGACGCCGAGCAGCGACTCGCTGGGGGCCGAGACCGCGATCGAGATGCCCTGCGTGGAGGCGGCCTTGCTGGCGACGCCGTGCTGATCCACTCCCCCGACCGCGAGCACGCCGGGAATCGTCGCGGGGGCGCCGACCATGGCCGTGCCGCTGCCGCGGTTGCCCGCGGCCACCACCACGACGACATCGTGCTGGAAGGCGTAGAGGAACGCATCGTCCCAGCTGCGGTCCCATTCCAGCGTGTTCGTGGTGAACGAGAGGTTGATCACGTCGGCGCCGTGGTCGACGGCCCATTTCATCGCATCCGCCACCTGCTTCGTGAACGGCACCGGCGCCGTGGTTCCGAATCCGAGCGAGATGGAGAGCAGCTTCGCCTCGGGCGCGACGCCGATCATGCCGGTGCCGTCGGCTTTGGGCCTGCCCGCGGCCAAGGAGGCGACCCGGGATCCGTGATCGCTGTCCAGCGGCCCGAGCGGCGTCCGGCCGTCGTCGGATCCGATGCCGGACACATCGGTGCCGTCGGTGACAGCACCCTCGAACGGGGCCGGCCCCTTGGCGATGCCCGTGTCGATGACGGCGATGGTGACACCCGCACCGCGGGTGGTCTTCCACGCGGCGTCGATGTGCGCGCCCTCGAGCCAGTACTCCGCCGTGCGCTCGGGGTCGGTCGGACTGGGCGTCGGGGTCGCCCCGATCGCGAGCGGCGCCACGAGCGCGAGCGCGAGCACCGCCACGGCGGAGCGGATCCGCCGGGCGTTCAGGATGCGTGTGGTCGACGTCATCGGACTCGGTTCACCGCCCCAGGGCGGCTCCCGGCTCCAGGCACTCGCAGCGCTCGGGCGACCATCGCGCCCGCCGCAGGGCCTCGTCGCCGATCGGGTTGACGCCCTCCCCCGCGGCCAGGGCATGGCCGGCCAGGGCGTGCAGGCACTTCACGCGGGTCGGCATGCCGCCGGCGGAGACTCCGGCGATCTCGGGGACGTCGCCGTACTGCGCGCGGTCGGCGAGGTAGGCCTGGTGGGCCTGCAGATAGGCGGCTGCGGCGTCCTCCTCCTCGAGCAGCGCGGCGAGCTCGGGCATCACGTGCTCGGCCTCGAGGGTCGACATCGCGGCGGCCGCGGCCGGGTGCGAGAGGTAGTAGAACGTGGGGAACGGCGAACCATCGGCCAGTCGCGGAAGCGTCGCGACGACGGTGGGGTTGCCGCAGACGCAGCGCGCGGCGATCCCGACGACTCCCCTGGCGTCGCGGCCGAGCTGTGCGGAGACGACCGCGATCTCGGCGTCGGTGGGCGGGGCGAAGGGCGGCGTGGTCACCCCTCCAGGGTACGGGGTCCGCCTGCGGGACGCCTCAGCGCGCGGCCGAGCCCGCGGCGGTCTTGGCAAGGCCCGCCCCGGTCACGCTGCGCAGCAGCTGGCCCGCCCAGTCGGACGACTTCACCTGCGCGGTGTCGCTGACGGCGGCCTGCTCGACGGGCTGCGCGGCGGGATCGATGTCGTTGTCGATGAGGTAGACGACCTCGCCCGGCTTGACGTAGAACAGGCGCTCCCTGGCCTGCGCGGTGATGTACGCCGGGTCGTTCCAGCGCTCGCGCTCCGCGGTGAGATCGTCGATCTGCTTCTGCGTGACCTGCACCGAGTGCTCCAGGGCCGCGATCCGCTGCTTCTGGTCGAGATAGGTGCCGAGCGTGGGCACGAGCACCCACGCGCCGAGCACGACGAGCGACAGCATGATGACCATGAAGCCGCTGAGCCGGATGCCGCCGACCCAGCTCCGCACGTCGACGGCCCGGTCGGGAGCGGGCCGGTCGGCGCGTCCCGCCGCGCGGACTCCCGAGGCAGCGGGGGCGGACGACGAAGGAGGAGTCCGACGTGTCGTCATGACTCCTCCTCCGTATCGATCAGCCACCGGCCCGATGACCAGACAGGCCGTCAGCGGCCCCTGGCCGGTGACAAGACCAGCAATGTGCGGATGTGCCGCTCAGCCCTTGAAGCGCGGGAAGGCGGAACGCCCGGCGAAGACCGCCGCATCGCCCAGCTCCTCCTCGATGCGCAGAAGCTGATTGTACTTGGCGACGCGCTCCGACCGAGCGGGCGCGCCGCTCTTGATCTGGCCCGAGTTCACCGCGACGACGAGGTCGGCGATGGTGGTGTCCTCGGTCTCGCCGGAACGGTGCGAGAGCATCGTCGTGTAGCCGGAGCGGTGCGCCAGGCTGATCGCGTCGAGCGTCTCGGACAGCGTGCCGATCTGGTTCACCTTGACCAGCAGGGAGTTGGCGACACCCAGGTCGATGCCCTTCTGCAGGCGCTCCGGGTTGGTGACGAACAGGTCGTCGCCGACGAGCTGGATCGCCGAGCCGAGCTTCTCGGTGAGGCCCTTCCAGCCGTCCCAGTCGTCCTCGGCCAGCGCGTCCTCGATCGTGACGATCGGGAAGTCCTTGACCAGGCCCACGTAGTAGTCGGTGAGCGCGGAGGCGTCCCAGTCCTTGTCGTCGAGGCGGTACACGCCGTCGTTGTAGAACTCGGTGGCGGCGGCGTCGAGCCCCAGCGCGATGTCGGCGCCCGGCGTGAAGCCGGCCTTCTCGATCGCCTTGACCAGGAACTCCAGGCCCTCGCGGTTGCTGGGCAGGTCGGGGGCGAAGCCGCCCTCGTCGCCGAGGCCGGTGGCGAAGCCCGCGGCCTTCAGCTCGCCCTTGAGCACGTGGTAGACCTCAGTGCCCCAGCGCAGCGCCTCGGAGAAGCTGTCGGCGCCGATCGGGGCGAGGAAGAACTCCTGCATGTCGATGCCGTTGTCGGCGTGCGAGCCGCCGTTGATGACGTTGAAGAGGGGAACGGGCAGCAGGTGCGCGTTCGGGCCGCCCAGGTAGCGGAACAGCGGCAGATCTGCCGAGTCGGCCGCGGCCTTGGCGACCGCGAGGCTCACGCCGAGGATCGCGTTCGCACCCACACGGCTCTTGTTGTCGGTGCCGTCGACCTCGATGAGGATCTCGTCGATGATGCGCTGCTCGCTGGCCTCGACGCCCTCGATCGCGGGCCCGAGCTCGTCGATGACCGCCTCGACGGCCTTCAGCACGCCCTTGCCGCCGTAGCGGCTCTTGTCGCCGTCGCGCAGCTCGTACGCCTCGAAGGCACCGGTGGACGCACCGGACGGCACGGCGGCGCGCTGCACGATGCCGTCGTCGAGGAGCACCTCCACCTCGACGGTCGGGTTGCCACGGGAGTCGAGAATCTCGCGTGCGCCTACAGCCTCGATCAGTGCCACAGGGTGCTCCTTGTTCAAGAGGGAAGTGGGGTGGTGGAGCGACGTCGATCCGCCGCCCAGTCTAGTCGGAGCCGCGCGCGGACCACGGATGATGATGCACTCGCGCGGAGTCCCCTCACTCCTATCACGCTGCGGTGCGGGATCGGTATCACGCTGCGGTGCGGGATCGGTATTGTTCCGGTGTGGCGCTCGATCCCCTGCCTCACCTGCTCACCGCGGCGCCCCGCCGGATCCGCGACGGGAGCGGAGAGGTGCGCGTGTCCGCAGACATCGAGGGAGCGGATCCGCTGTGGTTCTCGGTCGCCGGGGAGCACGAGGCGATCCTCGGAGATCGAGCCGACCACGTCGCCGTCGCCCTTCTGCTTCCGGCGATGCGGTACGGGCGCGACCTCCACGTGGGCGGGACGGTCACCGACAGCCTGCTGCACCGGCTGAACCACGACCTTCAGCCGCTCGTCCGATCGGTGCATCCCGGCTACCGCAGAGTCGCCGTGACGGCGGATGATGTCCTCCCCGCCGGATCCGCCCCGGCCGGAGTCGTGACCGGCTTCTCCGGGGGCGTGGACAGCTTCGCGACGCTCATGGAGTACGCCCTCCGCCCCGGCGTGCCGTCCGGCATGCGGATCACGCACCTTCTGAACAACAACGTGGGGGCCCACGGCGACGGCGGTGGCGCACTGTGGGAGACGCGCTACCGGGCGCTGGCGCCCCTCGCCGCCGATCTCGGTCTTCCGTTCCTCCGCGTCGACAGCAACATCGCGGTGCACTACCCGCACATGGGGTTCATGGAGACGGCCACGTTCCGGAATGCGGCCGCGGTGCATCTGCTGAACGGGGGCGTCGGACGCTCGTACCACGCATCCGAAGGCGCCTACCGGAACGTGCGGATGCCGCCGCTGCACGGCGACATCGGCCTGGCGGGCGCCATGACGTTCCCGCTGCTGTCGACCCCCGCACTGACGCTCGAATCGACCGGTTCCGGCCTGTCCCGCATCGAGAGGACGCTCGCCCTCGCGGGAACGCCCCACGCGCGATACCTCGACGTGTGCATCGATCCCGACCCGGCGCGGACGACGAACTGCTCACGCTGCTGGAAATGCATGCGCACCATGCTGACCCTCGAGGTGGCGGGCCGTCTCGAGGAGTTCGTGCCGCACGTGTTCCGACGCGAACCGTATCTGGCGCAGCGGGCGCGCTACTACGTCGAGCTGCTGGCATCGGAGGAGCCGAACGACGTCGAGCTGGTCGAGTTCGCCGATGCGAAGGGCTGGCGATGGGGATCGGCGACGCGACCGCGCGCGGCATTGCGCCGCGCCGCACGCGCGACACGGACGGCGGCGAGCTCGCTGCGACGACGAGTCCGACCCGACGTGGCCTAGGCGCATCCGATCGCCGCCGTCTCGGGCCCCGTCCCCGGAACGAGGAAGGGCCGCGCGGTGCAACCGCGCGGCCCTCCTCAGCTCCCTGCCTGGTGCAGGAACTTACTTGTTGTACGACTTCACGACGTCGAGCAGGTTCGGGACGTTGGCGTACGCCTCGGCGGCGTTGTCCTTGGTCACGATGACCGGCGCGAGCAGGAACGACGGGACGACCTTGACGCCGTTGTTGTACGACTTCGTGTCGTTGACGTCGACCTTCTCGCCCTTCTGCAGCTCCTGCGACATCTTGATCGCCTGGGCGACGAGCAGCGACGTGTCCTTGTTGATCGTGGAGTACTGCACGCCCTCCATGATCGACTTCACGGACTCGACCTCGGAGTCCTGACCGGTGACCACCGGGACGGGCTTGCCGGCCTGCTGCACCGAGGTGATGATGGCGCGGGCGAGGGTGTCGTTCGGGCTCAGCACGCCGTCGATCGTGGCGGAGCTGTAGTTGGCGGTGAGCAGCGCGTCCATGCGGCGCTGCGCGTTCTCCGCCTTCCAGCCGTCGGTCGCGGTCTGGGTGATCTCGGTCTGACCCGAGACGACCTTGAGCGTGCCGTCCTTGATCTTCGGCTCGAGCACATCCATCGCGCCCTTGAAGAAGACCGCCGAGTTCGCGTCGTCGGCGGATCCGGAGAACAGCTCGATGTTGTACGGCGCCGGGTGACCCGCGCGCTTGGCGAGACCGTCGAGCAGGGCCTGACCCTGCAGCTGGCCGACCTTGAAGTTGTCGAACGCGACGTAGTAGTCCACCGCGTCGGTGTTCTCGATCAGGCGGTCGTAGGCGATCACGGTCGCGCCGGCATCGTGCGCCGCCTTGACCTGGGTGGACAACTGCTTGCCGTCCTTCGCCCCGATGATGATGACCTTCGCACCGCCGGTGACCATGGCCTGGATCTGGTTCTGCTGCTCGGCGACCGTGTTGCTGGCCGGCGCGTACTGCACGTCGGGCTTGAAGCCCGCCTTGGTCAGACCGTCGGTGAACAGCTTGCCCGCGAGCACCCAGTTCTCACTGGTCTTGTCCGGCAGGGCGACACCGATCTTGGCGTCGGCGGCGAAGCCCTTCGCTGCCGCACCGCTCGAAGCGGGGGTTCCGCCGCGTTCGGACGAGCAGCCGGTGAGGGCGAAGGCACCCGCGACGACGACCGCTGTCGCCGAAAGGAGGATCTTCTTCATTGGGATCTCTTTCTCTCTTGGTGTGTGCATCTCAGGTGAATGCAGGATCGTGCCGCGAACGGCCCGGACCTCTTTTACTTGCCGCTCGCGCTGCCGGGAGCGGTGGTGCTGAAAGGTTCCTCCGCGCGGGAGAACCGTCGGGTGATGAAACCGGTCAGGGACGGGCGGCCCTGCTGCTTGTTCCAGACGTCGACGGCGACCGCGAGCAGCAGCACGAGGCCCTTCACCATCGAGACGACGTCCGCGCCGAAGCCCAGCAGCGCCATGCCGTTGTTGAGGAACGCCATGACCAGACCACCGATGATGGATCCGATCACGGTGCCGATGCCGCCGGAGACGGCCGCGCCGCCGATGAACACCGCGGCGATCGCGTCGAGCTCCCAGCCGTTGCCGTCCTGCGGGCCGGAGGCCGTCGCACGGGCCACGTAGATCATGGCGGCGACAGAGGCGAGCACGGACATGTTCATCATCACGAAGAAGTCGGTCCAGCGGTCCTTCACACCGCTCAGGCGCGCGGCCTGACGGTTGCCGCCGACCGCGTAGAGGTGGCGGCCGAACACGGTGTTGCGGGTGACGAACGTGTAGACGATGACCAGCAGCAGCAGGATCACGCCGGAGATCGGGAAGCTCGTGCCCGGACGGCCGGTGGCGAACAGCCAGCCAGCGACGAGGATCAGCGCGGACAGGATGACGACCTTGACGACGCTCACCCAGACCGGTGCGACCTCGGTGCCGGCCTTGCGCTGCGAGCGACGCAGGAAGACCTCGAAGACGACGACCCAGACCACCGCGAGCAGCGCGAGCACCATCGTGAGCACGTTGAAGGCGAGGGGCACGGCGAGCTCGGGCAGATAGCCGGCGCCGATCCACTGGAAGTCCGCGGGCACGGCGACCGAGGTCGACTGGCCGAACCACTGGTTGGCACCGCGGAAGAACAGCATGCCCGCCAGAGTCACGATGAACGCGGGCACGCGCACGAACGCGACCCAGAAACCCTGCCAGGCGCCGACCAGGGCGCCGAGCGCCAGGCCGAGGAGGATCGCCGCCCACCACGGGAAGTGCCAGTTCGCCATCGACTGCGCCACGATGATGCCGACGAACGCGGCGACCGAGCCGACCGACAGGTCGATGTGGCCCATGATGATGACCATCACCATGCCGATCGCGAGGATCAGGATGTAGGAGTACTGGCTGACGACGTTGATCAGGTTGCCGGGCGAGAGCGTCAGCCCGCCGGTCCAGATCTGGAAGATGATGATGATCACGACCAGGGATCCGAGGATCCCGAACTGACGGCTGGTGGACTGGCCGCCGCCCATCATCTTGCCGAGGTCGCGGAAGCGGAAGCCCTCCTCGGGCGCCGGCGTCGTCGTCGGCGGGGTCTGAGTGGTCATGGTGCTCATGCGGATGCTTTCTGCGTCAGGGAGGTCATGCTGCGCATGAGCGCCTCCGGGGTGGCTTCGGATGCGGGGAGGCAGTCGGTGACGCGTCCCTCGAACACGGTGTAGATGCGGTCGGACATGCCGAGCAGCTCGGGCAGCTCGCTGGAGATCACGATGACGCCCTTGCCCTGTGCGGCGAGCTCGTTGATGATGCCGTAGATCTCGTACTTCGCGCCGACGTCGATACCTCGGGTGGGCTCGTCCAGGATCAGCAGATCCGGATCCGTGAACATCCACTTCGCCAGCACGACCTTCTGCTGGTTGCCGCCGGAGAGCGTCCCGACCCCCTGGTCGACGGTCGGCGTCTTGATGCGAAGCGACTTGCGGTAGCGCTCCGCGATCTGCGCCTCCTCGACGTCGTTCACGACGCCGTTGCGGGAGATCTTGGAGAGCTTGGCCGATACGATCGAGCGCTTGATGGTGTCCAGCAGATTGAGGCCCAGGACCTTGCGGTCCTCGCTGACGTAGGCGAGCCCATGCCTGATCGCGCTGCGCACGTCCGGGAGGGAGATCTCCTGGCCGTCCTTGATGATCGTGCCGGAGAGGAACTGGCCGTAGGAGCGCCCGAAGATGCTCATCGCGAACTCGGTGCGGCCTGCGCCCATGAGGCCCGCGATGCCGACGACCTCGCCGCGGCGCACCTCGATGCTGGAGCCCTTCACGACCATGCGCTCGGACACGCTGGGGTGGCGCACCCACCAGTCCTTGACCTCGAAGAAGACGTCGCCGATCTCCGGGGTCCGATCGGGATAGCGGCTCTCGAGTGAACGGCCGACCATGCCGCGGATGATGCGGTCCTCGTTGATCTCCCCACGGCCGACGTCGAGCGTCTCGACCGTGCGTCCGTCGCGGATGATCGTGATCTCATCGGCGATCTGCTCGATCTCGTTGAGCTTGTGGCTGATGATGATCGACGTGATCCCCTTCGCCTTCAGGCCGAGGATCAGGTCGAGCAGGTGCTGCGAGTCGTTCTCGTTGAGCGCCGCGGTGGGCTCGTCGAGGATGAGCAGCTTGACGTCCTTGTTCAGCGCCTTGGCGATCTCGATGAGCTGCTGCTTTCCGACGCCGAGGTGCTTGATCGCGACGTCGGGGTCCTCCCGGAGGCCGACGCGGGCCAGCAGCTCGACCGTGCGCTGCTTCTGCGCCGTCCAGTCGATGCGGGCGCCGCGGCGGATCTCGTTGCCGAGGAAGATGTTCTCGGTGATGGACAGCTCGGGGATGAGCGCGAGCTCCTGGTGGATGATCACGATTCCGGCGTGTTCGCTGGCTGCGATGTCCTTGAAGCGCTGCTCCTGTCCGTAGAGCAGGATCTCGCCGTCGTAGCTGCCGTACGGGTACACGCCCGACAGCACCTTCATCAGGGTCGACTTCCCCGCGCCGTTCTCACCGCAGATGGCGTGCACCTCGCCGGTGCGAACAGTGATCGACACATCGGAGAGGGCCTTCACACCCGGGAACTCCTTCGTGATGCTGCGCATCTCGAGGATCGGTCCGGCCACAGTGGGCAGCGTCGTCGTCTCGCTCACGGATCTCCTTCGATACCAGGTCCGGTGATGTTACGGTCAATGTTACCGTTCACATCGGGATACATCGTGCACCGCCCGGGCGGACAGTGTCAAGTCACACCGCCCATTTCGTGTCCCTACCGTGACGCGGCGGATTCGCGTCCGCACAGCACCGGGACGACCGGTCCGAACGTCGGCACCGTCTCCCCGCGCAACTGCGCCAGCAGGATCTGCACCGCACGTCGGCCGAGCTCGGCGAAGTCCTGATGCACCGTGGTCAGCGGCGGCGCGACATGTGCGGCCACCGGAATGTCGTCGAAACCGACGACGCTCACATCGATCGGCACCCGCAACCCCGCGTCTCGGAAGCCGTGCATGAGCCCGATCGCCATGAGGTCGTTCGCGGCGAACACCGCCGAGAAGTCGCGTCGCCGGGCGAGCTCCTGGCCCGCGAAGTATCCGAAGTCGGCCGTCCAGTCGCCGCGGATGGGCGGGATCGTCGGCAGGTCGGCATCGCGCATCGCGTCGAGGTAGCCGCGCATGCGCGACTCCGCCTCGATCCAGTCCTGGGGCCCCGCCAGATGCAGGATGTCGCTGTGCCCGAGCCGGATCAGGTACTCGGTGATCATTCGCGCTCCGGCGAGCTGATCCGCGGAGTGGCTGAACCCGTCGGAGCCGGACGCGGTCTGCAGGCTGACGAACGGCACCGACACCGCCATCCCCCGCAGCACGTTGAACACGCGCACCTGCGGCGCGAGCACGACGATCCCGTCGACGGACTCCCGCACCAGCTGGCGCACCGCCGCGCCGATGACCTCGGGCGTCGTGTCGGGCAGATTGAGCGTGCTCACCGAATAGCCCTCGGCCCGCGCGGCATCCTCGATCGCCGCGATGGAGGACGTCGGGCCGAACTCCCCCGTCGTCGCGGACAGGATGCCCAGCAGGTTCGACCGGCTCGTGGCGAGCGCTCGCGCCGCCACGTTCGGTCGGTAATCCAGCACGCGGATCGCGTCGAGAACCCGGTCCTTGGTCTCCGGCCGGATGCTGGGGTGGTCGTTCAGCACGCGCGAGACGGTCTGATGCGAGACGCCGGCCAGCCGCGCGACGTCGCGGATGCTGGGCATCCGGGCACGCTCGGAGGAGGTCGACATGCATAGCCTCCTCGATGTGCACGGTCACATGGCTGAGTCCATTATGGGGTCGCAGCCCTCGGCGCGCACGCTGCCCGGCTCAGTCGTCAGCGGAGACCACGTGCGCCCCGCGCACCGGCCCGTGCGCGCGCAGGGCCGTGCGCCCCGATCCGCGCAGTCGCTCGGCCGTGGCGTCCGCGCCCTCGGCGGTCTCGCAGAGGAAGGCGATGGTGGGGCCGGAACCCGACACGATCCCTCCGACGACCGGCCCGCCGCCCCCGCCGACCACCTCGTCGATGAGCTCCTCCAGCGACGGCCGCAGCCGGAAGGATCCGGCCTCCAGCTGATTGCGCAGACTCTGCCCGAGCTCGAACGCCTCGCCGGACAGCAGGGACTCGAAGAATGACGACGGCACCTGCACAGGGTCCAGCCGGCGCCGCTGAGCGTGGCCCTCCGGGTCGCTCTGCAGGTCTTCGGCCATGACCATGTCGAAGGCGCGGTACACCGCCGGCGTGGACAGCCCCTCGTCGTCGAGGAGCAGCACCCACTCGTACCGGCCCCGCGACAGCGCCGGCGTCAGCACGTCGCCGCGCCCCGAGCCGACGGCGGTGCCGCCCATGAGCGAGAAGGGCACGTCAGCGCCCAGGCGGGCCGCCAGCTCGTGCAGGCGACCGTGGTCGAGCCCCGTGCGCCACAGTTCGTTGCAGGCCACGAGAGCGCCGGCGGCGTCGGCGGACCCTCCCCCCATGCCGCCCGCGACGGGCACGGTCTTGTGCACGTCCAGATGCACACCGCCGTCGTAGCCGGTGGCCGCGGCGAGCACCTTGGCCGCGCGCATGGCGAGGTTTCGGTCGTCGAGCGGGACCGTGGACGGATCCGCGACGCCCGACACGCTGATCGTGAAGTCGTCGGCGTGCGTCGCGATCACATCCTCGTAGAGCGACACCGCCTGGAACACCGTGGAGAGCTCGTGGTAGCCGTCCTCGTCGAGATCTCCGACTCCGAGGAAGAGGTTGACCTTCCCCGGTGCGCGCACGTGCACGCGCTGCAGCGGCTGCTCGTCCGACTGCTCCTCTGCGATGCTCATCGGCTCACAGTTCCGATGAGACCGACCACAGGTTCACGTCGAGGCCCGCGCCGGCGATGCTGTCGATGCGGGCGATCTCCGCCGCGGTCAGCTCGGGCGCGTCCAGGGCGGCGAGGTTCTCGTCGAGCTGCGCCGGACGCGAGGCGCCGATGAGCGCCGAGGCCACGACGCCGTCGCGGAGCACCCACTGCAGCGCGAGCTGGGCGAGGCTCTGCCCGCGTTCTCTCGCGAGGTCGTTCAGGGCGCGCAGGACGGCGAGCCCCTCATCGCTGAGGGGCTTGTCCGGCAGCGAGCCGCGCTTCTGGGCGCGTGCGGCGGTGCCGTCGCCCAGGTACTTGTCCGTGAGCAGCCCCTGTGCGAGCGGCGTGAACGCGATCGCACCCATCCCTTCCTCGCGGAGCGTCTCGGTGAGGCCGTCCTCGATCCAGCGGTTCAGGATGGAGTACGAGGGCTGGTGGATCACGAGCGGCGTGCCGAGCTCCCGGGCGATGTCCATCGCGGCCTCGGTGCGCTCCGCGCTGTACGAGGAGATCCCGACGTAGAGGGCCTTGCCCTGGCGGACCAGGGTGTCCAGGGCGCCGATGGTCTCCTCGACCGGGGTGACCGGATCCACGCGGTGGGAGTAGAAGATGTCGACGTAGTCCAGTCCCATCCGCGTCAACGACTGCTCGGCGCTCGCCAGGATGTACTTGCGACTGCCGAGGTCGCCGTAGGGTCCCGGCCACATGTCCCAGCCGGCCTTCGACGAGATGATCAGTTCGTCGCGATAGGGCCGGAAGTCCTCCGCGAAGATGCGGCCGAAGTTCTTCTCCGCGGATCCGTAGGGCGGACCGTAGTTGTTCGCCAGGTCGAAGTGCGTGATGCCCCGATCGAAGGCGTGCCGCAACAGGGCGCGCTGGTCGTCCAGCGGGATGTTGTCACCGAAGTTCCACCACAGCCCGAGCGAGATCGCCGGCAGGTAGAGACCCGAGGTTCCGACCTGCCGGAAATGGGCTCCCTCATAGCGGTCCGCCGCCGCCGTGTAGGGGCGGTGGATGTCGAGGACGTCTGGGCGGAAGCGCGGCTCGGTCACCGTCCCAGGTTAGCGTCGCCGGTCCTTCTCGGCGCTGGTCCGACGCGAGGGGCGCAGGAGACGACGCCTCCCCGCGGCCGCACCGCTCGCCGTGGCATCCCAGGATCGCTATGATGATCCGCCAACCGCGGACCGAGCCCGATCCGCGTCCGATCACGCTCGCCCGAGTGCGGATCCAAACCCGGCCAGTGCATTCGCCCGAGCGTGCGGCGACAGGATCGTCATGCACCGGCACCGGCGTTTACCGCTCGTCCTCATCGCGGCAGGCGTGCTCTGCGCGAGCATCCCCGCGGCCGCATTGACGACGTCCGACCCGCGCTGGTGGCTGTCCTGCTTCAGCCGACTCGGCGCGATGGACGACGCCTCCAGCCTGCTCTTCAACGGCGGCATGGTGCTGACCGGCATCGTGATCGCGCTCTCCGCCCTGCCCGTGATGCGCGGCCTCCGTGCCGCTTCTGCCGCGGGATTCCGGGCGCGCAGTGCCGCGCCGACCCTCGTGCCGCTGCTCATCGCGACCCTCGGTCTCAGCCTCATCCTCATCGGGGTGCTGCCGCTCTCGTTCAACGTCTTCGCGCACGAGCGCGCCGCCAACGGAGCCCTTGCCTCCTCGGCGGGGCTGCTGCTCCTGCACCGCCGCTACCTGCGAGGCCTGTCCCGGAGTCTGGACCGCATCGCGATGGGAGCGGTCGTCGTCCTGACCCTCGGCATGGCCGGTCTGATCGCGGGACTCCTCACCCTGACCGTGTTCGAGGCGCTCGCGTTCGGGTCGGTCATCACCTGGCTGCACGCCCTCGAGACACGCGCGAAGCGATTCCCGACCGCCCCCGCGAGGTCATTCACGGCAAACTCTCAGCATTTGTTCTTGTCCCCCATTTGGGGGACAAGGCCATCCGGTGTTACTGTCTAGTCCTCAGCTGAGGATGTCGACCGGGACTGGGGACTCGGCCGACATGAAGGTACCTCCAGTCGAAGTGAATGTGCCCTCTCGGGAACCCGATCCCGGGAGGGCACAACTTTGCCCTGGGGCGACCTCGACAAGGTCAGGCGACCGGCGCCGCCAGCGCGATGCGGTGGTAGTCGTCGACGGTGAGGTCCTCGCCGCGCGCGGTCGGCGCGACGCCCGCGGCCTCGAGCACAGCCGACGCCTCGGCGGAGCTTCCGAAGATCCCGGACAGTGCCTGGCGCAGCATCTTGCGGCGCTGGTTGAACGCCGCGTCGACGATCGCGAACGTACGCCGGCGCTCATCCTCGGATCCGCGCGGCACGGGATCCCGGTGGAAGCCGACGAGCAGGCTGTCGACGTTCGGCACCGGCCAGAACACCTGGCGCGACACGGTTCCGCTGAGCTTCCACGGCCCGTACCAGGCGGCCTTGACGCTGGGCGTGCCGTAGATCTTCGAGCCCGGCTTCGCGGCCAGGCGCTCGGCGACCTCGGCCTGCACCATCACGACGCCGCGCTGGAGGTACGGGAACGTCTCGAGGAAGTGCAGCAGCACGGGCACCGACACGTTGTAGGGCAGGTTCGCGACGAGCACCGTCGGCTCCCCCGGCAGCGCGGTCACGCGCATCGCGTCGGCATCCACCACGGTCAGCGCCCCTTCGGGCACGCCACGCTCGACCGCGGTCTGCGGCAGGCGTGCGGCGAGACGGTGGTCGATCTCGACGGCGGTGACTGCAGCCCCCGTCTCGAGGATCGCGAGGGTGAGGGATCCGAGGCCGGGCCCGATCTCCACCACGCGCTCGGACGGCTGCACGGCGGCAGCCTGCACGATCTTGCGCACCGTGTTCGCGTCGACGACGAAGTTCTGGCCGAGCTTCTTGGTGGGCGTCACATCGAGTTCGGCCGCGAGCCGGCGGATGTCGGCGGCGCCGAGCAGGGAGACGGTCATCTGACCATTGTCCCCTACCGTCGGTAGTCTTCTCGGATGCCCTCGATCGGTGAACTCGTCGCGCCTCGGCGCATGGGCAGGGATTTCCGCTGGCTGCTCGCCTCCAGCTGGACCAGCAACGTCGGCGACGGCGTGGCCCTGGCTGCCGCTCCCCTGCTGATCGCGTCGATGACGTCGTCTCCGATCCTCGTCGCGGCCGGCGCGATCCTGCAGTTCCTGCCCTGGCTGGTGTTCGGGCTGCACGCGGGCGCGATCGCCGACCGCTTCGACCGCCGCCGGCTCGTCATGGCCGCGAACGCGGCGCGTGCGGTCGTGCTGCTCGCGCTGTGCGCATTCCTGGTGACCGGCGTGGCGAACATCTGGATCGTCCTGGCCTCGGCGTTCCTCTACGGCACCGCGGAGGTGTTCGTCGACACGGCCGGATCCACGCTGCTGCCGATGCTCCTGAAGCCCGCCGATCTCGGGCTCGGCAACGCCCGTCTGCAGGCCGGGTTCCTCGTCGCGAACCAGTTCGCCGGTCCGCCGCTCGGCGCGTTCCTGTTCGCCGCCGGGCACGCGTGGCCGTTCCTTCTCGAGGCGGTGTGCGTGAGCCTGGCGATCGTGCTGATCTCCCGCATCGCGCGCACGCCGATACCGCCGCGGGACGCGACCGGCACGACCGGATCCTCCGCCGCCGGCACGAAGGTGCACACCGACATCGCGGAGGGCCTGCGCTGGCTGTGGCGCAATCCTCCGGTGCGGATGCTCGTGCTGATCATCCTGCTGTTCAACGTGACCTGGGCAGCGCCGTGGGGAGTACTGGTGCTGTACGCGACCGAGCACCTGCACATGGGCGCCGTCGGCTACGGCATGCTGACCACGGCCTCCGCCACCGGCGGTCTGCTCGCCACTCTGAGCTTCGGCTGGCTCGAGCGCCACGTGTCCTTCGCCACGATGATGCGGGTCTGCCTGTCGCTCGAGGTGGTGATGCACCTCGCGTTCGCCCTGACGACGCAGGGCTGGATCGCGCTGCTGATCATGTTCGTGTTCGGGTTCTACGCGTTCGTCTGGGGCACGATCTCGACGACCGTGCGGCAGCGGCTCGTGCCGCATGAGCTGCAGGGCCGGGTGTCCTCGGTGAACTCGGTCGGCGTGTTCGGCGGCATGGTGATCGGGCAGGCGCTGGGCGGCGTGATCGCGCAGACCTGGGGTCTCACGGCGCCGTGGTGGTTCGCCTTCGCGGGCGCGGCGCTCACCCTGCTGTTCGTCTGGCGCCCGATCTCGCAGATCGTCTCCGCGCGCCCCGTCCTGGACGAGGTTCAGGCGAACGAGCCGTAGACCTCGAGGGTGTTCGCGGCGATCTGCGCGCCGAGTTCGTCGGCGTCCGCACCGAGCTCGGCAGCCATGAAGCGCAGGGTGAGCGGGATCAGGTACGGCGCGTTCGGGCGCCCGCGCAACGGCACCGGCGTCAGGAACGGCGCATCGGTCTCGACCAGGATCCGGTCCCGTGGCGTGACCGCGAGAGCGTCGCGCAGGTTCTGCGCGTTCTTGAAAGTCACGTTGCCCGCGAACGACAGGTAGTAGCCGGCGTCGGCGCAGATCCGCGCCATCGCCTCGTCGCCGGAGAAGCAGTGGAACACCGTGCGGTCCGGTGCGCCGACGCGGCGCAGCGTCTCCAGAACGTCGTCGTGCGCGTCGCGGTCATGGATCTGCATCGCGATCCCGTGCTTCTTCGCGAGCGCGATGTGCGCTTCGAACGACGCGTGCTGGGCGGCGCGCCCCGGTTCCTCGGTGCGGAAGTAGTCGAGCCCGGTCTCGCCGATCGCCCGGGTGCGCGGGCGTGCAGCGAGCTCATCGATCACGGCGATCGCCTCGTCGAGGCGTCCGGCCTCGGCATAGGCCGGGGCGTCGTTGGGGTGGATCGCGACGGCGGCGAGCACGCGCGGATCCGACTCCGCGGCCTCCACGGCCCAGCGCGACGACTCGATGTCGCCCGAGGCCTGCACGACGCCGACAACGCCCACGGCCTGCGCCCGGTCGAGCTGCTCGACGAGCGTCAGCGAGGACTCCCCGTCGGTGATCTCGAGGTGGCAGTGATTGTCGTAGACAGGCACTGCGAGCGGCTCGGGCGCGGCCGGGTAGCGCAGGTCCTTGCGCCCCTCGGTCGCGCGCTCGCGCACGTAGGTGTCCGGTTCGCCCATTGCGGCCTCCGCCCTTCGGCGCCGGGTCAGAGCCCGGCGGTGATCTTGTCGATCAGCTTCTTCGCGCTCTTCGCGTTCTTCACGCCGTCCAGCGCCGCCGCCGGACGGTTGTGATGCGTGTTGAGCACAAGGCCGATGTGGCTGCCCTGCGCGAGCGGGGTGACGACGATCCGGCCCTCGAGCTCCCACGACAGCAGCGTCTTGCGCGTCGTGAAGTCGACGGTCAGCCCGTCCGGCGAGGCAGCGGTGACAGTCGCCTTCTCGGCGCCGAGGACCTCGGCGATCCGCTGGCCGACCGCTGGTGCGGCTGCAGCCACCTCAACGCTTTCCTGCGCTTCGAATCCCATCTCATCCCCCTGTCCGACGCACGCCCGAGGCGCGCATCCGCTGCGTCCTCCGGATCAGGCCGTGGCCTCGATACGCGGGAACAGCGGCGCGAGCGTCTGCACGGTGGTGCCCGCGGGCAGCTGGCCCCAGCGTCCCGCCTCGCGCAGCGGCTGCGCCGTGAGCGCGCCGAGGCCGCCCTCTGCACCGAGCGCGGCCCAGAGCGTGGCGGTGGACTGCGGCATCACCGGCGACAGCAGCACGGCGAGCGCGCGCAGGCCCTCCGCGCAGGTGTACAGCACAGTGCCGAGGCGCTCGCGCTGCTCGTCGTCCTTCGCCAGTGCCCAGGGCTCGTTCTCCGTGATGTAGCCGTTGAGCGCGTCGACGATGGTCCACACGTCGGCGATGGCCTCGTCGATGCGGAACCGCTCGACGGCAGCGTCGGCGTCGGCCGCGGCCTTCGCGACGAGCTGCTGGACGGCGAGGTCCTGCGCCGTGTACTCCGACGCAGCCGGCACGACGCCGTCGAAGTAGCGCTCGATCATCGCGATGGTGCGCGAGGCGAGGTTGCCGAAGCCGTTCGCCAGCTCGGCCTGGTACCGCGCCGACAGATCCTCCCAGGAGAAGGATCCGTCCTGCCCGAAGGCGATCGCGGAGAGGAAGTAGAACCGGTACGCGTCGGATCCGAAGACGTCGGTGATCTCGGTCGGGGCGATGCCGGTGAGCTTCGACTTCGACATCTTCTCGCCGCCGACGAGCAGCCAGCCGTGCGCGAACACGCCCTTCGGCACCTCGAGACCCGCGGCCATGAGCATGGCCGGCCAGATGACGGCGTGGAAACGCAGGATGTCCTTGCCCACCACGTGGTAGGCGGGCCAGCGGCGATCGAACGTCGCCTCGTCGGAACCGTATCCGACCGCGGTGACGTAGTTCAGCAGCGCGTCGACCCACACGTAGATGACGTGCGAGGTGTCCCACGGCAGCGGGATGCCCCAGTCGAACGTGGAGCGTGAGATGGAGAGATCCTTGAGGCCCTGCGAGACGAACGAGACGACCTCGTTGCGCGCCGAGTCGGGGCGCACGAAATCGGGCTCGGTCTTGTACAGCTCGAGCAGACGGTCCTGGAATTCGCTGAGCTTGAAGAAGTAGTTCTTCTCCTGCAGCAGCTCGAGCGGCTTGGAGTGGATCGCGCAGACCTTGAGCCCCTCGAAGGGGCCGGTGCCGTCGACGATCTCGGACTCGGGCTTGAACTCCTCGCAGCCCACGCAGTACAGCGCCTCGTACTCGCCGGCGTAGATGTAGCCCGCGTCATAGAGCTTCTGGAAGAAGACCTGCACGTTGGTCTCGTGCCGCTCCTGGGTGGTGCGGATGAAGTCGTCGTTCGCGACGTCGAGGGTCGTCAGCAGCGGGAACCAGCTCTCGCTGACGAGCTTGTCCACCCACTCCTGCGGGGTCACGCCGTTCGCCGCCGCCGCGCGCAGCATCTTCTGGCCGTGCTCGTCGGTGCCGGTGAGCATCCAGGTGTCGTCACCCGACTGGCGGTGCCAGCGCGCGAGGGTGTCCACGGCGACGCTGGTGTAGCCGTGCCCGATGTGGGGCACGTCCGACGGGTAGTAGATCGGCGTGGTGATGTAGAAGGACTCGCCTGCGGGCATGCGTTCGATTCTAGGCGGGATACAAGGGCCGGTTCGGACGATGACGACGGCAGGGCCTCAGCGCCGCTCGGCCATGATCGCGCCGTGCGGGCGCACGCTCCCGGCGGCGCCCGGTTCGCGTTCGCGGCGCTCCGCCAGGACCACGTGGAGCCCCACGCTCTCGAGCAGCGGCGTCAGCGCCCCGGCCGACCAGTAGTACGCCGGGGCGACCGCGTGCGCGAACCGCTCCCGCGGCTCGCCGTCGAAGTAGCCGATCAGGATCCGGCCGCCGACCGCGAGCACGCGAGCGAGCTCGGCGAGCACAGCCGGGAGCTCGTCCGGCGACAGGTGGATGAGCGAGTACCAGGCGAGCACGCCGCCGAAGGATCCGTCCGGGAACGGCAGGTCGCGGACGGACGCCGACTCGAACCGCACCCTGGGATGCCGCTCGCGGGCGGCCGCGAGGAACTCCGCCGATACGTCGACGCCGACGACATCGCGGCCGCGTGCCGGTCGCGACGTCGGTTCGGCCAGGAACGCCGTCCACAGCCCCGGTCCGCACCCGGCGTCGAGCAGAGCGCCGGGCGTCTCGTCCCGCCAGTTCTCGATCAGCGCGACGTCGGCGCGTTCCATCTGGTCGATGCTCCCGATCAGCGCGATGTACTCCGCCGCGCGTGCGTCGTACGCGGCGGCCACCGTCTCGTCATCCACGACGAGCATCCTGCCCCTCTGCTGCCGTCTCACGGCGTTCGCCACCCGGTCGAGCGCGAAACCGGAAGAATCGTGAACACGATCGGCCCCTCCGAGGAATACAGGATGTGAACAACGACAACACGGTGATCGCGAGATCGGTGACGGATCCGTCGGCCTTCGGCGAGATCTTCCACCGTTACGCAGGAGCGGTGCATCGCTACGCGGCCCGACGGGCCGGTGACGCCGTCGCCGACGACGTCACGAGCGAGACCTTCCTGATCGCGTTCCAGCGCCGCGCCCGGTTCGATCCCGCACGGGAGGATGCCCGACCCTGGCTGTTCGGCATCGCGACGAACCTCATCCATCGCCACCGCATCGCCACCGCGCGCGTGCTGCGGGCGATGGAGCGCAGCGCACCTGAGCCGGCGACGACGCACCATCTCGACGAGGCGCTGGACGCGCAGCTCGCGGTCGGACGTCTCGCCGGGCGGATCCGCCGGCTCTCCGCCGGAGACCGCGACTGCCTGCTGCTGTTCGCCTGGGCCGAGCTCTCGTACGACGAGATCGCCGAAGCCCTGCACATCCCTGTCGGCACGGTGAAGTCGAGACTGAACCGCGCCCGGCGCCTGCTCCGCTCCACACCTGAGGAGGGTGAAAATGGACGACCTGACCTTGCTCCGCAGTCTGCGTGACGACGTCACCGAGCCCGACGCGGCTCGGCTCGCTCCCGCGTATCTGAAGCTCGAGACCGCGATCCACGCGGCCGAGAAGACGCCCGCGTCCCGCGCGCCGCGTCGCCGGCACCCGATCCGCTGGGCCGCCGTCGGCCTCACCGCCGCAGCCGCCGTCGCCGCGGTGGTCGTGGTGGGCGGCGTGCTCGCCCCGCCGCATCCGGAATCGGCGAGTGCCGCCGCGATCGTGCTGCGCAAGGCCGCCGCCGAGGCGATCACGTACAGCGATCCCGAGGCAGGACCAGGGCAGTACCTGAAGTTCCACACCCGCGCGGACTGGGCCAGTTCCCAGGGTCTGTCCGACGAGACGATCACCCGGCTGCCGTCGAACATCCAGAACGTCGACGTCTACATCCCGTCCGACGCGGGCGCCGACTGGGCCCTGTACCGGGACTGGGAGCACGGCCAGACCGGAGACGGCGCGTTCGTCACGGAGACGATCCACGCAGCGGGTGGCCGCTTCTACGGCAGCGCCTGGGCGTCTCAGGATCTCAGCGCCATCCCGACCGGATCCGGTGCTGAGACGCTTGCGTACTTCGATGCGCAGTACCAGGGCGGATCGGCGAGCCGCGATGAGGACGACTTCGTGCGGATCACGGATCTGCTGCGCAGCTACCCGGTGCCGGCGGCCGTGCGCGCGCGCCTGTTCGAGGCGCTCGCGCTGATCCCCGGCACCACATCGACCGGCGACGTGGCGAATCTCGACGGCCAGATCGGCGTCGCGATCGGCCGCAACGAACCGCAGCGGTCGGGCGAGCGTCAGGAGATCATCATCGATCCGAGCACGGGCCAGGTCATCGGCGAGCGCCGGTTCTACCCCGCGGGGACCGTGCCGGCCGGCGAGGAGCAGACGGTCCTCACGGCGATGTCCGTCACGGTGGTCGACACCGTGCCGCCGGCGACCGCCCCGGCGCGCGACGAGAACGGCTGACCGGCGATGCGCCCGACGCTCACCCCCGCCGCGCTGACGCTGCCGCCGACGATCAGCGTGCCCGTGCCTCTCGCCGCCGTGCCGCCGTCGCCGCCGCTCCCGCGACGGTGACACGACGACAGGATCCGGTGCTTCTCGAAGGCACCGGATCCTGTCGCGTGCACGGGAACATCGCGTCCACAAGCCGTGCTCTCGGCGGCAGGCCGTGCTCTCGGCGGGCGAGCGCGACGGCGGATCCAGAGGCGGCGCGTCCCGGCGGCGGCAGGTCGCAGCGCGCGCCAACACGACGCCGGCCTCAGCGCGCGGCGAGCGCCGCCTGGTACAGGTCCCGGGAGCTGAGCCCGGTCGCGGCGGCGACCTCGGCGCAGGCGTCCTTGAGGCGCACACCCGAGGCGACCAGCGCCTGCACCTGGGCCAGCGCATCCTCCGGCGAGACCGCTCGTGGCGCGGCTCCCTCCACGACCACCACGATCTCGCCCTTCACGCCCTCCGCCGCCCACGCGGCGAGCTCAGCCGCACCGCCGCGGCGGACCTCCTCGTAGAGCTTGGTCAGCTCGCGACACACCGCCACGCGCCGGGAAGCGCCGAACGCCGCGGCCATGTCGCCCAGGGTGGCGGCCAGCCGCGACGGCGACTCGAAGAACACCATCGTGCGGGGTTCGGCGGCGAGCGCTTTCAACGCCGAGCGGCGCTCCCCCGGCTTGCGCGGCAGGAAACCCTCGAACGTGAACCGGTCGGTGGGAAGGCCCGACACGGCGAGGGCCGTGACCACCGCGCTCGGGCCGGGGATCACCGTCACCGTCACGCCGCGCTCGGCGGCTGCGGCGACCAGCCCGTAGCCGGGATCGCTCACCGTCGGCATGCCGGCATCGCTGAGCACCACGAGATCCTCGGCCTCGGCCGCCTCGGCGAGCTCGGCGGCCTTGGCCTTCTCGTTGTGATCGTGCAGCGCGATGAGCCTCGGCCGGTTCGCGATGCCGAGTCCCTGCAGCAGCCGCTGGGTGGTGCGGGTGTCCTCGGCGGCGATGATCGTCGCGTTCTCGAGCACCTCGATGAGCCGGCGGGACGCGTCGCCCAGGTTTCCGATCGGAGTGGCCGCGAGGATGATCACCCGCCCCAGCATAGGCTGAGCGGGTGACCGCGCCTCTGCTGCCCGGCGTCGACGCCCGGCACGACGACCGTCCCACTGCCTGGGAGCGGTTGCGCGATGCCTGGCTCGGCGATCCGGTCCGGCTCCGACTCGTGTCCTGGCTTGCGCCGCTGCTCGTCACGCTCCTGGCGGCAGTGCTGCGCATCGCAGGGCTCGGGCATCCGCACGCGATCGTGTTCGACGAGACCTACTACGTCAAGGACGCCTGGTCGCTGTGGGTGCAGGGCTACGAGGGAACCTGGCGCACCGGGGCGAACGACCTGTTCGTGAAGGGCGATACCAGCGCACTCGAGGAATCCGCCTCCTTCGTCGTGCACCCGCCCCTGGGCAAGTGGCTGATCGCGCTCGGCATCGCGGCCTTCGGCCCCGGATCCAGCTTCGGCTGGCGCATCTCGACGGCCATCATCGGCACGCTCACCGTGCTCGTCGTCTACCTGCTCGCCAAAGCCCTCACCCGCTCGGTCACGGTCGCGAGCCTGGCGGGCCTGCTCATGGCCGTCGACGGGCTCGGCATCGTGCTCAGCCGGATCGGGCTGCTGGACGGGATCCTCACCTTCTTCATCGTGCTCGGGATCCTGTTCCTCGTGTACGACCGGCGCCAGACGATGCCACGGCTCGAGGATCGCGCCTCCCACGAGCGCGGCGATGACCCGACGCTCTGGGGCCGCGTGTTCTGGCGCCGCCCGTGGGTGATCGCCGCGGGGTTGGCCCTGGGGGCTGCGACCTCGGTGAAGTGGTCCGGCGCGTACGTGCTCGCCGCGGCCGGGATCTACCTCGTCGTCACCGATGCACTCGCCCGCCGCCGCGCGGGTGTCGCACTCTGGCCCACGGATGCCGTCCTCCGGCAGGGCCTCGCGAGCTTCGTGCTGCTCGTGCCGGTGGCGGCGGCCGTGTATCTGGCCTCCTGGAGCGGCTGGTTCCTCACCAAGGGCGGTTACGACCGGAACATCACGGACAACGCGCTCACGTCGTGGTTCAAGTACCACTCCGACATCCTGGCGTTCCACGTCGGGCTGACCTCCTCGCACCCCTATGCGAGCCCGGCATGGCAGTGGCCCCTGCTGATCCGTCCCACCGCGTTCTGGGTGGGCGGGCAGAACGCGCCGTGCTTCGGCACCGATCACTGCATCGGCACGATCACCTCGATCCCGAACCCGCTCATCTGGTACCTCGGCGTCGCAGCATCCGTCTACCTGCTGGTGCGGTTCGTGCGCGGACTGGTGCTGCACTCCCCCATGCCGTGGAGCTACGCGATCCCGCTGGTGGGCCTCGCGGCGACCTACCTGCCCTGGCTGGCATTCCCCGAGCGCACGATCTTCCAGTTCTACACGGTCGTGATGACGCCCTTCCTGATCCTCGCGCTCGTGCTCGCGCTGCGGGACATCGCCGGGCACCGGAGCGCTCCGCGGCACCGCCGGCAGTCCGGCCAGCGCACCGTCGCGATCGTCGTGGTGATGATCGTGCTGCTGAGCGCGTTCTTCTACCCGCTGTGGATCGGTCTGCCCGTGCCGTGGTGGTTCTGGCAGGCCCATAACTGGATGATCACCTGGATCTGACATGCGCATCCTCGACACCATCGACGAATCACTGATCGCGCAGCTGCGCGCGCAGGAGGAGTTCTTCTGGCTCGACCTGGTCTCCCCCTCCGCGGACGAGATCCAGCGGCTCGGCACCCTGCTCGGCTGGCATCCGCTCTCGATCGAGGACACCCAGCGGATGGGCCAGCGCCCCAAGCTCGACGTCTACGGCGACGGAGCGCTCCTCGTGCTGCAGGGCGCCGTCGAGCGGCACCCCGAGGATGAGAACGACCACCCGCTGGAGGAGGTGCACTGCCACCTCAGCGGCGAGTTCATCGTCACGGTGCACTCCGAACGCTTCCAGGATCTCCGCCAGGTGCGCACGCTGCTGCAGAACTCCACGGCGCCGAAGACCGAGCGCTACTACGTCTACAAGATCATCGACGTGATCGTGGACAGCTACTTCCCGATCCTCAGCGACCTGGACGAGGAGATCAACGCCCTCGAGGACGCGATCGTCGCGGGAGGCGGGCGCAAGGAACTGCAGCAGACCTTCGGTCTCAAACGACTGCTGCTGAAGCTGCGCCGGGTCGTCGTCCCGATGCGCGACCTGTTCGCCCGGCAGGCCGAGGTGATCACGGATCTGGCCGGGTTGGAGGCGGACAGCCACGACTACTTCCGCGACATCTACGACCACCTCATCCGGATCACGGACGAGATCGACGGCTACCACGAGATGGTGTCGGGCTGCACCGACCTGTATCTCTCGACGGTCGCGAACCGCCAGGGCGAGACGTCGAAGCAGCTCGCGATCATCGCGTCGATCTTCCTGCCGCTGAGCTTCCTCACGGGCTTCTTCGGCATGAACTTCGACTGGTCGATCGCGCACGTGCTGTCCGGCCCGTGGTCGTTCTTCCTGCTCGGCATCGGATCCATGGTCGTCTCGGGCGCGATCATGTGGTGGTGGTTCCGCCGCAAGGGCTGGACCGGGAACGACGAGTAGGGCTCAGCCTCGGGCGGCGTGCTCCACGAGCGGCAGCACCCGGCCGCTGAAGTGCGTGCGCATCGCGATCGAGCTCGCGGTGCGGGCGACGCCGGGCACCAGGGCGATCCGGTCCAGCACCCCCTGCAGCTGCTCGGCGCTGTGCGCGACGAGGCGCAGCTGCATGTCGCTCGCGCCGGTGACCGTGTACATGTCGACGACCTCCGGGATCGCCGACGCCAGCGCCTCCGCGACCTCGTCGTGGCCGACCTTCTGATCGATCTCCACCTGGCAGAACGCGGTCAGCGCGTATCCGAAGCCGCGCGGATCGACGCGCGGCACGATGCCCTCGATGACGCCGTTCTCATGCAACCGCGCGAGACGGCTGGTGACGGTGCCACGGGCCACGCCGAGCCGCCGTGCGCATTCCAGCACGGGCAGCTGCGGCGCGTCCGTGAGCAGCCGGATCAGGGCCGCGTCGAGGGCATCGATGCGCATCGTCAGCCCCGGAACACGTCGTCCGCGCCGTCCTTGAGGACGCCGGGGCGGGACAGGCCCCGGGTGGCCCGGGCGAGCACCACGAGCACCACGGTGAGGCCGATGGTCAGCAGCAGCTGGGTGCGCGCACCCTCGTTGAGCATCGTGAGCAGGATGATCGCGCCCAGCAGCACGAGCGTCAGAACCGACAGCCACGGGAAGCCCCACATCCGCATCGGCAGCGGCGTGCCCTCGGCGTCGGCCCGGCGGCGCAGGATCAGCTGCGTGATCGCCGTCGCCGTCCACATCACCAGCAGGGTGGATCCCACCACGTTCAGCAGCGTGGGTAGCACCTGTTCGGGCCAGATCCAGTTCAGGATCACCGTGACGAAGCTGAACGCCACCGAGGCGAGCACCGCCACGCGGGGCACGCCTGCCGTGCTCGTGCGGGTGAGCGCCAGCGGTGCGAGCCCGCGCTCGCCGAGCGAGAACGCCATGCGCGAGGCGCCGTAGATGTTCGCGTTCATGGCCGACAGCAGCGCCACGATGACGATGAGGTCCATCACGAGTCCCACCCCGGGGATCTTGAGCGTGTCCAGCACGGCGGAGAACGGACCGGCGAGCACCTCCTTGGAGTTCCACGGGAGCACGGTGACGATCACGAAGATGGATCCGACGTAGAACACCAGGATCCGCACCATCACCTGGCGCACGATCCGGCTGATGTTGCGCGAGGGGTCGTCCGACTCCGCGGCCGCGATCGCGACGACCTCGGTGCCCCCGAACGCGAACACGACGATCAGCAGGGCGCCCGCGATGCCGGCGATGCCCGTGGGGGCGAAGCCGCCCTGATCGCCGAGATTGCCGACGCCGGTCGCCGGCACGCCGGGGATCAGGCCGACGATCGCGAGCACGCCGACGACGAGGAAGGCGATGATGGCGGCGACCTTGATCGCGGCGAACCAGAACTCGAACCGGCCGTAGTTGCGCACCCCAAGCAGGTTCACGATCGTGAGCGCGAGCACGAACAGCAGCACCCACGCCCACTCCGGAAGGCCGGGGAAGCGATGCGCGACGATGCCCGCGGCGCCCGTGGCCTCGGCGGCGATGACGACGACGAGCTGGATCCAGTACAGCCAGCCCACGGCGCTGCCGACGCTGCGGCCCATGGCCTTCTGCGCGTACGAGCTGAATGCGCCCGAGGACGGGTTGGCGGCGACCATCTCGGCGAGCATCGCCATGACGAGCACCACGATCGTGCCGGCCACGAGATAGGACACGATCACCGCGGGCCCTGCGATGCCGATCGCCTGGCCGGAGCCGACGAACAGTCCCGCGCCGATCGCGCCGCCAAGCCCCATCATGGAGATCTGCCGACGGGTGAGCCCGGGGTGCAGGCCCTTCGTGGTGGTCGTCGTCAGGGGTACTTCGATGGTCATGCGGTCGCCTCCTCGCGAACGGCAGCGGTGGGGTGAGCGGGGTTCGCGGTGGCGAGGGCCGCCGCGACGCGGTCGATGTCCAGGGCGGATCCGGCGGAGACGCGCACGCCCTCGCCGGGGAACGTGCGGGCGACGACGCCGCCCGCGTGCAGGAGCTCATCGAGCTCGACGGCGCGCTCCCCCGCCGGCACCCAGACGAAGTTGGCCTGGGAGGGCACGGCGGGCCATCCCGCGTCGACGAGCACCTCGCACAGGCGGTCGCGCTGCTCGGCGACCTCGGCGATGCGCACGGCGAGTTCCTCCTGCGCGTCGAGCGAGGCGACGGCGGCGGCCTGGGCCAGGTCGGTCACGCCGAACGGCACAGCGACCTTGCGCTGGGCGGCCGCGATCCCGGCGGGCGCGATGGCGTAGCCGATCCGCAGACCGGCGAGCCCGTAGGCCTTGGAGAACGTGTGCAGCACCGCGACATGCGGGTAGCGGCGGAACAGCTCGAGGCCGGCGCCGCGCTCCGGATCGGTCGCGGTCGGGTGCTCGGCGAAGTACGGCGACCCGTCGAAGTGCACATAGGCCTCATCGATCACCACGAGCACGTCGCGGGGTACTGCGGCCACGAAGCGCTCGAGCTCCTCGGGCCCGACGACGGTGCCGGTCGGGTTGTTCGGGTTGCACACGAAGATCAGGCGCGTGCGGTCGGTGATCGCGGCGAGCATCGCGTCGAGGTCGTGCCGGTGCTCCGCGTCGAGCGGGACCATCACCGGGGTCGCCCCTGCGATCCGGACCAACGACGGGTAGGCCTCGAACGACCGCCAGGCGAACATGACCTCGTCGCCCTCGCCGGCAGTGGCGTGGATGAGCTGCGACGCGAGCTCGACGGAACCTGCGCCGACCGTCACCAGTTCCGGCTCGACGCCGTAGCGCTCGGCGAGGCGGCCGATGATCTCAGGCGCCGCCATCTGCGGATAGCGATGGATGGATCCGAGCCGTTCGGCGATCGCGGAGACCACGGACGGCAGAGGCGGGTGCGGGGACTCGTTCGAGGACAGCTTCGAGGCGCCGTCCGGGGCGGATCGTCCCTGCTTGTAGGCCGGCACGGCGTCCAAGCGGGCGTTGGTCGGCGGAGTGGCCGGGGGCGTGGTGACAGGGAGGGTCATCGTCGAGGGCGTCCTTGCTGCGGTTCGTTCGGGCCGGTGGGAGGCGCGTCGGCGGCGGGGCCGCAGCGGCGACGTCGCCGGGGATCCGGGCCACTGTATCCGTGGCCACGATCGCTGGACAAACGGATCAGCAAGACCTGCGCACGTCGCACAGTCTGCCGAGCCCCGGTGCCGTACGCCTGGTCAGAATGTACAGCAGTCGCGGATTCGACGCTCAGCGCGCGACAGGGACGAGTGCGGGATCCGACACCGGCAGCCGGCAGACGAAGCCGCGGCAGTCGTGCACGACGCCGTCGACGCCGTCGCGCTCGTCGAAGAGGGCGAAGCCGGCCGCGGCGAAAGCCCGCACCTGCTGCGGAGCCAGCACCGCGGTGAGATCGGCCTCGGCGGAGCGCGCGGCGATCGCGAGCGCCCCGCGCGGCTCCGAGGTCACCGCGACGATCTGCCGTGGCGGCCGAGCGAGCCCCGCCGCCACACGCAGGAGCGAGCCGGATCCGAACGGCTGCCGCATCGCCTGCGCTGCCCGCGCCGAGACCAGGGCTGCGGCCCGCTCGCGGTGCTGCTCCCCCGCCCCGAGCCGCCAGGCGGTCAACTCGGCCGCCGCCCGCGCAGACGTGCCGGACGGCAGGTCGCCGTCGCCGCCGTCCGCGGCGGCGGGGATCGCATGCGCGGCGAGCACCGGATCGGCCGCCGCGTCGGCGTCGAGCACCTCCAGTCCGCGCGTCGCCCAGCGCACATCGCCCGTCGCGAGAGCGAGGGCGAACAGCCCGTTCGCAAGCAGCCCGAGGTCGGCGTCCGTGGCGACAGCCGCCGCGGGCACCCCGTCCAAGGACGTGCGCACGAGGCGCCCGGCCGCGTCGCGGTTCACGGCCAGCACGGTCTCCGCGGCGTGGACGCCCGCGTCGATCCAGGACTGCTCGCCGAGCGCGGCGCCGGCGCGGGCCAGCGCGGCGATCGCGAGCCCGTTCCAGCCCGTGATGACCTTGCCGTCGACCGCCGGCGGCTGCAGCCTCTCCCGCTCGGCCACCGGGCGGCGGTAGTAGCCGCCCTCGCTGCGCTGCCCGTCGATCACGGACTCGGAGTCCTGCGCGGCACCGAACCCGCCCTCGGCGCGCTGCAGCACAGTGAGCAGGAAATGCGCGATGCCGCGCGCCACGTCCGCGCGCCCGGCGTCGATGGCCACATCCAGCAGCTGGGCGTTGTCGGTGAGCATCCGCTCGTAGTGCGGCACCGCCCAGTCCTGCTGCGTGGCGTAGCGGAAGAAGCCGCCGTCCTCGTCGCACAGCTCCGAGGTGGCCATCGCGTCGAGCGCACGCGCGACGACATCGGTGCGTCCCTGCGCCTGCAGGAAGCGCAGCGTCGTGGCGACCGGGAACTTCGGCGCCGTGCCGAACCCGCCGTGCCGGCGGTCCTCTCGCGCCACGATCTCGTTCGCGGCCGCCGTCAGCGCGGCCTCATCGGGCACCGGCGAGGGATCCGCCGACTCCGACGACTCCAGCGCTTCGGCGACCGCGCCGGCCAGCCCCTCCACCTCGGCACGGCGCTCGGTCCAGGCCTCGCGCACGGCGGCGAGCACGGTGCCGAACGCCGGGAGCTGTCCCCGAGCCACGGGCGGGAAGTACGTGCCGGCGTGGAAGGCCCGCCCGGACGGCGTGGCGAAGACGGTGAGCGGCCAGCCCAGATCCTGCGTGAACGCGGAGGCCGCCGCCATGTACGCGGTGTCGACCTGGGGATGCTCCTCACGGTCCACCTTGATCGACACGAATCCGCGGTTGAGCTGTTCCGCCGTAGCCGGATCCTGGAACGACTCCCGCGCCATGACATGGCACCAGTGGCACGTGGAGTATCCGATCGAGATCAGCACCGGGACGTCGCGGCGCGCGGCCTCGGCGAACGCCTCCTCCCCCCACGGGTACCAGTCGACGGGGTTGTCGGCATGCGCGCGCAGATAGGGGCTGCCGGTGCCGGCGAGGCGATTGCTCATGGCCTCACGCTACGCCGGGCCGGGACCGCCCATGGCCGTTGAGCGAGCGCAGCGAGACAAAACGCGGCGTGCTTGCGAGAGCACCGCGTTTCGTCTCGGTCGGCTTCGCCGTCCTCGCTCAACGACCGGACGCGGCGATCAGTTGACCTCGTCGGGGTGCGAGGCGACGCGGCCGGATCCGTCACCCGGGTCGAGGGCGGAGATCGCGGCGAACTCGACGTCGCTCAGGGTGAAGTCGAACACGTCGAGGTTCTCCCGCAGGCGCTCGGCGCGCACCGACTTCGGGAAGACGATGTTTCCCTTCTGCAGGTGCCAGCGCAGCACGACCTGCGCCGGGCTCTTGCCGTGCGCCGCTGCGGCGTCCGCGACGGCCGGGATGCCGAACAGGTCGTACTTGCCCTGACCGAGCGGACCCCACGCCTCGATCTTCACGTCATGATCGCGCGCCCAGGACCCGACGTCGCGCTGCTGATAGGCGGGGTGCAGCTCGATCTGGTCGACCGCAGGGGTCACGCCCGTCTCGGCGACGATGCGCTCCAGGTGCGGCACGAGGAAGTTCGAGACGCCGGCCGAACGGGCAAGACCCCGGTCGCGGATCTGGACGACCTTCTCCCAGGCGTGCACGTAGTTGTCCTTGGCGGGGGTCGGCCAGTGCACCAGGTACAGGTCGACGTGGTCGAGACCGAGCTTCTCCAGGCTCTCCGCGATGGCCGCGTCGGGCTCGTCGCCGTCGTGCCGGTCGTTCCACAGCTTGGTGGTCACGAACAGCTCGTCACGCGGGATGCCGCTCTTCGCGATCGCCGCTCCGACGCCCGCCTCGTTGCCGTAGATGGCCGCCGTGTCGATGTGGCGGTACCCGATCTCCAGCGCTTCGGTGACCGTGCGCTCGGTGTCCGCCGGATCGACCTTGAAGACGCCGTAGCCGAGCTGGGGAATGGTGTGGCCGTCGTTGAGCAGGATTCCGGGAATCGTCGTCATGCGTCCAGCCTAGGTTCCCGCTCCGGTGCTCGGGTCGGCGTCCTCCGGCTCGGCTCCCGCCGACGAGCGCTCAGCGCTTGGGGGCAAGCGCCGCGTAGGCACGGGCGGCGAGCGCCGCCGGGGATCCGGCTCCGCGCACCCCTGCCGTCGACTGCGCCCACTCCTCCAGGCCGATGCGGATCGCCTCCGTCGCCGCCGCGGCGAGCACTCGCGCGGCGAGCCGGTCGCTCTCGCCGCGCTCGGCGATGAGGGCCACGAGGCGCTCCTCGGACTCGTGGTTCACGCGATGCCAGACGGCCCTGAGCTCGCGATCCTCGGCGAGCGCGCGCAGCAGCGGACGCATGCGGGCAAGACCTTCGGCGTCTTCGGGTGTCTCCGGGGTCAGCTGCGCGGCGAGCACTGCGGGGATCGCGACCGCGGGTTCGTCCTCGGCCTCCTCGAGAGCTGCCTGCCACCGTGCGGCGCCGATCTCGAGCACGGGCGCGACGGCGTCCTCCTTGGTCGCGAAGTAGCGATAGAAGGTGCGCAGCGAGACTCCTGAGGCCTCTGCGATCTCCGCCGCGGTCACCTGGGCGACGCCGCGCTCCGCGAAGAGGCGAGCCGCTTCCGCCGCGATCTCACCGGCGGTCGCGGCCTTGCGACGCGACATGAGTCCGGTGCGGGTCTGCATGCTCCGAGCGTACGGGAATACCTTCCGTTGTGAGGTGTTATGTGTCAATATGGCACGTTGTGCCATTCAGGCACGACAAGACCGCAAGGAAGAAGGATTCGAATGAACCGCTATGAAGGTCGCCGCGCACTGGTCACCGGCGGCGGATCCGGCATCGGACAGGCCACGGTGCTGCGCATGCTCGCCGAGGGCGGGCGCGTGGTCGCCGCTGACGTCAGCGCTGCCGGGCTCGCGGACACCATCGCGAAGGCAGGCGACGCCGCCGATCGTCTCACCGCGATCGAGGTCAACATCGGCGACGAGACCTCCGTCCGGGCCGGCGTCGCCGCCGCGGTCGAGGCACTGGGCGGGCTGGACGTGCTGGTGAACGCCGCGGGCATCCTGCGCTCCTCGCACACGGCCGAGACCACGCTCGACCAGTTCCAGCAGGTCATCCAGGTCAACCTCGTCGGCACCTTCCTGATGATCCGCGAAGCGATCCCCGCACTGCTCGAAGGCAGCGACGCCGCCGTGGTCAACTTCAGCTCGACCTCGGCGATGTTCGCGCACCCGTACATGGCCGCCTACGCGGCGAGCAAGGGCGGCGTGCAGTCGATGACGCACGCGCTGGCGGCGGAGTATGCGAAGCAGGGCATCCGCTTCACAGCCGTGCAGCCCGGGTCGATCTCCTCCGGAATGACCGACGGATCCGGCCAGAGCGGGCAGAGCCGCGGACCGGGGCTGCCCGAGGACGCCGACATGAGCCTGTTCATGAAGCTCGCCCCGGCCATCGGCCAGGGCTTCGCGGGTCCCGAGTCCGTGGCCGGCGTGGTCGCGATGCTCGCGAGCGCCGACGGCGCCTTCATCACCGGCACCGAGGTGCGCATCGACGGCGGCACCCACTTCTGAGCCGCGCGGTCCGCTGATCCCTCGAGGCGGTCGGCACTCTCAGGCGAGGGCGCCGACCGCCTCTTCGATGAGCGCCCAGAACCGATCGACGTCCAGGTCCATCGCGATCGTGGCGTTGGGCTGCGCGCCGAGCACGCCGAGGAGATCCACGCTCGTGGCGCCCCTCGTGAAGACGCCCTCCGTCTCCACGTCGAGGCGTGCACGCACGGTCGTCGCCACTGAGGGATCGATGAGCATCGCGACCGTGATGGGGTCGTGCAGCGGCCCGTCCGGCATTTGCTCCGCGACCTCGTAGGTTGCGCAGAAGAACTCCAGCAGCTCCGCCCCGAACGCCGCCGTGCGGGTGCCGATGCGGCGGATCCGCTCCCGCACCTCCCTGGTGATGAGCGCCTGATGCGAGATGTTCAGCCCGACCATCGTGAAGTCCACGCCGCTGTCGAGCACGAGCGCTATCGACTCGGGATCGGTCCAGGCGTTGAACTCCGCGTAGGGGGTCGCGTTGCCCCGGCCCGTCGACCCGCCCATCCAGACGACGCGCGCGATGCGCGGCAGCAGGTCGGGATGGTCGCGCACGAGCAGGCCGACGTTGGTGAGCGGCCCGGTCGCGACGATCGTGACCGGCTCCTCCGACGACTCCAGCACCGCGCGGATGAGAGTCGGAGCGTCCCGGTCATCCTCGGGAACGGTGGGCTCGGGCAGCACGGGTCCGCCGAGCGCGTTCGCGCCATGGATCTGCTCGGCGGGATGCAGCCGGCCATGGATCGGCCCGGCCGCGCCGGCGGCGATCGGGATGCCCTCGATCCCCGCGACCGTGCAGGCGATGCGGGCGTTGAGCGTGGTGAACTCCAGCAGACCGTTCCCGCCGACCGTGGTGATCGCCCGCAGGTCGATCGCGGGGTTCGCGGCGGCGAGCCAGATCGCGAAGACGTCGTCGTGGCCGGGGTCGCAGTCGAGGATGACGGGGATGCTCATGGTGCCTTCAGTATCGCCGCTCGTCGTTCACCGGACGAGCCCGACAGAGGCGCTCCGCCGCGATAGGCTGGAGGGCTATGTCTGCGCCCGTGATCTCCTATCCGCCGGAACTCCCGGTCAGTGCCGCGCGCGACGAGATCGCCGCGGCGATTCGCGACCATCAGGTGGTCGTGGTCGCCGGTGCGACCGGATCCGGCAAGACCACGCAGCTGCCGAAGATCCTGCTCGAGCTCGGCCGCGAGCGCATCGCGCACACCCAGCCCCGCCGCCTCGCCGCACGCACGATCGCGGAGCGCGTGGCCGAGGAACTGCACGTGCCGCTGGGCGGGCTCGTCGGCTACAAGGTGCGCTTCACCGACCAGGTCTCGGACGAGACCCGGATCGCGCTCATGACCGACGGGATCCTGCTCAACGAGATCCACCGCGACCGGCTGCTGCGCCGCTACGACGCGATCATCATCGACGAGGCGCACGAACGCTCCCTCAACGTCGACTTCCTGCTCGGATACCTGCACCGGATCCTGCCCGAGCGCCCGGACCTCAAGGTCGTCATCACCTCGGCCACGATCGACCCGCACAGCTTCGCGAAGCATTTCGCCGAAGCGGACGGCGAGCCTGCCCCGGTGATCGAGGTATCGGGGCGGACCTATCCGGTCGAGATCCGGTACCGGCCGCTCGTGGATCCGGTCCCTGAGCTTGTCGAAGGGCCCGGATCCACGAAGTCCCTTCGACAAGCTCAGGGACCGAGGAAGCGCACCGAGTCCGAGCCCGAGGACGAGGTCACCGCGATCGTGCGAGCCCTCCAGGAGCTCGACCGCGAGGAGCGCGGCGACGTGCTCGTGTTCCTGCCCGGCGAGGCCGAGATCCGCGACGCCGCCGACGCGATCCGCGGCGTCTACCGCTCTCAGACAGCGCCGGTCGAAGTGCTGCCCCTGTACGGACGGTTGTCGGCGGCCGAGCAGCATCGCGTCTTCGAGCCGTCGACGGTGGCGGGCCTGCGCCGCCGCGTGATCCTCGCCACGAACGTCGCCGAGACGAGCCTCACCGTGCCCGGCATCAAGTACGTGATCGACACGGGCACGGCCCGCATCTCGCGCTACAGCAGTCGCTCCAAGGTGCAGCAGCTGCCGATCGAGGCGGTTTCGCAGGCCTCGGCGAACCAGCGATCGGGGCGAGCGGGCCGCACGAGCGCCGGAATCGCGATCCGCCTGTACGGCGAGGACGACTTCGACAAGCGCCCCGAGTTCACCGAGCCCGAGATCCTGCGCACCTCGCTCGCCTCGGTCGTGCTGCAGATGCTCAGCCTCGGCTTCGGCGACATCGCGGAGTTCCCGTTCCTCACTCCCCCGGAGTCGCGCGACGTGCGCTCCGCGCTCGATCTGCTCGTGGAGCTGGGCGCGGTGCAGACGGGCCAGGGGGCTTCGACGAGCTCGGCGACCGCGGCCCCCCGGCTCACCCGGATCGGCCGCGACATCGCGCGCATGCCGATCGACCCGCGCTTCGCTCGCATGCTCGTGGAAGCGGGCCGGACAGGCGTGACGGCGCCCGTGCTCGCGATCGTCGCGGGGTTGTCGATTCAGGACGTGCGCGAGCGCCCGTCGGCGGACGCGCCGCAGGGCGTGCGCGACGAGGCGGAGCGGATGCACGCGCGCTTCGCGGACCCGACCAGCGACTTCCTGTCGATCCTGAACCTGTGGAACCACCTGCGCGAGCAGCAGAAGGAGCTCGGATCCAGCGCGTTCCGCCGGCTCTGCCGTTCCGAGCACCTGAACTACGTCCGGGTGCGGGAATGGTTCGACGTGCACCGGCAGCTGCGGACGCTCGTGAAGACCGGCCGCGACGCGGCGACGGACTCCGCCGCCCCGGACGCCGTCCACCGCGCGCTGCTCGCAGGGCTGCTCAGCCACGTCGGCATCCTGGACGAGCGCAACCTCACCAAGGGACCGCCGACGAAGGGCGGGCAGAAGGATCCGAAGCGACGGAGCGCCGAGTATCGCGGCGCGCGCGGGATCCGCTTCTCGCTGTTCCCCGGCTCCGCGCTGCGCAAGAAGGCCCCGCGTGCGGTCATGGCGGCCGAGATCGTGGAGACCTCGCGCACGTTCGCGCGCACGGCCGCAGCGATCGATCCGGCGTGGGCCGAGGCGCTCGCCGGCGACCTCGCCAAGCGGCAGATCTCCGAGCCGCACTGGTCCAAGGAGGCGGGCGCCGCGGTCGCGTACGAGAAGGTGACGCTGTTCGGCGTCGAGATCGTGGCGCGCCGACGGGTGCAGTTCGCGCGCATCGACCGGCCCGCGGCGCGCGAGTTCTTCCTGCGGAACGCGCTGGTCGAAGGCGAATGGGATCCGTCCCGGATCGACAAGCGCGTCTCGGCGTTCTGGCGCAGCAACGCGGAGCTGCGCCGCCGCTTGGAGAAGCTCGAGGAGCGCGAGCGCCGCCGCGACATCCTCGTCGGCGACGAGGCCGTGTTCCGGTTCTACGACGAGCGCATCCCGACCGACGTGTTCGATGTGCGCTCGTTCGAGGCGTGGTGGCGCGACGCCCTCCAGGCGACCCCGAAGCTGCTCGTCATGCGCGAGGCGGACCTGCTCGAGGACGACGATCGCGCGGATCAGCAGGACTTCCCCATCCGCTGGACCCAGACCGATCAGGTGCTCGGCCTCGCCTACCGCTTCGAGCCCGGGGCTCCCGACGACGGCGTGAGCGTGGTGATCCCGCTCGCGCTGCTGCAGCAGGTGCGCGACGCCGGCTTCGACTGGCAGGTGCCGGGGCTGCGCGCCGAGCTCGTGACGGCGCTGCTGCGGGCCCTGCCGAAGGCGATCCGGCGGCACGTCGTTCCCGCCGCGGACTGGGCGGAGAAGTTCGGCGCCGAACTCGCCGCCCAGGGACCCGAGTCGTCCCAAGGCCTACCCGTCCGCAGCCTGACCGAGGCGCTCGCCCGTCTCATCCAGCCGCTCGCGAATCAGCCCATGTCGGCCGCCGACTTCGACCTGGAGCGGGTTCCCGCCCACCTGCGGATGAACTTCCGCGCGGTCGACGAGCGCGGACGGGTGGCCGGATCCGGCCGGGATCTGACCGTGCTGCAGCGGGAGCTCGCGGATCGGTCGAGGGCGAGCGTGGCCCGCTCGATCGAGCGGGGGCCCGGCCCGGCCCGGCGTGGGCGTGGTGCGGCGGATGTGGCTCACGCGAGCTCGGTCAACGCCGCAGCCCCGGCCGAGCGCGAAGGCATCACCACCTGGGACGTGGGCGATCTGCCGGAGGTGCTGGACACCCGCGTGGCCGGCGGCGTGGTGCGCGGCTATCCCGCCCTTGTGGATCAGTGCAGATCCGTCGCGCTGCGTGTGGAGGCAACCGCCGAGGCCGCCCTGACGGCCACACGGGACGGAGTGCTGCGCCTGGTGCTCCTGGGCATCCCCTCCCCCGCGTCGTACGTGCAGCAGCACCTGACCAGCCCGGAGAAGCTCGCGCTCGCCGCCTCGCCGTACCCGAACGTCGCGACGCTCATCGAGGACGCACGCGCGGCGGTCGCACGGGCGGCGATCGACCGTCTGACGGACCCTTCGACGGGCTCAGGGACCGCGGGCATCGTGCGCTCCGAGGCCGATTTCGCACGCGTGCGCGACGGCGTCTCCGCGGTCATCGTGGACGAGCTGTTCGCGCTGGTGTCGCTGATCGCGAAGATCCTCACGAAGGCGCGCGAGGTCGAGCGCGCGATGAAGGGTCAGAACTCACTCGCCCTGCTCGGGCCGCTGAACGACATCCGCGGCCAGCTCGGCGGGCTGCTGCCGAACGGTTTCGTCTCCAACGCAGGCATGGAGCGCCTCGCCCACTATCTGCGGTACCTGGACGGGATCCTGGATCGGCTGCACACCCTCGCCGACGCCCCGGGCAAGGATCGCACCCGGCAGAGCGAGTACGAGCGCATGGCGCAGGCCTACGCCGATGCCGGCGGCACGATCCCGCTGCCCGCCGGCGCCGAGCCCCGGCTCGTCGAGGTGCGCTGGCTGCTCGAGGAGTACCGCGTGAGCCTGTTCGCCCAGCGTCTGGGCACGGCGCAACCGGTGTCTCCGCAGCGCATCGTGAAGGCACTCGCCGAGAAGTGAGACTGGCCGGCCGGGCACAAGCCCGCCCCGCCCCATCCGATGCACCGTAGCCTGGAGCCATGGCGCAGGCGATCGTGCAGACCGAGCTCGGCGGACCGGAGGTCCTCACCCTCGTGGAGGTTCCGGATCCGGTGCCCTCTGTCGGCGAGGTGGTCGTGCGCATCGAGGCCGCCGGCGTGAATCCGATCGACGCCAAGCAGCGCAGCGGCCTCCGCCCCCTGCCGCCGATCACAGAGCCCCGGCACCTCGGCTTCGACGGAGCGGGCGTGGTGACCGCGATCGGATCCGGCGTCGACGATCTGGAAGTCGGCGATCGCGTCGCGATCCGCGACACCCGCGGCACGTATGCCACCGCGCTTGCGGTACCGGCCGCGCACGCCTCGGTGATTCCTGAGGGCGTCACCGCCGCGCAGGGCGCCGCACTCGGCATCCCCGCCGGCACCGCATACCAGTCGCTGCTCTCGCTCGGGGTCGGGCAGGGGGATCTGCTGCTCCTGCACGCCGGATCAGGGGCGGTCGGCCAGGCCGCGATCCAGTTCGCCGTGGACTGGGGCGCCACCGTCATCGCGACGGGCGGCCCCTCGTCGCAGGAGCGGATACGCGCGCTGGGCGCGATTCCGGTCATCTATGGAGAAGGCCTGGAGCAGCGGATCCGCGACGCCGCAGACGGGCGAGAGATCACGGTGGCGCTCGATGGCGCCGGCACGGATGAGGCCATCGCCGCCTCGCTCGCCCTCGTGGCCGACCCGGAGCGGATCGCGACCATCGTGCGCGGCCCCGACGCGGCCGCGCTCGGCATCCGCGCGTTCAGCGGCGGCAGCCCCGTGCCGCTCACGGAACAGGAGCTCGCCTGGCGCGCCGAGGCCGTGCCGGCGGCGCTCGGGCTCATCGCCCGGGGCCGGTTCTCGGTCGAGTTCGGACCGGAGCTGCCTCTCGCCGACGCCGCAGAGGCGCACCGCCTCATCGAGGCGCACGCCGCGCACGGCAAGATCGTGCTGCGCCCCTGACGCCACCCGGCGGGCTCTGACCCTTCGGATCCGCAACAGTCGGAAACATCCCTGCGGATCCGCACCCGCGCGTCCGAGGATGGGTCCGTGACCGATACCGCCGCCTCCGCCCCCGACACCCGTTTCGCGACGAAGCAGGTGCAGGCCGCGTATGTCTCCGGCACTCCGCAGAACACCGCCGTCCCACCGCTGTACCAGTCCGCCGCCTACGAGTTCGGCTCGCTGGCCGAGGCCCGCGACCTGTTCGCGCTGCGCCGTGCCGGCAACATCTACAGCCGCAACGCCAGCCCCACGCAGCAGCTGCTCGAAGAGCGGGTGACCGCGCTCGAGGGTGGTGTCTCGGCCGTCGCCGTCGCGAGCGGACAGGCCGCGGTCGCCGTCACGATCCTCGCGCTCGCGGGCCGCGGCGGGCACGTCGTCGCCGCCGACCGGCTCTACGGCGGCACGGTCGACCTGCTGCAGGACACGCTCGCCGACTTCGGCATCACCGTCACCTTCGTCGACCAGGACGACCCGGAGGCCTGGCGCGCGGCGGCGCACGACCGCACCCGGCTGTTCTTCGCGGAATCGGTCGCGAACCCGCTCGCGCAGGTGCTCGACATCCGCACGGTCGCCGACATCGCGCACGCCGCCGGCGTCCCCCTCGTGATCGACAGCACGGTCGGCACCCCGTACCTGATCCGCCCGGGTGAGCACGGCGCCGACATCGTCGTGCACTCGGCGACGAAGTACCTGAGCGGACACGGCACCTCGCTCGGCGGGGTCGCGGTCGACCTCGGATCCTTCGACTTCGGCGCCGACCCTGCGCGCTGGCCGCAGTTCACGGCGCAGCACGACCGGTTCGGTCCGCTCTCGCTCTGGGAGCGGTTCGGACAGGGCTTCGCCTTCGCAGCACTGGTGAAGGCCAAGTACGTGCACGACCTGGGGCCGTCCCTGTCCCCGTTCAACGCGCACCAGATCCTGCAGGGCATCGAGACGCTCGACCTGCGCGTCTCACGTCAGAGCGCGTCCGCGCAGGCGATCGCCGAGGCCCTCGCACAGAACCCCGTCGTCGCCGCGGTGCACCACCCCGGTCTCGCCGGCAACCCGTGGCACGACCTGGCCGCACGCTACCTCCCGCGCGGGATCCCCGCGGTGTTCTCGATCGATCTCGTCTCCACCGGTGACGAGGCCCTGGATCAGGAGCGCGTGGAGCGGTTCGTGGACGGTCTGAAGATCGTGCGCCTCGTGGCGAACATCGGCGACGCCCGCTCGCTCGTCTCCCACCCCGCCTCCATGACGCACTCGCACCTGAACGCCGCCCAGCGCGCCACCGCCGGCATCGCGGGGACCACGGTGCGTCTGTCGATCGGCATCGAAGACCCTGCGGACATCCTCGCCGACCTCCAGCAGGCCCTCGCTCTCGCCATCGCGGAGACGGCCGCGGAGCAGGAGTTCGCCACGGTCTGAGATCCGCTCAGCGCGACCTGTGTCCTCCGCGCGTTCGAAACTCAGTCGATCCTGCAGCTCACGACGGATTCGCGCCCGATCTCGACAGGATCGACTGAGTTCGGCACGACCGTGGCTCGGTACGCTGGTCCCGTGCCGATCCTGAACAAAGACATGACGTTGTGCATCTCGCTGTCCGCGCGACCGAGCAACAACGGCACCCGGTTCCACAACCACCTCTACGAGGCGCTCGAGCTGAACTGGATCTACAAGGCGTTCGCCCCGACCGACCTCGCGCAGGCGATCGCCGGCGTGCGCGGCCTCGGGATCCGCGGCTGCGCGATCTCCATGCCCTACAAGGAGGACGTGATCGCGCTGGTGGACCGGATGGATCCGTCCGCCACCGCGATCGACTCGGTCAACACGATCGTGAACGACGACGGCGTGCTCACGGCCTACAACACGGACTATTCGGCGATCGCCCAGCTCATCGCGCGGAACGAGATCGATCCGGCGTCGTCCGTGCTGCTGCGCGGATCCGGCGGCATGGCGAAGGCGACCGCCGCCGCCTTCCGCGACGCGGGCTTCGCGGACGTCACGATCGTCGCGCGCAACGAGGACGCCGGGCGAGCAGTCGCCGGGCTGTACGGTTTCGGATGGGCCGCGGACGTGGACGGGCACACCGCCGACGTACTGGTGAACGTCACGCCGATCGGCATGGCCGGGGGCGTCGAGGCCGAGGCCCTGTCGTTCCCCCCGTCCGCGATCGAGGCCGCCCGAGTCGTGTTCGACGTCGTGGCTCTCCCTGCCGAGACCCCGCTCGTGCGCGCAGGACTCGCCGCGGGCAAGACCGTCATCAACGGGGCCTCCGTCGCGACGCTGCAGGCGCTCGAGCAGTTCGTGCTGTACACGGGCGTCCGCCCCACCGACGAGCAGGTGCGCGCCGCCGAGGGGTTCATGCGCGCGCAGTGAGCCGCCTCGGCCACGAAGCCCCCGAAGGGATCCGCCCCGCGCCCCGGTAGACTCGGACGGTCATGCCCTCCGTGTCGAACTATCCCGCCCCGCGCCTGGATTCCCGCCCTGTCGAGACGTTCCGCGCCACGCTCGGCGACCTCGCGGCGCACCTCGACGTCGCCGTCCCTGACCGCGCCGACGCGGCGTTCACGGGTGTCGCCGTAGGCACGGAGCACGTCCGATCCGGAGACCTGTTCCTCGGAATCCGCGGCGCGAACGCGCACGGCGCCCGGTTCGCGGCGAAGGCCGTCGAGGCCGGTGCCGCCGCAGTGCTCACCGATGCCGAGGGTGCCGCCCTCGTGCCCGACGACGTGCCGACGCTCGTCGTCGAGGATCCGCGTCTGGCCGCCGGTCCCGCCTCCGCGTTCCTGTACCGGGATCCGGTCGCCTCGATGACGAGCATCGGCATCACCGGCACCCAGGGCAAGACCACGACCGCGTTCTACGTGGCCGCCGCAGCCGGCATGTCACGGTCCGGCACGATCGGATCCATCGGCACGACCGTGGGCGACGACTTCTTCCCGCCCGTGCTGACCACCCCCGAAGCGCCCGAGCTGCAGGCGCTGTTCGCAGTCATGCGCGAACAGAAGCTCAGCACGGTCGCCGTCGAGGCGTCCAGCCACGCCCTCACCCTGGGCCGTGTCGACGGGTTCGCGTTCGATGCGGGCATCTTCCTCAACCTCGGCCACGACCACCGCGACTACCACCCCACCCAGGCCGACTACTTCGCCGCCAAGGCGCTGCTGCTCACCCCCGAGCACGCCAAGATCGGCATCGTCGACATCGACTCGCACTGGGGCCGCGTGCTCGCCGCCCAGGCCACGGTGCCGGTGCGCACGACCTCGGCGAGCGGATCCGATTCCGCCGACTGGCGCGCAGAGGACGTCGAACTGCACGCGCACGGATCCTCGTTCATCGTGCGCTCCGCCCGTGGCGAGCGCGTGCCGTTCACCACGCAGCTGACCGGCGCGTTCAATGTGAACAACATCCTCGCCGCCGTCGCCGCCCTGGTCGAGTCCGGGCGCGAGCTCGCCGACCTCGCCCCGGGTATCGCCGCGCTGCCGAGCGTCGAGGGACGGTTGCAGCGATTCGACTTCGGGCAGCCGTTCACGGCGATCGTCGACTCGGCGCACAAGCCCGAAGCCATCAACGCCGCGCTGCGGGCGATCCGGACCACGACGCCGCAGGGCCGCCTGATCGCGGTGCTCGGCGCGAACGGTCATCGCGACGCCGCCAAGCGCCGCATGATGGGCCGGTTCGCCGCGATGTGCGCGGATGTGCTGATCATCACCGACGACAACCCCTATGACGACGATCCGGCCGAGATCCGCGCGTCGCTCATCGCCGGCGCACGCTCGAGCACCGTCGAGATCACCGAGATCGCCGACCGCCGCGAGGCCATGGCCGCGGCTGTGCGCATGGCGCGTCCCGAGGACACCGTGGTGGTCCTCGGCAAGGGCCATGAGCGCTACCACGCCCTCGCCGGCGGCGAGATCGCCTGGTACGACCCCGACGTGCTGCGCGAGGTCATCGAAGCGCTCTGAGCCCCCCCTCGCGGATGCCACCACATCCGCGCGCGGAAGTTGTATCAACGAGCCACTATCGCTCTCCTGCCCCTTGTGGAGACAATGGGCGCCATGACGGCCACCGGCGACCGTACGCAGCCGTTCGACGAGCGCGACGGAGCCTTCGGCGACGCCGTCGAGCATGATCGAGGCACTGCCGACGGCCGGGTCGCGGCGTGGGACGGCGCCGGATCGGATCCGCCGCGATGGGAGCGGGCGACGGCGCTCTTCCTGCGCTGGCGCGATGGCGAGCCCCGCGCGATGGACGAGCTCGTGCGCCTGATGACGCCCGTGCTGTGGCACGTCGCGCGCGCATACGGGCTGGACCGTGCCCTGGCCGAGGACGTCGTGCAATCCACCTGGATGGCGCTCATGCGCCGGCACGCCGCGATCGCCGAACCACGCGCCATCTCGGGGTGGCTGACGATGTGCGCCCGGCGCGAGGCGTGGCGCGTGAGCCGGATGCAGCGCCGAGCGGATCCCACCGAGGCGGAGTTCCTCGAGCCGCACCTGCCCGCGGGCGAGTCCGCCGAGCGCCAGGCGCAGCGCGGAACGGAGGCCGGCGCGCTCTGGAGCGCCGTCGCGGCGCTGAACGCACGGTGCCAGCGGCTGCTGCGCATCGTGGCCTTCGAGGAGCGGCCGGATTACGCCCGGATCGCGCAGGATCTCGCGATGCCGATCGGCTCGATCGGGCCGACCAGGCAGCGCTGCCTGGGCAAGCTCCGCGCGCTGCTGGAGCAGGACGGATGGGAGGACGACGATGACCGTTGAGGAGACAGCGGCCGACGCGGCGCTCTTCGCGCGGCTGCGCGTCGAGTGGGGAGCGCACGATCCGGTGCCCGCCGGGCTTGCGGACCGGATGGTCGCCGCGGTCGCGGTGGAGGACCTCGGGCGCGAGTACGCGCTGCTGACGCTGGTGGAGCAGGAGGGGTCGATCGCCGTGCGCGGCGAGGCGGATACGGCGACCCTGCAGTTCAGCGATGGGACCACGGGCGTCGTGGTGCACGTCACGACGACCGAATCGGATCTGCGCCGGATCGACGGGTGGGTCGACGGGGCCGTTCTCGCAATCCGCCTGATCCAGCAGGACCGCGACTGGTCCGCGGAGATCGCGGGCCCCGGCCGGTTCGCCTTCGACGCGGTGCCGAGCGGTCTTTCGGCGCTGCGGCTGGTCCTGCGCGGGGCGGACGGCGAGCCGACGGAATTCCGCACCCCGCAGTTCGAAGTGTGATGCGAGACGACGGATCGAGCAGGAGACACGGATGGCACGGGACGATGAGGGACAGCATGGCCAGGGCGAGGACGGACGGAGGCCCCGCTCGCGACCGAGCTGGCGGGAGAGGGAGCGCGCGGCGCGATTCAGGGGTGCGGTACTCGACGTGACGCTGCAGCCGGCGCACGGTCCCGCGGCGCACACCACCGTCTACGAGCCGGACGTGCTGCTGGTGCGGCCCGCGTTCTTCGAGCCGAACGCATCGGGCCGCCGCGGAGATGAGCGGCTGGCCGCCCTCGCCGCGGCGCTCGGATGGAGCGTGACCGTGGAGCGCCTGGAGGACTCCCCCAACGCACGGAAGACCGACATGGGATCGTCGGTCTCACGACGGGCGCCGGCAGGCGACCCGGGGCCGGACACGGGCCGCGCCGCCCCGTCGCGCGATCCCGGGGTCGCCGACTCGACGCGTCTGCGGATCGCCGTGTCAGCGGGCGCGGCCCGCGACGCCCGGCCGGTGCTCGCGCCGGACGCCTGGCGTCTGCTCGTGGCGGCGCGCGACGACGGCATCCCGGGTCTCGCCCTGAACCACGTGCTCGGGATCCATCCGTTCACGGGAAATCCGTTCACCGGCAACCCCTTCACCGGAAACCCGTTCACAGGCAACCCCTTCACAGGGAACCCGTTCACCGGTAACCCCTTCACGGGCAACCCGGCGGGGATCGCGAGCTACGGGTTCCCCGGCCTCGGCGGACGGCAGCCCGTCGCGTGGACCGGAGCGGCGCCCGCGCGCGCCCCGCTGCCCGCAGGCGCACGACGTCCGGTCGTCGCCGTGTTGGACACCGGCTGCGGCGCGCACCCATGGTTCGGGAACTTGCCGGGATCCGCACCGGATGCGGATCCCGTGCTGATCACGCGGACGAGCCTCACCGGCGAGCCGCTCGGGCTGAGCGACCCAGCGACGGATCCGGAGACGCACCCGAGTCTGAGCGAGCCCCTCGACGGGCATCTGGATCCGGTCGCGGGGCACGGCACGTTCATCGCCGGGCTCGTGCTGCAGGCCTGTCCCGAGGCGCAGATCCTGCCGGTCCGGGTGTCCGACGGCAACGGCATCATCATGGAGAACGACCTGCTGGGCGCGCTCGGGCGCATCGTCGGACTCCTCGAGTCCGGGACGCTGCACCTGGACGTGATGAGTCTCTCGTTCGGCTTCTTCCACGAATCCCCCGGCGCCGAGGAGACGCAGAGCGAGCTGTACGCGCTGCTGCAGCGTGTACGCAGGACCGGGTGCGTCGTGGTGTGCTCGGCCGGCAATGATGCGACCGACCGCCCCTCGTCGCCCGCGGCGCTCTTCGCCTGGGGCCCGGAGTCGGGCATCGATCCCGCCGATGAAGCGGGCCTCGCCCCGCAGGTCTCCGTCGGCGCGCTCAACCCGTCGGCGCGCTCGGTGGCGCTGTTCTCGAACTTCGGCCCGTGGGTGCGCACCTACGTGATCGGCGTCTCGGTGCTCTCCACCCTGCCGGTGTCGTTCGACGGGGGGACGCAGGCCGGGATGCGCGACGACGCGGAGGACCGCCGGCGCGAGACGCTCGATCTCGACGACTTCGCGGGAGGGTTCGCGGTGTGGAGCGGCACCTCGTTCGCGGCGCCGATCGTGGCCGGACGGATCGCGCACGAACTCGGCTCCGGAGCACTGGCTGCGAGAGCACCGACGACCGCCGCGGACGCGGTGGATGCCGTGCTCGAGCACTGCCTGGACCAGGACGGGTCGCGCCCGAAGAAGACACTCCCGTAGCGGACGCCGAAGCGTCATGCTGTGAGGGTGACGCTGACGGCGGATGAGCTGTACCGGCGCGGTCGCGCGCAGCTGAACGCCGGCCGGAACGCTGCAGCGCGGCGCGAGTTCCTGCGCGCGCGAGCGCGCACCGAGGATCCCAATCTCCGGGCCAGGATCGCGGGCTCGCTCGCCGCGATCACGATCCGCCAGGGAGATCGCGCCTCCGCCGAGGCCGTCTGCCTCGAGGCGCTGCGCCTGCCCGGCCTCTCCGTGACGACGGCGGCCATGCTCTACGGTCAGCTCGGCCTGGTCGCCCTGGAACGCGGCGACCTGCCGCGAGCGGTGACGCTGCTGGATCGCGGCATCGCCGGCATCGGCGATGAGGTGGAGCATCGCGGACCGATGCTGCTCAATCGCAGCGTGGCGCACATGCAGGCAGGGCGGTTGGCGCCGGCGATCGCCGACCTCGATCGGGCGGTGCTCGACTACGCGGCGACGGGCGACGAGATCTCGCGTGCCATGGCCGTGCACAATCGCGGCTACGCGGCACTGCTCGCGGGCGAGCTGGTGCCCGCGCTGGAGAAGATGGGCGAGGCGCAGGCGGTGCTGAGCGCGGCGTCGGCAGTGAATGCGGCGATCTGCGACCGCGATCGGGCCGAGGTGCTGCGTGACGCCGGCCTCACCCGCGATGCGGAGCGCACGCTGGAACGGGCGATCCGGGTGTTCGGAGCGCATCGGATGAGGCAGGCGCGCGCGGAGGCGGAGTTCCATCTCGCCCGCTCCCTGCTGAGTCACGAGCCGGAGCGGGCGGCGGCGATCTCCGCCGCGGCCGCACGGCGGTTCCGCGCCGTGGGGAGCGAGTCATGGGCGGTGCGCGCCGAGGCGGTGCGGCTGCGCGCGCTGCTGACCGTGGAGACCGAAGGACGGCCGACCGGGCTGCGCGCTCCGAGCGACGCCGGCGTCGACCGTGTCGAGGCGCAGCTGCAGCACCACCGGCTTCGGGGCGAGGCGTCGTCACTGCGGCTCGCCTGGCAGCGCCACCACGCGCAGACCGGCAGCGCAGTCCCGGTTGCGCAGGCGCGGATACGGGTGTCGCCGGGCGCGGGGCTGCAGGTGCGTCTGCTCGCCCAGGAGGTGCGAGCGGCGCGGGCCGCCGCTGCCGGGGATGACGCGGGCGCACGTCGGATCGTCGCGGCGGGCCTGGACGAGCTCGCCGCGTGGCAGGCCTCGTTCGGCAGCCTGGATCTCGCCACCGCCCTCGTCATGCACGGCACGGGATTGCTCTACGCCGGGCTGGAGGCAGCGGTGCGCTCCCGTCGGCCGGCGGTGGTGTTCGAGTGGTCGGAGCGCGCCCGGCACCTGAGCCAGCAGACCGTGCCGCTGCGCCCTCCGCCCGACCCCGGGTTGGCCGCGGATCTCGCCGAGCTGCGGATGCTCCGTTCCGAGGCCGCGTCCGGCGACTGGCTCGCACAGCCCCGCGCCGCCGAGCTGAGCGAGCGCGTGCGGCAGCGCGAGTGGTCCTCGATCGGCCGGGCTGGAGGCCGGGAGCGCGCCGCGCTCGACGAGCTGCAGGTGGCGCTCGATGACGACAGCGCCTTCGTCGCCTACGCGTATCAGCGCGACGGCCTGGTCGCGATCGCCGTGACCGCCGACGACGCCCGGGTGATCGACGTCCCCCGCTGGCCCGAGGCGCGACGGGCGATGGCCGGTCTGCGCGCCGATCTGGATGTCGCAGCGACCGTCCGCGACGGTCCCATGGGCTCGGTCGTGCGACGCGCGCTCGACGAGCGGCTCATGATTCTGTCGGAGACGCTGCTGACGCCGGTGCTCCCCGTCGTGGGCGATCGGCGCCTCGCGCTGGCTGCGGCGGCGATCCTGAACGGCCTCCCCTGGGGCATGCTGCCCGGGATGCGCGGCCGGGTGTTCACCCTGACCGACTCGGCGACGCAGTGGCTGCGTGCTCGCGGTGAGGCGCCATTCCGGGGCGCCGGTTTCGCGGTCGGTCCGCGTGTCGTCCGGGGCGCCGAGGAGGTCGCCCGTGCCGCAACCGCGTGGCCGGGCGCGCAGGTGCTCGGTCCCGACGCGGCGACCGTGGGCGCGACGACGGAGCTGTCCACGCGGATGAGCGTACTGCACGTCGCCGCGCACGGTCGCCACGCCGACGGCAACCCCATGTTCTCCGGCCTGGAGCTCGCCGACGGTGCCCTGTTCGGCTATGACATCGACCAGATGGGGCGGGTCCCGGACACCGTCGTGCTGTCGGCGTGCGAGGTCGGACGATCGTCCGTGCGCTGGGGGTGGGAGGCGATCGGCATGACCAGGGTCTGGCTGCATGCGGGCACGCGCGCGGTCATCGCGTCGCCCGTGATCGTCGCCGACGACGACGCGTGCGAACTTCTCGGCGCGGTCCACGCCGGACTCGCCGCGGGGCTCGCCCCCGCGCACGCACTGGCACGGGCGACGGAGCAGACGGGCGTCGTCTCCCCCTTCCAGACGCACGGCAGCGGCTTCTGAGCCCGATGTATCACCGGCCACCCTGGGTGCTCTTCTTCTGCGGATCGATACGGTGCGGCCACTGCGAAGAGCGTCGGCCACTGGGGACACCGTGAACTGGGGACGTGCGAAGTCGGGTTGACGCACAGCGATCCGAGGGGAAGGGGTGCCGCCGAGGGGACCGGCGGCACCCCTTCCTGCGTGCTTCGCCGGGTCACTCGTCCAGCGGGTCCTCCTCGGCCGGCACGGGTCCGACCTCGACCGGGCGGCCCGGACTGTTCGACCACGCGCTCCAGGATCCGGGGTACACGATCACCTCCCGGCCGATGAGCGCGCCGGCGAGAGCGAGCTGAGCCGCCGTCACGCCGGATCCGCAGTAGGCCGCGATCGGCACCTCTTCCCCGGCGCCCGCGGCCTCGAACGCCGCCACGATCTCGGCAGGGCTGCGGAAGCGCCCGTCGGCGGTGAGCAGCTCGGCGATCGGCAGGTTGCGCGCGCCCGGGATGTGTCCGGCGACGGGGTCGATCGGCTCGGTCTCGCCGCGGAAGCGCTCGGGAGCACGCGCATCGAGCAGCACTCCGCCCCACCCTGCGATCTGATCGGTGTCGAGCACGTCCGCGGCGCCGGGCCGGCTCAGTACGACGTCCCCCGGCGGCGGGATGATCTCGCCCTCCTCGATCTCTCCCCCGGCCTCGCGCCATGCTCCGAGACCGCCGTCGAGCACGCGCACGTCCGCGATCCCCGCCCGGCGCAGGGCCCACCACGCGCGGGATGCGGGCAGCGAGCGGGAGTCGTCGTAGACCACGATGGTCTGCCCCTGTCGAATACCCCACCGTCGCGCCGCCTCCGCCAGCGCATCGTCGGAGGGCAGCGGATGCCGGCCCTCCGACGCCGCACCGTGACCCGCGAGATCGGCCTCCAGGTCGGCGAACACCGCGCCGGGGATGTGTCCCGCGAGGTAGTTCGCGTGCCCGTCCGCGAAGCCGAGGCGGTAGCGCACATCGAGGATCCGCGGATCGGCGCCGTCGTCGGCGACCGGCTCCCTCTCGAGAAGGGCGCGGAGTTCGGCGGCGGTGATGAGGTCTGCCATGGTCCCATCATGCCAACCTCCTTCGTGAGCGGCACGGGCGGCGCCCGGCGCCTCCGCCGGGCGATCCGATACCCCCTACGCTGGAGACATGACCGGCCACTCCCCCCGTCCAGCGCTTCGCTGGGGCATCCTCGCCACGGGCGGCATCGCCGCCGCCTTCGCCGCCGACCTGCGTACGGCGGGGCTCGACCTCGTGGCCGTCGGATCCCGGTCGCAGGAGTCCGCCGCCGCCTTCGCCGCGCGCTTCGGCATCGCCCGGGCGCACGGATCCTATGAGGCGCTCGTGGCGGATCCCGAGGTCGACATCGTCTACGTCGCCACCCCGCATCCGATGCACCACGCCGACGCCCGTCTCGCTCTCGAGCACGGCAAGCACGTGCTCGTCGAGAAGGCGTTCACCCTCAACCGCGCCGAGGCGCAGGATCTCGCCGACCTCGGTCGTGAGAAGGGTCTGCTCGTCATGGAGGCCATGTGGACCCGGTACCTGCCGCACATGGCACGTCTGCGCGAGATCATCGCCGCCGGAACGCTCGGTGAGATCCGCGCGGTCTCGGCCGACCACACGCAGTCGCTGCCGACGGATCCGGCCCATCGTCTGAACGCCCTCGAGCTGGGCGGCGGGGCGCTTCTGGACCTCGGGATCTACCCGATCTCGTTCGTGCACGACGTCCTCGGCGCGCCGGTGACCGTTCAGGCCACGGGGCGCCTGGTGGAGACCGGCGCCGACGCGGAGGTCGCCACCGTCATGACGCACGCCGGAGGCGCCGTCTCCACGACGCTCTCCTCGTCGCGCGCGGCCGGCCCCAACACAGCCGTCGTGCTCGGCACCCAGGCCCGCATCGAGATCGACCGGGTCTGGTACTCCCCCACGACCTTCCGGGTGATCGCCGCCGACGGCACCGTGCTCGAGGAGTTCGACGGTCGCACCACCGCTCATGGTCGCGGTGGCGGACGCGGCATGCAGTACCAGGCGCTCGCCGCCGAGCGGTACGTCGCGGAGGCCGCCGAGCGCGGCTCGGCGCCGGACAGCGATCTGCTGCCCGTCGCGGAGTCGGTGGCGATCATGGGTCTGCTCGATGAGATCCGCGGGCAGATCGGCGTGCAGTATCCGGGCGAGACCGCCTGATACCCGAGAACCTCCGAACCGAAGGAGCCCCATGGCCGAGCCGCAGGACACCCGTGTCGCCGTCTATCTCGACTTCGACAACATCGTCATCTCCTGGTACGACCGCGTGCACGGACGCAACGCGTACAGCAAGGACCGTCAGCGGATCCAGGACAACCCGGCCGACGCCGAGGTCGCGGAGCGGCTCAAGGCCGCGATGATCGACGTCGGCGCGATCATCGACTACGCCTCCTCGTTCGGCACGCTGGTGCTCACGCGCGCATATGCCGACTGGTCGTCGCCGGTCAACGCCGAGTACCGGTCGCAGCTCGTGGCCCGGGCCGTCGATCTCGTACAGCTCTTCCCCGCCGCCGCCTACGCGAAGAACGGCGCCGACATCCGCCTCGCGGTCGATGCCGTGGAGGACATGTTCCGCCTGCCCGACCTGACCCACGTGGTCATCGTCGCCGGCGACAGCGACTACGTGCCGCTCGCACAGCGGTGCAAGCGCCTGGGCCGGTACGTGATCGGCGTCGGCGTCGCCGGCTCCACCGCCAAGTCGCTCGCCGCGGCCTGCGACGAGTTCGAGGCCTACGACTCGCTTCCCGGCGTCGAGCGCGCGGTGACGCCGGCAGCGCCGGCCGAAGAGGCGGCACCGAAGAAGACGGCTGCCAAGCAGACCCAGAGCGCACGCAAGCAGTCCCGCGCGACCACCGAGAAGGACGTGCCCAGCACGTCCGATCAGGAGCAGGCCACGGCGACCCTCGTGCGCGCGCTGCGCCTCGGGCACGACAAGAGCGACGGCGACGAATGGCTGCACAGCTCGGCGGTGAAGACGCAGATGCGGCGCATGGACCCCTCGTTCAGCGAGAAGGCGCTCGGCTACCGCTCGTTCAACGCCTTCGTGAAGTCGCGGGCCGACATCGCCGAGCTCGAGGAGTCCGGCCACGAGCGCCTCGTGCGCCTCAAGGACGCCTGAGGGTTCAGCGCCACCGATCCCCTCCGCTCGCCGCGCTCGCTTCGGCGTTCAGGTCGCAACGTCTGCTTGCCGCGACCCCGCTCGTGGAGACCTCTTCTCGTCGAGACCTCTGCGTGTTCAGGTCGCAATATCTGCTTGTTCCAGGCGTCTGGAAGAGCAGTTTCTGCGACCTGAAGGGCCAGAGTTGTCCTCCCGAAGGCCCGGAGTTCTCTTCCGGAAGCCCCGTTTGCATAATTGAACATGTTCGATAATCTGGATCCGTGACCCTCGGATCCCCGTACGCGATCGCTCTCGGCGCGAGCATCACCGCGCTGCATCCGCGTCTGCAGGCGTACTTCCAAGCGATCCCCGCGGGGCGGGTCGGCATCGGCGACGGCGTCTTCGACCGGGTCGGCTGCCGGAACCCGCTCCTGCGGACGCTGCTCGGCCCGCTGCTGCGGGTGCTGCAGCGGCGCGGTGCGGTCTATGCCGGATGGGCGCAGGCAGTCCCGTTCACCGTGAACAACCGTGACGGCGCAGGCCGATCCGCAGAGCGCACGCTGCACCTTCGCACCGACCCCTGGACCATGCGCGATCAGGTGCACCCGCTGCCGCACGGCCGGGTCGTGGATCGGCTGGGGCGGGGTGGAGTCGCCGCCGCGGTCTTCGAGGTGACGGCATCCGACGGCGCCCTCGAACTGCGGAGCACTCTGGTGGGCCTGCGACTGGGACGAGTGCGGATCCGGTTCCCGCAGTGGCTCGCTCCGCGGATTCGACTGCGGGAGAGCGCAGACGACGCGGTCGGCGCACAGCGGGTCGCTCTGACCGTGGACATGCCGCTGCTCGGCCGCATCCACGAGTACGCCGGCACGTTCCAGTACCGGATCGAGGAGGACGCATGAACGGAGCGGACACCCGCCGCGGACGGGTGGTGCTCGGCGGATCCACGGGATTCATCGGCCAGGATCTCGCCCGGCGCTGGCGCGCCGCGGGGCGCGAGGTCATCACGATCTCCCGTCACGGCGCCGACCTGACCTGGGGAGACCAGGCCGGGATCGATGCCGCCGTCGACGGCGCGGATCTCGTGGTCGGGCTCGCCGGCAAGAGCGTGAACTGCCGCTACACACCGGCGAACCGTGCCGAGATCTTCCGTTCGCGCGAGGAGACGACCGCCGCCCTGCGCACCGCGATCGGACGTGCGGCGACCCCGCCCCCGTTGTGGGTGAACTCCTCGACGGCGACGATCTACCGGCATGCGGAGGACCGGGCTCAGACCGAATCGACCGGAGAACTCGGCACCGGGTTCTCCGTCGAGGTCGCGAGGGCATGGGAGCGTGCACTGTTCACGGGCGAACTGCCGGGAACGCGCCGCGTGGCGCTGCGCACTGCGATCGTGCTCGGTGACGGCGGCGTGCTCGCAACCTTGCGCACCCTCACCCGGCGGGGCCTCGGCGGCACGCAGCACGACGGACACTGGCCGATCAGCCGCGCCCGTCGCGCGGCGGGCACCGCACACGAGTTCCGCACCCGCGGAGGGCGGCAGCGATTCAGTTGGGTGCACCTCGACGACGTGGCGGGGATCATCGCCTTCCTCGAGGCTCACCCCGAGCTGGAGGGCCCCGTCAACGTGGTGTCCCCGGGAGCCGGCGACAACCGGATGCTCATGGCGACGATCCGCCGCGCCCTGGACGTGCCGTTCGGGCTGCCGCAGCCGCGCTGGATGCTCGAGCTCGGCGCGATCGGGATCCGCACCGAGACCGAGCTGATCCTGAAGAGCCGCTGGGTCGCGCCGGAGAAGCTCCTCGCCGCGGGCTACGCGTTCGCGCACCCCGACCTCGACGAGGCCGTGCGCGCGTCCTTCGCCGCGAACGTCCCCCCGGTCTGACGGCCCGCTCAGTGGTCGCAGGTTGCGGTCATCCGAGGGCCGAAGCCGCAAAATGCGACCAGCGAGCAGCCGAACGAACGCAGCACTCCTGAGGCTGGCACCGAGAGCAGCCGGGCTCAGCGCCCCTGGATCTGACGCACAGCCCCGGCCAGCTCGGGGAACCGGAACACGTATCCGGCGTCCTCGAGCACCTGCGGCAGCACCCACCGGCTCTTCAGGATGAGCTCGGATTCGGTGCGCAGCACAGCCATCCCCGGCTCGAGCACGAAGCGCGGCGCGGGCAGCCCGAACGGCGCACGCACGGCCCTGCGCAGGGTGCGCATGAGCTCGATGTTGGTCACCGCATTCGGCGACGCCATGTTCACGGGCCCCGTGATCTCGTCGTGGTCGCGAAGGAATCGCACCGCCTGCACGAAGTCCTGCTCGTGCATCCAGCTCAGCCGTTGCCGGCCCCGCGAGTGCTCATAGTCGGGCCGCGCGGGCTCGGTGGGATGCGGGCCGATCCCTCGGTAACGCCGATGCGGGAACCACCAGCCGTCGTACTGCGGTCCGCCGAGACCCAGCCGAGCCAGGCGCAGCAGCATCGTCATGACCGGAGCTCCGCGGCCCAGCACGAGCGACGTCCGCAGGGCGATCCGGCGGGTTCCCGGAAGCTCGCCGGCGAACAGCGCGGCCTCCCACTCCCGGGTGACGTCGGGCGAGAAGCCCCGCTCCTCGAGCGGATCCGCCTCCGTCCGCGGCGTGGCGAGCGAGTAACGGTAGGCGGTGGCGGAGCTGCCGTTCATCCACACCGCCGGTGGATTGGCGGCGGACGAGATCGCGCGGTGCAGGGCCGCCGTGGTGCGTACGCGCGAGCGCAGGATTTCGTCGCGGTTGCGGTCGGTGTAGCGACAGTCGATGCGCCGGCCGGCCAGGCCGATCACGAGCGCGGAGCCGTCGACCAGACGGAGGATCCCGTCCTCGTCATCCCAGCGCGCATCGGCATCGGCACCCCGCCCGATCGTGCGCACGTCGTAGCCATCCACGCGCAGCGCGTCGCGCAGTGCGGTGCCGAGATAGCCGCTGCCGCCGCCGATCACGGCGCGGGGACGCTGCGGTGCGGTGTTCATTCCGTGCCCTTCTCGCCCTGCTGCTTCTTGCGCTTCTCGATCTCGGCGCGCAGTCGCCACTCCTCGATCTCGCGATCCAGGTCGGCGATCTGTTCCTCGGTGCTGCGTGTGTCGCGGGGCTGCGACGGCGCGGCGGGCGCCGGCGGGCCGGAGCGGCGCTCGCGCGGACGCGGCAGCCGGATCCCCTCCCCGTCGTATTCGCGACCGACCAGGAACCAGATCAGGGATCCGGCGAGCGGCACGATGATCACGAGGATGATCCAGAAGACCTTGGGCAGGTGCTTCACCTGGTCGTCGCGGCGCGTGATGATGTCGATGAGCGCGCCGATCAACAGCAACAGCACGAGGATCGAGAACACCAGGCCCATGCCGACAGCCTAAGAGATCGCGGACGCGCTCCGGCCCAGCCCCTACGGCAGGGTGTGTCCGGCGGCGCGGAACAGCTCGTACCACTCGGCGCGGCTGAGCTCGACGTCGGCACCCTCCGCCGCCTCTTGCACGCGCGACGGCGTGGTGGTGCCGAGCACGACCTGCATGCCGGCGGGGTGCCGGGTGATCCACGAGGTGGCGATGCCCGTGGGCGTGACGCCGTGCGCGGCCGCGATCCGGTCGATCACCGCGTTGAGCTCCGGGTAGGCCGGGTTGTCCAGGAACACTCCGGTGAAGAAGCCCGCCTGGTAGGGCGACCACGCCTGGATGGTGATGCCCTCGATACGGCAGTACTCCACGATCCCGCCGCCGTCGCGGACGATGCTCTGATCCAGGCCGGCCATGTTCGCCGCGAGCGGCTGCGCGATGATCGGCGCGTGCGTGATGGACAGCTGCAGTTGGTTGGCGATGAGCGGCTGCGTCACCGCGGTCTTCAGCAGATCGATCTGCCGCGGCGTGTGGTTGGAGACGCCGAAGGAGCGCACCTTGCCGGAGGTGTGCAGCTCGTCGAAGGCGCGCGCGACCTCGTCCGGCTCCACGAGGGCGTCGGGGCGGTGCAGCAGCAGCACGTCGATGCGGTCGGTGCGCAGCGCCTTCAGGGAGCCCTCGACCTGTCCCATGATGTGCTCGTAGGAGAAGTCGAACATCCCCTCCGAGGGCACGATGCCGCACTTGGTCTGCAGGGTGATCTCGTCGCGTTCCGCAGCGGACAGCCCGAGTGCGGCGCCGAAACGGTCCTCGCAGACGTGCATCGCACCGCCGTAGATGTCGGCATGATCGAAGAAGTCGATCCCGTTCGCTCGCGCGGTGTCGTACAGCTCGCGGATCTGAGTGTGGGTGCGCCCGTCGATGCGCATCATCCCGGCGACGACCGCCGGAGCGGATCCGGATCCGAATCGGACCTGCTTCATGATCTGCTCTCCTCCCGCGCAGCGTGCTGCGCTGTGTCCGATGCGGCGTGCGTCGCACCCTGCTCGGCCGCCCGTGCCACGAACGACCGGTAGTCATCATCCGCCAACTCGGCATAGGCGTTGGCCCAGCTCACCAGGATATCGGCGAGCTGGGCGCCCTTGCCCGCGTATCCGGCGATCTGTGCGGCCGCGGGCGCCTGCGCGTGCGCGCGGGCGAGCGTGATCGCGCAGGCCACCGCGTACTCGCGATACCCCTCGTCCTCGACCTCGTCTGTGTCGATCGAGCCCTTCATGTCGTGGAACTGACGCACGTAGTAGTCATCACGGGAACCCTTGATGTGCCCCAGGAAGGGATCCGAGAAGGCTTGCAGCACACGCTGCACGCCGACGACGCGTGCCCCTTCGCCGCTCTCGCGGATCCGTTCCTGAAGGTCGGCGGGCTGCTCGATCCCGCCGTACTCCTCGAGCACGCTGCGCCCCGCCTGCTTCACCTGTAGAAGCAGCGGCTCGGCGTCAGCGGTGCCGAGCACGGCGAGGAAGCAGCGCGTGCCGACGCTGCCCACGCCGACCACACGGCGCGCCACGTCGCGCACCCGGTACTGGCGCAGCAGCAGCTGGATGTCGATGTTCGCGGTGACGGCGTACCGCTCGAAGGCGGTGTCGCTGACCTCGCGGATCTCGGGATCGGCGTGCGTCATGACCGGGGGCTGCTCGACGAACCGCAGGTGGCCGTCGTCGCCGCGGACCGTCAGCTTGCGTGCGGCGCGGGCCCCGGTCCGCTTCTCGGCGGCGGCGATCGCCTTCTGCAGGGTCTGCTGCGAGTCGACGTCGAGTCCGTCCCTTGCCGCGGTGGCATCGAAATGGGCGAAGTACCGCTGCAGCGGATCCGCGTCGACGGCGGCGCGCAGCGCTCTCACGTACGCGAGGACGCATCGCCGCGCTGCATCGTCCGCCAGGGCCTGTCCGCGGCTTTCGCGTGCTCCGATCACGACGCTCGCGACGAGCCGCTTGAGGTCCCATTCCCAGGGCGCCCACGCGGCCTCGTCGAAGTCGTTCAGGTCGAACATCAGCGTGCGCTGGGGAGACGCGAAGAAGCCGAAGTTGCCGATGTGGGCGTCGCCGCAGGACGGCACCAGTATCCCCGTGTGCGGCTCGCGCGCGAAGTCCGCGGCCATGATCGCGGCCGTGCCCCGGTAGAACGCGAACGGATCGGCGGCCATCCGCTCCGTGCGCAGCGGCATGAGATCCTGCAACCGCGTGCTGTTCTGGCGATCGAGGATCCCGAGCGGGTCGCGTCCGGTCGTGGTGATCGTCGCCAAGGCGGTGCGGGGCATGCGGTCACGAGCGGCTCTGCCCGCGGCCAGCCCTTCCGCCCGGGAGAGCATCGTGTCGCCGGCGAGGCTGGTTTCGGTCATGGCCCATTGTCCCCCGCGCCGGTTCGTTCGTTGCCCTGCGCACCGGATCCGAGGCATGATCGCCGATGCACGATGATCGGCTGTCGTCCCGGGGCGGCCCAGAGGAAAGGCATCGCAGATGAGCGATCAGAACCCCGGCCACGCGGTCGATCCCGAGGACGCCCTCGAGAACGAGCGCGAGCTCACCGGCGATCGCCTCATGGCGGTCGAAGACTTCTCCAGCGAGGACGCGGGCTACCACAAGGCACTCAAGCCCCGTCAGATCCAGATGATCGCGATCGGCGGCGCCATCGGCACCGGACTGTTCATGGGAGCGGGCGGGCGCCTGGCCTCGAGCGGGCCGGCGCTGATCATCGTCTACGCGGTGTGCGGCTTCTTCGCGTTCCTCATCCTGCGCGCGCTCGGCGAGCTCGTGCTGCATCGTCCGTCCTCCGGATCCTTCGTTTCGTACGCCCGCGAGTTCTACGGCGAGAAGGTCGCTTTCGTGAGCGGCTGGCTCTACTTCCTCAACTGGGCCATGACGTCCATCGTCGACGTGACCGCGGCGGCGCTTTATGTGAAGTTCTGGGCGCACTACTGGCCCCCGCTGCAGGCCGTGCCGCAGTGGCTCATCGCACTCGTCGCGCTCGTCGTGGTGCTGTCGCTGAACCTCGTCAGCGTGAAGCTCTTCGGCGAGATGGAGTTCTGGTTCGCGATGATCAAGGTCGTCGCGCTCGTGGCGTTCCTGATCATCGGGACGGTCATCCTCATCATGCAGGCCCCGACCGATGTCGGGCCCACCGGCTTCTCGATCATCGCGGAGCACGGCGGAGTCTTCCCGATGGGCCTGTTCGCCCCACTCATCGCGATCTCCGGCGTGGTGTTCGCGTACGCCTCGATCGAGCTCGTCGGCACGGCTGCGGGCGAGACGGCCGAGCCTGCGAAGATCATGCCCCGTGCGATCAACACCGTCGTGATCCGGATCGCGATCTTCTACGTCGGCTCGATCCTGCTGCTCTCGCTCCTGCTTCCGTTCAACACCTACAAGGCCGGGGAGTCGCCGTTCGTGACCTTCTTCACCCACCTCGGCGGCGCCGAGACGGGCGCCGTGGCCGGATCGGTGATGAACTTCGTCGTGCTCACCGCCGCCCTCTCCAGCCTGAACGCCGGGCTGTACTCGACCGGCCGCATCCTGCGGTCCATGTCGGTGAACGGGTCGGCGCCGCGCTTCACGGCACGGATGAGCCGCAACGGCGTGCCGTACGGCGGCATCCTGCTCACCTCGGTCATCACGCTCGCGGGCGTCGTCCTGAACGCGGTGGTGCCGTCGCAGGCCTTCGAGATCGTGCTCGAGGTCTCTGCGCTCGGCATCATCGGCGGGTGGGCCACCATCATCCTCTGCCAGCTGCGCCTGCACGCGCTGACGAAGAAGGGCCTGCTCGAGCGATCGTCATTCCGGATGTTCGGCGCCCCCTACACCGGATACCTCACCCTCGCGTTCCTGCTGTTCGTGCTCGTGACCATGGGCTTCACCGAGACCGGCCGCTGGGTGCTGCTCTCCCTCATCGTCATCGTCCCGGCCCTCATCGTGGGGTGGTTCGCCGCCCGCAAGGGGATCCTCGCAGCCGCCCAGGAGCGCGAGGGCTACACCGGCATGCACTCCGTGCTCCCGCACCGCCAGGCGACCGAGGCCCTGCGCGACGACAGCTGACCGCGCCTTCACGGTGCCCGCCGTCAGGCTCGCGGCCGAGTCCGAATGTCGGACGCCCGGCGTAGCGTCGGAACGACGGCGGATCCCCCCGCTACGGTTTCCCTCTCAAAGGAGCGTGCAGCATGGACTGGAAGATCGAGCTCATCTTCGTACCGGTCACAGACGTCGATCGTTCGAAGGAGTTCTACGAGCGCATCGGCTTCCACGCCGATCATGACCAGACGCCGTTCGAGGGGCTGCGCTTCGTGCAGATGACGCCTCCCGGATCCGCCTGCTCGATCGCGTTCGGAACCAACCTCGGGGTCGATCTCGAGCCGGGCAAGCAGAACACGATCCAGGTCGTCGTGCCGAACGCCGACGAGGCTCTGGCGCATCTGCGCAGTGTGGGCGCAGAAGCGACCGATGTCGATGAGCAGGCCTGGGGCCGCTTCGTCACGTTCGCCGATCCCGACGGCAACCGCTGGACGCTGCAGGAGCTGCCGGACCGCAGCGCTCAGGCCTGATCCCCGCCCCGGAGCGGGGCGCGGCGCGCGCCCCGCTCCGGGTCACGCGGGGGCGGCGCGACTTCGTCCGCACGGCGTGCCCCGGGCGCGCTAGCGTGGGCTCCATGAGCTCCCCGATCGACGCCACCACGACGCCCGCCTGGACCGCACTCACCGCGCTGCGGGAGTCGTTCTCTCCCGATCTGCGCGGCTGGTTCGCCGCAGACCCGGAGCGCGTGGAGAGTCTGACCTTCGACCTTGCGGACCTCCGCGTCGATCTGTCGAAGAACCTCATCACGCCCGAGATCCGTGCGGCCCTGGTGCAGCTCGCCGAGCAGACCGGCGTCGCCGAGCGCTTCGCCGCGATGCTGGCCGGTGAGCACATCAACACGACCGAGGACCGCGCCGTGCTGCACACGGCGCTCCGGCGTCCCGCGGACGCCTCCCCCGCGCTCGTCGTCGATGGCCAGGACGTGGACCACGACGTGCACGCGGTGCTCGACGCGCTGAGTGCTTTCGCCGACCGGGTGCGCTCCGGCGAGTGGCGCGGCGTGACCGGCAAGAAGGTCACGCACATCGTGAACATCGGCATCGGCGGATCCGATCTCGGCCCGGTCATGGTCTACGAGGCGCTGAAGCCCTATGGAGCTGATGCGGGGTCCCCGCGCCCGGAGGCTCCGCGCAGCGCGCCAGCGATGCGCGGAGGGGGCGTGGGGCGGGTCCAGGCCCGCTTCGTCTCCAACATCGATCCGACCGACATCGCGCAGAAGACCGCGGATCTGGATCCCGAGACGACGCTGTTCGTGGTCGCCTCGAAGACCTTCACGACTCTCGAGACGCTCACCAATGCGCGCCTCGCCCGCGACTGGCTCTGGGAGCACCTCGCCGCCGCCGGCGTCGACGTCGCGACCGACGAGGCCCGCAGCGACGCGGTCGCGCACCACTTCGTCGCCGTCTCCACGGCACTGGACAAGGTCGCCGCATTCGGCATCGACCCCGCCAACGCGTTCGGCTTCTGGGACTGGGTCGGCGGACGCTACTCCGTGGACAGCGCGATCGGCCTGTCGCTCGCGATCGCGCTCGGCCCTGACGTGTTCCGTGAGTTGCTCGCCGGCTTCCATGCCGTCGACGAGCACGTGAGCACCACTCCCCTGGAGCGCAACGTGCCGGTCCTGATGGGCCTGCTCAACGTCTGGTACTCGAACTTCCTCGGCGCGCAGTCGCACGCGGTGCTCCCCTATGCGCAGCAGCTGAGCCGCTTCCCCGCCTACCTGCAGCAGCTCACCATGGAGTCCAATGGCAAGTCGGTGCGCTGGGACGGCACGCCGGTGACGACCGACACCGGTGAGGTGTTCTGGGGTGAACCGGGCACGAACGGGCAGCACGCCTTCTACCAGCTCATCCATCAGGGCACGCGTCTCATCCCGGCTGACTTCATCGCCGTAGCGAACCCCGCCTACCCGCTCGCCGATGACGGCCGCGACGTGCACGGCCTGTTCCTCGCGAACTTCCTCGCCCAGACCAAGGCGCTCGCGTTCGGCAAGACCGCGGAGGAGGTCGAGGCCGAGGGCACCACAGGCGCCCTCGTCGCCGCGAGGACCTTCCCCGGCAACCGCCCGACGACCTCGATCTTCGCCCCTGCGCTGACGCCGGCCGTGCTCGGTCAGCTGATCGCCCTCTACGAGCACATCACGTTCACGCAGGGCGCGATCTGGGGCATCAACTCGTTCGATCAGTGGGGCGTCGAGCTCGGCAAGCAGCTCGCCCTGCAGATCGCCCCCGCGATCGAGGGCGATCAGGAGGCGATCGCCGCGCAGGATCCCTCCACCCGCGCGTTGCTCGCCTACTACCGGGAGCACCGCGACTGACGCCTCAGCGGCTCAGAGCAGGTCTTCGTCGGTCGTCGGCGGCACCGTGCGGCGGCCCCGCCGCACGAGCAGCAGGATCAGGCTGAGGAGAAAGACGACCGCACCGGCGATCATCAGGATGTAGCCGACGAGGTGCAGGTCGATCCACGAGACCTGGACGTTGAGTGCGAACTCGAGGATCGCGCCGATCACGAAGAGGACGATGCCGGTTCCGATGCCCATGAGGAGTGCCTCCATTCGGTAGCTGGATGCCGTATGGAGTGAGAATAGGCCGGATCCCGCCGAGATCCATGGGGCTTGACAACCGGTCGCCGAGCCGATCGCGCTGCCGAGAGAGATCGCCGGCGCTCCGCCTAGAGTGGGCCGGGACCACCCCTATGACGATGCCCGCGCAGGTGAAGGAGCCGGATCGATGACGACACCGTTGCAGGAGACCCTCGACAGGCACGTCGCGAGCGGAACCGCGCCCGGGATCGTGGTCGCCGACGGGGACGCCGCAGGCCGGCTGGACATCCTCTCCTCTGGCGATCTCCCGCTCGACGCCATCGTGCGCATCCAGTCGATGACGAAGCCCGTGCTGGCGGTCGCGACGCTCCAGCTGGTGCAGGAGGGCCGGCTCGAGCTCGATGCCCCCGTGCAGCGGTGGATCCCGGAGCTCGCCGATCGCCGTGTTCTGCGCACTCCGCAGTCAGCGCTCGACGAGGTCGTGCCCGCCGAATCGCCCATCACCGTCCGGCACCTGCTCACCAACACCTCCGGATACGGCATGACGACCGCTCCCGGACCGCTGCGGGATGCGATGGTGCACGGGCGCACCCACGCGAGCCAGGACCCGGTCGCGCTCGGCGCCCAGGACTGGCTGAATGCCCTCGCCGAGCTCCCGTTGATGTTCCAGCCCGGAACGGGATGGCGGTACCACCACTCCTTCGGGATTCTGGGCATCCTCCTCGGCCGCATCGTGGAGCGCCCCGTGCAGGATCACCTCGCCGACGAGATCTTCGATCCGCTCGGCATGGTCGACACCGGATACTCCGTTCCGCCGCAGCAGGCGCACCGCCTTCCCGCCGCCCACCGTCATGACGGTTCGGGCGGGCTGCTCGAGATCGAGCCCGCCGGTTCGGGCTTCTACGTCGCGCCGGCACCGTTCGATCTGAGTCACGCCGAGCTCGTCTCGACCGCGTCGGACTATGCGTCGTTCGCCCGGATGCTGGCTTCCGGCGGCCGCGCCGGTGACCGGACGATCGTGCACCCGGGTCTACTCGACGAGATGCGGACCGATCGCGTTCCGGCGCGGCTCAAGACGCCGGACAGCTTCTTCCCCGGCTTCTGGGACGGGGTGGGCTGGGGCTACGGCGTCGCCGTGCAGACGGACGGGCCGCACCGAGGCCGCTACGGGTGGTCCGGAGGTCTGGGCACCGACTTCTACATCGATCCCGACGGATCGTTCCGGGTGATCCTGACCCAGATCGAGATGGGTGCGGAGACGATGGCGCTCTTCGCGGATCTCGCCTGAGCGGCGTTGCGCCGGAGATCGAGGCGGCGCGTCACCCGTGGCCTGGCCACGACCAAGGGGCGACGAACGCCCTCGATCAGGCGCGCCGGTACTGCCCGACCATGGGGCAGTCGAACGGGTCACGAGCGGCAAGCCCCACCCGGTTGAGGTAGTCGATGACGATCGCGTAGGAGCGTCCCAGCGACGTCTCGGTGTAGGGGATGTCGTGGGTGACGCAGAACTCGCGGACGATCTCGCTGGCCCGGGCCAGGTGCTTCCGGGACATGCTCGGGAACAGGTGGTGCTCGACCTGGTAATTCAGCCCGCCCATGAGCCAGGTGGCCCACCAGCCGCCGCGGATGTTGCGTGAGGTGTAGACCTGCTTCGAGAAGAAGTCGAGACGCGCGTCAGGGGCGATCACGGCCATGCCCTTGTGGTTCGGCGCGAAGGATGCCCCCATGTACACGCCGAAGACGGCGACCATGACGCCGACGAACGCGGCGGCTTTGCCGAGCGGAAGCAGCAGGAAGAGGGGCGTCAGCACGAGCGCGAAGCGAGCGGTGATCAGCCCGAGTTCCACCCAGCGGCCCTTCACTGGCTCGCGGCCCATGAGGTGCTTGATGCCGAGGTAGTGCAGGTTGAGCCCCTCGAGCGTCAGCAGGGGGAAGAACAGCCAGCCCTGCTTGCGCGTGATCATCCGGATCAGGCCTCGTGCCTGCGCGGCGTCCTCCTCGAGGAACGAGATCGTGTCGACCTCGATGTCAGGATCCTTCCCGACGCGGTTCGGGTTCGCGTGATGACGGCTGTGCTTGGAGTCCCACCAGGAATAACTGATGCCCACGACGCCGGCGGCCAGGACACGCGCGAGCCGATCGTTCGCCGGTCCGGTGGTGAGGATCTGCCTGTGCGCGGCTTCATGTGCGAGGAACGCGACCTGGGTGAAGAGGATCCCGAAGACGGCGGCCATGAGCAACTGGAACCAGCTGTCCCCCAAGAGCACGGATCCCGCGATCGCCGCACCGAACGCGCACGCGAGCGCGGCGGCCACGAGCACGTAGAACCTCGGCGTACGCTGCATCAGCCCGGTCTCCCGCACCACCCGTGACACCTCGACGAATGCGCGTGCGACGTGCGGGAAATCCTCCTGGCGGGCGTAGGTCTGGCGGACGGGCCCCAGACGCGAGGGGATCTCTGTGCGTACAGACGTCATCGATGAGCGCTTTCCCTGGGTCCGGCCGAGGGCCGGAGCTGGAGCCAAAGGCGGGCGCCGATCGCTGGTCCCACGCTACGCGCAGGCATATGCGGGGATGGGCATGCGACGCCTGTGCATCCGCCTCGAATGCGCTCGCGACGAACTCCCTGGAAGCGGGAGAAACACCGCTCAGGCGATGGACATCACGCGATGGACATCAGGCGGCCGTCGCGATGCGCGGCGTCCAGGGCTTCCTCGGCGGCCCGGCGTCCCTCGGCGACGAGTCGGGGGACGTCCTTCATGACCCACTGCGCCATGCGCTCCATCTCCGGCTGGATGAGGAGGACAGACGGGTCTGCGACGAGGTCCGCCGTGGCGGTGACGGTACGCATCATGCGGACGTTCTCCCACTTGGCGTGCAGTCGCACCACGATCGTGCGCTCCGCACCGAGTGCACGGGTCACGGAGTCGGGGACGTTGTCGACCATCCCGCCATCGGCGAGCAGCGCGCCGTCGCGGCGGACCGGTGGCAGCACCCCGGGGACGGCGACGGTGGCGCGCAGGGCGGTGCTGAGCGGCCCCCGGTCGAGGATCACGCCGCGCCGCGCGCGCAGATCCGTCGCATAGGCGCCGAATCGGCGAGGCAGGTCCTCGATCAGAGGGTCACGACCGAGGATGCGGTGGATCGCGTCCGTCACGGCGTGGGTGTCGAGCAGGCCCCACCGCGGACGCAACGACCAGCGGGCGATCTCGCCCCAGCGGAAGCCGCGGACCGCGCGTTCGATCGCATCGGCGTCGAAGCCTGCCGCGTACGCCGCGCCGAGGAGGGCGCCGGCACTCGTCCCCGCGACGATCCCGGGACGGATGCCGCGCTCCGCGAGCACCTGCAGCACCCCGGCCTGGGCGGCCCCGTAGGCCCCGCCGCCGCTGAGGGTCAGACCGAGGGTCGGGTCGTCGGTCACGGGTTCTCCTGTCTCACGCCGTTCGAGCGACGTTATCAGCAGGCACCTGCGCACCGGCTGCGATCAGGACGGGGGTCGGGTGGTTCGCGGGGGGGGGATCCGTTGCGTCCCGTGCAGGCGCTGAGCGCGCCGACCGGGCACGCTCAGCGCCGGGGCCGTGCCGGGCGGCGCTCAATCCGCCTTTCGCTGCCAGACCCCGAATCGGTTGCCCGCCGGGTCGCTCAGATGCGCGAAGAGGATCGTGCCGTTGTCGACGAGCGGCAGCACGACGCCCGCTCCTGCCGACTGCGCCGCCTCCAGGGTCGTGTGGATGTCGGCGACCTCGACGTAGAACACGGCCCAGTGCCCGCCGCCCGCCTCCGTCGTGTCCCACAACCCGCCTGCGTTTCCGTTCGCGAAGCCGTATCCCGCGGGGCTCGGCGAGCCGAACTCCCACCCGAAGACGCCGCCGTAGAACGCGCGCGCCGTCTCCGGATCCGGGGTTCCGACTTCGAAGTAGTTCACCAGATCCGTCATGTCCCTGCCCTTTCGTGTTCGGCGTCCGATTCGTCCGCCACGATCGAGCCTCGGGCCTGCCACCGTGTGAGGGTCAATATCGTGTGAGGTCAAGGGTCGACGCGAGACGACGTCAGCCGAGCGGGACGTTGACCTCCGTGATCCAGGCGTCGGGATTCGGCTCGGCCCCGGGGCCGACGACGTAGACGTTGAACATCGGTCCCGTCCGCACGAGCCCTCGGTCCGCGACCCAGGCGCCGATGGCCTCCGTCGTGGCGGTGATGGTGTCGAACCCGCCGCGATGCGTCGCCCAGGCGACGCGCTGCGCAGGCAGGAGAGCGACTTCGAAGCCTGTGCCCTTCGGCGCTTCTCCGGTGAACTCCCGCCAGATCGCCATCTCCACGTCTTCGTCGCGGAACTCCTCATCGAAATAGGTGGCGCCGATGGTCTCGCCGAGCTCCGTGCCGTCCACGCCGCCAGGTTGCGCGAGGATCCGTCGGAGGTCGGCCCAGAGCTCGCCTTCCGCAGGGTAGTCGGCGACGGTGCGCCGGGTGAGCAGGACCCGGAGGGACGGGAAGTCCCGTTCCTGCACGGCGATCGGCGCACCACGACTGCCTGCCGCCGCCACGAGCGACTCCGCGAGGGCGCGCTGCCGTCTCAGCCGGAGGGCTTCCTCGTCGAGCCGCTGCAGGTGACGCTCGATGCGGACCGAGAGCGCTGCCGGGTCGTCGAAAAGCGGCAGCAGCTCGGAGATCTCGGCGATGCCGCACCCCGCGTCGCGCAGGCTCCGGATCCGTCCGGCCCTGCTCAGCTGCGACGGCGCGTAGCGGCGGTAGCCCGTGACCGGATCCACTTCGGCGGGCTCGAGCAGTCCGCGCTCGTCGTAATGGCGCAGCATCCTGATGCTCAGCCCGGCGTAACGCGAGAAGTCCCCGATCGACAGCAACCCGCTCATCGGTCAACCCTGACACATCCATCGTTCCCGACCCAGCACCCTGCACGCACATCTGGGGCATCAGCGGCCGCCGCGAAGCAGGCTGATCCTCCCCCTGACGACAAGAGGCCCGGATCCGCGGTGAACGCGGATCCGGGCCATACTCACAAGCTGCGACTCAGAAGTCCCAGTCCTCGTCCTCGGTGGCCTCGGCCTTGCCGATGACGTAGGAGGATCCGGATCCCGAGAAGAAGTCGTGGTTCTCGTCCGCGTTGGGCGAGAGCGCCGACAGGATCGCCGGGTTCACGTTGGTCACGGTCGCGGGGAACATCGCCTCGTAGCCGAGGTTCATGAGCGCCTTGTTCGCGTTGTAGTGCAGGAAGCGCTTGACGTCCTCGGTGAGGCCGACGCCGTCGTACAGATCCTGCGTGTACTGCACCTCGTTGTCGTAGAGCTCGTACAGCAGCGAGAACGTGTAGTCCTTCAGTTCATCCCGCTTGGCCTGGTCGAGAGTCTCGAGGCCGCGCTGGAACTTGTAGCCGATGTAGTACCCGTGCACGGCCTCGTCGCGGATGATGAGGCGGATGAGGTCTGCCGTGTTGGTGAGCTTCGCCCGCGACGACCAGTGCATCGGCAGGTAGAAGCCCGAGTAGAACAGGAAGCTCTCCAGCAGGGTCGAGGCGACCTTGCGCTTGAGCGGCTCGTCCCCGCGGTAGTAGTCCATGACGATCTGAGCCTTCTTCTGAAGGTTCGGGTTCTCCACCGACCAGCGGAACGCCTCGTCGATCTCCTTCGTCGAGCACAGCGTCGAGAAGATCGAGGAGTAGCTCTTCGCGTGCACCGACTCCATGAACGCGATGTTCGTGTAGACGGCCTCCTCGTGCGGGGTGATCGCATCGGGGATGAGCGAGACGGCGCCGACGGTGCCCTGGATCGTGTCCAGCAGCGTGAGGCCGGTGAACACCCGCATGGTGAGGGTCTGCTCCTCGGCGGTGAGCGTGTTCCACGACTGGATGTCGTTGGACAGCGGCACCTTCTCGGGCAGCCAGAAGTTGTTCACCAGACGGTTCCAGACCTCGAGGTCCTTGTCGTCCTGGATGCGGTTCCAGTTGATCGCCTGGACACGGTCGACCAGCTTGAGCGGTTCGGGGGTCATGTCTCTTCCTTCAGAAATCCCAGATCGAACGACGGATCACAGCGTGCAGCTGACGCATTCGGCCATGTCGGTGCCCTCGAGGGCCATCTGACGCAGGCGGATGTAGTAGATCGTCTTGATGCCCTTGCGCCACGCGTAGATCTGCGCCTTGTTGATGTCGCGCGTGGTGGCGGTGTCCTTGAAGAACAGCGTCAGCGACAGGCCCTGGTCGACGTGCTGGGTGGCAGCGGCGTAGGTGTCGATGACCTTCTCGTAGCCGATCTCGTAGGCGTCTTCGTAGTACTCCAGGTTGTCGTTCGTCATGAACGCCGCCGGGTAGTAGACGCGGCCGAGCTTGCCTTCCTTGCGGATCTCCACCTTCGCCGCGATCGGGTGGATCGAGCTCGTCGAGTTGTTGATGTAGGAGATGGATCCGGTCGGCGGGACGGCCTGCAGGTTCTGGTTGTAGATGCCGTGCTCCTGGATCGACGCCTTGAGCGCCTTCCAGTCGTCCTGCGTCGGGATGTGGTGACCGGCGAACATGTCCTTGACCTTGTCGGTCGCGGGCACCCACTCCTGATCGATGTACTTGTCGAAGAACTCACCGGACGCGTAGGTCGAGTCGGCGAATCCGTCGAAGGTCTCGCCGCGCTCGATCGCGATCCGGTTCGATGCGGTCAGCGCGTGGAACAGCACGGAGTAGAAGTAGATGTTGGTGAAGTCGACACCCTCTTCGGAACCGTAGAAGACGTGCTCGCGAGCGAGGTAGCCGTGCAGGTTCATCTGGCCCAGGCCGATCGCGTGCGAGCGGTCGTTGCCGTCCTCGATCGAACGGACCGAAGCGATGTGGCTCTGCTGGCTGACCGCGGTCAGGGCGCGGATGCTCATCTCGACGGTCTTGGCCAGGTCGCCGCCGTCCATCGCCAGGGCGATGTTGAGCGAGCCCAGGTTGCAGGAGATGTCCTTGCCGATCTGGTCGTACGAGAGGTCCTCGTTGAACGTCGTCGGCGTGTTCACCTGCAGGATCTCGCTGCACAGGTTGGACATGTTGATCCGGCCCTTGATCGGGTTGGCCTTGTTCACCGTGTCCTCGAACATGATGTACGGATAGCCCGACTCGAACTGGATCTCGGCGAGCGTCTGGAAGAACTCGCGCGCGTTGATCTTGGTCTTCTTGATGCGCGGGTCGTCGACCATCTCGCGGTACTTCTCGGTGACCGAGATGTCGCCGAACGGCACGCCGTAGACGCGCTCGACGTCGTACGGGGAGAACAGGTACATGTCCTCGCCGTTCTTGGCGAGCTCGAACGTGATGTCCGGCACGACGACGCCCAGCGACAGCGTCTTGATGCGGATCTTCTCGTCGGCGTTCTCGCGCTTGGTGTCGAGGAACCGCATGATGTCGGGGTGGTGCGCGTTCAGGTACACCGCGCCGGCGCCCTGACGCGCGCCGAGCTGGTTCGCGTACGAGAAGGAGTCTTCGAGGAGCTTCATCACGGGGATGATGCCCGAGGACTGGTTCTCGATCTGCTTGATCGGGGCACCCGACTCGCGGATGTTCGAGAGCAGGAGCGCCACGCCGCCGCCGCGCTTGGACAGCTGCAGGGCGGAGTTGATGCCGCGGGCGATCGACTCCATGTTGTCCTCGATGCGCAGCAGGAAGCAGCTGACGAGCTCGCCGCGCTGCGCCTTGCCGGCGTTGAGGAAGGTCGGGGTCGCCGGCTGGAAGCGGCCGGAGATGATCTCCTCGACCAGGCCCGTCGCGAGCTTCTCGTCGCCGTCGGCGAGGGCGAGGGCGGTCATCACGACGCGGTCCTCGAAGCGCTCCAGGTAGCGCTTGCCGTCGAAGGTCTTCAGCGTGTAGCTCGTGTAGTACTTGAACGCGCCCAGGAACGTCTCGAAGCGGAACTTCTTCGAGTATGCGAGGTCGTTGAGCTTCTGGATGAACTCGAACGAGTACTTCTCCAGGACGGCGCCCTCGTAGTACTCCTTCTCCACGAGGTAGTCCAGGCGCTCCTTGAGCGAGTGGAAGAACACCGTGTTCTGGTTGACGTGCTGCAGGAAGTACTCCCGCGCCGCGCGCTTGTCCGCGTCGAACTGGATCTTGCCGTCCGCGTCGTACAGGTTCAGCATCGCGTTGAGGGCGTGATAGTCGAGCCCCTCGTACGCTGCGTTGGCCTTGAACGCGATCTCGCCCTTCACCGGCGCTGAGTCCTTCACTGCTGCTTCCACCATCGTTCCAATCCGTCGCTCACGCGATCGACATCGTCCTGTGTGCCGTAGATCTCGAGCCGGTACAAGTGGGGCACGTGGCACTTGCGGCTGATGATGTCACCGGCGGCGCAGAACGCGTCGCCGAAGTTGGTGTTGCCTGCGGAGATCACTCCGCGGATGTGTCGCCGGTTGCGCTCGTCGTTGAGGAACCGGATGACCTGCTTGGGTACGGCGCCCTTCTCGACGCCGCGACCCTGCCCGCCGCCGTAGGTCGGCGTGACCAGCACGAAGGGCTCATCGATGACGAGCGGCTCCTCCGTGCTGTGCAGCGGGATCCGCCGCGCCTCCAGGCCCAGCTTCTCGACGAACCGGGCAGTGTTGCCCGAGATGCTCGAGAAGTAGACCAGCAGCGGCGCGGCGGTCGCGGTGGCGGCGTTCATGAGATCGCCTCCTCCGCGATTACGCCAGGCGAGCGGCGAGCTCGTCGATCTTGTCGGGACGGAAGCCCGACCAGTGGTCCTCGTCGGTGACGACGACGGGAGCCTGCAGGTAGCCGAGCGACTTCACGTGCTCGAGCGCCGCAGCGTCCTCCGAGACGTCGTGGATCTCGTACTCGATGCCCTTCGCGTCAAGCGCGCGGTAGGTCGCGTTGCACTGCACGCAGGAGGGCTTGGTGTAGACCGTGATGGACATGTATTGCGCCTCTTCTTTCCCCTCAGAACCCGACTATCGGGCAGGTGGCCCCGCCGGGAGTTCAATACTACATATAGGTACGGACATTCAGGTCGACCACAAGGGCTAGTAGTTACAACCCTGTAGTTTTCCACCGTATTCCACCGCTTCGCCACAGGTTCTCCACGCTTTTGTCCACAGCCCCGGGCGGCCGCGGAGCACCCCCGAACCGCGATTTCCTGCGGGTCGCCGACACCCCGACCGGATCCCTCCACAGATCCGACGCTAGGACGGGCCGCGGACATTCCTCAGCCTGTGGAAATCGCCCTCCGGCGTGTCGTCGGCGTGTCGCGCCGAGCCCTCCCTTAGCCGCGCTCGATCGGCCGGGAGGCCTGCTCTCCGCACCGCGAGACCTGTAGCGTTGGTCCGTGGCCGGATCGGGATACAAGGAGCTTCTGCGCGTACCGGGAGTCGGGCGCATCATCGCCGCACAGCTGACGGCGCGATTCCCGAACGGCATGGCGAGTCTCGCGATCCTGCTTCACGTGCAGCACGCGACCGGATCCTATGGAGCGGCCGGGCTGGTGCTCGCGGCGTCGTCGATCGGACAGGCCGTGTCCGGGCCTGTCACCAGCCGCTGGATGGGCCGGTGGGGCATGCGCCCCGTGCTCACGCTGACCCTGTCGATCTGCGTGCTCGCCTTCCTCGGGCTGGCGTTCTTCTCGTTCCTGCCGCTCGCCGGCTACGTGGTGCTCGGCCTGATCGCGGGGCTCTCGACCCCGCCAATCCAGTCCGCCGCGCGCACCATCTACCCGAAGCTCGTGAACTCCTCACAGCTCACGCCGCTGTTCTCACTGGACGCATCGCTGCAGGAGATCATCTGGATCGTGGCCCCGGTCGTGATCACGATCGTCTCCACGCAGATCGGCACCGTACAGGGCCTGCTGCTCGTCGCCGCCGTGCTCGTGGGCGGCGGCGCCTGGTTCATCCTCTCCCCCGAGGTCGGGCGCGTGCGCATCCCGCGCAGCCGCCGCGGCTTCGGCGCCGTCGTGCTGAAGCCGCCGGTGCTGCTGGCCACGGTCGTCGGCTTCCTCCTCATCGGCGCCTGCGCGGCCGTCGAGGTGGGCGTGGTGAAGACCTTCGACCACGGGGGACTTTCGGCAGGTCTGGTGCTCGCGGTCTTCTCGGTGGGAAGCCTCGTCGGCGGTCTCGCCTCGGGCCACGTGCCGATGGGCCCCTGGGCCATGGCCCGCCGGCTCACCATCGTGACCGTCGGGCTCGCGCTCACGATGGTGTCCCTCAACGTGTTCTGGCTCGGCGGCACTCTGCTCGCCGCCGGCATCGGGGTCGCGCCGGCGCTCGCGGTGCTGTTCGCGATCACGTCGGCGAGCGTGAAGTTCTCCGAGACCGCCGAGGCGTACGGCTGGGTCGGCACCGGCCAGCTGATCGGCGCGGCCGCCGGATCAGCGATTGCCGGCTTCCTCATCGACAGCATGCACAGCCCCACCGGGGCCTACCTCGCAGCGACGTGCTTCGCCGCCGTCGCGCTGATCGTCTCGGTCGTGTTCGTGCGCTTCTTCCCCGACCTGCGCGGCCGCGACGCCGCGCCGATGCCGGACACCGAGGCCGTCTCCCTGCCCTGAGCGGTCGTCCGACCCACCACACGAGCCCTGCCGTCGGAGCCTCGACCTCGGAATCCGCAGGATCCGGGGATCTCAACCTTCGATATCTGTTGTCATTTCCGATTTCGAGTGACAAGATCGGAGCATGAGCGCCGATCTGCAACAGAAAGCACACGATCACCTCTGGATGCACTTCACCCGGCAGTCCACGATGGACCGCAACGGGGTGCCGATCATCGTCCGGGGTGAGGGACACCACATCTGGGACGACACCGGCAAGCAGTACATCGACGGGCTCTCGGGCCTGTTCGTCGTCAACGCGGGCCACGGCCGCAAGCGCCTCGCCGAGGCCGCGGCGAAGCAGGCCGAGCAGCTGGCCTTCTTCCCGCTGTGGTCGTACGCGCACCCCGCCGCGATCGAGCTGGCCGACCGCCTGGCCGGCTACGCCCCGGGCGACCTGAACCGGGTCTTCTTCACCTCGGGCGGCGGCGAGGCCGTCGAGACCGCCTTCAAGCTCGCCAAGCACTACTGGAAGCTGCAGGGCAAGCACACCAAGCACAAGGTGCTCTCCCGCGCGATCGCCTACCACGGCACCACGCAGGGCGCGCTTGCGATCACCGGCATCCCCGCGATGAAGGCCATGTTCGAGCCGGTCACCCCGGGCGGCTTCCGCGTGCCCAACACGAACATCTACCGCGCGGCGGAGATGGGCGCGCCGACGGACCCCGAAGCGTTCGGCGTCTGGGCCGCCGACCGGATCGAGGAGATGATCCAGTTCGAGGGCCCCGACACGGTCGCCGCAGTCTTCCTCGAGCCGGTGCAGAACTCGGGCGGCTGCTTCCCGCCGCCCCCCGGATACTTCCAGCGCGTGCGCGAGATCTGCGACCGCTACGACGTGCTGCTCGTCTCGGACGAGGTGATCTGCGCGTTCGGCCGGATCGGACACATGTTCGCCTGCGACGCCTACGGCTACGTGCCCGACATCATCACCTGCGCCAAGGGCATCACGAGCGGATACTCCCCCCTGGGCGCCGCGATCGTGAGCGACAAGATCTACGAGCCGTTCGCGCACGGCGACATGTCGTTCCCGCACGGCTACACCTTCGGCGGACACCCCGTGTCGGCCGCGGTCGCCCTGGAGAATCTGGACATCTTCGAGGAGGAGAAGCTCAACGAGCGCGTGCGCGAGAACTCGCCGCTGTTCCGCGCAGAGCTGGAGACCCTGCTCGATCTGCCGCTCGTCGGCGACGTGCGCGGCGATGGCTACTTCTTCGGGATCGAGCTGGTCAAGGACAAGACCACACGGGAGACGTTCGACGACGACGAGTCGGAGCGCCTGCTGCGCGGGTTCCTCTCCGGCGCGCTGTTCGATGCCGGCCTGTACTGCCGCGCCGACGACCGCGGCGACCCCGTGATCCAGCTCGCGCCGCCGCTCACCATCGGGCCTGCGGAGTTCCGCGAGATCGCCGGGATCCTGCGCGGCGTGTTGACCGAGGCCGAGTCGGTTCTGTAGTCGCTGGGGACGCGACAGGGGGGAGGCCGGATCCTGGATCCGCCCTCCCCCCTTCTTCTGCGCTCGCGCCGCGCTCGGCAGTCTGCGATCGTGCCGCGCGAGGCTCAGCGCGACGGCGTCGCGATCACCAGGCTCGTCGGGCCGACCTGCTCGACGCTCACGAGGTCGAGGGCCATGCCGCCGGGGAATAGCCGCCGGCCCGCCCCGGTCGCCGTGGGGAACACACGCAGCCGGTACTCGTCGACCGCGCCTGCCGCGACGAAGCGCTCGACGAGCGACCCGCTGCCGATGACGATGACGTCGCGCTCCGCGGCGGTCTCCCGCGCCCAGCCGACCGGATCCGTCTCGACCCGCCGGGAGTTCTGCCACCGGGCGAGGTCTATTTCGCCGCCCGTGACGACCGCCTTGTCCGCGGCGTTCAGCGCGCGGGCGAACGGATCCGTCTCGTCGCGCGGCGGCCACAGGGCCGAGAAGGCCTCCCAGGTGCGGCGTCCGAACAGGAAGATCCCGGTCTGCAGGATCGGGCCGTAGTGGAACTTGTCCCCCGAGATCGCCTCGGGACCGTGCCGGAAGCACCACCCGCCGAACGGCGTACCGTCGGATCCGTCCGGATCCTCCACGACGCCGTCGAGAGTGATGAACTGCGCCACGATGATGCGTGCCATGTCGTGCTCCTCGCCTCGTGCCCCGATGCGGATCCTCCGCGGAGGGCTTCATGAGGGTGTACGGGCGAGAGCAGCCGAACTCATCGGTGCGGGCGGAATCCGTACGGGCGGGATCCGTTCGGACTCGTCAGACTGCGACGATGCCCTCGCGCTCGAACAGGGCGAACAGCGCCTCGTCGCGGTACACCAGCACGTGCCCGATCCGGGTTCCCGTCACGTCGGCTTCGAACAGCTGCACCGTGTGCGGGTGCGGGCCGTCGTCGTCGACGCGCAGGAGCAGGAAGCCGTGCTGCCCGTTGGCCGAGATCGGACGGGTCTGCCAGCCCGTCCCCTGCCAGTCGAACAGGTGCGCCATGAACGCGGCGTAGGTCTCCCGACCGATCGACCAGAACGGCACGGGCGGCATCTCGAACAGCACGTCATCGGCGACGAGCTCCGCGAGCGCGGCGACGTCGGCCTGCTCGATGGCGCGCGCATACCGCTCGACCGTCTCGCGCCGCAGCGGGGCGGGGCGGGAGGATCGCTCTGCGACAGCCGCCTTCGCGCGCTGCAATGCCGAGTTCACCGACGGCACGCTCGTCTCCAGGATCCGGGCCGTCTCCGCCGCGGAGTGCCCGAGCACTTCGCGCAAGATGAAGACCCCGCGCTGCTTCGGCGGCAGCGCCTGCAGCACGAGCGTCACCGCGAGCCGCACCCCGGAGGCTTCGGCGACCGCCCGCTCCGGCTCGGAGTCGGCCCACCAGCGGGTCGGCGCAGGCACCAGCCAGGGCACGTCCAGTGCCGGCACCAGGGGCGCGCCGACGTCGATGCCCGGGTCCGTGAGGTCGCGTGGGAGCGGGCGTCGCGGTGTCTCGCGGAGCCGATCCACGCACACGTTGCGCGCGATGCGGTACACCCACGTGGACAGCGCCGCCTTGTCCGGATCGTACGACGCCCGGCTGCGCCAGGCCCGCTCGAGCGCATCCTGCACCGCGTCCTCCGCATCGAACGGCGAACCCAGCATCTGATAGCAGAAGGCGAGCAGGCCGCCGCGGAGAGCGGCGAGGTCGGGGGCGTCCACGCAGCCGAGGCTAGCCGCCCCGATCAGCCTCCCGCCATCGTCCGAGCGATGTCGGCGGCGGAATCGCCCGCCTTCTTCAGGACCAGCGCCACCAGCGCGAGCGCCCCGAGCGTCAGCACGAGCATGATCGTGGACACTGCGGCGATCTCCGGGCGCAGGCCGCTGCGCAGCGCGCTCAGCACGTACACGGGCCAGGGCGTGGTGCCGGAGACCTGCACGAAGGCGGAGACGATCGTGTTGTCGAGCCCCAGCGTGAACGAGAGCAGGAAGCCCGCGAGGACGGCCGGCATCGCGAGCGGCAGCGTGACCTTCGCGAAGGTGGTGAACGGCTTGGCGTAGAGATCCGCCGACGCCTCCTCGAGCTTGGCGTCGAGGCCCACCAGGCGTGCCCGCACGATGTAGGACACGATCGCGATGGAGAACAGCGACTGGCCGATCACCAGGCGCACGGTGCCGTCGTTGAAGATCGACAACCCCAGATCCTGACCGAGGAACACGACCCAGGGCAGCAGCGCCACCGCGTCCACGATCTCGGGCGTGACCGAGATCAGCAGCAGCAGGCCGAGGAACCACGGCACCCACTTGCCGGGTGTGCGCGCCATCGCGATGCCGGCGAGGGTGCCCAGCGCCGTCGCCAGCACGGCGGCGATGAGGCCGGTGCGCAGCGAGACCAGCACCGCGTCGCGGACGGCCGGCTTGGTGACGATCGCGGCGAACGAGTCGAAGCCGAAGTGGTCCCACGAGATCAGCAGCCGGCCGACATTGAACGAGTAGACGATCACGACGGCGATCGGCAGGAACAGGAAGACGAACACCAGCGTCGCCCACAGCGGCAGCAGCCAGCGGCTGACGTTGCGCGGCGCCTTCGCACGGCGACCGGATCCCGCCCGGGTCGTGGACGGTGACGGATCCGCCTGCTCGGCGGGGCGTTCTGCGACGACGGTCATCGTGCGTCCTCCAGCGTCAGTCGGTAGCTGCGGCGGATGGGGATCGTGACGAGCCAGCCGATCGCCGCCATGACCCCGATCGACAGGGCGATCGTGAGGATGAGCAGCACGGCCATCGCGGATCCGAGCGCCCAGTTCTGCGCGGTCTGGAACTGGCTGGCGACGATCTGACCGACCATGTTGCCCTTCGCGCCGCCCAGGACGGTCGCCGTGATGTAGTCGCCCATGAGCGGGATGTAGACCAGCAGCACCCCGGCGATGATGCCGGGCTGCGCGAGCGGGATCGTCACGCGGAAGAACGTCTGCCAGCTGCCGGCGCCGAGGTCCTTGCTCGCCTCGCGCAGCGGTCCGCTGACCCGGTCGAATGCCACGAACAGGGGCAGGATCATGAGCGGCAGATAGTTGTAGACGACGCCGAGCAGCACCGCACCGCGGGTGTTCAGGATCCCCAGGGGCCCCGGGATCACGCCGAGGAACTGCAGCGCGTGCGAGAGCCAGCCCTCGGGCGCCAGGATGATCTGCCAGCCGATCGTGCGCACCAGGAAGTTGGTCCAGAACGGCACCATCACGAGCGCGAGGAACATCCCGCGCCGGCTCGGTGCGCACTTCACCGCGATCCAGTACGCGACGGGAGCGCCGATGATCAGGCACAGGGCGGTTCCGGCGATGCCGACCCAGAGCGTGTTCTGAAAGGTCGCGAAGAAGGTGGGCGAGAGGGCCTCGACGTAGCGATCGAAGGACAGCTTGTCGTTCGCGTTGGTCGAGAAGATGCTCGGCTTGTAGCCGAAGCTGTACCAGACCACGACGCCGATCGGGACGACGAAGAAGACGAGCAGCCACACCCAGGCGGGCAGGGCCAGACCGAAGCGGATCCTGAGCTTACGCACCGGCGGCCGCCTTCGTCGCGTTCCAGATCGACACGATCCGCTCCTGGGCCTTCGTGAATTTCCCCTCGTGCATCGTGGCGATCTGCTCCTCCGCGAAGAAGACCATGTCGAGGTTCTCCAATCCCGCCTCCTCGGCCCGCTGCTGATTGCCCTCGACGCCGGTGTCGTAGCCGATATAGTCCATCTGCTTCACCTGCACGTCCGGCGCGATGATGAAGTTGATGAAGGCGTGCGCCGCCTCGGGGTGCGGCGCCCCCTTCGCGATCGACCAGTTGTCCATCCAGATCTCGGTCGCCGGGGCCCCCAGCACCCACTGCCAGCGCACCGGATTCTTCGATGCCGCGATCCCGGTGCGCGCGTCGCCGTTGTACACCTGCACGAGCGCCGCGGTCGCCTGCGGGATGATCTGTCCGCCGGGTGCGGAGTCGAAGGAGATCACGTGCGGGGCGATCTCCTTCGTCATGAACGCTTCGCAGTCCGCGAGGTGCTTCTCGTCCGTCGTGTTCCAGTCGATCCCGTGGGACCAGAAGTAGATGCCGCACATGGGCGCCGGGTCATCGAGGAGGGAGGTCTTCCCGGAGGCCTCGTTCTGCGCCGCATCGATGAAGTCGGCCCACCCGGTCAGTTCCCGCTTGATCACGGTCTTGTCGTAGGCGAAGCCCGTCGTGCCCCATGCCTTGCAGATCGAGTACTCGTTCTTCGGATCGAACGTGCGGTGGATGAAGTGGGGGTTCATCGTCTGGAAGTTCGGGATCAGGTCGAGGTTCAGCCGCTCCAGCAGACCGTTCTCGGCCATGGGGAGGATGAACGGACCCGTCGGGACGACGATGTCGTAGCCCGACGTGCCGCGTGCGGCGACCAGCTTCGCGACGAGCTCCTCGTTCGAGTTGAACGCGTCGACGACGATCTTCGGCCCCTTCTTCTTCGTGAAGGCGCTCAGCAGATCCGGATCGTCGTAGTCGCTCCAGGTGTAGATCGAGAGCTTGTCCTCGAGCGGACCGCCGTTCGCCTGGGATGCCGCCGACGCCTTCTGCGGGGCGCAGGCGGTGAACAGCACGGCGCCGGAAGCCGCAAGCGCGGTCGCGAGGAAGCCGCGCCGGGTCAGCTCGGCACCGATCTTGCGTGCGGAGGGAGCGTTCGCGAGCACCCGCACCGGGGGCTGGCCGTGAGCGCCGCCGTGCGCCATCAGGCCGCTTCCTTGGGCAGAGCGATCACGTGGGTGGCCGTCTCGGGGATCCCGTCGCCGGCGAAGATGCGCACGTCGGCGTCGCTCCAGGTGCAGCGCACAGCGTCGCCGACGGCCACCGCCGGCGCGCCGGGAGCGGGGATCCGCACCAGGAAGGTCTGCTCGCGGCCCACGTCCACGGCGACCTGCAGGGTCTCGCCCAGATGCGAGACGCCCAGCACGGTGCCGTCGAGGCCGGGTTCGTCCGCACGTCCCGCAGGAGCGAGCCGCACGAACTCCGGGCGGATCGCGGCGACAGCGGAGGATCCCGGCGCGCTCTGCTCCCCGCCCCAGCGTCCGTACACGGTTCCTGCGAAGGTGTCGACGGCGTCGCCGCCGAGTACCGTCCCGTGCAGGAAGTTCTGCTGGCCGATGAACGATGCCACGTAGGCCGAGGCCGGCTCGGCGTAGATGTCGGCGGGGGCGGCGAGCTGCTCGATCCGCCCCGCACGCATCACCGCGATCCGGTCGCTCATCGACAGCGCTTCCGCCTGATCGTGCGTGACGAACACGAAGGTCGTGCCGAGCCGCGACTGCAGCAGCTTCAGCTCGAGCTGCATCTCCTCGCGCAACTGGCGGTCGAGGGCCGCAAGCGGCTCATCCAGCAGCAGCACGCTGGGACGATTGATCAGGGCACGGGACAGTGCGATGCGCTGCTGCTGCCCGCCACTCAGCTGGGTGGGCTTGCGGTCCGCGAAGCGGCGCAGTTGCACCATGTCGAGGGCCTCGGCCACGCGTTCGCGCTGCTCGGCCTTAGGCACTCCGCGCTGCTGCAGTCCGTAAGCGACGTTCTCCGCCACCGTCATGTGCGGGAACAGCGCGTACGCCTGGAAGACCGTGTTCACCTCCCGCTTGTGCGGGGGAAGGCCGAGGACGCTCCGGCCGCTCAGGCGGATGTCGCCCTCGTCGGGGTGCTCGAAGCCCGCGATCATGCGCAGGGTCGTGGTCTTGCCGCATCCCGAGGGACCGAGAAGGGAGAGGAACTCCCCCGGCCGGATCGACAGCGACAGCCGGTCGACGGCCGTCGCCTCACCGTAGTACTTGGTGACGCCAGAGATCTCGACGCCGCCGGTGGGCGCATCGGTCGTGCTCTGAGCAGGTACGGACATGGGACCGCTCATGGAACCTCCACAGTGAGTTCTTCGCTGCGGAGAGTCTGGCACAGGATCTGCGCTCAGTACAGAGGAAAACGTAGGTTCACTGGATTCCGACGACGATATTCGTTGTCTATTTGATGCCTATCAACGAATATGCGTGTTTCGGTGTCGTTTCGCGCGAGCTACTTCGCCTGGAAGTCGAACGCCTTCAGGAGCTCCTCGATGGCCTGCTCGCGCTGCTCGCCGCCCTCGTCGAACATGTGCGCCACGTGCGTGCGCAGGTGGTTCTCCAGCAGCAGCTTGTTGAGGGATTCGAGAGAGCGCTGGATGGCGCGGGACTGCGTGATGATGTCCATGCAGTACTCCTCGCCCTCGATCATCTTCGCGACGCCGCGGAGCTGCCCCTCGAGGATGCTGGTGCGGTGCAGGGCGCGCTTCTTGATGTCTTCGATCACGAGGTAGAGAGTACCGCCCGCCTCGCGGGTGGGGCTCTGCAAGGATGGGCGCATGGCGCGCGCCCGTGAAGCACTGCTGTCCCCGGCGGATCTGGAGCGCCTGCGCGCCCTACGGCAGATGAAGGCCGTCGCCCTCGCCGCTCTCGGCGTGATGGCGGTCGCGTTCGTCGTGGCCTTCTCGCTGCAGCAGCGCTATCCGTGGCTGGAGTATGTACGCGCGGCAGCGGAGGGCGGCATGGTCGGCGCCCTGGCCGACTGGTTCGCCGTGACAGCCCTGTTCCGCCGCCCGCTCGGACTGCCGATCCCGCACACCGCGATCATCCCCAGCCGCAAGGACGAGATCGGCCGCACGCTCGGCGAGTTCGTCGAGACCAACTTCCTCTCCGCGGAGGTCGTGCGTACGAAACTGTCCGAGACCTCCATCGCCGCGCGACTCGGATCCTGGCTGCGCGTACCCGCACATGCGGAACGGGTTGCGACAGAGGGATCCACCATCGCCTCCGCTGTGCTGCGCGCCCTCAGCGACGACGACGTGCAGAGCGTGATTGCGGAACTCGCGCGCGAGCATCTGGTCGAACCGGAGTGGGGCACGCCGGCGGGGGCCTGGCTGCAGCGCATCGTCGAAGCCGACGCCCATCGCGACGCCGTGGACCTCGCCGTCGACAGCATCGCGACCTGGCTGGATGGCAACGCCGCAGCGTTCCAGGGTCTGCTCTCGCGCCGGCTGCCGGGATGGGTGCCACGGCTGGCCCACCGCTTCGTGGACGAGGCCGCCTACAACGAGGCCGTGCGGTTCGTGCGAGCGGTGCAGGCCGATCCGCGCCATCCCGCCCGGCGCGCTCTGGACGGATACCTCGCCCGCCTGGCGAACAACCTGCAGCACGACTCCGCCACGCGGGCGCGCCTGGAGAACGCCAAGGCGGCCCTGTTCGACAGCCCGCGTGTGGGCGCCTTGGCCGCCGAGGCGTGGAACGCGGCGAAGACCGGGCTGCTGTCGGCGCTCGCGGATCCGGAGAGCGGGCTGCGCCGTCGCGCCGCCGTGGCGATCGGCGAGCTCGGCGATCGCCTGGCCACCGAGGACCCGCTGCAGCACCGTGTGGACGGCTGGGTCACGGACGCCGCGGTGTTCCTCGTCGACCGCTACCGGCACGACATCGCCTCGATCATCACCGACACCGTGGAGCGATGGGATCCGGCCGAGACCACGGAGAAGATCGAGCTCATGGTCGGCCGCGATCTGCAGTACATCCGCCTGAACGGCACCGTGGTCGGAGCGCTCGCCGGGCTCGCGATCTTCGCGGTGGCGCACGCCGTCATCCCCGTGTAGCCCCGCTCGCGACGTATAGACCACTTGCCCTGTCTCGGTTCTCAGACACTACGCAGCCCGGCACGGCAGTGCGGATCCCGACGAGTGGCACTCTGGACAGCGGATGCGACCGCGCGTCCGGGAAGGGACTCCTCATGGCACTGTCGCACGATCCCCTCTGGCCCCGTGGAGGCGACTGGCCCGCGTTCGGCACGCACGCCGACGCCGTCCTGCTGGGCGTTCCGACCTGGCGGACCTCGCTCTCGCCGACCGGCGCGCACGCGACGCCCGCCGCGATCCGCGACGCGCTGCGCCGCTACAGCCCGACCCTGATGGGTCCGCCCGTGGTCGATCTCAACGCCGTACTGCAGATCGCCGACGCCGGGGACGTGCACGAGCCGGACGGTGACGAGGGCGTGGCTCGGGCGATCGCGCGCGTGTCCGAGCTGTCCGCGGCATCGCGCCTCGTGATCGCGCTCGGCGGGGACAACTCCCTCACGTACCCTGTCGCGCTCGGATCCGGGTCCACAGGCCTCATCACGATCGATGCGCACTTCGACCTGCGCGACGGGGTGTCCAACGGCTCGCCTGTGCGTCGGCTCGTCGAGGACGCTCCGGACGGATCCGCGATCGATCCGCACCGGATCGTCCAGATCGGGATCGCGGACTTCGCGAACTCCGCCGCCTACGCCCAGCGCGCCGCGGACTGGGGCATCCGCGTGATCACCCTGGACGAGGTGCGCCGCCGCGGGATCGACGACGTCGTGGCCGAGGCGGTGGAGATCGCCGGCGCCGGAGACGCCTCACGCGTGCACCTCGATATCGACGTGGACGCCTGCGACCGCGCAGCGACCCCGGGATGCCCGGCGAGCGTGCCCGGCGGATTCGCGGCCTGGGAGCTGCGGGCCCTGGTGCGGCGCATCGCCTCCGACCCGCGCGTGGTCAGCGCCGACATCGCCGAGGTGGATGCCACCGCCGATGACGAGGATGCGCGCACCGTGCGCCTCGCCGCACTGTGCGTGCTGGAGCTGCTGGCCGCGCTGGCCGGCCGAGGCTGATCCGCCGATGACCGACCGTCCCGCACGCGATCCGTTCCTCGATGGCGGTCCCGCCCTGCGCACCGCCCTGGGGTTGCGGTTCCTGCTCGAGCTCGCGCTGCTGGCCGGTGCCGCGGTCGCCGCAGTGCGACTCCTTCCCGGCTGGCCGGGGTGGGTGGGCGCCATCGTGACGATCGTCGTACTGGCGGTCGTCTGGGGCCTGCTGCTGTCGCCCAAGGCGCGCTTCGACATCCGTCCCGCGGGCCGGGTGCTCCTGGAGACCGCGCTCTTCGGCGCCGTGGGAGCGGCGCTCTGGGCGAGCGGGCTCGGCATCGCCGGGGTCGCGCTCTTCGCCGCGTGGGCGCTGGACAGGATCGCCCTGGCCGTGCTCAACCGCGACTGAGCGCAGCGCGCGCTCAGAGTTCGCGCAGCGCCTCGTCGATCGGCCGGTCTCCCTCGTTGAAGCGGATCGTGCGGCGTATGGTCGCCGGCTCGAGCAGCGTCTGCGCGATGACGTGCGCGACATCGGCGCGGGATACGCTGCCCGAGGCCTCCGATGTGGCGTCGATCCGCCCCGTCGGCTCCTCCAGCGTGAGCCGGCTCGGCGCGAGCACGGTCCACTCCAGTCCGGACGCGCGCAGCGCCTCATCGGCCGCCGCCTTCGCCTCGGCATACGCGAAGAACGAGTCCGTCGCGGGTATGCCGTGCTCGGGCGAGGATCCGAAGTACGACACCATCACGTACCGTGCGACGCCCGCGTCGGCGGCCGCGTCCATGGACCGGACGGCGGCGTCGAGGTCGACGGCCCGGGTGCGCTCCGCCGAGCCGCCGCCGGCTCCGGCCGACCAGACGATGGCGTCGTGCCCGGCGATCAGCGTCGCCATCGCCTCCTTCGACGCCGACTCGACGTCGAAGACCACGGGATCCGCCCCTGTCGCACGCAGGTCGTCGATCTGCGCGGCGTCGCGGATCACCGCGGTCACCTGGTCGCCGCGCGCCGTGAGGAGGGGTTCGAGGAGAAGGGCGACCTTGCCGTGGCCGCCGAAGATCAGGATCCGTGCCATGCGTCCACGCTAAGCCCGAACCAGAGAGAACGGGTCGCTCGATCCGGATCCGCTCAGCGCACGACCAGACGCGGCTCGATCAGCGCGTGCGCCGTGCCCGCCAGAACGTCCCGCGGAGTGACCGTCTCGCCGGTCGGCCCCATGAGCAGTTCCACGGTCGCGGCTGCGACGTCCTCGGGACGCTGCTCGACGCTCGAGAAGCCGAGCGCCTCCGCGGTCGGCGTGTTGTCGAACCCGATCACCGGCACCCGTGCGGACCTGCCGGTCTCCGCGAGGAGCGCGCCGATCGCGAGGGAGTCACTCGCACAGACCACGGCGTCCACGTCCGCGCTCGCGGCGGCCACGACGGCTCGCGCCAGAGCGACGTCCTCCTCGCTCGTCCAGCGCGGTCCCACGGCCCCGGCCGCGGCCATCGCCTCACGCCAGCCGCGCTCCCGATCGTCGCCGGTGCCCGACCCCGTCGGCCAGCCGAGGAACGCGACCCTCGGGCCGAAGCCGAGGGCGTGCTCGGTCGCCGCCCGCGTGCCCGCGGCGCCGTCGACGTCGACCCAGAGATGCTCGGGCGCGGCGAGGTCGTCCTCGCCCCAGGGGCGGCCGAACGCGACGAAGGGCAGCCGCGCTTCACCGAGCCAGCGCGTGCGCGGGTCGCCGTGGAACGTGCCGGTGATGATGGCGGCGTCGATCTCGGAGCCCTCCCAGAGTTCGGCGAGGCGAGCGATCTCATCGTCCGCGGTCCGGGCGGCGTAGACGAGCATGCGCATGCCGCGCTCGCTGGCGCGCTCGGTGAGGGCGTGCACGAAACGGTCCAGGACTACGCCGGAGACGCCACCGACGTAGGGATCCAGGTGGATGCCGATCGTGGAGCTGCGGCGGGTGCGCAGCTGCCGGGCCGCCGCATGCCGGCGATAGCCCAGCTCGACGATCGCCTGCTGCACGCGCTCGCGCGTGGCGGGCTTCACGATCGCCGGGGTGTTCAGCACGTTCGACACCGTCTGCCGCGACACCCCGGCGCGCTCCGCCACATCCTCGACGGTCGGCGTCCTGGCCATGTCTCTCCCTCCCCGGATTCTTCACGGGATCCGGGACCACCTTCCCACCTTGACACCCTGCGCCCCTGCCGCCTAGCGTATTCGACACAGAGTTTGATCGTTCAAATTCTTGGGACGGCCTCCGTCGTCGCCGAGAAGCACACATCATCACGGATGCTCATCAAGGGAGAAGAGACATGACACGGCACAGCACGCGCGCCGCGATCGGGGCCGGAGCCCTCGTCCTCGCCGGCGCGATCGCACTCACCGGCTGCGGTTCGGGATTCTCCGGCGGCGACGCCGGCAGCAGCACCGGATCCTCGAAGCTCACATCGTCCGACAAGCCGCTGAACATCCTCATCGGATCCTCCGGCGACGCGGAGACCAAGGCCGTGAACGACGCCGTGTCCGCGTGGTCGAAGACCTCGGGCGTCAAGGCCACCGTGACCGCGGCGAGCGACCTGAACCAGCAGCTGTCACAGGGCTTCGCGTCCGGCTCCCCTGCCGACGTCTTCTACCAGTCCACCGACGCCCTGGCCGGATACGCCTCGAACGGATCCTTGCTCGCGTACGGCGATCTGCTCAAGAACAAGGACGACTTCTACCCGAGCCTGCTGAAGTCGTTCACCTACGACGGCCAGCTGTACTGCGCACCAAAGGACTTCTCGACGCTGCAGCTCGTGATCAACACCGACATGTGGACGAAGGCCGGCCTCACGGATGCCGACGTCCCCAAGACCTGGGATGAGCTCGCTGCCGTCTCGAAGAAGCTCACCGCCGACGGCCATGTCGGCCTGTCGATGAGCGGCGAGTACGCGCGCGTCGGCGCCTTCATGGTCGCCGCCGGCGGAGGGCTGATGAACGCCGACTCCACCAAGGCCACCGCCGACGCCGAGGGCAACGTGAAGGCGCTCGACTACCTCAAGGGCCTGCTCGGCGACGGCTCGATGAAGTTCGCCGCCGACCTCGGATCCGGCTGGGGCGGCGAGGCGTTCGGCACCCAGAAGGCCGCGATGGTCGTGGAGGGCAACTGGATCACCGGTGCGATGACGAACGATTACCCCACCGTGAAGTACAAGGCGGTCGAGCTGCCCGCAGGCCCCGACGGCAAGAAGGGCACGCTGCAGTTCACGAACTGCTGGGGCATCTCGGCCGACAGCAAGAACCAGAAGGCCGCCCTCGACCTCGTCGAGCACCTGACCAGCGCGGACAGCCAGCTCGCGTTCTCGAAGGCCTTCGGCCCGATGCCGTCGATCGCCTCCGCCGCAGATGCGTGGAAGAAGGACAATGCCGCTCTCGTGCCGTTCTTGAACGGGGCGGACTACGCCCAGGGCGTGCCGACCGCCAAGGGCGCCAGCGACGTCGTGACCGACTTCAACGGCAAGCTCGGATCGCTCGCGACGGGCGACCCGAAGGCGATCCTCGACGCCACGCAGAAGAACCTGGAAGCCCTGACCAAGTAATCATGGCCTCCTCCACCGTGCGGTCTCACCGTCCCGCGTCCCACCCTGGACTGCGGCGCGGTGAGACCGCATCGGGGTGGCTGTTCACCGCCCCGATGCTGATCCTGCTCGGCCTGTTCCTGGTCGTGCCCGTGCTCATGGCGCTCTGGGTGAGCGTGAGCGACTGGGGCGGGCGCGGCTCGCCCTTCTCCGGCGGCGTCTCGTTCGTGGGTCTGAAGAACTACGCCGCCCTGCTGCTCGGCGGCGGCCTCGCCGAGGCCGACTTCGGCATGAGCCTGAAGAACAACGCCTGGTACGTGATCCTCGTGGTGCCGTGCCAGACCGCGCTGAGCCTCTTCCTCGCCGTGCTCGTCAACCGGCAGATCCTCAAGGGCCGCGGGTTCTTCCGCACCGCGTTCTACTTCCCGTCGGTGACGAGTTCCGTCGCGATCACGGTCCTTTTCCTGTTCCTGTTCTCCACCACGGGGGCCGTGAACGCCGCGCTCGGCTGGCTCGGGATCAACGGACCGAACTGGCTCAACGACCCATCCGGGATCCTGCATTTCGGCGCCTCGTCCGGCCCTGCGGCCTTGACGGAGAACCACTTCCTCGGCGTCTCCTACTGGGACTGGATCGGCGGCCCCAGCGTCGCGATGTGCGTCTACATCATCATGGCGATCTTCACCACGAGCGGAACCTTCATGCTGCTGTTCCTCGCCGCACTGCAGAACATCTCCGGCGAGGTGCAGGAGGCGGCAATGATGGATGGCGCGAACGGATGGCAGCGGTTCTGGCGGGTCACGCTCCCGCAGCTGCGGCCCACGCTGTTCACCGTCCTCACGCTCGGACTCATCGGCTGCTGGCAGATCTTCGACCAGATCTACACCGGCACCCGCGGCCAGCCGGCGAAGACGACGATCACGCCCGCATACCAGTCGTACCAGTCGTCGTTCATCAACCAGGAATGGGGCCAGGGCGCCGCGATCGCGTTCATCCTGTTCGTGATCATCATCGTCTTCACGCTCGTGCAGCGCTGGGCGCTGCGCGAGCGAACCGTGTCCCGTCGCCGCAACCGGCCGTACGTGGAGGCCGCGCAACGCGCCGCCGCACGCGCCGCCGCCGACCGAGCACCCGCCACGAGTGAAGGAGCACCGCGATGACCGCCACCGCTCCCGCCCCGTTCGTCGCTCGGCGCAGGCGCTGGGGCACCGTGCGGATCGCCTCCACTTCGGTCCTGTACGCGCTGCTCATCGCCCTCGCGCTCGTCTACATCTACCCTTTCCTCATCCAGGTCGCGACGAGCTTCAAGACAGACCCGGACGCGGCGACGAACCCGCTCGCGATCGTGCCGCAGACGTTCACGACCGAGGCCTACACGCAGTTGTTCCTGCGCAGCGACTTCCCCACGTGGTTCAAGAACTCCGTGATCGTCACGATCGTGGTCACGGCGGGCCGGGTCTTCTTCAACTCGCTCGCGGGCTACGCGCTCGCCCGGCTCCGCTTCCGCGGGCGCAACGCCGTGTTCGCCGGACTCGTCGCCGTCATGAGCGTGCCGACCGTGGTGCTGCTGATCCCGAAGTTCCTCGTGATCAACACGCTCGGCATGTACGACTCCTACGCAGGCATGATCCTGCCGCTCCTCGTGGACGCTGCCGGGGTCTTCATCATGAAGAACTTCTTCGAGTCGATCCCGGCCTCGGTCGAGGAGCAGGCGCGGATCGACGGTGCGGGCACCTTCCGGGTGTTCTGGTCGGTCGTGCTGCCGATGGCACGACCCGCACTGATCACGATCGTGATCCTTTCGTTCCAGGGATCCTGGAACGAGCTGGCCCACTTCATCGTGTCGACGCAGTCCCCCGAGCTCACCACCCTCACCAAGGGCGTGGCGCAACTCGCCAACGGACAGCTCAGTCAGGGTCGGCAGTATCCGCTCAAGCTCGCGGCGGCGATCATCATGACGATCCCCGTGGCCGTGATGTTCTTCATGTTCCAGAAGCGCATCATGAACTCCAGTGACGGGGCGGTGAAGGAGTGACCGCCCGCTCCCCCACGATGCTCGCGTCGTGCGGAGGCCCGGCTCTGCCCTCTCCTCCCCTCCGCTGAACCCGCCCTCATCAACGTCCGGCCACCGCACACCCGCACACCCGCCCGCCCCTCACGAAGGAACCACATGACCGACACCCCGCTGCAGCCCCTCCTGAACGACGCCGTCATCGCACTCCAGGCGCCGACTCAGGTGTGGTCGGACGAGACCGGGGACATGGGCTCCGCGCCCATCCACGGTGTCTATCACGGCGACGTCCGGCATGTGCGGTCGCTGACGGTCGCGGTCGACGGCACCGCGATCGAAGCGATCGCGTCGTCCTCTCCGTCCCCGCAGCGCGCCGTGTTCACGAGCGTGCTGCGCGGCCTCGACGACGACCAGCCCGACCCCAAGGTGCGCCTCGAACGCACCCGCACGGTGCGCCCCGGCGGCGTCTCGGAGGAGATCCGGATCTCCTCGCACCGCGAGATTCCGGTACCGGTCGACGTCACCGTGCGCCTCGTGCCCGACTTCGAGCCCCTGCAGCGCGTCAAGGCGGGCCTCGCCGACGCCGGTGCATGGCGCTGGGACGGCGAGCGCGCATCCTCGGGCACCGGGTCGTTCGCCCTGACCGCGCCGGACGCGACGATCACGGCCGAGGAAGCCCTCGTGATCCGTTGGACCGCCGTGCTGCCGCCGCGCGCGGCGGTGGGCTTCTCCTTCGACCTGGCGCTCGAGGATCCGACGCTTGTCGTCACCTCGCCAGGCACCCCCGCCTATCCTGCCGTGCCCGAGACCCGGGATCCGCGGCTGCGGCGCTGGCTGCACCGTGCTGCCGGCGACCTCTCCGCACTGCGCCTGGCCCTGCCCGCCCATCCGGACGACGCCTTCTACGCCGCCGGGGCGCCGTGGTTCTTCACCCTGTTCGGCCGCGACTCGATCTGGGCTGCGCGGCTCGCGCTCCGCCAGGATCCGGCGATCGCCGCCTCGACGCTGCGGGTGCTCGCCCGCCTGCAGGGCACGAAGAAGGATCCGGCCACGGCCGAGGCGCCAGGGAAGATCCCGCACGAGCTGCGCAGCGGTGCGCTGTCGCTGCCGAGCGAGGGCGTGCACCTCCCCCCGCTGTACTACGGCACAGTCGATGCCACCCCGCTCTGGGTGTGTCTGCTCGCCGACGCTCGCGATGCGGGCATGCCCGAGGCGGAGGTGCGCGAGCTGCTGCCGAATCTGCGAGCGGCGCTGGCCTGGATGATCGACCACGGCGACGCGAGCGGATCCGGGTTCATCGACTACGTCGACGAGACCGGGCACGGCCTCGCGAACCAGGGCTGGAAGGACTCCGGCGACTCGATCCAGTGGCGCGACGGGCGCCTCGCCGAGGGTCCCATCGCTCTCAGCGAGGTGCAGGCGTACGCCTACGAGGCGGCGGTGCGCGGCGCCGGCCTGCTCGATGCGCTCGGCGAGGACGGCGGGAACGCACTGCGCGCCTGGGCGGTGGATCTCCGCACCCGGTTCCGCACCGCGTTCTGGGTGACCACGCCCGAGGGCCGCTATCCCGCGATCGCTCTGGACGCCCACGGCGCCGCGGTCGATTCGCTCACGAGCAACATCGGGCACCTGATCGGCACCGGCCTGCTGGATCCCGACGAGGAGCGCGCCTGCGCGGCGCTGCTGCTCGGCGACTCGATGTCGAGCGGGTTCGGGATCCGCACGATGTCGTCGGGGGCGGCGGGATTCTGGCCGTTGAGCTACCACGGCGGCAGCGTCTGGGCGCACGACACCGCGATCGCCGTGCACGGATTGCTGCGAGCGGGTCTGCGGGCCGAGGCCGCCGACATCGCGCAGCAGCTCGTGGACGCCGCCGAGGGGTTCGGCTACCGGATGCCCGAATTGCATGCAGGAGACGCCCGTGTGCTCGGCGTCACCCCCGTGCCGTACCCGGCATCCTGCCGTCCGCAGGCATGGTCCGCCGCAGCGGCCGCCGTGTGCGCGGACGTGTTGGGCTGAGTCCTACGGGGAGGATCAGACCGCGCGCACGCCGTCCTTCCACACCGCGTCGACCAGCGGCACACCGGGGCGGTACGCGAGGTGCACCCGGCTCGGGCTCTTCAGCAGCACGAGGTCGGCGCAACCGCCGGGGGCGATGCGGCCGATGTCTGTGCGGCGCAGGGCCGCGGCTCCCCCGGCGGTCGCCGCGTGGATCGCCTCGGCGACGGTCATGCGCATGTCGCGCACGGCGACGGCGATGCAGAACGGCATGGACGAGGTGAAGCTCGACCCGGGATTGGTGTCGCAGGCGAGCGCCACGGTGACGCCGGCGTCGATGAGCCGGCGCGCATCCGGATAGGGCTGCCGGGTGGAGAACTCCACGCCGGGCAGCAGGGTGAGGACCGTGTCGGATCCCGCGAGCGCAGCCACGTCCGTGTCGGTCAGGTAGGTGCCATGGTCGATCGAGGCCGCACCGAGCTCGACCGCGAGCTGCACGCCCTCGCCCGGACCCAGCTGGCTCGCGTGCACGCGCGGCTGCAGGCCGCGGGCGATGCCGGCCTCCAGCACCCGGCGGGACTGCGGCACGGTGAACGCGGCGGTCTCACAGAACACGTCGATCCACTTGGCGTGCGGGGCGCAGGCGTCGAGCATCTCGCCGACCACGAGGTCGACGTAGTCGTCGCCGCGGTCGGCGTACTCGGCCGGCACGACGTGCGCGCCGAGGAAGGTGACCTCGCGGGTGACCTCCGCGGCGAGGCGCACGAGGCGCTGCTCGGTCGCGACGTCGAGGCCGTAGCCGCTCTTGATCTCGACGGTGGTGGTGCCCTGCGCGAGCATCTCGTCGAGGAAACCGCGCAGGCGGATCCGCAGTTCGTCGTCGGTCGCCGCGCGTGTGGCGGCCACGGTCGATCGGATGCCGCCGGCGGCATACTTCTGCCCCTGCATCCGCGCCTCGAACTCGGCAGCGCGGTCGCCGCCGAAGACGAGGTGGCTGTGGCTGTCCACGAAGCCGGGGATCACAGCGCGGCCCTCCGCGTCCACGATCTCGTCGGCCGCCGGCGCGTCGGCCGCCGAGCCGACCCAGGCGACCCGCTCGCCCTCGATGAGCACGGCGGCGTCGTGCAGGGTGCCGCAGGGGTCGTCGCCGTCCGCGACGTTCGTCGTGAGCTCGCCGATGTTGGTGATCAGGATCCGCATGTCCTCAGCCTTCCGCAGAGTGGTGCGTCCCGCCTTGTGCCGGGCCCTTCGACAAGCTCAGGGACCGGCACAAGGCGGGACGCGTGATGTGGGTCGGAACCGCTCAGAGCCCCATCGGGACCTTGAGCCCGCGCTCGCGCGCGATGTCCTTCGCGTGGTCGTAGCCCGCGTCGACGTGCCGCATGACGCCGGTGCCCGGGTCGTTGGTGAGCACGCGCTCGAGCTTCTCGGCGGCCAGCGCGGATCCGTCTGCGACGGTCACCTGACCGGCGTGGATGGACCGGCCGATGCCGACGCCGCCGCCGTGGTGCAGCGACACCCAGCTGGCGCCCGAGGACGTGTTCAGCAGCGCGTTGAGCAGCGGCCAGTCGGCGATCGCGTCGGATCCGTCCTTCATGGCCTCGGTCTCGCGGTACGGGCTGGCGACGGAGCCGGAGTCGAGGTGGTCGCGGCCGATGACGATCGGCGCGGACAGCTCGCCCGAGGCCACCATCTCGTTGAACTTCAGGCCCGCCAGGTGGCGCTCCTTGTAGCCCAGCCAGCAGATACGCGCGGGCAGACCCTCGAAGTGCACCTTCTCGCCGGCCTTCTCCAGCCAGCGGTGCAGGGCGGCGTCCTCCGGGAAGAGCTCCGCGATCGCGCGGTCCGTCTTGTAGATGTCCTCCGGGTCGCCCGAGAGCGCAGCCCAGCGGAACGGGCCGCGGCCCTCTTCGAACTGCGGGCGGATGTAAGCCGGCACGAAGCCCGGGAACTCGAATGCGCGGTCGAAGCCACCGAGAACGGCCTCGGCGCGGATCGAGTTGCCGTAGTCGAACACCGCGGCGCCCGCGTCCTGGAACGCGACCATGGCCCGGACGTGCGCGGCCATGGCCTCGCGCGAGCGGCGGGTGAACTCCTCGGGGTCGCGCTCGGCCTCGGCCTTCCAGTCCGCGACCGAGATGCCGATGGGCAGGTAGGCGAGCGGGTCGTGCGCGCTGGTCTGGTCGGTCACGATGTCGATCGGCACACCGCGGCGGAACAGCTCCGGGAAGACCTCGGCGGCGTTGCCGACGATGCCGACCGAGAGCGCCTCGCCGGCCTCCTTGGCGGCGACGGCGCGAGTGATCGCCTCGTCGAGGTCGGTGTAGTAGACGTCCAGGTAACCGTGGTCGACGCGGCGCGCGAGCCGCGACTCGTCGACGTCCACGATGAGGCAGGCACCGTCGTTCAGGGTGACCGCGAGCGGCTGTGCGCCGCCCATGCCGCCGGCGCCGCCGGTGAGCGACAGAGTGCCCTTGAGCGACTCCTTGCCCAGCGAGCGGGCCACGGCGGCGAAGGTCTCGTAGGTGCCCTGCAGGATGCCCTGGGATCCGATGTAGATCCAGGATCCGGCCGTCATCTGGCCGTACATCATCAGGCCCTCGGCCTCGAGCTTGCGGAACTCGGGCCAGGTGGCCCAGTCGCCGACCAGGTTGGAGTTGGCGATGAGCACGCGCGGGGCCCACTCGTGCGTGCGGAACACGCCGACCGGCTTGCCGGACTGCACGAGCAGGGTCTCGTCGGGCTCGAGCTCGTCGAGGGTGCGCACGATCGCGTCGTAGGCCTCCCAGCTGCGCGCCGCGCGGCCGGTGCCGCCGTAGACCACGAGGTCCTCGGGGTGCTCGGCGACCTCGGGATCGAGGTTGTTCATGAGCATGCGCTTGGCGGCCTCGGCGCCCCAGCTCTTCGCGGTGCGCTCGTTGCCGCGGGGGGCGCGGATCGAACGGGTCGGGTCCGACAGGGTCGGGCCGGCAGTGGTGGTGGTGGTGTCAGTCATTCGCGTGCTCCTTCGCAATCGCAGCGATCTGGCCGGACTGCACGAGCGCAGTCACGGCCTCCATGTCAGGGCTGAGGAATCGGTCCGGGCCGGGGCCGCCGGCCACGGTACGGACGAGGTCGCGGACGGCGCCGGTGGCGGGTCCGGCCTCGAGCGGCGCGCGCAGGTCGAGCGCGCGGGCGCCGGTGAGGATCTCGATCGCGAGCACGCGGCCGAGGCCGTCGATCGCGCGACGGAGCTTGCGGGCCGCAGCCCAGCCCATCGACACGTGGTCCTCCTGCATCGCGGAGGACGGGATCGAGTCGACCGAGGCCGGCACCGCGAGGCGCTTGAGCTCGGAGACGATGCCGGCGGCCGCGTACTGCGCGATCATCAGGCCGGAGTCGACCCCGACCTCGTCGGCGAGGAACGGCGGCAGGCCGTGGCTGCGGGCGGGGTCGAGCGCGCGGTCCGTGCGGCGCTCTGCCACCGAGGCCACGTCGGCGACCGAGATCGCGAGGAAGTCGAGCACGGCCGCGACGGGAGCGCCATGGAAGTTGCCGTTGGACTCGATCCGGCCGTCGCTGGTGACGACCGGGTTGTCGACGACGCTCGCGAGCTCGCGCTCGGCGATCATGGTGGCGTAGGACGCGGTGTCCCGGGCGGCACCGTGTACCTGCGGCGAGCACCGCAGCGAGTAGGCGTCCTGCACGCGGCCGTCGTCCGGGCCCTTGTGGCTGGCGACCATCGGGGAGGATCCGAGGAAGGCGCGCAGGTGCGCTGCGGAGACCGCCTGGCCGATCTGCGGGCGCAGCGCCATGAGGTCGGCGGCGAAGACCGCGTCGGTGCCGAGCTGCGACTCGATCGACATCGCAGCCGAGATGTCAGCGGTGATGAACAGGTTGTCGAGGTCGTGCAGCGCGAGCGACAGCATGCCGAGCATGCCGTCGGTGCCGTTGATGAGGGCGAGGCCCTCCTTCTCCTGCAGCTCGAGGGGCGCGATGCCGGCGGCGGCGAGCGCGTCGGCGGCCGGGACGAGATCGCCGGCGGCGTTGCGGACGTCGCCCTCGCCCATGCTGGCGAGCGCCACGTGGGCGAGCGGGGCCAGGTCGCCCGAGCATCCCAGCGAGCCGTATTCGCGGACGATCGGGGTGATGCCGGCGTTGAGCATCGCGGCGTAGGTCTCGACGACGACGGGGCGCACGCCGGTGTGGCCGGACGCGAGCGTCTGCAGGCGCAGCAGCTGCAGACCGCGGACCACCTCGGTCTCGACCTCGGGTCCGGTGCCGGCCGCGTGCGAGCGGATCAGGCTGAGCTGCAGCTGGCGGCGACGCTCGGGGGCGATGAAGGTCGTGGCGAGGGCGCCGAAGCCCGTCGAGACGCCGTAATGCGGCTTGGGGTCGGCGGCCATGCCTTCGATGACGCCGCGGGAGGCGGCGACGCGGTCGAGCGCACCGGCGTCGATGACGACGGGTGCGAGGTAGCGGGCGACGGAGACGACGTCCTCGGGGCGCAGGGGCGCCGCACCGATGGTGACGGGGGAAGTGTGGGCCATGAGACGATTTCACACCCTCGGCCGCCGCTCGGACAGTGCCCGGGACGACGTCCTGTCTGGAATCACAGACATGTAGACGAAGGCTGCGCACCGCCCTGATGGGCCCCGGGTGACCCGGGAGGGATCGGGATCGAGCGAGCCTGGATCCTCCCGCGACTCCCGACATCCGACGCACAAGATGTGCGAAATGTCGAACAGATGATGAGATCAGTGCGGATAGCACATGGTGGGTCGCGCAACGCGTCACTAGCGTGAGCGGCACCATCCTCTTCCGCCCGAAGGAAACCACCATGGCCCGTATCGCGCCGCACGACGACTTCGCCCTCTCCCGCGTGACTCCCGAAGCGCGAAAGCCCTGGTTCGGCATCGCCGTGCAGCGCTTCGGCCAGGTCTCCGCCCTGTCGCAGTTCCTCCTCGGCGCGACGCTGGGATACGGGATGACCTTCGGGGAGGCCGCGCTCGCGTTCCTGCTCGGATCCGTCATCCTCGAGGTCATCATGTGCATCGTCGGATTCATCGGGCAGCGCGAGGGCCTGAACACGGCCCTCCTCGCCCGCTGGACAGGCTTCGGCGAGATCGGCGCGGCGCTCGTGGGCCTCGCGATCGGCATCAGCCTCATCGGCTGGTTCGGCATCCAGTCCGCGATCTCCGCGCAGTCGCTCGACGCGCTCATGCCCGGCGTGCTGCCGACCTGGCTGTGGAGCCTGCTGTTCGGCCTCGCCGTCACCGCGATCGTGGCCTTCGGCTTCCTCGGCATGCAGTGGCTCGCGAACATCACCGTGCCCCTGTTCCTCGTGCTCGTGGGCTGGTCCGTGATCTCGGAGCTCAGCCGTCACGACCTCGGCGCACTGCTCACGAGCCCGGCACCGGGCCCGCACATCACCGTCTGGGCCGGCACCGGCATCGTCGCCGGCGGCCTCATCGTCGGCGCCATCATCACCGGCGACATGACGCGCTTCAACCGCTCCCGCGCCGACGTCGTCAAGCAGACCGTCGTGGGCGTCACGCTCGGCGAGTTCGTGATCGGCCTGGCCGGCGTGCTCCTCGCGCACGCCGCGAAGTCCGGCGACATCGTCGCGATCGTCACGAGCTCGGTCGGCCTGGTCGGCCTCATCATCGTCATCACCGGAACGCTCAAGATCAACGACTGGAACCTCTACTCGTCGGCCCTGGGCCTGGTGAACTTCGTCTCGACGACGTTCGGCAAGAACCTGCACCGCGTGACGACGACGATCGTCCTCGGCATCGTCGGATCCGTCCTCGCCGCCGCGGGGATCCTCGGGCAGTTCACCCAGTTCCTCATCGTGCTGAGCGTGGCGTTCCCGCCCATCGCGGGCATCATGGTCGCCGAGTACTTCATCGTCCGCCGCTGGCGCGGGGACCTCGACGCCAGCCGTGAGGAGGGCGTGCTGCCCGCCTCCGCCCCGCGCATCGTCCCCGCCACGATCGTGGTCTGGGTGGTCTCGTCGCTCGTCGGCTACTTCGTGACCTGGGGGATCCCGTCCCTCGTCAGCCTGTTCCTCTCGATGGTGCTGTACATCGTGGCGGGCAAGCTGGGCCTCGTCCGCGGGGTCGGCGCCGTCCCCACCCGTCAGGCCGATCCCGCCGAGGCCGCGGCCGCCTGATCCCCAGACTCCGTCGCGGGGTGCGGCGCCTTCCGACGCCCCGCGACGGGACCATTCGTCCCAGAACCACCGAGAAAGCGAGAACCATGCACATCGGCATCGACGTCGGCGGCACCAACACGGATGCCGTCCTCATGGACGGCGCCCGCACCCTCGCCGGGGTGAAGCACTCCACCACCCCCGACGTGACCGACGGGATCGCGCAGGCGATCGAGGATCTTCGGGCACACCACCCGTTCGAGGGATCCGACATCGAGGCCGTCATGATCGGCACGACGCACTTCATCAACGCGCTCGTGCAGGCCAGCCGCCTCGCGCCCACCGCGGCCCTGCGGCTCGGCCTGCCCGCGACCCGCGCCCTCCCTCCGCTCGTGGACTGGCCCGGTGAACTGCTCGAGGCCGCTCAGGCGCGCAGCTATCTCGCGCACGGCGGCTACGAGTTCGACGGCCGCCCGATCTCGCCGCTCGATCCCGAGGAGCTGCGCGGGATCGCCGCGGACATGAAGGCGCACGGGATCCGCTCTGTCGCGATCTCGGCCGTGTTCAGCCCGGTCAACCACGACCTCGAGGTGCGCGCCGCGGAGATCCTCGGCGAGGTCCTCGGCGACGACGTGGCGATCTCCCTCTCGCACGAGATCGGCCGGATCGGCATCCTCGAGCGCGAGAACGCGACGATCATCAACGCCGCCCTGCGCGAGCTCGCCTCCGAGATCGTCGACGGCCTCACCGCCGCCGTCCGGGCGCACGGCATCGAGGCGCCGATCTTCCTCAGCCAGAACGACGGCACGCTCATGGACGACGAGTACGTGCGCCGCTATCCCGTCGCGACCTTCGCCTCCGGCCCGACCAACTCGATGCGCGGAGCCGCGGCCACGAGCGGCCTGCAGGACTGCGCCGTGATCGATGTGGGCGGCACCACGGCGGACATCGGCCTGCTCGTGAACGGCTTCCCCCGCGAGACCGCGAACGAGGTGAAGGTCGCCGGCATCCGCACGAACTTCCGCATGCCCGACGTGCTCTCCCTCGGCATCGGCGGCGGGAGCATCGTGGACGAGGAGACCGCCGAGGTCGGCCCCGCCTCGGTCGGCTACCGCCTCGGCACAGAAGCGCTCGTCTTCGGCGGCTCGACCCTCACCGCGACCGACATCGCGGTCGCGGCGGGGCGCGCCGAGGTCGGCGACCCCGCGAAGGTCGCGCACCTCGATCCGGAGTTCGTGGCGCGCGTGCTCGCGCGCATCGCCGAGCGGGTCGCGGAGGCCGTGGACCGGATGCGCACCTCCCCCGACCCGATCGCAGTCGTCGCGGTCGGCGGCGGATCCATCCTGCTCCCCGACGTTCTGGAGCCGTTCGGCCCCGTGCACCGCCCGGAGAACTACGCGGTCGCGAACGCGATCGGCGCGTCGATCGCCCAGGTCGGCGGCGAGATCGACAAGGTCTACGCGATCGCCGCCGGCGCGCGCGACGAGACCATCGCGGCCGTCCGCGCCGAGGCCGTCGACAAGGCGATCGCCGCCGGCGCGAAGCCGTCCACGGTCGCGATCATCGACTTCGACGAGGTCCCGATCCCGTACCTGCCCGGCAACGCCACGCGCATCCGCGCCAAGGCCGTCGGCGACCTGGACATGGGGGCCTGAGATGGGCTGGCAGATCGACACCGCGCAGATCGAGGATCTCGCCCGCGGCGCCGCCGTGTTCGGCACCGGCGGCGGCGGCGATCCCTACATCGGATCCCTCCTCGCCCGGCAGGCGCTGTCGGACGGGCCCGTCCCCGTCCTCGACCTCGCCGAAGTCCCCGACGACGCGCACGTGCTGTTCGTCGCGATGATGGGCGCACCGACCGTCATGGTGGAGAAGCTCCCGAGCCTGGACGAGGTCGTCGAGCCCGTGCGCGCCCTCGGCTCGCATCTGGGACGGCCCGTCACCCACATCGCGTGCGCCGAGGTGGGCGGCGTGAACTCGACGATCCCCGTCGCGGCCGCCGCCGCGCTCGGACTGCCGCTCGTGGACGCCGACGGCATGGGCCGCGCGTTCCCCGAACTGCAGATGGTGCTGCCCACGCTCATCGGCGTCACCGCCTCGCCCCTCGCGCTCAGCGACGAGAAGGGCAACGTCGCGGTCCTGCAGACGATCGACAACACCTGGACGGAGCGGATCGCACGCGTCGCGACCGTCGAGATGGGCTGCTCCACGATGATCGCCGGGTTCTCCATGACGGGCGCACAGGCCCGCGCGGGCCTCGTCGGCGGCTCGCTCTCGCGGTGCATCACCGTGGGGCGGGCGATCGCGGAGGCCCGTGCAGCGAAGACCGATCCGGTCGAGGCCGCGGTCCGCGAGCTCTCCGGACGCGAGCTCTTCGACGGGAAGGTGATCGACGTGCAGCGCGCCACGACGACCGGCTTCGCTCGTGGTCGCGCCCGAATCGAGGGCGAGGGCGGTGCCGCGCTCACCCTGCAGTTCCAGAACGAGCACCTCGTCGCCGAGGCCGACGGGCGGATCCTCGCCACCACGCCCGACCTCATCATGGTCGTCGAGGGCGAGTCCGGGGAGCCGATCACGACAGAGGCCCTCCGCTACGGCCAGCGCGTGCGCGTGCTCGCGGCCCCGGCCGACGAGCGCTGGCACTCCGCCGAGGCGCTCGCGATGGTCGGTCCCGGCTACTTCGGCTACGACATGCCGGCCCATCGCTACGACGGCACGGTCTCGACCGGAGAACCCCTCGTGACGGCGGGCGCGGCATGAGCTGGCAGCTCACGGCCGCTGATCTCCCCGACCTCGCCCGCGGCGCCACACTGCTCGGCACGGGCGGCGGCGGCGATCCCTACATCGGCAGCAAGCTCGTCGAACGGGTGCTCGGCGACGGGGCGATCACGATCCTGGATCCGGAGGAGCTTCCCGACGATCTCTTCGTGATCCCGACCGCGCAGATGGGCGCGCCGACCGTGATGGTCGAGAAGATCCCGGCGGGCACAGAGCCCACGCTGGCGCTCAGGGCGCTCGAGGCGCACCTGGGGCGCACGGCCGACGCCACCATGCCGATCGAGTGCGGCGGGATCAACTCGATGATCCCGCTCGTCGTCGCCGCGGAGACCGGGCTTCCGGTGGTCGACGCGGACGGCATGGGTCGCGCCTTCCCCGAGCTGTCCATGGAGACGTTCGCCGTGTACGGCGTGCACGGCTCGCCCCTCGCCCTCGCCGGCGAGCGCGGGGAGACCGTCATCATCGACACCGGCGACGACGACCGCCAGATGGAGTGGCTCGCCCGCGCGATCACGATCCGCCTCGGCGGCGTCGGGCACATCGCGGAGTATGCGATGTCCGGCGCGGACGTGCGCCGGACCGCCGTTCCGCGCACGATCTCGATGGCGCTCGCCCTCGGCCGCGCGATCCGCGAGGCCCGCGCAGAGCACCGCTCCCCCTTCGAGGCGATCGCCGACACGCTCTCCCGCACCCTCTACGCCCACGTACGCGAGCTCGCCGTGGGCAAGGTCGTCGACGTCGAGCGCCGCACCACCGAGGGATTCGCGAAGGGACGCGCCGTGATCGCGCCGCTCGAGGGCGACGGCTCTTTCGAGATCCTGTTCCAGAACGAGAACCTCATCGCCCGGCACGACGGCGAGGTCGTCGCCATCGTGCCGGATCTCATCTGCGTCGTGGATCACGAGACCGCCGAGCCCATCACGACCGAGGGGCTGCGCTACGGCCAGCGCGTGCGCGTTCTCGGCATCTCGACGCCGGACATGATGCGCACCGAGGGCGCCCTCGCGGCCTTCGGCCCCTCCGCCTTCGGTCTCGCCGAGCCGTTCCGCCCGGTCGAGCGGCTGGGCGTCTGAGCCTGATCCAGGAGCCGGACCCGAACCGGCCCCTGGATCCGATCCGGATCCGATGCGAGGCCTCTAGTCTGGGACGATGGCGTGGCGACTACGAGCCGGGGACGTGACCGCGCTCGCGCTGGGCTGCGCGCTGCTCGGCTCGGGCGGCGGCGGCACGACCACCATGCTCGAACTCATGCTCGCGGGTGACGATTCCGGCCCGCATCCGCTCGTCGACGTGGAGGAGCTGGATCCCGCCACTCCCTGCTTCGGCGCCGCGTTCGTCGGCTCCACGATCCTGCTCGGCGAGCGCATGCCGGGACTCGCACCGTTCGGACGCCTGGTGGCCGCGGCGGAACGCTGGCTCGGCACGCGGATCCCCGCCGTCTGCTCGATCGAGGGCGGCGGCATGAACAGCCTCGTTCCGTTCCTGTTCTCCGGCGAGCGCACGATCGTGGACGCCGACTGCACGGGCCGCGCCGTGCCGGAGCTCGACCAGATGTCGCTCTTCGTCGACCGGGTGCCGGGGCTCGTGTTCACGTGCGAGAGCGGTGCCGGCGGCGTCGCCCTCGTGGAGACGGACCGCGCCGTGGACGCGGAGCGCATCATCCGCTCGGCGATCATCCAGGCGGGAGGGAGCGGTGCGGCCGTGCTCGCGGGCTTCACGGTCGGCGATCTCCGTGAGCACGCCATGCCAGGACACCAGCGGCGCGCGCTCGCCCTGGGGCGCGCCTTCCTCGCGGCCCGGTTCTCGCCGACGGCCGAGCTCGCCGCGGGGCTCGGGGCGCGCCTGCTGACCGAGGGACGGATCGACCGGATCTCCCCGCACCACGCCGACCCCCACGTGCAGTCCGTCGAGATCGCCGGCCCCGGTGGGGCGATCGACCGTGTGGTGACCCGATCGGAGGCCCTCGCCGTGCTCAGCGACGGCGCGCTGCTCGCCTCCGCACCGGCGATCATCGTGATGCTCGACGCCGCGTCGCGCGAGATCCTCCAGGTCACCGATCTCGTTCCGGGACGGCGCGTCGTCGTCCTCTCGCTGCCCGCGCCGGACTGGTGGCTGGAGCGCCCCGAGCGCCTGCGCCGTGTGCTGCCGTCGACGTACGGTCTCGCCGAGCTGGACGCCGCATGACCGCCCGGCTTTCCCTCGCGGGCCTCCGGGCGCACCCCGAGAACGGGGGCCTGCGCCGGATCGCCGGCCCGGAGGACGCCGCGTGGGACGCGGTCGCCGTGGAGTCGGCGGAGGCGGACCTGCCGACGCTGCCCGACGGCGGCCTCGCCGCACTGCCTGACGGCGCCCTCGCGGTGCTGCTCGACGCCGCGCCCGAGACGCCCTGGCAACAGGACGCGATGCTGCGCCGGATCCGCGAGCGCGGCTTCCGCGGCGTCGCGCTGCCGGGCGCCGCCGGGTTCGACCCCGGCGCGCAGCGGCTCGCGGAGCGGCTGGGGATCTGCCTGCTCGACGTGGAGCGACCCATCGTGCTCGCCCAGGCGTGCTGGATGCTCGTGCAGGCGCAGGACGCGCTCACGCTCTCGCACGTGCGCAAGGTCGCGCGCTCCTTCGAGTATCCGGCCCGGGATCTGTCGGATCTGCTGCGCCAGATCTCCGCCACGCTCGGCCATCCGCTCGCCCTCGTGGACGGCACCGACGTGCTGCATTCCTCGGGCGGCGAACTCGATCCCGCCCTGCACGCCGCGATCGACTTTCGCCCCTGGATCGACATCGCCCGCGCGGGGAACCGCACCGCGGCCTCCGTCCGCGTGGACAGCCCGAGTCGGCCGGGCCTGCGCCTGGTCGTCTTCGGCGAGGGGCTGAGCGAGAGCCAGCTCGCCGCGCTCTCCGTCGCGGCCGAGGTCGCGATGCCGGCCGTCGCGGCGCGAATCCTCATCGACGAGGTCGCGGAGGTGAACGACGTCTCGGCCTCCTCCGCCCTGCTCCGCGACTTCGTCGACGCACGGGGCCTCGCCGATGACGACATCGAGCGCCGCATGGGCGAGCGCGGCTGGCGCACGACAGGACATCATCTCGGCTTCCGGATGGTCGGGCGCGGTCGGCTGGATCCGCTGCCGCTGCTCCGCGCCGTGCGCGCGGCGCTCGGCAGGATCCCCGCGGAGGCGCACGTCACCACCGCCGGGCGCGGGCTGAGCGGCTGGCTGGCGTTCTCCGAGGCACCGGATCCCGCGACCGTCGAACAGCTGGCGCGCGGGCTGCGCACTCTGCACCGCGAAGTGGGACGAGCCTTCGCGATCGCGACGGGCGTCGGTTCACTGCAGCGCGGTGCCGCAGGGCTCGCCGCGACCCTGGATGAGGCCGCGGATGCGGCCCGGATCGCGGCGTCGCGCTCGGCGACGGGCTGGTTCGTCCGTGTCGACAGCCTCGGGCTCGAGCAGCTGCTGCTGGCCTGGACCGGCAACGACACCTTCGTGCCCGCGGCGGAATCGCTCCTCGCGCCGCTGCAGGGCGCGACAGGGGACCTGCTGCGCACGCTCTCCGCCTACCTCGACCAGGAGTCGAGCCTGGTCGCGACCGCCGAGGCGCTGAACCTGCACCGCAACACGGTCGCGGTGCGGATCCGGCGGGTGCAGGAGCTCCTCGGCGTCGACCTGACGGATCCCGAGACCCGCCTCGCGATGCACCTCGCCTGTCGCGCCGTACTCGCGCCCGCGGCGGGCGACGGCGTCACGGCACGACGCGAGCATGGGATCCTGGGAGCGTGAACGCCGATCGCACGGACCACGGCGCCGGGACGGACTCGCCGACGAACGCCCGCGACGACAGGCCCCAGGTCCCCGCCGCCGACCACACGCTGCGGATCCTGCGGTTCCTGGCCCGCCGGGCAGGACCGGTCGCGGCGTCCGCGCTGGCGCGCGAACTCGACATCCCGCGCTCCACGGTCTACCACCTGCTCACGACGCTCGAGGCGCACGGGTTCGTGGTGCACCTGCCGCAGGAGCGCCGCTGGGGACTCGGCACCAGCGCCTTCGAGCTCGCCGGCGGGTACGCCAGACAGGAGCCCCTTGCCCGGCTCGGGCGCCCGCTTCTGGCGGGTCTCGCCGACCGCCTCGGCGAGAGCGCGCACCTCGCCGTGATGACCGGCCGCGACGTGCTGTACATCGTCGAGGAGCGTGCTCTGCGCCGCCCCGCCCTCATCACCGACGTGGGAGTGCGCCTGCCCGCGCACCTCACCGCGACCGGCCGGGCGATGCTCGCCGCGCTGCCCCGCGAGCAGGTGCGCGCGCTGTATCCGGATGCGGCGGCGTTCGCGCAGCGCTCCGGCGGTGGCCCGTCTCGCCCCCGCGAGCTGAACGAGCTGCTGCGCGAGGTGCGTCGCGACGGCGTCGCCCGCGAGGACGGCGAGGTGACCCCGGGGTTCCGGTCGGTCGGCATCGCCGTGCGCGACCACGTCGACTGGCCGGTGGCGGCCGTCGCCGTCACCTGGTCGGAGGAGGGCTCCGTCGACGAGACGGCGATCGTCGATGCCGTGACCGAGACCGCCCGGCAGCTGCAGCGCCGGCTGGGCTACGGAGCGCGCGCCGGCTCCTGACGGACAGTCCGTTCGGCGGGCGCACAGCCCGGGCCGGGAGGATCGGCGAGTGCGGAGGATGACGGATCCAGCCCAGATTCGACGCGTCGCCGTGATCGCAGGCGTCGTCGGCCTGCTCGCGGGCGTGAGCGGATCCTGGATCCCGTCGTTCTGGGGCGACGAGGCCGCGAGCGTCATGTCGGCCTCGCGCACCTGGCCGGAGCTGGGGCGCATGCTGCAGACCGTCGACGGCGTGCACGGCGCCTACTACGCGTTCCTGCATGTGTGGATCGATCTGTTCGGTGCGAGCGAGTTCTCCGTGCGGCTGCCCAGCGCGATCGCCGCGGGGCTCCTGGCCGCCGGCACCTCCATGCTCGCCGGGCGCCTCGGCGGTCCGCGACTCGCCCTGGCCGCCGGCCTCATCGCGGCCCTGCTGCCCCGCACCGCGGTGATGGCGGCGGAGGCGCGATCGTACGCGATCGGATCCGCGATCGCCGTCTGGCTTACCGTGCTCCTGCTCGCGGTGCTGCGGCGCAGGCATTCGTGGTGGCTCTGGGCCGTCTACGCCGCTGGAACGGCCGCCGCGATCTACGTCTTCCTGTATCTGGCCCTGCTGCTCGTGGTGCACGGCGTCTTCGTGCTGATCTTCCACCGCCGCTCGCTCGCGCGCTGGTCGGGCTGGGCTGCGTTCGCGACCCTGTTGGCGGTGCCGATCGTGCTGCTCGCCGCCGCGGAGCAGAACCAGATCGGCTTCCTCGCGCACCGCGACTACATCACGCCGCTGAACGTGTTCGCGCTGCAGTGGTTCGACCCGGTGACCGCCTGGCCGTGCGCAGCGCTGATCGCGATCGGCGTGGTGGCGGCGTTCCGTGACCGCCGACACGACGTCGAGCACGCCCGCCTCGCGCTGCTGGCGCTGATCTGGCTGGCGCTGCCGACCGCGGCGATCTTGCTCGCGAGTGTCACGATCGCCCCGATGTACACCGTGCGGTATCTGTCGTTCTGTGCCCCGGCCGCAGCGGTGCTCGTCGCGCTCGGTGCGCGCGCCGTCGCCCGGTGGTCGGCACGGGGAGCAGCGGCGCGCGCACCGCTGATCGCAGGGCTGGTGCTCGCCGCGCTGCTCGTGGCGTTCGTGCCGAATCTCGTGGTGCAACGCGGGCCCTACGCGAAGGACGGCAGCGACTGGCGCGAGGCGGCGGCGTATCTGCACGACCACGCCCGGCAGGGCGACGCCGTGGTCTACGACGACCGCCCCAAGGACTCCGAGGCCCCCCGGCTCATCGCCGCCGTCTATCCCTCGGACGTCGCCGCGCCGCGGGACCCCGCGCTGATCGCCCCCTTCCGCACGCAACCGGGCCTGTGGGACCGCACTCGCCCCAACGACGTGCTCACGGCCGCCGACCTCACACCCGACGTCTGGGCCGTCGAGCGCGGCCCCGATCCCGAGCGCTCCCCGGACGTGCGGCACCTGGAATCGCTCGGCTATCGGATCTCCTCCGTCCACCGGATCAACGTCACGACCGTACTGCTCCTGCGGCGCTGAACCGCCCGGGCGGTGGACCCGTCGGCCGCGCACCCGTCGCACCCCCGCTCCCGTCGCAAAGGTTGCCGCTCTGATCCCGTCATAGCGGCAACCTTTGCGACGGGAGCAAGAACCGGACGGGGCCGCGTCAGACCGGCACGTACATCACCACGGTCAGCCCCGGTGCGTCCGCCGGTACGAGGCTGTGGTGCTCGAAGACCAGCCGCCCGTCGGAGCGATGCTGGAACACGCGCTGGCGGGAGGCGAAACGCTCGACCGCATGCTCGGCCCATTGGATCCGGAAGTCGGCGCTCGCCTCGATCAGCCGCTCGATGAGCGCGCGGTGCCGATCCGAGCTCAGCCTCACACCCGACTCCGCACGGAACTCGGCGAGGAAGCGGCGGCTCTCCTGATCCCAGTCCGGGAGCATGCGGCGCAGCCGCGGATCCGTGTAGATCAGCCAGAGCAGATTGCGATCCTCGGGGTCGACCGTGGCGATCCGATCGTAGAGCCGGGCGTACGGCGCGTTCCAGCCGACGATCGCCCAGTCGCTCGCGACCACGAAGGCCGGGAAGGCGAGCGCGTCGACGAGCCGCTGCAGATGGTCCGGGATGCGCTCGGGCTCCTCGGCGGCGCCATCCTCGTCGGGGCCCGCGAGCCGCACCACGTAGTCGATCTCGGCCGGGCTCAGCTGCAACACGCGGGCCACGGCGCCGAGCACCTGGCGGGAGACGCCGATGTCACGCCCCTGCTCGAGCCAGGTGAACCAGCTCGCGCTGACCCCGGCGAGGGCCGCCACCTCCTCGCGGCTGAGGCCGATGTCGCCGCGCCGAGCGGCCTGCGGCAAGCCCAGCGCGGAGCGGCTCGCGGCACGGCGGCGCGAGGCGAGGAACTCCCCCAGCTGCTCGCGGCGGGGCGTGCGCGGGCGGATCATGCCCGCCGTCCTGTCCGGTCCGTGCCGCCCTGCGCAGAAGACGCGTTTCCGCCGTGATCGCCGCCCATGCCCAAACAGTACTCCGAGTACTAGTACAAACCCTCCTCGCTCACGGACTCGGCAGAAGCTCGCGGCAGGTCCACAATGGGTCCCATGGTCGCTTATCGCTCTCGCACGGTCACCCACGGACGCAACATGGCCGGCGCCCGCGCCCTCTTCCGCGCCGCCGGCGTCGACGGCAAGGACCTGGGCCGCAAGCCCATCATCGCCGTCGCGAACTCTTTCACCGAGTTCGTGCCGGGGCACACGCACCTCGCCCCGGTCGGGCGCATCGTCTCGGAGGCGATCAGCGAGGCGGGCGGCATCCCCCGCGAGTTCAACACGATCGCGGTCGACGACGGCATCGCGATGGGCCACGGCGGCATGCTCTACTCGCTGCCCTCACGCGACCTCATCGCCGACTCCGTCGAGTACATGGTCAACGCGCACTGCGCCGACGCTCTGGTCTGCATCTCGAACTGCGACAAGATCACCCCAGGCATGCTGCTCGCGGCGCTCCGCCTGAACATCCCCACGGTGTTCGTCTCGGGCGGCCCGATGGAGGCCGGTCGCGCCACGCTCGTGGACGGCACCGTGCGCTCGCTCGACCTCGTCGACGCGATCAGCGACGCGGTGAACGAGAAGATCTCCGACGCCGATATCCTGCGCATCGAAGAGTCGGCCTGCCCGACCTGCGGATCATGCTCGGGCATGTTCACGGCGAACTCGATGAACTGCCTCACCGAGGCGATCGGCCTCTCCCTGCCCGGCAACGGCTCGGTGCTCGCGACGCACACCGCCCGCCGCGCACTGTACGAGAAGGCTGGATCCCTGGTCGTCGACATCGCCCAGCGCTACTACGAGGGCGACGACGAGAGCGTGCTGCCCAAGAGCATCGCGACCGAGGCCGCGTTCGGCAACGCGATGGCGCTCGACATCGCGATGGGCGGATCCACGAACACGATCCTGCACCTGCTCGCCGCCGCGCATGAGGCCGGGGTGGACTTCGGCCTCGCCGAGATCGACGCGATCTCACGCCGGGTGCCGTGTCTCGCGAAGGTCGCCCCGAACTCCGCCGGTGGCAAGACGTACTACATGGAGGACGTGCACCGCGCCGGCGGCATCCCCGCCCTGCTCGGAGAGCTGCGTCGCGGCGGCCTCCTCGACGACCAGGTGCACACGGTGCACGCGGCGACGCTGGGCGAGTGGCTGGACGAGTGGGACATCCGCGGCGGATCGGCCTCCGAGGTGTCGCAGGACCTGTGGCACGCGGCACCCGGCGGTCGCCGTTCGTCCACCGCGTTCTCGCAGTCGGAGCGCTGGGCCTCGCTCGACACCGACGCCGAGGGCGGCTGCATCCGCGACGTCGCGCACGCCTACTCGAAGGACGGCGGTCTCGGCGTCCTTCACGGCAACATCGCCGAGAACGGCGCCGTGGTGAAGACGGCGGGCGTGGACGAGTCGATCTGGACGTTCTCCGGCCCCGCCGTGGTCTGCGAGTCGCAGGACGAGGCGGTCGAGAAGATCCTGAACAAGCAGGTGAAGGAGGGCGACGTCGTCGTCATCCGCTACGAGGGCCCGAAGGGCGGCCCCGGCATGCAGGAGATGCTCTACCCGACCTCGTTCCTGAAGGGCCGCGGGCTCGGCAAGGCCTGCGCACTGATCACCGACGGGCGCTTCTCGGGCGGCACCTCGGGCCTGTCCATCGGGCACGTCTCCCCCGAGGCGGCCGCGGGCGGCATGATCGCGCTCGTCGAGGACGGCGACATCATCTCGATCGACATCCCGACCCGCAAGCTCGAGCTCGACGTGCCCTGGGAGGTGCTGGAGCGTCGCCGCGAGCACCTCGAGGCCAATGGCGGTTACCGGCCGCGCAACCGCGTGCGCGAGGTCAGCCCCGCGCTGCGCGCCTACGCGCACTTCGCCCAGTCCGCCGACAAGGGCGCGATCCGCATCGTCCCGGAGCTCTGAGCCGGGCCGCGCCCGGCGCGTCCGCAGGTCCGCAGGTCCGCAAACTACCGAACCCGGATCCGAGGCGCCGGGCCGCGGCGCCGGGCCGCGGCGCTCACCGCAGGGCGTTCTTGAGCGAGGCCAGGTGCTCCCGGCTGAGTCCCGCGGCCAGCGCGGCGTCGCCGGCGCGGATCGCATCGGCGAGACACACGTGCGCGGCGTGGTCCTCGGCGCCGCCGAAGGCGGTGCGGATCCGCAGCATCGCGATCATCGTCTGCCGCAGCCGCGGCGTGAAGCCGTCGAACAGCTCGGTGAGGATCGGATTCGCCGCCGCGACGACGATCGCGCGGTGAAACGCGAGGTCGGCGTCGACGTGCTCCTCGAGCTCGGCGCGGTGCTGCTCCCGCACATTCAGGGCGCGCCTGATGGCACGCAGGTCGTTCGCGCTGCGTCGCTCGGCCGCGAGCGCGGCTGCCTCGCTCTCGATCGCGGCCCGCGCCTCGATGACGCTGACGATATCCGCGCGCTGCAGCACGGCGTCCCAGTCGTCGCGCACGTCGAGCGCTGAGACGAAGACACCGGCGCCCTGCCGCGCCGTGAGCACCCCCTGCCCGGCGAGCTGCCGGATCGCCTCGCGCACCGTCGAGCGCCCCACCCCGAGCTGGGCGGCGAGCGTCGTCTCCCCCGGCAGGCGTGCGCCCAGCGCCCACTCCTCGGCACGGATCCTGCCGAGGAGCACATCCGCCGTCTGATCCGCCATCGACGGACGCCGCACGGCATCGCTTCCCGACATCGCCACTCCTCAACTTGTCTGCGGAGTTAACGCTACACTGCCTGCATGCACCTGCGCGCTCTCCTTCTCCTTCGCCGCCACGACGGGGTCTGACCGGACCGTCTCCCCCGTCGTGGCTGATGCGCCGCGCCGGTCGCCGAAACCGCAGTCGAAGGAACAGAGGATCCATGAGCAGCACCACCTTCCCCGGCATCTCCACGCCGGCCGGCCCCGTCCCCGCGCACGCCCCCGCGTGGAATCGCCAACGGCACTCGCAGATGCCGTCCCACCGCTACGCCGACCCCTACGACCGGGTGTCGATCCCCGTCGCCGACGCCGAACGCACCTGGCCGACGCGACGACTCACGGCCGCGCCGTTGTGGGTCCCCGTCGATCTCCGCGACGGCAACCAGGCGCTCGCGGAGCCCATGGATCCCGCCCGCAAGCGGCGCTTCTTCGACCTCATGGTCGCGATGGGCTACAAGGAGATCGAGGTCGGCTACCCCTCCGCCTCGCAGACCGACTTCGACTTCGTCCGGTTGATCGTCGAGCAGGGCATCGCCCCCGAGGACGTGACGATCGTCGTGTTCACCGCAGCACGACGCGACCTCATCGCCCGGACGGTCGAGGCGGTCCGCGGCATCCGCAACCCCGTCGTGATCCACCTGTACACCGCGACCGCGCCGGTCTGGCGAGAGACGGTGCTCGGCCGCGATCGCGACGAGCTGCGGGAGCTGATCCTGGACGCGGGGCGCGATGTGCTCGCCCTCGCCGGAGATCTGCCGCGCGTGCGCTTCGAGTTCTCGCCCGAGGTGTTCATGCTCACCGAGCCCGACTACGCGCTCGAGGTCTGCAATGCGATGACGGCGCTCTGGGAGGCGACGCCGGAGCGCCCGGTGATCCTGAACCTGCCCGCCACGGTCGAGATCGCGACACCCAACGTCTACGCCGACCAGATCGAGTACATGCACCGCACCCTGGAGCGCCGCGAAGGCGTGATCCTCTCGGTGCATCCGCACAACGACCGCGGCACGGGGATCGCGTGCGCGGAACTGGCGCTGCTCGCCGGCGCCCAACGGATCGAGGGGTGCCTCTTCGGCAACGGCGAGCGCACCGGCAACGTGGACCTCGTCACTCTCGCCCTGAACCTGCACGCCCAGGGTATCGATCCGATGCTCGACTTCTCCGACATCGACGAGATCCGGCGCACGGTCGAGCACAGCAACCGGATCGAGGTGCACCCGCGTCACCCCTACGTCGGCGACCTCGTGCACACCGCCTTCAGCGGCACCCATCAGGATGCGATCCGCAAGGGCTTCGCCGAGCACCGGGAGCGCGCCGCACGCGAGGCGCAGCCCGAAAGCGAGATCGCCTGGCGCGTTCCGTACCTCCCGGTCGATCCGGCCGATCTCGGCCGCTCCTACGACGCGGTGATCCGCGTGAACTCGCAGTCGGGCAAGGGCGGGATCGCCTACCTGCTCGAGACGGAGTTCGGGATCCGGCTTCCGCGTCGGCTGGAGATCGACCTGGCCGGGCACGTGCAGCGGCACGCCGACCAGAGCGGCCTCGAGCTCGACGCGCACGCGCTCTGGCGCATCTTCGACGAGGCGTATCTCGGAGATCGGGGGAACCCCCGCATCGCGCTCTCCGATGTCCGCATCGAGGAAACCGCCGCCGAGTCGCGCGTCGCGTTCCGACTCCGCATCGACGATGTCGAGACCAGGGCCGAAGCGGTCGGGCTCGGTCCGGTCGAGGCCGTCACGGCCGAGCTCGCCCGGCGCGGCGTGGCGATCGAGGTTCTGGACCTGCATCAGGCGAGCATCGGATCCGGCAACGCCGTCGAGGCACTGACCCTCGTCGAGACCCGCACCCCCCAGGGCAGGGCGTGGGTCGCCGGGCGGGATCGCTCGGTGCTCACCGCGACACTGAACGCGGTCCTCGCCGCCGCGGAGGCCGCCCTCCGCGCGCCCTGACGCGCAACGGGCGGAAGCACGCGGCCGGAGCGAGCCGCGCGGATCCGGCTCCGCGCCGCTGGTCGATCGCAACTCTGCAGGACGCATCCGCCGTGAACGTCCTGCAGAGTTGCAGACCTCCTCCGCCCGTGGCCCGGCCGCCCGATCCCCCCGTGCCTGACCGTTCAGGCTCTGGTCGAGGTCCGCACGACCAGGGTGCCGTGCGCGGGCGGGGGCACCTCGAGCGTGAGAGCCGGTTCGAGCTGCCGCAGCAGCGCCGCGGCCGCCTGACGACCCAGCGCCTGCGGCTGCAGATCGACGGCGGTGATCTCCGGGGCCGAGTTGCGCAGGCCGTCCGCATCGGATCCGCACACCACGCGCACGTCCTCCGGCACGCGCACCCCGCGCGCGACGAGCCGGTCCACGAAGGCACGGGCGTGGTCGCTGGTCATGCAGTACACGCCGTCGGGCGGTTCGGGCAGGGCGAGCAGCTCATCGGCCGCCGCCGCACCCTCTTCCGGATCCGACCGCTCCGGCACGTACCGCACGTGCTGCACCGCGGGAGGAGTGCGTTCCCGATAGCGCCGCACGGTCGCCGCGTTCCACTCGATCGGATCGGTGCCCACGACGAGCGCGATGCGGGTCGCGCCGGCGGCGGTGAGGTGGTCGAGCACCCGATCCGTGATGAGCTCGGTCGCGATGTCGACGACGTGCGGGTCGTCGGGATCCGCCGGATCCGCGCCGACGAGCGTGTAGGGCATGCCGCCGGCGCGCATCGCGGCGATCAGCGGGTCGCGCTCGACGGGGTCGGTCACGATGATGCCGTCGCACGCCCAGGCCGTGCTCGGAGCATCCGGCACGGTGGGGTCGGCGACGAGCATGAGTGCGTACCCCTGACCGAGCGAGGTCAGGGCGGCCGCCCCGGCGAACCGGGGGAAGTAGTCGACGTCCTGGATCTGCTGCGGCGCGACGCCGACGGCTGGCCGCAGCACCAGACCGATCACCCCGAGCCTGCTGCGGCGCAGCCCGCTCGCGACGACATCCGGGTGGTACCCCAGGGCCGTCGCCGCCGCGCGCACGCGCGCCTGGGTCGCCGGATTCACGACGCCGTTGCCCGAGAAGGTGTGCGACACCGTGGTCACCGACACTCCTGCCCGACGGGCGACGTCGCGGATTGTGGATCGCTGTCTGCGCATTCCGTGATGATAATCGCGGGATCCGCTTGTCCAAATCGTTTTGGATCCTTAGCGTTGCGTGTCGAGCGCGAACAAGGACGTCGCGCACCCGACCTTTCGCCCTGGAGGATCCATGTCGCAGGCGACACCCCCCGTCACCGATTCCGCCCCCGCCCTCACCCATCCCGTGCCCACCGACAGTGCCGTCCGCGTCGAGACGCACGGCATCGACTACATCCCCGACGGCGAGCGGCACGGCCGCGCCCGCGACCTGTTCGCCGTATGGGCGGCGCCCAACGTGAACTTCCTCGCGGTCGTCATCGGCGCGACCCTCATGCTGCTGGGGCTGAACCTGTGGCAGGCGCTGCTCGTCATCGTGATCGGCAACCTGTTCTCGATCATCACCGGCATCGTGGCCGCCTCCGGTCCCGCCGCCGGCACGCCGAGCGAGGTGATCACCCGGGCGATGTACGGCGTCACCGGCAACCGCTTCAACGTCGCGATCGCGGGCTGGCTGATCAGCGTCTGCTACCTCGCGATCAACTGGGCCGCGGCCACCACGGTCGCGGTCGGACTGCTCGGCCGGCTCGGCGTGCCCTCGTCGCCCTGGACCATCGCGCTCAGCGCGATCGTGATCGCCGCCGCCACCATGGTGATCAGCGTCTACGGCCACGGACTGATCATGCGCCTGTACCAGCCGCTCGCGGTCGCGCTCGCCGTGATCTTCGCCGTGATGGCGGTCTTCGTCGTCGGCGGCGCGCACTGGGGCTACACCCCCGCCGAGCCGCTGCACGGCCTGGACCTGGTGGCGATGATGGCCGCCGGCATCGCGCTGGTCGCCTCGAGCCCCCTGTCGTACACGAACAGCGCCGACTTCGCGCGCTACCTGCCCGCGAGCACCCGTGTGCGCGACGTCGCCCTGTGGACGACGCTCGGCATGGTCATCCCCGGCGTGCTCGCCACGTTCGTGGGCGCGCTCGCGGCGAGCGCCGTGGACATGTCGGATCCGGAGGCGGGCCTGGAGAAGTTCCTGCCGGGCTGGTTCGCGCCGGTCTTCCTCATCTCGGTCATCGTCGGCACGATCGCGAACAACGCCATGACCGCCTACAGCTCCGGCCTGGCCCTGCAGGCCGTCGGGATCCGCCTCCCGCGGTCGCGCACCGTGCTGCTGGACGGCACGGTCGGCGTGCTGATGACCCTGTTCGCGCTCCTCGTGTGGAACTTCCTGGACAGCGTCTCGAGCGCCCTGCAGCTCGCGGTCGCGATCCTCGCCCCGGTCATGGGCGTCTACCTCGCCGACATGCTGTGGCGCCGCAACCGCTACGACGGCGCGGCACTCGCAGACGACAGCCACGGCAGCCGGTTCTGGTTCAGCGGCGGCGTGCACATCGCCGGCGCGGTGGCCGTGCTCGTCGGCATCGGCGCCGCACTGCTGTGCAGCGCGACCCTCGTCTACGTGGGCCCGGTCGCCGCGCTCATCGGCGGGATCGACCTGTCGGTGCCGGTCGGCCTGATCGTGCCGTTCGTCATCTACCTGGCGCTGGTGCGCCGCTCGCCCCGCTCGCAGGCCTCGCTGTGAGTCCCCGGATCCGGACAGAGAAGGACCAGAAAGCATGAGAACCCCCGGCACCTGCACGACCCACTACCGCGGCGGCGCGATCTTCACCTCCGACACGCAGCCGTGGGCCCAGTCCCTCATCGTCGAGGCGGGACGCGTGCTCTTCGTCGGAGACACGGCCGCGGCCGACGCGTTCGCCGCCGACACCGTGGTGGAGCTGGACGGCGCCCTGGTGATCCCCGGAATCGTGGATGCGCACACGCACCTCGTCGGCCTGGGCGAGTCGCTCGAGCAGGTGGATCTGCATGACGCGACCGATCTCGCCGAGATCCAGTCCCGCATCGCCGCAGCAGCCGCCGCCAACCCTGCAGCCCCGCGGATCCAGGGTCGGAGCTGGCTGTTCTCCAGCCTCCGTGGACAGGCTCCGAACCGCGAGATGATCGATGCCGCGGTCGCCGAACGGCCCGTATACCTGCACGCGAACGACAACCACTCCGCCTGGGTGAACTCCGCCGCCCTCGCCGAGCTCGGCATCGACGACGAGACGCCGGATCCCCTCGGCGGCACGATCCAGCGCGACGCCGCGGGGCACGCCACCGGCATGCTGCTGGAGAACGCGGTGTTCGCGTTCCTGCGCGAGAAGCTGGATGCGCTCACGAGCGATGCCGACCGCGAGGCGCAGTTCGAGGCCGCGCTGCGCACCTACCTCGACGCCGGCGTCACGGCTGCCGTCGACATGGCGCTGGGTGAGCACGACCTGCGCGCCATGCTCGCCGTCCAGGAGCGGCACGGCGGCACGCTGCCGATGCACGTCGCCGCACACTGGGCCGTGTACCGCACGGGCACCGCGGAGGGCGACGCCGCCGCCGTGGACCGCGCGATCGCGCTGCACCGCGAGCACACCGGACCCGGCCTGCGGATCGCCGGCATCAAACTCTTCGTCGACGGCGTGATCGACAGCTGCACGGCGGCCATGCGCGCTCCCTTCGCCGACGGCTCGCAGCCGGAGGCGCTGTGGGATCTGCCCTCACTGACCGCGGTCGTCACCCGCGCGGACGCAGCAGGGCTGCAGATCGCCATGCACGCGATCGGCGACGCCGCCTCCGCGCTCGCCCTGGACGCGCTCGAGGCCGCGGTGGCCGCCAACGGCCCGCGCGCCGAGCGCCGTCATCGCATCGAGCACCTGGAGACCGTGGACCACGCGACTCCCCTGCGCCTGGCACGCCTCGGAGTGATCGCATCGATGCAGCCCGTGCACTGCGATCCCGCGATCCAGGACAACTGGCGGGCGATGCTTGGCGACGACCGCGTCGAACGCGCCTACCCCTGGGGCGAGTTCGCCGAAGCCGGCGCCACGCTCGCGCTCGGCACGGACGCCCCGACCGCGCCGTTCGATCCGCTGCCGAACCTGTTCATCGCCACGACCCGGCGGTCTGCCTTCGACCCCGCGCTCGAGGCGAACGTCCCCGGCAACGCGATGGCGGTCGCCGACGCGGTGCGCCGGGCCACCCGTGACGCGGCCTACGCCTGCGGCTGGGAGGGCGAGCTCGGCGTACTGCGCGCGGGAGCCGCCGCCGACTTCGTGATCCTGGACGCGGATCCGTTCCGCGACGGTCCTGAGACGTTCCTCACCACGCGGGTGCGCACGACGGTCGTCGCCGGCCTCGACCGCGCCGCGGTGACGGCCGCGGCCCCGGATCAGCGCTCGTAGAGCAGGATCACGCTTCCCGCGCCGTCGACGCGGCGGGTCTCGTGGTAGCCCAGCGAGCGCAGCTGCCCGAGACCCCAGGTGTCCTCGACGCCGTCGAACTTCAGCTCGACCACCCAGACCCGCTCGACGCCGTCGAAGCGCCCCATCCCGGCCGCACGCGGTATGCCGTAGGTCTGGTCGTACCAGGTGTAGGACTTCTGGAACGGCGTCCTGAGCAGCAGGTCCGTGACGTTCCGGAAAGCCGTCGGATCCGTCGCCTTCGCGAGCCGGGTGCGCTGGGAAGGGCGCGCCCCGTCATCGAACACGATGCCGTCGCCGGGCGCGGCGTTCGTGCTGATGAAGGCGGCGATGTCGTTCCAGTCGGACTGGTTCTTCGAGTACGGTCCGCGCTGCAGGGCCGCCACGGGCACCGCCGCGATCACGACGACGGCGATCGAGACGGCCGCGAGCCGCGCCCCCAGTCGACGGCGCGGGAGACGGGCGAGCCGCCTCACCCCGAGCGCCATCACAATCGCGACCGCGGGCGCGGAGAACGAGCCGTACCGGGCGGTGTAGACCGCGACGAACGGGGTGACCGCCAGCAGCAGTCCCATCGGCACGGTCATCCAGCTCAGCGCCACCACCTCGAGGCGGATGCCGGGCGTACGCCACCGTCCCGCTCCGGCGCGCCGCATCTGGATGAGCTCTCGCGCGAACGCGATCACGGCGACCAGGATGAGGGCCCAGGCGATCGCGGTGAACCACCACTCCTGGAACCACATGTTCTTCAGCACGACCTCGGCCGTGACCGACTCCCGCACGGCGAGGAACGCGATCTGTCGTCGCTGCAGGAATCCGAACCACGCCAGCGGCGTGCAGAGCACGAGGGCGATGCCGGTGCTGAACATCCACGCGCGCCAGCGCCGCCGCAACGCCGGCGACAGCAGCACGATCACCAGGGCCGCGGGCACCATCAGCGCGACATACAGGAAGAGCCAGATGCCGACCGTGAGCACGGCCGCGTAGGCGATCCAACCGCCGACCGCGCGGGAATCACGGCGGCCGATCTCCACGAGGATCGCGATCAGCACTGCGGCGAGCGCGGCGGTCATCGCGTAGGAGCGGGCCTCCTCCCCCGCGAAGATCAGCCGCGGCAGGACCGCGGCGAACACGCCGGCGACCACGGCGAACCGCAGCGTGCCGAAACGTCCGCACAGCCAGACCACGGCGGCGGCGCACACGCCCACCGCGAGCGCCGACGGGAATCGGATGGAGAAGGCGCTCGGTCCGAACACATCGATCCACGCGTGCAGCCCGAGGTAGTACAGACCGTGCACCGCGTCGACGTAGCTCAGCATGTGGATCAGCGACGGCAGCGGCCGTGTCGCCGACATGAGGCTCGCCGCCTCGTCGCCCCAGAGCGACGGGATCCAGGATCCTGCAGCGCTCGCAGCGACGGCGAACAGCCCGACCAGCGCCGCCCACAGACCGAGCCGGCGGGGATCGGCGGTCGGTTCCTCCGCATCAGGGATCTCCGAGCCGACCGCACGGGGCAGGGCCTGACTGGTCACGTCGCCCGAGCGTAGCCTGCGCGGCTTGGCGTCCCCTCCGAGGCGACGCGCCGGATCCGCGTCACGCCGTGGGACATCCGCGATCCGCCGCCGATCCTTCACCCATCGTTCTCCAAGTGTTCGCCAGGCACGCGCCTAATATCCTTGATCCGTGTCACTCTCCTCCTCCGCACGGCGCCTCCGCTCCACCGCCCGACGCCTGAAGCGCGCTGTCGAAGCCGAGCGGATCGCCTTCTGGCGCTCCCGGCCCGTCCGCCCCGATCAGGTGCTGTACGAGTCCTTCGCGGGCAATGGCATGCTGTGCAACCCGGAGGCGATCTTCCGCCACCTGCTGGCCGACCCCGACTACGCGCACCTCACGCACGTCTGGGCGCTCGCCGACGATGACGCGATCGCCCGGTTCCAGAACGAGTTCTCCGCGGACCGCCGGGTCTCGTTCGTGCATCGCGGATCCGCGTCCTATCGTCAGGCTCTCGCGGTGAGCGGCTGGCTGATCAACAACGCCACCTTCCCCACCTGGTTCGGCAAGAGGGAGGGCCAGGTGTATCTGAACACCTGGCACGGCACGCCCCTGAAGCTCATGGGCTTCGACATGCCGTCGGGGGCGGTGCAGTCGGCGAACACGCTGCGCAACTTCCTGATGTCGGACTTCCTGCTCGCGGCGAACCCGTTCATGGCCGAGACCATGTACGAGGGCGCCTACCGGCTCACCAACGTCTACCCCGGCACCCTCATCGAGGAGGGCTATCCCCGCATCGACCGGCAGCGCCTCGACAGCGCGGCCGAGGCGACCGTGCGCGCCGAGCTCGAGGGCAGCGGCGTCCTGCTCGGCGAGAAGCCGATCGTGCTGTTCGCACCCACCTGGCGCGGGAGCTCCTTCGACGATCCCGAGGACAACATCGACGAGCTCGCCGCCCAGCTCGCGGCCCTGCAGGCCGGCGTCGGCGACGGCCACGTCGTGGTGCTGAAGACGCACCAGATCGTGCACGCACACGCCTCGGTCCGTCCGGAGCTGGCGCGCTCGCTCGCGCCGAACTCGATCCCCTCCAACGTGCTGCTCGGGGCTTCGGCGGGCCTCGTCACCGACTACTCGTCGATCTTCTTCGACTACCTGGCGACGGGCCGGCCCATCGCGTTCTTCACCCCGGATGCCGACCTGTACTCCTCGGGTCGCGGCACCTACATGCCCCTGGACACCCTGCCCGGCCCTGTCGCCGACGACGCCGCCGAGACCGGCCGCGCGCTCAGGGCGCTGCTGGAGGGCGCCGATCCGCACCCGCAGTACGCCTCCTGGGCCGAACGCTTCGCCCCGTTCGAGGATGGCGGCGCGACCGCACGCGTCGTCGACATCGTGTTCGGCGGCGCCCGCGAGGGCTATCGCGCGCGTCCCACCGCGCACGACGGCCGCAAGCGCCTGCTCGTGTATCTCGGCGGCATGAAGCCGAACGGCATCACCACGAGTGCGCTCAACCTGCTGGGCGCGATCGACCACACCCGCTACGACGTGACGGCGCTGCTGCCGAAGCGACGGCTCAGCACCGACCCGCTGACGCAGGCCCGCATCCCCGCCGAGGTGCGGCAGGTGTTCCGCATCGGCGGGATGAACGGGTCCAAGGCCGTGCACCTGCGCCGCCGCATCGACGAATGGCGCGGATCCCCGCGCACCCCCGGCACCGAGCCGTGGCACGAGGAGCTGTGGAACGCGGAGTGGACGCGCGTGTTCGGCGACGCCCGCTTCGACTGGGTCGCCGACTTCAGCGGCTACGGCCCGCTGTGGACCAGCCTGCTGCTGCACGCCCCCGCGGTCACGGAAGGCGGGCCCGATCCGGTCCGGGCGATCTGGATGCACAACGAGATGGCCTCCGACCGCGAACGCACCGTGAACGGCAAGGCCACCATGAAGCGCGGCCTCAGCACGGTGTTCGCGATGTACTCCGAGTACGACCAGCTCGTCTCGGTGTCGCACCAGCTCACCGAGCTGAATCGCATCGAGCTCGCCGAATACGCCTCCGGGGAGCACTTCCGCACGGTGCGCAACTTCCCCGACGTCGAGCACGTCACACTCGGTGCCCGGCGTCCGCTCAGCGAGTTCTTCTCAGAATCGGACGCGCAGTACGAGGCCGCCGACCAGGAGATCCCGCCCCGCCCGGCATGGTACGAGACGCTCCAGGCCGACGAGGGCGAGCTGCGGTGGTTCGTCACGGTGGGCCGCCTGAGCCCCGAGAAGAACCATGCGCGCCTGATCCGCGCGTTCCACGACGTGCACCGGGCGCACCCCGAGGCCCGGCTGCTCATCGTGGGTGCGGGCCCGCTGCGCGCCGACCTGCAGCAGCAGATCGATGAGGCGGGGCTCTCCGATGCGGCGTTCCTCACCGGAGCGCAGCGCAATCCCTACGCCCTGCTCGCCGCCTCCGACTGCTTCGTTCTGTCCAGCCTCTACGAGGGGCAGCCGATGGTACTCATCGAGGCCGCCATCTGCGGTCTGCCGATCGTGTCGACCTCGTTCGGATCCGTGTACGGCGCCCTGCCCGAGGGCTCCATCAGGATCGTGGCGCAGGACGACGACGCGCTCGCGGCCGGGATGACCGCGTTCCTCGACGGCGAGGTCCCTGCGGCGACCCTCGACACGGACGCCTATCGCGCCGACGTCAAGGCCGAGTTCGAGGCTCTGCTGACCGACTGAGCGGCGCGCTCGATAGGATCCCGGCATGACCGCCGACGCACGACCGCCCGGTCCGCCGGTGCGCGGTGTGCCGCGCGGTCTCGTGATCGCACGCGCATGGGAACGGCTCTCCGGAGTGGATGCCCTCACCGGGCCCACCGGTGCCCCCCTGGCCCGCACGACGAAGCTGGTGCTCGATCCCCTGGTGATCCGCCCGTCCGCACGCCCGCACCTGGCGTACGCCGTGCTCTCGGACGACGCCGCCGAAGAGCTGGAGGCGCTGATCGACGAGGCGCGGTCGGATCTCGCCGCGACGGCCGCCTGGTTCGTCGCGCTGAAGCGCGCGCGTCGTCGCGCCGCAATCACTGGGGGCAACCCCCAGGACCTCTATTTCCAGCGTGCGTTCGAGCTGGCCCGGCACCGCGGCGCTCCGGCGCACGACGCCGATGCCGTCGCCGCGGCGACCCTGGCGGAGGTGCACGACGGAGTCCGCCCCGGACTCGCCGAGCTGCGGGCGCACCTGAGCGACCCCGCGGTCGCGACACAGGTGAGCCGGGAGATCGCGGAGGCCTGGGCTCGTGCAGCGGCGCCTGCGGGCCCGGTCGTGCGCGACGCGTTGCGACGGCTGCTGGACGCCTGCGCGACCGGCGCCGGAACAGGCGACTTCGCCGCCCTCGTGGCGTCCCGCAGCGGATCCGCCGGCGCACCGCCGGCAGACCTCGCCGGTGCCGCGCGAGAGCTGGGGCTGACCGCGAAAGACCTTCCCTCGCCGCCGGATCCCGGCTCCAGAGCGACCAAGACCGCGATGCCACCGCCGTTCGACAGGTCGCTGTTCGAGCGGCTGTTCGCGTCGTTCGCCGCCGTCGCGGACAGCGGCGGTGACATCGGCGACGTCGTGCACGCCGAGATCCAGCGCACCGCCGGCGCGTGGCAGCTCACCGAAGAGGAGAGCCGCGTCGTGCTGCTCGCCGCGACGGAGGCGTCCACTGCGCTCGGGGATCCGGCCGGATCGACCGGATCCGGCGTCACCCCCGCCGCCGCGGAATCGACACCTCACGCGATGACCGACGCCGCCCGGCGCCTGGGCGGACGGTGGCGACGCGAGCCGTTCGTGCATCGGGCTCTGCGTCTCGGCGAGAACCCCGCCCCGGCACGGGGTGCGCGCGAGGCCTTCGTGCGCCGCCTCTGGGCACGGCTGCACGGACGCGAACTACGCGGCGACGCGATCCTGGCGGACGAAGTCTGGACCCTCCTCGACGGCGCGCTGCGCTCGGTGATCCTCGACCGCCGCGGCCTCGTGAAAGCCTCGATCGGCCGCGATGCCCTCGAGGAGGCGGCATGATCGTTCGCGCGGCCCGCACCGCGGAGGGCCTGCGGATCGGGACGACGCCCTCGAGTGCCGCCCACTCCGCGCTGCTCGAGACGGCCGGGGCGCTCCTGATCTGGGATGTCGCCGATCCTGACGTTCCGGCGGCGTCCGTCTGGGATCCCGCTCTCGCGATCGACGTCGCCTGGCAGGTGTACGGTCCCGAAGCGGTCCCCGCGCTCCTCGGCCAGACGGATGCGTTCGAGCCGTCCCCGGCTCCCGCGCTCGACCATGCTCGGCGTGCGGCGCTGGTGGCGTGGGCGGCGGCGTGGTGGCCGGCCTCGACGCTCGCCGGCGTCCCCCCGCTCGATCCGCGGATCCTCTCCGTGGAGCGGGCGGACGCACTGCTCGCGGTGGAGCACCTGCTCGACGGCGAGGAGCTCCTGCTCGCGGCGCTCGCCGACGGCCTGGTCGCCGGGCGGGCCCTCCGCCTCGCACCGGGGATCCACGCCGCGGTGCGCCCCGCACTGACGGCGCTCGAGGGCCGCCTCGAGGAGGCGGCCGCGGACCGCGGCATCACCGCCGGCAGCGCCGCAGCGACCGTGCCGGCACGAGCGGACCTCGCACTCGCCGCCTCCGCGACCGTGCGCTCCACCGCGGGCGTGCTCGCCGAGGGCACGCGGCCCCTGGACCTCTCCGCCTTCGCGCCCGGCACGGTCGATGCCGCCGGATCGGCACACTGGCAGGTGCGCTCCGGACAATCCGACGTCGTGCTGGAGGTCTCCGCACCGCGTGCGCCGTCGTCCTCCCCCACGGATCCGGGACCGCTCGACGCAGTGTTCGCGGGCATCGCGCTGACCCTGCGGCCCGAACCGGGTCGCTTCGCGGGCAGCATCTCCGTCCCCGTCACGATCCTGCTCACCCCGCCGGACGCGCGCACGCTCACACTCGCCTCGCCGGGATATCGCGGCCATGGAGATGTCGATGCGGAAGCGCTCCTCGCCATCGCCCACGCGCGACTCGACCGCGCACGGGAGACCGTGATCGACGACTCCGGGCTCCCTTCTCGAGCCGTGCTGCTCGCCGAGCAGGAGGCCGCGAGGCGATGACGGAGACCGAGGCGGCGAGCGGGACGGCGGGATCCTTCAACGCTCAGATCCTGAGCCTGCCCGGATCCGGCAGCCTGCCGGCCCGGTGGCAGCACATGGGGCCGCTCTTCGGCGAGCTGGCGTCCGCCTACGCATCCGGCGGCCCGATCGCGGCCGAGCCGGTCACTCGCCGCATCCTTGCGGCCACAGAGGTCGAGGACATCGACGGGGTCGGCCTCGACCTCCGCGGCCGAGCGCTGGCCAATCTGTCCGCGATCGCAGAAGCGCGCGGGGATCTTCCCGCGGCGATCGATCTCGTGTCGGAGGCGATCGCCGCCTGCACGGCCGCCGAGGCGATGATCGGATCCGCACGCCGCACCGCGGAGGTGCGTTTCGGAGCCGTGATCAATCGCGCGCAGACGCTCGCGCTGGTCGGTCGCTCGATCGAGGCCATCCACGACCTCGAGGTCCTCGGTGGACAGTTCGACGACGCCACACCGCCGCTGCTGGTCTTCGGACGCCACAACACGCTCGGCGGCATCCTGCTCGATCGGGAACGCTTCGGCGACGCCGAGGTCGCCTTCCGCGCAGCCCTGAACACGGCACTGTCGCACGAACCGCGCCTCGCCTCGTACGCGTACTCCGGCCTCGCCGCACTCGCCCACCGCACGGGCGATCCGCGTCTCGCCGCCGAGCAGCTGGAGATCTCGCGGCAGCTCCAGACGACCGGCCCGATCGCCGTGGCCCGCACCGAGGAGAACCTGGGACGGCTGCTGCTCGAGCGCGGCGAGGTCGATGCCGCCGAGGAGCGATTCGCCGCCGCGGAAGAAGGCTACCGGCGCGGCGGCGATCCTCGCTCGGCCTCGGTGTCCCGCCTCGGACGCGCCGCCGTGCTGCTCGCCCGCGGTCGGCTCGCCGCCGCACGGGGGATCGCGGAGCAGGTGTGCGCGGACGTGCTCGTCCAGGGCGACGTGCGGGCACAGGTCCAGGCCGAACTGCTGCGGGGCGACATCCTCGTCGCACAGTGGCGCTTCCCCACGGCGGACGCCGCATACCGACGGGCGCGCGCCGTGTCCGCGTCGACGGGTGCACTGCACGAGGCCGCACGGATCGACGTGCGCCGGGCGCTCGCCGCGCTCACTGCGGCCGACCGTTCGCTGTTCCGCGGCGAGAAGCAGCGCATGCGTCGCGTGGCGCTCGATCTGGCGCTGCCCGCCGCGCTCGCGACGGATGCGCTGCGCGAGCGATTCGCGGCCGGGCCGATGCGTGAGCGGTGGATCCGCACGGTCTCGACGGTCGCGTTCGAGGTCGCTCTGCAGAGCATCAGTGCTCTCGCCGAGACCCGCCTGGCGGTGGAGGTGATCGAGTTCCTGTGCTCCTCGCCCTCGCTCGGCCCCGCCGCACCTGCCGTCTCGCGAGCCGAGCCCGCGCCGGAGAACGACCGCGTCCACGTCGCCGTTCTCGAGGCGCCGTACGCCCTGGCCGCATCCGGGGACAGCGGTCTCGCTTCCCCTGTCTCCTCGGCCGGAGGGGCGCTGCCGTTGTTCGTGCGGGCGATGCCCGGCGACGACTCATTCCGGGTGTGGATCGCCGAATCGGAGCGCCGCTACGGGGTCGCCATCCGCTCCGCGGAGACCGTCGATGCCTGGTGAGCGAGTGACCGCAGGAGATGTCGCCGACGGGGCCCCGGAGCGCCCGTGTGTGCAGGTGAAGTTCGCCGATGTCGGCGATCTCTACGTGACGTGGCGCTGGGAGCACGCGCTCGAGCGCCCGCGAGCGTACGCGATCCCGCGCGCCGCTGTCCAGCCGGTGCTCGACCGGCTCGACGAGTCGCTGCCCTCGCCTCGGCACGGTGAGAGCGTCGTCGAGGCGCTCGACCGTGCCTTCCGCGGACCGCTCGCCGATCCGGACCGGGAACGGCGGCTGTCCGCGGAACTGGCGGGGGCGCTGCTGCCTGCCCCGCTCGCGGCCGAACTGAACGCCATGCTCCTGCGCGACCGACGCCCGCATCTGCGCATCCAGGGCTCCCCCTCGCTCGGCCGCGTGCCCTGGGAGGCGCTGTTCGTCGACACGGATCGGCGGATGGTGCACGAGGCCGAGGTGTCGCTGCTCGTGCCGGCTGGCGTGCGCAACGCGCCGTCGCGGCGCGTCTCCCCCTGGGATCCGCACGGTCCGGTCGTCGCGGTCCTGGATCCTCCCGTGCCCGGGGGGATGCTCGCCCCGGTGCTCGGGCCGACGGGGACCGGCCAGGCACTCGCCGCGCTGCAGGAGCGACTCGGATCCCGGGCCCGCGGCGCCGAGCCTCTCCTGGGCGGCGCGATCGACCGGGTGCGACTGCGCGCGCTGCTCGCCGATGCGTCCCGCTTCCTGTACGTCGGGCATGTGTCATCGTCCGACCATGGTCTGGACGTGCGCATGCATCTGTCCGACGGCCCCGCCCTCGCCGGCCGTGCCGCTCTGCTCGGCGCCCATCGCCCGCTCACGGCCGCCGACATCGCCTACGGCGCGCCGGAGGACGCCGGCGACGACGGCTGGCGCATTCCGGCCCGCGTCGCGCTGATGGCCTGCGAGTCCGGCGGAGACACAGGATTCGCAGAGCCCACGGCGCTCGTCGCGGCGCTGGTCCGGGGCGGCGCGGAGCACGTCGCCGCCGCACGATGGGCGCTGCCCACCGACGCGGGATTCGCGCGCGCCGCCGGCGCGGACGCCCCGGCCTTCAGCGCGGCGGTCGATGCGGTGGACGCGACCCAGGAGAGCGCGGACCCGGTAGCGGCGCTGAACGCCTGGCAGCGCGCCAGCGCCGAGACCTGGGCGCGCTCCGGCGCTGTCGAGCACTCGCCGCTGATGTGGGCGGCGATCTCCACGACCTGGTCACCGCCGCGCCGGGACAGATGATCCTCGAAAACCTGTGATCGGGAGCAATCGCCCGCCGGCAGTCTGAGTGCATCCACAGGGATACGCAGTTCCACCGGAACACACAGGAGGTACAGATCATGGGACTCTTCGATCGCACCAAGAACGCACTCGCCGGCATCGACCCGCAGACGATGGCTGTGCAGGCGCAGGCCGCACAACAGCTCGCCGCACAGCAACTCGCCCAGGCGGGATACTCGGACGGCTCGCTGCCCATCGCCGCGGAGGGCGCAGACCTGCGGGCACGGATGCAGGCCGACCACGATGTGCTGAACGCCTACGGTCAGGAGCTCAACCGGGTGATCGCGATCGGCACGCCGGGGACCGGCATCATCACGGGTGCCGTCGACACGGGAGAGCGTACGGCGGGCAACGCCTGGTTTCGGATCGAGGTCGAGGTGACGATTCCGGGTGCCGCGCCCTACACGGTCGCCAAGCGGGAGATGGTCGCCGCGCAGTTCATCGGCAACTACGCGATCGGATCCGCGCACGGCATTGCCGTCGACCCGGCGGATCCGCAGAACATCGCCCTGACGAGCTGAGCGCATCATGGGCGTGATCCGCGACCTGCTGCGCCTGCTGCGCGTGACGCGCGAGCTGCCGCCCCTTCCGTCCATGCGGGACACGATCCGCCAGTCGGCCGACATCGCGGAGCAATGGGGGCGCGTCGCGGAGGCCTTCGCGGATCCGCACGCCGCAGCGGCCCGGAGCGGACCCGGCGGACCGTACGGTGCGGCGACGGCCGATCCGTTCGCGAATCTGGCGTTCCACCAGCGCGGCCTGCCCGCGTCCGGCACGGTGCTCGCGTGCACACCCGAAGGCCCTTCTTCCGCCGACGGCCTGACGGTGTACGCCGTGCTCCTGGACGTGCGGATCGAGGGCCGCGAGCCGTACCGGGCGACCTACCGCACGGTCATCGCCGAGCCGGCCCTGCACAACTGGCGCCCGGGCGCCGTGCTGCCCTTCCGCGTCTCCCCCGACGACCCGCAGGCCCTGCTGCTCGGGTGACGCGAGCGCGGCCCACCCCCCACAAGACCCTGACCCGAGAGCGAGGAGCATGACATGAACAGCTGGGTGCGACGAGGGATCCTCGTCCTCTTCTGGATGGCGATCGGCACCGTCCTCGCCTCGATCCTCGGGTTCGTCCTCGGCAGCGCCGAGACGGCGACGATCGCGTTCGTCATCGCCCTCCTCGTCGCCACGACCGTCGTGCCGACGATTTTGATCCTCAGCACGGTGGCCGGGCTCGGCTCGGGCTCGTCGGTGGGGCGCGGCGTGAGACTCCGGGACTCCCAGGTTCTCGCGGCGACGGCGCCTCGCGAGATCGCCCGCATCGAGTCCCTGCGCGAGCAGGGGGTCACCGTGCGCAACTTCCACCACCTGTACGAATTCACGGTCACGGTGTTCCCCCGCGCCGGCGCTCCGCGCCGCGAGGTGTTCTCGCAGCTCATCACCATGGGCGAACTGCCCGGCTTCTTCACCGGGCGCTACGTGGTGCTGGCGACGACGCCCGGTGCGCGCCCCGTGCTGGATCCCGCGCCCGATGCGCAGTGGAAGGTCGCGCTGCGCGACGCACCGGCGCGCTACGACGGTTTCACCGCGGCATCAGTCGCCGCGACGACGCCTCCGACGGCGCAGGCCGCCGGCCCGTCGCCCTCGGAGACCCCCTCGACCGCCGGCCGCGCCGGCCGGATCCTGGCGAACCTCGTGATCATCATGCTCTGCGTCGCCGGCGGGTTCGCGCTCGGCACCGTCTGGGTGTTCTCCACTCCGCAACGCGCCGTCGCGCTGATCGGGGAGATGCCGCAGCGCCTCAGCGGACACGTCCAGGGCGTCTGGGACTCCGCGGTCCTCGACCTCGATCTCACCGATCTGCGCCGTCAGCTGCGCGGCCGCAGCCTGGAGTCCGTGGTGATCTTCGACACCTACTGGTCGATCGATGCGAGGAGCGCGACGGATCCGGAGGGCGAGGACAGTTACGCCTACCGGAACGGATCCCTCAGCCTGTCCTGGACCAGTGAGCTCACCTCGTCCCAGGGCGGGTTCTCGATCGACGAGGTCGACCCGGACGTCGTGCGCCGCGCGGTCGCGACCGTGCGCGCGGACGCCCCCGGCATCGTGATCTCGAACGTGATGATCCGCCGACTGCAGGGACCGCTCGTCATCGACGTCGACAGTGACGGGGTGTACAAGACGACGACCCGGCGTTTCGACGCCCGGACCGGCGTGGAGATCGGCTGATCCTGTCGATGCGAACTCCGCGCCGGACTGGCAGACTCTAAGTCCGCTGGGGCGCGCATCGGCGCGTGCCCCGGATCGACCGATCGGGACCCCTATGTCGCAGCAGCCCACGCCGTCGCACCCCCTGGACTCGCTCACCGGAGCGGAGTTCTCCGCCACCGCCGCCGTTCTCACCCGCGAGCACGGCATCGATGCCGGCTGGCGGTACGCCTCGATCATCCTCAAGGAGCCGCCGAAGACCGAGGTGAAGGCCTGGCGCGACGGGGATCCGATCGTGCGGCGCTCGCTCTCGGTGCTCTGGCGCAAGCAGACCAACGAGGTCTACGAGGCCGTCGTGAACCTCACGGACGACACCGTGGAGTCGTGGAAGCACGTGCCGGGCGTCACCCCCAACTTCACGATCGACGAGTACCACGACTGCGATCACGCGATGAAGGAGAACCCCGAGGTGCGCGCGGCGCTCGCGGCCCGCGGCATCGACGACGTCGACCTCGTGCTGTTCGACGTATGGACCTACGGCGGAGCCGTGCTCCCCGAGCAGTGGCGCGACCGCCGCCTCGGCTGGGTCGATCTGTGGATGCGTGCGACGCCGGATGGCAACCCGTACGCGCATCCCGTGAGCGGGCTGAAGATCATCGTCGACATGAACACGCTCGAGGTGCTCGAGATCGAGGACCACCACGACTACGGCTTCCCCGACGTGCACGGCGAATACGTGCCCGAACTGGCCGGCATCACACCGCGCGAGGATCTCAAGCCACTGCAGATCGTGCAGCCCGAGGGCGTCTCCTTCACCGTCGACGGATCCCGGATCCGCTGGCAGGACTGGGACTTCCGGCTCGGGTTCAACTACCGCGAGGGGCCGGTCATCTACCAGGTCGGCTACGACGACCAGGGCACCCGGCGCGAGATCGCGTACCGCATGTCCTTCGCCGAGATGATCGTGCCCTACCGGGACTCCAGCTTCGACCACTACCGGCGCACCGCGTTCGACATCGGCGAGTGGGGCCTCGGATACATGTGCACCTCGCTCGAGCTCGGCTGCGACTGTCTCGGCGAGATCACCTACCTGGACGCGGTGCTGCCGGACACCGCCGGCCAGCCCTGGACGATCACCAACGCGATCTGCCTGCACGAGGAGGACAACGCCGTGCTGTGGAAGCACGTGGATCCCGACTCCGGCACCGAGGTGCGCCGGCAGCGCCGGTTCGTGGTGTCAGTGCACGCCACGGTCGCCAACTACGAGTACCTCGTGTACTGGCGCTTCTACCAGGACGGCAACATCGAGTGCGAGGTGCGCGCCACCGGCATCATGGTGACCACGCCCATGGCGGAAGGGCAGGACGGCAAGGCCACGGGGACGACGATCGACACCCGCACCTACGCGCCGTTCCACCAGCACTTCCTCATCGCCCGCCTCGACCTGGACATCGACGGGGACGGCAATACCGTCGTGGAGTCCGACTCGATGCCCGCGCCGATCTCGGAGTCGAACCCGTTCGGCCTCGACCTGAACACGCAGGCCACGGTCATCCGCTCCGAGGCGGAGGCGGGTCGCAGCTTCAACTGGGAGCGCCAGCGCGGGTGGAAGGTGCAGAACCCGAACAAGCTGAACGCGTGGGGCGCCCCCGTCTCCTACAAGCTCGTGCCCTCGGCATCCTTCCCGGCGATGTTCGACGAGTCCTCGCCGATCCTGAAGCGCAACCCGGTCATCGGCAAGACGGTCTGGGTGACGCGGCACCACGACGACCAGTTCTGGCCTGCGGGCGACTACCCGACGCAGGCCGTCGACGACCTCGGCAACGGCATGACGGCATGGATCGCGGATGACGAGAACCTCGTCGACGAGGACGTGGTGCTCTGGTACAACTTCGGGATCCACCACATCACCCGTGCCGAGGACTGGCCGATCATGCCGGCCGACACGATCTCGTTCTGGCTCAAGCCGTTCGGGTTCTTCGACCGCAATCCCTCGCTGGACGCCCCTCGCTCGGTCAAGGGCGCTGCGTGCGCCTGCGGCGGCGGGGAGTGCCACTGCGACCACGGCGCCGGTCACGGGCACGGCGAAGCGCACACGCATGCGCACGGCGAAGCGCACACGCACGACGAAGGCCACAGGCACGATCACCACGGCTGAGCGTTCCGGTCCCTGAGCCTGTCGAAGGGCCCCGCGGATCCGGTCTCTGAAGCTCTCTTCAGGCCCGGATCCGCGGGACGGCGGTCGCTCCGGACGTCGCAGCGACGGGTTTCCCGGAACCGGCGCCGGAGGCCTCGGACGGGGCTACCATCGCGATAGGCGAGAGGCCGTGGCGACATCCCACTGAGCGTCTTGGAGCGATGATCCACGCCGCCCGGACTCCCCGAAGGAGGTCCGAAATGAACACGCAGGAGCAGCAGCGCGGCACCACGACGCACGCGGACTGGGGCGCAGGGCATCCTCACCTGCTGATCACTCGCGAAGACACCCACCTGGTGCACGAGATCACCGAGGACGAGACGCGGATCGGTTCCGGTGCGGACTGCCAGATCCGCCTCGAGAGCATCGCCGCGGTGCACGCGATCATCCGCCATGACGGCCACGACGACTACGACCTCGAGATGCTCGCTCCCGGTCAGACCAGCGCGAACATCGCGAAAGCCGCCGAGGAGGAGGGCCGCTCGGTCGAGACCCTGCACACCGGCGCGCGTTTCACCGCCGGCGACTGGCGTTTCGTGTTCGTGCGCGACGAGTTCGCCGACCATGGCCGCCCCTACGGCGGACGACTCGGCGGCGAGGGCGCGCACCAGCGGCGGCAGCCGCCGCGCCCGGACTACGAGAGCGAGGGGCACACCGGAGCGATCCCCGCTCCCCCGTCACCGCCGGTGCTCGAGCAGAATGGTGATCCCGGGGTCGCCGACTGATGCTCCACGCATCCCCGTCGGTGAGCAGGATGAGAGCACCGCGAGGGGGCGACGATCCCGGGCCGCCGGGGCTGGTCAGACGAACTGGACGCGCGGTGCGGGCTCGTCGACATAGGCGCGCCCGTCGGGGCTGATCCATTCGATGACGCCCCCGGGCTGTTGGATGGCGTGCCATCGCCAGCGGTCGTCGACGTCGGGATGTTTCAGCGCATGATGTCCCCGGCACAGGCAGCACAGGTTGCCGAGATCGGTGCGGCCGCCTTTGGCGTGGTCGTGGTTGTGGTCGATGTCGCAGGAACGGGCGGGCATCCGGCACCCCGGGAACCGGCAGCGCTGGTCCCTGGCTCGTAGGAATCGTCGCATCCGCTCCGTGGGGGCATACGTGTCGGCGCGGGTGAGCATCCCGCGAGCGTCGAGGAAGAGCCGGTCCCACACGTCAGCCGTCGCCGCGAGGCGCCGGGCGAGATCCACATCGATCGGACCGCGTCTGTCGAGCTCCGCCGGCCGATCGTCGGCGCCGGTCAGCGTGGATGCAGCGATCGTGACCTGCACCGTGGCGCGGATGCTCTCGATTCCGCTCTCGTTGATCAGATCGGTGTCGGAGGCGAGCAGCAGATCCGTGGCGATGTCTGCGCGAATCTCATCGAGAGATCGAGTATCACGGGCCGGCTCCTGGAGATCGTCGGCCATCGACGCGAACAGCTCCAGCCGTCGCCAATCGTCGTCGGTGAGTTCTCGTCCGGCCTGCGGGGCGTGCGGGCCGTGGAACGCACCGCCGACCTCGGCAGCCCCGGTCGTACGGATCCGCCGGGCGATCGCCGTCAGCCGACCATGGGCAGCGTGCGCGAGCGGCGACGGCATCAGGATCTCCAACCAGGCCATCCCGTCGTCGACGTCGGTGACCCGCACCTGCCGATCAACGCGGGCACGGCGATGCCTCTCCGTCGTGCTCTCCGGGGCGACCGCTGCCGCCGCCGACTTCGCGAAGGCCTCCGTGCGCGGCGCCGTCTCCGCTGCTGCGTACGGCACCACCAGCTCCTCGTAGCGGGCCGCGGCCTCGTGGTCCGCGATGTCGATCGCCGACGCTCCGGCGACGATCACGACCGCGTGCCGCAGGGAGATCTCTCCCGCAGCGAGCGCGGCCCTCGTCGCGGGAAATCGATCGTTCAAGGACCAACCCGTGCTGAGCGCTCTTGCGGCCGCCGCCCGGGAGATGTGCAGCCCCGCGGAGATCTCCGCGAACATCGACCGCTCAGCGCTCTCGAAGCCGTCGGCGCCGGGTGGGACCTCGTCGAGGAGCAGCTGCACCCGCGCTCCGAGCAGGGCCGACTTCTCCGCCTCGAGAGCGGCGATCCGACGGTCGATCTCACGGCACCGATCCACGATCTCCTCACTGCGGACGAGGTAGGGATCGATGATGGCCATGCCCCACTCTAGAACATATCTTCGAAGATGGGAAGGGCTCATCGAACTTCTCTCAGGACTCGGAGGGCACCAGAGGCAGCTGCGGGCCGTGGTTCCACGCCAGGATCGCGGGCTGCTCGCGGGTGAAGCCGAGCACCGAGACGGATCCGGCGTCCAGGGTGATCGCGGCCCCGAACCGCGGCGCCTGACGCAGGAACACGGCGGTCAGGATCCGCAGGTAGTGGCCGTGCGCGATGAGCGCGACGTCGCCGTCGACCATCGCGGGCAGCACCCGGGTGAGCACCCGCGAAGCCCGTGCGGCGACCTCCTCGACGGTCTCCCCGGGGGTCTCGCCACGGATCACGCCGTGCGTGAACGCGCTCCAGTTGTAGCCGAGTTCGGCACGGATGTCCTTCGTGGTGCGCCCCTCATAGCCGCCGTAGTCCCATTCCACGAGCAGCGGATCGACGTCGGCCTTCAGCCCCGCGAGCTCTGCGGTGCGGCGCGCGCGTTGCAGCGGAGAGGACAGCACGAGGCGGAAGTCGTATCCGGTCACGAGCGCCCCGGCCAGTCGGGCCAGCTCCTCGCCGCGCGGAGTGAGCGGGATGTCGGTGCGGCCCGTGTGGCGCCCGGTGCGCGACCACTCGGTCTCGCCATGGCGAAGCAGGACGAGCTTGCCCTGCGGATTGTCCGGCGCGGGGCGTTCGGGTAGCGGATCCAGGGCTGTAGCGAGTTTCTGCACCCTGCAAAGGTACGCTCCTCCGCTAGCGCTCCCCGTCGGCGAGCGTCCGCTTCCTCGCGTCACGCTGAGCCCGGCGCAGCCGCGTGCAGGCGAGCGGGATGATCCGCGCGCCGACGATCACGCTGCGCGCGCCCAGCACCACGGTGAGCGCACGGACTCCCCACGCCGGCAGGAACACGCAGAGCACAGCGAGCGCCAGGTCGAGCATGCCGAACAGGAGTTCGGTGCGTGGCGCCTCAGACTCCGCACGCACGACGGCCATCACCTTCGACACACCGCTGGACAAGTAGACCAGCGCGGCGATCAGGACGATGACGTCGGCAGGCACCGCGCCTGCACACATCGCGAGGCCGCCTGCCACAGCCAGCAGGCCGCTCACGATGCTCAGCGCGCGGCCTCGGTCGCGCGTGAGCGCTGCGCTGAGATCGTCGACACCCGAGATCAGGAAGCCGAGTCCGATCAGCAGCCGCAGGCGCAGCACGATGTCCCCCTCGGCGACCAGCAGCAGCACGCCCGAGGTCAGCGAGACCGCACCGGCAGCGACCACGAGCCACCACGGCAACCCGCGCAGTCTTGCAGCGAGGCGCTCTCGGAAGGTCCAGGCGCGGTCATGCAGGGCGGGCACGTGAACATCGTACGGGTGCGCGGCACGCCGGCCGGGTCAGCCCCTCCCCAGAACGAACAGCAGGCAGAGCACTCCGACGAGCAGTGTCGCGCCGGTCAGCGCGGCGACCGGCCAGCCGGAGCGCAGCACGACCGGTTCGGTCGAGGTGAGCGCCCGGTGCTGACGCCGGTAGCGCCGGTGCGAGCCGACCAGCACCACGAGTGCGAGGGCGAGGCCCGCGAAGCCCAGCGCGAGCGCCGCCCCGCCGATCACCGACGTCAGGATCCGCATGATGACCACGGATCCTCCGGCGAGCGCGAGCGCCGTGCGCCGCCACGCCAGGGCGGTGCGCTCGGGTTGCAGGCCGGGGTCGAAGACCCGCTCCGGTTCGCCGGTCACGCCAGCAGCACCCCGAGCAGCACGAGGATCCCGGTCGCCACGACCACGAGGACGAGCGGGATCGCGATCCACGGCGGGCCCAGCGGGGTCGACTCCCGCAGCGAGCGCTCGGTGCGCATCCAGCCCAGCCACGCCTGCACGGGGGTCAGCAGCCCCGCCACGATGAGCAGGATCGAGGCCGCGTGCCGGAATCCCGGGTGCATGCCGAGGCCTAGGGCCTCGAGCGCGACACCGCCCGCGAGCAGCGCGAGCGAGGTACGGATCCAGGCCAGGAACGTGCGCTCGTTCGCGAGCGTGAACCGGGCGTCCGGTTCCTCGCCGCGGTCGTAGACGCGCCGGGGGAAGCGGCTGGTGCTCATGCGTTCTCCGTTCGGAGCGAGACGGTGCGGAATCCGGCGTTGCCCATCGACGAGTCGGGCGTGTTCGAGCTGCGCGCGGAGTTGCGGTAGCGGTTGCAGTAGGAGATGTGGCACAGGTAGCTGCCGCCGCGCAGCACGCGCGCCATGCCGAGCGACGGGCCGCGCGGATCCGCCTCGGCGGAACGCTCGTAGGCACGCGGGTCGAACCAGTCCGCGCACCACTCCCACACGTTGCCGACCGGCTGAAAGAGTCCGTAGCCGTTGGCGGCGAAGGCGCGCACCGGAGCCGTCGTCAGCCAGCCGTCGTCGAGGGTGTTCTCGCGCGGGAACGAGCCCTGCCAGATGTTCGTGCGCCATCCGCCGTCGTCCGGCTCCTCGTCGCCCCAGGGGTACTTCGCCCCGTCGAGTCCGCCACGGGCGGCGTACTCCCATTCGGCTTCGGTGGGCAGCCGGCGGCCGGCCCAGGCGCAGTACGCCGCGGCGTCGTTCCAGCTCACGTGCACGACGGGGTGGTCGGCGAGCCCGTCCAGATCCGAGCGGGATCCCCCGGGGTGCGCCCAGTCCGCGCCGCGCACGCCGTACCACCACGGGGTGCCGGCCGCGGGACCCATGACGTCGGCGTCGGGAGCACTCACGGCCAGATGGAACACAGCGGAGAACCCGAAGGTCTCCGCCTCCGTGCGGTAGCCGGTGGCTTCGACGAAGCGGGCGAAGTCGGCGTTCGTGACGGTGGTCGCGTCGATCTCGAAGCCCTCGAGCGCCACGCGGTGCCGCGGGGTCTCGCCGTCGCCCCGGTTCTCGTCGCCCGAGGAGTCGCCCATGACGAAGGAGCCGGCGGGGATCCGCGCCTGCGCGATCGCATGCCGGCCGACGGCGTCTCCCCCGCGTACCTCCCGCGCGCCGAGCAGCGGAAGGGCCGTGCGCCCGCCGGACAGCACGTCGCGAGGCGGCACGCCGCAGGCGCAGTCGGGACCGCAAGCCGATTCGCCCATGAGACCATCTTCCTCTGTCGCGTCATGCTCGCGCGCCATCACGCGCACCGCGAGACCTGAAGATCACAGCTCGATCCTGTCGCTTGGCCGATTCACCGACGACGAAGCGCGGGGGCTCCGCGCAACGCCGTCAGGGCAGCGCGAGCTCGTCGAGATGTCGGGAGAGCAGGCCCCTCATGGCCTTCGCCGACAGTGGCCGGTCAGGCCACAGCGCCTGCAGGGCGATGCCGTCGAGCAGCGCGTTGAGACGCAGCGCCTCGTACTCGGGGTCGCGGCCCGCGCCGAGTCCTCCTGCCCGCTGGAGGTGCAGGATCATCGAACTGCAGACACGGCCGACGGCCTCGTTGAGCCGGATCGCGGTGGGCCGCAGCTGCGCATCCGTCAGGGCGAGGACACCGAGCTGCACCTGCGCGATGAGCTCGGTGCGCCGTTCGCTGTCCAGCGGCAGAAGCTGCGAGAGCACGTCTTCGACAAGGTGACGCGCATTCAGATGCTGCGACGCCGCTGCGATCCGCCCGGAAGCTCGCTCCTCGATCAGGCGAAGGCAGTGTTCGCGCAGTGCGTGCTGGGTGGGGAAGGCGCGGCGCAATGACGCGGTCGCGATCCCGGCCTCCTCCGCGACACCGCGCACCGAAAGCCCGGCGAGACCGTCCCGCTCGAGCACTCTCATCGACGCGGCCGCGATCTGGGCGGTGCGCTCGTCCGCATCGATGAGTCGGGGCATGATCGCCAGTCTAGGGACGGACCGGCTGCGGTCGCGGCGCGGGCTTCTTCGGCCAGATCGTGTAGCTCACGGCCCATAGGAGGTCGACGACCAGCACGATTCCGACGATGCGGAAGCCGGCGAGCAGACCCTCCGTTCGCTCTGCGTCACCGACCAGCAGGACGAGGATCGCGACGATCGCCGATGCGATCGCGGCCATCAGCAGGGTGCGCAGCAGATCCTTCCAGCACTTCTTCGCATACGCCGACCCAGCGAGCGCGACCGGGCGAGGCCCGCCCGCGAAGCGATGCGCGAATCGGATGTCGGCCCAGGCGATGAGCGGATGCCCGAACGCGATCGAGAAGCCGATGTAGGCCGCCGCCAGGCCGTGCTCCCAGGACGCGGTCCCGCCACGGAGCAGGTCGGACGCGACCAGGATGAGGAGAACCACATCGATGAGCGGCGCCGCGATCAGGAATCCCGCGCCGAGGCGGGGCCGGCGCAGCACATATCGCGCCACGAGCCCGGCGACGATCGTCACCCAGAACGCGACCTCGCACACCACGACAAATGCCAGGATCATGTCGCACCACCCTTCCCCGCTCGATCTTTGTTAGCACGACTGTATCAACAAAAGTGAAGGGCGCGACGAAGGAGGGGCCTCAAGGCGGCCGACGACGGCGGGCCGGAATGACTCGACATCGAGGAGACCCGGGGCCTCGGATGTCGCCCCAGGAATCATCAGCCGAGGACGACGAAAGCCCCGAGCGACTGCTCGGGGCCTTCTGTTCCGGTGGACCCAAGGGGATTTGAACCCCTGACCTCCTCGATGCGAACGAGGCGCGCTACCAACTGCGCCATGGGCCCGTGAACCAGATCAGCCTAGCACGGGCACGGGGAAGCGCTCGTCATCGGCGACGTCTGCAGCACCCGCCGGGCGTGTCGGCTCGCGCTCAGCCCGCGGCGCGCTGGGCGAGCAGCTGACGCACGTGCGCCTCGATCTCGGCGTCGTCGACGTAGCCCATCCGCGTGTACGGCGACTCCTGTGCAGCCGTCGGCGCGGGCAGCTCCACGGGGGCCTGCGGGGCGAGTTCATCGGCCTTGCGCTGCAGCTCGGCGGCGCGGGCGGCCTCACGAGCAAGGGTCTGGGCGTCGATCGTGGCGCGCGCCGCGTGCGCCCGGGATCCGGCGACGGAGGTGAGCGGCTCGGGCAGTGTGCGGGGCGTCCAGGTGCGCGGGCCCTGATCATGCAGCTCGCTCTCGCGCGCGGGCGACTCCTCCACCGCAGGTGCCGTCGCGACGCGCGCGGCACGGCGGGCCGCGCGACGGGCGACCGCCGCCATGCGCTGCAGCAGCAGCAGGGCGAGTACCGCGACAGCACCGCCGGTCCAGAGCAGGATCGATGATGCGCCGGTCACCAGCTGCCAGACGCCCAGGCCGGACGCGGCGAGCGCGAGGACGAACATCACCGTGGCGACGAGGCGAGTACGACGGCGAGCGCGGGCGCGCAGGAAGGCGGGATCGGCGCGCGTGGAGGCGAGCTGCTCGCGCAGAAGCTGCAGATCGGCCTGCTCCCGGTCTGTCTGCAGCTTCTTCGCCAGCTTCTGCTGCGCGAGAGCCGTGCGGGCGTTCAGCTCGAGCTGCACCTCGCGCGGCGCCTCGCTGGTCTCGGCGAGCACGCGCAGGGCGCGGTTCAGCCGCAGCGCGTTGCGCTCGGCGGCGTCGTACTGATGCTGTCCCCGCCACGACGGCAGGAAGTAGAGCAGCCACAGCAGCGCCGCGACCAGGACGATCACGCCCCCGCTCAGCACCGGCCCGTTCATGCTCTCCACGGTATGCGACGGCCCGCCCGTGACCGCGCCGACACGCGCACGCCGACCCCACGCCGAGCCGGCGCAGGCCCTCGACCGGCCCCGATGTCCGCACCGGCGAGTAGGGTCGGGCTCGTGGCCTCGTTCACCCCTCTGCAGCGACTCGTCATCGCCGTCGCCGTCCTCGCATCATTCGTCACGTTCCTCGACGGCACCGTCGTCACCGTCGCCCTCCCTGCGATCAGCCGCGAGCTGGGCGGCGGCATCACCACCCAGCAGTGGGCGGTGGACGCCTACCTGATCACGCTCAGCGCCCTGATCCTGCTCGCCGGATCCGTCTCCGACGCCTACGGCCGAGTACTGGTGATGAGGATCGGACTGATCGCGTTCGGGGTCGCCTCGATCGCCGTCGCGGCCGCGCCCACTCCCCTGGTGCTCATCATCGCCCGTGCCGCGCAGGGCGCCGCCGGCGCCCTGCTCGTACCGAGCTCGCTTGCGCTGATCACGGCCGTGATGCGCGGCGAGGTGCAGTCCAGGGCGATCGGGGTCTGGACCGCCTTCACGACCGCCGCACAGCTGGTCGGACCGCTGCTCGGCGGGCTGTTCGTGGATCTGCTCTCCTGGCGCTTCGTGTTCCTCATCAACGTGCTTCCGATCGCCGTCACGCTCCTGCTGCTGCGCCGGCTCCGTCTGCCGGAGCACGAGCGCACCGCGCAGGTGGACTGGCTCAGTGGAGCGCTCTGCGCCATCGGGCTCGGCGGCGTGGTCTACGCGCTCATCGAGCAGCCGCATCAGGGATGGGGCTCCCCCGTGATCCTGATCACCGCCGTCGGCGGAGCGGCTCTGCTGGCGATCTTCCTGCTGCGCCAGCGCCGCCCGCACCCGCTGATGCCGCTGTCCCTGTTCCGGGTGCGCAACTTCGCGTGGGGCAACCTGTCCACCCTCTTCGTGTACGCGGCCCTGTCTCTGAACGGTTTCGTGATCGGCGTCTACCTGCAGCAGGGCGCCGGGCTCAAGGCCACCGAGGCGGGCCTTGCCAGCCTGCCGATCACGATCCTGATGATCCTGCTCAGCTCGCGCGTCGGTCGGCTCGCCGGGCGGCTCGGGCCGCGGCTGTTCATGGCGGGCGGTCCGCTGGTCATGGCCGCGGGTGCTCTGCTGCTTCTCCTCGTCTCCGAGGACTTCGACTACTGGTGGCAGGTGCTGCCGGCGATGATCGTGCTCGGCATCGGCCTGTCGCTGACCGTCGCCCCGCTCACCTCGGCGATCCTCGGATCGATCGAAGAGAGCCGCTCCGGCATCGCCTCGGCGGTGAACAACGCGGTCTCCCGCGTGGCGGGCCTGCTCGTGGTCGCGATGATCTCCACGATCGTGGGCGGAACGCTGAACCTGGCGGGCTTCCACAGCGCCACCTGGGTCACCGCCGCCCTGTTCGCGGTCGGCGGGGTCGTGTCGTGGATCGGGATCCGCCGCCCCGTCCCGGAGGCCGTCACCGATCCTGCCGAGGGCTGAGCCGCCTCACGGGCGGGCCGCGCTCAGCCCTGGACGCCCGCCGCCCCGTGCAGCCCGACATCGCCCTGCACGTCGGCTGTGCCCTGCACGCCGGTCGAGGGCAGATCCGACGCCGGTACGGCCGCCCATTCCGCGGGGACGCGCCCCGACGCCCAGCGGTTCAGCACGCCCTCCGGCACGTCCTCGCGCACGAGCGAGAACGCGAGGTGGTCGCGCCAGTCTCCGTCGATGTGGATGAATCGGCGGCGTATACCCTCATATCGGAAGCCGAGCTTCTGCACGACGCGCAGGCTCGGCCGGTTCTCCGGCCGCAGGCAGATCTCGATCCGGTGCAGCCCCAGATCGGTGAACGCCAGGTCGGTCGCCATCGCGACGGCGGCCGGGGTGATCCCGTGCCCCGCGAAGCGCTCACTGACCCAGTAGCCGATCGTCGCGGAGCACAGGGATCCGCGCATGACTCCCCAGATGTTGAGCTGACCGGCGATCTTCCCGTCGTACTCCATCACGAACGGATAGCCGCTGCCGTCCCGGTACTGCTGCAGCAGCCGCCGGATGCTCACCCTCATGTCGATGCCGGTCTGCAGGCCGGGCAGCGTCGCCTCCCACGGCTGCAGCCAGCGCCGGTTGGTGACCAGCTCATGCTGCAGCGGGCGCGCGTCCTTGGTCCGGATGAGGCGAAGCTCGACCGGTCCGTGCCGCATCGGCGCCGAGACGTCCACGATCCGCTCAGATCCTCTCAGCGAACTCCTTGAGCCAGACCCGCAGGTCCGGCCCGAGGTCGTCGCGATCGGCGGCGAGCTGCACGATCGCCTTGATGTACTCCAGGCGATCGCCCGTGTCATAGCGGCGCCCGCGGAAGATCACGCCGTGCACGCCGGGCCCGTCCGGATCCGCAGCGAGCTCCTGCAGCGCGTCCGTGAGCTGGATCTCCCCGCCCTTCCCGGGCGGCGTGCGCTCGAGGATCTCGAAGATCGAGGCAGGCAGCACGTAGCGGCCGATCACGGCGAGATTCGACGGCGCCTCATCACGAGCGGGCTTCTCGACCAATCCGGTCACGTGCCGGATCTCGTCGGCGGCGCCGTCCGGAGTTCCGTCCACCGCCGCCGTGCCGTACAGGTGGATCTGGTCGAGATCCACCTCCATGAGCGCGATCACGGCCGCGCCCGTTCGCTCGTGCTCGGCGATCATCGCCGTCAGCAGCGGATCGCGCTCGTCCATGAGGTCGTCGCCGAGCAGCACCGCGAACGAGCTGTCACCCACATGCGTGCGCGCGCGCAGCACCGCATGCCCGAGGCCCTTGGGCTCACCCTGGCGCAGATAGTGGATGTCCGCCATGTCGCTGGATGCGACGACGCGGGCGAGGCGGCTGTGGTCGCCCTTCTGCGTCAGCTTGCCCTCGAGCTCCGGCACGGAGTCGAAATGGTTCGAGATCGCGTTCTTGTTCCGGCCGATGATCACGAGGATGTCGTCGATGCCCGCGGCCACGGCCTCTTCGACCACGTACTGGATCGCGGGCTTGTCGACGACGGGCAGCATCTCCTTGGGCATCGCCTTCGTGGCAGGCAGGAAGCGCGTGCCCAGGCCGGCCGCGGGGATCACGGCCTTGATGCGTGCCTTCGTCATCTGCTCAGCTTACGGGCGCTTGCTCGGATCCGGCCCTCAGCCGACACGCGCGGAGCCCCGGTAGGATCAGGGCCATGCCCGGCGAGATCGATCATGCGAAACGCGCGCTGCGCGCCGATCTGCGCGAGCGCCGCGGCCTGCTGTCGGATCAGCAGCGCGCCGCAGCCGAGACCGCACTCAGGGCACGCCTCGACGAGCTGATCGCCGCGACCGGCGCGCGCTCGATCTCCTGCTTCCTCTCGACCACCACCGAGCCCGGCACGCGCACCTTCATCCGCGAGGCGCTCGCCCGCGGAATCCGCGTGCTGCTGCCGATCACCCGCGAGGACGGCCTGCTCGACTGGGCGGTGGCGGGCTCCGAGGAGGAGATCACGACGGGCTTGCACGGACTGCCCGAGCCCACCGGCGAGATCCTCAACCCGATGGCGCTGGATGAGGTGGATCTGCTGCTCATCCCGGCGGCAGCCGTCGATCGCACGGGAATGCGCATGGGCTGGGGGCGCGGTTACTTCGACCGCACGCTCGGCTCGATGCAGAAGTGCCCGCCCGTCTACGCCGTCGTCTACGACTCCGAGATCCTCGACGAGGTGCCGCACGACGTGCACGACCAGCCGGTCACCGGCGCGGTCACGCCGCTGCGCACCGTCGTCTTCCCCCTGACCTGACCTTCCCGAACCGAGACCTGCGAGGCCCCATGCCCACTTACTCCTATGCCTGCACCGTCTGCGGGCACCGCTTCGACGCCGTCCAGTCCTTCTCCGACAGCGCCCTCACCGAGTGCCCCGAGTGTCAGGGGCGACTGCGCAAGGAGTACGGAACGATCGGCGTGACCTTCAACGGCTCGGGCTTCTATCGCACCGACTCCCGCGCGGGATCTGGGGTTTCCTCTTCGGCGGGGGCATCATCGAAGACGGAATCGACGGCGAGCGCCAAACCTGCGCCCGCCTCCGCACCGGCCTCGGGATCCTGAGGCCGAACTTCAGGGGAGAGAAAGAAGCATGATCAAGGGGTTCAAGGAATTCATCACACGCGGGAACGTCATCGACCTCGCTGTCGCAGTCGTCATAGGTGCCGCGTTCACCGCGATCATCAACACCATCGTCGAGAGTTTCATCAACCCGTTGATCGGAGCTCTCGTCCCGTCGGGTGATCTCGCCAAGTGGACGATCACGATCCCCGGCGTCTTCGCCGATGCGCACTTCGGCATCGGCGCCATCATCGCCGCGATCATCAACTTCGTCGCCGTGGCACTCGTCGTCTACTTGTTCCTCGTCATGCCGATGAACAAGTTCAAGGAGCGCCAGGCCGCGAAGGCGGGTGTCGTCGACGCACCCGAGGAGCTGCCCAGCGAGCAGGTTCTGCTCATCCAGATCCGCGACCTGCTCGAGAAGCAGAAGTCGGCCTGACCGGATCCAACCTCGATGCCCCCGCGCCCTCGTGGCGACGGGGGCGTCGTCGTCTGCGGGCCGCCGATGTCAGTAGTGCGGCGGCACCTCTCGGCGCAGGGCGGCGTCGTTCGGCCCCGAAGCGCCCTGTGCCGTCGCTCCGGAATCGCGGTCGCGCTCGTCCGGCTCGGCGTGCGTGCCAGGCGCCGGTGTCAGCTTCGCACGTCGTGAACCGCGCACGCGCACGATGCGCTGCCGGGATCCGGATCCGTCCGAACCCGCCTCGGACGACGCAGCAGGCTCCCCGTCAGGCATCGTCGACATCGAGCGGCTGGGTGTCGCCGTCCACGCGCGGCGCGTCGAGCGGCACCCCCAGCACCTCGCCGATGCGGCGTGCGACGCCGGCGGGATCGCTGTACAGGTCGAAGGCGTGCACGCGGATGTAGTGCCAGCCGAGGCGTCGCAGCACCTGCGGGCGCAGGCGCAGCGTCTCCCGGAGCGACTCGGGACGCGATTCCGGATCCGGTTCGATCACGACCGCCTTGCCGGCGTGCTGCGCCACCAGGGGCAGCAGTCCGCGGTAGTCCACGTCGACCGAGACCCCGATGCGGCGCAGTTCTCTGGCGAGCGCGAGCGTCAGCGGATCCGCCTGGTCCTCCGAGCGCTCCTCGCGGGCGTGGCCGGCGAGGTCGCCGAGGATCGCCATGAGCGTCGCGGCACCGTGATCGAGGCGGCCCTCGTCGAACGAGGATGGCCGGATCGATGAGACGATCACCATCGACCGGCGCGCCCTGGTCATGCCGATCGTGAGCAGGCGGTCGCCGTCGGGCGAGGACAGGTCGCCGAAGTCGCTGAGCACACGGCCGTGCTTGGTGACGCCGTAGCCGAGGGAGAAGATCACGCGGTCGCGGCTCTCCGCCGCCGCCTCCTCGAGCGTCAGCACGACGAAGGGCTCCTGGGTGTCCCTTCCGACGAACTCGGCCACGTCGCTGCGCCCCGCGAAGGCGACGGACACGGCCGCGAAGACCCGCTCGGCATGCCGGCGGCTCGCGGTGACGACCATGAGCGACTCGGTCGGGCGGTGCACCGCGTGCTCCACCACGAGCGTCACGACGCGCGCGACCTCGGCCTCGGGGCTCTCCATCGCACCGGTCTCCGGGTGCGGGATGCCGACGCCACCCTCGACGTAGTCGACGGTCAGGGATCCGCGTCCGAGATAGGAGCCTGCCCACGGCAGTGACACGATCTCGCCGCCGTAGAACGCGTCGTTGATGAGCGAGGCGAGATCCTCACCGCCGGCGCGGTAGCTGCGGGTCAGGGTGACCACGGGCAGCAGTTCGGAGAGGCGCTCGAACACAGAGGTCTCGTCGAACGGCTCCTCCTCCTCGCGGTCCTCCGCGGGCATCGTGGCCACCTGGAACGCGGTCGGCTTCTGCAGCACAGGATCGCCGAACGCGACGATCTGGCGGGCGCGGCGGATGGCCGGCGTCGCCTCGGCCAGGTTGATCGCGGCGGCGTCGACCAGGATCACGGTGTCGAACTCGATCGAGTCGGGCAGATCCGGCACCTGATAGGGCGAGGCGATCCAGACGGGCGCGAGCACGCGCATGAGCGTGGGCGCCGCAGCCACCAGCTCGGCGACCGTGGTGCGGTGCTGGGTGAGCCCGTGACGCAGATTCTGCGCCTCTGCGGCTTCGTCCACGATCGAGATCCGCCACTGGCCGCTCAGCTGCCAGGCAAGCAGGGGACCCGCGGCGCCGGCATGCGCCTCGTCGACGAGGCGGAAGTCGCGCTCGAGCTGATCCACGACGGAGGTGTTCGCGCCCAGCAGCGAGCGGTTCTGGCGCAGCGCCTGCTCGAGCAGCGACTGCCACCAGGCGTACTCCAGTTCGGCGCCCACCCGATCCTCCGAGAGGTGCCTGGTGGACAGGTCGATCAGCAGCGGCTCGAGCCCGAGACGTGCCAGTTCGTCTCGGATCCGGGCGCGCTCGATGAGGTTCTCGAAGACGTCGGACTTCGCCGCGAGACCGGCGAGCGTGCGCAGCAGGCGCGCGACCGGCAGCGTCGCGAGCGGCTCGCGACGTCCCAGCGCCGCGTCGAGTTCGGCGAGCTGCGCGTCGACGTCGCGCCAGGCCACGGAGACGTCGGCGAGCCCGAGCGGCACCTCGGGGGCGACGCCGGCGTCGACATAGCGCTGCCATTCGGTGCGCTGGCTCTGGATACGCGTGAGCGCCTCGTGCATGTCGCCCACGTGCGCACCGGGTCGCACGTACTCCTTGGCGAGCTGGCGCAGCCGGCGACGGTTCGCACCGGTCAGCGCAGCGCTCTCCCGACGGTTGCCGTGAGCCTTGATGAGCTCCCCGAGCGGACGCTCGAACACGGCCGGGGTGAAACGGTCGAGCGAGTCGCGGATCCCCTGCAGCAGCCGCAGGTACTCGCCGAGCTCGGAGATCGTCGCGAACGGGCGCATGCGCGTCTGGGCGACCAGCTCGTAGCCCTGCTCGAGCAGATCCGGCACGGTGCGCGCATGCAGCCGCTCGGCGAGCGCGTGCACGCGGTGCGCCTCGTCGGAGGAGGCGAAGACGACGCCGTACCAGGGCGAGTCGTCGGGTCCGAACCGGAACTCGCCCAGCCGCGCGGCCTGCGCAAGGGCCTCGGCGGCATGCGTGCGGTCCTCCGCGAGGTTCTGCAGCGCCGGCCGACCGAGCCGCGCGGTGGTGGACGGCGGCGTCGGCAGCAGCGCGAGCCGGGTGAGCATGCGGGTGGCGTCGAGCACGCTGGCGCCCAGCGCCGGATCCTTCTCGGTCAGCGCGCGGCGATAGTCGCGCAGCACCGTGCGCAGCCGGAGCAGGGCGTCGTCGATCTCGGCGAGCTTGGGCGGGGCCGCCTTCTCGTTGCGTCCGATCGCGCGCACCAGGTCCCGGCGCACGGAGGCGGGCGACACGGCGAATCCGTCCAGCCCGATCCCGCTCAAGCGGTGCCGCACGCCGTCGAGCGTCGAGCGTCGCGGCGAGACGACGAGCACGCGCTTGCCCGCGCGCACCAGCTCGCCGATCGCGTTGATCACGGTCTGCGTCCCGCCGGTCCCCGGCAGCGTCGACACCGTGAGCGAGTGCCCGGCCGCGATGCGCGCCAGCACCTGCTCCTGCTCGTTGTCCGCGTCGAGGAGCAGGTTGTCGGAGGCCGGTGCCCGGTCGTCCGGACCGGCGGCGGAGGGGGTCGGACCGGGTGCGGTGACCCGCTCGCGATCGGCCGCGTGCCCGGCCAGCGCATTGAGCACGGGGTGGTCGAGGTCGTGGGCGTCGCGGGCCATCGCGGTGCCGACATCGGCGAAGGTGGAGACGACCATGCGCGGCTGCACGGAGAACGTGTCGACGGACGAGGTCGCCGCACGGAGCATGTCGATGGCGGGCTGCGGTGCGAACACGCCGTTCTGATACGCCAGGGCGGCGAGCCGGGCGTCGTCGATCGTGATCCCGAAGTGGTCGCGGGCGATGCGCACCAGCTCCGGGTTGAGGAAGAACTGCCCGTGCAGCTTCAGCTCGTAGTCGGCGTAGTGCCGTCGGATCGCCAGCGGACGCAGCAGCATCGGGGCGGCGTAGTCGACGCCGCCGATCCGCCAGGTGCACAGCCCGACCGCGAGGTGCACGGCGTCGAGGCCTCGCACAGTGCGCAGCTCGGTGTTCTTCGCGGTGATGCGGTCGGCAGCCAGACGGGCGTTGCGCAGCCCCACCTCGTCGCGGAACAGGTTCGAGAGCAGCGTGGAGCGGCCGGTGATGAACTGGGGAAGGCTTCCGGGATGCGCCCGCGAGATGTCGATTCCGCCGCCGGCGACGTCGCGGTAGGCAGTAAGCGGCGACGGCCCGCCGAGCTCCGCGGCCTCCGCCCTGAGACGGGCGCGCTCGACCGTGGCGGCATGCACCACCTGTACGCCCGGCTCCGCCACGTCGACGTCGCTGGGCGTCACGGACTTGTCCTCCGCGTTCTTCCCGTCACGTCGCCACACACGACAAAGACTAGGCGTGCCGCATGGGCAGAACCGTCAGATCCGCTGGGTTTCGCCGGATTCAGGTGCTTTCTCCCTCCACAGCGGGCCTTTTCCCGATGTTCCCCACCGATTGCGCCTCTCGGCCTCCGTCGGCGCCGGCGGTGACCGAGGATGGGTGCATGACCTACCGCTACGACTTCGCCGACACCCCGTTCGGGGACGCGCTGCTCGTCTTCTCCGACGAGGGGCTGGTGGCCTTCGACCTGCCGGAGGGGATGCACCGCGGCTCGCCCTGGGCGCTGGAGGCGACCGCACGGATGCTGCATGCGCTGCCGGAACCGGATCCGGGCGCGGGCGCCGAGGTCGACGCACTGCTGCACGCGTACTTCGACGGAGAGCCGATCCGCTTCGATCAGGAGCTCGCCCTGGACTGGCGGCTCGTGAACGGCTTCACACGCGCCGCCCTGCAGGCCGTGTCCGAGATTCCCTGGGGCGAGTCCGCGAGCTACGGCGAGGTCGCGGCAATGGCCGGCAGTCCCGGCGCCGCTCGCGCGGTGGGCACCGCGTGCCGGAACACCCCCTTCTCGATCGTCGTGCCCGTGCACCGCGTGGTGCGTGCCGACGGCTCGCCCGGCCAGTACGGGGCGCATCCCGAGCGCAAGCGGTACCTGCTGGACCTGGAGGCGGATGCGGCCGCCCGAGGCCGCATCGCGGTCGACGTCCGCCCCGGCGTGTAGGCCGCCGGGGCGGACGCGCATCCGGGCGGGATGCGCGGCGGGCGCGCGGGTGCGCGCACCCCTTCGTCAGTGCGGGCGGCTCAGTGCTCCACCGCCTTCTCCGCGCCGTAGCCGGTGAGCGAGCGCACCTCCATCTCGGCGGCGAGCCGCCGATCCTCCGTGCCCCGGTCCAGTACGGATCCGAGCCAGCCCAGCAGGAATCCGAGCGGGATCGACAGGATCCCCGGATTCTCCAGTGGCCAGACGGCGAAGTTCACGCCCGGCAGGAACGAGGTGGGTTTGCCGGAGAACACCGGCGACAGCACGATCAGGATGATCGCCGCCGCCAAGCCCCCGTACATGCTCCATACCGCGCCCTGCGTGGTGAAGCGCTTCCAGAACAGCGAGTACAGGATCGTCGGCAGGTTCGCCGAGGCGGCCACAGCGAACGCCAGAGCCACGAGGAAGGCGATGTTCTGCCCCTGTGCTCCGATGCCGCCGAGGATCGCGAGCACGCCGATCACGATCACGGTACGGCGCGCCACGCGAACCTCGCCGTTCGGATCCGCCTGGCCGTCGCCGTTCTTGCCGCGTTTCACCACGTTCGCGTAGATGTCGTGCGCGAACGACGCGGCCGCCGTGATCGTGAGCCCCGCCACCACCGCGAGGATGGTCGCGAACGCCACCGCCGAGATGAAGCCCATCAGCACGGGACCGCCGAGATGGAGCGCGAGCAGCGGCGCCGCGGAGTTCACGCCGCCCGGCGCCGCCATGATCGACTGAGGTCCGACCAGTGCGCCGGCGCCGTACCCGAGCACCAGGGTGAGCAGGTAGAAGATGCCGATCAGCCAGATGGCCCACACCACGGAGCGACGAGCCTCCTTCGCCGTGGGCACCGTGTAGAAGCGCATCAGCACATGTGGAAGCCCGGCGGTGCCCAGCACCAAGGCGAGCGCGAGGGAGATGAAGTCCCAGGGATTGGCACCGTACTTCAGTCCCGGGCCGAGGATCGCGTCCTTCGGGTCCGAGGCGGATGCCGCCACCGCGCTCTCCAGGAGGGTGTTCAGGGAGAAGCCGTTCAGTGCGAGCACCCAGACGGTCATCGCGACCGCGCCGGCGATCAGCAGACCCGCCTTGACGATCTGCACCCAGGTCGTCCCCTTCATGCCGCCGATCAGCACGTACACGATCATCAGCACGCCGACCACCGCGATGATGAGCGATTGCCCGAGCTTGTCGCTGATGCCGAGCAGCAGCGAGACCAGGCCGCCGGCGCCCGCCATCTGCGCGAGCAGGTAGAAGAAGCACACCGCGAGGGTCGTGAGCGCCGCCGCCATCCGCACCGGCCGCTGCCTGAGCCGGAACGAGAGCACGTCGGCCATCGTGAACTTCCCGGTGTTGCGCATCAGCTCGGCCACCAGCAGCAACGCCACGAGCCAGGCGACGAGGAACCCGATCGAGTAGAGGAACCCGTCGTACCCGTTCACGGCGATCGCGCCGCAGATGCCCAGGAAGGACGCCGCGGAGAGGTAGTCGCCGGCGATCGCGAAACCGTTCTGCGGGCCGGTGAAACTGCGACCGGCCGCGTAGTAGTCCGCTGCGGTCTTGTTGTTCCGGCTCGCCCTGATCACGATGAACAGCGTCACGGCGACGAACGCGAGGAAGACGGAGATGTTCAGCACCGGATTGCTCTGGTCGAGCGTGGAGCCGGCGGCGGAATGAATGACGATCATGCCCCCGCCTCCGTCTTCTCCAGCGTCTCGCGAATGCTCGCGGATTGCGGATCCAGCTTCCGGTTCGCGAATGCGACATAGCCCATCGTGATCGCGAATGTCGTCACGAACTGGCCGAGACCGAACAGCAGCCCGACGGTGATGTCTCCCCACACCCGCTGCGCCATGAAATGCGGAGCGAATGCCGCGAGCAGGACATACACGAAATACCAGACCAGGAACAGCACTGCGAGCGGGAACACGAAGGATCGATGCTCGCGGCGCAACCTGCGGAACGGTTCCGATTCCTGCACCTGCAGATAGTCGATGGCATCGGATGTGTGCGCATCAGTGGTTTCGGACATGGGGCCTCCTCGCCTCATATCGATTTCTCCGGCGAGCCCCGATGCGCGCCGGAGTGATAACGTCGACGCTACGAAACGACCAGACGGGGCGGGCACCCCCGGAAGTTGGTAGTCGGTGAACTCGTTCGAGACAGTCGGATCCGATGCGGATCTGGTCGCGCAGGCCGTGCGCGACCTGATCCGGCGCACCCGATTCCCGGTCGCCTTCGGCGGCCTGCTCGACAGCGGTGAGGTTCCGGTCACCGCGATCGTCGGCTCCCGCACCCGCAGCCTCGAGGGTCTCAGGGTGCAGCCGCAGCGCGGTCTCGGGGGACGGGCCATGACCGAACTTCGTCCTCGGATGACCCACGACTACGGCGCCTCGCGGCAGATCACCCACGACTACGACGGCTTCGTGCTGGGCGAAGGTCTGCGCACGCTGCTCGCGATCCCCGTGATCGTGTCCGGACGGCCGCGTGGCGTGCTGTACGCCGGGACCTGGGAGGAATCTCCGGCCGGCGGAATCACCACCGCCCCGGCGATGCAGATCGCGGACGCGCTCGCCGGCGAACTGCGCATCCGCGAAGAGGTGGAGCGGCGGCTGCGCTCCATGAGCACGCCGGCTCCCCCGCCCTCGTTGAGCCCCGCACAGCGCGAAGAACTGCGCGAGAGTTTCGCCGAGCTGCGCGCCGTCGCCGCCCTCGTGCCGGACCCGGCGGTGCGCGAACGCCTCGGTGATCTCGAGCACCGCCTGCTCGCACTCTCCGCGCCTGCGCCACGGTCGCGCGCCGCCGAGGTGCACCTGTCCCCGCGCGAGCTCGACGTGCTGAGCTGCGCAGCCCTCGGTCAGACCAACGCGCAGGTCGCAGGTGAGCTGGGACTGCGCGAGTCCACGGTGAAGGCGTACCTGGGCACCGCGATGGCCAAGCTCGACGCCCCGACCCGCCACGCCGCCGTCGCCCGGGCGCGGCGGGACGGACTGATCCCCTGACCCTCTGCGCTGCCCTGCTCCTGCCCAGGATGTGCGGCTATGCTCTGAATCGCGCAGTGCGCACCCGGACGAGGCGGGCCAGTACCCGGACAGCGAAAAGACTGGCTCTCAAGGAGGCCCGCCGTGGCGTGGTTCGTGCTCATCCTCTCCGGAATGTTCGAGGCCGTATGGGCCACCGCGCTGGGGAAATCCGAGGGTTTCACGAAACTGTGGCCGAGTGTCATCTTCGTGATCGGCCTCGCCGCATCGATGTTCGGGCTGGGGTGGGCGATGCGGGAGATCCCGACGGCCACCGCCTATGCGGTATGGGTCGGCATCGGCGCCTCGCTCACCGTCGTCTGGGCGATGATCACCGGCGATTCCGAGGTCTCTTGGCTTCGTATCCTGCTGATCCTCGGGCTGGTCGGGTGCATTGTCGGATTGAAACTGATCGATCAGGGACACGCATGACATTCCGCATTCCAATCATTGCCGCCGGCAATTCCTGCAACTAGGTTTGTCGCCATGGCACGCAAAATCGTTCATCAGCTCGTCGACGATATCGACGGTTCCGTTCTCGAAGTGGGCGAAGGCGAGACCGTTCATTTCTCGCTCGACGGATCCGCCTATGAGATCGATCTGACCAGCGCCCACGCCGCAGACCTGCGTGCGGCACTCGCCCCCTACCTCTCCGCAGGCCGGCGCACGCAGCGCGCGGCGACGGGACGGCCGGCTGCAGCCGCCAAGCGCCCGAATCGCAACCCTGAGACCGCGTCGATCCGCGCCTGGGCCGGTGACAACGGCTACAAGCTCTCCGAGCGCGGCCGGATCCCGGCAGACGTGATCGAGGCCTATCGCGCCGCGCACTGACCACGAACCATGAATGCGAGAGGGACCGCCTGTATGGGCGGTCCCTTCTCATGTGTGCGGCGAGGTGGCGGGGGTGTCGAGATCGGGTCGCGTGTGCCCCCGCATCTCCATCAGTTGTGCCCCCGCATCTCCATTCGCCCCTCCGCGCGCCGCACGTGTCGAGATCGGGTGACGTCCGCAAGGATGGCGGTGCGCGGAGCCTCCTGGCGAATGGAGCCTCGCCTTTCGGGCGGTGTAAAGCGATGGGGAGACCACCCTTCGGGCGGTCTCCCCATCGCTCGTGCCCCCGACAGGATTCGAACCTGCGACCTGCCCTTTAGGAGAGGGCCGCTCTATCCGACTGAGCTACGAAGGCGCGCTCCCAGTCTAACGAGCGCCCACGGACCTAAGCGGCCATCGCCAGGTACCGCTCCCAGCTGGGTTCGCCGCGTTCGGATCCGCGCACGGTCCAGCCGGTCCCCCGCGGCGGGGCGGGCGTCAGTCGCAGCTCCCATCCCATCTCCTGCGGAGTGCGATCGCTTTTGACGTTGTTGCAGCGCAGGCAGCACGCCACCAGGTTCTCCCAGGAGTTCTTGCCGCCGCGCGAACGCGGCAGCACGTGATCGATCGTGGAGGCGGACTTGCCGCAATACCCGCAGCGGTTGCCGTCGCGGCGCAGCACCCCGCGTCTCGTGACGGGAGCGTACCGGCTCCTCGGCATCCGCACATAGCAGCTGAGCACGATCACGGCCGGGCGGTCGAAGCGGCCGCTCGCCGCCCAGACGGGATCGTCGTCGACGCATTCGACGACGGAGGCCTTCTTGTTCATGACCAGCACGAGCGCGCGTCGGAACGACACGATCGCGAGCGGTTCGTACCCTGCGTTGAGCACCAGTGTGCGCATCCTGCATCCCTTCGATCCGACCGGGACGGCTTCCCGGTCTCTCGACCGTGCGCAGACGGAGGGTCCGCAGGATACGAAAACGGCGCTGTCTACGAGAGACAGCGCCGAGAGCGCACGGGTGATCCGTGCCGATCCTGCGGGCAATGCCGAAGAACGAGTCGACCGAGTGCATCCGTGGTTCGGATGCTCGGTATTCGTCCCATCGTGTTCCTCCGCCCTTGCGACGACGGAATCAGGCTAACCCATGCCCCGGCGACGACGCGGAGAACTTCCGGTGAACGCGCTGTCGGATCAGCGGACGTTCACCTCGAGCCACGCCAGCGGGTCGATCTCGGTGTTGTTCACGAGCACCTCGAAGTGCAGGCAGGATCCGGAGACCCAGCCGGTGTTGCCGACCTCGCCGAGGTACTGTCCGGCGGTGACGCACTGACCCACGCTCACGGCTCGGCTGCCGTAGTTCATGTGCCCGTAGAGCGTTGCGATCGCGTTGGCCCCGCTCAGGGCGGGGTGCGAGAGCTCGATCGTCTCGCCGTAGCCTCCGTAGCCGTCCTGCGAGATCGTGACGCAGCCATCGGCGGCGGCGTAGATGGGCGTGCCGATCGGGGCGGCGAAGTCCTGTCCCATGTGGCTGCGACCGCTGCGAGCCGCGCCGAAGCCATCGCTCAGCGTGTAGGAGCCGGCCGCCATGGGGTAGATGACCTGTCCGGGGCTCGCGATCGGCGCCATGCTCGTGCGGACGGACGCGACCGAGGGCTTGGCGGCGGCCTCCGCCGCCGCCTTCGCCGCGGCGAGCGCGGCCTCGGCCGCCTTCTTCTGCTCGATCTCCTGCGGCGTCGTCGCGGTGAACGAACCCCGCGTGCCCGACACCGCCGTCGCCTCGGAGGCGACCACGATCGACTGCGCATGGCCGGCGGCGATCTGCTCTGCGGTCGCCGGCGAAGCGGTCGCGGGCGAAGCGGCGCCGGTCACGAGTGCTGGAAGGGCGATCGCTGTCACCAGTGCACCGACAGCGGCGAGCACGGCGAAAGTGCGGATCGGGCGCACCACGGAACGGGAGACCGGGTTCTTCGCACGCTTCGTGGAACGCGTGTCGACGGATGTATCGGTCTTTTCGAGTTCTGCAGCCAAGGGCTTCCTCCAGGCCTCGGCGCCGTGCGTCGGCTCGTCCGTATTCGCGTGCAGGTCGGGATTTCGACAAGCATCAGGATGACCACGGCGGTGACGAACCGGGAGGCGGCCGCCGGGGTTATCGTCGACGGGCTTCTCGTCGGCGACCTCCCCGACGTTACCCGATCGTGATGAATCTGTCACCCCCTGATTCTGGATGACCGATCCGAGCAACCGGCAGGGGCGACTGATGCCGGTCAGCCCGCGTTCGCGGCGAGCCAGGGCTCAGGGTCGATGACCGAGCCGCCGATGCGCACCTCGAAGTGGAGGTGGGATCCGTACGAGTTACCGGTGTTGCCGACCAGCCCGATGAGCTGACCTGCGGAGACCTGGTCACCCGTCTCCACCATCCGGCTGCCGTAGACCATGTGACCGTAGCGGGTCTCCACCATGGTGCCGTTGAGGTTGCTCATGATCATGATCGAGACGCCGTATCCGCCGATGCTCTCGGCAGACGCGGTCACAGTCCCGGCAGCCGCAGCGTAGATCGGGGTGCCTTCCGGGGCGATCATGTCCCAGCCCTCGTGGCCGCGACCGGATCCGGGGCCTTCGCCCGGGGTGAAGCTGGTGACCGGGTAGCGCACCGCGCCCGAGCCCGGAGCGACCAGCGCCATCCCAGCGAGGGACGGGCGGGAGCTGCTGGCCGACGCCGCCGATGCGGCCGCCTCGGCGGCCCGAGCCGCTGCGGCATCCTCCGCCTTGCGCTTCTCGATCTCGTCCGGCGTGGTCGCGGTGAACTGCCCGCGCGCGCTCGGGGCCTGTGTGGCCTCGGAAGCGACGACGATCGACTGCGCGTTGTCTGCCGCCAGCTGCTCCGTGGTCACCGGGGCCGCATCGGCCGGACCGCTCGCCGAGGCGAACGCCGGAAGGCCGATCGCAGCGACCAGGGCGCCGACGGCGCCCAGGATCGCCACCGTGCGCACCGGACGCACGAAAGCGGATCGGTTCACGCCCTTCTTGGACGTCGTCGCTTCGGCGTTCGTCGGGCTCGCAGTCTCGATCGTGGTCTCAGGCAAAGTCTGTCCTCCGGCCTCTGCGCGAGATCGCGCCGGTCCGTCGTCGATCGGGTCGGTCCGCACAGGGCTCGGACACATGCCTCCCCACGGCGGCGACGGGCCGATGAGGCGAGCGCCGTGGAGTCCGTCGGCGGGCTTCTCGCCGGCGGCCCTTTCGACGCTACCGGAAAGTCACGAACGTGTCACACTGCGCCAAGGATCTGCTGAACGTTGATTTTCCGCGGATCCAGAGGGTCGCGTACAGGCGACGCCCAGGCGGCGGATCGTCCCCGATGCGTGCGAAGAGCTCAGGCGACCAGGAAGATGTGCGAGGCGAGCTCGACCGGGAGCTCGAGCCCCTCGTCCTGCCCGTCGACCTCGATGAGCACGTACCCCTCGTTGAAGCGGAACCGCCCGCGCGCCCCCGGGACGACGCCCGCGTCACGCAGTTGCTCCAGCAGCTCCGGATCCACCTGCGCGGGCTCGGCGAGACGACGCACGGTGCCCTCGGTGGGGGTGCCCGCCGTGTTCATGTGTTCGACGAGGCCGATCACGCCCTCGTCGAAGGTGCGTGCCGGGGTGCCGCCGAGCTGGTCCAGGCCGGGGATCGGATTGCCGTACGGCGACTCCGTGGGGTGCCCGAGAAGCTCGACCAGACGGCGCTCCACCTGCTCGCTCATGACGTGCTCCCAGCGGCAGGCCTCCTCGTGCACGTAGGCCCAGTCCAGCCCGATCACGTCGGAGAGCAGCCGCTCGGCGAGGCGGTGCTTGCGCATCACGTCCACCGCCTTGCGGCGTCCGGCCTCGGTCAGTTCGAGCCGTCGATCCTCGGAGACGACCACGAGACCGTCGCGCTCCATGCGGCCGACCGTCTGCGACACCGTGGGGCCGGAGTGCCCGAGGCGCTCGGAGATCCGGGCGCGCAGGGGGACGATGTTCTCCTCCTCGAGTTCGAGGATGGTGCGGAGATACATCTCCGTGGTGTCGATCAGATCGGCCATCGATCCCCCTTGTCGTGCCGCGGACGCGGTTGCGTGGTGTTAGGCAAGCCTACCTTCTGCGGATATGCGTCGGCTCTGCCCTGCAGGGGCTGTCAGAGGCATCGCAGCGCGGGGTCGCCAGCCTCGTGCGGAGCCCGTCGCACGGCGTCACAGGGCCGGGGCGCTCCCCCGCCGACACCTAGAATCTGTGCATGGCGATCGAGATTCCCCGTGAACTTCTGCCCGTCGACGGCCGCTTCGGATGCGGCCCGTCCAAGATCCGTCCGGAGCAGGTGAGCGCGCTCGCCGCCGTCGGGTCGAGCCTGCTGGGCACCTCGCACCGGCAGGCGCCGGTGAAGAACCTCGTCCGCAGCGTCCGCGAGCAGCTGTCGTCGCTGTTCCGCCTTCCGGAGGGCTACGAGATCATCGTCGGCAACGGCGGATCCACGGCGTTCTGGGACGCCGCCGCGTTCGGCCTCATCGAGAACCGCGCGCAGAACCTCGTCTCGGGCGAGTTCGGCGGAAAGTTCGCCAAAGCGGCGGCCGCACCATGGCTGCAGGCGCCGGACGTGCGCAACGCCGAGCCCGGATCCCGCGCCGAGGCCGAGATCGTCGACGGCGTGGACGTGTACGCCTGGCCGCACAACGAGACCTCGACCGGCGTCGCCTCGCCGATCCGCCGCGTCGCCGCGGATGGCGCCCTCACCGTCATCGACGCGACGAGCGCCGCCGGTGGCATCGACTTCGACGTGACCGAGACGGACGTCTACTACTTCGCCCCGCAGAAGAACCTGGGCTCCGACGGTGGGCTGTGGTTCGCCGCGGTCTCACCTGCCGCGATCGAGCGGATCGAACGGATCGCCGCCTCCGGTCGCTACATCCCCGAGTTCCTCAGCCTGAAGAACGCCGTCGACAACTCCCGCCTCGAGCAGACGCTCAACACGCCCGCCCTGACGACGCTGCATCTGCTCGACTCGCAGCTGCAGTGGATCAACACCAGCGGCGGACTCGCCTGGGCGGCGGCCCGCACGAACGAGTCCTCGCAGGAGCTGTACCGCTGGGCCGAGGCGAGTTCCGTGGCGACGCCGTTCGTCGCAAACCCCGCCGACCGCTCCCCCGTGGTGGCGACGATCGACTTCGACGACTCGGTGGACGCGACCGCGATCGCCAAGACCCTGCGCGAGAACGGCGTCGTCGACACCGAGCCCTATCGCAAGCTCGGCCGCAACCAGCTGCGTATCGCGACGTTCGTCTCGATCGAGCCGGATGATGTGCGGCAGCTGATCCGCTCGATCGACTACGTGCTGGAGCACCAGGGCGTCTGAGTCGCGCTGCGATATGAGAGAAGGCGCCTCCGCTCGGGGGCGCCTTCTCTCATATCGAAGCATTTCCGGGCCTTGCCCGGCGCGTCACTCCTCTTCGGAGTCGTCGTCCTCGTCGGAATCGTCATCCTCTTCGGAATCGTCATCCTCGGAGTCCTCCGCGGACTCTGCCGAGTCATCGAGCTCATCGATGTCCACGCCGTCGAGGTCGCCGGCGTGGAAACGCGGTGCGGCATCGTCCTCGTCCCGCTCATCGGCGTCGAGATCGTCATCGTCGGCGTCGTCATCGAGATCGTCGTCGTCGAGGTCGTCGTCGGATCCGCCGTCGAGCTCTTCGCCCGAAATCTCCTCGGATCCGTTCGCCTCTGCGTCGTGCTGCGCGGTCGCGGCGAGCTCCGCTTGATGTGCGCGGTACTCCGCGAGGCGCTCGGCCCACGGCACCCATTCGGGCGCGAGCAGAGCACCGTCGCCGGGCAGGAGCTCGGCCTCCAGCACGGTCGGCTCCTCGTCCCCGACCTGGGCGACCGAAACGGTCCAGTACCAGCCGGGGTAGCCGCCGAGCCGGTTCTCGAAACGCAGCGAGAGCACGCCGTCGACCTCGGGCAGGTAACCGGCAGCCGGCCCGACCGATGCGGCGGGGGTGATCTCGTGCAGGGCGGCGAGCGCCAGATCGCGCGCGCCCAGCAGGCGCTCGCTGACGAACGGCACGGCGAGGGGCTCATCGGTCGAGAAGCGCTCCTCGACCGCCGGGGCGACGGCTTCGGCGGACTCCGGCGCGACCGCGCCCTGCGCAGGCTCGACCGGCTCGATGCCCGAGGCCTCGTCCTCAGGCATCGAAGTCCTCGGCGACGTTGCGCAGCACGGCGGCGATCTTGCGGCCGTGGCTGGACGACGGATAGCGGCCGCGGCGCAGGTCGCCGCCGATGCCGTCGAGCAGCTTCACGAGATCCTCGACGATCACAGCCATGTCGTCCGCGGGCTTGCGCTTGGACTTGGCGAGGCTCACCGGAGCCTCGAGCACGCGCACGGAGAGCGCCTGCAGGCCGCGTTTTCCGTCGGCGACGCCGAACTCGACGCGAGCGCCGGCCTTGACCGCGGACCCGGCGGGGAGGGACGAGGCGTGCAGGAAGACGTCCTGGCCGTCATCGGTGGTGATGAAGCCGAACCCCTTCTCGTCGTCGTAGAACCTGACCTTGCCGGTGGGCATGGGAGAACCTCGCTGCAAATACTCGGGCGCCGGATCCGGGGGATCCGATCGGGTGGCGTGCGGAAGCCCCGCACCCCACCAGCCTACCGGTCGCGGAGCGGGTAGGCTGGGACGGATGAGCACTCGGCCGCCTGCCCCCGAGCCGGAGATCCGCGGGATCGATCGGTTCCTGACCTTCGGCGCGCTGACGCTGGCCGCCCTCTCGGTGATCTGCTTCTTCGTGATCATCATCGCGACCGCGGTGGGGATGAAGCAGGCTGACTTCACGCACGGCGCCTGGCCCGTCGTGGGCGTGTTCCCGTTCTGGGGCCTGCCGATCGCCTTCGGCATGATCGTCGTCCTGCTCATCATGAGCTTCGTCCGGAGAGGACGCGCGGCGCGGCGCTCCTGACGCCGCCGCGAGCTGTTCTCACCATGAGCACCCATGCGCGCCTTCTCGCCGAGGCGTTGTCCGCGCGTACCGATGACGAGCTCGCCGCGCTCTTCGGGCGCCGTGAGGTGCGACCCGATGCCGGCTGGCACGATTTCTTCGACGCCGCCGAGGCGCTGCTGGATCCGACGTCGGTGGCACGGGTTCTGCCCCGTCTGACCCGGGCCGAGGTCGCGGGACTCGTCGCCGCCGCATCCGGCGCGGATCCCGGTGCGGTCGCGGACGCGCTGCGCACCCTCGCCCTGCTCTCGCCCTCCGGCGCGACGCTACCCCCGACAGTGGCGGCGGCCGTCGCCGCACGCGACACCGTCGCAGGCCCGATCATCCCGGGCGACGAATCGGTGTCCGCAGACCTCCCTAAGAGCGCAGATGAGCCCGAGTCAGCCCGGGCCGCCGAACGCGCCTTCACGACGGTCGCGACACTCGCCGACGCCCTTCTGCTCGCCGAGGAGGGGCCGCTGGCGCTGCTCGCAGGCGGCACCGTGGGACTCTCCGAGAAGCGCCGCCTGAGCGAACGCGGGCTCCCCGAAGACCCTGCTCTGCTCGACGATGTGCTCGCGCTCGGCACGGCCGCCGGTCTGCTGCGGCCGATCGAGCGCACCCTGCGCCTGTCCGACGCCGGTGCGGCGTGGCTCCGGCTGCCCGGCCCCGAGCGCTGGTCGCGGCTGGTCGCAGGTTTCCGCACCGCTCTGCCCGAGGTGCTGCGCACCCGGAACGGCGGCTGGATCCCCCTTGCGGACTGGCACGCCGAGCATCCCTGGGACCCGAGCTGGCCGGCACGCATCGACGGACTCATCCGGCAGGCCCGTCTGCTCGGCCTCATCACAGACGAGAGCTCGGACGGAACCGCAGCGGAGACCCCCTGGGCCGAGGCGCCGCGACGCGGAGCGGACCCGGATCCCTCCGCCCTCGCCGCCTACGTGCCCGCCGAGGTCGACCGGATCTTCCTGCAGAACGATCTCACTGCGATCGCCCCGGGGCCGCTGCTGCCCGCCCTGGACCTGCGGCTGCGCGGCATGGCCACCCGCGAGTCGGCGAGCCAGGCGTCCTCGTACCGCTTCACCGCCGACTCGCTCAGCACGGCACTGTCGTCCGGGGAGACGGAGGAGGGGGTGCTGGACTTCCTCGAAGGTCTCTCCCTGACGGGAGTGCCGCAGCCGTTGCGCTACCTGCTGGCGCAGAGCGCGAGCAGGCACGGCCAGGTGCAGGTCGGTACCGACCCTGCGACCGGACGGACTCGCGTGCGCAGCCGCGACCTGCACCTGCTGCAGGCGATCGGCGTGGACCAGGCGCTGCGCCCCCTGGGCCTCGTCCCCGACGACACCGGCGAGGACGCCGCGGCGCTGACCACGCGGGTCAACCGCGACACCGTGTTCTGGGCGCTCACCGACGAGCACTACCCCGCCGCCCTCGTGGACGCGGCCGGTGCGGTGGAGCGACCGGTTCGCACCACAGCGGAGAGCGCTCCCCCGCCCCCCGCCGACGCCCAGCGCTACGCGGCGCTCATCGCCCGGCTGCGGGAGGCGCGTGAGGGCAACCCGGACGCCGCGTGGCTGGAACGGGAGCTCGAGCACGCCGCGAAGCAGCGCGCCGTGCTCGCCGTCGAGGTAGCCATGCCCGACGGCACGGCGCGCGAGCTGGTGCTCGAGGTGACCGGCTTCGGGGGCGGGCGCGTCCGCGGCCGCGACCGGGCGAGCGACGTCGAGCGCACCCTGCCGATCCGCTCGATCCTCTCCACCCGCGCCATCGAGGACGCCGGATCCTGAGTCCCGATCCTCTCAGCAGGACCGGGCCGCCCCGACCCCCGTGGCCGCGAGCATCGATCGGCGCCGAGCGCCGGCTCCCCGGTGCGACCGGTAGACTGGTCCGCTATGTCTGATGGCCCGCTGATCGTCCAGAGCGACCGCACCGTGCTGCTCGAGGTCGCGCACCCCGACGCCGAGAGCGCGCGGCACGAGCTCGCGATCTTCGCCGAGCTGGAACGCGCCCCCGAGCACATCCACACGTACCGGGTCACCCGGCTGGGGCTGTGGAACGCCCGCGCGGCCGGCCACACGGCCGAGGACATGCTGGAGACCCTCGACCGCTGGTCGCGTTTCCCCGTGCCCCCGTCGGTCTCCGTCGACATCCGCGAGACCGTGAACCGCTACGGCCGGCTCGTGATCGAGCGCGACGACGAGGGCGTACTCATCCTGCGCTCCACGGATCCCGCCGTGCTCACCCAGGTCGCCGGGAATAAGCGGATCCAGCCGCTGCTCGTCGGCCACCCTGCCCCCGACACGTACGTCGTGGACGCGTGGGCGCGGGGCCAGATCAAGCAGGAGCTGTTGAAGATCGGCTGGCCCGCCGAGGACCTGGCCGGCTACACGCCGGGTACACCGCACGAGATCACGCTGGCCGAGGACGGCTGGGCGATGCGCCCCTACCAGCAGGACGCGGTCGACGCGTTCGCGAAGGACGGATCCGGCGTCGTCGTGCTCCCCTGCGGTGCCGGCAAGACCATCGTCGGCGCCGGTGCGATGGCGGCGACCAAGACGACCACGCTCATCCTCGTCACCAATGCCGTCTCGGCCCGCCAGTGGCGCGACGAGCTGATCAAACGCACCAGCCTGACCCCCGAGGAGATCGGCGAGTACTCCGGGCAGGTGAAGGAGGTCAAGCCGGTCACGATCGCGACCTACCAGATCCTCACCGCGAAGCGGAAGGGCCAGTACGCGCACCTCTCCCTCCTCGACGAGATGGACTGGGGGCTCGTGGTCTACGACGAGGTGCACCTGCTGCCCGCACCGGTCTTCAAGCTCACCGCCGATCTGCAGGCCCGCCGTCGGATCGGCCTCACCGCGACGCTCGTGCGCGAGGACGGCCGCGAGGGCGACGTGTTCAGCCTGATCGGCCCCAAGCGGTTCGACGCACCGTGGAAGCAGATCGAGGCGCAGGGCTTCATCTCGCCCGCCGCCTGCTACGAGGTTCGCGTCGACCTGCCACCGGACGACCGGCTGGAGTACGCCGCCGCGACGGATGACGAGCGCTACCGCCTCGCCGCGTCCGCGCCGGCCAAGATCACCACGGTGCGCGAGCTCATCGCGAAGCACCCCGGCGAGCGCATCCTCGTGATCGGGCAGTACCTCGACCAGCTCGAGGAGTTGTCCGAGGCCCTGAACGCGCCGTCGATCACCGGCGCGACGCCGGTGGACGAGCGCGAGGAGCTGTACCGGCAGTTCCGCGAGGGCGAGATCGAGCTGCTGGTGGTGTCGAAGGTCGCGAACTTCTCCATCGACCTGCCGGAGGCCTCGGTCGCGATCCAGGTGTCCGGATCCTTCGGCTCGCGCCAGGAGGAGGCGCAGCGCCTCGGACGCCTGCTGCGACCGAAGCAGTCCGGGCACACGGCAAGCTTCTACACGCTGATCGCGCGGGACACGGTCGACCAGGACTATGCGCAGAACCGGCAGCGCTTCCTCGCCGAACAGGGTTACAGCTACACGATCCTGGACGCGCACGAGCTCGAGGCCGCCTGAGGGGGCACGACGCGAGATCAGGTGGTGCGGGCGAACCAGTCCAGCGCGAGCCGGGCGACCTCGCGCGGCTGATCGTCCGTGAGGAAATGCGCCCCGTCGTCGACGAACGCGAGCTCGAACCTGTCGGCATGCTGCCCACGGTTCCTGCAGATGCGGCGCACCGTCGGCTCCGCGAACGGGCCGTCCTCGCTGCCGAACACGCAGAGCATCGGCGGGCGCAGACGCATCCGCTTGTAGACCCCTCCCATCAGCCGTCGCGAGACCGGTATCACCATGCCCCGGTAGAGCGCGGTCACGGCCCGCTCGATCTCAGGCCGCTCGTGCACCCGCAGGTAGGCTTCGACCGTCTCGTCGGTCATCGGCTTCGCCGCATAGCGGGATCCGAACAGGTACCTGAGCGAGCTTCCCGCGCGGTGCATGAGCAGCGCCGGCATGTGCGCGAACGCGGGCATCACCCGGGGCGAGAACTCCATGAAGCCCGGCGGCACGGCGACCTGCACGATCGCCCGCACGCGCTCCGGATTGCGGTACGCGAGCTGCATCCCCGAGATCGCTCCCATGTCGTGGCAGAGGAAGCGCGCGGCGCCGATGCCGAGCGCGTCCAGCACGGCGACCACGTCGTCCAGCTGGGACTCCGGGCCGAATCGCGGGTCATCGGCCTCCGTCCAGCCCGAGCCGCGCAGATCGGGGCAGATCACGCGATACCCCTCCGCAGCGATGATCGGCGCGATGAGGCGCCACTGCCACCAGTGCATCGGAAAACCGTGCAGAAGCACGACGGGCTCGCCCTCGCCGATCGACGCCACATGCGTGCGCAGCCCCGGCGTGGCGATCATCGTGTGTTCGAATTCGGCCGCGTCGGGCAGCGGCGGCGACCATTCCCGTTGGAGTCGCGAGGATGTCGGCGTGTCCATGGCGAGACCTCCCTGTCATCGCACCGCGCGGACCACGGTGGTTCGCCGGGAAGTTTACTACGTTCGTAGTGTCAGCGCACTATGAAAATAGTGATCTACGCTCGTCCCATGAGCAGTACGCGCCGTCGGGCGCTCGACGCCGCCGTGACCCTGATCGGCACGGAGGGGATCCGCGCGCTCACGCACGGCCGGGTGGATGCCGCAGCCGCGCTGCCGCCCGGATCCACGTCGAATCACTTCCGCACGCGTGCGGCGCTGGTCTCAGGGGTGATCGAGTGGCTGGCGACACAGGAGCGCGCGGACGCCGGCCTGCCGGACATCGGCTCCGCCGACGAATTCATCGACGCCGTGTCCCGGATGATCCAGCTCCAGTCCGGTCCGCTCGCGGCGCGGACCAGGGCGCGCTACGCGCTGTTCCTGGAGGCGGATGAAGACGCCATGCGACCGCTACGCGAACAGCGGCTCGGCATGGAGGCGTGGGTGCGCGGGATCCTCACGAGCCTCGGCGGGGACACCGCGGCTCGGCACGCCGCCTTCGTCATGGCCACCGGCGACGGCCTCCTGCTGCACCGGGTCACGGTGGATCCCGACGCACCCATCCGCGAGGTGATCGCTCACGCCGTGCATGCCGCCCTGAGCGGCTGACCGGTGCACTGGACGCGGTCGGCGCACGCGGGCCTCGATCGAGGCGCTCAGACGCGGGAATCCTCCCCGGCCTCAGACCACAGCGCCAGCACGGCGCGGTCGGATCTTCGAGCAGAGCCCCACACTCCGGGCACACCCGGGCCAGCCAGCAGGCGGAGTCCCCGCCGCGCTCCTCGTCATCCATCTCCGGATGCTGCGTCACCGTGGACGGTGCGGATCCGGCCCGGATCAGGTCTGCGGGATGACCGTCAGCACTCTCGCGGTGTACTCGGCGAACGCCGTCATGAACTGCCGCAGGAACTCCTCGGTCCCTGGCGTCGTCACCCGGCCGTCGTCGTCGATGAGTCCTGGCGAATAGTGGATGTACGCCTCGGGGGACGTCATCTGACGGGCATTGAGGAAGCCCAGGGTGGCGCGCAGGGACTGCTGTCCGACGGCCGTGCCGATCGCCCCCATCGACGCCCCCACGACGCCGGTGGGCTTGTGCGCCCACACGTTCTGCCCCCAGGGCCTGCTGCCCCAGTCGATCGCGTTCTTCAGCGGCCCCGGCAGCGAGCGGTTGTACTCAGGGGTGACGAAGAGCACCGCGTCCGCGCTCGTCACCGCCTCCTTGAAGTCGAGCGCGACCTGCGGATAGTCGGCGTCGAAGTCGCGGTTGTACAACGGCAGGTCGGCATAGGAGATCTCGAAGAACTCGAAACCCTCGGGCGCAAGATGCGTCAGTGCGTTCGCCAGACGGCGATTGATGGACTCCCGGGAGAGGCTGCCGACGATGACGCCGACACGGTACGGCCCCTCGTGCTCGATGATGTCGATCTTCATGGACACACTCTGCACCCGAAAGGGGCGGATCGTCACGCTTCCTGAGGCGCCGCATAGCCGATCCCTAGGAAAGTTCCGCCCGCAATCAGCCCGAACACGGATCGGGTCACCATAATGGGGGCATGACTGAAGCGCGCATCCTGGTCGTCGACGACGAACCCAACATCCGCGATGTCCTCTCCACGGGCCTGAGCTTCGCCGGTTTCTCGGTGAAGACCGTCGCCAACGGCGCCGCCACGATCTCGGCCGTGCTGGAGGAGGAGCCCGATCTCATCATCCTCGACGTGATGCTCCCCGACATGAACGGATTCAGCGTCACCAAGCGACTGCGCGGCGCGGGTTTCACGGCGCCGATCCTGTTCCTCACGGCGAAGGACGACACCGAGGACAAGATCGAGGGACTGAATGCGGGCGGCGACGACTACGTCACCAAGCCGTTCGCCCTGGACGAGATCGTCGCGCGTGCGCAGGCGATCCTGCGCCGCACCATGCAGGCGGACGAGGAATCGGTGATCCGCGCCGGCGAGCTGTCGATGGATCAGGACACGCACGACGTGTTCGTCGGATCCACCCCCATCGAACTCAGCCCGACCGAGTTCAAGCTCCTCCGCTACCTCATGCTCAACCCGAACCGGGTGTTGTCGAAGGCGCAGATCCTCGACCACGTCTGGGAGTACGACTTCAACGGCGACGCCGGCATCGTGGAGAGCTACATCTCGTATCTCCGCCGCAAGATCGACCCGCACACCGAGGAGCCGGTCATCCAGACCAAGCGCGGCTTCGGCTACATGCTCAAGGTGGGGAAGACCGCGTAGCGGATGGCAGAGCCCGACGCGATCACGCGATGGTGGCGCCGGATCAGCCTTCGGGCGAAGGTGACCGGCGTCACCGTCGGCGTGCTCGCGCTCGGACTCGTCGTCACCGGCATCGGCACCATGCCGATCCTGCGCAACCTGCTCATCGACAACGTCGAATCCCAGCTGCCGACGCTCGTGACCAGCGACCTCGCCACGATCACGCCGGACGGCTACGGCACCTTCAGCGTCACACTTAAGGACGAGACGCTGGGCCTCGCGGACTACTTCGTCGCGGTCTACGACACGGCCGGCGCGCTCGTGTACTCCGGGGGCGGCGCGCCGAAGGCCGGCAAGCCCGAGTTCCCGACCACCTACCCTCTGGCCCGTGCGACGCTCGAAGCCGGACGGACGGATCCGATGGTGCTGCGAGGCGCGGACGGATCCGAGTTCCGCGCCGCTGTGGCGGTGCGGGAGGACCCCAGCACCAACATCACCTACACGCAGATCGTGGCGGTGTCGCTGGACGAGCCGGATCGCATCCTGGCGACGTTCTTCGGGGTGTTCACCACGGTGGCGCTCGTGACGATCATCATCGCGGCGCTCGCCACCCGGGGGCTGGTGACGCTCGCCTTCCGCCGGCTGGGCCGGGTGGAGTCCACCGCCATGGCGATCGCCGCGGGCGACTTCAGTCAGCGGCTCACGGACCTCGAGCCGACGACCGAGGTGGGGCGGCTGAACGGCGCCATCAACACCATGCTCGACCGGCTGGACGCGGCGATCGCCCAGCGCGACCGCTCTGTGCAGCAGATGCGGCGCTTCGTCGGCGACGCCAGCCATGAGTTGCGCACGCCGCTGGTGAGTGTGCGCGGCTACGCCGAGCTGTACCGGATGGGCGCCATCAAGCCCGGCGAGGACACTGCGCGCGCGATGGACCGGATCGAGAAGGAGGCGCTGCGGATGGGCGTGCTCGTCGAGGATCTGCTCGCCCTCGCCCGCCTGGACGAGCAGCGCGAACTCACCATCGAACCGCTCGATCTTCGCCCGCTCGCGCAGGACGCCGCGCTCGACCTGCGCGCGGCGGCGCCCGAGCGCCCGGTCACCGTCGTCGACATGACCGCCGAGGCGCACCCTACGGACCTGCCCGTGCCCTCACACATGGCGATCACACGGCCGACCCCGACAACACGCACGGCGCCTCCGCGCGGTCGCATACCCGCGATCCTGCGCCGGCGCCCGCGCGACGGCGGCCCGGTTCCCGAGATCGACTTCTCCGAGGCCGTCGTCGCTCCCGTCTCCACGCCGCCGATCGTGCTCGGCGAGGAGAACAAGGTGCGCCAGGTGATCGCGAACCTGCTCGGCAACGCGCGGCGATTCTCCCCCGGCGACTCCCCCATCGAGGTGGTCGTGGGCGCGGACCGGCGCCGGGACGTGGGCTGGTTCGCGATCGTGGATCACGGTGAGGGCGTCCCCGAGCAGATCCGGGATCAGATCTTCCAGCGCTTCTGGCGCGCCGACTCCTCGCGCACGAGAGACACCGGCGGCGCGGGCCTGGGGCTCGCCATCGTCGCGTCCATCGTGCGTGCGCTGAACGGCTCGGTCCAGGTGACCGAGACACCGGGCGGCGGTGCGACGTTCACCGTGTCGCTGCCGCTCGCACCGGCGCAGGCGACGCCGGAGCACCTGCTGCAGGACACGCAGCCCATCGAGCCGCTCGACCTCTCGCGCTGAGCCCGGCGGCCGCTGGACCTGTCCCGCTGAGCCCGGCGGCAGCTGGCGTCCTCGATCGATCCGCACAGTGCGGACCCCGCGAAGGTTCCGCACCGGTTGCGCGACCGGCCCCTATCGACAGGCACCGGATCCCTAACGTCGGATGCATCCGATGCACCACGACGAAAGGATCCTCATGTCCGTTTTCACCGTCGACACTGACGCCGTCTTCACCACCAGGCTGTCCGTGCAGGCCACGAGCGAGCGGCTGCAGAGCGACTCGGCCGCCATGACGTCGCAACTCACTCAGCTGCAGTCGTCCTGGAGCGGGGGCGCCTCCGTCGCGTGTCAGAACGCCGTGGAGCAGTGGCGCGGCGCACAGGCGCATGTCGAGCAGGCGCTCGCGGCGATCGCCCAGGCCCTCGGGTCCGCCGGCCAGCTCTACGCGCAGGCCGAGAACGACTCCACTGCGCTGTTCCACTGAGTGTCCCCCTGCCGAGGACGCGCTTTCGTGGGCGGCTCCGCAGACGGAGAAGGCCCCCGGGACGAATCCCGGGGGCCTTCTCGAAAGGGGGCTGGACTCAGAAGTCCATGCCGCCGGACGGGTCGGCCGGCATGGCCGAAGCCTTCTCCGGCTTGTCGGCGACGACGACCTCGGTGGTGAGGAAAAGGCCGGCGATCGACGCGGCGTTCTGCAGCGCCGAGCGGGTGACCTTGGCCGGGTCGATGATGCCCTGTGCGAACATGTCGCCGTACTCGCCGGTCGCGGCGTTGAGGCCGTGACCCGTGGGGAGCTCGGAGACCTTGTGCGCGACGACGCCCGGCTCGAGACCGGCGTTGAGGGCGATCTGCTTGAGCGGCGCCTCGATCGCGACGCGCACGATGTTCGCGCCGGTCGCTTCGTCGCCCGTGAGCTCGAGGCCGTTGAGGGCCTTCGTGCCGGACTGGATCAGGGCGACGCCACCACCGGCGACGATGCCCTCCTCGACGGCGGCCTTCGCGTTGCGGACGGCGTCCTCGATGCGGTGCTTGCGCTCCTTGAGCTCGACCTCGGTGGCCGCGCCCGCCTTGATGACGGCCACGCCGCCGGCGAGCTTGGCGAGGCGCTCCTGCAGCTTCTCGCGGTCGTAGTCGCTGTCGGTGTTCTCGATCTCGCGACGGATCTGGGTCACGCGACCGGCGATCTGCTCGGCGTCTCCGGCACCCTCGACGATCGTGGTCTCGTCCTTGGTGACGATGACCTTGCGCGCACGGCCCAGCAGGTCGAGGGTCGCGTTCTCGAGCTTGAGACCGACCTCCTCGGTGATCACGGTGCCGCCGGTGAGGATCGCGATGTCCTGCAGCTGCGCCTTGCGGCGGTCACCGAAGCCCGGAGCCTTGACGGCGACGGACTTGAAGATGCCGCGGATCTTGTTCAGCACCAGGGTCGCAAGGGCTTCGCCCTCGACGTCCTCAGCGATGATGACGAGCTCCTTGCCGTCCTGGATCACCTTGTCGACGACGGGCAGAAGATCCTTGATGTTCGAGATCTTCTGGTTCGCGATGAGGATGTACGGGTCCTCGAAGACAGCCTCCTGGCGGTCCGGGTCCGTGACGAAGTAGGGGTTCAGGTAGCCCTTGTCAAAGCGCATGCCCTCGGTGAGCTCGAGCTCGGTGCCGAAGGTCTGGGACTCCTCGACGGTGACCACACCCTCCTTGCCCACCTTGTCGATGGCCTCGGCGATGAGCTCGCCGATCTCCGGGTCGGCGGCGGAGATCGACGCAGTAGCGGCGATCTGCTCCTTGGACTCGATCTCCTTGGCGGAGGCGAGCAGCTCGGCGGTGATGGCGGCGACGGCCTTCTCGATGCCCTTCTTCAGGCTGATCGGGTCGGCACCGGCGGCCACGTTGCGCAGGCCCTCGCGGACCAGCGCCTGGGCGAGCACGGTTGCGGTGGTGGTGCCGTCACCCGCGACGTCGTCGGTCTTCTTCGCGACCTCCTTGACGAGCTCCGCGCCGATCTTCTCGTACGGGTCGTCGAGCTCGATCTCCTTGGCGATGGACACGCCGTCGTTCGTGATCGTGGGGGCGCCCCACTTCTTCTCGAGCACGACGTTGCGGCCACGCGGGCCGAGGGTCACCTTGACCGCGTCGGCCAGGATGTTCAGGCCGCGCTCGAGACCGCGACGGGCCTCCTCATCGAAAGCGATGATCTTTGCCATGAGTTCTGTCGTCCCTCCTGGACGTAGACATTGGGTTTTAGCACTCAGATCAGTCGAGTGCTAAACCCAGTCTGGCACTCGACCCCTGTGAGTGCAAGCCGTAGAGAGAGCGTCCGGGCTCAGCCCGCCGAGCCGTCGCCCGACGTGTCGGCGGGGGTCGGCTCCGTGGTCGGTGCGTTCTTCGCGAGATCGAGCCCGAGCACCACGGTGAGCTGCTTCTGGCCGGTCACGACGTCGTCGCCGTACCGATCGCTCAGCGCGACCTTCGTCGCGCCGATGAAGGCAGCCAGCGCCTGGGCCGCAGGCTTGTCCGCCTCGGTCTTGTAGTAGACCGTGGTCGCGGGGAAGTCCTGGGTGTCGGCATCGCTCGCCGCCACGGAGCCGCCGGCGAACCCGGCGTTGACGATCGTGTCGCGCGTGCTCGCGGCGAGCCCGTTCACGCCGGTCGCGTTCAGCACCAGGACGGCGTACGACGTGTCCAGCGTCGGCGCCGCCACGGTAGCGGTCGGCGATGCCGTGGGCACCGGCGCACCGCCGTCGAAGCTGATCCGGCCCATGGCGAGCATCGCGGCGAAGATCCCGACGGCGATCAGCACCGCCGTCGCCACTGCGGCCCACAGCAGCACGAACCAGCCGCGCATCCCGGGGTTCTCGGCACGGTGGGCGCCGACGCGTCCCTGCGCGTGCGGGATCACGTCGAATCGGTCGCGGGCGGATTCTGGCATCCCCCGATGTTATCCGGGGTCCTGCTGCGGTTTCGGTGAACGACAGGCCGTCGATCTCGAGCGCGGCTGCGCCTCAGCCGGCGGACAGCGCGGTGCGACCCGATCTCCGCGCTGCCGCGTCGTCTCGGATCCGGCGCAGTCGACGCACCAGCATCGGATCCGCGATCAGCGCCTGCTCAGACTCGATGACCCGGTCCAGCAGCTGGTAGTAGCGCGCCGGCGTCAGCTCCAGCTCGGCGCGGATCGCCTCCTCCTTGGCGCTGGAGTGCCCGGGGCGCCGCGCCTCGAACGCGAGGATCACACGCTCGCGGTCGCTGAGGAGGTCGGTCACCCCATCAGGCTACGTCGCCGTCGGCGCCCGGCCCGGACGGCGCGCCCGGCCGCCGCCCCTCCACGGCCAGGAACGCGCGAGAATGGATCCGACCCCGGGAGGATCCATGTCGCACCGCGTGACCAAGACCGACGCCGAATGGCGGGCCGAGCTCGACCCGCAGCAGTACGCCGTGCTGCGCGAGGCCGCGACCGAGCGGGCGTGGACCGGCGAGCTGCTCGACGAGCACCGTGCCGGCCTCTACACCTGCGGCGCGTGCGGCGCCGAGCTGTTCCGCAGCGGCACGAAGTTCGACTCGGGCTGCGGCTGGCCGAGCTTCTACGAGTCGGTCCGGCCTGAAGCCGTGGAGTTGATCGAGGACAACAGTCTCGGCATGCTGCGCACGGAGGTGCGCTGCGCGAACTGCGGTTCGCATCTGGGCCACGTCTTCCCGGACGGATTCGGCACGCCGACCGGCGACCGATACTGCATGAACTCGATCGCGCTGTCGTTCCAGCCGGACGATTCCGCGACCGGGGCATGAGCGCACTCGAAGCCGTTCGCCGTCGGCAGTCCTGGTCCAAGGTGACCCCGGACGCGCCGACCCGCGAGCAGCTGCTGCCGCTGATCGCGGCCGCCGGCCGCGTCGCGGATCACTCCTCGCTGCGGCCCTGGCGCCTGATCGAGCTGCGTGGACAGGACCGAGAACGACTGGGTGCGGCCATCGCAGCGACGACGGGCGACGACTCGCCCTCGTCCAAGCCTCTGCGCGCCTCCCTGCTGATCGCCGTCGTCGCCAGTTACCGGGACAGCGAGAAGGTGCCCCGCTGGGAGCAGGAGGCCGTCGCCTCCGGTGTCGCGCACGTGCTCAGCCTGTTGCTGGATGAGGCCGGCTGGGGAGTCATCTGGCGCACCGGCGGCTACACCCGCACCGCAGCCGTGGCCCGAGCGCACGGACTCGGTCCGGACGAGGAGCTTCTGGGCTGGCTGTACGTCGGCGGCAAGCCAGGCAAGGAGCCGGGGCGACGCCAGGTGCTCGACGCGGAATCGGTGCTGAGCCGGATGCCCGTCCAGAGCGCGCCCGACGACGCTGCGCCGTCCGACAGTGCGCGCGAACCCGCCGACTCCACCGAACCCGACAAGTGCACCAAGAAGAAGGTGAAGAAGAAGGCCAAGAAGGCGGCCAGGAAAGCCCGGAAGAAGGCCGAGAAGACTGCGAAGAAGCAGCGGCGGCTCAGGAAGACCGAGGAACAGGGCTGACCCGGCGACGCCCCCAGGGCAGCGCCGCCAGCACGGACAGCACCGCCGCGAGCACCATGACGACCACCTGCCATGCGGCAGGGCCGGCCGCGGGCGGCCAGATCATGTCGATCAGCACCGACACCACGAGCTGACCGAGGACAGCACCGAGCCCCATCAGCAGCACTCCCGTGCGGGCCACGATGATCACCCCCAGCAGGATGTAGGACGCACCGAGCAGCCCGCCCAGGTACAGCCACAGGTCTGCGGGGAACACGGCGGGGAACGGCTCCGGAGCTCCGGTCACGAGCAGGCTCGCACCTGCTGACACCGAGAGCACGAGCACGCCCCCGAAGAAGCTCATGTAGGTCGCGCCGAGCGGCGAGGCGATGCGCTGACCGAGCCGGCCGTTCACGGCGGACTGGAACGCGATGCCCGCTCCGGTGAGGAACGGCAGCACCAGCATCCACAGCGGCGCCCGGGCGAGCACGTCGCCGCCGAGCGAGACGCCGACGGCGACGAGCGCGAACGCACCGCCGAGCAGTCGCCCCGGGGTGATGGCGACGACGCCGGCCGGGCCGAATCCGACCCGATCCAGCAGCAGTCCGTGCAGCGTCTGGCCGGCCACGACGCCCACCGTGAAAAGGGCGACGCCGAGGATGCCCGCGACCAGGCCCTGGGTCGACACGGTCAGCGCACCGCAGGCGCCGCCGAGCAGCATCCACCAGCGCACGCCGCCGGTGCGGATCCCCCGCCAGAGACGCCCGAGCCCCGCGCGTCCCGAACGAGTGAGCAGCACGGGGAAGCTCAGCAGCACCAGGCCGACAGCGAACGACACCCACCCGGCGAGTATCCCGTTGTCCAGACGCACTCCGAGCTGCCCGTTCACGCGCGCCTGGATCGCCGTCATCGCACCGATGGCGACCGCGCCGCCGAGCGCCAGCACGGTGCGCCCGCGGCGCGGCTTCGGAGGGGGCACAGTCACCGTTATGAGCCTACTCGGGCGCGGAATCGCTCTCGAGCACACCGACGTCCCCCGCCCGAGGTACGCTCCAGCCATGTGCGCGAGCTACGGCCTGGATCCGCGATTCAGCGATCAGCAGCTGATCGAGGAAGCCGACGACGAACTCATGGAGGGGATCCGCGCGTGGGCGCGGCGCAACGCGGAGGAGACTCTGCGCCCCACCGGACGGCTGCTGCGCAACCTCAATCCGATCCTGCTGCCCTCGGAGTCCGCGCAACCGCAGCTCGAGCAGGCCTGGTGGGGATTCCTCGTCGACGGCCGGCCGTCGCGGTTCCCCTCGATCAACACCCGCTCCGAACGGCTGCAGGAGCGTCCCGGGAGCCTGAAGGGGCGGGCGCTGGTCCCCGCCACGAGCTGGTACGAGATGCAGAAGCCGCAGAAGGCGTGGCACGAGTTCGGGCTGGACGGCGCCCTGTTCGGCATGGCCGCGATCACCCAGCGCGGCCGCGCCGAGGACGGCTCCTGGTACACGTGCTACTCGATCGTGATGCAGCCGGCGCCCGAGCGCCTCGCCGGGATCCACGACCGCATGCCGGTGCTGCTGCCGGCCGCATTCGCCCGGGACTGGCTGAACGGCGACGCCACGCGCGAGCTCATCGACGAGGCGCTGCTGGCCTCCGCCGCGATCACCGCGCGGGTGGCCGCGACGCCGCGCGCGGATGACAAGGGCACGGATCGACTGTTCTGAGCACCGCGGATGCGTCATGTCCGCACCATGATGCCCGCGGAGGAAGAATCGGAGCCTCCTGCCGGACTCGAACCGGCCACCTGCGGTTTACAAGGCCGCTGCTCTACCAGATGAGCTAAGGAGGCGAGGAATGGCCGGCGCCGTGAGGGCGCGACCGCTCCACAGCGTAGCAATTCGCCGCGCTGTCGGCGTGCACGCCGTCCGGAGCCGGACGGCCGCACGCGCTACTTCGCGGCGGACGGCGACGGCGTGGGCGAGAGCGTCGGACCGGGCGTGCCGTAGTACGAGTCGCTCGCGACCGAGAGCACGAACTGGCTGAACTCGGCGGCGTCGGTGAGCGATCCGGCGTAGACCTGGCCGTTCACGACGATCGTGGGCGCGCCGCTCAGGGCCCCCTTCTTGGAGCCGGGCAGCGGGCCGTCCACGGCGCGCTGCGTGACGTCCTTCACCCAGGAGTCGTAGGTGCTCTCCTCGACGCAGGTCTGGAGGCCCTTGGCATCCTTCACTCCGCTCGAGATCGCGAGTGCGATGAGCTCCTTGTCACTCTTGCCGTCGGTGTCCTGCTTCGGCTGGTCGACGAGCAGGGCGTGGTTGAACGCGTAGAAGACCTCGGGCTGCATCGAGGCGACGCAGGCGGCGGCGGACGCGGCGCGCAGCGAATACTTGGTGCCGTTGGAGTTCGCGGTCAGCAACGCGACCGGGTGATAGGTGACGGTCGCCGCGTCCTGATCGACCCAGGTCGCGAGCTGCTTCGCGTTCGCACGCTCGAAGTCGCTGGCGCCGGGCGAGAGGTAGTCGACGTAGACATGGATGTCGACAGCGTCGGCCGTGGCGGTCGGATCGGGAGTCGGCGAGGCGGATCCGGTCGGCGCCGCGCTGCCCGCCGTGCTCGGCGAGGGCGTGGGCGTGCTCCCGGATCCGGCGCGCACCGAGGCCAGATCCTCCTTGGTCACGACGACACCGTCGTCCTGCAGGTTCGACGGTGTGAGCGACGGCTTCGACACGGCGGAGCCCACAGCCCAGGCCACGGCGCCTCCCGCGGCGCCGACCACGATGACCGCGACCGCGGCGATGATCACACGTCGGATGATCCGGGCGCGGGACTGCTGGGCGTTCACCTGCTGGGCCTTCTCCCGCACGGCCGCACGCGAATGCGGCGGAGTGGGGACGTTCGGCGTTTCGTCGCTCGACATCGTTCCTCTTGGTTTCTCGGGACTGGCGTCCCTGTGGCCTGCTGCCGACGGGCGCGGCGCGGCACGGGTTCGATGCTAGCCAGGCAGGCTGAGAAATGACCAGACGGCCCCTGGCCGGACCCTGCGAGATCTGCCCCGGAAAGCGCTTCACCGACGATGCTGGACCTCGCCGGAGCTCTCATGTCATACTGATCCCGGCCCGATGGCGGGCCACGGCGGGTTCATCCTCGTCGCTTTTTCACTACGGATCGTCCGGCACGTACCTGCCGGTGAAGGAGAAGACAATGGCAACTGTGACCTTTGATGAGGCCACCCGTCTGTACCCCGGCGGCACCCGCCCCGCGGTCGACAAGCTGAACATCGAGATCGCCGATGGCGAGTTCCTGGTTCTGGTCGGCCCCTCCGGCTGCGGCAAGTCCACCTCGCTCCGCATGCTCGCGGGCCTCGAAGAGGTCAACGCCGGCCGGATCCTGATCGGCGACCGCGACGTGACCGACGTCCCGCCGAAGGACCGCGACATCGCGATGGTGTTCCAGAACTACGCGCTGTACCCGCACATGACCGTGGCCGAGAACATGGGCTTCGCGCTCAAGATCGCCGGCGTCGGCAAGGAGGAGCGCGCCCAGCGCGTCCTCGAGGCCGCCAAGCTCCTCGACCTCGAGCCGTACCTGACCCGCAAGCCGAAGGCCCTCTCGGGTGGTCAGCGTCAGCGTGTCGCCATGGGCCGCGCGATCGTGCGTCAGCCGCAGGTGTTCCTCATGGACGAGCCGCTGTCGAACCTCGACGCGAAGCTGCGTGTGCAGACCCGCACCCAGATCGCGTCCCTGCAGCGCCGCCTGGGCGTCACCACGGTCTACGTCACGCACGACCAGACCGAGGCCCTGACCATGGGCGACCGCATCGCGGTGCTCAAGGACGGTCTGCTGCAGCAGGTAGGCACGCCGCGTGACCTGTACGAGAAGCCGAACAACCTGTTCGTCGCCGGCTTCATCGGCTCTCCGGCGATGAACCTGTTCGCGGCCGACCTGGCCGAGGGCGGCGTCCGCTTCGGCACCGAGGTCGTCCCGCTGGACCGCGACACGGTCGGACGCGCGAACGGCTCGCAGGTCACGGTCGGCGTACGCCCCGAGGACATCACGGTCGGCCCCGCCGACGGCAAGGGCCTGTCGGTCGTGGTGGACCTCGTCGAAGAGCTCGGCGCTGACGGTTACTTGTACGGCCACACCGAGATCAACGGCAAGCGCGCCGACCTGGTCGCCCGCGTCGATGGCCGCAACCACCCGAACGCCGGCGAGACGGTCACCCTCGCCGCGAACCCCGGTCACGTGCACGCCTTCGACGTCGAGTCCGGCGCCCGCTTGAACGACAAGCCGATCGTCGCCTCCTGATCACCGTCTGATCGACGCGGCGCGGGGGATCTCCCCCGCGCCGCGTCGTCGTCTTCCCTGTCGATCCCCCGAGGAGCACCGTTGAAGGACGCTCTGACCATCACGGCGAGTGCCGTGGATCCGGGTCTGCTGTCGCTGCCCTGGTCGCAGCCGCTGTCGAAGTGGCCGTCCGACGTGATCGTGTCGCTGCCCAAGGGCCTGTCCCGGCACCTGGTGCGCTTCGCGGATCTGTCCGGATCCGTCGTCGCCGTGAAGGAGACCACGGAGCAGATGGCGCGCCGCGAGTACGACATGCTGGGCAACCTCGCCCGCCTCGATGTGCCCTGCGTGTCCCGCGTCGCCGTCATCGCCGGCCGCACCGACGGCAAGGGCGAGCACCTGCCGGCGGCGCTGGTGACCTCGCACCTGCGCTTCTCGATGCCGTACCGGGCGCTGTTCACGCGCGTGCTGCGGCCGGACACCGCGACCCGCCTGGTCGACGCACTCGCGCTACTGCTGGTGCGGCTGCACAACGTCGGCTTCTACTGGGGCGACGTGTCGCTGTCGAACGCGCTGTTCCGCCGTGACGCCGGGGCGTTCGCCGCCTACCTCGTGGACGCCGAGACCGGCGAGCTGCACGAGGAGGGCCTGACCGACGGTCAGCGCGCGTACGACCTGGATCTGGCCCGCACCAACATCGCCGGGGAGATCCTGGACCTCGCCGCAGGCGGGAGGCTCGAGCGCGGCGTGGACGCGGTCGCGATCGCGGACGGCATCGTGTCGTCCTACCGCGCCCTGTGGGCCGCGCTCACCGCACACGAGTCCTTCGCTGCGGGCGAGGCCTGGCGGATCACGGAGCGCGTGGAGAAGCTGAACGCGCTCGGCTTCGACATCGGCGAGATGTCGATCCAGACCACCGCCGACGGCACCAGGGTCGAGATCGAGCCCAAGGTCGTCGATGCCGGCCATCATCAGCGCCGCCTCATCCGCCTCACCGGCCTGGACGTCGAGGAGAACCAGGCCCGGCGACTGCTGAACGACCTGGACGAGTTCCGGGCCCGCTCCACCAAGCAGTGGGCGGACGAGGAGATGTACGCGCACGAGTGGCTCACCCGGGTGTTCGAACCGGTGGTGCGCGCGATCCCCTACGACCTGCGCGCCAAGCTGGAACCGGCCGAGGTGTTCCACCAGGTGCTCGAGCACCGCTGGTACATGTCGCAGGCGCAGGGCCGGTCGGTGCCGCTGGCCGAGGTGCTCACCTCGTACATCAACGACGTGCTGCGGCACCGGCGGGACGAGGCCACGATCATGGGGCCGCCCACCGAGACCATGTCACTGCCGGTGATCACCGGATCCGTCCCGGTCTCGGACGACACCGGCGACATCGACTGGCGCGATCTGGTCTGAGACGGCGCGGCACTGGCCGCGAGGCTCCATCCGAGTAACGAGACTGCAGCGCTGGCGTGCAGTCTCGTTACTCCACTGAAGTCTCGCGGTCAGGTGCGGTCGCCCGGGGGACGATGCCGTCAGTAGCCGACGGTGAAACGCTCGCGGCGGTGCTTGCCGTTCTCGATCTCGTCGACGACCGCGATCGCGAAATCGGCGCCGGAGATGGTCGAGTTGCCATCGGCGTCGCGCACGACCACGTCGCCGCCGTCCCGGTAGGAGCCGGTGCGCTCGCCCTCGGCCCACGGCCCGAACACCTCGGCCGGGTGCACGAAGAACCAGTCCAGCGACGCGTCGGCGTTCTGCAGCACGGCGAGGGAATCGATGCCGACCTGCGCCTCGTGCTTGTACTCCTCGGGGAAGTCGAGGTCGATCAGACGCGGACCGCCCGGCGCCGAAAGGCTGCCGCCGGCGCCGCCGACGACGCTCACCCGCGTGCCCGTGCCGCTGAGCTTGTCGACCAGGTTGGTCAGTGCCGGAATGACCGCCTGCTCCATGTCGCCGCGCGGGGACAGCGCGGACACGACCACATCGGCGTTCTCGAACACGTCGCCGAGCGCATCGAGGTCGGTCACCGAACCCTGCACGTTGGTGACACCGTCGACGGGAGCGGACGGCTCGGAGCGCGAGATCGACACGACCTCGTGCCCGCGCGACGCGGCTTCCTGGACGATGTGGCGGCCGGCGTAGCCGGTCCCTCCGATGACGACGATGCGAGCCATGCGCGTTCCTTCCGTTCCGATCCCGGCTGTTTCTGCACCGGGTACGGCAGGTGAAAGGACCCACGGCCGTCGTCTATTCCGCCTCAGCCGGATCCTGCACGGATGTGCACCTCCGGTCAACGGCATGCGCGGTCGGTCATGCGGAGCACCGAGCGCCAGGGCGCCGTGCTCCGCATGAACCTCAGCCCTTGGCGGCGCGGACCGTCGAGACCTGGTACAGCGCGACAGAGGCCGCGATGCCGGCGTTGAGCGACTCAGTCGCCGCGGAGATCGGAATCGACACGATCTGGTCGCAGGTCTCGGTGACGAGGCGCGAAAGCCCCTTGCCCTCGGATCCGACCACGATGACGACGGGACGGTCCGCGAGCTCGATCGCGGGCAGCGACACGTCGCCGCCGCCGTCGAGGCCGAGCACGAAGACGCCCTGCTTCTTGAACTCCTTGAGCATGCTGGTGAGGTTCGCAGCGAGGGCGACCGGGATGCGGGCCGCCGCCCCGGCGCTGGTCTTCCACGCCGCGGAGTTCACGCTCGCCGAGCGACGCTGCGGAAGGATCACGCCGTGTCCGCCGAAGGCGGCGGTGGAGCGGATGATCGCGCCGAGGTTGCGGGGATCGGTGATCCCGTCGAGCGCCACGAACAGCGGGGTCTGGCCGCGGTCGATGACCTCTTCCAGCAGATCCTGCGGGTGCGCGTACTCGTACGGCGGCACCTTGAGGGCGACGCCCTGGTGCACGCCGTCGAAGCCGGCCATGCGATCCAGCTCCTGACGGGTGACCTCGAGCACGGGGATCTCACGGTGCCGTGCGATCGCGAGCATCTCCTTGATGCGGTCATCCATCTCCACGCGCTGCGCGATGTACATCGTGGTGGCGGGGATCTTCGTGCGCAGCGCCTCGAGCACCGAGTTGCGCCCGGTGACGGTCTCGGTGTCGTTCGAGGCCGACGACGAGGACACGCGGCGGTTCGGATTGGATCCGCTCTGCGGCTTCTGGCCCGCGCCCGATCGCGCGCCGGGACGGCCCTTGCCGCCTGCGGCCGCATAGCGCTCCTGGGCCGCCTTGCGCTTTCCGGCGACGTGCCAGGCGCGGTCCTCGGCCTTCGGGGTGTTCCCGCGGCCCTCGAGCGCCTTGCGGCCGAGGCCGCCGGTGCCCTTGGTGGCGCCCTTCTTCTTGCTGTTGCCCGCTCCGGGCCTGCTCGGCTTAGCCATCGATACTCCAATGAGTTCCGTCTGGAGTGTCCTCCAGGGTGATGCCCGCCGCACCGATCGCATCGCGGATGCGGTCGGCGGCGGGCCAGTCCTTGTCGGCGCGGGCCTGCGCACGCTGGGCGATCATCGCCTGCACGAGCGCATCCAGCGCGGTGGTGGTCTTCGTGTCGGATCCGGCGGATGCCCACTCGGGCGCGAAGGGATCGATGCCGAGGATCCCGGCCATGGCCTGGACGTCCGCGAAGGCATCGATCGCGGCATCACGGTCGGAGCGGTCCAGCGCAGCGTTGCCCACGCGTACCGTCTCGTGGAGCGCGGCGAGCGCCTGCGGCACGCCGAGATCGTCGTCCATGGCGGCAGCGAAGGCCTGTGGCACAGCGCGGTCGGCCCACCCGATTCGCGGACCGTACGCTCGGATAACGCGCTCCTGGAACGTCCGGATCCGGCCCAGCGCCGCCTCCGCCTCGCGCCACGACGACTCGGAGAGGTCCAGGCTGGAGCGGTAGTGCGCGGCGGCCAGCGCATAGCGCACCACGAGCGGATCGTGCTGCGCGAGCACGTCGGCGGCAAGCGTGAAGTTGCCGATCGACTTGGACATCTTCTGCCCGTCGACGGTCACGAGGCCGTTGTGCACCCAGTATCGGGCGAACGCGTCACCGGCCGCGGTCGACTGCGCCAGTTCGTTCTCGTGGTGCGGGAAGCGCAGGTCGAGACCGCCGCCGTGGATGTCGAACTCGGCACCGAGGTAGCGCCGCGCCATCGCGGAGCACTCGATGTGCCAGCCGGGACGCCCGGCGCCCCAGGGCGAGGCCCAGGTGGCGTCGGCGGGTTCGTCCGGCTTCGCGCCCTTCCACAGGGCGAAGTCCTGCGGGTTGCGCTTGCCACGCGGATCCGCATCCTCCGCGGCCTCCATCGCGTCCACGGACTGGTGGGTGAGCTCGCCGTAGGCGGGCCAGCTGCGCACGTCGAAGTAGACGTCGCCGGACCCGTCGGCCGCCGGGTAGGCGTGACCGCGCTCGACGAGGCGCTCGATGAGCTCCTGCATCTGCGGGATCGACGCCGTCGCCCGCGGCTCGTAGGTCGGCGGCAGGATGCCGACGGCGGCGTACGCGGCCGAGAACTCCTGCTCCATCCGGTACGCCAGGCCCCACCACGCCTCGGCGTCGGTCGCATTCGCGAGCACCTTGTCGTCGATGTCCGTGACGTTGCGGACGAAGGTGACCCGCCCGTAGCGCAGCTGCAGCCAGCGCCGCAGCAGGTCGAAGCTCAGCGCCGCGCGCACATGCCCGATGTGCGGGCCGGACTGCACGGTGGGTCCGCACACGTACATCGTCACGTTCGAGTCATCGAGCGGAACGAACTCGCGCAGTTCCTGCGCGCGCGTGTCATAGAGGCGGATCGTCACCGCTCAAGCCTACCGGGGCGGTCCTGACAGTTTCGGGGAGCGATGTCGGCGCCGGAATCGGATCCGGCAGGGCGGACATCGCTCCTCGAAACAGGACGTGGTCAGGGCTGCAGCAGGATCTTGCCCTCGCGCCCCGCGCGCAGGTTGCCCTCCGACGCCTCCGCGATCCGCTCGAACGGCAGCACGGCCTCGACCGGGAGGGTGAGCACGCCCTCGCGGATGCGCTGCAGCAGCTCGCCGAAGAGGGCTCCACGCTGGTCCGCGGGCATCGCAGCCGCGACCTTCGAGCCCCAGAAGCCGCGCACGGTCAGCTGCTTGAAGATCACGTCGCCCGAGGAGATCCGCATGGTCGGCGATGCCATCGCGCCGAACACCACGAGCAGGCCGCCTTCGCCGAGCATCGCGGCGACCTGGCCACTCGCGTCGCCACCGACCGAGTCGATGCCGGCGCGGATCGGCGCACCGCCGCTGAGGGCGCGCACCTGGTCCTGCCAGTCCTCGGCATCGGTCGCGACGACGTTGCCGACCCCCTGCGCGGCGAGCTCCGCGATGCCGTCCGCACGACGGACCAGGCTGACCACGTGCACGCCGCGAGCGGCGGCGAGCTGGGCGACCATACGGCCGACGGCGCCGTTCGCCGCGTTCTGGATCATCCAGTCGCCCGCGGCCAGCCCGAGCGAGTCCAGCACGCTGATGGCGCTGAACGGCATGGATCCGAGCTGGGCGGCCTGTTCGTCGGGGATGTCGTCGGGCACCGGGATGAGCCCGCCAGCGGAGGCGAGCACGTACTCGGCCCAGGCGCCGAACGCGCCGCCGACGGTGACGCGACGCCCGACCAGCGCGTCATCGACGCCTTCGCCGACCGCATCGACCACACCGACCGCCTCGGTGCCGGATCCGGCCGGCAGCTCGGGCTTGTACCCGTAGAGGCCGCGCACCGTGAGCAGGTCGTGGTTGTGCACGGCGGCGAGCAGCACGCGCAGCCGCACCTGCCCCGGACCGGGCTCCGGCAGCGGGACGTCCTGGACGGACAGGACTTCGGCGGGATCCCCGAAGGAGGAGTGGACGAGTGCGCGCATGGCGGTGACCTCTCTACGACGTCTGCTGGATGCGGCGGGTGGCCGCGTCCTCCAGCGTAGGCACGTGCGCGAGGAATCGGATCCGAATCCGCAGGACCCTGCGTTATGGATTCAGCCCAGCGCGATCGGATGCACGAGAGCCACAGCCGTGACGGCGATCCCCTCGCCCCGGCCGGGGAAGCCGAGCCCGTCGGTCGTGGTCGCGGAGACGGCGACGGGAGCGCCGCCGAGGGCCTCGGACAGCACGCGCTCGGCCTCAGCGCGGCGCGCACTGAACCGCGGGCGATTGCCCTGGAACTGCACGGAGACGTTGCCGATCGCGAATCCGCCCTCCGCGAGGATCTCCGCGGTGCGGGCGAGGAAGACGTCGCCGTGCGCGCCCGCGTACTCCGGATGCGCGGTGCCGAAGTGCTGCCCGATGTCGCCGAGCCCCGCCGCGCCCAGCAGCGCATCCACGATCGCGTGCGCGACGGCGTCGCCGTCCGAGTGCCCCTCGAGTGCGGGCTCCCCGGGCCAGTCCAGGCCAGCGAGCCGCAGGGTGCCGCCTGAGGCGAAGGCGTGCACGTCGGTGCCGACGCCGATGCGCGGGATGACGGGGGCGGCGGCCGGTCGCGGAGACTCTCGACGCACCGGGGTCGAGGCGGCGGAGAGGATCATACGGGCGCGCTCCAGGTCGTGCGGAGTGGTGATCTTGAAGGCCTCCTCGGAGCCGAGGACGTGTCGCACCGCTCCCCCGGCGGCCGCGAAGAGCGCGGCGTCGTCGGTGTACTCGATGCCCTGAGCTTCGGCGTGCCCGTAGGCGGCGACGAGCTCGGTGCGGGGGAAGCCCTGCGGCGTCTGCGCGGCGGCGAGCTCTGATCGGTCGACCGGGGCGACGACCTCCTCCCCGTGCACGCGCTTGAGGGTGTCGACGACGGGCAGCGCGGGGATCACGCCCACGCCCGGGCGCACCGCTGCGGACACCGCCGCGAACTGCGCGGGTGGAGTCAGCGCGCGAGCTGCGTCGTGCACGAGCACCGTGTCGATGCCGCCGGCGAGCACCGCGAGTCCGGCCGCCACGGAGCGCTGCCGGGTCTCGCCTCCGACGATCACCGCCACCACCGGCGCCCCCTCGTCGCTCGCTGGTCGCGGATTGTCGCTTCGAACCTCGGATGGCGGCATTTCGCGACCAGTGAACGTCGTCTGCGCGGCCTCGAGGATGGTGCGCGCGTCGGACTCGAGTCCAGCCGGGACGACGAGGATCACCTGTGCCGGGGCCGCGGCGAAGACGCCGTCGAGCGCATGCTCGAGAATCGCGCGACCGCAGAGCGGCACGAACGCCTTGGGTGCTCCGGCGGCGAGGCGCGTACCGGATCCGGCCGCCACGACGATCACCGCGGTGTGCGCGAGGGACGAAGGCGGGGGCAGGTCGTTCACGCTCTCACGTTAGCGCCGGATCCTCCACTCTCCCGCGTCCGGATCCTCTCGCAAGAAATCCTTGCGTGAACGAGTACTTGATCTGATACAGTACTTGACATGAACGATGACGCCTTCTCCGCGGACCTCCTGCGCGGGCACACCGACACGATCGTGCTCGGCATGCTGCGCGGCGGCGATCGCTACGGCTTCGAGATCTACAAGACCATCCGGGACGCCACCGGAGGGGACCACGAGATCAAGGAGGCCACCCTGTACGCGACCTACCGCCGTCTGGAGAAGGACGGCCTGGTCGAGTCGTACTGGGGCGACGAGACGCAGGGTGGCCGTCGCAAGTACTACCGGATCACCGACGCGGGCCGCGCGGTGTACCGGCGCAACGTCGCGGCCTGGGTCGCCACCCGCCGCGTGATCGACACGCTTCTGGACGCGAAGGACTGAGCACATGAACACCGACATCCACCGCCTCCTGGACGAGGCCTTCGCCGGGATCGAGATGACGCCGGCCGCACAGGACCTGAAGGAGGAGATCCGCGCGAACCTCGCCGCACAGGTCGACGAGCGGATCGCCGCAGGCGCCTCACCCGCCGAAGCCGCGCAGAGCGCGATCGCCGAGCTCGGCGACGTGCGAGCCCTGCTCGAGGATGAGCCGGCCGCGGGCAGCACGCACGCGCCGGGCTGGGAGGCGCTCACCGCGCGCAACCGGGTGCGACCGAAGCCCGGCTTCGTGGTGCGCACGGTGCTGCTGAGCCTCGTCGCGACCGCAGCCCTCGTCGGAATCCTCCTCGTGGTGCTGCTCGTGCCGCCGTCCGCGCCGCTGGCCGTCGCCGGACTCGGCGCGGTCGTCGCGGTCGCGCTCGGCATCGTCACGGCGGACGCACTGCTGCAGGAGACCACGACCAATCACCCGCTGCCCGCCGCCCGTGCCGTGGGGTTCGGCCTCGCGACCGGCGGCACCCTGCTCGCACTCGGACTCGGCGGCGCCTTCGCGCTGGCGCTGGATCAGCTCTGGCTCGTGATCCTCGCGGCGGTGCTCCTGGTCGGCGCTCTCGCGCTGTTCTCCTACCTCGGCGCGACGCAGACGAATCGGCACAAGGCCTGGACCCGCAGCGCCATGACGCAGATGCCGCCGAACCGCTTCGAGACGGATCCGGAGTCCGCCGCCCGCTTCGGGATCTACACGGCGGCGATCTGGTTCCTGACCCTCGCCGTGATCGTCGTGCTCGTCTTCACCGTCGGCTGGTGGTGGGCGCCGGTGGCGTTCGTCGGCGGCCTCGCCGCGATGATGCTGCTCCTGGCACGCATGCTCTACGCACCGCGCAGCGGCGACCGCCGCTGACCGGTCCGGCCGGTCCTGGCTCTTCGCCTCGCTGAGTCCGGATCCGCCTTCCCTCACAACGCAGAGAACCCTCAGAACGGAAGGGATGTTCGTCATGCCCGCACACCAGCGCCTCGACGGCGACGCCATCGTCGCCGAAGACCTCGTCAAGGAGTACCGCGGCCGCGGCCGCCGCCCCGCTGTCCGCGCCCTGGACGGCCTGAGCTTCGCCGTCCCTGCCGGACGCGTGTTCGGACTGCTCGGCCCGAACGGAGCCGGCAAGTCCACCACCACCAAGATCCTCACCACTCTGTCCCGCCCGACGGCGGGCCGAGCTCGCGTGGCCGGGCATGACGTGACCGACGCCGCCGGCGACGTGCGCGCGGCGATCGGCTACGTCTCGCAGGGCACCGGAACGGATCCGAACCTCACCGCGACCGAGAATCTCGAGATCGCCGGGCGCATGCGCGGCCTCGGCGGCTCCGATGCCAAGGCCCGCGCCGCCCGGCTGCTGACCGAGTTCGGGCTCGCCGACGCGACCCGCCGGCCGGTGCGGACGTTCTCGGGCGGTATGCGGCGGCGCCTCGACGTCGCCGCCGCTTTGGTGCACCGTCCGCAGGTGCTCTTCCTCGACGAGCCCACCACGGGCCTGGACCCCGAAGCCAGAGCCGCCATGTGGGCCGAGATCCGGCGCCTGGCCGGAGAGGAGGCGCTCACCGTGGTGCTCACCACGCACTACATGGAGGAGGCCGACCGACTCGCCGACGAGCTGCTGCTGGTCAACCGCGGGCGTGCCGTCGCCCAGGGCACACCCGACCAGCTCAAGGCCGCGCTGCACGGCGACGCCGTCCGGGTGACGCTCATCGAACCCGATCCGGTCGCCGTGCGCGCCGCGGTCTCCTCCCTGCCGGGGCTGCGCGACGTGCTCGTCGAAGCGGCCGGGGTCGACGGCCTGCTCGTCGCCCGCACCGATGACGCCGGTTCTGCGGTCGGCGCGGTCATCGCGGCGCTCGACGGCGCGGGAATCCGCTACGGCCAGGTCGCGGCGTCCCACCCCACCCTCGACGACGTGTACCTGCACTTCGTCGGCCACACCTTCGGCGACGCCCCGGCGTCCGCCCCCACGGAAGAAGTCGCAGCATGAGCGCGATCGCCCTCTCCCCTGTCCCCGCCACGACGACGCGCCCCGCCGGCTGGTTCACCCAGACCGGACAGGTGCTGCGGCGCTGGTCGATCGTCTCGATCCGCCAAGCTTGGGGCCCCGTGATGAGCCTCATCCAGCCCGTGATCTGGATCCTGCTGTTCGGGCAGGTGTTCCGCACGCTGGGCGCGCTTCCGCAGTTCGGAGGCCACGGCTACATCGACTACCTGGTCCCCGGGATCCTGATGATGACCGTGCTGTATTCGGGCGCCTGGGCCGGCACGGGCTACATCGACGACATCGAATCGGGAGTGATGGACCAGTACCTCACCTCACCCCTGCGGCGCTCGTCGATCATCGCGGGGCAGCTCCTGCAGCAGCTGGTGATCAACGTCCTGCAGTCGCTCGTGGTCCTCGGGATCGGCTGGCTCGGCGGGGCACGCTATCCCGGCGGCGCCGGAGGCATGCTCGTGGCGCTGGGCATCGCCACGCTGCTCGCGACGATCTTCTGCTGCGCATCGACGGCGGTCGCGCTCACCGCCCGCAGCCAGATCGCACTCATCAGCCTGTCCCAGTTGATCGTGCTGCCCGCGACGTTCCTGTCGACGACGATGATGCCCGCCGCTGCCATGCCGGAGTGGGTGCAGAATGTGTCGCGGTGGAACCCGATGACCTGGGCCGTCGAGCTCGGCCGTGGCGGCCTCACCGGCGCCTACCCCGCCGAGGGGTGGTGGCAGGCCGCGGGCCTCGCCCTGCTGGCGGCGCTCGCGTTCACCTGGGCGCTGCGCGCGATCCGCAGCTACCAGCGCTCGATCTGACCGGCCTCGATCCCCGCCGCAGACACGACGAAAGGGCGGATGCCATCGGCATCCGCCCTTTCGAGAGCAGAACTCAGGAGGCGAGGACCTCGTCGAGCATCGCCCCGGCCTTGTCCTCGTCGGTCTTCTCCGCGAGCGCGAGCTCGGAGGTGAGGATCTGACGGGCCTTGGCCAGCATGCGCTTCTCACCCGCGGAGAGCCCGCGGTCCTGGTCGCGGCGCCACAGGTCGCGGACGACCTCGCTGACCTTGATCACATCGCCCGAGGCGAGTTTCTCGAGGTTCGCCTTGTAACGGCGCGACCAGTTGGTCGGCTCCTCGGTGAACGGAGCGCGCAGCACCTCGAACACCCGGTCGAGCCCCTCTTGGCCGATCACGTCGCGCACGCCGACCAAGTCGACGTTCTCCGCAGGCACCTCGATGATGAGGTCTCCCTGCGTGACGTTCAGCTTCAGGTACTTCTTGGTCTCCCCCTTGATCACACGGTCCTTGACCTCGATGATCGTCGCGGCGCCGTGGTGCGGATAGACCACGGTCTCACCAACCTCAAAAAGCATAAAGTCGTGTCCTTTCGGCAACCTCCAGGATACCACAGCGGGAATGCGCTAAGGTTCGCGCCCCCTACACCGGCAGACCTGTCCCCCGCGCCCGTGAGGCGGGCCGTGCGGCGCGGACCCGTGCCCCTAGAATGGTGCTGGATCATCACGTGAATTTTCTGGAGGACCCGTGAAATCGCGCCTTGCTGCGTCCATCGCCCTCAGCGCCCTCGTGATCGTCGGCGCCACCGGGTGCGCCGGGATCACTCCGCAGGCGACCACCATCGACTACTCGGCCTCCGACGGCGCGAACGTTCCCAAGAAGGGTCCGATCGAGGTCCGCAACGCCTTCGTCGTCGTGGACGAGGCCGGCACTCTGGGCAACCTCGTCGCCGGCCTGGTCAACACCAGCTCCGATGCGCAGACGATCCACATCTCCATCGGCGACGGCCCGAGCCAGAGCGTCCGCATCGCCGGTCAGAAGGCGGTCAGCCTCGGTGGCGATGACGCCAAGCCGATGACCTTCGAGGACCTCGACACCAAGGCCGGGGAGACCATCGAGGTCTACTTCCAGTCCGGCGACGCCGAGGGCGTCAAGTACGCGATCCCCGTGCTCGACGGAACGCTCCCCTACTACGCGCCGCTGGTCCCGACCGCGCAGCCGAGCCCGACCTCGACGCCGGTCGCGCCAGCCGTAGAGGTGACGCCGACGCCCAGCGAGACCCCGGTCGGCTGAGCCCGCAGCACTCGCAGAGAGCCCCCGGAACCTGAAGGTTCCGGGGGCTCTTCGCGTGTGCGGAAGGCGTTCAGCCCTCGAAGCGGTACCCGAGCCCGCGCACGGTGACGAGCATCACCGGCTCGGAGGGGTTCTGCTCGATGCGCGAACGGATCCGCTTGATGTGCACATCGAGGGTCTTGGTGTCGCCGAAGTAGTCACTGCCCCAGACCCGGTCGATCAACTGGCCGCGGGTGAGCACGCGTCCGGAGTTGCGCATGAGCACCTCGAGCAGCTCGAACTCCTTGAGCGGCATGTTGATGACCTCGCCATCGACCGCGACGGTGTGCCGATCGATGTCGACGGTGACGCGGCCGCCCTCGAGGATGCGCTCGTCGATGTCCTCCTCGGCCTGCACGACCCGTCGCAGCACGGCGCGCATACGAGCGAGCAGTTCGCGCGACGAGTACGGCTTGGTGATGTAGTCGTCCGCTCCGAGCTCGAGGCCCACGACGATGTCCACTTCGGAGTCCTTCGCGGTCAGCATGATGATCGGCACCGCGGAGGCGGTGCGGATCTGACGGCACACCTCGGTGCCGGGCATGCCGGGCAGCATCAGATCGAGCAGCACGATGTCCGCGCCGCCCTCGCGGAACAGGGCGAGGGCGGTGGGTCCGTCCTCGGCGATCTCGACCTCGTACCCCTCCCGGCGCAGCAGGTATGCGAGCGGGTCGGCGAGATCGGGCTCGTCTTCGACGAGGAGGATGCGGGTCATACGAGTTCTCCGGTATCGGCGCGGGTCGTTTCCGCGGGGTTCGCAGGCGACGGGGCGAGGCGCGAGGCCTTGCGCTCCTGGCGCTTCTTCTTGTCCTTCTTCGGCTTCTTGCTCTTGCGCGGGGCCATGTCCTCATCGACATCGGGGCCGGCGATCTGCGGCAGGCGCATGGTGAACGTGGACCCGCGGCCCGGACGCGACCACAGCCGCACCTCGCCGCCGTGACGCTGGGTGGCGTGCTTCACGATCGACAACCCGAGCCCGGTGCCGCCGGTGCGACGCGAGCGGGCCTCGTCGGCGCGATAGAACCGCTCGAAGATGCGCTCGCGGTCGGCCTCGTCGATGCCGATGCCCTGGTCCGAGACCGAGATCTCGACCACGCCGTCGTCGATGCGCACCCCGACGCCCACACGGGATCCTCGCGGTGAGTACACGATCGCATTCGCGATGAGGTTGCCGACCGCCTCGATGAGGATCTGCGCGTCGCCCTGCACCCAGGCGCCCCGGTCGCCGCCTCTGCTCAGCTCCACCCCTGCCGAGGCCGCCTGCACAGCGTGCCCTTCCACGCTCGTCGCGACGACCTCGTCGATCGCGACGGCGCCGAACGTGCCGAATCCGTCCGAGGACTGCAGCCGGGAAAGGCTCATGATGCGTCCGGTGAGCTGACCGAGACGCGCAGCCTCGGCCTGGATCCTGGTCGCGAACGCCCGCACCTGAGCGGGGTCGTCGGCGGCCGACTCGATCGCCTCGGCCAGCAGGCTCACCGCGCCCACCGGAGTCTTCAGCTCATGGCTGGTGTTGGCCACGAAGTCGGTGCGCATCTGCTCCAGGCGCTCCTGCTCGGTGATGTCGCGGATGATGAGCAGGTTCAGCCGCGGCCCGATGCGCTTGGCCCTCGCAGCGACGAGGCGCGGGTCCAACTGGCGCCCGCCGCGCGCAAGGCGCATCGTCGCGGTCTCGGATCCACCCTCACGCACCGCTCGCACGAGCTGGCGCAGCTCAGGGTTCTCCAGCGTGGCGCCGACCTCGATGCCGAAGCGCGCAGCCGCCGTGCTCGCGGCCGTGACGAGGCCGGACGGGTCGACGGCGCAGGCGGCGTCGTCCATGGCCGCCAGCACATCGGTGAGGCCGTCCGGAAGTTCGGTGGACGCCTGCTGCTCGGCCGCGGTCCTCGCCCGCATCGCTGCCACGATCATCGCCGCGATGCCCGCGCCGATCGCGACCCCCAGCCCGAGGGCGAGCAGCGCGAGCAGAGTGCTGTCCATGCCCCCAGCGTAGAGGGCGTTCACCCTCCTGAACGGCGGGTGAACGCCCTCCGCACGCCCTCACGCGCTAGTGTTCACGAGCACGGCACCAGCCGTTAACCTTCGCCGAAGAGAATCGCCACGTGCGTGTCACGACCGTGACACGCACCGTCCCGTGCCCGTTCTGCGGGCCGCCGTGCGACTCAGACCATCCGGTGCCCCGGGTCACAGAACGAAAGGTGCGCAGCCATGCGCGAAGTCTTCCACCAGTCCCTCGAGCATCTGCAGTCGCAGCTCGTCGAGATCGCCGACCTCGTGGCCGTGTCGATCGAGAAGGCCACCCGCTCGTTCGCGACCAGCGACGTCGCCCTGGCCGAAGAGGTCATCGCCGACGATGCCCGCATCGACGAGCTCGCCGTCGCGCTCGACGAGCAGGCCATCGAGATCCTCGCACGCCAGCAGCCCGTCGCCCGCGACCTGCGCATCGTCGTGACCGCGCTGCGCGTGAGCGCATCCCTCGAGCGCATGGGCGACATGTCCGAGCACATCGCCCAGCTGGCGCGACTGCGGTTCCCCGAGCGGGCCATCCCGAAGGGCCTGAAGGGCACCTTCACCCGCATGGGCGAGCTGGACGTCGAGATCGCCCGCACCCTCTCCGAGCTGCTGCGCACGCAGGATCTGCGCTTCGCCGACGCGATCCGCAACGCCGACGACGACGTGGACGAGCTGCACGCCAGCGTCTTCGAGAAGGTGCTCAGCGACAACTGGAAGGGCGAGGCGGGCGCGACGGTCGATGCCACCCTGGCCAGCCGTTACCACGAGCGGTTCGCCGACCACGCGGTCGCCGTCGCGAAGAAGGTCGTCTACCTTGCCACGGGCGACTGGGCCGTCGATGAGGAGGACATCGCCCTCGCCGTCGAGGCGCAGGCCGAGGCCGGATCCGGCCACGCCTGACTCTCCTGCACGAGAAGATCCGCCCCTGCCGTTCCGGCTCGGGGCGGATCTTCTCGTTTCGGGGTCCACCGCTTGTTCGGGGCGCACTGCGATTCCCGGATCCGGGAGCACATGCCCCGAAACGACGGATCCCGCCCCGAGTCGGTCGGATGTCCGGTTCGGAGCGGGATCGCTGTCCGTCCGGGGTTACTTCTTGCCCTGGTTCGCTACGGCGGCAGCGCCGGCGGCCGCCGCCTCGGGGTCCAGGTACCGGCCCGGGCCCGTGGGCACGTTGTTCTCGTCGAGCTCGTAGACGAGCGGGATGCCGGTGGGGATGTTGAGCTCGGCGATGTCGGCGTCGCCGATGCCCTCGAGGTGCTTCACGAGGCCGCGCAGCGAGTTGCCGTGCGCCGTGACGAGCACGGTCTTGCCGGCCTCGAGGTCGGGCACGATGGCCGACTCCCAATAGGGCAGCAGCCGGTCGATGACGAGCTTGAGCGACTCCGTGCGCGGAACGTCGCCGTCGATGCCCGCGTAGCGAGGGTCGTTCACCTGGCTGTACTCGCTCGCGTCATCGAGCGGGGGCGGCGGCACGTCGAAGGAGCGGCGCCACAGCTGGAACTGCTCGGGACCGAACTCCTCGAGCGTCTGCGCCTTGTCCTTGCCCTGCAGCGCGCCGTAGTGGCGCTCGTTGAGCCGCCATGAGCGGGTCACCGGGATCCACAGCCGGTCCGCGGCGTCGAGCGCGATGTTCGCGGTCTGGATCGCGCGGCTGAGCAGCGAGGTGTGCAGCACGTCAGGCAGGATCCCCGACTCCGCCAGCAGCTCTCCGCCCCGGCGGGCCTCGTTCTTGCCCTGCTCGGTCAAGCGGACGTCCACCCAGCCGGTGAACAGATTGAGTTCGTTCCATTCGCTCTGGCCATGGCGGAGCAGGATGAGGGTGCGCGTCATGTTCTCAGCCTAACGGCGTGCGCCGTGCCGCTCCGAAGTCGGGTCTCCGCATGACGGAGATCGCTTATTCGACGCATAGCAGCCGCAAAGGTCGTGGTTCGACGGGCTCGAGAGAATCCTCCTGTCAGCCACGAGAGGATCCGGACATGAGCACCTTCCCCGACCCGACCCGCACTCCGCACGGTCCCGCGTATGAGGGCCGTCTGCTCGACCGCCCCGACGAGGAGGTCGTCGATCAGGGGGCGCCGTTCGACATCCGCACCCTGATGTCTCGCCGTGTCGTTCTGAGCCTCGTCGGGCTGGGTGCGGGCGGCGCGGTGCTCGCCGCGTGCGCACCGATGGCTTCGAACGCCGCGAGCACTGCCGCCGCGACGGCGATGCCCACCGTCACCAGCACGCCGAGCCCTTCCGCGACGTCGGCGACCACCGCGGTGCCCGCCGCGGAGATCCCCGACGAGACAGCGGGGCCGTATCCCGGCGATGGTTCCAACGGCCCGGACGCCCTGGCCGAGTCGGGCATCGTGCGCCAGGACATCCGCTCCTCGATCGGCAGCGGCACCACCGCAACCGGCGTGCCCTTGACGTTCTCCCTGAACGTCCTCGACGAGGCATCCGGCGACGCGCCGTTCGCGGGAGTCGCCGTCTATGCCTGGCACTGCGACGCCTCCGGCGGATACTCGATGTACTCGTCGGGCATCGAGGACGAGACCTACCTGCGCGGGGTGCAGGTCGCCGACGCGGACGGACGGGTGTCGTTCACGTCGGTCTTCCCCGGCTGCTACTCGGGGCGATGGCCGCACATCCATTTCGAGGTGTATCCGAGCGCCGCCGACGTCACGGACTCCGCGAACGCCATCGCCACCTCGCAGATCGCGCTGCCGCAGTCGGCGTGCGAGGCGGTGTACGCGACGGCAGGCTACGACGGGTCGACGGCGAACCTCGCGCGGACGTCGCTCTCCGCGGACAACGTGTTCGGCGACGACGGCGGCGCCCTGCAGATCGCGGCGATGACCGGCGACAGCGCGAAGGGCTACACCGCGACGCTCACGGTACGCGTCGACACCCGCACGGCTCCGACCAGCGGCTCGATGGGCGGCGGGCCGCGCTGACCGGCGCTGAGGCTACCGCTCGGTCGGCAGCGTGTGGACCGTCGGGTTCAGGTCTTTCCGGTACCAGCGGTCGGCGTACGGCCCGGAGTCGAACGCCTCCACCGAGCGGAAGCCGAGACCCTCGTACATCGCGCACGCCTCCACGAGATCGGAACGGGTGTCCAGCCGCAGTGCGCGAGCGCCCTGATCACGAGCGACCTCCTCGAGCGCCAGGATCAGCCGGCGTCCGATCCCCTGCCCCCGCGCGGCCGGCATCGTGAAGACCTTGGTGAGCTCGAGGTCGCCCTCCACGAAGCGCGCCCCGGCGCAGGCGACGACGGCATCCCCGTCCCGGGCCAGAAGCAGGATCCCGGTATCGCCCTGGAGGTCGTCGTACGGCTCGTCGGCCAGGGCCGTGTCGCGTTCGCCGTCCGTGGCGGGCCTGCCGTGATAACGCGAGACCACGTCGATCAGATAGGTGCGCACGATGCCGTCCGCCTCCGCCGTCCCGGGGAACCCGACCTCGATCGTCACCACAGCGACAAGCCTAGGCGACGGGACCGGGCAGGATGGTCTCATGGCGTCCTCTCCGCTCGGCAGGCCCACCCGGGGCACCACCGGCACCAACCGGCTGCGGCGCAACGACCGCTGGATCGCCGCGTCACTCGCGTTCCGCCGGGCAGCGGATCCGCTCGTCGTCGATCTGGGGTTCGGCGCCAGTGGCGTCACCGCGTTCGAGCTCGCCGCGCGCCTCCTCCGAGTGCGCCCGGACGCCGAGGTGATCGGGCTCGAACTGGACCCCGAGCGCGTGGCGACGGCGCAGGGCCAGCTCGCTGAGCTCCGCCACGGTGCGGGTCACTTCGCCGCCGACCTGCCGGTGTCGTTCGCACGGGGCGGGTTCGAGGTGCCGCTGCCGTCGGGGCGCAGGCCCGCGGTGATCCGCGCCATGAACGTGCTGCGGCAGTACGACGAGGCCGACGTGCCCGACGCCTGGGCGCGGATGGCGTCGCGCCTTGCACCGGGAGGGCTGCTCGTGGAGGGCACCTGCGACGAGATCGGCCGCATCGCGAGCTTCATCGACGTGGATCAGGACGGCATCCCGCAGCGCTTCACGCTGTCGCTCCGGCTCGCGGATCTGGAACGACCGTCGATCGTCGCCGAGCGCCTGCCCAAGGCGCTCATCCACCACAACGTACCGGGCGAGCGGATACACACCCTGCTCACGGACCTGGACCGCGAGTGGGAACGTGCGGCACCCTTGTCCACGTTCGGGGCGACTCAGCGCTTCCTCGCCGCGGTGTCCGCCCTCCGCGCCGCGGGATACCCGGTCCTCGGCACGCGAGCCCGCTGGCGCCTCGGTGAGCTCACCGTGCCGTGGAACGCGGTCGCTCCGAGCTGAGCCGCGCCCGCCGCGAACTCACATCCGCTCGTATCGCGCGCGTGCGATGCAGAAGACCCCGTACGCGACCAGACCCGCCCCCACGGCGCAGAGCAGCGCGGGGCCGCAAGGCAGAGCGGTGATCCCGCGCAGCGCGGCGTCGAGCCCTGCCGCCTTGTGCGGATCCTCCGTGACCGACGCGATCACGAACAGCACCCCCGTCAACGCCACGGCGACGCCCTTCGCAAGGTAGCCGACCACGCCGAACAGCTCGATCCCCGCCCTTCTCGTTCCGGGTGGCATGCGCAGCTCCTTCGTGAACGAGCGGGTGATGGCGCTCACCACGAACCCGCCGCCGACCGCGATGACCGTGAGACCGATCACCACGAGCAGGATCTCGCCGCCGGGAGCCGAGAGGATCCGGGCGCTCAGCGTCTGCGAGCTCTGGGAGGGATCCGCGCGCCCGCCGGCCGCGTACACGACCGCGATCCCTGCGAGCACGAGGTAGACCGCCGCGATGCCGAGATTCTTGAGCCGCCGTCCCCACTTCGTCGCGTCCTCCGCGGCGCTCGCGAGCATCGCGTCCGCGATCCGCCACACGGCGAGTGCGGCGAGGGCCGTGGCCACGACGACGAGCACCAGGCCGCCGATCGCGCTGTGCCGCAACTGCTCCATCGCCCCGCCCTGGTCGGCCTTCCCGCCGCCGCCGACCCCGATGGAGATCGCGGCCGCGCCGATCAGGATGTGCAGGACGCCGAGCACCACGAATCCGATCCGGGCGACCCGCCGGAGCGCCGACGAACCCTGCGTCATCCGCGCCGCGTCCCTCGCCCGGTCGGACGCGTCCTCACCCGTGCCCATTCCCGCAGAGTAGGTCACGTGATCCCGCGGCGACAGAGGGTTGCGGTGCGCCCGTCGCTGTGCGTCGCGCCCCGGGCTCAGGGCGCCGCCCGTCTCCCCCGCTGCGCTCGGAGCGCTGGGTGACTCTCAGCGGCGCACTCACTCCTCGGGAAATTTCGCGCTGGTGAGCCGCAGCAGCGGACGTGCCTTGACCACGGTCTCGGCGTACTCGTCGTCGGGATCCGACAGCGAGACGATCGCGCCGCCGACGCCGTAGTCGATGCCCCCGTCGTGCACGACGAGGGTGCGGATGATGACGCTGAGATCCACGGCGCCGTCGAAGGAGAAGTACCCGAGCGCGCCACTGTACAGCCCGCGCGGGCCGCCCTCGAGCCCGTCCAGGATCGCCATGGTGCGCCGCTTCGGCGCGCCCGTCATGGAGCCGGGCGGGAAGGCGGCACGCACGCAGGCGACGGGCGTGTCCGCGAGACGGGAGCGCACCGTCGAGACGAGCTGATGCACGGTGGCGTAGCTCTCCACGCGGAACAGGCCGTCCACGCGCACGGATCCGAGTTCCGCCGTGCGTCCGAGATCGTGGCGGACGAGGTCCACGATCATCAGGTTCTCGGCGCGATCTTTCTCCGACGAAGCCAGTTCGGCGCGGATCCGCTCGTCCTCGTCCGCGTCCGCACCGCGCGGTCGGGTGCCCTTGATCGGACGGGACTCGACCGAGCCGTCCGTCGTGATCCGCAGGAACCGCTCGGGTGAGGTGCTCAGCACGCTCACCCCGCCGATGCGCAGGAACGCGCCGAACGGGGCCGGGTTCTGCGCGCGCAGTGCGAGATAGGCGGGGAGCGCATCGATGCGGACGTCCGCATGCAGCAGGTTGGTCAGACACGCCTCGTAGGTCTCCCCCGCCGAGATCTGCTCCTGCGCCTCGGCGATGAGCCGCAGGTACTCGGTGCGGGAGTGTCGCGCGGCGAGTAGGAGCGGCGCGGCAGACGGATCCGGATCCGGTCCGGTGACGTCGTCATCACTGGCGGACGATGCCGTCTCGATCTCCGCGATCCGCTCCGCCGTCCGGGTGAGCCAGGCCTCGTCGTCGAGGGCGAGCAGGTGGATCAGCCCCTCGCGGTGATCCACGACGACGGCACGATCGAGTCGGACCATGGCGGCGTCGGGCGTCGCAGCACGATGCCGGTGCGGGGATCCGCATTCGGCGCGCAGCTCGTAGCCGAGCGCACCGACCCAGCCCAGGGCGAACGGCAGATCGGCTCCCGCCGTGACGGTGCCCCCGAGCTCGGCGTCGAGCCAGTCGAAGAAGCCCGAGCGGATCGCGTTCTCGGTCTCGCCGTCGCGCACGGTCACGATGCCTGCGTGCACGTCGGCGAGCACCGTCGGCAGGTCGTCCCCGCCGCCCAGGATGGAGTACCGGGCGCGGTCGTCGCCGTCGCGGCCGCCGTCGAGCCAGACCGCCTGCGCCGCGTCGCCGAAGAGCCCGGTGAAGAGCGCCGCCGTGCCTATGCGCAAGGGCAGGGTGCGACGGAGCACGGGTCGGGGCGCAGGGCGCACCTGCTCCGTGGCGATCGGGCGCTCGCGCTCCGTCCCGTGCAGTCGTTCCTGCTCCCTCTCGTGCGGGCGGACCGCCGCATCAGCGAGTACCGTCGCACCGGTGTCGCCCCGCACCGCGTCCGCCCCGGGCGCGGGCAGCCGTTGCGCGAGAGTCGCCCGTGCGAACGCGACGAAGTTCGCCACCATGCGGGTGCCGTCGTGCGTGCCGATCGACTCGGGGTGGAACTGCACGCCCCACAGCGGCAGCTCGCGGTGCTGCACGCCCATGATCACGCCGTCGTCCGCGCGCGCCGTGACGACGATCTCGTCGGGCACCTCGTCGATCATGAGCGAGTGATAGCGCACCACTTCGACCGGCGACGGGAGTCCGCGGAAGGGTCCTGTGCCGTCGTGCGCGACCGGCGAGGGCCGGCCGTGCCGCGGTTCCGGCGCGCGTCGCACCCTGGCGCCGAAGGCGTGTCCGATGCCCTGATGCCCGAGGCAGACGCCGAGCAGCGGGATGCGACGCTCGGCCGCGATCCGGATCGCGTCGGCGCAGATCCCGAAGTCCTCCGGTACCCGGGGATCCCCCGGCCCGGGCGAGAGCACGATGGCGTCGTACTGATCGAGGACGGACGGTTCCCAGTCGGCCCAGTCGTTGTGCACGACGACCGGGGCCTGCCCCGCGACCGCCGCGATCTGGTGCACGAGGTTGTACGTGAAGGAGTCATAGTTGTCGATCAGCAGGATGCGCAGGGGCCCGGGCGCGCCGCGCTCCGCGCTCGGAGCAGCGCCGGCCTCCGTGCTCTCCGACTCCGCGCCCACCGGAGGCACCGGATCAGGGCGCGTCGCGCGGATCCGGCGCGGACGGGCGGCGCGACAGCCGCGTCAGCCGGGGTACGTCGGCCGTCGCGCCGGCGTCGGCGGGGACGATGATCTCCTGCGCGGCGGCGATGTCGCCGTCCGGCGTGCGGACTACCAGATCGCCCACCGGTGCGCGGCGCGAGAGGATCGCCAGGGCGATCGGCCCGAGTTCGCGGTGCCGCGCAGCAGAGGTGATGTGCCCGACCTCATCCTCGCCGGAGCCGTCGGCACCGCGTGCCAGGACGGGAGCACCCGCGGCGGGCAGAAGGCTCTCGCTGCCGTCCAGGTGCAGGGCCGCGATCCTCCGCGGCGGGTGACCGAGGTTGTGCACCTTCGCCACGGTCTCCTGACCCCGGTAGCAGCCCTTGTTCAGATGCACGGCGCTGCGGATCCAGTCGGTCTCGTGCGGGAGGGAGCGCTCGTCGACCTCGGCGGCCCAGCGGGGACGCCAGGCGGCGATGCGCAGGGCCTCCGCGGCGAGCGCACCGGCCCAGACGACCTCCGCGTCCGCGGCGAGCGCGCCGGCACCGGACTCATCGATCACCGCAGTGCGCCAGAGATAGCCGGAGCCGGGGTGCTCGCCGACGTGGTACTGGTGTCCGCCGGGCTGCACAGTCGGCCACGGATCGGTCCAGACCACGGCGGCACCGTGCGGGGCGATCGCAACGCGCTCGGCGCGCTGCTGGGCCCCGGAGCCGGCGAAGAACCCGACGACGAGCAGATCCGGACGCACGGCGACCTTCACGTCGGCGCGGAACACCATGCGCTGCAGCCAGGTGGCGAGAGCGTCGGCGTCGGCGGCATCGGCGATGAGCCACGTCGCGGAGCCGTCATCGAAGACCGCGGCCACATGCTCGACCCGTCCCTGCGGATCCAGCACGAGCAGCTCGGTGCTCTCCCCCGCCCGAAGACGCGCGACCGACTGCGAAGTGATCGAGTCGAGCCAGGTGAGCCGTTCGGATCCGGTCAGCTCGATGACAGTCCGATCGCCGAGCGGTGCGAGCGCGTCACCGCGCTCCAGCGCGCGCTGCTCGCGGATCGGATCTCCGAAGTGCTGCGCGATATCACCGTCCGCGATCACGCCGGGCAGAGAGGGGAAGCCTGCCACGATCAGACCTTCGCAAGACGGGCGGATGCGTGCGAGCGCAGCCCGGCGCCGAGCGCGGCGATGTCCCACGCCCACAGCAGGTGACCGTCGACCAGGCCGTACATGCGCGAGGCGGCGCCGTACTCCTTCGCGCCTTCGGCGCGCACGATCGCGTCGGTGGCGATGTCGATGCGGGGACCGTCGATGCGGCCGAGGTACAGCTCGAGCATGCCGTCCGAGTGCACGATGGACGCCTCGATCGCGAAGCCGCCCTCCGGCAGGCGCAGCGCCTCGACGTCATCCACCGTGCGCTGCGCGGTGCGCACCTCGCGGGGCGGCAGCAGCGCAGGACCCGGGTCGTGCGCGTCGGCCGGCCGCGTCAGGCGCCAGTATCCCGACTCAGCCACGAGCGCCACCGGTTCGCCGTCCTCCGGCGTGAAGGTCGCGGTAGCCGCGTAGTTCAGGAATGGTCCGCCGTCGTGGCTGAAGCTCACGCGGTGCGCGAACTCGCCACGGTAGTGGTGTGCGTCGTCGTCGCCGTCAGGTCCGGGGACTTCGTAGTCGATGACGCCGGTGCCTTCCCATACTCCGAGCAGCCACGAGAGCGGCACGATGTCGGCGGGCAGGTCGGAGGGGAGATCGAGCACGAGAAGCCTTCTCTCAGGAGATGTCGCGGGCCGGGCGCTGATCAGCGCTGGCCGCGGAACAGGTTGACCAGGACGGCCCCTGCGCAGAAGGCGATCGCGAGACCCGCGAGGACCAGGAGGCCGACGAAGAAAAGTTCGAGCGCGACGATGTCCATGCCTCTACTCTATGCCGTCCGCGGCCCTCGCAGCGCCGGGCGGCGCCGACACGGCACGCTGTCAGCTGCCGAACAGAGCGGCGATGCCGAAGCCCGCCGACACGATCCCCATCACGAGCAGCGCACCGAGACTCCCGGCCGAGACGCGAAGGATGAATCCCCGCGTCTCACCGCGGAACAGCTGCACGGCGAACGACAGCAGCACGCAGACGCCGAACCCGATCACGTACCAGGTCATCAGCAGAGCATCGGGCGCGAGCAGCCCGATCAGGATCGCGCCCACGGCGGCCGCGGCCCAGGTGACGACGAGCCCGACGAAGGGGCTGCGCGGAGCGAGGACGGGATCGGCCATGGGCCCATTGTCACCTATCCCGGCGATGCTCGCAGTCCTGAGTAAGGTGTCACCAGGAAAGGATCTGCGTGGCGCAACTGCTGGTGCTGACATCGTCTCCCGCTGCGGGGCCGGTTCTGCCCGCCCTCGAGCTGCTCGGCCATCGTGTCCGGGTGATCCCGGCGCAGCCCGCCGAGCTGGTGACCGCGCCCGATGCCGACGCCGTGATCGTGGACGCGCGCACCGACCTGGTCGCCGCGAAATCCCTGTGCACGCTGATCCGCACCACGGGCCTGCGCGGGCCGCTGCTGCTCGTGGTTACGGAGGGCGGGATGACCGCCGTGAACGGCGAATGGCGCATCGACGACGTACTGCTCACCGGCGCGGGCCCGGCCGAGATCGACGCCCGCATCCGTCTCGCCCTGTCCCGGGAGGCACCGGCGACGGAGCCCGTCAAGGTGCAGACCTCGGGCCTGACGATCGACGAGCAGTCCTATTCCGCCAAGCTCCGCGGCACCCCGCTGGATCTCACATACAAGGAGTTCCAGCTGCTGCACTTCCTCGCCACGCACCCCTCGCGGGTGTTCACGCGCGAGCAGCTGCTCAGCGAGGTATGGGGCTACGACTACTTCGGCGGCACCCGCACGGTCGATGTGCACGTGCGGCGGCTGCGCGCCAAGCTCGGCGACCAGGAGCACATCATCGGCACCGTGCGCAATGTCGGCTATCGCTTCAACGTCGATGAGGACGAGACGCGCCCCGTCTCCCCGGGCACCCGCTGAGCGGATCCCCGCCCAGGCCGGATCCGCCCGCGGGAGCGGATGGCGAATTCGGATCCCGATCCTGTTCACCTGCAGGCAACGTCCTGCTGCAATGATGGGGCGCATGATCGATCCCGCACTGGCAGACTCCGGACTCGGCGACGCCGAGGATGACGACTTCGACGAACTCGTCGCGCCGGACGACTCACTCCTCCCGGAGGACCGGTACCTCGACCGCGAGCTGAGCTGGCTCGCATTCAACCAGCGCGTGCTCGAGCTCGCCGAGGACGAGACCTTGCCTGTGCTCGAGCGAGCCAACTTCCTCGCGATCTTCGCGAGCAACCTGGACGAGTTCTTCATGGTGCGCGTCGCCGGCCTCAAGCGCCGCATCGTCACCGGCCTCGCCGTGCCCACCAACGTCGGCCGCGCCCCCGCCGACGTGCTGGCCGACATCTCGGCCGAAGCGCACAAGCTGCAGCTGCGCCATGCCGTCGCGTGGACCGGGCTGGTCCGCCCCGCACTGGCCGCCGAAGGCATCACCATCGTGGACTGGGACGACCTCGACGGCGAGGCCAAGGCCGAGCTGACGGACTACTTCCAGGCCAACGTCTTCCCCGTGCTGATGCCGCTCGCGGTGGACCCCGCACACCCGTTCCCGTACATCTCGGGCCTCTCACTCAATCTCGCGATCCGGATCCGCAACGCTCGCACCGGCCGGCAGGAGTTCGCGCGCCTGAAGGTGCCGCCCATGCTGCCGCGCTTCGTCGAGGTTCCCTCCGAGAACGGCCCGATGCGCTTCATCCGGCTCGAGGAGCTCATCGCCAACCACCTCGACGATCTCTTCCCCGGGATGGAGGTGCTCGACCACCACGCGTTCCGGCTCACCCGCAATGAGGACGTGGAGATCGAGGAGGACGAGTCGGAGAACCTCATCCAGGCGCTCGAGGCCGAGCTGCTGCGCCGCCGCTTCGGCCCGCCGATCCGCCTCGAGATCACCGACGACATGGACGATGTGACGCTCGACCTGCTGCTGAGCGAGCTCGACATCACCGATCAGGGGGTCTACCGTCTCCCCGGGCCGCTCGACCTGCGCGGTCTGTTCGGGCTCGGCCGGATCGACCGACCCGACCTGCGATACACGCCGCACGTTCCCACGACCGCGCTGGCGTTCAAGCCGGGCGCGAACGAGCGCATCGACATCTTCAAGGCGATCCGCAAGGCCGATGTGCTCGTGCACCACCCCTACGAGTCCTTCACGACGAGCGTCGTGGCGTTCCTCGAGCAGGCCGCCCGCGATCCGCACGTGCTCGCCATCAAGCAGACGCTGTACCGCACCTCGGGCGACAGCCCGATCGTGCAGGCCTTGATCGACGCCGCCGAGTCCGGCAAGCAGGTGCTCGCCCTCGTCGAGGTCAAGGCCCGCTTCGACGAGGCGAACAACATCGTCTGGGCGCGCAAGCTCGAGAAGGCCGGAGTGCACGTCGTGTACGGCCTGGTGGGCCTGAAGACGCACTGCAAGCTCGTCAACGTCATCCGCGAGGAGGACGGCGTGCTGCGCAGCTACAGCCACATCGGCACGGGCAACTACAACCCGAAGACCAGCCGGATCTACGAGGACTTCGGCCTGTTCACCGCCGATCCGCAGGTCGGCAAGGACCTCACCCGCCTGTTCAACGAGCTCAGCGGCTACGCGATCGAGAAGAAGTTCAAGCGCCTGCTCGTCGCGCCCCTGCACCTGCGCAAGGGCCTGCTGCGGCAGATCGAGAAGGAGCGCCAGAACGCTCTCGACGGCAAGCCGGCGCACATCCGCATCAAGGTGAACTCGATGGTGGACGAGCAGATCATCGACGCCCTCTACCGCGCGAGCGCCGACGGCGTGCCCGTGGACGTGTGGGTGCGCGGCATCTGCAGCCTGCGCACGGATCTGCCCGGCATCACCGACAACATCACAGTGCGCTCCATCCTCGGGCGCTACCTCGAGCACTCGCGCATCTTCGCGTTCCACAACGACGGCGATCCGCAGGTCTTCATCGGCAGCGCCGACATGATGCACCGCAACCTCGACCGTCGGGTCGAGGCGCTGGTGCGGGTCACCGACCCCGCGCACATCGAGGAACTGGTCGGGTTCTTCGACCTCGCGCTCTCGCCCGAGACGTCGTCGTGGCACCTGGGCGCCGAAGGCGAATGGACCCGGCGCGCCTTCTCCGAGGTTGGCGCACCGCTCATCGACCTGCAGGATAGGACCATGTCGCAGATCCAGAAGCGTCGTAGAGCACGGGCGGTGCGATGACCCCCAGCCCTACCGGCCCCTCGACCGCGACCGCGGACACCACCGGCATCACGATCGTCGCCGAGCGCCCCGATCGTGCCGTGTACGCGGCCGGCGGCCTGGTGTGGCGCGTCGTGGAGGCCAAGCTGCGGATCCTGCTGATCCACCGCACCAAGTACCGCGATGTGACGCTGCCCAAGGGCAAGGTGGATCCGGGCGAGATGCTCGCGGAGACAGCTGTGCGCGAGATCTTCGAGGAGACCGGGATCCGGGTCGCCCTGGGAGCTCCGGTGGGCGTGTCCCGGTACACGATGGCCAACCGCAAGCAGAAGGTCGTGCACTACTGGGCCGCGGAGGCGACGGAAGAGGCCGTCCGGGCATCGGTGTTCGTGCCGAACCGCGAGATCGCCGCCCTCGAGTGGGTGAGCGTCAAGAAGGCGCGCGCCCGGCTCAGCTACCCCGTCGACGTCGAGATCCTCGACGCGTTCGCCAAGCTCGTCGACGACGGCGCTCTCCGCACCTTCCCGCTCATCGTGCTCCGGCACGCGAAAGCGGCGAGCCGCAGCGTGTGGCTGGGATCCGACGCCTCACGGCCGCTGACTCCGCGAGGCCATGCGCAATCGAAGGCGATCGTGGGCCCGCTGCGCGCGTTCGGCGTGCAGAAGATCGTGTCCAGCGACGCGCGGCGCTGCGTCGAGACCGTCAAGCCTCTGGCGAAGTCGCTCGAGCTCAAGGTCACCAAGACGACGCTGCTCAGCCAGGACGCCTGGGACGAGGGCGAATCGGACCCGCGCACGGTGGTGGGCAAGCGCGTCCGCGCCGGCAAGCCCACCGTGCTCTGCAGCCACGGCCCCGTGCTGCCCGACATCCTCCGCGAGATCGCGCTGGCCACGGGCACCATGCACGGCTCCTACCTCGGCAGCGCCTCGGCACTCGAAGTCGGCGCGTTCAGCGTCGTGCATCTGAGCGCCACCAACCCCGGATCCGGCATCATCTCGATCGAGACGCACCTGCCGAAGATCTGAACGGGCGCCGACCGCCGTTCACCCCCCGTTTACCTTCGATCTTTGATCGCGTAACAGACGCCGCCTATCGTCTGGCGTGGCCCTGCACCGGGCACACTCGACACAGCGAAGGACTTACACCGTGAAGCTCAACCGCATCACCACGATCGGCGCGGCCGGCGCGCTCGCCGCGATCGCACTGGCGGGTTGTTCCGCAACGCCCAGCAGCACGAGCAGCGACTCCCCCTCTGCAGCGCCGACCTCGAGCGCGATCACCTCGAAGATCGACGCCTCGCTGACCGGTACCCTCACCGCGGGTGGCTCCAGCGCTCAGGCGAACGCGCAGGCCGCATGGACCGCCGCCTACAACGCCCAGGTCAAGGGCGTCACCATCAACTACGACAAGTCGCAGGGCTCGGGCGGTGGCGTCACCAACTTCCTCAGCGGCGCCTACGACTTCGCCGGATCCGACTCCCCGCTGAACGCGGACCAGACCACCCAGTCGCAGGCGCTGTGCACCGAGGGCGGCATCAACATCCCCGTCTACCTCGACGGCGTCGCCATCGCGTTCAACATCCCGGGTGTGACCGACCTCAAGCTCAGCGGCGAGACGATCGCCAAGATCTTCGCCCTGCAGATCACCGACTGGTCCGACGCAGCCATCACCAAGGACAACGGCAAGGCGCTCCCCGCCGGCAAGATCACCACGGTGGCGCGCTCGGACGGCTCCGGCACGACGGCGAACTTCACCAACTACCTCGCCGCCACGCAGAAGAGCGTCTGGACCTTCCCCGCGGGCAAGGACTGGCCGGTCGAGGGCGACGTCTCCAAGCAGAAGGGCGGCTCGGGCGTCGTGCAGGCCGTCGAGGCCGGCACCGGCACGATCGGCTACGCGGACCACTCCGCGATCGGCAAGCTCCCCAGCGTCTCGATCCTGCAGGACGGCAAGGCTGTTCCGTTCAGCGCCGAGGCCGTCTCGAAGACCTTCGAGGTCGCCGCGGTCGATGCCTCCAACGGCATCAAGGGCGACCTTTCGAAGAAGTTCGACTACTCGAAGCTGACCGCGGAGACCTACCCGATCCCGCTGGTCTCCTACGCCATCGCGTGCACGACCTTCAAGACGCCGGCGCAGGCCGCGCTCGTGAAGAGCTACATCGGCTTCGTCAGCAGCACGCTCGGCCAGCAGGTCGCCGCGAAGAACGCGGGTGCGGCACCGCTCCCGGACTCCGTCCTCAAGGCGGCTCAGGAGTCGCTCGCGACCATCAAGTAACCTTCAGGCCGGTCCGGGTCGGCTCTTCGGAGCCGACCCGGGCTGGGCTGGGCAGCCGACTCGCTCGGAGGCCCTGCCGAGTTTCCCGTGCTGGCCCGATCCCCTCTCCTGCCACTGGCCGGAGCACAAAGAAAGACGCGACACATGCGAGATCAAGAGTGGCATCGTGACTGACGTCGCGCAGCGTGAGGACGCGACCTCTGTCGCCGCCGTCGGACTGGTCGGCAAGCGTCGGGCGGGCGACCGATTCTTCCTGGGGCTGTCGACGACCGCCGCCGCCTCGATCATGGTGATCCTCGCCGGGGTCGCGATCTTCCTGATCCTCAAGGGCCTCCCCGCCATCACGGCGAACTGGGAGACCAATAGCGACCTCGCCGGCTATCAGAACAAGCACTGGGGCAGCTTCTGGAACTACGTCGCCCCGATGCTCTGGGGCAGCATCTGGTCGGGACTGATCGCACTCATCCTCGGCGCTCCCGTCGCGATCGGCATCGCCCTGTTCATCTCGCACTACGCACCGCGGCGGCTCGCCAGCGCCCTCGCCTACGTGGTCGACCTGCTCGCTGCCGTTCCGTCCATCGTGTTCGGTCTGTGGGGTGTCATCGTGATGCGCCCGTTCCTGCTGCCGCTCGCGGACTTCCTCAACCACTACTTCGGCTGGATCCCGCTCTTCGAGGGTCCTGTGTCGAGCACCGGCTCGACCATCCTCACCGGTGGCGTGGTCCTCGCCGTGATGATCCTGCCGATCATCACGGCGCTGACGCGCGAGATCTTCCTGCAGACGCCGCGGCTGAACGAGGAGGCCGCCCTCGCGCTCGGCGCGACGCGCTGGGAGATGATCAAGCTGGCCGTCTTCCCCTATGCGCGCAGCGGCATGGTCTCCGCGATCCTGCTCGGACTCGGACGGGCGCTCGGTGAGACGATGGCGATCGCGCTGATCATCTCGCCGTCGCTGCTGTTCTCGGTCAAGCTGCTCACCGACGGATACAACTCGCAGACGATCGCGGGAAACATCGCCCTGAACTTCCCGATCGCGACCGACGTGCAGCGCTCCGCCCTCATCGGCACGGGCCTGATGCTCTTCGTGGTGTCGCTCGCCGTCAACATGGTCGCGCGTGGCATCCTCGGCCGTTCCGAGCGCAAGGCGCGCACCTCGCCGAAGATTGGAAAGCGCGTATGACCGCCGTCAGTTCCGCCCCCGCGACGGCGCAGCCGCTGAGTCTCACCAGCGGTCAGCTGCCCCGCTGGATCGAACCCGTGCTCGCGATCGGCACGGCCGTCGTCGTGGCGGCCGTGCTCCTGGTGACCCAGCTGTTCAACCCTGCCGTGTGGCTCGTCCTCACCGCCGTGTTGTACCTCATCGCGATCAGCGTCGGATCCAGCATCGTCGAGGGTCGTCGCAAGGCCGTCGACCGCGTCGTGCGCGGGCTCGTGGTGTGCGCCTTCGTCCTCGCCGTGGCGCCGCTGATCTCTACGCTCTGGACCGTGGTGGCGCAGGGACTCAAGGTGGTGAACTGGGACTTCGTCACCAAAGTCGGCGGCACCATCTTCGACCCGAACACCCTCGCCGTGACGAACACCCCCGGCGCCCTGCAGGCCGTGGTCGGCACCCTCATCATCACCGGGATCGCCGCGCTGATCTCGGTGCCGATCGGGATCCTTGCCGCGGTGTACCTCACCGAGTATGCGCAGCCCAACAATCCGATGCGTCGCACGGTCACGTTCCTGGTCGACGTGATGACGGGCATCCCCTCGATCGTCGCCGGTCTGTTCGCGTTCTCGCTGATGGCCCTCATCGTCGGGCCGAAGGCGTTCAGCGGCTTCTCCGCCTCGATCGCGCTGTGCGTGCTGATGATCCCGATCGTGATCCGCTCCACCGAGGAGATGATCCGGCTCGTCCCGAACGAGTTGCGAGAGGCCTCCCTGGCCCTGGGCGTGCCGCGCGCGACGACCATCATCAAGGTGGTGCTGCGCACGGCCGCGAGCGGCATCGTGACCGGCGTCGTGCTGGCCGTGGCCCGCGTGATCGGCGAGACCGCGCCGATCTTCATCGCCGCGAGCTTCACCGACAACTTCAACGCGAACCCGTTCAACGGGCCGATGCAGACCCTCCCGGTCATGGCCTACACGGCCTACAGCTTCCCGGGCAAGGACATCGAGGCCTCGCAGGCGCAGGCGTGGGGCGCCGCCCTGCTGCTGGTCATCGTCGTCGTCATCTTCAATCTCATCGCTCGGATCGTCGCGAAGGCATTCGCGCCGAAGAGCCGCTAACTCAGGAAGGCACGCACCGTGTCCAAGAGCATCGAAGTCAACGATCTGAACGTCTTCTATAGCGACTTCCTCGCCGTCGAGGATGTGTCCATGAACATCGAGCCCCGCACCGTGACCGCCTTCATCGGCCCGTCGGGCTGCGGGAAGTCGACGTTCTTGCGGACCCTCAACCGGATGCACGAGGTGATCCCCGGCGCGACCGTGCAGGGCAGCGTCTACATCGACGGCGAGAACCTGTACGCTCCGGGCGTCGACCCGGTGCTGGTGCGCCGCCAGGTGGGCATGGTGTTCCAACGGCCCAACCCGTTCCCCACGATGTCGATCAAGGAGAACGTGCTCGCCGGCGTCCGCCTGAACAACAAGCGGATCTCGGCATCGGATGCGAACGACCTCGTGGAGAAGTCCCTGCGCGGTGCCAACCTGTGGAACGAGGTGAAGGATCGGCTCGACAAGCCGGGCGCAGGGCTGTCCGGCGGCCAGCAGCAGCGCCTGTGCATCGCGCGCACCATCGCCGTCTCCCCGCAGGTGGTGCTGATGGACGAGCCCTGCTCGGCGCTCGACCCCATCTCCACCTTCGCGATCGAAGAGCTCATCACCGAGCTCAAGAACGAGTTCACGATCGTGATCGTCACCCACAACATGCAGCAGGCCTCGCGCGTGAGCGACAAGACGGCCTTCTTCAACATCGCGGGCACCGGCAAGCCGGGCAAGCTCATCGAGTTCTCCGACACGGCGACCATCTTCACCTCGCCGAAGGAGCAGGCCACCGAGGACTACGTCTCCGGCCGCTTCGGATGATCCCGGGCTGATCCGTCCGGCATCCTCGATATCGGCGCGTTGGCTCGGCTCCCGCCCGCCGGGTTATCCTGGCCGACGACCGAGGGGGATCCACCGTGACGATGCGCCGCTTCGCGAGCCTCGCAGCGCTGACTGCCGCCTCGGCCCTCGCGCTCGCCGGCTGCGCGGGGCCGGGCGCCGGCGCTCCGGGCGTCACCGCGCCGGCGAGCTCACCGTCGGCGCCCGTCACGGGCGCCCTTCTGGGCGCGGGGTCTTCGGCACAGCAGGGTGCCATCGGGGCCTGGTCCGCACGCCTCACCGCTGCCCACCCCGATGCTCACGCGACCTTCGACGCCCGAGACTCCGGATCCGGTCGTCAGGCGTTCCGTGAGGGCCGGGCGTCCTTCGCGGGCTCGGACGTGCCGTTCACGACCGAGGAGGTCACGGCCGGTGGCTTCGCGGCATGCGCCAAGGGCTCCGAGACGGTCGAGATCCCCGCGTACGTCTCCCCGATCGCGATCGTCTTCACCCTCCGCGGGGTCGACTCCCTGAAGCTCGATCCGACGACCATCGCGGGCATCTTCACGGGCGCCATCACGAGATGGGACGACGCCGCGATCGTCGCGACCAACCCGAAGGCGAAGCTGCCCGCGACACCGATCACGCCCGTGCACCGCTCCGATGCGTCAGGCACCACCGCCAACTTCACCGACTACCTGGATCAGACCGCACCCGACGTCTGGACCGCCGGCAGCGTCGACAGCTGGCCGGCGGGCCTCCGCGGCGAGCCCGCCGAGAAGTCATCCGGCATCGCCCTCGCGGTGCGAGGAGGTGAAGGCAGGATCGGCTACGTCGACGCGTCAGCGGCCGAAGGACTGTCCTCCGTCATGATCAGAGTCGGCGATGACTGGGTGAAGCCTTCTGCCCAGGGCGCGAGCGCCGCACTGGATGCGGCAAGGATCGAACAGGGCCGCGCCCCCGGCGATCTGGCGACCAGGATCGATCGCGGAACCACCGCAGAAGGTGCTTATCCGGTGCTGCTGATCGGTTATCTCATCGGCTGCACCCGATATGAGAAGTCCGAGACCGCCGCGCTCGTGAAGGCCTTCTTCTCGATCGCCGTCTCGAATGAAGGGCAGAAGGCGGCTGCCGCTGCCACGGGCAGTGCGCCGATCTCCGACGAGCTGCGCACCAAGGCCCAGTTCGCGATCGACCTGATCGGCTAGCGCTGCCCGGCGAACCGCGGGTCGCCATGGACCCCGCGCTGCTCGCTCGGGGTCAGCGATACTCGGGGTTGGCGTCGTAGCCCCAGCGCTCCCCGTTGTTCCACGCCTGCCGCAGATTCCCGTATGCGGGGATGCCGCCGGCATCCTTGAGGCGGCGGGCCGTGTGCAGGAGATTCCAGGTCATGAACGTCGTATTCCGGTTGGTGAAGTCGCTCTCCGGTCCACCGGATCCGGGATCCAGATAGCTCGGTCCCGGCCCGATGGCAGCGATCCAGCCCGCATCCGCGGCAGGCGGGATGGTGAATCCGATGTGCTGCAGGCTGTACAGGATCGACATCGCGGCGTGCTTGACGCCGTCCTCGTTGCCGGTGATGATCGCGCCGCCCGTCTTGCCGTAGTAGACGTACTGGCCCTTGTCGTTGAAAAGGCCGCTCATCGCGTAGAGGCGTTCGATGAGCTTGCGGGTGATCGAGGCGTTGTCACCGAGCCACAGCGGCCCGCCCACCACCAGGATGTCGGCGGCATCGATCAGCGGCCAGATCGCATCCGGCCACGCGTCGCTCGCCCACCCGTGCTCGCGCATGTCAGGGTAGACCCCGGTCGCGACGTCGTGGTCGATGAAGCGGATGTCGTCGACGGTCACGCCCTGCGACCGCATCAGTGCGATGCTGCGATCCATCAGCCCCTGGGTGTGGCTGAGTTCCGGGCTGCGCTTCAACGTGCAGTTCACGAACACCGCACGAAGGTCGTCGTAGGCCGCGGGGGCGGCCGGCTGCTCTGCCATGTGGGCAGACTACGACCATCGCTCGCCGCGGAACAGTGCTGCGGGGAACGTCAGTCCCGCGCGGAAAGCAGATACGCGTTCAAGCCGTCGGTGAACGCGCGGTCGATCGCGAGCGGGCTGTCGTCGATCGCGGTGATCGGGGCGGCGAGGCGCACGCTGGAGACGAGCCAGGCCTGCTCCGCGGTGGCGAGGTCGGCCGTCGGCACCGTGGCGTACTCCGTGGCGAAGCCCTGCTGCTCGAGATGCGCGAACAGGCTGATCTGCGTGGTGCCCTGCAGGATGCCGCCGTGCGGCGCAGGCGTCACGAAGCGGTCGCCGAAGCGCAGGATGAGCGACGCCGTGGGCGCCTCCAGCACGACGCCGTCGGTGGTGATGAAGATCGCGTCGTCGGCGCCGCGATGGTGCGCCTCGCGCAGGGCTGCCATGTTCACCGCGTACGAGAGCGTCTTCGCGCCCAACAGCAGCCACGGAGAGCGTTCGGCGGCGGCGCTGTCATAACCGCGGTCGAGGGTGACCACGCGGATCCCCTCCGTGCGTGCCGCTACGAAGTCGCCTGCGGGGGCGGCGGTGACCCATGCCGTGGGCGCGGGCCCGTGGTCGACGCCCCGGCTCAGGATGAGCTTGATCACCCACTCCCCTGGGCCGCACTCGGCGGCTGCGATCGCGACCGCCTGACGCCACTGCTCGCGGTGAGGTTCGGGCAGGTCGCACAGCGCGGCCGAATGCGCCAGCCTCTGCACATGCGCCTCGACCTCCTGCGCGTGCCCGTCGACGACGCCGATCGACTCGAAGATGCCGTCGCCGCGCTGCGTGCTCAGCTCGCCCACGCTGAGCGCGGGCGCGCCCGGGTCGATCCGTCGGAAGCTGTCGCTGAAATCGGCCCGCTCCTCGTCGGTGGACTCGGCGGGGGTGATCAGCAGAGCGAAACGGGCGGCGGCCATAGGACGAGCTTAGGCCGTGCATCGTGTCCTGAGCCGTGACGCCGCAGGCGACGGATGACGTGATTCGCCGGACGCAGGGTGCGACGCGCCCGGGGTCTCGGCCGCCGGGAATACCTCCGGGTGCGACGCGTTACACTTGATCGGCCGGGCCGCATAACCCCGGGCTCCATTTTTCGCCGCTGCGAGCGGCCTTCCGCCGAGAGGCGTTCTTGCGGCCCGGCTTCTTCGTCTCCGGATCCGGTCCCTTCCGGGAGCGCGTCGAGGATCCGCTCAGTTCAGCGATCCGTCGCGCCAGGCGGCCGCGGAGGCGGTCAGGTCCTGCGCGAAGGCGCTGAGGCGTGCCGCGCGCGTGGTGAGGTCGCTCGCCCGATCCGGCTCGGTCGGGTCGTAGTCGTCGGCGATGTGCGTCGAGCCGGACGCCTGAACGCGGCAGAACGCCGCAGCGCGCTCGAGCGCGATCGCGAAGTCGCCGGAGAAGGCGCCGTGCAGGATGGTGTCGATGAGCGCGACGAGTTCATCGGGACCGGCCGGCACCGGCGCGCCAGCGACCAGGGCGTCGACGGAGGGCAGCTCGATGCGTCCGCGTTCGTGCAGGAGCGCGGCAAGAGGCGGATCAGCGTGGATCGACGCCTGCACCAGATACAGCCGCCACAGGGTTCCCGGCAGGGACACGGCGGGGCTCTTCGCCCAGAGCTCCGCGATCTCGTCGATGCCGTGCTCGGTCGCGTACGCCACGAGTCGCTCGGCACTCACACCACTGTCATCCGCGCGCACCCGCGCCAGGAGGGCCGACGCCGTGGCATGCGCCATGCGCGTCTGCTCGGCCGGGTCGTGGGGTCCGAGCAGGTTGTCGAGCGTCTCCGGCGAGACGCGGACGGGGCGGTGGAAGGGTGCGGGCACCGACCCAGGCTACGCGCGGTGTCCGGCTCGGGCACCCAGTCGCGACCGATAGACTCGGGAGCACGGGCCTCTAGCTCAGTTGGCAGAGCATCGGACTTCAACACAATAGGAGCGCCTCGGAGGAAACTCCGGGGATGACACCACTCAAAGTCGGGGAACCCTTCCTGGGAGACCAGTTGGCAATCCCGAGCCAAGCCGGACGCGAGTCCGGAAGGTGTAGAGACTGGACGGGTGGCACCTACAGCGCAAGCCAGGGTGAAGGGACAGTCCAGACCACGAACGCCCAGCGGGCGGCGGCGAAAGCCGAAGTGGCAGGTTAATCCGCGGGTCGTGGGTTCGAGCCCCACGGGGCCCACCGCAGCGAAAGGCCCGGTCATCACGACCGGGCCTTTCGCACGTCTGAGTTGTCCGTGACCGAGCGTATCGTGCAACTCATCACGCGAGGAGATATCGATGGACTCGGAGTCTGCACGTCCCGCCGCCGAGCTCAGCAAGCGCTGCGGCACATGCGGAACGATCAAGGCGCTCACGGACTTCAACCGAAAAGCCTCCCGTGCCGATGGACGTCAAGAGGTCTGCCGCGACTGCAATCGTGAGTCCTCTCGCCGGTACTTTCGAGAAAATCGCGACCAGCACATCGCTACGATCCGGGCGCGCACTCTGGCTCAACGCGCCGAGAACCGTGCGTTCATCGCGGACTATCTCATAGCGCATCCCTGTGTCGACTGCGGCGCGAGGGATCTGAGGATTCTGGATTTCGATCATCGCCCCGGCAGCGACAAACGGGACGCAGTCATGCAATTGGTGAGAAACGGGTTCAGCGCTGCAGCGCTCGTCGCCGAGATCGCGAAATGTGACGTTCGCTGCCGCAACTGTCACGCGATCGCCACGTATGAACGAATGGAATCGGATTGGCGCAGTGAGGCGATCGCGCGAGCAGCCGCCGGCTCCTGACCTTCAGGTCCGCTCTGCCGGAGCGACCGGTCACTCCGCGAGCGGCGCGCCCGCCTGACGCGCGAACAGGGCGATAGCGCGCTCGGCATCCGCGACGGAGATGCTGCCGCCGGCGACGATGTGCAGGCCGTAGGCGTCCTCGAGGGCGACGAAGTTCATCGCGATGTCCTCGACGGGCCCGGCCAGGTCGAAGTCGCCCGCTGTCACCCCCGCTTCCAGGATGCGGCGGTACAGGGCGAGCTGCTCGCCGTAGAGCCGCTGCACCAGCTCGTCGTGCAACGGCGACTTGCCCGCGAGCACGTCGAACTCGTAGAGCAGCCGCATGAGCGCATCATCCGGGCCGCTCGGCAGACCGGCGCGGACGGCGATCGCGAGCTGCTCGGCCGGACGCTCCGCATGTGCCACGAGCGCCTCGCGCTCCTCGCCGACCCGGCGCATGCCCGCGGCGTGCGCCTCGACGAGGATCGCGTCCAGGTCCTCGTAGTAGTACAGCAACGCGCCCCGGGTGACCCCGGCTTGGTTCGCGACATCCGTCAGCGAGAGATTGCGCAGCCCGTGCTCGGCGGCGGCGTCGAGCGCCGCATCGACCACCTCGCGGCGGCGCTGCGCCTGGGTGCTGGGGCGTGCCATGCAGCCAGTATCGCAGTCCCGCGGGCGGATCCGGATCCGATTCGAAGAGTTTCTTGACATTTGAGTGAATTAATTTACTCTTGAGTCAAAGAACTCTTTCTTCGCGCCTCAGCGCGCGCCCACCCCGAGACGCTGGAGCAACGACATGGCAGTCGACACCCTCTACACCGGCGGACGCGTCCGCACCTTCGATCCCGCGCAGCCCTGGGCCGAGGCCGTCGGCGTCACGGGCGACCGCATCACCTATGTGGGATCCGCCGCCGAAGCCCCCTCGGCGCGGCAGACCGTCCAGCTCGAGGGCCGCCTGGTCACCCCCGGCGTCGCCGACACTCACAACCACCTGCTACTCGGCTACGACGACCTCGCCGTCAGCCTCGACCAGGTGCAGAGCCTCGATGTGGTGCGCTCGCGTATCGCGGCGTTCGCCGAGGCGCACCCCGAGCTGGAGTGGATCTGCGCGGAGAACGCGCTCTACTCGGTGGTCGAGAACCGTCGCCCGAACGCCGACGACCTCGCAGGGGTCACCGACCGCCCCGTGTTCATCACGACCTACGATCAGCACTCGGTCTGGCTGAATCGTCCCGCGCTCGCCAAGCTCGGCATCCTGAACGGTGGCGACATCGCCTGGGGGAACCCCGAGATGGACCGGACCACCGGCGAGCCGACCGGCTGGGTCTTCGACTTCTACACCAGCGCGATGACCGTGGACGGGCTCGCAGAGCTGCAGCGCGACATCCCGATGTACTCCCCCGATCGCCGCTATCGCAAGATCGTGAACAGCCTGGAGATGGCCCGGCGCTTCGGTATCACGACCGTGGTCGAGCCGCAGGTCCCGCTTGCGGAGCTGCCGCTGTTCGATCGCGCCGAGCGCGAGGGCAAACTGACGTCGCGCACCATCGCCGCGATCTACCACCCCGTCGGCGCCGACGGCGACTTCCGCACCCGCATCACCGAGGCGATCCGGGAGACGCCGCAGCACGAGCGATTCCGGCTGGGCGCCGTCAAGCTCTACGCCGACGACGTGATCGAGCCGCACACCGCCGCGATGCTCGAGGATTACGCGAATCGCCCCGGTCACCGCGGGCACACCAGCCTCGAGCCGACCGAGTTCACGAAGCTGTTCATCGAGCTCGACCGCCTCGGCTATCAGGTGCACACCCACGCCACCGGCGATTGGGGGATCCGGCTGACGCTGGACTCGATCGAGGCCGCCCAGCGGGCGAACGGCGCGCGCGACGCCCGCCACGGCATCGTGCATGTGGAGTGCCTGTCCCCGGACGACCTCCCGCGCTTCCGCGAGCTCGGGGTGGTCGCGGCGATGCAGCCGCGGCACGCCTCTCCCGACCTCGTCGCCGGCACATGGATGGAGAACGTCGGAGAGGCACGCTGGGACCGCGCCTGGCGCTTCCGCTCCATGATCGAGTCAGGCGCCAGGGTCACGTTCTCCAGCGACTGGCAGGTGGGCGAGATGGATCCGCTCGTCGGCATCTACAGCGCGATGACCCGCGCCCGCCTCGACGGCGGCGACCCCTGGACCCAGGGCGAGCGCCTCGACCTGGACCGCACCCTGGAGGCCTACACCAAGGGCGGGGCGGGAGCGTTCCACCACGAGGACACCCTCGGAATGCTCCGCACCGGATACCTCGCCGACCTCGTGGTGTGGTCGGGCGACCTCTACGCCATGGAGCCCGCGGAGATCCTCGCCCAGCACGCCGACCTCACCGTCGTGGGCGGCACCGCAGTGCACGACCATCGCGGCGAGCTCGGCGGAGCCGCAGCCCCGGCGACGGTCCAGGACCCGGGCGGGGCCGGACAGAGCTGCACCGAACCCGCCGCCGACCACCACTGCCACTCCCACAACGACTGAGGACGACCCGACACGATGTCAACGCTGCCATCCCACTCCGCCATCGCCGCCGGCGACGATCAGCTCGCCCACGCCGTCACGCATGAGCCGGGCGCGCTCCGGCGCACCCTGAAGCTGCGCCACCTGGTCTTCATCGGCCTCGCCTACATGGCGCCGCTCGCGGTGTTCGACATGTTCGGGATCGTCGCCGACCAGACCAGCGGCCACGTGCCGCTCGCCTATCTGGTGGTGCTGGTCGCGGTGCTCTTCACGGCGTTCAGCTACTCGCGCATGGTGCGCTTCTTCCCGATCGCCGGATCCGCCTACACCTACGCGAAGGAGACGATCCACCCGTCCGTGGGCTTCCTCGTGGGCTGGGCGGCGACCCTGGACTATCTGCTGCTGCCGATGATCAACGCGATCCTGTCCGGCATCTACATGGGCGCGATCTATCCCGGCGTGCCGTTCTGGGTGTGGGTGCTGCTCACCGTGGTCATCTGCACTGCGCTCAATCTGGTCGGCGTGCGGCTCGCGGCGAGCATGAACGTGATCCTGGTCGGCATCCAGCTCGTCGTCGCCGTGCTGTTCGTCGTGCTGGCGGTCGTGAACATCTCGAACGGCGCCAATGACGCTTCGTTCACGATCCGCCCGTTCTTCTCGGACGACGTCCAGGCGGCGGCCCTCGCCGGCGGCGCCGCGATCCTCGCACTGTCGTTCCTCGGCTTCGACGCGGTCTCCACCTTGGCCGAGGAGGCGGAGCGTCCGACCAGGGACATCCCCCGCGCGATCTTCCTCATCGTGGCCGCGGCAGGGGCGTTCTTCCTCACCGTCACCTACGTCATGCAGACACTTTTCCCCGACGTGACGAAGCTGGAGAACATCGTCGGCGCCTCCCCCGAGATCGCGAAGTACATCGGCGGTGCCGCGTTCCAGGCGATCTTCGTCGGCGGCTACATGATGGCGGTGCTGGGCTGCGGCATCACGCAGCAGATGAGCGCAGCGCGCCTGCTCTACGCCATGGGCCGCGACGGCGCCCTGCCGAAGCGACTGTTCGGCCGGGTGAACCCGCGAACCGGGGTGCCCGTCGCGAATGTGCTCATCGTCGCCGCGATCGCCCTGGCCGCGCTGTTCGTGAACCTCGCGCAGGCGTCGTCGATGATCAACTTCGGCGCGTTCATCGCCTTCACCTTCGTGAACCTGTCGGTGACCTTCGTGTTCTTCCGATTCATCACGAAGCGCACGATCGGATCCTGGATCGGCTTCGTCGTCGTCCCCGCGATCGGAGTCGTGATCAACGTGGCGCTCTGGCTCAGCCTGGACGGGATCTCGATGATCATCGGCGGCGCATGGACGGCGATCGGGGTCGTCTACCTGCTCGTGAAGACGCGCGGCTTCCGTGCTGCCCCGCCCGACCTGACGGGTCCGATCAACGTCGGCATGTACGACTGATCATCGAGCTGGCACCGGGCCCGGAGCGCTAAGCCCGTCGAGCCCGGTGCCGGCGCACGGCGTCGCGGTTGGCACAGCGCACCGAGCAGTAGCGTTGCCGCCCGTTGCGGGTCACATCGGCCACGACATTCGTGCACGGCGCCGCCGCGCAGCGCCCCAGTCGCGTCATCCCTCGTGTGACCAGGTGCAGTGAGGTGCCGACGGCGATCACGGCGCGCAGCACACGGGGCAGCGAATCCTCCTCGCCGCGATAGTGCAGATGCCAGCCTTCGCCGTCGTGGTCCGTGAGCCGCGGGTACGCCGCCGCCGTGGCCATCTGCGCGTTCAGCAGCGATGCGCGCGCCTGCGCGGTCGCCGCGTCGACGACGCGCAGCCACTCGTCGATCACGACTCGGGTCGCGGAATGGTCCTGCGGATCGTCCGGAAAGAGCATCGTCATGCCGAACTCGCGGGTGCGCTGCTCGATGCCGGCGCGATCGGACGGCCAGTCGTTCGCGAGCGATGCCGCCATCAGAACCGCGTACTCGCCGTAAGGGTTGAGATGCATAAGAGCATTACATCATCGTGGAATCATGACCGCCGCATCCACCCCCGACACCGCATCGATCCCCCTCACGACTCCGGATCCGCTCCGACCCGCTCCCGCGCACGAGCATGCCTGGAGGACGCGGTCCCGGCACAGGACGTCCGACGGCACGCTGCTGTACGTCCGCTGCGTGACCTGCGGCGCGCAACGCGTGGATCTGCATGCCGCAGACTCTGCGGCTCCGACCGCGCTCAGCCGCGCCCTCGGGGCCGGCGAGACCGATGGGCCGGCCGAGGGCGTCAGCCGGCCGTGAGCTCGGCGAGCTTCCGCACCGTGCGGAGGTTGCGCGCGGTACCGGCGACACCCAGCGCGCGATCGAGCACCGGGCGCGTGAGCTTGCTGGAGTGCACTCCCCCGGCGCCGAAATCGATCCACAGGTCGTTTCCGCGCAGGGCGATCCGTTCGCCGGGCTGCAGTCGCTCATTCAGCGTCTCGACCGCATCGGCCCGCGGCACTCCCTCGAGGAACATCGCGTGCAGCATCTTGTCGGCCGCAGCATCGGGGAACGGGTTCTCCTCGATCGCACGGACCAACTCGTGGTGCGTGCGCAGGATCACCGGGGTGTCCACGCCGAACGCGTCGTGAATCAGGGTCCGCACCTCCGCGCACACCGCCGGCGGATCCGCGGGCGCATCGCAGATGACGTTGCCGCTCGCGATGTACGTGGTCACCGTGCCGAACCCCCCGCGGTCGTTCATGAGCGCACGCAACTCCGCCATCGGCACCTTGTTCGCGCCGCTCACGTTCACGGCGCGCAGCAGCAGCGCGCAGCGTTCGACGGTCATTCGGCGGAGCCGTCGCTCGGCTGGTCGGAGACATCCGCGGAACCGGCGGGCGCCGTGCCCTCGGCCGGAGCATCCCGTCGGTCGGCGCTCGGCACGAGCTCGGCCCCGGCATGCGCGAGCTCGGCGAGCGCTGCGGCGCTCGATTCGGCGCCGACGCCCGCGACGAGGTCGGTCAGGATCCGCACGTGCACGCCGTGTGCGATCGCGTCGGACGCGGAGGCGCGCACGCAGTGGTCGGTCGCGATCCCGACGACGTCGGCGGTGAGCACGCTGTGCGCGGATAGGATCGCGGCGACCGTCTCGTCCGTCTCCGTCACACCCTCGAACATGGAGTAAGCGGGCTTGCCCTGCCCCTTACGCACGTGGTGGGTGACGGAGGCGGTGTCCAGCAGCGGGTCGTAGTCGGCGCCCGTGGTGCCGGCGACGCAGTGCACGGGCCAGCTGTCGACGTAGTCGGGCGCCTCGGAGAAGTGTCCGCCGTTGTCCCCCGTCGCGTCATGCCAGTCCCGCGAGGCGATGATGACGTCGTAGTCGGCCGCGTGCTCGTGCAGCAGCGCGGTGACGCCGCGGGCGACCGCGTCACCGCCGACCACGGCGAGGGCCCCCTCCTCGGTGAAGTCGTTCTGGACGTCGACGATCAGCAGTGCACGGGACATGCTCCGAGCGTACGCCGGAACGACGAAACCCCCTCCGAGGAGGGGGTTTCCCGTCGAGTCGAACGCCCGATGTGCGGCGCACCCTGCTTCCTCGCCATGGAGCTGACTCGCCTGTCTTGTGCACGACGGAAGCGTTCCTTACGCTCGAGACAGCTCCAAGATCCACGCCGCGGCCCGCATCCGTGCCGTGGTCCGCCGTGTCTTTCGGTTCTGTCCGCGCCTGGGAAGGGCGACGATGATCCCTCGTCTCAACCATCCGTCCGATCTCGAGGATCTTCGGCGCCGGCTTCGCGCGACCCGCTGGCCCGAGCCGTGGCCGGAGGTCGGATGGGAGGCGGGGACTCGACTCGACGACCTGCAGCGTCTCGTCGCCCACTGGGCCGATGGTTTCGATGCGGACGCACAGCAGCACCGGATCGAGGCGCTCCCCTGGCGTTCGGCCGACCTCGATGGCACGCCTGTCGGCTACCTGCGCTTCGACCCTGTCACGCCGGGCTCCGCTCTGCCGATCGTCCTGACCAATGGCTGGCCGAGCAGCGCGCTCGAGCTCGTGGATCTGGCCGAGCGCCTCTCGAACCCCTCCCGTTTCGCGGGCGACCCGTCCGATGCCCGCACCGTCATCGTGCCGGCCCTACCCGGCTTCCCGTTCTCGCCTCAGCGACCGACCCTCACCGGACAGACGCACGAGCTGTGGCACCGGCTGATGACCGCCGAGCTCGGATTCCCGCGGTACATCGCACACGGCGGTGATCTCGGCGCCGGGATCACCTCCCGTCTGGCGCAGGCGCACCCCGAACACCTCGCGGGCATCCATCTTCTCGCCGTGGCGGCACCGCGTGAGGTCGACTCCGAGAGCCTCACCGATGACGAGCGCGACCATCTCGAGCGCGTGCAGAGATGGATCTCGACGGAGGGCGCCTACCAGCACCAGCACCAGACCCGCCCGCTCACGCTCGCCCCGGCGCTCTCCGACTCGCCGGCCGGGCTGCTCTCCTGGATCCTGGAGAAGCACCGCGCATGGAGCGACTGCGGAGGAGTCCTCTCGACCCGATTCTCAGATGACTATCTCCTCACCCTCGCGTCGCTGTACTGGTCCACGAACTCGATCGCGACCTCGCTCCGGCCGTACTACGAGTTCGCCGCAGGACTCACGACTCGGGTCGACCGCGTTTCGGTGCCCACCGCGGTCGCGCTCTTCCCGTTCGACCTCGCCCGCCCTCCGCGCAGCTGGGCGGAGCGCACCTATGACGTCGTGCGGTACACCGTCATGCCCCGTGGCGGGCATTTCGCGCCGCATGAAGAGCCGGCGCTCCTCGCCGCGGACATCACAGAGTTCGCTCGGTCCCTGCCCCGGGTCGGCTGACCGCACACCGCAGCAGGAGAGGACGATGTCAGCACCGGTGCGACCAGGCCGAACGACGAAACCCCCTCCGAGGAGGGGGTTTCCGGTCGAGCCGCCCAAGGGAATCGAACCCTTGACCTTTTCATTACGAGTGAAATGCTCTGCCGACTGAGCTAGGGCGGCGCACACCCTGGTGGATGCGCATGCGGGCGAACCGCACGATCAACGATCTTACCCTGTCCGCGGGCGTGCTGCGAACCACGCGCACCCCGGGCGCGGCCCGGTCACGGCGACCACCGTCTCCGTGCGGATCCGGCCGTTCCGTCCGGATCTCACTTCTCGCAGCGGATCCCCGCCTTGTCCGGCACGGTGCCGTCCACGAAGTAGGCGTCCACGGCATCGTCCACGCACGAGTTGCCCTTGTTGTAGCCGGTGTGCCCCTCGCCGACGCGGGTGATGAGGATGCCGCCCTCGAGCTGCTTCGCGAGCGACTCGGCCCAGGTGTACGGGGTGGCGGGGTCATTGGTCGTGCCGATGACGAGGATGGGACCGGACCCCGCGGCGGCGATCTCGCCGCGCTTGCCCGTGGGAGGGTACGGCCACTGCTCGCACGGGTCGGGACCATCCCAGTATGGGGCGATGGTCGGAGCCTCGGCCTTGATCTTGGCATCGGATGCCGCCTTGGCCGCCGCGTCGTCCTCCAGGGGGTAGTCCATGCAGTTGTACGCCCGGAACGCCTCGGTCGAGTTGTCGGAGTACTTGCCGTTCTCGCGGTTGTTGTAGAAGTCCGCGAGCTGGAAGGCCACGGAGGGGTCGCCCTTCAGCACTGCCGTGAGCGACTGCGTGAGATACGACCAGCTGTCCTGCGAGTACAGCGCCGCGACGATCGAGGTCATCAGGGAGTCCGCTCCCAGCATGCGGCCGTCGGTGTTCTTCTGCGGTGAGCGGTCGACGCTCGCGAGGAGAGCGCCGAGATCTTTCATGGCGTCGTCGACCGTGCCCTGGAAAGGGCATTTCTTGCCCTTGAGGCAATCAGCCATGTACGCGCGCAGGGCGGATTCGAATCCGATCGCCTGCGTCGTGCTGACATCGAGGTTGGAGACCGCCGGATCCAGGGCGCCGTCCAGCACCAGGTGGCCCACGCGCTCCGGGTACAGCTCGGCGTAGGTGGCGCCGAGGAACGTGCCGTAGGAGTAGCCGAGGTAGTTCAGCTTCTTGTCCCCCAGCACGGCCCGGAGCAGATCCATGTCACGCGCGGAGTTCACCGTGGTGATGTAGGGCAGGATCCCATCGCTGTTCTGCTCACAGGCGTCGGCGAAGTCCTTGTTGGCGCTCTTCTGCGCCGTGGTCCACTCGTCGCTGCCGCGCGCGCCGGGGCGGATCGAGTACAGGTAGTCGTCCATCTGCGACGCGTCGAAGCACTTCACCGCGGTGGAGGATCCGACGCCGCGAGGATCGAAGCCGATGACGTCGTAGTTCTTGATGAGGGTCGGGCTGACCGCGTAGTCCAGGCTCGACTTGATCAGGTCGAGACCGCTCGCCCCGGGTCCGCCCGGGTTGGTCAGAAGAGATCCCTTCGAGGCGCCGGTCGCTCGATGACGCACCACGGCGAGGTCGAGAGTCCCCTTGCCGGGGTCCTCCCAGTCGAGCGGGGTCTTCACCGTGGTGCAGTCCATCCCAGCGCCGCACCCTGACCAGCTCAGCTTCTGCCCGTAGAACGGCTTGAGGTCTTCGGCGATGCCCGAGGTGTCGGGGGTCGCGGTCGGCCCGGCTGACGTGGGGTGGGCCGGGATCATCGCATACAGGCAACCGGACAGCGCGATCGCAGCGACGACGAGACCCGCCACCACCACCGAGGCGCGACGCAGGCGCGAGCGGGAACGGGTGTTCATGGTCTCCTCCCGCTCGTGACTGTCACGAGCAAGCTCTCAAGGGCGAGCACGGGAGCGACGTTGCGCTCCAGCGCTTCCCTGGTCTCGGCCAGATGGTCCAGCACGATCAGGGTGCGCTCCGGCGCCCACGCGGCGGCGAGGGCGGCGAGTTCGGGCGCGAGTTCTTCGTTGATGAGCGCGTCACCGCGGCCGAACTGCAGCATCACCACATCCCGGAACAGCGACTGCAGGTCGGTGAGGACCCGATCGAGGCCGTCGCGCACGCTGCGCTTGGCGCGCTGCTTCTGCTCGTCCTCCAGGGCGTTGATCTGCGAGCGCACGGCGGGCGGCACGGCCTGACCCTCGGCGATGCCCACCGTGTGCAGCAGCGCGCGGCGCTCGGCGTCGTCCCGCTCGGCGGTGAGGGCCTTCGCGTCGTCCGTCGCGGCCTGCACGATCTGCCCGGCGACTTCGACGGCGTCGTTGACCCCGCGCGCGCTCAGCACGGCGCGCAGAGTCTGCTCGCGGCGAGCGCGAGCGGCCTCGTCGGTCGCGAGCCGCTGCGCCATGCCGATGTGCCGCTGAGCGTGCCGGGCGGATTGCTCCGCCACGACCGGATCCGCCCCGGTGCGACGCACGATGAGCTCGGCGACCGCGGCCACATCGGGCTCGCGCAGCCGCAGCGAACGCACGCGGGAGCGGATCGTGGGCAGCAGATCCGCCTCGCTCGGCGCGCACAGGATCCAGACCGTCTGCTCGGGCGGCTCCTCGAGCGCCTTCAGCAGCACGTTCGAGGTGCGTTCGGTCATGCGATCGGCATCCTCGACGACGATCACGCGATACCGCCCGTTGGACGGGCCGAAGTACGACCGTTCGACGAGCGCACGGGCCTCGGCGATCGAGATGATCACCTTCTCCGTGCGCAGCACCGTCACGTCGGGGTGAGTGCCGGCGAGCACCTGACGCATGGTCTGCTCATCGTCCGGCCCCGAGGCGATCAGCGACGCGGCGAAGGCCGTGGCGAGCGTGGACCGGCCGGATCCGGGCGGCCCGGTGATGAGCCATGCGTGCGACATCGCCGCCGGGTCGGTGACCGCAGCCTGCAGCGTCTCCACTGCGGCATCCTGCCCCCACACGTCCGTCCACGGAAAAGGAGCGAAGACGGTGGCCGGCATGCGGTCAAGCCTAACCGCGGGGAGCGACATCGCGCGCCCTGTGCACAGGGCGCGCGGCTCAGTTCAGCAGCGTCGCCACACGCGCGCGCACCGCTTCCGCGATCGCGTCCGGGTCCTGCGCGGCGTCGACGACGACGAAGCGCTCCGGTTCGGCCTCGGCAAGGACGAGGAAGGACGCACGCACGCGCTGGTGGAACTCCTCCCGCTCGGCTTCGAGCCGGTCGAACGGCTTCTCCGCTGAATCCAGCCGGTGCCGTGCGGTAGCGGGATCGAGGTCGAGCAGCACGGTGAGGTCGGGCAGCGCGCCCTCGGCGCCCCACAAGGAGAGCCCGCGCACCTGGTCCGCGTCCAGCACGCGGCCGGCCCCCTGATACGCCACCGAGGAGTCCAGGTAGCGGTCCTGGATCACGACCTCCCCGCGCTCGAGCGCGGGGCGCACGACGGTGGCGACGTGGTGGGCGCGGTCGGCGGCGTACAGCAGCGCCTCGGCACGAGGGGCGATGTCACCACGGTGGTGCAGCACGATGTCGCGGATCAGCACGCCGACCTCGGAACCGCCGGGCTCGCGCGTGCGCAGCGTCTTCCAGCCCTGCTCGTGCAGCCAGCCCTCCAGGAGCCCCGCTTGCGTGGTCTTGCCGGAGCCGTCGCCGCCCTCGAGGGTGATCCAGAGGCCGCGGCCCCCGCTCACGCGCCGGCCTGCTTCTTCGCCGCGTTGGCGGCCCGGGTGGCGGCGGCCTTCTTCGCGGCGGCGGAGCGGGCGGCGGCCTTCTCGTCGTCGGTCTTGGCCGCCACCTTCCGTGCCGGAGCCTTCTTCGCTGCCGCCTTGCCGGGGGCCTTCTTCGCCGTGGTCGTCTTCTTCGCAGCGGCCGCCCGGGTTCCGCGCTTGGGCGCCGGCCCCTTCGCGCGCTTGTCGGCCAGCATCTGCACGGCGATCTCGAAGGTGATGTCCTGCACCTGCTGTCCGCGCGGGATCGTCACATTGGTCTCGCCGTCGGTGACGTATGCGCCGAAGCGGCCGTCGCGGATCCGAATCGGCTTGCCGCTCACGGGATCCGCCTCGAACTCGGCAAGCGCACTGGATGCGCGCCGGGCGCCGTACTTGGGCTGCGCGTAGATCGCCAGCGCCTGGTCCAGGCTGATGTCGAAGATCTGCTGCTCGCTCTCCAGCGAGCGCGAGTCGGCGCCCTTCTTCAGGTACGGCCCGAATCGGCCATTCTGCGCGGTGATCTCGTCCTCCGTCGCCGGATCCACGCCCACCACGCGCGGCAGCTCGAGGAGCTTCAGCGCCGTGTCCAGGTCGATCGTGTCGACCGACATCGAGCGGAACAGCGAGGCGGTGCGCGGCTTGGGCGCCGCCTCCTTCTTCGCGCCCCGCTTGGGCTTCGGCGCTTCGACGACCTCGCCGGTCGCCTCATCGACCTGGTCATCGTCGGAGACCGGATCGTTCTCCTGGATGTACGGGCCGAATCGGCCGTCCTTGACGACGATCACCTTGCCGTTGTCGGGGTTCTCCCCCAGCACGCGGTCGCCCGCGACGGGAGCGTCGATGAGCTCCTGCGCCTTGGCCGCGGTCAGCTCGTCGGGAGCCAGATCCTCCGGCACGTTGACGATGCGCGGCTTCGCGTCGGGGTGCGCCGGGTCGGCGACCTCGAGGTACGGGCCGTACTTGCCGAACCGGAGCGTGGCCGTGTCGGTGATCCGCGTCGCGTTCAGCGCCCGCGCATCGATCTCACCCAGGTTGTCGACCACCTGGCGCAGGCCCACCTGGGTGTCGTTGCCGTAGTAGAAGGAGTGCAGCCACTCGATGCGCTTCTGCTCGCCGCGGGCGATCGCGTCGAGGTCGTCCTCGAGCGCGGCCGTGAAGTCGTAGTCGATGAGATCGGCGAAGTGCTGCTCGAGCAGCCGCACCACGCTGAACGCCATCCACGTCGGAACGAGCGCCTGACCGCGCTTGGTCGCGTAGCCGCGGTCGATCACGGTGCCGATGATGCTGGCGAACGTCGACGGGCGCCCGATGCCGTGCTCCTCGAGCGCCTTGACCAGCGACGCCTCCGTGTAGCGCGGCTTCGGAGTGGTGCGGTGCGGCTTCGCCTCGGCCTCCGCGACGCCGAGCACGTCCCCGACGGCGACCGCCGGGAGCGACTGGTTCTCCGCGGCATCGGCGGCGTGGCGCTTCTCGTCGCGTCCCTCCTCGTACGCCTCCAGGAATCCCTTGAAGGTGTACACCGTGCCGGACGCGGTGAACTCGGCCGTGCGCCCATCGGCATCGACGGCGATCGTCACCGTGGTGGTCTCGTACTTCGCGTCCGACATCTGGCTGGCGACCGTGCGCTTCCAGATCAGGTCGTAGAGACGCGACTCCTCGCGATCGAGCTGCGACGCCACCGAAGCGGGCGTGCGGAACTTCTCGCCCGACGGCCGGATCGCCTCATGCGCCTCCTGCGCGTTCTTGCTCTTGCCCTTGTACACGCGGGGCTTCAGCGGCACGGCCGCATCGCCGTAGAGCGCGACCGCCTGCGACCGGGCCGCCTGCACCGCCTGGGTGCTGAGAGCGACCGAGTCGGTGCGCATATAGGTGATGTAGCCCTTCTCGTAGAGACGCTGGGCGACACTCATCGCCTGCTTCGCGCTCATCGAGAGCTTGCGCCCCGCCTCCTGCTGCAGCGTGGAGGTCGTGAAGGGGGCGTACGGGCTGCGGGTGCCGGGCTTCGCCTCGACCTTGGTGACGGTGCCGGATCCGACGGCGTCGACGGCGGCGGCGAGCGCGGCGGCCGCCTTCTCATCGAGGATGACGACCGCCCTCTTCAGAGCGCCGTTGTCGTCGAAGTCCGTGCCGCGGGCGATCGCGCCGCCGTCCAGGCGGACCAGACGCACCGTGAAGGCCGAGCCCGACGCGGATGCCGTGGCGTCCACATCCCAGTACTCGGCCGAGACGAACGCCATGCGTTCACGCTCGCGGTCCACGATCATTCGGGTGGCAGCCGACTGCACGCGACCCGCGGAGAGGCCCGACTTGACCTTGTACCAGAGCACCGGCGAGACGTCCCACCCGTACAGGCGGTCCAGGATCCGGCGGGTCTCCTGCGCGTCGACGAGCGCGAGGTCGAGCTCGCGGGTGTTGCCGACCGCGGCCTGGATCGCATCCTTGGTGATCTCGTGGAAGACCATCCGCTTGACCGGCACCTTGGGCTTCAGCGTCTCCAGGAGATGCCACGCGATGGCCTCGCCCTCGCGGTCCTCATCGGTGGCGAGCAAGAGCTCGTCGGCGGTCTTCAGCGCGCGCTTCAGCTCGGCGACGGTCTTGGTCTTGCGATCCGAGACCACGTAATAGGGGTCGAAGTCGTGGTCGACGTCGATCGAGTACTTGCCGTACGCCTGCTTGTCAGCGGCCGGGATGTCCTTCTTGTCGGCCAGGTCACGGATGTGACCCACCGAGCTGAGCACCTCGAAGCCCTCGCCGAGATAGCCCTGAATGGACCTCATCTTCGTCGGGGACTCGACGATGACAAGCTTCTTGCCTTGCGCCACGGGTGCGTCCTTTCGTCGAAGCACACCATACACACCGCACCGGAGTCGGGGACTCAGCACGATCATCCGTCGCCCGCAGGAAGTTCGGGTGGTCCTGCACGGGATCCGGCGACGGCCGGGAATCCAGCGTACGCCGCCGCGACGTGCACGATGACCACAGCGCCCTCGATGCGACAGTCCTGCAGAGCCGCCTGGTGCGCCTGCGCGACCCGGGCGGCGAGGGCGCAGGGGTCATCCGCCGCGGGGATCGCTCCCGAGAGCGTGTCGGCCGCGGCCAGTGCTGCGGCGTCGGCGGCCGCGGCCATCCGCTGCGATGTCGCACCGGCCCCGCCGATCATGGCAGCGCCGAGCCCGAGCACTGCCGTCACGGCGATCCCGCCGACCGCGAGTGCGGAGCCCGCCATCACCGGCCCCCATCCAGGGCACACCCGGTCGCGTGGATCGGCACGGCGATTCCGCCGAGGATGCGCGTCTCGGCCGACGCAGTGACGCACACCAGGTCGTCGGATCTGCTCACAGCGAATCCCGCCGCCGGATCCGCTCGCGCCACGGCAGCCCCGGCTCCCCCCGCTTCGTCCCCTCGCCCGAGGATGCGCGCAGCGTCGGCCACCGCATCCTGCAGCGCCACCATGCGCATGCCCGCACCCAGCGCGCCGACGCCGAGCAGCATCGTCAGCACGACGATCGGCAGGGCGACGGCGAGCTCCGCCGTCGCGGACCCGCGCTCCCGATCGCGGTGCGCAGCCCCGGCCGGGGCATGCCCGCGACCAGGACGGCGACCGAACGGGCTCCGCGGCGTCATGCCACCGTCAGCGCACGGCGCACGAGATCCGTCAGGATCCCGCGCACCTCATCGCTGCGCATGATCACGACGAGCAAGCCGGCGAAGGCGACCGCCGCCATCGTCGCGATGGCGTACTCCGCCGTGGCGGCGCCGGTCTCGTCGCCGAAAAGCAGGGCCGCCCGCCGCCGGGTGAGCGGCGGCAGGGCGACGATGGGCGACGCCGACGAGGCCGCGTCGGAATGCCGGATCGACGACGACGTCACGTCGACCCTGGGATGGATCTGGTTCATGGTGTTCCTTCTCTCTTCTCTTGCGGATGACGGCACCAGGTCGGGAGCCGTCGGGCTCAGTTGAACGGCAGCGGGGTCGTCGACAGCACGCTCAGGATCAGGGGCGCGACGCCCAGCAGCATGAACGCCGGCAGCGTGCAGGCCCCGAGTGGGAGCAGCAGGCGCGAGCTCAGCCGCGCGGCGCCCGTGCGACCGGCGGTGCGGGCATCCCGCCTCGCGCGATCCGCCTCGGCCCGCAGCAGTTCCACCGCCGGCACTCCGGCAGCCCTGGACAGACGCAGCACGCGCTCGATCGCCTCCTCGGCAGTCGCAGGGTCATCGTCCGCCGTGCTCTCCTGCTCCACGAGCGAACGGGCGCGCGGGATCGCGGTTCCGCCCGTGAGCGCGACCACGAGCAGCTCCGCGCGGATCCCCGGGACCCCCGGTTGCGGGGCGGCCCGCCGTACCAGGGCTCTGGTCCATGCGCGCGCGGCCCACAGCAGCCCCAACCCGGATGCCAGGCATGCCCATCCGGCCGGCTGCGTGAGCAGCACCGTCACGGTGTCGAAGCCGAGGGCGGTGCCGAGTAGCAGGCCGACCAGCGGCAGCCACAGCATGAGCCGGGCCGTGCCGGCAGGTTCCGCGAGCGCAACCGAGATCTCGGCCCTGATGTCACCGGCACCCTCGAGTGCCGCGGCGATCGCGCGCAGCACCTCCCCCAGCGGTGCGCCCACGGTCGCGGCGATCCCCCACGCCGCCGCGACCGTGCGCCACACCCCGCCCCGGATGCGGATCGCATCGACCAGCGCACGTCCGTGCTCCACATCGGCGAGCACGTCGACGGCGTCGGCCGAGCCGCTCTCCGCCAGGTGCCGCCAGGCTGTCAGCGGCGCCGCGCCCGCCTGCAGCAGCACGGCCAGTGTGCGCACGACCTCCGCGACCTCGGCCTCGCTGCGTTCGCCTCCACCTCGCAGACGCCGATGCCCCGACCGAACACGCCCGCCAGCTCCGGGCCACCGCTTCACGCGCCTCACCACGGCTGCACCTCCTCGATGCCCAGGTGCTCGCCCTCCAGCCGCAGCACGCCCACCTGCGCGAGCCGGCGCACCCCGCCCGTGGCGCGCACCAGATGCAGCACAAAGGCGAACGCGCTCACGGCCTGACGTGCGAGCGCGGGCGGATCCATCCCCGCCAGTGCGCCGAGCGCTTCCAGCCGGGCGGGAACGTCGGCGAGTCCATTCGCGTGCAGGGTGCCCGCGCCGCCGTCGTGGCCCGTGTTGAGCGCGGTCAGCAGATCTCGGATCTCCTCCCCGCGGCACTCCCCCACGATCAGCCGGTCCGGCCGCATCCGCAGGGACTCGCGCACGAGGCGGGCCACGCCGATCGCGCCGACGCCCTCCAGGTTCGGCTGCCGGGCCTCGAGTGACACATGGTGCGCATGCCGGGGCCGCAGTTCGGCGACGTCCTCGATCGTGACGATCCGCTCCTGCGGCGGCACGTGCGCGAGCAGGGCCGCAAGCATCGTGGTCTTCCCCGTGCCGGTGCCTCCCGTGATCAGCACGTTCTTCCGCTCGCGCACCGTCCGCTCGAGCCAGGCCCGCTGCGCCGCGTCGACAGCGCCGAGCCGGCCCAGGTCGTCGAGATCCGCAGCGCGCACCCGCGGGATCCGCACCGAGACCGCGGTTCCGCTGGTCGACACCGGCGCGAGCACGGCATGCACGCGGACGCCCGAGGCGAGCCGCACGTCCACGCAGGGCGCCTGATCGTCGAGGTGCCGGCCGCCGAGCGCCACCAGCCGCACGGCGAGCTCGCGCACCTCGCGCTCCGACGCGGTCCATCCGGGCACCGGCTCGGCGCCGGCGCCGCGATCGAGGAAGAGGCCGCCGGCACCGTTCAGGAACAGATCCGTCACCTGCGGATCTGCGGCGTGCACGGCCAGCTCGCCGAATGCCGGATCCAGTTCCAGCCGCTCGGCGGCGGCAGCGGATCCGCGCGGGACGATCACGAAGGGCGAGGCCATGTCCCGACGCTAGGGATCCACGTCCCAGCGCAGGACGGGGTTCGCGCAACCCGTGCACAACCTGCGGTCCGGCCGGTCTGTGCGGAGCGAGCGGCGGCCTGCGACGCCGGCGGTCGCGCCCCGTGGGTCGACAGGAGAAATGCCATTCCGCAGGACGGATCCGGCCGGATCCTCCTCCGGAGACGCGATCGTCCTGCAGAAGTGCGACGCGGAGGCCGTGGCGCACGCCGCGGGGAGAAGAGAGGTGGGCGGCATCCCACGGGGGGAATGGGATGCCGCCCGACTGCGGCCGGCGGTGGGGGGAACCGTCGGAGCCGCAGGAAAGCCGGATTCGATTGATCGGCCGTCGGACAGTGTACGTCTGAAAAGGAACTGTACAAAACGGATCCGAGTACCGACTTCCGTCGGTAGTGAGAGACTCTGGGCACGGCTAGATTCGCCGATGTCCCGGCTCACGCCGCGATGCCCCCCGCCGCAAAGGAGCGCCCTCTCATCATGAGCAGCCAGATCGATCACGTCTTCGACGAGACCCGCGTCTTCCCGCCTTCCCCCGAGTTCGCCGCGGCGGCCGTCGCGCAGCCGGAGATCTACACCGAGGCGGCCACCGATCGCGAGGCGTTCTGGGCGAAGCAGGCCCGCGAGCTGCACTGGCACACACCGTTCACCGAGGTGCTGGACTGGTCCGCGCCTCCTTTCGCGAAGTGGTTCGCGGACGGCGAGCTCAACGTCGCATACAACTGCCTCGACCGGCACGTCGAGGCCGGAAACGGCGACCGCGTCGCCCTGCTCTGGGAGGGCGAGCCCGGCGATGAGCGCCGGATCACCTATGCCGAGCTGACCGACGAGGTCAAGCGCCTGGCGAACGTGCTCGAAGGGCTCGGCGTCGGCCACGGCGACCGCGTCGCCATCTACCTGCCGATGATCCCCGAGGCCGTGGCCTCGATGCTCGCCGTCGCGCGCATCGGCGCGATCCACTCCGTCGTCTTCGGCGGCTTCAGCGCCGACAGCCTGCGCTCGCGCATCGACGACGCCGGCGCGAAGCTCGTGATCACCGCCGACGGCGGCTACCGCAAGGGCAAGGCGTCCGCGCTCAAGCCGACGGTCGACCAGGCGCTCGCCGACCGGGGCGACGGCGAGCAGAACACCGTCGAGCACGTGCTCGTGGTGAAGCGCTGCGAGAACGAGATCGACTGGGACGACGAGCGCGACCTCTGGTACCACGACGTGGTGAGCGCGGCCTCGAACGCGCACGACGCGCAGGCGTTCCCCGCGGAGAACCCGCTGTTCATCCTCTACACCTCCGGTACCACCGGGAAGCCCAAGGGCATCCTGCACACCTCCGGCGGCTACCTCACGCAGGCGTCGTACACGCACCGCGTCGTCTTCGACCTGAAGCCCGAGACCGACGTCTACTGGTGCACCGCCGACATCGGCTGGGTCACCGGGCACTCGTACGTGGCGTACGGGCCGCTCGCCAACGGCGCCACGCAGGTCATGTACGAGGGCACGCCGGAGACCCCGCAGCAGGGACGCTGGTGGGACATCATCCAGAAGTACGGCGTCACCACGCTCTACACGGCCCCCACCGCGATCCGCTCCTTCATGAAGCTGGGCCGCGAGATCCCCAATCGGTACGACCTGACCTCCCTGCGCCTGCTCGGATCCGTCGGCGAGCCGATCAACCCCGAAGCCTGGATCTGGTACCGCGATGTCATCGGCGGCAGCCGCACGCCGATCGTGGACACCTGGTGGCAGACCGAGACCGGCGCGATCATGGTCTCGCCGCTCCCCGGCATCACCGCGACCAAGCCGGGCTCGGCGCAGGTGGCGGTGCCCGGCATCTCGATCGACGTGGTCGACGACGACGGCACCACCGTGGGCATCGGCGGGGGCGGACTGCTGGCGATCACCGAGCCGTGGCCGAGCATGCTGCGCGGCATCTGGGGCGACCCGGAACGGTTCAAGGAGACGTACTGGGAGAAGTTCGAGAAGCAGGGCTACTACTTCGCGGGTGACGGCGCGCGTTTCGACGAGGACGGCGACCTGTGGCTGCTCGGCCGTGTCGACGACGTGATGAACGTGTCCGGCCACCGCCTCTCCACCGCCGAGATCGAGTCCGCCCTCGTGGCACATGAGGCGACCGCCGAGGCCGCCGTGGTCGGCGCCTCCGATGAGACCACGGGTCAGGCGGTCGTCGCGTTCGTCATCATCAAGGAGAGCTACCTCAAGGCGCACTCCCCCGAGGGCCTCGCGCAGCTGCTGCGAGGCTGGGTCGGCGAGCAGATCGGCCCGATCGCCCGCCCGCGTGACGTCTACATCGTCGGCGAGCTGCCCAAGACCCGCTCCGGCAAGATCATGCGCCGCCTGCTGCGCGACGTGGCCGAGGGCCGTGAGGTCGGCGACACGACGACCCTCGCCGACACGATGGTGATGTCGACCATCTCGGCGCAGGTGAAGTAGCGGATCCGGTCCCCACGACAGCAGAAGGGGCCGCTCTCCGAACGGAGAGCGGCCCCTTCTGTCGTGAAGGACTCAGGCGAGGGTGAAGACGACCTCGACCTCGACCGGGCTGTCCAGTGGCAGCACCGACACGCCGACGGCGGCACGGACGTGCTTGCCGGCGTCGCCGAAGACCTCACCCAGCACCTCGCTCGCGCCGTTGATCACGCCGGGCTGGCCCGAGAACGACGGGTCCGAGGCAACGAAACCGCCCACGCGCAGCACTCCGCCGAGGCGGTCCACGCCGCCGGCCGCATCGGCGGCCGCGGCGATCGCGTTCAGCGCGCACACGCGGGCGAGCCCCTTGGCGGCATCCGCCGGGACCTCCGCGCCGACCTTGCCCGTCGTGGGGAGGGATCCGGCCACGAACGGCAGCTGACCGGAGGTGTACACGAGTCCGGCATGCACCCGGGCGGGCACGTAGGCGGCCACAGGGGCGGCGACGGACGGCAGCTCGATGCCGAGCTCGGCGAGGCGGGCGCTGATGGTCATGCAGATTCTCCTTCGAACTGGCGCGCGGCCTCCGCGGCCGCGGAAAGGCCGGTGTTGGCGGCGCTGTCGCCGCCGACCGGGCGCTTGAGGTACGCGACGAGCCCGCCCTCGGGCCCGGTGACGACCTGCACCAGCTCCCAGCCCTGCTTGCCCCAGTTGTTCAGGATGGCGGCGGTGTTGTGGATCAGCAGCGGTGTGGTGAGGTATTCCCACGTGGTCATGGCTCTCCCGGAGGGACGGACGCGCTCGGGCGCGTCAAAGTTTGCGTTCAGGGAACTCCCCTACGATCAAGCGTATGCCTCAGACCAAACGCACGCTCACCGGTGTGCTCAGCGGCCTGGCCGGCCTTGTCGGTCTCAGCGTCGTCGCCGGTGTGCTCGTCACGGCCACTGTCACTCCGGTGTTCGCCGTCACCGGAGCTGCCGCCGCCCAGTCGATCGACATGTTCGAAGGCCTGCCCTCCAATCTGAAGGTCGACCGTCCGATGCAGCCGACGACGATCTACTCCAAGGACGCCGCCGGCAACGATCAGGTCATGGCGCGGTTCTACGACCAGAACCGCGTTCCGGTGACCTACAACCAGGTCGCTCCAGTGCTGTACGACGCGCTGCTGGCGAGCGAGGACAAGAACTTCTACTCGCACGGCGGGATCGACATCGCCGGAACCATCAAGGCCGTCGTCGGCAACGTGAGCGGATCCGCCACCAACGGCGGGTCGTCCATCAGCCAGCAGTACGTGAAGAACGTTCTGCTGCAGGAGTGCGAGAAGGGCGTTCCCCTCTCCGACGAGAAGCGTGACGACAAGCTCCAGCAGTGCTGGGTCGACGCGGCCTCCGCCGTCGGCTCCAAGGGCATCGCCCGCAAACTGCAGGAGATCCGCTACGCCACGGCGATCGAGAAGCAGTATTCCAAGAACGACATCCTCATCGGCTACCTGAACCTGGTGAACTTCGGCGGCACCACGTACGGCATCGAGGCCGCGGCGCAGCGCTACTTCAGCGTCTCCGCCTCGCAGCTCAACGCAGTGCAGGCCGCGACGCTCGTCGGCATGGTGCAGAACCCGAACGCCTTCCGTATCGACATGCCCGGTGGCACGTACGACTGCGACAAGGACGGCAAGAACTGCAAGAACTCGCAGGCGGACGGTTACCACGACACTCTCGTGCGCCGGAACTATGTGCTCAGCCGCATGGAAGTTCTCGGAAAGATCACCGAGGCGGAGTACGAGGCCGACAAGGCGCAGCCGATCACACCGGCGATCAAGACGCCCTCTTCAGGTTGTGCTGACGCAGGCGACAACGCCTACTTCTGCAAGTATGTGCAGGCGACGCTCGAGGGTGACTCATCGCTCGACTCCGCACTCGGACCGCAGAAGGATCGCTCGGACAAGCTGCTTCGCGGTGGCCTGAACGTCTACACGACCCTGTCCGCGCCGATGCAGGGCGCCGCCGTGCAAGCCATGCACGACCGCACCACTCCGACGATCGACGGCATGGACTTCGGAGCGGCGGCCGTGAACCTCGACCCCAAGACCGGCAGGATCCTCGCGCTCGCGCAGAACACTGTTTTCAACGAGGCGCAAGACGCGCCTCCTGGGCAGACGGGCATCGTCTACGCGGCCGATCAGGCTCACGGCGGAGGCATCGGCTTCTCGGTCGGATCCACCTACAAGGTCTTCACCCTCATCGACTGGCTGGAAAAGGGACATTCTCTCCGCGAGTCGGTGAACGGCAACCTGCAGCGGCTTACGTTCAAGTGCGGCACCGATACGATGCCCGCCGACACCGGTGAGATCGGCAACTTCCAGAATCAGCGCGGCTATGTCGGCACGCCGATGCAGTTCACCGCGGCGTCACTGAACAGCGGCTTCCTGGCGATGGCCGCAAAGCTCGACCTCTGCGACATCAACGACGTCGCAGCTCGGATGGGTCTGCACTTGGGCACCGAGTACAAGGGCGCGATGATCCCGGTGAACAATCGGGCCGAGATTCTCGATGACCAGGGGAATACTCTCGCATCCGCACCTGCACCGTTCGACGTGCTCGGATCGAAGAACATCGCGCCGCTCGACATGGCCTCCGTGTACGCAGCTATCGCGAACAACGGCACCCGTTGCGCGCCGCACGCGATCGATAAGATCACCGGACCCGACGGCTCTGAGCTCTCTCTGCCGCCGACCACGTGCACCGAAGTCATCAAGCCGGAGATCGCCGCGGCGGCGGCGTATGCGCTGCAGGGCGTCATGAGCGGTGGCGGCACGGGTTCTCAGGCAAACCCAGGCGATGGCACGTCACTCATCGGCAAGACCGGTTCGCACAACAACCAGCAGACGATGCTCATGGCGTCATCGACGGCGTCCACCACGGGAATCTGGGTCGGCCAGGCAAGCGGCAACGTCGTCATCGACGACTTCGAGACGCAGGGCACCAGCGTGAACAACATCCGTTACGGCCTGGGCAGGGACATTCTGACGGCTGCGGACAGCCTGTTCCCTGGAGGCGACTTCCCAAGTCCGAACCAAAGCGCGCTCAAGCAGTCGTACACGAACCTGCCGAGCGTGGTCGGCATGACCGTCGACCAGGCGACGCAGACGCTCCAGGGCGCCGGATTCTCCGTCTCCGTCGGCGCCGCCGTGCAGAGCAACCTGCCGACGGATCAAGTCGCCCAGCAGGATCCGGGTCCCGGTCAGGTCGTCACGGGCAGCACGATCACGATCTCGCCGAGCAATGGCCAGGGCGCCACGGTGCCGAACGTGGTCGGCATGACAATGGGCGACGCGGCCAACGCGCTGAAGGCCGCGGGCTTCCAGGCGGCGAAGGGCACCTGCACCCCGGGTAACGGCGACGATTCCGGCACCGTGTCCGCGACGAACCCCGCCGCAGGGACAGCGGCTCCGAAGGGCTCCTCCGTCACGCTCAACTACGTGAAGAAGAACTGCTGAGGATGACGACCTCTCGCACCACCCGTTCGGCCCTCATCGCACTCGGTGCGGTGGGGGCCGCCGGTGTCGCGGCCGCCACCTGGGGCATCGGCATCGAGCGCTACCTCTTCACGCTGCGCCACGCGACCGCGCGATCGCTGCCCGCAGGATCGCGCCCGCTGCGGATCCTGCACGTGTCCGACGCCCACATGGCGCCGTGGCAGCACCGTAAGCAGCGCTGGCTCGCTTCGCTGGCGGAACTGCGCCCCGACCTCGTCGTGAACACCGGCGACAACCTCGGTCATGAGCGCGGACTCGAAGGCGTCCGCGCGGCGTTCGCCCCGTTCGCCGGAACGCCGGGCGTCTTCGTGCACGGCTCGAACGACGTCCACGCGCCGTCGCCGCGCAACCCCTTCCGCTATTTCACGGGCCCGTCGGCACGCGTCGCTACGGCGCCGAAACTCGACACACCAGCCATGGATGCGTTCTTCACAGACGAACTGGGCTGGCACGATCTGAACAATGCTGCGACGTCACTGACCGTGGCCGGCGAGCGGGTGGATCTGTTCGGCGTCGACGACGCGCACCGCGACTGGGACGATCTCGATGCGCTGCCTGCCGCGATCGACGCACTGGGACCTCGCCCGGCCGACGTGCCCGTCCTGGGCGTCACGCACGCACCGTACCAGCGCGTGCTTAACTCGTTCACCGATCTCGGCGCCGACGCGATCCTGGGCGGCCACACGCATGGCGGCCAGGTCTGCGTCCCCGGTTTCGGCGCGATCGTGGCCAACTGCGACATTCCGCTGAAGCAGGCGAAGGGTCTCAGCACCTGGACGCACGCCGGACGCACGGTGCCGCTGAACGTGAGCGCCGGCTGCGGGCACTCGATCTACGCGCCGATCCGCTTCGCCTGCCGCCCCGAGGCGACGCTGCTGACGCTGCTGCCCCGGGGCTGACTGGCCTCGGAATCCTGATCTTCGGTGAATTCTTATCTTCGGAGCGTTGGGTTCGAACCATGAAGCGCTCCTCGATGATCACGTACACGATCGTCGGTCTCGCCGTCGCCTGCCTCGCGGCTGTGGCCGCAGTGCCCGTCGTCTCGGCCGTCACGTCTGCACGTCACGTTCAGCCGACCGCGGAAAGCGCAACTGAAGCCACACCTGATCCCACGTCCATGCCGTCCCCCGACCCGGACCGCGTCATCTGGCTCGGCGACGGGATCAGCGTGAAAGCGAGCGAACTCCCGAAGGGGTGCACGAGCTACTCGAAGATCGAGATCTTCGAGGTGAACAGCCACAGTTACGGCAGGCTCATCGGTGAGGCGGAAGACCGCGGATCTTCCACGGGCGCGACCGGAACGGTGAGCCGCGACGCAGTGGGGAATATCGTCAGCTACACGGCCGCACCCGGAGACAACACGTGGAGCGTCGGCGACCGTCTCTGCACGAACCCCCTCATGGTCGGGCGGTACAACCACGTCGGTTCCGACCCGGGTGATCACCCCCTCCAGCCCGGCGAGACGGTCGTGATCCGTCCCGACATGAACGTCGAATGGGTGCCGGCCACCTGACGTTCGCGGCCGCGCGACGAAGATCCTCATGGCCGCGGCAGCTTCGGCCCGCCACGCGCGGGTTCCACCTCGATTCGCTCCTGGCGCGCTCGCCGTATAGACTTGAACGGTTGCCACGGGGTGTGGCGCAGCTTGGTAGCGCGCTTCGTTCGGGACGAAGAGGCCGCAGGTTCAAATCCTGTCACCCCGACGTAAACGCAAGTGAGGGACCAGCCCGCCAGGGCCGGTCCCTCACTTGCGTTTGATCGCGGTAGTGAAGAAAGGGCTCCTAGACAGCGTCGAGAACCCGGCCCGGCTCCCTCTCACCCGGATCCTCTACGCTGGAACTGCTATGACGACGCCCCGCCTGGTCGCCTTCGACCTCGACGACACTCTCGCGCCCTCCAAGAGCGCGATCGATCCCCGCATCGCCGACTTGCTCCTCGCCCTGGCGCAGCGGGTCGAGGTCGCGATCATCTCCGGCGGCAACGAGGAGCAGTTCCGCACCCAGGTCGTCTCCCGGCTCGGCGCCGACGCCCGGCTCCTGCAGCGCATCCACCTGCTGCCCACCTGCGGCACCCGCTACCTTCGTCACGACGGATCCGACTTCACCCTCGTCTACGCCCGCGACCTCAGCGACCAGCAGAAGACCGCCGCTCTCGCCGCCCTCGAAGAAGAGGCGCACCGCCTCGGACTCTGGGAGAGCGAGACCTGGGGCCCCATCCTCGAAGACCGCGGCTCGCAGATCACCTTCTCCGCCCTCGGTCAGAAGGCCCCCCACGACGCGAAGAAGGCCTGGGACCCCGACGGATCGCGGCGCGCCGCCCTCCGCGACGCCGTCGCCCCCCGCATACCCGACCTCGAAGTCCGCTCCGGCGGATCCACGTCGATCGACATCACGCGCGCCGGCATCGACAAGGCCTACGGCATGACCGAGCTCGCCGAACGAACCGCGATCCCCTTCACGGACATGCTCTTCTACGGCGACCGCCTCGACGAGGGCGGCAACGACTACCCCGTCAAGGCCCTCGGCGTGCCCTGCGTCGCCGTGGAGGGCTGGGAGGACACCGCGGACCACCTCGACGCCCTGCTGCCCGTGCTGGACGCCGATTCCGTCGCCCGACAGGCGCTCTGACGCCTCAGTCGACGTCTCGCGCGAGCCCGCGGATCCGCGCGGCATAGCGCTCGATCGAGGCTGTCGCCGCCGCCTCTTCGGGGCGGTTGAGGTAGCCGTGTGTCGTGCCGGGTTCGGTGGCGACCTCGACCGGGATCCCCGCGGCCGCGAGCGTGCGGGCGAAGAGCTCCCCCGACACGCGGAGCTCGTCGACCTCGGCGTTGATCATGATCACGGGCGGGTAGCCCGCCACCTCGGCGATGCTCGCGAGGCCGGGGGCCGCCGACGGCGTCGCCTGGCTCACCGGGCCCCCGAGGTAGTTCTCGTACATCGTGCGTACGGAGTCCGGACCGAACACGTCGGCGTCGGGATCCGCGTCCAGCGCAGCACGTAACGCCTGATCCGGCGCAGGCTGCACCGCCAGGAGCGTCGGATACGCCAGCACGGCCAGGGCCGGCATCGCGGTACCGGCCCGGCCGGACAGCCGCAGCGTGGCGGAGGCCGCGAGGTTGCCGCCGGCGCTGGTGCCGCCGAGCGCCCACGGTCCGCCGGCGACCCCGGACTCCACCGCCCAGGCGAAGGCCGCCACGACATCGTCCACGGGCACCGGGTGGTGCGCGCCGCTCAGCCCGGCACGCGCGACCCCACTGAGACGCGGCGGCGCCAGCCGGTAGTCCACGGAGACGACCGCGATGCCGCGCTCCGCGAAGGAGCGTGAGACCCAGTCCGCCTCCGGCATGTCCAGGTCGCCCCCGGAGAAGCCGCCACCGTGCAGCCAGACCAGCCCTGGCCCCGCGGGCGCGGACGGGTGATACACCCGCACCGGGATCGCTCCATGCGGACCGTCGATGCGCCGGTCCTCGACGTCGACCCGGCCCGAGGCATCGGAGGTCATCGCGTCGCGACCTCGGCGGCGCTCGACGCCACCGGCACCATGCGGGTGAGCTGGGTGACGTGACGCGGTTCCAGTTCGGCCAGCGATGAGACCCCGAGCAGGCGCATCGTGCGTTCGATCTCGGTGCGCAGGATCGCGATCGTGCGGTCCACTCCGCGGCGTCCGCCGGCCATGAGGCCGTACAGGTAGGCGCGCCCGATGAGCGTGAAGTCCGCGCCCAGGGCGACCGCGGCGACGATGTCGGCGCCGTTCATGATGCCGGTGTCGACCATGACCGTGAAGTCCTCGCCCACGGTCTTGCGCACCTGCGGCAGCAGGTGGAACGGGATCGGCGCCCGGTCGAGCTGACGGCCGCCGTGGTTGGAGAGCACCACGCCGTCCACGCCGTGGGTGTCCTTCAGCCGCACCGCGTCCTCGACCGTCTGCACGCCCTTCACGATGAGCTTGCCGGGCCAGATGCCGCGGATCACCTCGAGATCGTCATAGCCGATCGTGGGATCCATCGCCGCATCGAGCAACTCTCCGACGGTGCCCCCGGTTGTCGACAGCGACGCGAACTCGAGCTTGGGAGTGGTCAGGAAGTCGATCCACCACCACGGCCGCGGGATCGCGTTGATGATGGTTCCGAGGGTGAGCTGCGGCGGGATCGAGAACCCGTTGCGCTTGTCCCGCAGGCGCGCACCCGCGACCGGAGTGTCGACCGTGAACATCAGTGTGTCGAACCCGGCCTCGGCGGCGCGGCGGGTGAGGCCGTAGGAGATCTCACGGTCGCGCATCACGTACAGCTGGAACCAGTTGCGCCCGTGCGGGTTGGTGGCCTTGACGTCCTCGATCGAGGTCGTTCCGAGCGTGGACAGCGTGAAGGGGATCCCGGCGGCCGCGGCGGCACCCGCCCCGGCGACCTCGCCCTCGGTCTGCATGAGGCGCGTGAACCCCGTCGGCGCGATCCCGAAGGGCAACGCGCTCGGAGCGCCGAGGATCGTCGTGGACATGTCCAGCTCGGGGGCCGGGGCGAGTATCCCCGGGTGGAACTCCACATCCTCGAACGCCTGCCGGGCGCGTGCCAGCGACAGCTCGCCCTCGGCCGCACCGTCGGTGTAGTCGAAGGCGGCCTTGGGCGTGCGACGCTTCGCGATCGTGCGCAGATCCGAGATCGTCAGCGCCCCCTCAAGGCGGCGCTTCGTGCCGTCGAGTTCGGGCTTCTTGAAACTCATCAGCTCGAAGATCTCGGCGGGGTTGGGGAGCTGGCGCTGCACCATGGAGGGTCCTTCCGATCAAGGGTTCGTGTCGGCCGCGCCGGCCAAGCCGGTCGCGGCGTAGTAGCCGGTGATGTGGTCGCGCACGAGCGCCGCCGCCGCGTCGGCGCGGCCCTCATCGATCGCACGGACGATGTCGCGATGCTCGGCGCGGAGCCGCGCCGTCATGTCCGTCCAATCATCGATTCCGGCGGATCCGGTGCGGACGTACGATTCGATGCTGTCGCGCAGGCCCGTCATCATCGCCGAGACCACGGTGTTGCCGCTGGCCTCGGCCAGCGTGAGGTGCAGCTGCGCGTCAAGGGCGAGGAAGTCGGCGGCATCCAGGTCGGCGTCCATCGCGTCGAGGAGCCGATGGGCCTCCGCTGTATCGCCCTCTCCCCCGGCGAGAGCTGTGACGACGGCCTGTTCCAGGATGAGGCGGGTTCCGACGACGTCGGCGATCGGGAAACTCTGCGCGGCGACCTGGAGACGCAGCAGCGCGGAAAGACCCCCTCCGGGAGCGGCGATGACGATCGCCCCCGCCTGCGGGCCGGATCCGGTCGACGTGCGGATGAGTCCCATCACCTCGAGCACCCGGATCGCCTCGCGCACGCTGGAGCGGCCCACCCCGAGCCCGGCCGCCAGATCGCGTTCGCTGGGCAGCCTGTTACCGGGGCCGAGCTCGCCATCCAGGAGTCGCTGTTCGACGTGCTGCAGCACCGTGCGCCAGGTGCGCGCGGGCGTGTCGCTGCGGTCGGGCATCGGTCCTCCTGTGGTCAGACCACAGCTTAGGGCGTGTGGTCAGACCACGCAACCACCCTTCACAACCGAGTTGTCCCCCTCAGCACGGGCCATGGACCGTGCTGAGGGGGACAACTCGAAGGGAGAAGGTCAGCCCAGGCGGCCGCCGGACTCCTGCAGGTAGCAGTGACCGCAGAGCGACTCGTAGGTGGTGACGAGCTCATCGCCCGCGCCGTCGATCGCGACCTGGTCGCCGTCGAACACGAAGCGGTCCCCGATCCGGCGTCCGTTGAACACGGCCTTGCGACCGCAACGGCAGATCGTCTTGAGCTCCTCGAGCGTGTGCGCGATCGCGAGCAGGCGTCCGGATCCCGGGAAGGCGTGAGTGAGGAAGTCGTTGCGGATGCCGTACGCGAGCACCGGGATGTCATCCTCGACCGAGATGCGGAACAGGTCGTCGACCTGCGCCGGATCCAGGAACTGCGCCTCGTCCACGAGCAGGCAGGCGACGTCGTTGCCGGCACGCCGGACACGGTCGCGCTCGCGATGGAACAGCGCTCGCGCACCCTCCCCCGCCCCGATCAGGAAGTCGACCTCACGGGTCATGCCGAGGCGGCTCTCCACCTGCGAAGCGCCCTTGGTGTCGATCGCGGGCTTGGCCAGCAGCACGTGCTGGCCGCGCTCCTCGTAGTTGTACGCGGCTTGCAGCAGCGCCGTGGACTTGCCGGAGTTCATCGCCCCGTAGCGGAAGTACAGCTTGGCCACGGCGTCGGATCAGGCCGTCAGGTCGAGCGTCTTCGCGGTGGCGCCCATCGATGCGCGCGCGTCGGCGGCGGAGTCGTTGAGCTTCTCGCCGAGGGTCGGGATCAGCTCCTGCAGCTTCGGCTCCCACTCGCCGTACTGCTCCGGGAAGCAGCGCTGCAGCACGTCCAGCATGACCGGCACCGCGGTGGACGCTCCCGGGGAGGCCCCGAGCAGGCCCGCGATCGTGCCGTCGGCGGCCGCGACGACCTCTGTGCCGAACTGCAGCTTGCCGCCCTTCATGACCTGCGCGCGCTGACCGGCCTGGAGCAGCTCCCAGTCGCCGTCCTGCGCGGTGGGCATGAATTCCCGCAGTGTGTCGACTTTCTTGCGGTGCGTCTTCAGCAGCTCGCTGACCAGGTACTTGATGAGGTCGAAGTTCGTGAACGCGACCTTGAGCATGCTGCCCAGGTTGTGCGGGCGCACCTGGGTGACGATGTCCAGCATCCCGCCCTGCTTCAGGAACTTCGGGCTGAACGTGGCGAACGGGCCGAACAGCAGGCTCGTCTCGCCGTCTACGACGCGGGTGTCGAGGTGCGGCACCGACATCGGCGGAGCGCCGACCGGAGCCTGCGAGTAGACCTTGGCCTGGTGCTTGGCGACGATCGCCGGATTCGACGTCTTCAGCCACTGGCCGCCGATCGGGAAGCAGCCGTAGCCCTTGATCTCGGAGATCCCGGATCCCTGCAGCAGCTTGAGCGCCCAGCCGCCGGCCCCGACGAACACGAAGCGCGCATTGACCGAGCCCGGGGTGTGCCCGACGACGTTGCGGTAGCGGACGTCCCAGGTGCCGTCCTTGCGCTGCTTGAGCTTGCGGACCTCATGGTTGCGCAGCAGCGTGAAGCGATCGTCCTCGGTGAGGTGGTCGAAGAGCTGGCGGGTGAGGGATCCGAAGTCGACATCGGTGCCGCTCGGCACCCGGGTCGCGGCGAACGGCTCGCCCTTGCGGCGCTGCTCCATCAGCAGGGGCGCCCACTGGTTGATGACGCGGGAGTCCTCGCTGAACTCGATCCCCGCGAAAAGCGGCTGCTCCTTCAGGACCTCGTAGCGGTGACGCAGGTAGTCGACATCCTTCTGCCCGCGCACGAACGTCATGTGCGGCGTGGAGTTGATGAAGGTCGTGGGCGCGTCGAGCACACCGCGGTCGACCAGCGTCGACCACAGCTGACGGCTGAGCTGGAATTGCTCGTTGATGCCGATCGCCTTCGCCGGATCCAGCGTGCCGCCCTTGCCCTCGGGCATGTAGTTCAGCTCGCACAGCGCCGCGTGGCCCGTGCCCGCGTTGTTCCACGCGTTCGAGCTCTCCTCCGCGACGTCGCTCAGCCGCTCGAAGGCCACGACCTTCCAGTCGGGCTGCAGTTCACGCAGCAGGGTTCCCAGGGTGGCGCTCATGATGCCACCGCCGATGAGGACGACGTCGACGGATTCAGTCACTCGAACAGTCTAGTTGTCCGCGAGAGCCGAGATATTCGCCGAGGCGGCCATCCATCGCCGGACATTCGCCACGACGGACATCACGAGGCGAGCTGCACGGTTCCAGGCCTTTCGACCGGCCCGGCAAACCCGAGTCAGGCGCCCAGACGCTCCGGGACGCCCGCGCCCAGACGCGCCGCGACGAGCTCGGCAACCTGCACCGCGTTCAGCGCGGCGCCCTTGCGAAGGTTGTCGTTGCTGATGAACAGCACGAGGCCCTTGCCCTCCGGTGCGGACTGGTCGGCGCGGATCCGGCCGACGTAACTCGGGTCCTTGCCTGCGGCGTACAGCGGCGTCGGCACCTCTTCGACCACGACGCCCGGCGCGGCGGCGAGCACGTCGTATGCGCGCTGCGGGCTGATCTCGTTGGCGAACTCGACGTTGATCGACAGCGAGTGCCCGGTGAACACCGGCACGCGCACGCACGTCCCCGCGACCCGGAGGTCGGGCAGGCCGAGGATCTTGCGGCTCTCGTTGCGGAGCTTCTTCTCCTCGTCGGTCTCGTTGAGGCCATCATCGACGACGGATCCGGCGAGCGGAATCACGTCGAACGCGATCGGCGCCACATACTTCTCCGGCTGCGGGAAGTCGAGTGCGGAGCCGTCGTGCACGAGCTTCAGGGTGTCGCCCTGGGCGAGCACGCCCTCGACCTGACCGAGCAGCTCCTGCGCGCCCGCGAGACCGGATCCGCTCACGGCCTGGTAGGTCGACACGATCAAGCGCTCGAGACCGGCCTCGTCGTGCAGCGCCTTGAGCACGGGCATCGCGGCCATCGTGGTGCAGTTCGGGTTCGCGATGATGCCCTTGGGGGTGTCGTCGATCGCCTCGGGGTTGACCTCGCTCACCACGAGCGGCACCTCGGGGTCCATCCGCCAGGCGCTGGAGTTGTCGACCACGACGGCGCCGGCCGCGGCGAAGCGGGGGGCGTAGGCGCGGCTCGCGGTGGCGCCGGCGGAGAACAGCGCGATCTCGACGCCGGCCGGATCCGCGGTCTCGACGTCCTCGACGATGACCGGGATGCCGCCGAAGTCGATCGCGGTGCCGGCCGAGCGGGCCGAGGCGAACAGGCGCAGCTCGCGGATCGGGAAGGAGCGCTCCGCGAGGATGTCGCGCATGACGGTGCCCACCTGGCCGGTGGCGCCGACGATGGCGACGGAGAGTCCTGAGTCGGAGATGCGGGTCATGAGGGTGCTTCCTTGGCTTCGTGCCGCGGCGGGTGCCGGACGGCGGACGAGGCGGAGGCGCGGTCGCCGGGTATGGCGGATCAGTCCGCGCCTGGCGCCGGTGTCAGGGTTTGGGCGATTCTACCGGGTCCGGGAGAAGTCCGGATCCGGTAGTGGAGACCAGCGGCGGGTCAGCGGCCGGTGCCCGCGGCGACGACGGCTTCGACCTCGCCGTCCAGGCCGTACGCGGCATGCACGACGCGTGCGGCCTCGGCGAGCTCGTCGCCGCGCACGACGACGGAGATCCGGATCTCGGAGGTCGAGATCATCTCCAGGTTCACGCCCGAGGTCGACAGCGCTTCGAAGAGGATCGCGGAGACTCCCGAGTGGGTGCGCATGCCCGCGCCCACGACCGAGAGCTTGCCGATCTGGTCGTCGTGCAGGAGGCTCTCGAAGCCCACGTCGGACTGCTCGGCGGCGAGCGCCTTGAGCGCCGCCGAGGCGTCGGACTTCGGCAGCGTGAAGGAGATGTCCGTGCGTCCCGTGGAGGCGGCCGATACGTTCTGCACGATCATGTCGACGTTCGCGCCGGACTTGGCGACGATCTTGAAGATCTCCGCGGCCTTGCCCGGCACGTCGGGGACGCCCGCGACGGTGACCTTGGCCTGGCTGAGGTCGGTGGCGACACCGGCGACGATCGGCTCTTCCATGACAGCTCCCTCGGATTCGCGGGGGTTCTTCATGCCCTCGCCCAGAACGTAGGTGCCCTCCGTCGACGTGAAGCTCGACCGGGCGTGGATCAGGACGCCGTGCCGGCGCGCGTACTCGACGGCGCGGATGTACAGCACCTTGGCGCCGTTCGCGGCAAGCTCGAGCATCTCCTCGCTCGAGACGTGCGAAAGCTTGTGCGCGAGCGGCACCACACGCGGATCGGCCGTGAAGATGCCGTCGACGTCACTGTAGATCTCACAGACGTCGGCGTCGAGAGCGGCGGCCAGTGCGACCGCGGTGGTGTCGGATCCGCCACGGCCCAGGGTCGTGATGTCCTGCGTGTCGTCGTTGATGCCCTGGAAACCGGCGACGATGACGATCGCACCCTCATCGAGCGCCTCGCGCAGGCGCGTCGGGGTGACCTCGACGATGCGTGCGGACCCGTGCCGGCTGTCAGTGCGCATGCCGGCCTGCGGTCCGGTGAACGAGCGCGCGTCGAAGCCCATCGAATGGATCGCCATCGCGAGCAGCGCCATCGAGATGCGCTCCCCGCTGGACAGCAGCATGTCGAGCTCGCGTGGCGCGGGGATCGGCGCGACCTGAGCCGCCAGGTCGAGCAGCTCGTCCGTGGTGTCGCCCATCGCGCTGACGGCGACGACGACGTCGTGCCCGGCGCGACGCGTGTCGACGATGCGCTTGGCGACGCGCTTGATGCTCTCTGCGTCGGCGACGGACGAGCCGCCGTACTTCTGCACGATGAGGGCCACGGATCACTCCTGGGGGATGCCGGGCGCCGGAAGCGGCGCACCACCGCACATTCTACGAGCGCACTCCATGCCGGATCCGGTATGTGACGGCGCCTGCGACGGTATCCGGCGCTACCTCTGCCCAGCCCCCTCCGCGAGACTCCATCTCCGTAACGAGACTGCGTGCCTGGACTGCAGTCTCGTTACGGAGATGGAGTCTCGCGGTCGATGTGGGCCGTGGCGACATCCGCCCGCAACGGTTAGAGCAGACCGCGCCGACGGGCCTCCGAGACGGCGCCCGTGCGGCTCTCAGCGCCCAGCTTGTCGAGCAGATGAACGATGTGCGTCTTCACGGTGGCCTCGGTGACGAACAGCCGCACCGCGATCTCGCGGTTGCTGAGTCCTTCGGCCACAAGCGCCAGCACCTCCTGCTCACGCGCCGTCAGCTCGACCCGTGGTGCGCGCAGCGCGGCGACCAGGCGCTCGTCCCCGCCCGGGGTGGGCACCGTGGATCCGGCCGCCGCGTCCACGATCGCCCGGGAGATGACCTCGACGCCCACCTCCTTGAGCAGATAGCCGGCGGCGCCCGCCTCCACCGCGCGGACGATCTGCGCGTCATGATCGAACGTGGTGAGGATCAGCACCGCGGGCGGAGCCGGGAGCGCCCGCAGCGCCGCGGTCGTGGCGACCCCGTCCATGCCCTCCCCGAGGCGCAGATCGCAGAGCACGACGTCGGGGTGCAGCTCGCGGGCGGCCGTGACGGCCTCTTCGCCCGTGCCGACCTCGGCGAGCACGTCGAAGCCGCGCGCCTCGACGACGGCGCGGATCCCGGCACGCACAATCGGGTGGTCGTCGACGATGATCAGCCGGACGCTCATGCCGCACCTCCCTCGGCACCTGAGGCGGTGCCGGAGCCGATTCCGCTCTCGATGCCCGCGCCGGTGTCGGTGCGAGCACCGGCGGGAGTGCCGAGCGGCAGCGCGGCCTCGATGGTGGTGCCGGCACCGGGAGCGGATCGGATCGAGAGTTCTCCGCCGCCCTCGCGCAGTCGCGAGCGCATCGCCGCGAGACCGTAGGACGCGTCCGACGGGCGTACGGCCTGGTCGAACCCGACGCCGTCGTCCTCGACCCGCAGTCGCACGGATCCGCCGCGGGCCATCAGCGCGACCTGGACGGTCTGCGCCTGCGCATGCCGACGCACGTTCGCGAGCGCGGACTGGGCAACGCGCAGCAGGGCGACCTCGATCGGCGTCGACAGTGGGGGAAGGTCCGGATCAACCTGCAACGCGCCGATGACGCCGGTCTCGTCGTGCAGGGCGTCGAGCATGCGGGCGAGGGCGGCTGAGAGCGCGGATTCATCGAGATCCGCGGGCGCGAGGGCCGCGACGATGCGGCGCAGCTCGGTGAGCGAGTGCTGTGCGAGTTGCTCGATCTGGGCCGTGCGATCCGGGCGCACCCCGAGGGCCGCGGCCGTCGACTCCGCGCCGACGCCTCCCGCATGCGCCGTCGGATCCAGGCGGGCGAGCATGACGATCGTGCTGAGCTCCTGCGCGATGGTGTCATGCAGGTCGCGGGCGAGGCGAGTGCGCTCACGAGTGGCGCCCGCCTCCCGCTGGCTCGCGGCGAGCTCGTCGTGCAGGCGCTCCGCCTCCTGCTGTGCGCGCAGCATCGAGTCGATGAGCCGCTCCCGCTCGGCCGCATCGCGCAGCATGGCGTCGTAGCCCAGGGACACCGCGAAGGCGAAGCCGCCCCCGACGAGCGGGCCGATGAGGTGCGCCAGCAACGTGCCGGGCTGCACCCCGCCCGGATGCAGCATCGGCGCGACGATCGACGCGGCGAGCACAGCCACCACGAAGGCCAGGGACCACGGGAGCCGCAGCACGTGGCCCGCGAGCAGCAGCAGCGGGAACGCGAGCCACACGAACTCCGCCGACAGCGCGAGCATCCCGATCCAGATCGCGAGCAGCCCCAGCATCCACCAGACGGCGGCCCGCTTGTGCGCGAATCCGGCGCCGGCGCCGTACCACGCGAGGTACACCGCCGCGGCAAGCAGAACGGGCAGCAGCTCCCCCTCGATCCCCGCACGGGCCGTGGTGACCACGACGAGCACCACGGTGATGAGGTGCAGGGCGAAACGCGCGCCGCGCAGCATCTGCCAGCGGGCGGAGGCGGGCGCGGTGCTCATGCTCCGATTCTCCCGGGTCAGCGGGACGTCTGCCCACCCTCGGGTCTCGTTCATTCGATGGATGCGCCGGCGGGCGGATGCGCCAAGGCTGGGAGCATGACCTCTTCCGTCAACATCGCACCCTCGCCGTCCGCCGCGCCCGCACAGCGTCGCGCCCTCACCCAGCTGTTCATCGCCGCCGTCGTGTGGATCGCCCTGGGACTTGCCGCAGGGCTGTTCTACCGCGAGTTCACGAAGACGAACGGGTTTCCCAACGGCTTCAGCGGACAGCTCGCCCTCGTGCACACGCACCTGCTCGCTCTCGGCGCCCTGGTCACGCTCATCGTGCTCGCACTGGAGAAGCTGTTCGCTCTGTCGGCGAGCCGCCTGTTCCGCTGGTTCTTCTGGATCTACAACGCCGGCGTGCTGGTGACGGGCGCGATGATGACGTGGCACGGGATCCTGGATGTGCTGAAGGTCGAGGCGTCCAAGGCGATCTCCGGGATCGCCGGCGCGGGTCACATCCTGATCGGGGCCGCCTTCGTGCTGCTGCTGATCACTCTGTGGAAGGGGATCCGTCGGGCGTCCTGACCTCCGGCGGGACGGCCGGAGCGCGCCGGTGCGCCTCGGCCGGCGGCACCGGCTCGGCGGTCAGCTCCACGGCGGTCTCGTCGACCGCCGCTCTCGGCCGCAGCCGGCCGCCGGTGCCGGCGAACCAGCACCCGATGATCACCAGCGGGAATCCGACCAGCAGCCCGGGAGTGAGCGGCTCGGCAAGCACGATGGCGCCGAGGACGATCGCGATCACCGGGTTGACGTAGGTGAACAGCGGCGCCCGGACCGGGCCGACCTCCTTGATGAGGGCGAAGAAGGCCAGGAATGCGATCGCGGTGCAGATCACGCCCAGGGCGATCAGCGCCGCGATCGACGGCAGGGTCGGCACCTGATGCTGGGTCAGCAGGGCGATCGGCAGGTAGAGGATTCCGATGAACAGGAGCGCGAGCGTGATCGTGCCGATCGACGGCACGTGGCCGAGCTTGCGGGCGACGATGAACGGCGCGGTCGCGTAGAGCACCGCGACGAGCAGCACCTCCCCCGCAGCCAGGAGATCGACCTTGCCGCCAGTGAGCCCTGGACCCGCCACCACGACGCCGACGCCGACGAAGCCGACGAGCAGTCCGATCAGCCGCGCCGGACTCAGCACGCCGCGGTCTCCGCCCCCGAGGGCGATGAGCGCCGCGAACAGGGGAACCGTGGCGACCAGCAGCCCCGTCAGGCCGGACGGCAGGGACTGCTCGGCATGGCCCAGCAGGAAGAACGGACCCGCCATCTCCACGAGGCCGAAGGCGAGCACCCAGGGCCAGTGCTTCCACGCGGCCTTGATCGCGCCGCTGCGGATCGCGAACGGGAGCAGCAGGATCGCCGCGATGAGAGTCCTGCCCGCGACCATCGCCGGCGGGGAGAACGACTCCACCACCACGCTGATCAGCAGGTAGGGCACGCCCCAGAGCAGGCACATCGCCCCGAAGAGCAGCCAACCGCGACGGCTGAAGCCATGCCCTCCCGGGCCGGCGGGAACGCCGCTCACAGGACGCGCCGGCCCTCGAAGGCGCGTCCGAGCGTGACCTCGTCGGCATATTCGAGGTCGCCGCCGACGGGCAGACCGGAGGCGAGCCGCGAGACGGTGATCTGCATGCTGGTGAGCAGCCTGCTGAGGTAGCTCGCCGTCGCCTCCCCCTCCAGGTTGGGGTTGGTGGCGAGGATGACCTCCTGCACGGTGCCGTCGGCGAGGCGCGTCATCAACTGCGCGATGCGCAGGTCGCCCGGCCCGACACCCGCGATGGGGCTGATCGCGCCGCCGAGCACGTGGTACAGCCCGCGGAACTCCCGGGTGCGCTCGATCGCGGCGACGTCCTTCGCGTCCTCGACGACGCAGATGAGGGCGGCATTGCGGCGCGGGTCGCGACAGATCGCGCAGCGCTCCTGCTCCGCCACATTGCCGCAGATCTCGCAGAACCGCACCCGCTCGCGCACCTCGGAGAGCAGCTCGGCGAGGCGCTTCACGTCGAAGGAGGGCGTCTGCAGGATGTGGAACGTGATGCGCTGAGCGGATTTCGGGCCGATGCCCGGCAGGCGGCCGAACTCGTCGATCAGCTCCTGGACGATGCCGTCATACATCTCGTGATCCTCATGATCGTTCGTTCATCACTGTCGATGGTCACTGCTGTCCCCGGATCACTGGAACCGGGTCTGCGGCTCGTAGGGCTCCTCGCGGACGAACTTCGCACCGAGCACCTGACGCACCACCGCCTCGCCGTAGCGCTGCACCCCAGGGGCTGCGGAACGCGGAGTCCGGTCAGTGACCATCGGTGCCGGGGGCGCGGCGCGCGGCGTCGGATCCTGACGTCCGCCGGACGGGGCCGCAGGAGCCGGAGCCAGACCCGGCCGGCCGCTTTCGGACGCGGCCACTCCGACCGGGACCATGGCAGGCTCTGGCGCGCCGGCAGAGGATCCCTGACCCGGATCGGGACCGGGGTCGTAGGCATCGTCGGGGAACGGCGGCTCATCGTCGAGCACATCGCCGTCGTGGCCCGGCTCGTACCACCCCGATGCCGGCATGGCCTCGACGTCGGCGGGCTCTTCGTCGACAGGGAACTGCGCCACCCTGGCTTCGGCCGACGGCGCCGCCGAAGGAGCGGACGGGGCCGAGGGAGCCTGCGCGTCAGCCCGAGCGGGAGCAGCCGAGGTCGGCCCGGCACCGGTCGGCGTGATGGCTGTCGGCGCGACGGACTCGGGTTCGCCCTGCGGGATCGCTGCGACCGCCCATTCGGTGACGGGCGCGGTCGTGGTCGAAGCAGCGCGCGGGGCGGGGGTCGTGCCCGGAGTGGTGCCCGCGCTCGGCGCCGAGGCTTTCGGCGTCGTGGACGGCCGCCCGTGCTCCCCTCGCCCTGACGGGGTCCGGTCGGATGAGATCCGCTCCGCCGGAGCCGCCTCGACCGGAGTCTGCGCCGCCGGGGTTCGCTCGGCGGGGATCTGCTCGGACGGCGTGTCATCGGAGGGTCGCGGGGCCTTCCCGCCCTCGGCTAAGTTCCGTTCGGGTGCGGCCTCGGGCAGCGGGGCCGGCAGGTATTTGACCTTGACGGAGAGCTCGCCCTCGATCGCGGTGCGCAGGTGGTCGGACGGGCCGTTGCCGGGCGCGGTGCCCTTGAACCGGGCGACGTCGTTCGGTCCGGGGAACCCGAGAGTGAGCACCTCGGTCTCGGCATCGTACGCGAGCGGCTGCACGGCGGTGACCACGAGCCAGGATCCGCGGCTGATCTTCTCGAGCCGCCCAAGCACCGCCGACCAGGCCGTACGGATCCGGTCGATGTCGACGGGCCCGGCCGGAGGAGCCGTCTCCGGTTCGGGAGCGGAATCGGCGACGGAGGACGTGGCCTGAGCCGGCGCATCCGCAACCGGGGTGGATGTGTCGCCCGTCGTCTCGGTCGTTTCCTGTGCTCGCTCGACGACCGGGGCCGGCGTGGCGACCGCAGCGGGCGTGGCGACTGGGGCCGGCGTGGGCGTGGTCACCGAAGCCGCGGCAGGTGCCGCGACCGAAGCCGTGGAAGGCGCAGCGGGCGCAGCAGCCGGCGCACCGGGTGCCGCGGGCGCAACCTCTCCCCCGGCGAGCGCCGTCAGCACACGAGCGACGAGCAGCTCGAGGTGCAGACGGGGCGACGTCGCCCCCGACATGTCGTCGAGGGCGGAGCTCACGAGATCCGCTGCGCGAGACAGGCGCGGCCCGCCGAATGCGGCGGCCTGGCTCCGCATTCGGGTCAGCTCGTCCTCCGGGACGCCACGGAGCACCGCGGAGGCGGCGTCGCCGACGGCGGCGATCACGATGAGGTCCCGCAGGCGCTCGAGCAGATCGTCGACGAAGCGGCGCGGATCCTGTCCGGTCTGCACCACCCGGTCGATCGCGGGGAAGGCCGCAGCCGCATCGCCCGCGGCGAGCGCGTCGACGATCTCATCGAGCAGCGCGGAGTGCGTGTAGCCCAGCAGCGCGACCGCGCGCTCGTAGCCGACGTCGCCGTTCTCCGAGCCCGCGATGAGCTGGTCGAGGAGCGAGAGGGTGTCGCGCGGGGATCCGCCGCCCGCGCGCACGACGAGCGGCAGCACGCCTTGGGCGACGGTCACGCCCTCCTCGGCGCACAGCTTCTCGACGTACTCGAGCATCGCTGCGGGCGCCACCAGCCGGAACGGGTAGTGGTGCGTGCGCGAGCGGATCGTGCCGAGGACCTTCTCCGGCTCGGTGGTCGCGAAGATGAACTTGATGTGCGGCGGCGGCTCCTCGACGAGCTTCAGCAGTGCGTTGAAGCCCTGCGGCGTCACCATGTGCGCCTCGTCGAGGATGAAGATCTTGAACCGGTCCCTGCTGGGTGCGAAAGTCGCACGCTCGCGCAGATCGCGGGCGTCGTCGACGCCGTTGTGGCTGGCCGCGTCGATCTCGACGACGTCGAGGGATCCGCCGCCGTTGCGCGACAGCTCGACACAGCTCGGGCACACGCCGCACGGGGTGTCGGTGGGGCCCTCGGCGCAGTTCAGGCAGCGCGCCAGAATGCGCGCAGAGGTGGTCTTGCCGCAGCCTCGCGGCCCGGAGAACAGATAGGCGTGGCCCACCCGGTCGCCGCGCAGCGCGGTCATGAGCGGATCGGTCACCTGCGACTGCCCGATCATCTCCCCGAAGTTCTCGGGCCGGTAACGGCGGTACAGGGCTGTGCTCACCCGTCAAGACTACGGTGTGCGTCGGACATCGGCGCGGGGTGTCCGGCGTAGACGCCGCGACGGCCGCGGCGTCTGCGCCGACGCCGCGCCGGACGGTGCCGGACGGGCCCCGGAGACCCCCTCCCGAACGCCCTCGAACGGACGTACCCTGAAGGAGGAGGTGGACGATGACGCAGGTGGCAGCAGGCGACCGGATCCGCATCCACGGCCGGGTGGTGGGCGGCGCGGAGCGATCCGGCGTGGTCCTCGAGGTGCGCGGCGAGCTTCTTGTCGTGCGCTACGACGACGGGCACGAGGCGGTGCTCGCACCGGGCAGTGACTGCGAGATCAGGCACGGCGAGTAGGGGCGGCGCGGCGAGCACCGGACCCGGGCGGGCGCCGGTCCCTCGAGAGTCTCAGGGACCAGCGCCGCGGCCGGGACTACTCCCCCGATTCCCCGACGTATCCGATGATCGGAATCGCCGAGGTCGTCGGCACGGTCGGCGACAGGATCGTGCCGTCCTCGCGGCGGGCCTGCGAGCCGAACTCCGGGCGCCCGCGGAGGACAGGTCCCTGATCCGCGAGATGCACGGCAGCAGGAGCGTCGGTAGAGGCCGTGTGCGCGACCCCGCGCACCGTGAACGCGACCGGGTTTCCGGAGCGCACTTCGACCAGCAATCGGTCGGCGGTCAAAGTGATCTGCAGCTGCGACTCGCGCCAGAGCAGCGGGTACGACAGCTCAGGCCAGTCGGCCGGGAGGCGCGGATCGAAACTGAGCTCGCCGTCGTGGTCGCGCATGCCGCCGAAGCCGCTGACGAGCGCGGTCCACACGCCACCCGCCGACGCCACGTGCACGCCATCGGAGGCGTTGCGATGCAGGTCGCCCAGGTCGACGTAGATCGCGTGCTCGAAGTACTCGTGCGCGAGGTCCTGGTACCCGACCTCCGCGGCGAGGATCGACTGCACGACCGCCGACAGGGTCGAGTCGCCCGTGGTCAGCGGGTCGTAGTACTCGAAGTCGGCGAGCTTCTCGGCCTCGGTGAAGTGGTTGCCCTGCAGGAACAGCGCGAGCACCACGTCCGCCTGCTTCAGCACCTGGAACCGGTAGATCACGAGCGGGTGGAAGTGCAGCAGCAGCGGGCGCTGCTCGGGCGGCGTGGCCGGCAGGTCCCACACCTCGCGCTCGAGGAACAGGGAGTCCTGCGGGTGGATCCCCAGGGCGGGGCTGAACGGGATGTGCATCGCGTCGGCCGCGCGCTCCCACCGCTCGACCTCGGCGGGCTCGATGGCGAGCCGCTCCACCGCCGCGTCGTACGCCTCCGGGGCGTCCGCGGCCATCTCCCGCACCACGCGCGCCGCGAAGCGCAGGTTGTACCGGGCCATGACGTTCGTGAAGAGGTTGTCGTTGACGACCGTCGTGTACTCGTCGGGGCCGGTGACGCCGTGGATGTGGAACGTGTCCACGCCCGCGGCCGAGCGCCAGAAGCCGAGCGTCGCCCACATCCGCGCGGTCTCGACCGCGATGTCCACTCCCTGGCGATAGAGGAAGTCGTCGTCGCCGGTGGCGCGTACGTACTTCCCGAGCGCATAGCTGACGTCGGCGTTGATGTGATACTGCGCGGTGCCCGCGGCGTAGTAGGCGCTGGCCTCCTCGCCGTTGATCGTGCGCCACGGGAACAGTGCGCCGCCCTCGTTCAGCTGGCCGGCGCGGCGGCGCGCGGCGGGCAGCATGTGCACCCGGCAGCGCAGCGCGTTGCGCGCGAACGTCGGAGAGGTGTACGTGAGGAACGGCAGCACATACACCTCGGTGTCCCAGAAGTAGTGCCCGCCGTAGCCGGATCCGCTCACGCCCTTGGCCGAGACACCCGCTCCGTCCGCACGCGCGGACGCCTGCGCGATCTGGAACAGGCACCATCGCGTCGCCTGCTGCAGGTCGTCATGCCCGGCGATGCGCACGTCGCTGCGCTCCCAGAACGCGCTCAGCCACTCGGACTGCTTCGCGAACTGCGCCTCCACGCCCTCCACCGCGGCGCGGTCGAGGGTGCGCCGGCACCGGTCGATGAGCTCACGGGCCGGCACGCCGCGGGAGGTGTGGTAGCTGACCAGCTTCGTCACCCGCGTGGGCACGCCCGCCTTCGCCTGCACCCGGAACACGTTCTTCGCGATATCGGGCTCCACGAGCTGGCGCGCGGTGTACTCGTTCTCGGTCTCGACCAGGTGGTCGGCGACCACGGCGAGGGTCATGCCCGAGTTCGCGACGCGGTACGCGAGCGCCGAGCGCCCGCCGTCCTGCCAGTACTCCGCGGGCTGCAGTACGCGGTCGCCGAACCGCTCCGCCTTGCGCGGGTCGAAGCCGGCCTTCTCGCCCGGGGATCCGGCGGCCATCGACGGCACCCCGCCGTAGACGTCCTCGCCGTCCTGCCGGTTCAGCAGTTGGCACGAGATCGTCACGGGCGCGTCGGAGTTCTCCACCGTCACCTCGAGCCGCAGCACCGCCAGATGGCGCTCCACGAACGACACGATCCGTTCGTCTCGGATGCGCACGCGCTTGCCCGAGGGCGTCTCCCAGAGCACTTCGCGCTCGAGGATGCCGGTGCGGAAGTCGAGCGCGCGCCGGTACTCGCGCACGTCCGCCTCGTCGAAGCTGAGCGGCTCGTCGTCGACGTAGACCCGCATGACCTTGGCGTCGGGGGCGTTCACGATCGTCTGACCGACCTCGGCGAAGCCGAACGCCTGCTCGGCATGACGGATCTTCCAGGTCTCGTGCAGACCGTTGATGAAGGTGCCGTGCTCGAGCGCGTTGCGGCCCTCGATGTGGTTGCCGCGCAGGCCGAGGTACCCGTTGCCGAGGCCCATGAGCGTCTCGGAGACGCCGGGGTTCACGTGCGGATAGGACGTCTCGACCAGACGCCACGGGTCGACGGGGAAGAGGTCGCGATCGATCATGCAGTGCTCTCCGTGAGGGGTCGGTTCAGGACAGGAAACGGGCGAGGTCGTCGACGACGACGGTCGCGCCGTGGGCGAGGAGGGAATCGGATCCGGCTCCGCGGTCGACGCCGATGACCGTGCCGTAGCCGGCAGCGGCGGCCGAGGCGACGCCGCTCGTCGCGTCCTCGACCGCGACGGCGGATGCCGGGTCGACGCCGATGCGCTCGGCGCCCACGCGGAACACGTCCGGTGCGGGCTTGGAGGCGAGATGCTCGCGCTCGGCGACCACGCCGTCCACGACCACCGTGAAGAAGTCGCGGATGCCGGCCGTGGCCAGCACCTCCTCCGCGTTCTTGGAGCTGGACACGACCGCCATCGGCACCTCGGCGGCCCTCAGCTCCTGCAGCAGGGCGAGGGATCCGGGATAGGGCGCGATGCCGTCGCGGCGCAGCGCCTCCGAGAAGGCGACGTTCTTGCGGTTGCCGATCCCGCACACGGTGTCGACCTCGGGATCATCGTCGACGGACCCCCACGGGATCTCCACGTTGCGGCTGCGCAGCAGGCTCGCGACGCCGTCGTAGCGCTTCTTGCCGTCGACATAGGCGAAGTAGTCCTCGTCGGTGTACGCGGGCGCGATGTCCCAGAGCAGGAACACCTCGTCGAACACCGCCTGCCAGGCGTGCATGTGCACCTCTGCGGTCGGCGTCAGCACGCCGTCCAGATCGAACAGCACGGCGGCCGAGCGATGCAGGTCGGGGAGCGCTGCGGGGGTGTCGGGCACGGCGGAGCCTCCGGTGGCTGAGAACGGGATCTTTCGGACCGGCACGTCTGGGTGCCACCTGATCAAGGCTAGTCGGACGAGGGCTCGCCTGGATAGACGTCGGCGGGCAGGATCACAGCTCCGCGCGCGCCGCGCTGTGCCCGCGGTCTCGGCGGGGGCGCGGCTCAGGAGAACGAGGCCACCGTCTCCGCCGCGACGACGTGCAGCTCGGCGATGCCTGAGCCGTTGTGGACGGAGGTACGATCGGTCGTCGATGCGACCTGGAACCGGATGCGCAGCACGGCGCCGCGTACCGCCGCGTCGAGGATCCCCGGATCGGCCATCAGCGCGACCGGGTTCGCGGCGTCTTGCATCGTCTGCGAGGGCGGCTCCGCGCCCGCGAAGCCGATGAGCCCCGCCTTGTCGCGAAGATTCTGCGGAATGCTCTCGGTGCCGATCTGGATCTCGACGTACGCGGTGTACTGCTCTCCGACGTGCGCACCCGGATCCTGCAGCAGCGCGGCGAGCCGAGCGGGATCCAGGCCCGGGTACGCCGGATCGTCGGGCGTGGCCGGCGCCGGCGAGGCGGTCTCGGGAGCCGCGACCACGGGCGGCGGAGGTTCCGGGGCTGACTCCGGGGCGCTGCCGATTCCGGCCAGCAGCGCGACCACGACCGGGATCACCACGAACGTCGCGATGACCACGACGAGGAACGGGATCCAGGAGCGACGCCGTTGCGGCCCGGGCTCCGTCGGAGCGCCGATCGGCTTCGGGCGACCATGCCCGTCGTGCTCGAGCGGCGGGATCACGTACGGCGCGGTGAGATTCTTGGGCACGGCAGAGTAGACGGTCGGCCTGCGCTCGTCATGTCCCATGCTCGGACCCTAGCGCGTGCGTGTGTCCGGGGCCGACGCCCTCCCCCGATCGGGCAGAGGGATCGCGTCCGGAACAGACTCCCGGCAACGATCCGAACTCGGTTCCGGGCAAAGAAAAGACCCTCCGCGCACCCGACAGAGCCCGGTTACCCTTGCTGCGTTTCCGCCCTGGGGGAGTTGGCCTGGGTGCCGCCACGCGGAGAGCCGTCGACAAGTCTACCCGAGGTCGCGGGTGGGTCCGACCGGATCCCCCGCCCCGTGGTCCCCGCCCCGGATCCTGGAACGTCCGGACAGGCCCCGCCCCCGTCATGCGAACGAGAGATCTCGCGACGGTGCGGGACGGAGGGAATCAGCACGACCCGGCACCCGTCATCCATGCGTAACGCGTGGTCACCTGCCCGTCCCCTGCCGGGATCCGGTCCTATCGTGGTGGGCGGGCCGTTCGGCGGCTTCGGAATGGGGCAGCGCATGGTCGAACGGGTCGACGTCGCGATCGTCGGAGGCGGGGCGATGGGCTCCGCCGCCGCGTGGCAGCTCGCCGGACGGGCCGATACGCTGCTCCTCGAACGCTTCGAACCCGGGCACCTGAACGGCGCCTCGCACGGCGCCAGCCGCAATTTCAACGTCTCCTACGCCGATCCCGTGCATGTGGGCATGCTCGTCGAAGCCGAGCGGCTCTGGCGACTGCTCGAAGCGCAGACCGGCACCGAGCTCCTCACCCAGCACGGCATCGTCAATCACGGACCGAATCCGGGTCATGAGGCGGCGCACGCCGCGCTCGCCGCGGCCGGCATCCCCAGTGTCTTCGTCGACGAGGGGGAGGCATCGGAGCGCTGGCCGGGCATCCGTTTCGAAGGCCGCGTACTGTTCACGCCGACGGCCGGGCGCCTGCACGCCGACCGCGCTGTCGCCGCGCTGCAGCGCGCGGCGCGGCAGAAGGGCGCCCGCGTGCAGCACGGCGCCCGCGTGACCGGCATCCGTCCGGTCGGCGACGAGGCCGTGCTCACGATCGAGACCGCCGAGGGTGTGCGCGACCTGCGCGCCCGCCGGGTGGTGGTCACGGTCGGCGCCTGGACGTCGACGCTGCTCACCGGGCACGTTCCGCTGCCGCGCCTCGTGGTCACCCAGGAACAGCCCGCGCACTTCGCCCCGCGCATCCCGGGGGAATGGCCGGGATTCAATCATTTCCTCGCCGATTCCGGACCGGATCGTCGCTGGCCCTCGAGCGTGTACGGCATGCACACGCCGGGGCAGGGCATCAAGGCCGGCTGGCACGGGGTCGGCCCTGTGATCGACCCCGATCGGCGCAGCTTCGTGCCCGACCCCGCGCTCTCCGCGCTCATCCGTGACTACGCCCGCGAATGGCTGCCGGGCGTAGACGCCGATGACGTCACCGAGATCACTTGCACATACACGACGACACCCGACGGAGTCTTCGTGATCGATCGCCGTGGCCCCGTGGTGCTGGGCGCCGGGTTCTCAGGGCACGGATTCAAGTTCACGCCGAGTGTGGGGCGTCTCCTTGCCGATCTGGCCCTCGACCGCGCCCCCGCTCCGGCGATCTTCGCCCTCGATCGGTTCTGAGCCGATGGCGGGCGGGGGCTCGGACAAGACGCCCTCCGACGGATCCCCCGCCCTGTGGTCCCCGCCCCGGGTTACGATCAGAGACGCGGGCGCACCGCGGCGCCCGGTGAGAGGGACGCATGCACGCCACGAACACCGCCGACGTCACCACGAGCACCGCACCGGACGCGACATCCCGCACCGCCGCGGAGATCGATGCGACGGAGTTCGCCCGTCAGACCGCCGCGATCCTCGACTCCATCACCGAGGTGATCGACGGCAAGGATGACGCGGTCCGCAGCGCGCTCGTCTGCCTGCTCGCCGAGGGGCACCTGCTCGTGGAGGACGTGCCCGGCGTGGGGAAGACCATGCTCGCGCGCGCCCTCGCGGCCAGCATCGACGCCACCGTGCGCCGCATCCAGTTCACGCCCGATCTGCTGCCGGGCGATGTGACGGGAGTGAGCGTCTACAACCCCGTCGAGCAGGAGTTCGAGTTCAAGCCCGGCGCCGTGTTCGCGCACATCGTGATCGCCGACGAGATCAACCGCTCCTCCCCCAAGACCCAGTCGGCGCTGCTGGAGGCGATGGAGGAGCACCAGGTCACCGTGGACGGGAACTCGCGACCGCTGCCCGATCCGTTCCTCGTGGTCGCCACGCAGAACCCGCTCGAGATGGAGGGCACCTACGCCCTGCCGGAGGCGCAGCGCGACCGGTTCATGATGCGGATCTCGATGGGCTATCCGGACGCGGCGGCCGAGACGCTCATGCTGCGTCAGCGGGACACCCGCAATCCGCTCGAAGGCATCCGTCCCGTGCTGGCCGCGACCGATGTGCGCGCGCTGATCGCGTGGGCCCGCGCGGTGCACGTCGCCCCGGCGCTCGAGGAGTACGCCGTGGCGCTGTCGCAGGCCACGCGCACCGACCCGAACCTGCATCTCGGAGCGAGCCCTCGGGCGACGCTGCAGCTCGTGCGCGCGGCGAAGGTGCAGGCCGCGCTGGACGAGCGCGACTACGTGGTCCCGGACGATCTCACCTCGCTCCTGCCCGCTGTGTTCGCGCACCGGCTCATCCCCGCCCGCGGGCTGCACCGGGCCGGAGCACGCCCGATCGAGGCCGCGCTGGAGGGCATCGTCCGGCGCATACCGGTGCCGGTGGGCCTTCCGCGGTGAACCGACGGGAGCGCGCGCGGCGCGAAGCGGATCCGCCCGGGCGGAGGATGACCGGGCGCGGCGTGAGCGCGCTCCTGATTGGGATCCTCCTGGTGATCGGCGCGAACGTGCTGGCCACGCCGGTGTTGCTGTACGTGGCGGCGCTGCTGTTCGCACTGCTCGTCCTGGCCGCGCTGTTCGTCTTCGTCCCGCGCCGGCATGCGCGGGTGGGCCGCACGGTCGCTGCGGACCTGCTCACGGTCGGCGACGACACCTGGGTACGGGTGCGGGTGGATCTGCGCACCCTTGTGCGCCCGCCGTCCGGACGCTGGCGGGACGGGCTGCCGGCCGCCGTGCGCGGCTCGGCGACCGGCGCCTTCCCGCCCGACGACGCCGAACCGATCCCCGGCGGAACGACCACGACCATGACGTATCCGATCTCCGGGGTGCGTCGCGGGCTCGCCTCGCTCGGGCCGCTGCGGCTCAGCACGACGGATCCGTTCGGCCTTTTCGTCCGCACGGACGAGCTCGGTGACGTGACGCCGGTCACGATCGTGCCGCAGGTCGTGCCGCTGCCGCGGCTGACCGACCGCACGGGGCGCGCCGGTGGGACGGCGCAGACCTCGTCGCACCGACTCGGGCAGGGTGCGGACAACCTCTCCCCTCGCCGGTACGTCCCCGGCGACTCGATGCGGCGGATCCATTGGCGTGCGACCGCGCACCGAGGTGATCTGATGGTGCGCCAGGAGGAGCAGGAGTCGAGCCCGGACGCTCTCGTGGTGCTGGATCGCGCGGGCGCGCGCTGGGTCGGAGCCGACCGGGAGACGGACTTCGACGGTTTCGACCGAGCCGTCACGGCGTGCGCCTCGATCGCGATGCACCTCGTGGACAACGGCTTCGCCGTGGACGTGGTCGACGCCACCGGCGTGCTGATCGGCCGGCTGCGCGGGGCGGAGGACGAACGCGACGGCCTGCTGGTGAGCCTGGCCGGCACCGCGCCGCGTTCCGGCGAGCGCGATCACGGGCTGCCGGCGGCGAGCGAGGGGCATACGGTCGGTCCGCTGGTGGTGATCACCGGCGCGATCGATGCGGCCGATGCCGGCACGCTCCCGCACGGCGGGGCCGGCACCCCGATCCTCATCGCGACCGCCCCCGGTGCCGACGCGCTGTCCGCCGCGGAACAGCAGGGCTGGCGAACCGCGCTGCTCGGCGACGATCCGGCCGACGCCTGGGCGGACGCCGGCGCGGGCGAGCCCGGATCCGCCTCGGCGGATGCCGCCGCGGAGCCTGGTCGATCCCCGCGGTCCGGCGACGGCGCCGGGGGCTCGTCCCCCGCTGCTCCGGAGGAGGCTGCGCATGCCCGCTGACGTGAGCGCGTACGGGGGCCCCTTGCAGGAGCGCAGGCGGGACGGCGGCCCCGTGGCTGCGGCATTGCTCACGGCCCTGGGCCTTCTCGTGACGGTGTGGCCGCTGAGCGCGGTGGTGCAGCCGGGCAGCTGGAGCGCGGGCGCCGCCGTCACGGGCGCGACGGTGATCGTCGCGGGCGCGGTCGTGCGCTCCCTCACCCGTCGGGCGCCCGCCTGGCTGGCGATCCCCGCCGTGCCCGTCGTGCAGTTCGGCACCGGATTGATCGCGCTCACGGCGTTCGTCGCGCGGCAAGCCGGGCACGGCTGGCTGCTGCCGACACCCGAAGTATGGCGCGCGATCGACGCCTTCCTCTCCGCCGCGCTCGACGAGATCCGCGGCGGTGTCGCTCCCCTCGCCCCGTCCCCCGCGGTCGCCGTGAGTGTGGCCGCGGCGACCGGACTCATCGCCGTGGTGCTGGATCTCGTGCTCGTGACGCTGCGGGCGCCGCTCGTGGCGGCCGTGCTGGTCACCGCGCTCGGCGCGGTGCCGGGAGTGATCGTGCACCAGGGCGCCAACCCGGTGTGGTTCATCGGGCTCGCGCTCGCGATCCTGCTCTTCCTGCATGTGCGGTTCGCGCCGCCAGGATCCGCACGTCCCGCGACCGTGACGGAGGACGGCCGCTCCCCCACGCGCCATGCGCCCACTGACGCGCTCCTGCGCACGCGGCGCCTCCCCGCCGTCGTCCTCGGCTTCCTCGCCGTGCTCGCGGCGCTCATCGTGTCGCCGTTGCTGCCGCTGTCCGCCTCGGGGCTCAGCATCGGCGGCGGCAGCACCACCCTCAGCGCCACCCTCAACCTGGGGCAGGATCTGCGGCGTCCCTCCCCCGTCACCGCGCTCACCCTGATCACCCAGGACGGCACGCCGCCCTACCTCCGGATCGCGACGCTGACCCGATTCGACGGCTCCACCTGGCAGCCGGACCGGCCCACCACGGTGCCCCTGTCCCAGGGCTTCGGCGATGTCACCGCCCCCGAGGGCGTCGCACTGCACAAGACCAGGACCACGATCCGCACCGCAGGGATCTCCGGGTCCTGGCTGCCGGTGCCCTACCAGGCCACTGCAGTGCGCGGCGAAAGCGGCAGCTGGAACGCCGCCGGCGACAACCGCACGGTGATCGCCGCGAACGCCGATGCGGCCGAGCAGAACTACACGATCGACACGGCGACGCTCGAGCCCACGCTCGATCAGATCCGCGCATCCACCGCCACGGGTTCCGACGCCCCGCAGGACCTGCGGGCACTGCCCGCGGGCCTTCCGGCTATCATCGCCGACAGTGCGCGCGAAGTGGTCGGCGGGGCCGCCACCGACTACGACAGGCTGATCGCACTGCAGACCTGGTTCCGCGCCGGGTTCCGCTACTCGCTGCAGACCCCGGTCGACGACGGCTTCGACGGCACCAACGTCGATGCCGTGGCGAAGTTCCTGACCGTACGCGAGGGCTACTGCGTGCATTTCGCCGGGGCGTTCGCGCTCATGGCGCGCTCACTCGGCATGCCGGCGCGGATCGTCGTCGGCTACCTGCCCGGCACAGCGACGGATCGCCGCTCCGATGACGGGCGGGTCGTGTTCGAGGTCTCCACCGACCAGCTGCACTCCTGGCCCGAGGTGTACTTCTCCGGCATCGGCTGGGTGCCCTTCGAACCGACCGCGACCCGGGGCGTCCCGACCGCCTTCGCCGAGAGCAGCTCCGGATCCGACGACGGCACGCTGCCCTCCGCCGGAGCGACACCGCAGCCCACCACGAGCGGCGTCGCGAAGGACCCGAAGAACCTCGACGTGCCGGACGCCGGAGCCGCAGGCGCCTCGACGCCGACGGTGCAGCAGGTGATGCCCGTGGTGTGGACCGTCGTGGGCGTGCTGGTCGTGCTGCTGATCCCGGCGATGATCCGGCGCGTGCAGACGGCGCGACGTCGTGCCGCCGCGGGCCGAGGCGACGCCGTGGCGGCGTGGTCCGAGCTGCGTGCGACGCTGCAGGATCTGGGCCTTCCGGCCTCGTCCGCGGAGTCTCCGCGCGGGCGCGGTGCGCGCCTGGTGCGCGAGCGCGGCGCGGATCCGGCCGACATGGATGTGCTCGTGCGAGCGATCGAACGCAGCAGCTATGCGCGCGCGGGATCCGGATCCGCGCCGGACGTCGGGGATCTGCGCCCTCCGCTCGATGCGATCCGGGCGCAGCTGCGCGAGCACGTGTCGCGCCGTGACCGGCTCACGGCGGTGCTGGCCCCGCGTTCGCTGCTCGGCGCGCGGCTGCTGGCGACCTCGACGTCCTGAGCGCCCGGGCGGGATGCCCCCTCCCCTCACGACCGCGTCGCCCGGCGGCGTCGCGGATCCGGGATCGTCAGTGCTCGGCGGCCGTCGGAGACGCGGCCGCCTGGGACGCGGTCGTCGTCGTGGACGCTGCGGATCCGGGCCGGGACGGCTCGGCATCTCCCCGGCGCCGGTGCCACCAGCGCAGCGCGTGGTCGATTCCGAACCCCACGATGACGGCGAACACCACCGCGATTCCGACGCCCAGCAGCGGGTTGTCGTGTACCCACTGGCCGGCGAGCAGCCCGATGCCCAGCGCGTAGGCGACCCACGTGATGCAGGCGAACAGGTCGTACAGGAAGAACCGGCGGTGCGGGAATCCGGTCTGACCCGCCACGTAGTTCACCGCGACCCGCCCCCACGGGATGTATCGCGCGGTGAAGATGAGCGCGGCGCCCCGTTTGTCGAGCTCGTACCGGGCCCAGTCGAACATCTTGTGCACCCGCGGCCGGCGCATCCACGCCCAGCGCTCGGTACCGATCGTGCGGCCGAGCAGGTACGCCATGTTGTCCCCGGCGACCGCGCCGACCAGAGCGACCAGGCCGAGCACCACGAGGTTCGGCTCGCCGCTCTGCAGCGACAGGGCGGCGAGCGCGACGAGCGCCGTCTCGCTGGGCAGGATCGTGGCGAACCCGTCGACGAAGAAGAACACCAGCAGCACGGGGAACAGCCAGAGCTGCCCCGCAGCATGCAGCAGCCAGGCGTTCAGCAGGTCCATGCCCTCCACGCTACGGCGCGCGGGAAAGGCCGTCGTCATACCGGAGAATGATGTTCCGAACTGTTCACCGCGGGCGGATGCCCAGAAGCCCAGCCTTCGGCGCGATTCTCACCTCGCCGTCGCGGGACCGGACGCGGGGGGCGGCAGGGGCGTTCAGACCGCTGTCGCATGCTCCGCGCACGGCACCGCCACGCAGGTCGCGCACACCACCGCCTGATGCCGGCACGACGGGTCGGGGCAGTTCGCGGTGCGGTTCGTGGCGGCGCCGCAGCCGGCGCACTCGCCGATGACCGCCGCATGATCGGAGAAGTCCACGGATCCGCGGCCGTCGAACACATACAGGGATCCGTCCCACAGCCCGTCGTCGCCGAACTGCTCGCCGTAGCGGACGATCCCGCCTTCGAGCTGGTAGACCTCGCCGAAGCCGCGCGCCGCCATCAGGCTCGACAGCACCTCGCAGCGGATCCCGCCAGTGCAGTACGTGACGACCGGCCGGCCCTTGAGGTCGTCGTAGGCGCCCGAGTCGAGCAGCCCCACGAAGTCGCGCGTCGTCTCCACCTCCGGCACGATCGCTCCGCGGAAGCGGCCGATCCCGGCCTCCAGGGCGTTGCGCCCGTCGAAGAACACGACGTCGTCCCCGCGCTCTGCCACGAGTTCGTGCAGCGCATCGGGGCTCAGCCGGGTGCCGCCGCCGACCACGCCGTGCTCATCGACCTGCAGTTCGTCCGGGGCGCCGAACGAGACGATCTCGTCGCGGACCTTCACACTGAGCTTGGGGAAGTCGACGCTGTGCCCGTCGGCATCCACCCCGGTGCCCTCGCTCCACTTCACGTCCGCATCGCGGAACGGCGCATAGGAGCGGAACGAGCGCAGCCATTTCTTCACCGCGGGCAGGTCACCGCCGAGGGTGCCGTTGATCCCGTGCTTCGAGATCAGGATCCGCCCGCGCAGGTGCAGTGCCTCGCACAGGTCGCGCTGCCAGAGCCGGATCGCCTCCGGATCCGACAGCGGCGCGAAGGCGTAGAACAGCACGATCTTCGGGGTGGGCACCCAGCGATCCTAGTCGCGCTCCTGCGCGGTCTTCCGCCGCGCCCAGGCTCCGGCCGACTCACTGGACAACGCGAGCAGGGCGAGGCATTGCAGCGACGCGGCGAGGAGCGTGCCGTTGAGCCCGAGCGTCGCCGTGCCGTCGAGGTAGTCGATCGCGGTCGAGAGCACGCCGATCGCCAGCAGCACCATCAGGATCGCCCGGGAGCGCCGTCCCCGCCGCAGCACGAACCAGGCCATGAGCAGCTGCGCGAGCGAGACGAGCACGCCGAACCCGAGGAAACCGATCAGCACGGCCACCTCGGGTGCCTCGCCGGAGGAGAACAGCGCCCGCACGCCCGGGTCGGCCGCGGCCCCGACCGTCAGACCGAGCACGTCGATGATCGCTCCGATCACGACGACGCCGACGGCGAAGAACGTCGACAACGGCGCCCGCCGCACGGACCGCTCGGCCGTGGCGCGCAGCGACTCGCCGTGCCCCTCACGCGGAAGGCCCTCGGCCGACTTCGTGCCGGAGAGATCGTCGGCGCCCTCGTCCGCCTCGCCGGGGGCCGTGCGCACGCGGGTCACGTCGAGGATCGGCAGGTCGCCATCGGTGATGAACCGATCGCCGCCGCCATTGCGGGAGTGATAGCCGGTGGTGAAGTCGTGCAGGAGGCGCAACCGCACGGCGGGATCCGCGTCGCGTGCGCTCTGCACCACGAAATCGCGTTCGACGTCGGTGTTCTCATCGATCCGGTGGGTCACCTGCAGGGTGAACAGGCTGAGCCCGACATCGGTGTCGTAGGTGCCGGCGCCGAGCCAGTCCGTCTTCGCTCCGCCGGGCAGCAGCCAGCCCGGCGGGCAGTGCCAGAACCGCACGTGGTGGCGCTGCTTGGGGTTGCCCGCCACCTCCTGCTGGTACGCGACATCGTGCCGTCGGCCGAACAGCATCAGCGGCGACACGGGTGCCGTCGGATAGCTGCGCCGCGTGAGCGTTGACACGATGATCCCCCAGGTCGAGGCGGCGGTGATCTCGTCTGCACGGTGCCACCTTGCCCTGGTCATCACCTCGTCGAGCTGCGCCGCGGTGCCGTCGACGCCGAGGTTGACCGGATCCCCGAGCAGGCCGTCGCCCGTGCGCGTGCGCCCGAAGAAGTAGTCCGGCACGTAGAGGTCGCTGAGCAGGCGGTGCAGCCGCGGCAGCACGAGATACGCCATGATCGCCCACACGGGGATGAACAGCAGCAGCGCCCACGGCGAGCGGAGGCCCTCGATCGAGATGATGATCGCGAGCCAGACCGCCGAGGCCGTGCCGATCAGGAACGCGATCCGGTCGAACACCGTGGAAGACGGCAACGGCTGCTGCATCTGCAGCGCCCAGCGGCGCCTCGACGGGTGCTGCGCGTCGCTCACGGCTGCCCTCCTTCGCGGTCCTCTCTCATCCTGGCACGGGGGCCGGGCGCCCGCCCGGCTGCCCGGTCAGGACCATCCCGTCGCATCGGATAGGATGGTCAGGTTGTATTCCTGGTGACGTGTCCGAGCGGCCGAAGGAGCACGCTTGGAAAGCGTGTGTTGTGCAAGCAACCGCGGGTTCGAATCCCGCCGTCACCGCCAGATCGAAGGCCCTGACTCCCCCAGAACCGCTGGGGAGCCGGGGCCTTCGTCGTGAACCGGCGCAGCGGCTACTCGCTGAGTGCCTCCGCGACCCGGAAGAGGTGGCGGGAGAGCATGTCCCGCGCGCTGTCGGCCGAACCCGATGCGATCGCGTCGACGATGCGCGCGTGCTCCTCGTCCGAGGAGGACTGCCGGGCCTTGGTGATGTTGAGGAACTCGGACTGGGGATCCAGAGCCTGCCGCAGCGAGTCGACCATGGCTGCGAACACGGGATTGCCGCTCGCCTCCGCGATCAGACGGTGCAACTCCCCGTCCAGGCGCACCCAGGCGCGCAGGTCCGCGGTGTTCCGCATGCGCTCGACGAGGGCGCGCATCCGGTCGAGCTGCTCGGGGGTGCGGCGTTCCGCGGCGTATCCGGCGGCGGGGATCTCGATGTGCGGCCGCGCCTCGATGAGATCGACCGCCGAGTAGCCGCCGAAGGTGAGCCCCTGTCGCGGGCTCTTGGCACGGATGTACGTTCCGCTGCCGGTGAGCGTCTCGGTGAGGCCGAGCGTCGCGCACGCGCCGAGCGCCTCGCGCAGGATGGCGCGGCTCACGCCGAACCGCTTCGCCAGCTCGACCTCTCCGGGAAGCCGGTCGCCGACCGCCACGCCGTCGCTCGCGATGAGTGCGAGCAGCGCCTGGAACGTCGCCTCCGCGGCGCTGACGCGCTTGATCGGGGTGACGGGAACGGCGTCCTCGAGCACGATCCACCTCAGCTCTTCCGGAAGCCTCAGCATACCGGCGCCCCTGCGGCCCCTTTGCGCAGCAGCACGTGCGCACCCTAAGCTGTCCGACAGCTGGACAGAAACTGTCCAACCAACCGCCGATGAAGGAAGGCTTTGGGGTGACGCAGAACAAAGAGGTTCAGGTCGAGAACGGGCGACAGGAAGCCGTCGCAGACGTGGGCGACCAGGGGTACAAGAAGGCGCTCAAGCGCCGGCACATGAACATGATCGCCATCGGCGGATCGATCGGAACCGGCCTGTTCCTCGGCGCGAGCGGCCGCATGGAGATCGCAGGACCCTCACTGGCCGTCGTCTACATCGTCTGCGGCCTCTTCGCGTTCATCGTCGTCCGGGCCCTGGGCGAGCTGGTGATGTACCGCCCGTCGTCGGGCGCGTTCGTCTCGTACGCGCGCGAGTTCATGGGAGAGAAGGGCGCCTTCACGGTCGGGTGGTTGTTCTTCCTCGACTGGGGCACGACGGTGATCGCCGACATCACCGCGATCGCGCTCTACACGCACTTCTGGTCGTTCTTCACCCCCATCCCGCAATGGGTGATCGCGCTGGTCGCGCTCGTGATCGTCATGGCGATGAACGTCACCTCGGCGGTGCTGTTCGGGGAACTGGAGTACTGGTTCGCGCTGATCAAGGTCGGCGCGATCGTGCTGTTCGGCATCCTGGGCGTCTACCTCATCGTCACCCAGACGCCGATCAACGGACACACCCCCGGCCTCTCGATGATCGCCGACAACGGCGGGTTCTTCCCGATGGGGGTCGGCGCCATGTTCGTCATCGCTCTCGGCGTCGTCTTCGCCTACGGCGGCACCGAGATGGTCGGCGTCGCCGCCGGCGAGGCCCAGGACGCCCGCTCGGTCGTCCCCCGTGCGGTCAACTCCATCATGTGGCGCATCATGCTCTTCTACGCCGGATCGGTCGTGCTCTTCACCCTCCTGATGCCGTGGAACGCGTACAAGGCGGACGAGAGCCCGTTCGTGACGGTCATGGGCGCTATCGGGATCCCGCACGCCGGCGACATCATGAACCTCGTCGTCCTCACCGCCGCCATGTCGAGCCTGAACGCCGGGCTGTACTCCACCGGTCGCACGCTGCGCTCGCTCGCGATGGCCGGCACCGGACCGAAGTTCGCCAAGCGGATGAACAAGGCAGGCGTCCCGTACGGCGGGATCCTGATCACGACCGCGCTCGGAGCGGTCGGCGTCTTCCTGAACATAGTCGTCCCCGGTCAGGTGTTCGAGATCGTGCTCAACCTCGCGGGCCTGGGAATCGTCGGGGTCTGGGCGTCGATCATCGTCTGCCACTGGCTGTTCATCCGCAAGATGAAGCGGGACGGACGGGAGCGCCCGGCATTCCGTCTGCCGTGGGCGCCCGTCACCAACGGCGTCACCCTGGGATTCCTCGCGCTGGTCGTGCTCCTCATGGCCCTCGACCCGGGGGTCGGTCGCATCACCCTGATCGCGTTCGTCGTGGTCATCATCCTCCTCGTGATCGGCTGGTACGCCGTCCGCGGGCGGATCGACGCGCACGCGCTCACCACAGCGATCGACGTGCGTCCAGCGGGCATCGACGACGCGCCGACCGCTCCGGGCGCGAATGACTGAGCAGCAGCAGAAGCCGGGAGGATCCGTGACCGCTCAGCGGCCCCGGTCCTCCCGCCCGCTCGCGATCCTCTACACCGGCGGCACGTTCGGGATGGTCCCGTCTGCGCACGGCCTGGTTCCGAACCCGCGCCTGCGGACCGAGATCGAGGGCCTCATGGCGGGAGTCAGGGGAACCGACGGGCAGCCGGCCGAGTGGGTCTACACGGAGACCCAGCGCGCGATGGACAGCGCCGAGATGGACTGCGCGGCGCTCGGCCGACTCGCCGATCAGCTGCGGGAGATCATCACCCGGGACGATCCCCGCGCGGTCGTCGTGATCCACGGCAGCGACACCCTGGCGTACAGCGCGGCGTTCGCCGCCTTCGCGCTCGCCGATCTGCCGACGCCGATCATGTTCACGGGAGCCCAGCTCCCGATCGGATTCGAGGGCACCGACGCGATCGACAACTTCTCCCTCGCGATCTCCGCTCCCGACCGGGATGCGCTGCAGGGCGTGCACATCGCGTTCGGCGGATCCGTGCTCCCCGCCGTGCGGGCGACCAAGCGCTCGGCCCAGAGCCTGCAGGCGTTCGCCGCACCACGGACGCTCGCGGCGGAGCCGGTCGGGGTCGACGACCGGCTCGCCGACGCGCTGCGACGCGCGGCCGGCGCACCGGCGCCGAGAACCGGACTGGTGAAGGTCGTCCCCGGTGTGAACGCACTGCAGCTGGTCGCCGCGATGAACGAGTGCCCGACCGGGATCGTGCTGGAATGCTACGGATCCGGGACGGCACCGGCCGTGAGCGGCGGGCTCGCCGATGCGATCCGCGCCGCCACCGGGCGAGGCACGGTCGTGCTCGCCGTCACGCAGTGCGAGGACGGATCGGTGGTGCTCGACAGGTACGCGGTCGGATCCGCCTTGGCCGACGCGGGAGCGATCGGCGCCGGCGACATGACCAGCGAAGCCGCGCTCGGAAAGCTGGGTGCGCTGGCGCGTGCGGGCTTCGCGGGTGCCGAGCTCAGGGACTACCTCGGGACGAACCTGATCGGGGAACGGCACGGGTGAGACGCCCTGTGGCGAGGCGCGCGCGTGGTGAAACCACCCGCCCTGCCACCAGGGAGCAGACGCGGCGTGCGGTGGGCGGGATGTCGGGGGATCTCCCGCCCGCCGCACGTCGCCAGAGCCCGGACGACGACGGTTCTGATGCTCAGAGGGCCCCTGCAGCGGGGATCCTGATCCCGTACGTCGTACTGCCGTCGCCCGAGGCGAGCTTCGTGAAGCCGAGCCGCTCGTAGAAGGCGCCGGCGGAGTGATTGTCGGCGTTCATGGCCAGGTGCAGGCCTGGGACGCCGCGGTAACCCAGCTCAGCGAGCAGGGTGTCGATGAGCCGCCGCCCGAGGCCCTGCCCCTGGGTCTCCGGAAGCAGGTCGATGTGCAGGTGCGCCGGGTACTCCTGCACGATCGGATCATCGCCGGGCTTCTGCCGGTCGCCGTACGCGATGAAGCGGTCCTGCGGCGTCGGCTCGGCCGCACCCGACGCGCGGTAGCGGTCCCGTCGGGACGGCCACCATTCGTCGCGGAACCACGAGGCGAACGCGTTCGTGTCATCGGTGGCGACGACATAGCCGATCACTCGCGCGTCATCGGCCTCGACCACCCAGCACAGGCCCGGATCGCGCCGCGCGTAGGGGACCGCGAACAGGTCGCCCCAGAGCGCGTCGTCCTCGAGCATGCCGGTCGCGTCGGCGCCGACGTCGGCCGTCTTCACGCATACGTCGTAGAGCCCGTCGACGTCCTCGGGGCGGAACGGGCGGATGCGTGCCACGTGGCCATACCTTTCTCTCGGCGCCCCGCGTCTCGCTTGCGCTCGCTCAGGGACCACGAGACGAGGGCCGCTCAGGGACCTGCGGATCCCCTCAGCCTAGCGAGGCGGATCCGCCCAGGGATCCCGCGTCGACGCCTCGTCGAGCACGCGCGGAAGCCGGACCCAGCGCCACAGCACCGCCGCCACCAGGAACGCCGTGCCCGCACCGATGAGCGCACCGCCGACGGTGTCGCTGAACCAGTGCACGCTGAGCACGGTGCGCGAGAATCCCATCGCCACCGTCCACACCGCTCCCCCGATGGCCACCCACAGCGTCGGGAACAAGAACCACAGCACCACGGCGACGGCCGCGGCGTTCGCGGTGTGACCGGACGGGAAGGACCCGAAATCCGACGCGATCAGCAGATCCTGCGGGCGCGCACGCCCCAGCGACCTCTTCACGAGCTGCACCACGCCCGCGCTCACCACGAATGCGATCAGCGTGAACAGGGCGCCGCGCCAGCCCCGCACCAGCCAGGCGAGCGCCGCGATCACGAGGGGCGTGAGGATCGTCGCGACCCATCCTCCGCCGAGCACGTTCATGACCAGCGCCCAGCCGACGAGCACGGGGCCGCGCCACTCGCCCATCTCCAGGTTCCAGGCGTCGTCGAGCGACACGATCACGCCGGGGGCCGTGGCCAGCACCACCGCGGCGACGACCGTTGCCGTCACCCCGATGATGCCGAGGATGAGGGCGAGCCGACGTGTCATCCGGCCATTCTCCCCCGACGCGCTGTCGCACTTCGCATCCGGCGCCGACGCCGCGCCGGTGGAACGACGAAGGCCGGCACCCGCCGAGAGGGGCACCGGCCTTCGAGGGATCGCTCGGATCAGCCCTTCGTCGCGCCGGCCAGGAGGCCGCGCACGAAGAACCGCTGCAGTGCGAAGAACACGATCAGCGGAACGATGATCGAGATGAACGTACCCGCGGACTGCAGGTACCACTGATTGCCCCAGGTGCCGGACAGCGAGTTCAGCGTCTGGGTCAGTGGCAACGACGATTCGGGCGCGAAGATCGTCGCCACGAGCAGGTCGTTCCACACCCACAGGAACTGGAAGATCGCGAACGACGCGATGGCAGGCATCGCCAGCGGCAGGATGATCCGGAAGAAGATCTGCCCGTGTCCTGCCCCGTCCACGCGGGCCGCCTCGACCACCTCGCCCGGGATCTCGGCGATGAAGTTGTGCAGCATGAAGATCGCCAGGGGCATCGCGAAGATCGCGTGCGCGATCCAGACTGTGGCGAAGCTGTGGTCGACGTCGCGCAGGGTGAAGCCCGGGAAGATCTGCGTCCCGAACAGGGTGAGCCCTCGCGAGAACAGCGACAGCAGCGGCACCAGGGCCATCTGGATCGGCACGATCTGCAACGCGAACACGAACACGAACACGAGGTTCTTGCCCTTGAAGTTCATCCACGCGAAGCCGTAGGCCGCGAGCGAGGCGATGAAGATCGGGATCACCGTGGCCGGGATCGTGATCGCCAGCGAGTTCACGAACGAGGCGCCGAGGGTGAGAGCCGTGCCGCCGGAGTTCAGCGCGTCGGCGTAGTTGCTGAGCGTGAACGACGGATTGACGAAGACCGTCCACCAGCCCGTGCTGTTCGAGTCCGCCCCGGGACGGAACGACGTGACGAACAGCCCGAGCGTCGGGATCGTCCAGAAGATCGCGATGATCACCGCGGCGATGGTGGCGCCCCTCGACGTGAGCCGCTTCTGCGCGGTCGCCTCGTTGCGGCGGGTGTCGCGTTCGACCTGGCGCTTGCTGCGATTGTCGGTGACGATCGCCTGTGTCGCACTCATCAGCGGATCTCCCTCTGCTTGGCCATCTGCCGGGCGTTGTAGATGATCAGCGGCAGCACGAACAGGAACAGCACCACGGCCAGCGCCGACGAGTGCCCGTAGCTCTGGAAGCGCTGCTGCTGGTTGACCATCTCGAAGCCGAGCACGGTGCTGTTGGCCCGACCGCCGGTCATCACCGCGACGATGTCGTAGACCTTGAGCGATGCGATCGTGATGGTGGTCAGCACCACGATGAGCGACGAGCGGATCCCTGGGACCGTGACGTTGCGGAACCTCTCCCAGGCGTTCGCGCCGTCCAGCGACGCCGCCTCGATCTGCTCGGTCGGAACCGCCTTGATGGCCGCGGACAGAATCACCATGGCGAACCCGGTCTGCGTCCAGATGAACACGATGAGCAGGCAGATCGTGTTGACCAGCGGAGTGGTGTCCAGCCAGGACACCGGCTTGCCGCCGAACAGCGTCACGATCGCATTGAGCAGGCCGATCTGGTCGCCCTGCCGGAAGTCGTAGATGAACTTCCAGATGATGCCGGCGCCGACGAAGGAGATCGCGACGGGCATGAAGACGAACACCTTGAGGATCTTCTCGCCGCGGGCGCGGTCGATGAACACGGCATAGGCGAGTCCGAAGATCGTCGACACGATCGGCGCGATGAGCGCCCAGATCAGCGTGTTGATGACGGACCAGAAGCCCTCCGGGTTCGTGAAGACCCACTGGTAGTTCTCGAGTGCGACGAAGTCCTTGCCCGTCTTGTCGAAGAACGACTGGATGATCGTCGACACGGCCGGGTAGATGAGGCCGACGATGAGGAGAAGGGTGGCCGGCGCCATGAACAGCGTGAGCTGGAACAGGTAGCCGGAGCCCTCACGCGCGCGGTAGTCGGCGAAGAACAGCAGGCCGCCGGCGACCAGGGCGATGATCATGACGTAGACGACGGCGTTCTGGTAGGGCCGCAGCATCATGAACGCGAGCACCGGGATCGCGAAGCACGCCACCAGACGCAGCCAGAAATAGCCCTTCCCGTGCCGCGGCGCGTACTCGATGAGCACCAGCAGGATGCCCGCGACGATGGCGAACACGAGGAGCACGAGCGGGATCTGCAGCAGCGGGTTCAGCCCGCCGAGCCACGTGAAGAAGCTGTTCAGTGAGAAGCCGAGCGACGTCGGCTTCGGGTTGTCCGCCGGACCACCGGCGAGGAGGGCGATGAACACCCCGATGATCACGACTGCGCCCACGATGTAGGCGCCGATCGTGACGGATCGGGAAGCGGTCGTGCGGCCGGAACTCACGGACTCGGTCTTGCGATCGGATCGCGTGGTCTCGGTCGCTGTGGATTGCGACATAGGGACCCCTTATGACGGTTCGACGATGAACACTTTCAGGACCTTCCCGAAACGACTGCGGGGCCGCCCGCGATGGCGGACGACCCCGCAGCCTCTCAGGTGGTACTCAGACTAGTTCTTGTAGCCGGCCTGGATGTCGCTCAGGACCTGATCGGTCGGCTTTCCGTCGACCCAGCTGACCATGCCCTTCCAGAACGAGCCCGAACCGACGGTGGCCGGCATCAGGTCGCTCGCGTCGAAACGCAGCGTGGTCTTGGGATCCTGCAGCGTCTTCATCGCGTCCTGCAGGAACTGGCTGGATGCCAGCGAGGCGTCCGCGTTCTTGTTGGCCGAGATGACGCCGCCGAGCTTGACGCGGGCGTTCGCGAACTCGGGCGAGGACATGAACTCCAGGACCTTCTTGGTCGCGGCGCTGTCGGTGAAGCCCGCGACGAACTCGCCGCCGCCTTCGATGGTGTTCTCACCCTCCTTGACGCCGGGGAGCACGAACGCGTACACGTCGCCGTCGGGGGCGACCTTCGGCGCGGCGCCCGCCTTGGTCTTCACGTCGAGGAAGTTCGACGAGAGGAACGAGGCCTGGTGCGTCATCAGGCAGGTGCCGTCGGCGACCTTGGCCGCGACGTCCGCGAACGCGGTCGAGTTGATGCTCTTCACGTCGCCGAAGCCCGCGTTGACGTAGTTCGGGTCGAGCAGGATGGAACCCACCGCGTCGAAGGCCTGCTTGATCTGCGGGTCGGTGAACTTGACGTCGCCCGCGACCCACTTGTCGTAGACGTCGGTGCCGCTCTGACGCAGCACGAGGTCCTCGATCCAGTCGGTGCCCGGCCAGCCGGAGGCGTCACCCGAGGCGAAGCCCGCGCACCACGGAGCGGCACCGGTCTTCTCCTGAAGCGTCTTGGTGAGTGCCAGCAGGTCGTCCCAGGTCTTCGGCACCTCGACGCCGAGTTCCTTGAACTTCGCCGGCGAGTACCAGACGTAGCCCTTGACGTTGGCAAGCATCGGGGCGGCGTAGAACTTGCCGTCGATGGTGCCGTACGTCTTCCAGTCCTTCGACCAGTTCTTGTCGACGTTGGCGGAGACCTCCGAAGGGGCCTCCTTGACCTGACCGGTGCCGACCAGGCTCTTCAGCAGACCCGGCTGCGGCACGATGGCGATGTCCGGGGCGCTACCACCGGACACCTTGGTGACGATGTTGCCCTCGAAGCCCTTGTCACCCGTGTAGACGACCTTGATGCCGGAGTCCTTCGTGAACTGGTCGAAGGACTTGTTCAGCAGATCCGCCTCGGATCCGGTGATACCGCCGGAGATCTTGACGGTCTCCCCCTTGCCGGACGAATCCCCACCGCCGGACGAGCCGCCTTCGGCACAGCCCGCGAGCGCGAGTCCGGACACCGCAAGCAGCGCCAGAGGCGCGATCAGGCGACGTCGCTGAGACATTCCCATACGTTTTCTCCTTCGAATTCGCGGGGTCGAGTTCCCCAGCGCTGGGGGCTCCTTCAGGAACCGCTTCCAGGCGACACTAGTGACCCTCGTACCCATTGCGCAACGTGCGTCGGATCACAACTGGGTAACCGGGCTCGTCGCGGGGCCGGATCCATGGGAGCGCTTTCAAGGAACCGGTTCCATAGTGTGTGAGATATCGCTATGGTGAGGGGATCCGTTTCGAGGAGGACACGCCGTGACCGGGATCATCGACGTCGCACTGCGGGCGGGCGTGGCGAAATCGACGGCCAGTCGCGCGCTCAGCGGGAACGGCTACGTGTCCGCAGAGACGAGAGAACGCGTCGAGCGCGCCGCACGGGAACTCGCCTATTCCGCGCACTCCAGCGCGTCGAGCCTGGCCACGGGGCGCACCTCGACGATCGGCGTCATCATGCCGATGGCCGACCGATGGTATTTCGCCGAGCTGCTCGCCGGCCTCCAGCAGGCGCTCATCGCCGACGGCCTCGACCTCGCGCTCTACGGCGCCGCGGAAGGCAGCGCCGAGCGCGCCCGAATGCTCGATCACGCCCTGGCCGGTCGCCGCTTCGACGGCATCATCGCCGTCTGCCTCCAGCCGGGAGCGCACGAGCTGGAACGCCTGGCGGGCATCGGTCTGCCGCTCGTGTCGGTCGGACCGTTCACCGAGGGGGCCGACACCGTCACGATCGACGATGTGGCGGCCGCACGGGTCGCCACGGAGCATCTGATCGACCTCGGCCACGAGGACATCGCGTTCCTCGGCGACGCGCTGGACGGCGACCGTTTCAGCTACGGCGAGCACAAGCGCCTGGACGGCTACCGCCAGGCGATGACCACCGCCGGGCTCGAGCACCGGATCCGCGCGGTGCGCACGACGTCCACGATCCCCGAGGCATTCGCCACGGCCGCAGCACTGCTCGCCGATCGTCGTCACCGCCCCACCGCGATCGCGGCTGTGTGCGACGAGGCGGCCGTGGGCGCGATCATCGCCGCGCAGCGCCTCGGCATCGGCGTACCCAGCGAGCTGAGCGTGATCGGGATCGACGACCACCGCTACGCCGAGATGTTCAGCCTCACCACGATCCGGCAGAACCCACGGGAGCAGGGCATCGAGGCGGTTCGCCTGCTGCAGGCGCGGATGCAGGACACCGACGCGCCCCTCGAGCACGTGATCTCCCCGGCGACACTGGTGGCCCGCCAGTCGACGGCGGTCCCACGCCTGGAAACCGCCCGCTGACCTGCTGCCGAGCCGCTCGACGAGCTCGACGAGCCGGGTCCGCGAGAGACGCACGAAGGCCCCGGGAGAGCCCGGGGCCTTCGCAGCGTCGGAACGCGAGGAGAGGCGCCTTGCGCCTCGCTCGACGGACCTTACTTGAGGGTGACCGTCGCGCCGGCCTCTTCCAGGGAAGCCTTGGCCTTCTCGGCAGCCTCCTTGTTGGCGCCCTCGAGGACGGCCTTCGGGGCACCGTCGACGACAGCCTTGGCCTCGCCGAGGCCCAGCGAGGTGAGCTCGCGGACGACCTTGATGACCTGGATCTTCTTGTCGCCGGCAGCCTCGAGGATGACGTCGAACGAGTCCTTCTCCTCCTCGGCCTCGGCAGCACCAGCGCCACCCGCAGCGCCGGCAACGGCGACGGGAGCAGCAGCGGTGACGTCGAACTTCTCCTCGAACGCCTTCACGAACTCGCTGAGCTCGACAAGGGTCAGACCAGCGAACTGGTCGAGCAGCTCCTCAGTGGTGAGCTTCGCCATGATGTTTCTCCTAATAGATGGGGTTTTTGGGAAAAGACCGGGGAGGCTCAGGCAGCCTCAGCGGTCTCCAGCTTCTCGCGAAGAGCGTCGATGGTGGCCGCAGCCTTGCCCATCGTCGCCTTCATCATGCCCGCGGCCTTCGCAAGCAGAACCTCACGGCTCTCCAGCGAGGCGTACTTGTTGACCTCGTCGGCACTCAGGGCGTTGCCCTCGAAGATGCCGCCCTTGATCACGAGAAGCGGGTTCGCCTTGGCGAAGTCACGCAGAGCCTTGGCGGTGGCGACGAAGTCGCCGTGCACGAACGCGACGGCCGACGGACCCTTGAGGTCGTCGTCCAGCGCCGTGATCCCCGCGTTGTTCGCGGCGATCTTGGTCAGCGTGTTCTTCACCACGGCGTAGCTCGCGTCCTGACGGATGTTGTTGCGCAGCTGCTTGAGCTGGGCAACCGTCAGACCGCGGTACTCGGTCAGCAGGACGGCGTTCGAGTCCTCGAAATTCTTCGTGAGCTCGGCGACCGATGCATCCTTCTGCGCCATGGTCACTCCTTGATGAGTACGGGATGCTCCACGGCGGTGGAGCACCGACCTCGACCGCCGCGCTCTGCAGGCAAACAAAAACGCTCCGGCGCAAGCGCACGGAGCGTGATCCAGGATCTGGAGATCGTTCGTGACACCTGCGCGGGCCTCTGCTGATCGGATCCAGGATCCGGCAGTGCTTCGATCGCCTCATGCTCGCGCACACGACGATGACCAGCGGTCTTCGGTTACGTCAAGACTACGGCATCCTGCCCCCTCGCCCAAATCGAGAAGGGCTGCCGCCACAGGATCCCGGTCAGACACGCGGCCACCCGCCACCTCCCCACTCGTCTCCCGTGCTTGCCTCCTGCATTCCGCCGACCGCGCATGCTCTCGACGAGCCCACACGCTGTTGGCGCGTGGGAGATGTGTTCTCGGCGAGAGCGTGTGCACTCGGCGCACGCCAGCCGCTCGCAGAGACGGAACGAATCCGTGAGTCAGGGCGGGCAGATGCCGAACGAGCCGAGACGCCGCGCCAGGCCTTCATCCGTGCGGATGTGCGACGAGCCCCATCGGGCCATGCGCCGCTGCGTGCGGCCGCGGATCCAGTCCTCGCGCTGCTTCTCCGCGAGCAGGACGTCCTCGATCGAACGTCCAGAGCGCATCGCCTCGTCCCGGTACTTCGTCTCGCCGTCGAACTCGCCGAATGCGCGCACATCGTCCAGTCCGAAGTCGACGAAGTACATCTGCCCGTCCGGCGCCGGCACGCCGACCTGCAATCGCGGTGCTGCGAAACCCAGCCGGTGGAGCCGCAGCCTGCTCACGCTCTCTCCGGGGAGCTGCGCCCGACCGTCGGCGAAATCTGCCACCCAGCGCGCCTGCCTGATGCCCCGCGCACCGGCCGCCTCCTCGAGCCGCTGGGCGAGGCCGGCCTGCCAGGACTCCACCGCATCGAGATCCCACTCCCGCCCTCGGAGCGCCATCATCCGCTCGGCAGCGTCTGCGGCGCTGACCGCGGCCTCCAGTGGCATCGACCGCGCGAGATCGAAGACGGTCCGCGACAGGCTCGTGCACCGGATCCCAGAGATCACCGAGGTGTCGAACGACCCGAGCGGCGCCACGTGGCGCTCGACTCGGACGTTACTCGAGGCGCGTTGCGGAACGCTGGACGTGATGTGGACGCGATCCGGCGCCATCCGATACAACGGCAGACCCCAGAGGACGGCCGCCGAGACGTGCGACATGACGATCGGACCGCGGGCCTCCCGTGCCGCAGCGACGACCTCGATGAGATGGCGCTGCTCGGGCCACATCACCTTCCATACGCCGACATCGACGTACCACCCCCGCCGCAGCTGGTGGAGCGTGCGGTCACGGACGGCTGAGGCCAGGTCCCGGTCCGTCCATCCGGCGCAGAGAAGCGCCTGCCGGGATCGCAGCTCGGGTGCGAGTTCGAGAACGTCGTTGACCATGCGTCATGGTGTACCGCGACCGCTGCACCATGGGGACCGAGTCCCGCAATCAGTGCAGAACCTCCCGCGACCTCGTCGTGTGCGGGGCGCAGGCTCGCTCGCCGCTCCGGTCGACGAGTGCGCACGCTCTCGACGAGCACACACACTGTTCGCGCGAGGAACGTGTGCTCTCGCCGACAGCATGTGCACTCGGAGTCTGGGAGACCGGGCACGCGCCACGGGATCCTACGGCGTGCCAGGTCGGGAGCGTCGGCGGGCGGAGGTAGCCTCGATGAGTGACCCCGGAACTCGAAGCGCGGATCATCGCGGATTCCCGCGATCGGGTGGCGTGGCTGCGGGCCAGGGCACGCGGTATCACCGCGACGGACGTCGCCGGGCTCACGAGCGAGACGTCGATCGCCCGCGCGGCGGATGCCAAGCTCGGCGCGGGGCCCCGGTTCGGCGGCAACGCCTATACCGACCACGGCCGGCGTCGCGAACCGGAGATCGCCGCCTGGGTCGCCGCGACGCACGGGATCATGCCCTCGTCTGCACTGTTCTGCGCCGAGGTCGAGAAGCGGCACCTGGCCACCCCGGACGGCATCGTGCAGGAGCCGGACGGTCGCGTGCTTCTCGCTGAGATCAAGACCACCAACAAGTCGTGGCGCTCCATCCCCCGCACCTATCTGCGCCAGGTGTGGTGGCAGCAGCATGTGCTCGGTGCCGAGCGCACGCTGTTCGTCTGGGAGGAGCATGACGACTTCCAGCCGATCCACGACGAGCCCAAGTCGGTGTGGATCGACCGTGACGACCGCGAGATCGGCCGCCTGGTCGGGCTCGCCACGCGCCTGATCGATGAGCTCTATCACCGCACGACGGGCCAGACCCCTCCGCGGCCCGCACCGGCCGCACCCAGCAGCCGGGATGCGCTGCGCGAGCGTGACATGTTCCGCGCGCTGGCTCTCGCGGAGTGACCTGCGCTCGAGTCTCGAACGATCACAGGCACTTCGGGTTCGCCCCGAGCGCGCCTGTCGTCAACGTCTTGACGAGACTCGCCGAATGCCAGTTCGTACCCACCTGATTCGTGACCGTGAAAGTGACCGTGCTTCCCAGGACGTTGTTGAGGATGCCGCCGAGGAGCCCTTGATTGAGAACCATGGTGTGGATGTACGGTCCTGACCCTGAGCTGGAGATCGCCGCCGAGTAGTTGGACGGGTTGGCTGTCAGCGTCGCGATCGGGGCTGTCGTCGGCGACAGCGGATACGCCGATTGCCAGGTCACGGTGACACCGGTCAGGATGTTGAGCGCCTTCGTCGGCGTGCAGGTCAGGTTCGTCGGATCCGAGAGGGTCGCGGCCGTCACAGTGCCGCTCGCGACGTATTCCCCGTCCGTGTACGAGGCGTCGGTCAAGGCCGGCCGCGGCCAGAGCAGCACCGCCGCGCATCCTCCGACGACGAGCGCGGCGAGGAGGCGACGGCGCCATGTCGGGCGCTTCGCGGCGGTCATGAGCCCTCTCCCCTGCGACGTCGCCGGAGGAGCAGGAGCAGTGCCGCGGCGACGAGCAGAACTCCACCGGCGACGATCAAGGGTAGCGGCACGGATCCGCCGGTCGCCGCCAGCTGCGCACCGGGACCCGTCTGGATCCGATCGCCGAACCCGTCCGCGTGGACGCGGATCTGCGTGGCTCCCGCCCCGCGGTCACCGGCGAGCCGCACGTCCAGGCGGACGTGTGCGACGTCGCCGGAGGAGATCGTGTCGAGCTCCACCGTCTGTCCGTCGCGGGGAACTCCCCAGCCGCTGCGGAGGACGTGAGAGCCGCCGGCGCAGTCCTCCCCCTGCCACGCGACGGGGCAGAGTCGGACGTCGACCGCGACCGGCGCGTCCCCGAGAGCGCTGATGCCGACACGGACGGTGCCAGGACTCGGCGCAGCAGCGCTCACCTCCAGATCCCAGCGAACGCTGACACCCGGCCCCATCGTCGAAGCCGCCGCCCAATCGGCACTCGACACGATGCGCACGTATCGGCCCTGCACGACCTCGGTCGCCGGATCCGCCCCGGCTCCGGGCATCGGCCCGATCAGAAGCAGCGCAGACGCCAGCGCGACGAGAGCAGGCAGGGCACGACGGTCACGGCGACTCATGGCTCTCCCGTCGAGGCCCGGGGGCTTCCTCCGGACCTCTCCCGGAACCACGACCGCGCGGCCAGAACGCCCAGACCACGAGGACCGCGACGCCGATCGTGATCCCTCCGAGCACGAACGGATTGCCGAACGCCACGATCACCGGCGCGAGTCCGGGGATCGCAAAGCGCACGATCCGCACGGTCGAGACCGGATACGGCGCCACGTCATCCTGCGCGTTCGCATCGCCACGCAGAGTGAGGAGACGCTCGCCATGCTTGGAGCCGTCGGCGACAGCGCGCACCCGGTGCGTGACAGGAAGCTCGCCCGGCCGGTCGACGGTCACGACGTCGCCGACGTGCACCTCGGACGCGGGGATCTGCTGCACGATCGCGACGGATCCGGTCGGGATCGTCGGCGCCATGGATCCGGTGCGGAACATGATGAGCGTGATGTGCGCCGTGAACGCGAGGATCACCAGGACGATGCAGATGAGCCCCGCCAGCGCCACGACCCAGAGCAGGATCTCGCTGAGCACTCCGCGAACCGAGGCACGGGGCTTCCGACCGCTCTCCGCGGTGGCACCCGCCCCCTGCGCCTGCTCCTCCGCCGATGCCGTGCTGCGCGCTTCGACCCGCTCGCCTCGCCCCTCGTCCGCCAGCGCGTTCTCCCGCGCGGCGCGGCGGGTGGTCGGCTGTCCCATCTCGGTCATGCTGTCCTTCTCCCTGTGTGACGTGCGGCGGATGTGCGTTCATGGATCCGGTGGGCGGCGTTCCCGCCGAGGGCTCAGCCCGATGTCGCGACGAGCTGCCAGGTCTGCGCGATCGCCTGGCCCTGCATGCCGTTCGACGCCCCCACCGGAAGTGAGATGGCGAAGCAGTAGTACACCGGTGTGCGGTCTGCCGCGAGCGTCTGCGAGACAGCGGCAGAGGTGCCCAGCGTGGAACCGTCCGGGATCACCGCTCCGCCGCCGGCGTAGCTCGCCGCGTTGCACTGCCCCATGGCGCTCACGGTCCGTACGCCGTAGCGCAGGTCCGAGAGAGCGCCCGTCGGAGTGCCGGCGGAGATCTGGACGTGTCCCGCGATCGAGCCGCTCGTCGCGCGGACGGCGAACGCCGCGTACGACGTGTTACCCGGGAACAGCCCGGTCACGGCGGGGCTGAAGCTCAGAGCCGCCGCGTTCGAACTGGTGTGCTTCGAATAGTTCGTGCCGTCGAGCGACCCTTCGACGCCGAACCTCGCCGCCGTGAACGTCCCGTTCGCGTACTCCGCGTCGTTCCAGCTCGCCAGCGTCGAGGTCGCCCCTGTGCCGAGCACGAGCCCGCCGGCGAGCAGGGCGCGGATCCGCAGCAGTCGGATCCGCCGCCCGCCGGCGCGCGGTGCCGCTCGCCTCCCCCTGCGGGTCAGCATCGCGGCGCGCTCAGTTCGAGGTCGCGGTGAACTTCCAGACCGCTGTTCCGGCGCCACCCTGCTGCAGCACCGCCTGGGTTCCGGCGGTCGCGACGAAGCACAGCTTCTGCGCGGCGCCGGCCGTCGTCGGCGGAGTGCCCATGGCGAGCGGGAACGTGGTCGCGCCGGTGGCGGTGCTGAGGTTCGCTCCGGACAGGATGAGCGTGCCCGTGGTGGCCACGTTCACGTCGCACGCGGTCGCATTGGGGACCGAGTAGACCTTGTACGAGATGGCCGATGCGTTGGTTCCCGTGCCGGACGTGGCATCGAGAGCCGGTGTGACCGTCGCGGGGCTCGTCGTGTTCTTGTCGAGCTGCAGCCAATACGACGCGTACACGCTGTCGCCGGGCGTCATGTTGCCGAAGTTCGCGGAGAAGGTGAGGCCTGCTCCCGGTGCCGTGGCGTGGTCGGCATAGGTGGTGCCGTCGGTCGACCCCTGCAGATTGAAGGAGCCGGCGGTGAAGGTGCCGGTCGCGAACTCGGAGTCGTTCCAGGCCGCGAGCGTGATCGCCGCGCCGACGCCGAGGACCAGGCCACCGGCGAGCACAGCGAGGACCTTCCGGCGGTTGCGGGTTGTGGGTGTCACGGTGTCCATGAGAATCCTTTGCGTCGTATGGGACCTGATGTCTCCCATACTGGATTCCGGAATACCGGTTGACAAGACCACTGAACAGGTCTTCAGGCTTCCTTTGCACAACCTTGAGGAGAGGCCTTGAGGAGGCCCGCAACGAGGCCAGGACGCACTCTGCGTCAGCCGCTACTCCGCCGGCGCGAGGGCGATCACGGGTCCCAGCGCGTCCCTGCTCACCGCGATCGCGGGACCCGCCGCATCGACCAGCACACCGCTCATCTCGGGCTGCTGCACGAGCACGGCGCCGATCTGCTCGGCCGTGAACGGCAGCGGCTGATCGCCACGGCCGAGCGCGATGACCTCGAGCGGGTGGCTGAACAGCTGCAGGTAACGTGCGCCGTCCGCGGTGTGCGCCTCCGCCACCCCGTACTGCCCGTCGCCGTCCACATCGCTGACCGCCACCCAGAGCCGGGCGGTGGTGAGGGCCTCAGCCACGCGAGCCTCGGAGTCCGCCTCGCGGGGCGCCGCGAGCAGGGCCTTGACCGCGAAGGTGGGATCCGCCTCCTCCAGCGCCTTCTGCAGAATCTCCGAGGGGAACACCACGCGGTGTGGCTCGGAGGCATTGTCGATGATGAGGCCGGCGAAGGGTCCGTCGACGACGTTCTGATACACCGCCTGCACAGGCTGCACGACAGCCGAGGTCTCCGTCGGATCCTCGTCGCCCTGCTGCACGGAGTCGCGTACGGCCGCGGCCGAGCTGAACGCGAGCATGAAGGAGTTCTCGCCGTCGTTGACGACCGCGATGGCCAGCGGCTTGCCCTCCTTGATCTGCTCACCGGCGTCTCCGCTCACGCGCAGGAACAGGTTGCCCTGCAGCGACTGGCGCAGCACGCCGAGCAGTTCGGCCTGACTCGCATCCTCTCCGAGCATCGCGAGGGCCTCGCGCAGCAGCACGTTGTCGGGCATGCCGGGGATCGACTCTGTCGGCTCGGGAGGGTCAGCCGGGGCGAGCGGAAGTGGCGGACGCCCCGACGGCGCCTGCGCCTGCACGATCGGCGTCTCGTCGCCCACGGGGTCGATCAGGTCGTGGCCGGCGTCGGGGGTCTCGGCGGGAGGGGCGACCGCAGGGCCGGAGGGCGACCCCAGGCCGCGGAAGGCCTGCACGGAGACGTTCACGACCGGGGCGGTGGCGTCGGTCGACGGCTCGGCCCCGACCTCGTCCGCGCTCGGCGAGTCGTGCTGAGCGACATCCTCTGCAGCGGCGGGAGCGGACTCCGGCGTGACGTCGTCGTCCTGCTTCTTACGGCGCGAGAAAAGGCCCATTGCCCCAGCCTAAACCGGGAGCACTCACGGTCGAACCCGACGCTGCGCGGAGCGGGCCTGAGCGGGTCAGATCTTCTCGATCGGGGCGATCTTGACGAGCAGCTTCTTCTGGCCGGCTGCGTCGAAGCGCACGTGCGCGATCCGCTTCGCCCCCTCACCGGTGATCGCCTCGACCTTGCCCTCGCCGAAGTCGTCGTGACGGATGCGATCTCCCGCGGCGAGCTCGAGGTCGCCGTTGTCGCGCACCTTCGCCGTGACCCGGTTCGGGAACTTGTCCATCGCGGTCGACAGCGGCTTGAGCCCGTCCCGCTTCGGCAGCGCCCGCGGAGCGAACCGGTCGCCGGAGCCTGATCCGCCACCGAAGCCACCCGACCCGGATCCGCCCGGACGTCGGGCGTTCAGCGCGCGGGACTGCGTTCCGCCACGCGAGTTCACGTCGCCCGGGGACTGCCGCCAGTCGATGAGCTCCGAGGGGATCTCCTGCAGGAACCGGCTCGGCATCGCCACCGACACCTCGCCGAACTGGGCGCGGGTCATCGCGAGCGAGAGGTGCAGGCGCTTGCGGGCACGTGTGATGCCGACGTAGAAGAGGCGGCGCTCCTCCTGCGGACCGCCAGGCTCGTTCGCGGAGATCCGGTGCGGGATGAGGTCCTCCTCCACGCCCGTCACGAACACCGCGTCGAACTCGAGCCCCTTCGCGGTGTGCATCGTCATGAGCGAGACCACACCCGACTCGTCCTCGAGATCGTCGGCGTCGGAGACGAGGGCGACCTCGGTGAGGAAGTCGGCGATCGTGCCCTCGGGGTTGTTGCGGGCGAAGTCGCGGGTCACCGCGATGAGCTCGTCGAGGTTCTCCAGACGCGCCTCATCCTGCGGGTCGCGGCTCGCGCGCAGCGCATCCATGTAGCCGCTCTGCTGCAGCAGCAGCGTGAGTCCCTCTGCGACGGCGGTGGGCGGCGCCACCTCACCGGAGGCGGGCAGCATGATCTCCGTGGCTTCGCGCAGCACGGCGTCGAGCTGAGCGATGCCCGCCTGGATCTTCGGGCCCACGCCGAGCTGGGTCGGGTGGGCGAGCGCGTCACGGAAGCTCAGACCGTGCTCCTCGGCGAAGCGGGCGATCGAGGTCTCGGTGACGTCACCGATGCCGCGGCGCGGCTTGTTCAGGATCCGCCGCACGGCCATCTCGTCGGCCGAGTTCGCGACAGCGACGAGGTAGGCGAGCGCGTCCTTGATCTCGGCGCGCTCGTAGAACTTCGTGCCGCCCATGATCTTGTACGGCACAGCGGAGCGGATGAAGATCTCCTCCAGCGCGCGGGACTGCGAGTTGGTGCGGTAGAAGACCGCCATCTCGCCGTACGGCATGCCGGCACGGCGCAGGGCCTCGACCTCATCCGCGACGAACTGCGCTTCGTCGTGCTGCGAGTAGCCGGTGAAACCGACGATCGCGTCGCCGGATCCCTTGTCGCTCCAGAGCTTCTTGTCCTTGCGGTCGAAGTTGTTGCTGATCACGGCGTTGGCCGCCGACAGGATGTTCTGCGTGGAGCGGTAGTTCTGCTCCAGCAGCACGACCTTCGCGCCGGGGAAGTCGCGCTCGAACTCGCTGATGTTGCGGATGTCGGCGCCACGGAAGGCGTAGATCGACTGATCGGAGTCTCCGACGACGGTGAGCGACGCACCGGGCTCCCCACCGCCCGCCTGGTGCGGATCCGGCTCGAAGATCATCATGCCGTTGGAGGCATACGGCTCCGGCGCGTTGCCCTGCACGGGCCGGGTGAGTTCGTGGATCAGCGCATACTGGGCGGCGTTGGTGTCCTGGTACTCGTCGACGAGGATGTGCCGGAAGCGGCGCCGGTAGGTGTCGGCGACCTGCGGGAAGGCGCGGAACAGATACACGGTCTGTCCGATCAGGTCGTCGAAGTCGAAGGCGTTGGCCTTCTGCAGCTGGCGCTGATAATCGGCGAACACCTCGACGAAGACGCGCTCCGCCGGATCCGACATGTTCGCCTGCCGGGCGTAGGACTCCGCGTCCTGCAGCTCGTTCTTGAGCTTGGAGATCCGGGACTGCATCGCCGCGGGGGTGAAGCCGAACGCGTCGGCCTCGTGCTCCTTGACGAGCCGCTTGATCAGCGCACGCGAGTCTCCGGAGTCGTAGATCGTGAAGGACTTCGTGAAGCCGAACTGCTCCGCTTCACGGCGCAGGATGCGCACGCACGCCGAGTGGAACGTCGAGATCCACATTCCGCGCGCGGAATCCCCGACGAGCTGCTCCACGCGCTCGCGCATCTCGCCCGCGGCCTTGTTCGTGAAGGTGATCGCGAGGATCTGGCTGGGCCAGGCCTCGCGCTGGCGCAGCAGCAGGGCGATGCGACGGGTGAGCACGCTGGTCTTTCCCGACCCCGCGCCGGCGACGATGAGCAGCGCCTGACCCCGGTAGGTGACGGCGTCGAGCTGCTGCGGGTTGAGCCCCGCGAGCAGGTCGTCGGCCGCGCTGGAGGCCGCTCCGCGTACCCCTCCGAACGAGGATCCGGGCGGAATGATGACGGGGGAAGGGGCTTCGCTCATGACCTCACAAGTCTAGGTCCGACCGGCGACATCGATCCCGGCCGAGCGCGGCGCCCCTTCCCTCGAAGAGGCGCTGCTCAGGCGATCCGGGTTCCGGGCGGCAGCCGCCGCGCCGGGGTGCGCGTGCGCGCCCACGCTCCCGCGAAGAGGCCCGCGGCGATCACGATCTGGATCCCGAGCCCGACGAACCAGCTCGGCGTGGTGGATTCGATGATCTCCTCGGCCGTCGGCCGTCCGCCGTCAGGGCTCGCCAGGCACGGGTCGTAGGTGTTCAGCGTCTGCGGAGGAAGCTGCGCAGAGCGCACCGAGAGCTTGATCCCGCCGAACATGTCATTCGGTGAGCCATATGCCGAATAGGTCGTCGGCGTGGCGTCGGCGAGCACGACGAACGGATTCGCCGCGAGGAGTCCCCACACATAGTCGAAGCGCGGCTGCTGTACGGTCTGCGTCTCCCAGCGGTCGCAGTCCGGCCCGTCCTGCGAATCCCAGACGCGGGTGCGCACCTCGACATCCGTGCGGATCACGGATCCTGCCAGACCGAAGGCGAGCAGGGTGCCGACGCACAGCGCGGCCACCACGAGATACGTGTTCGCGACGGAGAACAGCGGCCGTGCGACCAGCCCGCTCCAGCCGACGCCGATCGCCGCCACGATCACGATCTCCGCGGCGAGCACGAGCAGCGACACCAGCAGCACGTCGGGGCGCACGGCCCCCACGAGCATCGAGACCACGAGGAACGGCACGGCCACGACGAGGAACGCCGCGCCCGTGATGATCGCCGCCAGGAGCTTGCCCAGCATGATGTCGCCGGTGCTGGCGAGAGTGATCTGCAGGCTCGCCAGCGTCGCCGCTTCACGATCCCCGTTGATCGACGATCCGCTGAGCGTCGGCGAGATCAGCATCACGAGCAGCAGCACCAGCATGACGATCACGGAGTAGGCGCCGGATCCGACGGTCGGAGTGAAGGAGAACGCCATGAGCGCGAGGACGGTGACGATGAGCAGGACGAGTGCGAACACGCCGAGCAGGATGTACCAGCCAGGGCTGCGCAGCCGCTGCGTGAGCTCGAGGCGGGCGATGGTCCAGACGCGCGATGCGTTCATCGGGCGCTCCCCCCATCGTGCGGCGGCTCTCCGAGGGAGAGGAACGCCTGCTCCAGTTCGCTCTGCGCGGGCGCGAACGCGCTCACCGCGAGCCCCTGTCCCACCAGACGGGCGAGCCCCGCCGCTGCGTCCCGGTCGTCCGCGAAGACGGCGAGCACGTCGCCTCGATCGATGCCGAGGGACTCGGGAACCACGCCGAGAGCGGCCGCGACGCTCGCGCGACGATCCGGGCAGGCCGTCGTCGCGCTCCCCCCTTCGGTCGCCGCGCTCCCCCCTTCGGGAGAGTCGGGGATCCGGTCGGAGAGGATGCGGATCCGCCACGCCCGCGCCTGCACCACAGGCGCATCCACGACCGTTCCTGCGACGAGGAACACCGTGTCGTCGACGACCTCCTCGAGCTCAGAAAGCACGTGGCTGGAGATGAGGACGGTGCGACCTTCCGCGGCGAGCCGGCGCAACAGCACCCGCAACTGCACGCGCGCTTCCGGGTCGAGGCCCGAGGCCGGCTCGTCGAGCAGCAGCACCTGCGGATCGTGCACGAGAGCGCGCGCGAGACCGAGCTTCTGCTTCTGCCCGCGGGAGAGCACCTTGGCCGGGGTCGCCGCGAGCGGATCCAGTCCCACGAGGCCCAGCAGCTCCGCCGCCCGGCGCTGCGCGTCCGCACGGGGAAGGCCGTGCAGGCGCGCGGTGGTCACGATGCTCTCGTGCACGGTCAACGAGGGCCAGGCGCCCAGCGCGTCGGGCATCCAGCCCAGCACCTGACGCGCCGCGGTCGGATCCACGATCGGATCGACCCCGCCGACGCGGATGCGGCCGCGATCCGGCGCGAGCAGCGACGCGAGCATCAGCAGCAACGTCGTCTTCCCGGCTCCGTTGGGACCCACGAGCCCCGTGACTCTGCCCGGCTCTGCCCGGAACGTCGCCTCGCGCACCGCGTGCACGCCCCCGAACGACCGGCCGATCCCCTCCGCGACGATTCCGTCCATCCGGTCAGCATAGGAGACTCCCAGGAAAGTGACCGGTTACGCGAATCGCTCTGTTCCTACGCGCCCCGCTCACGGGATCTGCGCCCGGGAATGCCCTTCGCTCACTCCCGGAACGCGGCCAGGCCGATGTCCGGGTGGTCCACGAAAACGCCGTCGACGCCGGTCGCGGCGATCGCCGCCCACTCCGCGCGGTAGTCCCCGAATGCGGCCTTGCCGCCGCCTGCACGGTAGCGCCGGTCGAGGAAGGCGTTCTCGGGGCGGCAAGTCCAGGTGAACGCCACGAGTCCGCGCACATGCGCCTCCGCGACGAGCTCGCACCCCGTGCTGCGCAGCAGGATCAGCTTGTCCACGCTGATGCCGTCGACGACCTCGGCCAGGCCGTCCAACCCGGTCGGGGTGAGGCATTCCGCGTAGGCCGACGCGACCGCGCCGTCCCGCGCGACGAGGTCGGCGGGGGCTCCCTCGGCCTCCAGAAGATAGACGTACGTCCCCTGCACGCCGCGCCCGCGCAGGTCACCGAGCACGGTCTGCTCGAACGACTCGATCCACAGCGGATGCTCGCCCGACCCCCAGCCCGCGGCTCGCAGGTCGCGCTCGACCAGCGCTGCCAGGTCGTGCCCGATCCCGGCGAAGAACGTGGCGTGCTTGATCTCCAGCACGATGCCGAGCTCACGGCCGTGCTCGGCCGTGGCCTCGGCGACGAGCGCCAGCAGATCGGACAGCCGCAGGATCGGCTCGGTGTCGTCGAAGCCCGCGGACGTGGGTCGCAGCGCGGGAATCCGCTCCCGGCAGCGCAGCGTGGCCAGCTCGTCCCAGGTGAAGTCCTCGGTGAACCAGCCCGTGAGCAGCACGCCGTCGATGCGCTTCGTGGTGCGCCGATCCGCGAACTCGGGATGATCCGCGACGTCGGTGGTGCCGGAGATCTCGTTCTCGTGCCGGATCACCAGCACGCCGTCGCCCGTGGCGACGACATCGGGCTCGACCGCATCCGCGCCCATCGCGAACGCCAGGCGGTAGGAGGAGGCGGTGTGCTCGGGCCGATAGCCGGGGGCACCGCGATGGCCGATGAGCAGGGGGACGTCGAGCGGGATCCGTCGGGTCACGCTCTCAGCGTACGGCAGTGCCTCTCGTAGGATCCGCCGCTATCGTAGAGGGAAGATGACCACCACTTCTGAGGAGTGAGGCCGACCATGAGCAACTTCGTGTTCAACAACCCGGCGTTCAAGGAGAAGGATCCGCGCTCTGTCGCGACCTATCCGGGAGGCCCCCAGGCAGGTGCCCAGAACGGGCAGTACGCCCCGCCGCCGCCCGCCGGCCAGTTCGCCGCGGCCCAGCAGGCCGCCGTCAACGCGAACCTGGAGGGGATGTACGCGGCTCCGTCCGCGGGCGCGATCGAGACCGATCGGATGACCGTCGAGGACACCGTGTGGAAGACCGCGGGCCTGTTCGGCATCCTGCTCGTCTTCGCAGTGATCGGCTGGTTCTTCACCCTCGGCGGCGCCGCGGTGCCCGACACCACCGACCCGTACGTGCGCGCCGCCGCGATGAGCAAGATCGCCCTGTGGCCCTGGCTCGTCGGCGCGCTCGGCGGCTTCGTGCTCGCGATGGTCGTCAGCTTCACCTCGCGCAAGAAGGTGCGCCCCGCACTGATCTTCGCGTACGCGGCGTTCGAGGGCCTGTTCGTCGGCGGCATCTCCGCGTTCTTCGAGGTGATGTGGCCCGGCATCGTGCTGCAGGCCAGCCTCGCCACCATCGCCGTCGTCGCCGTCACCCTGGCCCTGTTCGCCAGCGGCAAGGTGCGCGCCTCGGCGAAGATGACCAAGATCGTGATGATCGCGATGCTCGGCTACCTGGTCTTCTCGCTGCTCAACGTCGGGCTCATGCTCTTCAACGTGCTGCCGCAGGACATGATGTTCGGCCTCTACAGCGCCAAGATCGCCGGCATTCCGCTCGGCCTCATCATCGGCGTGCTCGTCGTGTTCCTCGCCGCGTACTCGCTGGTGATGGACTTCGACCAGATCCAGCAGGGTGTGCGCAACGGCGCCCCGCGCGTCTACGGCTGGCTCGGCGGCTTCGGCATCATGGTCACCGTCGTCTGGCTGTACGTCGAGATCCTGCGCATGATCGCGATCGCCCGCGGCAACAACTGACGCGGACCGGATCCGCACGAAGGCCGCTCTCCTCGGAGGGCGGCCTTCGTCGTTTCAGCCGCGCGCCTTCTGCTCGAGCAGCGCGCGCTCCCGGTCGTTGCCCGCGAGCGCGGCGGCCACCGCGAACTCCGACCGTGCCTCGTCCGCGCGCCCGAGCCGCAGCAGCAGTTCGCCGCGGGTGGCGGGCAGCAGATGGTAGCCGCGCAGTGCGCCGCCTTCGGCGAGGGCGTCGATGATGCGCAGCGCCGAGGCGGGGCCCGTGGCCATCGCGACGGCGGCGGCCCGGTTGAGCTCCACGACCGGCGACGGCGCGATCCGTCCGAGCGCCTCGTACAGCAGCACGATAGTGGGCCAGTCGGTCGCCTCGACCGATGGAGCCACCGCATGGCATTCCGCGATGGCGGCCTGCAGCGCGTAGGCGCCCCGGCCCCGGCCGAACGCGTCCGCGCGGGCCAGCGCCGCGCGTCCACGCGCGATCCTGCCGCGATCCCACAGGCGACGATCCTGATCCGCGAGGAGGACCGGATCCCCCTGCGCGTCGACCCGGGCCGGGAACCGGGCCGCGGTGAGCTCCATGAGCGCGAGCAGCGCGTGCACGTCGGGCTCGGCCGGCAGCAGGGCGGTGAGCACCCGCGCGAGCCGGATCGCCTCGCGCCCCAGGTCGGGACGCAGCAGGTCCTCCCCCGCCGTCGCCGCGTGCGCCTCGTTGAACACGAGATACAGGACGCCCAGCACGGCGCTGAGCCGCTCCGGCAGCTCCTGCCGCGGAGGCACCTCGAACGGAGCCTTCGCGGCAGCGAGGGTCTTCTTGGCGCGCACGATCCGCTGCTGCACTGTGGCGGTCGGCACGAGGAACGCCCGTGCGATCTGCTCCGTGGTGAGGCCGCCGACAACCCGCAGCGTGAGCGCCACGCGTGCTTCGCGCGACAGCACAGGATGGCAGGCGATGAAGACCAGGCGCAGCACGTCGTCGTCGATCGCGTCCGGATCCCACGGTGGTGCGTCGAGCGCGGCATCCTGCTCGCGTTCCAGATCGTGCGCGATGACGGCGAGGCGGTCATCGTAGCGCTCGCGGCGCCGCCAGCCGTCGATCGCGCGGCGCTTGGCGACCGCGGTCAGCCAGGCGGCGGGGTTGGCGGGCACACCGTCACGGGGCCACTGCGCGAGCGCCTCCAGCAGCGCGTCCTGGGCGAGGTCCTCGGCGAGGCCGAAGTCGCCGGTGAACCGGGTCAGGGTCGCGACGATCCGCGCCGACTCGATGCGCCACACCGCGGCGACGGCGCGCTCCGTCGTGGAGCCCGCCGTCGCCGCGGAATCGGATGCTGACATCGGCCTCACTCGGCCGCGCGGGCGGCCGCCTCCTCGCGCCAGCCGGCCTCCTTCTGGATCCACTCGTTGTCGGCCGGGAAGTCCTCCATCTCGGTGACGCGGCGCACCTCGAGGTAGGCGCCGGGGGTCAGCGGAGCACGCTTGGCCCATTCCGCCGCCTCCTCGCGGGTGGACACCTCGATGATCCAGAAGCCGTTGAACAGCTCCTTCGTCTCGCCGTAGGGGCCGTCCGTCACCAGCGGCGTCTCGCCCGAGAAGTCCACCACGAAGCCCTCGGCGGCGTCGGTGAGGCCCTCGCCTGCGAGCAGCACGCCCGCCTTGATCATCGACTCGTTGTACCGGCCCATCGCCGCGATGACCTCTTCGAACGGCATGTCCTGGTACGCCCGCACACCCTGGTCGTCCGCGCGCATGATCAGCATGAACTTCATGATCTCTGTCTCCTCTTCGGGGGTCGTGTCTCGACCCTCTCATTCAGGACGTCGAACGAGAAGACGCCGGATCGACACTCCGTCGAAGATTCTTCGAAGATTTTCTAGACTCCGGATGTGACGTCCTCTTCTCCGCTCGCAGCCGCCGTCCGGGAGGCCCTCCGCGACGCAGCGGATCCGGCCCTCGCCCCCGGTCAGCAGGCCTACATGAAGTCGGCCATGCCGTTCCTCGGGGTGCGGGTGCCCGACGTGCGTCGCCTCAGCCGGGAGGCCGCGCGGGGCGTCACGGATGCGGACGAGCTGCGCGAAGCGGCGCTCGATCTGTGGCGCGGAGCCGAGCACCGCGAGGAGCGCTATGCGGCGCAGGCGCTGATGGCGCTGCGGCCGCTGCGCGGGCGGCTGGATCTGCTGGACGTGCACGAGGAGATGATCCGCTCCGGCGCCTGGTGGGATCACGTCGACGAGGTCGCGCACCGCCTCGCCGATCTCCTCGACACGCATCCGGTCGAACTGACCGTGGAACTGCGCGTGTGGGCGGATGACGAGGACTTCTGGATCCGCCGCGCCGCGATCATCGCGCAGCTGCAGCGCAAGGACCGCGTCGATCACGCCCTGCTCTCGGACGTGATCGAGGCCAACCTCGGCGAGGACGAGTTCTTCATCCGCAAAGCGATCGGCTGGGCGCTGCGCGATCACGCCCGGGCGGATCCGGACTGGGTCCGCGCTTTCGTGAGGCGCACCCCGACCTCTCCCCGCTGAGCCGGCGCGAGGCGCTGAAGCACCTGGGCTGACCTGCCGAGGCTGCACCTACTTCGCTCGCTGGTCGCAAACTGCGACATTGGCGCGCTCAAACCCGCAATATGCGACCAGTGAACGGAACTACGGCCCGATCAGGAGCAGAAGGACCGGTGAGCGGCGGTGCGAAGACGCCGAGACGCGGAGAGGGCGCGGACCGAAGCCCGCGCCCTCTCGACGTTTCAACGGGAGCTCCTGCGTCACTCCCACTCGATGGTTGCCGGCGGCTTCGACGTCACGTCGAGCACGACGCGGTTGATCTCGCGCACCTCGTTCGTGATGCGGTTCGAGATCTTCGCGAGCACGTCGTACGGCAGGCGGGTCCAGTCGGCGGTCATCGCGTCCTCGCTGGAGACGGGGCGCAGCACGACCGGGTGGCCGTAGGTGCGGCCGTCGCCCTGCACGCCGACCGAGCGCACGTCCGCAAGCAGTACCACCGGGCACTGCCAGATGGTCTGGTCGAGTCCGGCGAGAGTGAGCTCCTCGCGGGCGATCGCGTCGGCTTCGCGCAGGATGTCCAGGCGCTCGCGGGTGACCTCGCCGATGATCCGGATCCCGAGGCCGGGGCCGGGGAACGGCTGGCGGCCGACGATCGCGTCGGGGATCCCGAGCTCGCGGCCGATCGCGCGCACCTCGTCCTTGAACAGGGTGCGCAGCGGCTCGATCAGGTCGAAGTCGAGGTCGTCGGGGAGGCCCCCGACGTTGTGGTGCGACTTGATGTTCGCGGTGCCCGCGCCGCCGCCGGACTCGACGACGTCGGGGTACAGCGTGCCCTGCACCAGGAACTTGACGTTCTCCCCCGAGGCCTTGGCCTCCTCGACGAGGTCGCGCTGCACCTGCTCGAACGTGCGGATGAACTCGCGGCCGATGATCTTGCGCTTGGTCTCCGGATCCGTCACGCCGGCGAGGTGACCGAGGAAGGTGTCGGCCGCGTCGACGGTGATCAGGCGCACGCCGGTCGAGGCGACGTAATCGCGCTCGACCTGCTCGCGCTCGCCCTTGCGCAGCAGTCCGTGGTCGACGAACACCGCGGTGAGCTGGTCGCCGATCGCCTTGTGCACGAGCGCGGTCGAGACGGCGGAGTCGACGCCGCCGGACATCGCAGAGATCACCCGGGCGTCGCCGACCTGGGCGCGGATGCGCTCGACCTGCTCGGCGATGACGTTGTCGCTGTTCCAGTCGGCAGGCAGTCCCGCGCCCTTGTGCAGGAAGTTCTCGATGATCTCCTGACCGTGGTCGGAGTGCTTCACCTCGGGGTGCCACTGCACGCCGTAGAGCTTGCGCTCCTCGTCGGCGAACGCGGCGACCTTGGTGGACCCGGTCGAGGCGAGGACCTCGAAGCCCTCCGGCGCCTTGGCGACCTGGTCGCCGTGACTCATCCACACGTTCTGCTCCGCGGGCTGACCGCCCAGCAGGGTGGAGTCGTTGACCGGGATCATCGCGTCGGTCGCGCCGTACTCGCGCAGGCCCGTGTTCGCGACCTCACCGCCGAGCGTGCGCGCCATGTACTGGAAGCCGTAGCAGATGCCCAGGGTCGGGACGCCGAGTTCGAACACGGCGGGGTCGAGCTGGGGCGCGCCCTCCTCGTACACCGAGGACGGACCGCCGGAGAGGATCAGTGCGACCGGGTTCTTGGCCGCGATCTCAGCGGCGGTCGCGGTGTGCGGCACGATCTCGCTGTAGACGCCGGCCTCGCGCACGCGGCGGGCGATCAGCTGCGCGTACTGCGCACCGAAGTCGACGACGAGGGCGGGACGCTGCTCGGTGTCGGGAGTGATGTCGGTCAACGGGCACCTTCCGTGGCGGGAGTGGTCGGGGAGGACTGGTCGGCGACGGCGGCTTCGCGGCGGACGAGGTACGCCTTCACCTCGCGGGCGACACGGGTCTCCATGATGAAGGAGAGGAACGGCACGACGCCGCCGAGCGCGAGCATGATGAAGCGCAGGAACGGCCAGCGCATCAGGCTCCACACGCGGAAGCACGCGAACAGGTACACGACATAGAACCAGCCGTGCGCGACCAGGATCCCCATCGAGAGGTTCAGGCCGTTGCCGGTGGACTCCAGCCCTCCGTGCACGCCCTCGACGACCGGGGCGAACCAGAGGAAGCCGCCGGATCCGCCCGCGAAGAGCTCGAGATGGATGGGGGTGTACTTGAGGATCATCTCCGTGACCAGGAGCAGGAGCATGACGCCGGTGATCACGGAAGCGATCTGGTAGAACTTCAGCGCCCCGCGGATGGCCGGGAAGCTCGCGGCTTTCGGTTCGGGCATGCCTCCAGTCTAATCGCCGGATGTTCCTCCCGATTCCGGTCCAGGAGCGGTCGGGCCGGGATCGAGCGGCCGGAGGTGACGCCCGATCCCGGCGAACGGGCGAGCGGCTAGGCCCGCGGAATGACGTTGCGCTGAGCGAGCCCGCCGAGCCAGGACAGGCTCGGCTTCGGGGTGCGGGCGAACGTGTCGCGATCCACGGCGATCAGCCCGAAGGTCGGATGGAACGAGCCCCACTCGTAGTTGTCGAGAAGCGACCAGTGCAGGTAGCCCCGGACGTCGCACCCGTCGGCCATCGCCTCGGCCATCGCCGACAACGCGCCCGTCGTGTACTGGATGCGTCGGCGATCGTCGGCGGTGGCGATACCGTTCTCCGTGACCATCATCGGGACGCCGCCGGTCACGTCGCGGGTGTGCCTCAGCGCATGACCCAGCGCCTCGGGGTAGTACTCCCACCCGGTCAGCGTCCGCTCCGTGCCTTCGGGCCAGGGCTGCGGGCCGAACCCGTCCGCGTCATCGGTGGGCCCGATGATCGTGCGCAAGTAGGACTGCACGCCGATGAAGTCGTCTCCTCGGGCCTGCTCGAGGAAGAAGTCCTCCCGCCAGTACTGCCACTCGTCGCGCTGCGCCTCCCAGCCCGGTACCGCTTGGAACACCTGGTTCGCCACGGACCACCCCGATCGCACCCCGCCGAACTCACGCAGCACCTCGGTCGACGCGTGGTGCGCGGCCGCGATCGCGCGGGCGACGTACGGCGAGGGGCCGGGGAAGTTGACGCCGTTCTCGGTGTCGATACGAGCCTCGGTCTGATTGACCATCATGTTCGGCTCGTTGATCGTGATCACCCGGTCCACGTCGTCGAGGACGCTCGTGCAGATCTCGGTGAACCTGCGGAACCTGTCGGTGCTGCGGTCCGAGTACCAGCCGCCGTCATGCTCCCACCAGCGCGGGAACGTGAAGTGATGCAGCGTCACGACGGGGTCGATGCCGCGATCTCGGCACGTGTCGATCATGCGTCGGTAGTGATCCAGCTGGGCACGCGACACGACCCCCTCCTCGGGTTCGATGCGTGCCCACTCCACCGAGAACCGGTACGCATTGAGTCCGGCTTCCGCCAGCAGCCCGATGTCTTCGGGGAAGCGGTGGTAGGAATCGCAGGCGTCGCCCGACGGCTCCGGGACAGTGGTCCCCGGTGCGTACTCGAGCTCCCAGTGCCCCGTGTTGACGTTGCCTCCCTCGACCTGATGCGCCGCCGTCGCGGCGCCCCACAGGAATCGGTCGGGCGCGGGGGTGAATGCAGTCATATGGTGTGGATCCCTTCGGATGGATTGTGAAGAGGTGCGGTCATTTGATGCCGGTCATGGCGATGCCCTGGACGAAGTGCTTCTGCATCGCGATGAAAAGCACGAGCACCGGGATCACGATGAGGAACGATCCGGCCATCTGCAGTCCGAACTCCGTCCCGTGTCCGCCGGCATCCGACGAGAACAGCGCCAGCGATACCGGGAGCGTGTACATCGAATCGTCCTGAGAGATGATCAGCGGCCAGAGGAAGCTGTTCCACGACCCCATGAACGTGAAGATCGCGAGCGTCGCCAGCGGCGCCTTGCACAGCGGCAGGACGATCTGGAAGAACGTCCTGAACTCCCCTGCTCCGTCGATCCGGGCGGCATCCAGCAGGGAGTCGGGGATCTCGAGCATGAACTGCCTCATCAGGAAGACGCCGAACGCTCCGACCATGCCTGGGAGGATCAGCCCCCAATAGGTGTTCACCATGCCCAGATTCGCGATCAGAACGAACTGCGGGATCAGGGTGACGATCCCGGGGACGAACATGGTGGACAGGACCACGACGATGATCACGTTCTTCCCGGGGAAGCTCATCTTCGCCAGCGCCCAGCCGACCATCGATGAGAACAGCAGGGTCGTCGCGACGGTGGCGCCGGCCAGGATCACCGAGTTGACGAACGGTCGGACGATGTCGAACTCGAAGAGCCATGCCGTGAAGTTGTCCAGCGTCGGATGCTCGGGCCACCACGTGACCGGTCGTGCCATGATCTCGGCATTCGTCTTGAACGCTCCGAGCACCATCCACACGAACGGCAGGATCGTGGCGGCGAGGCCGATCGAGAGGACGATCATCACCAGGAGATTGCCCCAGCGGAGCGGGGGCCGATGCGTGCGCGTAACGGTCATGGTCAGGTCCTCTGCCGAAAGAAGCGGAACTGGACGATCGCCAGGATGCCGACGAGCACGAACAGGACGTACGCGCCTGCTGCCCCGACCGAATAGTTCCCGTATTTGAACTGGTTGTAGACCTGCAATGCGATCGAGGTCGTCGAGTCCAGCGGGCCGCCGTTCGTCATCACGAACGGCTCGTCGAAGAACTGCATGTACCCGGTGGTGATGAGGATCGTGTTGAGGAGGATCGTCGGCATCATCATCGGGATGGTCACCCGGAAGAACTTCTGCCTGGCGTCGGCCCCATCGATCGACGCCGCCTCGTTGATCTCCGACGGGATGCTCTGCAGCCCCGCAAGGAAGATGACCATCGATCCGCCGATGTTCCGCCAGATCGCCATCACCGTGATGGCGAGGAGCGCCGTGTGCGGATCGCTCAGCCAGTTCGGTCCGTTGATCCCGATCCAGCCGAGGATCGTGTTGATGACCCCGGTGTCCTGGTACATCAGGCGCCACACGATCGCGACGGCGACGATCGTGGTGATCACCGGCATGTAGTAGCCGACGCGGAAGAACGTCGCCACCCGGCGGCTCAGCGAGTTCAGCAGGACCGCGAGGACCAACGCGATGAACGTCGTGGCGGGCACCCCGATCACGACGAACAACAGCGTGTTGCGCAGCGCGTGCAGGAACGACTCGTCGGTGAGGACCGTGACGAAGTTCGCGAACCCGACGAAATCGACGTTGAACGGGTTGCGGATGTCGCGCGCCCTGAGGTCGGTGAACGACATCGCCAGCGAGCTCACGAGCGGGATCATGCCGAACACACCGAACGTCAGCACGAACGGCGCGACGAAGATCCACGCGATGAGCGCCGAGCGGCGGCGCTGCGCGGCCAGGGAAGAAGTCTTCCCCGGCCGCTTCGGCGTGCTGTTCACCACCCGAGCCCGATCCCGTCCGCCTTGGCCTGGATCTCCTTCGCGGCCTGCGCACTCGTGATCTGCCCGCTGGCGACCTGCTCCGAGTATTTGCCGAGGAGATCCGCGATCTGCGACCACGCCGGATAGTTCGGCATCGCGACGGTGTCCTTCATCTGCTGCATGAGCACCTTCGTCACGGGATTGTCCTGGATCGACGGGATCTCACCGGCGGCGATGTTCGCGGGGAGCTCCTTCTGCAGGCCGAACCATTCCTCCTGCTGCGTCTTCTTCCCCATCCACGACAGCAGCGACCATGCCGACGCCTTGTTCTTCGCCGAGGCGAAGACGCCGAGGTTGCCCCCGCCGATGTACTGGTTGTTGTTGCCGCCGGGACCGGTCGGGAACACGGTGTAGCCGACCGCGTCCATGGTGAAGTCGGCTGGCGCTGTGCCGGTCTTGATCGCCTGCGAGAAGACATCGAGCATCCACGGTCCCGAGATGAACATCGGCGTGCCGCCGTTCTCGAACGTGGCGTCGGTCGTCTCCAGAGGCGCCTCGTGACGCGCGAAGAAGCCGGCGTAGAAGTCCAGCGCCGAGATCAGCTCCGGCGTGTCGATGGTCCACTTCTTCCCGTCCGTCAGTTTTCCTCCGGCCTGCGAGTCGAACGGCACGATGACCTGCGCGGGCTGCTCGACCGGTCGCGGCAGGCTGATGCCGTAGGTCCCTCCGGGGCGGGCCTTGAAAGCGGCAGCCATCGTCTCGATGTCCGCCCAGGTCTTCGGCGCCGACAGGCCGAGCTGGGCCGCGATGTCCTTCCGATAGAACAGGAAGCGGGTCTCGACGTACCAGGGCATCGCGTAAGAACCGTCCTGGCCGGTCACCGAGTCCACCGCGGCCGGATAGAAGTCCTTGGTGTCGTAGACGCCGTCCGGCACCCGCTCGAAGGCACCCATGCCGATCGCGGTGGCCGTTTGATCGCTGCCGGTCATGATGATGTCCGGGCCCTTCCCCGCCGCCGTCGCGGTCTGGACCTTCGTGATCACCTGATCCCAGGGCACATCCGTGACCTTCAGGGTGGCGTGCGGATTCGCCTCCAGCCACGGCTTCGCGAGAAGCTTGAGATTGTCGGCGTGGCCGCCGGCCGTCCAGACTTCGACGACGCCATCGGCCTTGCCCTCGGCGGCCGGTCCGGCGGACCCCTGCCCACCGGCCTCGCCGGCCGCCCCGCGCCCGCATCCCGAGAGGATCAGGACGGCGCCGAGCGCCATCGCCGTGATCGTGGTGGCTCGCAACCTTCGCATGCGCACTCCTTCGTGTTTCGACATGTCTTTACGAAATTTTGACTGCTGTTGTCGAAATATTAGGGCGCAAAGCTCGATCCGTCTACTGCCAGAATCGCTTTTCTTCTGCCGGAGCGTGCGATAGTGTTTTCGGAAAGTCCGATGAAGGGAACCATGGCAGTCCACCTCGACTTGATCGCTTCGGAGGCCGGAGTCTCCGTTCCCACCGTCTCGAAGGTCCTGAATTCGCGCCCCGACGTCGCCCTCGCCACGCGGGAGCGCGTCACCGCGGTGCTCGAAAGGCACGGCTATGCGATCCGCCCCCGAGCGACCACGGGTTTCCTGGATGTCCGCGTCGTCAGCCTCGATGGAGCATGGTCCGAGGCCGTCGTGCGCGGCGCGGTCGAGGCCGCACGAACGCACGGCAAGGACGTCGTGCTCGCCGTGGAGCCGTCACCCGACGACTGCGATGACTGGGTGCGGCACGCGCTGGCCCGGGGCACCGACGGGTTGTTGAGCGTCGTCGCCGTGCCGAGCGATGACGCACGTCGCGCTCTTGCCGAGGCCGGCGTCCCCCTCGTCGTGGTGGATCCGCTGCACCGGGCCCCCGAGGGCACACTGTCGATCGCCGCCACGAATTTCCAAGGCGCTTTCGACGCCGCCCAGCATCTGCTGGCGCTCGGTCACCGGCGCATCGCCACGATCACGGGATCGCTCGACCAGGACAACGCGATCGCGCGCCTTGCGGGCTTCCAGGCGGCGATGCTGCAGGCCGGGCTCCGCGTCGACGACGACCTCGTCGTTCGCGCGCATTACGGCATGGATCAAGGACTCGCCGCGACGAACACCCTGCTGGCGCTCGCCCAGCCGCCCACAGCGATCTTCGCCGCGAGCGACGACACCGCGATCGGGGCGATCCACGCCCTTCACGAGCAGGGGTTGCGCATCCCCGACGACATCTCGGTGATCGGCTTCGATGATCTGCCGCCTGCGGGCTGGACGGATCCGCCGCTGACCACCATCCGCCAGCCTCTAGCGCAGATGGGCGCTGCCGCCGTGGACGCACTCGTCCAGCTTCGACTCGGCCGCACCCCTGCAGCCCGCACGGAGCTGTCGACGACCCTGGTCGTACGATCCTCGACGGCCTCGCCTCGAACAGATCAGGCCTGACCGAGGGGCCGGCTCGCCCTACCGACCCGACAGGGCCGGTAGGGCAGCACGGACGACGGAGGCCGCCGGGCGAACCCGACGGCCTCCGTTGATCGCACCGTGGCGGATCAGCCGAAGAAGGACTTCAGCAGATCCCACACCCAGCCGAAGACCGCGCCGATCACCTCGAGCACGCCGCCGTGGCCGTTGCCGCGGCTGACCTGCACGGCTGCGGTGGCCTGGTTGCCGTCGGCCTGCACGACCGCGAGGGTGTACTTGCCGGGCTGCGTGCTCTTCGGCACGACGGGTGCCGCCGAGAACGCACCGTCCACACCGACCACCGCCGTACCCAGTGCGACGACCTCGCCCTTCTTGCCGCGCAACTCCAGCGTCACGGTCTGACCCGGGGTGAACTTCGCCCCACGGATCGCCACCGGACCGCCGGCCTGCACCTTGCCGTTGCCGGCGACCTCGACGGTCCCCTGGAACGGCCCGGTCTGACCTGCCACCGTGATCGGCAGGTCGACGACGGTGCCCGTGCCGGCGACCGCGACGTGCAGCGTCTGCGCGCCGTTGAGGCCCGCGGGGATCGCGAACGTCAGCGTGGCCTTGCCCGCCTCGTCGTACGCGTCGAGCGTCATGGCCCCATCGACCGCGGACGTCGCGAGCGGCGAACCGCCGAGCGAGACCGTGACACCGCCCGGAGCCTGCTCCCCCGCGGTGAACGCGAGCGAGGTGAGGTTCAGGGTGACGCTCTCTCCCGGCTTGTAGCCGGCCGCATCCGTCGGAGCGGACAGCACCGCACCGACCGCGCGCTGAGCGAGATCCGGGGTCGCGGTCTTGTTCGCGGCGAACCAGTCGACCATCGACTGCAGGTCCACCTTGCCGGTGTCCTTCTTGCCGGTGCCCTGCTGGAACGCCGTGAACGCGTCGCCGCCTGCCGCGAGGAAGGCGTTGGCCCCCACCGTGTAAGTCGCGGCCGCATCGATCGGTGCGCCGTTCACGAAGATGCCCGTGATGTGCGACCCCGCCGCAGCGGCCGGGTCGTACGTGTAGGTCAGCTCCTTGGAGACGCCGACCTTGAGGAACGGACGCGCGGAACCCGCGGGCTGCCACTGCTGCTCGAGCACCTGCTTCACCTGGGCGCCGGTGAGCTTCACCGTCATCAGGGTGTTGGCGAACGGCTGCACCGTCGCCGCCTCCCGGTAACTGACGCTGCCGTCCGCATCCCCCGCGCCGTTGGACGCGTAGGTGAGGTTGGCGCGCAGACCACCCGGGTTCATCACCGCGAAGTCGGCTCCGGTGGACCACTTCTGCACGTCGGCGACGAAGTTGCCCAGGCTGGACTCGCCACCGCGGTTCTCCGTCTTGCCGTCGCTCTGCCGTGCGCGGTTGAAGTCGGCGGTGATGTCGCCGAGCTTCACAGCACCCAGCTCGTCCGCCTTCTTCTTCGCCGCGTCGATGATCGCCTGCACCGCGGGGTCGGCCGGGTACTGCGGCACCTTGTTGACGGTGAGCGGCTTGATCTCGTTGGTGATCGAGAGCAGCTTCTTCGTGGCGGGGTCGACCTTGAGGTCCATCAGGCCCATGTTCTCGCCGTACTGGCCGGCGGAGACCACCGGGCGTCCGTCGATCACGTGGTTGTATGCGAGGTGCGTGTGCGCCGAGACGATCGCGTTCACGCTCTTGTCGACGCCCTTCACGATCTCGCCCAGACGCGACTCGGGCGTGATGCTGGCCACATCGGTGGTGGTCGCGCCCTCGTGCACGAGCAGGATGATCACATCGGCCTCGCCGTTGGACTCATCGCCGTCCTTCAGCGTGGCAGCCACCTGGTTCACCGAGGTGGCGATGTCGCGCACCTCGAGGCCCTTCATGCCGTCCGGCGAGACGAGGGTCGGCAGATCCTCGGTCACCGCGCCGATGAAGCCCACCTTGATGCCCTGCACGTCCTTCACCCACGCCGGGGTGAGGGCCGGCTTGCCGTCGGCGGTGAGGAACACGTTCGAGCTGAGGTACGTCCAGTCCGCACGCGGGATGACCCGGTCGCGGAGGTCGGCGTAGCCCTGGTCGAACTCGTGGTTGCCGGCCGCGCTCACGTCGAGGCCGGCGGCGTTCAGCGCGTCGATCGTGGGGTTGTCCTGCTGGATGAACGACGTGAACGTGGAGGCGCCGATGAGGTCACCGGCAGCCGCGAAGATCGTGTTCGGGTTCTGCTTGCGGAACTGCTCGACCGCGCCCGCCACGACCGCTGCACCGGCGGCGGCGCCGTCGGCCTCGATGCGTCCGTGGAAGTCATTGATCGTCGCGATGTTGATGTCGACCGGATCCGCTGCGCCCTTGAGCCCGACGACGATCGGGTCGTGGTCGCTGGAGCGGTACGGCGTGCCCGCCTCGGTGGCGGCGAACGCGTAGCCGCGGTCGCTCCACTCCGGCGAGTTGATGTTCCACACGCCGGCGCCGGTGATGGCCTTCGCCGCGGACGGCGACGCGATCACGTGGTCGAGGGATCCGAGCTCACCGTCGAAGGAGTAGGTGTACTGCCCCGCCGCGTGCGTCGGCTCGACGTCGGTCCAACCGGCCTGGGTGAACACGTCGATCGGATCCTCCTTGCCGTAGGCGTTGAAGTCTCCGACCAGGAACACGTCGCCGCTGCCCGAGTCGTTCTGCACCTTCTGCGCGAAGGCCAGTTCGGCCTTGGCCTGCGCGACGCGGTCGGCGTTGAAGAAGCCCTGGCCGTCGGCCGGCTCCGGTCCCGCATTCTGCGGCGGGGACTTCGACTTCAGGTGCGTCGTGACGACCGAGAGCACGCGACCCTGGGCGGTCTGGAACGTCTGCGCGATCGGCTCGCGCGCGTTGCCGAACACGGTCTCATCGACGATGGTCGAGGCATCGCCCTTGAGCGTGACGGACGCCCTCTTGTAGATGATCGCGGTGGTGATCGCGTCGGTGATGGACGCGTCGTTCAGCGCCTGCGGCGTGCGGACGTAGTCCCACACATCGGATCCGGCCGCGTCGTTGAGCCCCTGCACGAGGTTCTGCAGCGGCGCGTCGAGAGGGAGTCCGAACTTCGGCCCGTTCTCGACCTCCATGAGACCGACCACGTCGGCGCCCAGTCCGTTGATCGCCGAGACGATCTTCGAGCGCTGGATCTGGAACTGCGCCGCCGTCTTCGCGCCACGCGCGTCGGCGTTCTCGCTGGAGAGCGTCGTGAAGAAGTTGTAGACGTTGAACGACGCCACCTTCACGTCGCCGCCGGTCGCCGGCGGGGCGTCCGTGCGCGGGTTCTCGTTGCCGAACGTCGGCTTGTGCGAGGCGTCGCTCGTACCCGAGATCGGCACCACCGGCTGCAGCCGCCAGTCGTCGAAGCCGTACTGCAGGACCTCGCCCTCGGCGGGGAAGCTCACGGTGTCGCCGTTGCGCACGACCGTGTCCTTCGTGAAGTACGGCTGACCGCCGGTGTGTCCGCCCTTGCCGATCTGCGACGACCAGCCGTCGTCGAGCAGGATCCGGTTCGCGCGGTTGGCGGCGGTGATCGCGTCTGCTTCGGCACCGGGGCGAGCGAGCTCGGTCGCCTTGACGTTGAGCTTGTCACCGGCGTTGAGCCACAGCGTGCCGTAGTTGTACAGCTGGTGGCTGGAGGAGAGCTTGTACGTACCGGTGGGCGCGACAAGCATGTTCTCGTACGCCTCACGGTCGGCGCCGCGCACGCTGTCGGGCAGCGCGACCGGCTGCGGCAGGCCCGCGCCGGCCGTCACCACGGAGATGTCGCCCACCGTGGCCGGGGTGATCTGCGTCTGGCCGAAGTACTCCGACACCTTGCCCATCACCGAGACGAGGTCGCCGCGCGCCACGGACGGGGCGAGCGCGTTCAGGTAGACGAAGATGCCGTCCGAGGCGCCTGCCGTCTTGACGTCGCCACCGGTGCCGGCGGTCTGGATCGTGACGCCCTTGTAGCCGCCGGTGCGGTAGTCGCCGGTGACGACGCCCTGCACGGTGACGGTCTGGTCGACGAACGGCGAGGTGTCGCCGGTGCCCTGCACCTCGGCGATGGCCTTCGCCGCACCGGGAGCGGGGGTGTCCGTCGGGGTCGGGGTCGGCGTCGGCTCGGGGTCGGGACCCGGGTCGGTGCCGTTGTTCTTCGTGTTCGTCGGCGTGATGCTCGCCGAGAGGGTGAAGTCGGTGCCGTTGGCATCGCTGTCGGCGCCGTTCGTGCGGTTCAGCGACTTCACGTCGGTGTTGCCGGCCGGAGCCGAGGCCGGGGCGCTCTCGAACGTGTTGGACGTGCCGTAGCCGAGCAGATCGATCACGTCGGGGCTGACGGTGCCGCCGGCGACGGATCCGGTCGGCAGGGTGATCGCGGACGCGCCCTTGACCAGCGCGAGCGTGCCGGAGCTGCCGCTGGGGTTCAGGCCGCCGGTCGCGTCAGCCGCGGGCAGCGCGGCGCCATTGGTGCCGTTACTGCCGCCCTGCACCAGGTAGTACCCGTGCGCCGGGATGGATCCGACGAGTGGCACGACGCCGCTCGAGGCGCCGGTTCCGGTCGCCGAGCGGTACTGGATCGAGGTGCCGTCGAGCGCGATCGCCGCGTCGGTGGGGTTGTAGAGCTCCACGAACTTGTTCGTGAACGCCGCGCCGGCGCTGCCGCCGGACAGATACGCCTCGTTGATCACCACCCCGGTTCCGGAGGTGTCGGCGAAGGCCGGGAGCGCCACGAGGGCGCCGGCGCCGACGGCGCTGATGGTGGTGACGGCGAGCGCGCACAGGCGCACCCGCCTTCTGCGATTCACGACGGGAACCGCGCGGTTCTCGTCGGCAGGGGCGTTCGTCAAGGTGCTGTCTCCTCGCGGGGTGGGGCGCCGGCCGCCTCGTGGGACCGCCGACGGCGCCGCCTGGGGACGGCGCATACGACCCGACCCTAAGCGAGGCTATGCGTGGGCTTCAAGGACCTTAGGGGCGCGCTGAGAGGAGTTCACTGTCAGGACAACGGATCTTCACCGGATGGCGCGCGAAGGTGCAGGGCAGACGCGCTCCTTGCTCGTACGAGCGGGAGGTTCGCGGTCGTCTCTTTCGGAGATGTACGCCATCCTCGGACCGGATCCGGGAATCCCTCCGAGCGAAGCGCACATCTCCGACGCGAGGGGTCAGGCCGCGGCCCACGGTGGCGCGCCGGGACTCAACTCGCAGCCGAGTGCGGGACTCAGCCGGCGGCGGCGGTGCCGTGCCGCTCGTCGAAGTCCTCGACCTCGCGCTCCCAGGCATCCTTCGCCAGGCGGTACCAGAGGTAGAACGCGAAACCCGCGAAGATCGCCCACTCGACGGCGTAGAAGATGTTCAGCCAGTTGACCGAGGAGTGCTCCTCCGGCGCCGGCGAGGAGATCGTGTCGAGTCCGCCGAGCGGGGTGGCGGAAGCGAGGTACGGCCGGTAGACGTTCAGCTCGGCGGTGTCGTGCCAGAACCCGAGCAGCGCGGCCGGCGACATCCGGTCCATGCGGGTCGGCTGATCCTGCGGCGGGGCCACGGGCCCCTCATCGGAGATGAGTCGACCGGTCACAGAGACGACGGATCCGTCGGCGGTCTGCTCCAGGCGCTGCACAGCGGCCTTGGCGGCCTTCTCATCGGGGGCCCAGCCGATCGCGACCGCCAGCGAGGTGGGCTCCGCGGTGCCGGCGATGCGCAGCTGCCCGGTCACCCAATAGCCCTCGGCACCGTCATTGAAACGCGAGGCGACGATGAGGAAGTCATCGGGGACCCAGGATCCGCTGGTCTCGGCGCGCTGACCCACCAGAGGTGCGTCCAGGTAGGCGCCCGGCTTCACGACCTGGTCGATCGGCAGCACCTTCTCGGTGGCCCCGGGCGGCGGCGGGTTCGTGTCGATGGCGCGGCCGAGCTGCCACTGGCCGAGCCAGGCGAACACGCCGGCCACCACGAGGCACAGCAGCAGCATGCCGATCCACCGGCCGCGCAGCATGACCTCGCGCAGGGTCGGCGGGAACTCCGGGGTCGGAACGGCGGAGTGCTGCGGAGAGGACACGGGACGGTTCAAGAACGGCGGACGTTCAGGACTCGTACGGGGAGAGCACGACCTCGACGCGCTGGAACTCCTTGAGGTCGGAGTAGCCCGTGGTCGCCATCGACTTGCGCAGGGCGCCGATGAGGTTGGCGGTGCCGTCTGCGACGGGGGCGGGACCGTACAGGATCTCCTCGAGCGTCGCGACGCCGTCGACCGCCACGCGCCGGCCGCGCGGCAGCTTCGGGTGGTGCGCCTCGGGACCCCAGTGGAAGCCCTGGCCGGGAGCGTCGGTGGCTCGCGCGAGCGCGACGCCGAGCATGACCGCGTCGGCGCCCATCGCGAGCGCCTTGACGATGTCGCCCGAGGTGCCCACGCCGCCGTCGGCGATCACGTGCACGTAGCGGCCGCCCGACTCATCGAGGTAGTCACGGCGCGCTGCGGCGACGTCGGAGACGGCCGTGGCCATCGGCGCGTGGATGCCCAGCGTGGCGCGGGTGGTGGAGGCCGCTCCCCCACCGAAGCCGACCAGCACGCCCGCCGCGCCGGTGCGCATGAGGTGCAGGGCCGCGGTGTAGGTGGCGGCACCGCCCACGATCACGGGGACATCGAGGTCGTAGATGAACTTCTTCAGGTTCAGCGGCTCGGCGACGCTCGACACGTGCTCGGCCGAGACGGTCGTGCCCCGGATGATGAACAGGTCGACGCCCGCCTCCACGACGGTCTGGTACAGCTCCTGGGTACGCTGCGGCGTGAGGGATCCGGCGACCGTGACCCCGGCCTCACGGATCTCGGCCAGACGCGCCTTGATCAGCTCGGGCTTGATCGGCTCGGCGTAGAGCTCCTGCATGCGCGACGTGGCGGTGGCCTCGTCGAGACCGGCGATCTCGGTGAGCAGCGGCTGCGGATCCTCGTAGCGGGTCCACAGGCCCTCGAGGTCGAGCACACCCAGGCCGCCGAGCTGGCCCAGCATGATGGCCGTGCGAGGGCTGATCACCGAATCCATCGGGGCGCCGAGCACGGGGATCTCGAACGGGAACGCATCGATCGTCCACGCGGTGGAGACGTCCTCCGGGTTGCGGGTGCGCCGCGACGGCACCACCGCGATGTCGTCGAACGTGTATGCGCGACGCGCGCGCTTGCCTCGGCCGAGCTCGATCTCCTGAGTCACGACCCCAGCCTACCCGGGTTGCCTCTGCCGCCCTCAGCGGGTGCGCGCGACCCGGCGCTCGTCCCACACCGGCGCGTCCGACTCGTACACGCCGCCGTCCTCGCCGAACACGAGGAAGCGGTCGAACGAGCGCGCGAACCAGCGGTCGTGGGTGACCGCGACGACGGTGCCCTCGAACCTCGCGATCGCGTCCTCGAGCGCCTCGGCCGACTCGAGGTCGAGGTTGTCCGTGGGCTCGTCGAGCAGGAGCAGGGTCGCACCGGACAGCTCGAGCAGCAGCACCTGGAACCGTGCCTGCTGCCCGCCGGAGAGCTGCGAGAACTCCTGCTGCGCCTGGCGCACCAGCCCGTAGCGGTCCAGGGCCGAGCTGGCCGCATCCCGGGGCATCCCCGCCCTGCGGTCGTCGCCGCGGTGCAGGATCTCGAGCAGCGTGCGTCCGGCGAACTCCGGATGCGCGTGGGTCTGCGCGAACAGGCCTGGCACGACGCGGGCGCCGAGCACTGCGGTGCCGGAGTGGGCGACCTCGTCGAGCCGCTCCCCCGCGCCGGTGAGATGTCCGAGCGTCGCATCGGGATCGCTGCCGCCGCGGGCCAGCAGCCGCAGGAAGTGAGATTTCCCGGATCCGTTCGAGCCCAGCACGGCCACACGGTCGCCGAACCAGAGCTCGGCATCGAAGGGCCGCATGAGACCGGTCAGCTCGAGGTCGGTGCACACGATCGCGCGCTTGCCCGTGCGTGCACCGCGCAGTCGCATGTCGAAGTCCTGCGCAGGCGGGCGCTCCTCGGGCGGTCCCGCCTCCTCGAACTTGCGCAATCTGGTCTGCGCGGCCTGATAGCGGGAGGCGAAGCCGTCGTTCGCGGACGCCTTGACCTTGAGGTTCGCGACGAGAGTCTTCAGCTTCTCGTGCTGCTCGTTCCAGCGCCGGCGCAGCTCATCGAGCCGGTCCAGCCGATCGATCCGCGCCTGATGGTAGGTGCCGAACCCTCCACCGTGCACCCACGCCGTGGCGCCCGCGCCGCCCGGCTCGAGCGTGACGATGCGATCGGCCGCCCTGGCGAGCAACTCGCGGTCGTGCGACACGAGCAGCACCGTCTTCGGCGTCTCGCGCAGCCGCTCCTCGAGCCAGCGCTTGCCTGGCACGTCGAGGTAGTTGTCCGGCTCGTCGAGCAGCAGCACGTCATCCGGGCCGCGCAGCAGCGCCTCGAGCGCGAGCCGCTTCTGCTCGCCTCCCGAGAGCGTCGCGAGATCACGGAACCGCGCCCGCTCGAAAGGGACGCCGAGAGCGGCGACCGTGCACTGGTCCCAGACCGTCTCGTGCTCGTATCCGCCGGCGTCCGCGTATTCGGCGATCGCGGTCGCATACCGCATCTGTGTGGGCTCGGTGTCGTCCTCGATCAGGGCGTTCTCGGCGGACTCGAGCGCCTCGGCCGCCACCCTGATCCGCGAGGGCGCAACCGCGATGAGCAGCTCGTGCACGGTCTGCCCCGCGCGACCATGGCCCACGAACTGGTCCATCACGCCGAGGGATCCGTCGATCGTCACGACCCCGGCGTCCGGAGCCTGGTCGCCGCGGATGATCCGCAGGATCGTGGACTTGCCGGCGCCGTTCGGCCCGATCAGGGCGCTCGTGGATCCGGCGCCGACGCGGAACGAGGCCTCATCGAGCAGGGGGCGGCCGTCGGACAGGGTGAGCGAGACGCCGGCGACATCGATGTATCCCACGGTGGTGGTCCTTTCGCCCGCGACCTCTTGCGCGACAGCGAGCCGACCAGGCTATCAGGAACAGCGGCCGGCTACAGCCGGTGCTCGTTGCGCGGCAGCACCTCGAGCACATGCGGCAGCTTGTTCGGGAAGCACGCCCGGAACAGTTCGGTGATCTGCGGATCGGATCCGTAGTCGTCCACGATCCGCAGTCCGATCATGGTGCTGATGAGCATGCCCTCGGCGAGGAAGCTGCGCGCCTCGTCGGCCTCGAGGCCCACCTCGTCGCGGAAGAAGCGCCAGACCCTCGCGAACCCCTGGCGGGCCGCAGCTCCGATGGCCGGATTGCTGCCGAGGAGGTAGGCGTGCGCGAGCGTCTGGTGCAGACCCCGCACCTCGATGAGGTCGACGTAGGCCTCCCCGATGCGCTTGCCGACGGGCTGCTCACCGCCCTCGTCCGACGCGGCGAGCGCCTCGCGGAAGACCGACAGCAGGCGGTCGAGCGAGAACTCGATCGTCGCGAGGAAGAGGTTCTCCTTGGATCCGAACAGGCGCACGACATAGGGCTGACTGACGCCCGCGGCGCGCGCGACCTGGTCGGTCGTGGCCCCCTCGTAGCCGCGCGAGCCGAAGACCGTGAGCGCGGCGAGGATGATCTGCGCGCGCCGCTCCGGGGAGGAGAGACGGCGGCCGGAGTCGTCGCCGTGGGCGGTGTCCGTGGGCGCTGCCGATGTCATGCCGAAAGGTTATCAGCGAATGACTTGACTTTGTAATCATTCGATTACTACATTGACTCCAGCGCTAGTAATCATTCAATTACAACTGGAGCTTCCCATGACCGTTCCCTCGCCCGCCGCAGCCGCTCGCCGGAGCCGCAACAGCCTCGTGCCCCGGCCATCGCGCCCGGTCGCGCTCGTCATCGCCGCCGCCTCCCTGCCAATGTTCATGGCGACCCTCGACAACCTCGTCATGACCAATGCCCTCCCCGTGCTGCACCGCGAGATGGGCGCCACGATCGAGCAGCTGCAGTGGTTCGTGAACGCGTACACGCTGGCCTTCGCCGGCGCGATCCTCGTCGCCTCCGCGCTCGGCGATCGGTTCGGCCGCCGCACGGTGTTCGCGCTCGGCATCGCCCTGTTCGGGGCCGGCTCATTGTTCGCGGCGCTCAGCACAGACCCGGGCCAGCTCATCGCCGCCCGCGCCGTGCAGGGGCTGGGTGCGGCCGCCGTCATGCCGCTGTCGCTCGCCCTCCTCACCGGCGCGGTGCCCGCCGCGCGGCGCCCGCTCGCGATCGGCATCTGGGGCGGTGTCTCCGGGCTCGGCGTCGCCGTCGGACCGCTCATCGGCGGCGCCATCATGGAGGGCTGGAACTGGCAGGCGATCTTCTGGATCAACGTGCCCATCGCCGTGATCGCGATCCCGCTGGCCCTGATGGTGCTCGCCAACGACTTCGGCGCCCGCGTGCGTATCGACGTGCCGGGCGCGGTGCTCGCCGCCGGCGGCGTGCTGGCCCTCGTCCACGCGATCGTGCGCGGCAACGACGACGGCTGGGACACGATCGGCGTGATCGCCGAGCTCGCCCTGGGCGGCGCGCTCCTGATCGCGTTCCTCGCCTGGCAGCTGCGTTCGGCCGCGCCGCTCATGCCGCTGCGGCTGTTCCGCGACCGGTCGTTCTCGATCACGAACGTCGTCGGCTTCGCGTTCAGCTTCGGCACCTTCGGATCCGTGTTCATCCTGATCCAGTTCCTGCAGGTCGTGCAGGGCGCGACCCCGCTCGAGGCCGCCGTGCAGACGACGCCGTGGACGCTCGCGCCGATGATCGTGGCGCCGCTCGCGGGCCTGATCGCGCCGCGCGTGGGCACGAGGGTGCTGCTCGTCACCGGCCTGCTGCTGCAAGGCGTCGCCCTGGGCTGGCTGGCCGCCCAGCTCGCCACAGACGTGCCCTACGCCGCTCTCGTCGCACCCTTCGTCCTCGCCGGCATCGGCATGGGCCTCGTCTTCGCCCCCTCGGCGACGGCACTGCTCGCCACGCTCGGCCTGATCGACCACGCGAAGGCGTCGGGAGTGAACTCCACGCTCCGCGAGCTGGGCGTCGCCCTTGGCACCGCCGTGATGACGGCGATCTTCGTGGGCGCCGGCGGCCAGCTGCTGCCCGACCACTACGTCGACGCCGCTCGCCCCGCCGTGTTCACCGGCGCCGCGGTACTGCTGGTCGCCGCCGTCATCGCGCTCTGGCTGCCGGCTGGGCGCGGCGGGCACGCGGAGGATGGGATCGACGTCGAGGCGGAGGCCGCCATTCCGGAGGCTCTCGCCGCGGGTCGCTGATCCCGCCCCCTCCCTGCTCGCTGGTCGCAGATTGCGGTTCCACGGCAGGAATGACCGCAATACGCGACCAGCGAGCAGGGCCAGGTGGACGACGAAGGCCCGGATCCGATTTCAGGATCCGGGCCTTCGGAGATCTCAGCGCTTGTAGTTCGGCGCCTCGACCACGATCTGCACGTCGTGCGGGTGCGACTCCTTGAGCCCGGCCGCCGTGATGCGCACGAACTTGCCGCGCGTCTTGAGCTCCTCGATCGTGCGCGCGCCGACGTAGAACATCGACTGGCGCAGGCCGCCGACCAGCTGGTACGCGACGGCGGACAGCGGGCCGCGGTAGGGAACCTGGCCCTCGATGCCCTCGGGGATGAGCTTGTCGTCGCTGGGCACGTCGGCCTGGAAGTAGCGGTCCTTCGAGTAGGACGTCTGCTTGCCGCGGGTCTGCATCGCGCCGAGCGAGCCCATTCCGCGGTACAGCTTGAACTGCTTGCCGCCCTGGAACACGATCTCGCCCGGGGACTCCTCGGTACCGGCGAGCAGGGATCCGAGCATCACGGCGTCGGCACCGGCGACGAGCGCCTTGGCGATGTCGCCGGAGTACTGCAGGCCGCCGTCTGCGATGACCGGGATGCCGGCCGGGCGCGCGGCGAGCGACGCCTCGTACACGGCCGTTACCTGCGGCACGCCCACACCGGCGACGATGCGGGTGGTGCAGATCGAGCCAGGGCCGACGCCGACCTTGACGGCGTCCACTCCGGCGTCGACGAGCGCCTGCGCGCCCTCGCGGGTCGCGACGTTGCCGCCGATGATGTCGATGTGCGCGAAGGACGGATCCGCCTTGAGTCGCTTGACGAGGTCGATCACGCCCTGCGACTGGCCGTTGGCGGTGTCGACGACGAGCACGTCCACACCCTTGTCGCGCAGCGCCTCGGCGCGCTCCCAGGCGTCGCCGAAAAAGCCGATCGCAGCGCCGACGCGCAGCCGGCCCTGGTCGTCCTTGGTGGCGAGCGGGTACTTCTCGCTCTTGTCGAAGTCCTTGATGGTGATGAGGCCGGCGAGCTTGCCGTCCTTGTCGATGAGCGGCAGCTTCTCGACGCGGTGCTTCGCGAAGAGCGCGATGACCTGTGCGGCCTCGACGCCGACGGGCGCGGTCACGAGGTTCTCGCTCGTCATCACGTCGCGCGCGAGTGTGGTCTGCTTGGCCGATCCGGAGACGAAGCGCATGTCGCGGTTCGTGACGATGCCGACCAGGCGGCCGTCGGGGTCGACCACGGGCAGACCCGAGATGCGGTACTTCGCGCACATCGCGTCGACCTCCGCGATCGTCGCGTCGGGGGTCGTGGTGATCGGATCCGTGATCATGCCGGACTCGCTGCGCTTGACGCGGTCGACCTGCGCGGCCTGATCGGCGATGGAGAGGTTGCGGTGCAGGATACCCAGGCCGCCCTCGCGCGCCATGGCGATCGCCATGCGCGCCTCGGTCACGGTGTCCATCGCACTGGAGAGCAGAGGTGTGGCGACCGAGATCCGGCGCGTCACACGCGAGGAGGTGTCCGCCTCGCTCGGGATCACGTCCGTGTGCCCGGGCAGGAGCAGGACGTCATCGTAGGTCAATCCGACAAAACCGAACGGGTCGTGCTGCTCCATGGGTTGCGGGGCTCCTCTTCTGCGCGCGTGTATCGATTCTAAGTGCCGCGTGGGGTGCGGTATTCCCAGGAACGGACTCGTGGAGTGGACGCTCAGGGGCGCTCATCCGCGGCGCATGCGAGCGGCCGCCGTCACAGGGGGATGACGGCGGCCGCGGGCGAAGAGGAGAACGGGGCCGATCCCGGTCCCGCCGCCGGATCAGGCCGTGATGGTCGCAGTGCCCGTGCCGCCGAGAACCTCGGCGGTGATGGCGCCACCCACCGGCGCGACGTTGTTGAACGTCACCTTGACCTGCGCGGTCGTCGACGCCGTCACCTGGAAGATGGCCGGCCCGCCGGCCGCAGGGTCGCCGCTGACGAAACTCAGGCCGGACAGGCCCGAGTACGAGGCGGCCGTCGCGCCGTTCGCGAATGTGAAGGTGACGAGGGTGCCGGCCTTGAGGGAGCCGTCGACGTAGTTCGCGCCGTCGGTGTACTGGCCCTGGATCTTGAAGTTCGGGTTCGTGCCGACCTTCGGGTTCGCCGTCGCGGTCACTTCGGCGTAGTTCGCCACGGGCGCCGTCTCGCTGGCCGCCGCGAGCGGCGTCGCCACCGCCGCGGCGATGACCGGCAGCGACCACGCGGCACCCTTGACGATGGCGCGGCGGGGTACCTGGCGTGCGGGAAGGGTATCGGGCATGACTGCTCCAGTTCTGTCTGCGTCCGTCGGGGCGGAGGCGGTGAGACCGCTCCCCGCGGGTGCCGGGGGCGGTGGTCCTCCGTCATCCAACCCGCGGATCCTCCCTCGGGAGCACCGAGCGTTCCACCCCGTCGACCCGCGTGCGAAACCGGTCGTGTCAGGTATGACTACGGCCTGACAGGCCGGATCGTGCCGCCGCACGCAGGCGTGCAGGCGACGGCAGGTCCTCGGCCGCCATCGCCCGCGCCAGACTCGACCCGTTGCTCAGACCGACCTGCACGGCGATCGCGTCGATCGTCTGCGGCGGCTGGCCCTCCTCCTGCAGCAGGGCCACGGCGGCGGCCACGCGAATGCGCCGGATCTCCTGTCGGATCGTCCGGCCCGACGACTGGAACTCGCGCTCCAGCTGGCGCAGCGACACATTCACCTCGGCCGCCACCTCCGCGGGGCTGAGCCCCGCGTCCGCATGACGTTGCCGCAGGATCGCGGCGGCGCGCTGATGGATGGAGGGCACGGTCGCAGGCCCGACGCCGATGGTCGCCCGCCGGATCGCCACCAGGAGCATGTCGCGCAGGATCTGCGAGAAGCGCCCGCGCGAGAGTACATCGATCTCGTCGTCGCCGTGCAGAGTGTGCACGAACGCTCCGATGGGCCGGAGCAGCGCCGCGTCCTCGATGGGGATCGCCGCATTCCTCGGCAGCGAGAACTGCGGGATCTCGTCCAGGGGCATGCCGATGCCGATCATCTCACCGGAGGATGAGGATGATATGCGCACCGAGGCCGTTCCGGTCACCACAATCCCCTGGCCATCGCGGATCACCTGCCGGCCGTCGCGGGTGGGGATCTCGACGGATCCCCCGCGCACCAGGAACAGTCTCAGGCGTCCGGCGGCGACACCGGAGGCGCGGTCGGAGCCGGCGTCGTGCTCATGGACCGAGATGGTCACCGCGCCGAACACCAGGTTCTTCGGCGGCGCGGACGCGGCCGGAGCCCCCGCCGCACGGAGAGCCCCCGTGCTCGTGGCACTCGGCCGATCTCGGACGCTGGCCAGCCGGGCGACGACGTCCCCGGACGGAAGTTGCTGAACCAGCACGCTTGCCTCCCCATGGCTCCCCACGAGCCGTTCCGATATGCGGCGAGCCTTTCGGGCATCCGGACCTCGACTCGCCACAGAGGAAGGAGTCGGCGACCGGGAGGAGGTGACGCGCGCGCCGATCACAAGCGGGGTCGCACGCACTCGGCGTAAGGAGGCGGACCTGGCCACAGCGAGGCCTCGGGCGCGCGCGGGGCCGGCTCTGCGGGCCACTGGGGCCGGGCGCTCAGCGACCCTGCTCGCTGCGCCATCGTCGCGCAGACCCGGATCTAGAGGACGCGGATCCCGCAGACGCGGATCCCGCAGACGCGGGATCCAGCAGACCCGGATCCGGTCGACCCCGATTCCGAAGCCGGCCGCCGCGAGAGGGTCAGGGCACGGGGATCGTGTCGGTGCCGGGGTTCGACGCCTCGACCGTTCCTCGGCCGGATCGGATCCGGCGGGCGGCGAGCGCGAGGTCGATCAGGAACACGGCGATCGCGACCCAGACGATCGCGAAGCCGATCCACCGCTCGGTCGGCATCGGTTCGTGCATGACGAGCACGCCGACCAGGAACTGCATGATCGGGGTGATGAACTGGATCATGCCGATCACGGTCAGCCCGATCCTGCGGGTGCCTGCGGCGAACAGCAGCAGCGGCACGGCGGTGGCGATGCCCGCGAAGGCCAGCAGGCTCGCATGGAGCGGGCCGTTCGCGCCCATCGTGATGCCGGTGGTGAGTCCCACGGCGATCAACTGCACGACGGCGACCGGCAGCAGCCAGAACGACTCCAGGGTGAGACCGCTCACGGCGTCGACCGAGGGACCGATCTTCTTCTTGACGAGTCCGTAGATGCCGAACGAGGCGGTCAGCGAGAGCGCGATCCATGGGAAGGTGCCGTGGGCGAAGACGATCACCAGCACCGCGACGGTCGCGATCCCGATCGCGACCCACTGCAGCCGGCGCAGCTTCTCCTTGAGCACGAACACGCCCAGCAGCATGGTGCCGATCGGGTTGATGAAATAGCCGAGGCTGGTCTCGACGATCTCGCCGTTCAGGGTGGCGAGGACGAACACCTGCCAGTTGATGTAGATCAGCACCCCGGCGAGCGCCGTCAGCGCCAGCAGTCGCGGCTGCCGGACGATCGTCATCAGCGGCTTCCAGCCTCGGGTGATCGCCAGCAGGATGAGGCAGAACACGAACGAGAGCGCGACCCGCCAGGCCACCAGTTCCCACGGGCCCGTCGGCGCGAGCAGCAGGAAGTACAGCGGCAGCACGCCCCACAGCAGATAGGCGCCGATCGCGGAGGCGACGCCCACGGTCTGGGCGCTGCGGGGGGTGGTGGTCACCGATCCACCCTATTGCCGTGCGGCGACGAGGCAGGCCGCTGTGCGAGATGCAAGGCCCACGGATCCCGATCCGTCTCCAACACACGACGAAGGCCCGGATGCGCAGGGCATCCGGGCCTTCGAGACGTCAGTGGACGCTCAGCGCACCACGACGGCGAGCACGTCGCGCGCGGACAGCACGAGGAACTCGTCGCCGCCGAACTTCACCTCGGTGCCGCCGTACTTGCTGTAGAGCACGCGGTCGCCGACGTTGACGTCGAGCGGGACGCGGTTGCCGTTGTCATCGATGCGGCCGGGGCCCACGGCCACGACCTCGCCCTCCTGGGGCTTCTCCTTGGCGGTGTCAGGGATGACCAGGCCACTCGCGGTGGTCTGCTCGGCCTCGACCTGCTTGATGACGATGCGGTCCTCGAGCGGCTTGATGGAAACCGACACGGTCTACCTCTTTCTTGACGGTTCAAGACTGATTAGCACCCTCAGCCTGAGAGTGCTAACGACAGTCTAGGCACATCGCTGGCACTCATGCAATCAGAGTGCCAACCTGCCCCTGCCGTCCGCCCCCGCGCCGAGAGCACACGCGCTCGCCGACTGCACGGCGTGTTGGCGCGAAGAACGTGTGCCCTCGCCGACAGCGCGTGCACCCGACGGGCCGGTCCGCGCATGGCGGACGGATAGCCTGGACCGCGTGGATATGAGCGAACTGCGAACCCTGCTGACGCCCGAGGCGCTGCGGGCGATCGACGAGCTCGGCGAGATCGGATCCACGGATGCGGCCGCCCGCGCGGTCATGCGCCTGCGGGCGGAGGGGCACTCGCCCGAGTTCGTGTCCGCCGTGGTCGGCCAGGCGCGACTGCGCACGAAGGGGGCGGCGAAGTTCGGCGAGTTCGCGGACCGGATGCTGTTCACCCGCGCCGGCCTCGAGCAGGCGACCCGGCTCGGCGTCGCCGCGCGTCATGCCGGACGGATCCGCGCGGCCGGGATCGCGCACGTCTCCGACCTCGGCTGCGGGATCGGCGGCGACGCGCTGGCGTTCGCCGGCGCGGGGCTGCGGGTCACGGCCGTGGACGCCGACGAGGTCACGGCCGCGCTGGCGGCGTACAACCTCGCACCGTTCGGATCCGACGCCGAGGTGCGGCACGGGTTCGCGGAGGATCACGCGCCCTCGACCGCTGGAGACGACGTTTCGTCTCGGTCGCCTTCGGCGTCCTCGCTCAACGACCCCGGAGGGGCGACCGAGGCGGTGTGGCTGGATCCGGCACGGCGCAGCGCGGGGCATTCCGAGACCCGTCGCGTCTCCGCAGACGACTACTCCCCCTCGCTGGACTGGGCATTCGCGCTCGCCGCGCGCATCCCCACCGGAATCAAGCTCGGGCCCGCCCATGACCGGGACACGATCCCCACCGACGTCGAGGCGCAGTGGGTGAGCGCGGATGGTGACGTCGTCGAGCTGGTGCTGTGGTCGGGCGAACTGGCGCGCGAAGGTGTTCGGCGGGCTGCGCTCGTGATGCGCGGCGACCGCGCCCACGAGCTGACCGCCCCTGCCGACACGGAGGACGCCGAGGTGCGGGAGCTCGGCGCCTATGTGCACGAGCCCGACGGCGCCGTGATCCGCGCCCGCCTGATCGGCGACCTGGCGCGCAGCCTCGACGCGGGCATGCTGGATCCGCACATCGCGTATCTGACCTCCGATGCTCCTGCCGACAGCCCGTTCGCCGCATCGTTCCGGGTGCGCGAAGTGCTGCCGATGAACCCGAAGGCGATCGGATCCGCCCTCAAGAAGTCGGGCATCGGACGCCTGGAGATCAAGAAGCGCGGCGTGGACGTGGATCCGGCCGCGTTCCGCAAGAAGCTGAACCTGCGCGGCTCCGCGGAGGCGACCCTGATCCTCGTGCGCATCGGCGACAGGCGGCATGCGATCCTCGCGGACCGGGTCTGAGAGCCGTCATGGCGCCGTGAGGAGTCCCTCGACCCCGACATCGGCGTTCTCCGTGATGATGAGATACGGCACGGCGTACACGGCGAAGCGCATCTCGATGATCGCGGAGGGCCGGTCCCGCGTCGCGGCCAGCTCTAGCCTGACCACCGTCCCGCGGGGATCCACAGGCTCGGTGAAACTGAGAACCTTCGACGAGCCGTCATACGTGCTGCCATCCGATCCGCACGCCCGCTGCGTTTCGGGGGCCTCGACGATCAGGCATTGGGATGTTCCGCTGTCCGCGTAGCCGCGCCAGATCGTCAGCCCCCGCCAGCGCCCGACGATGGACAGCCCCTCGAGCTGCTGCTCGGCCGAGATCCTCGCCGTCGCCGCGATCTCCGCGTCGCTCATCCCCTGGTTCATCGTCCGCGACTCGGCCTCCCAGCGCTGGATGGCCCCGCCGGGGAACCCTCGTCCCGCGAGGAACACGACCCCTCCGTAGCCGACCTGCACGTTGCGGCCCGAAGCCGGAGCAACGGTCGTGTTCACCTGAAGGGAGTACGGATTCTTCTTGAGGTCCTCGATCCGCTGGCACTGCCGCTCCATCGGCAACCCCGGCACGTCCAGCGCGGCGCAGCGCAGTTGTCCACCCACCTCCGTCCAGGTCCACAACAGGGCATCCGCCTGCCGATCGAGCAGCAGTACGCTCCCGGGGTCGTACTTCGCGTCGTGGAGGAGCGTGTCCCGCCGCTCAGCCTCGCCGGACCGGAGGGCGAGCCCCACGTCGGGCGGGCGCGGGATGGCCCAGCCGATCAGCAGACCGACGAGGATCAACGCCGCCGCTGTGCCGATGAGGTAGCGAGGGCGCTTCCCGCGGCCGGTGGCGAACCAGGCGACTACCCGTTCACGAGCTGTCCCGAACGGCCGACTCCGTCCCGTTCCACCGACGATCACGCCGGATCCGTCAGCGAGACGGGACATCGTCGGCGGATCGGGCGCGAGCGGTGGGGAGCCTTCGTCTCGGTGCGCTCGCCCCGGAACAGGTTGGGCGCCTGACGTGGGGAGCGTCCCTTCGGCAGGCTCCGGGCCCGGCGCGGCGGCATCCGCGCGCCGCAGCTCCGTCAGCTGCGCGGCCTCGGCCGGACTCAGGCCGGATCCGTCCCGGCCGAAGGCACGGCGCTCCAGCTCGCGACGTTCCTCGCCCGGTTCCGGATCCGCCATGGCGCTATCCGAACCAGCCGAACCGGTAGGCGGCCCAGAGCAGCCATCCCGCGCTGTACAGCGTTGCCACGCTCCCGAGCACGAGCGCCCAGACCGCCAGGGCACGACTCTCCTCCGGCCGGCGCAGCGACATGATCGCGGCGATCACCGAGACGATCGCGACCGGGATCCCCCAGCCGACGAACAGCGAGGCGAACAGAGCCACGATCGCGGACAGCAGCGCCCATGGCGCCAGCCGCGGCTCGGCGGGCGCCGGCGTCGGGGCCTCGGTCCCGTCCGTGGGGTGCCACTCCTCGTGTGCCACCGTCGCGCCGTCCCGGTCGAGCTCGAGATCCTCGATCTCGACCCCGCCGTCCAGCTGCGGCCCGCTCTCCACACCCACGGGCACGGGAGCCGTCGGCAGCCGGGTGTAGCGCTGCGGATCCTTCCCGTCCGTGGTCGCCATCATCAGACCTCGGCGCCCACGCGGACGCGAGCGTCCGCCGCTGCGGAGGAGTCCTCTGCGACCTGGATCTCGGTCACCGGCAGCGTCGAATCGGCGCCGAACGCGAGCGTGGAGGGGCGCCGGCCGGAGGCGATCAGCTCCGCCGCGAGCCCGGCGATCATGGCGCCGTTGTCGGTGCAGAGCGACAGCGGCGGAATCCGCACCGTCACTCCCGCCTCCGCTGCACGGGCGAGCGCGACGTCGCGCAGCCGGCGGTTCGCGATGACGCCGCCGCCGAGCAGCAGCCGAGGCACGCCGCGGTCGGCGCAGGCCGCCAGCGCCTTTGTCACGAGCACGTCGACCACGGCCTCGCGGAAGCTCGCGGCGACGTCTGCCACGGGGATCGGGTTGCCCGCGGCCTCCTCCCGCTCGATCCAGCGGGCGACCGCGGTCTTCAGCCCGGAGAAGGAGAAGTCGTAGCGGTGCTTGTCCAGATCCGACGCACGCGACAGCCCTCGCGGGAACCGGATCGCGGCGGGATCCCCGTCCACCGCCGCACGGTCGATCTCCGGCCCTCCGGGATACGGCAGGCCGAGGATGCGGGCGACCTTGTCGAACGCCTCGCCGGCGGCGTCGTCGACGGTCTCGCCGAGCAGTTCGACGTCGGTGGTGAGGTCGCGCACGTGCAGGAGCGAGGTGTGCCCGCCCGAGACGAGCAGCGCGATCGTGGGGTACTCCAGGGGCACGGAGTCGGGTGTGAGGATGTCAGCGGCGATGTGCCCGACGAGGTGGTTCACGGCGTACAGCGGCTTGCCGAGCGACACCGCCAGACCCTTCGCCGCACCGATGCCGACCATGAGCGCACCCGCGAGTCCTGGCCCGCTGGTCACTGCGATTGCGTCGAGGTCTTCCAGTCGCACCTGCGCCTCGGCGAGGGCCCGCTCGATCGCCGGCTGCATCTCCTCGAGGTGCGCCCTGGCCGCGACCTCGGGCACGACACCGCCGTAGCGGGCGTGCTCGTCCATGCTCGACGAGATCGTGTTGGACAGCAGGGTCCGGCCGCGGACGATCCCGATCCCGGTCTCGTCGCAGCTCGTCTCGATCCCGAGCACGAGGGGCTGGTCAGTCATCGGATCCCTTCCCGCGCAGGTCGAGCTTCATGATCACGGCATCCACGTCGTCGGGCTGGTAGTAGCCGGCCCGCCGGCCGATCTCGGCGAACCCCTCCGAGAGGTACAGCCCCTGGGCGACCGGGTTGTCGGCGCGCACCTCGAGGAACACCTCGCGTGCGCCGCGCTCCGCCGCTTCTGCGAGCAGCGCCCGCAGCAGCGCTCTGCCGCGGCCGGATCCGCGGTGCTCGGCATCGAAGGCGATGGTCTGGATGTCGCTGTCGGCGGATCCGCGCAGTGCGCGCACGCCCCCGTAACCGACCACGTGCTCGCCCTCGGCCTGCTCTGCACCGTTCTCCACGTCGACGAAGTAGCGGCCGTGCGGGCTCGCGAGTTCAGCCGCCATCAGCTCGACGCTCCACGCGTCGGTCGGGAACGAGCGCCGTTCGATGAGCATGATCGCATCGAGGTCGGCCGCCGTCGCGGCGCGGATCACGACCCCACCCGCTTCGGCGCCGAGGGCACGCGGGCGTCCGGAGCGCGCAGGTAGAGCGGCTCGGATCCGGTCAGGGTGCGTCCGGCGGCGACTGCGCGGCGGGCGACACGCGCGACGGCAGCTCCCGAGATCGCGGCGACCTCGAAGCGACGCAGCGCCCCCAGCTTGCGATCGACGTCGCCCTGCGGCACGAGCACCGTGTCGACCACGGCGTGCGGGATGCCGTCCACGTCGATCCCCTCGTACACGGTCACCGCGGTCTCGCGGCGGCGGGCGTCGGTGAGGATCGCGAAGGGGTGCTGCGGCGGATGCTCGCCCTCGATCACGGCGAGCGCGGCGGCGTGGTGGCTGGGCACGGCGATCACCGGAATGCCTCGCCCGAGCGCGAATGCGCGTGCGGCGGCGATGCCGATCCGCAGTCCCGTGAACGGACCGGGCCCCATGCCCGCGGCGACGTGCGTGAGCGGATCCGGCACCTCTTCGGACCCCTCCGCCGGCGCGGCCGCGAGGACCTGCTCCAACAGGGAGCCGATCGCCTCGGCGTGCCCGAGATGCCCTGCCTGTGCCACATCGGCGAGGGTGCGCCCGTCGCGACCGATCAGGCCGACGGCCGAGCCGAGTGAGGTGTCCACGCCGAGAATCACCCTTCCAGGGTAGCCGCCACGGCCGCCGACCGGTCCCTGCGAGCGGTCCGTCCCTGATCCGTCGGTCAGCGCGTGGAGACCCCGGCACGCTCCCAGCGGTCGCCGCCGCGATCCTGCGCGAGGGCTGCGGCTTCGGCCGCGACGGCTGCCAGCGCATCGAGGTCGTACTCCGCGGCGGGCGCGCCGGCCCAGCCCACGCTCGCCGACACGCGCACGGACGCGCGGGGCCCGGAGTCCTCGATCGTGGAGACCCGCTGCAGCAGCGCCCGCAGTTCGCGCCGCACCGCGTCCTCACCACCCGGCAGCAGAGCCAGCACGCGCACGTCCGAGACCCGCTCGACGTCGGCCGCGGCGGGCAGCGCGTCGAGCACGTGCGCGTGGAACGCCTCCACGATGCTGGCGAACACGGCCGGGCCCGAGGCCTCCGCCAGGTCTGCGGGATCGTCCAAGCGGATGTCCAGCAGCGACCACGCCGGCTCCTGCGCCTGCTGAGCACGGGCCAGGCGCGCCCGCAGCGCTGCGCTGGTGGCGGTGCCGTCCGCACTGTTGCGTCCGCCACCGCGCAGCAGTGCCTCGCCGCGGGCGAGGAGCACGATCGTGATCGCCGCGCACTGGCTGGTCAGCAGGATTCCGACGCCGTTGATGTCGCGCAGCATGCGCAGCTCGTCGCCGGGAGAGGATCCGACGCCCGCGAGTCCGGCGATGACGCCGAACACCGCCACCACGACGAACGCCGATGACACCAGTGCCAGCGGCAGCACCACGTCACGGGCACTGATCCGCAGCCGGAACAGCTCCCACGCCGCGAGACCGGCGAACACCGCCGCCGCCGTGAACACGACACGGAACATCGTCGGGTACACGGCGGTGGTGCTGGTCGCCGTCAGCAGCGCCGGCGCGACCACGACGAACGCCACTGCCGCCGGCCAGAGCGGTCGCTTTCCCGCATAGGCGCGTATGCCGAGCCACAGCAGCGGTTCGAAGCACACGATCAGGCCCGAAGACAGCGCGCGCAGCGGCGCGCTGTCGAACTGGTTCGCGGCCACCCACACGTAGGTCGCGAGCATGGCGACGCCGAATCCGACCGACCACGTGATGGTGGCCCTGCTCGGGCGCGGCATGAGAGCCAGCCCGAACACCAGCGCGGCGGACAGCGTCACCAGCGCCACCAGCGTGACGGAGGTGTTCACGGTGATGCCGATGGGTGCGGTGAGGGTGATCATGCGTCGTTCCTCTCGGGACGCCGAGGCAGGAGCACGCGCATGCGCGTGCCCTCGCCGAGCCTGCTGCTGACGTCGATGGTGCCGTGATGGGCGGTCACGATGTCGCGGACCGCCACGAGGCCCAGGCCTGTGCCAGGCACCCCGCTGAGCTCTGCCCGCTCGCCGCGGAAGTACGGCTGGAAGAGCTGCTCCACATCGGCGGGGACCATGCCGGATCCGGTGTCCGCGACGACGAGTTCCGCGCGTGCGTCGTCGGCGACGCCCAGCGAGAGCAGGATCGAGCCGCCGGGCGCGGTGTACTTGACCGCGTTGCTGAGCAGGTTGTCGACCACCTGCCGCAGCCGGAACGCGTCGCCGTAGATGAGCAGGGTCGGCTCCCCCGTCACCTCGACCCGCAGCCGGTTCGCCGTGGCGGTCGGCAGGAACGACGACACCGAGGCCTGCACCAGGGGGTGCAGATCGACCGGTTCCGACAGCACCCGATGGCGAGGACGGGAGGCGTCCAACGCCGTCGTGACCAGATCCTGCATCCGCTCGGCAGCCCCCGCGACCACGCCCAGCTGGTCCGCCGCGCGCGCCGGCAGATCCTCACGCTCGAGAAGCAGATCGACGTGGCCCACGATCGCCGTGAGCGGGTTGCGCAGCTCGTGCGTGAGGATCGCCGACAGCAGCCGGCGCTCCTCGGCCGCCGCGAGCCGGGCGGTGACGTCGTCGATCTTGACCAGCACGACAGCGCCCTGATCGGCGTCGCTGGCGATCGGCTGCGTATCGACCTCGAGCGCCCGCCACTCGCCGTCGGTGCCGTACAGCCACACCCGCTCGCCGGCGAGGTGCTCGCCACGCGCCGCCCGGGCCATCACCGTCCGATCCACGGGGACGGGCTCCCCCTCCCGATCGTCGTACTCCACCGCGAGCGCGGGCAGTGCGAGACCATCCGCGTCCAGGCCGTAAAGGCGCCGGTAGGCGTCGTTCACCTTCAGGATCGTGCCGTCCTCGCCGACCGCGGCGAGCGCCGTGTCCAGCGCGTCGATGATCTGGGTCACCCGGCGCTCGTGCGTCTCGGCCCGCCGCGCCACCCGGTCGATCTGCTCGGACCGGCGCCGCAGCAGGCGCCGGGAGGCGCGCGAGCGCTGCACCCCGATCCGGATCGTGGTGCCGAGGAACCCGAGCGCGAACGCCGTGATGAGCACCCGCAGCACCACATCCGAGATCAGACCGGTCTGGTTCGCGACGGTGAACAGGAAGGCAGTGATCAGGGCGATGCCGCCGAACACGGCGATCATCGAGTAGTACGTGGCGATCCACGTGATGGGAATCACCCAGAGGAACCCGAGCCGGATGTCCGGGGCCTGCGTCGTGAGGCCGATCGCGCAGATGTCGATCATCGGGACGAGGAGGATCCCCGCGGGCGGGATGCGGTCCCACGGCACCACCAGCACCGCCGCCGTGGTCAGCACGGACAGCGCGAGGCCGGCGGTGAACAGCGGGGTCGCGAACACCGTCGGCTTGAGTGCTGCCACGAGCACCGCGACCGCGACCGTGGTGCTGACGAAGATGAGCTGCCAACGCCAGATCGACGCCCTGCGGGACATGCCGATCCTCTCTCCGACGCGGCACGGAACCGCTGCGGGACGCGTCACGCGACCCGGGCGGAGACCCTGACGCTCAACGCTTCCGCAAGGTTATCCAAAGAAGGACCCAAGGCACTTCAACGGATATATCGCCACGCCTAGCATCGCAACATCGAAGGTCCTCCACCCGACCGGACCCGCTGCCGTCGCATCGGATCCGCATACCGCCGTCGACGGGCAGAAAGCGAGCGTGCTGCGATGACCGGCCCCTCTGCACCCCCGTCCGGCGGACGCCTGTCCGTCTGGCGCGTGCTGGTGGGCGTGCTCGTCGCCCTCACCGTGGTGGCAGGCATCGTCGTGGTGCCGTGGTTCCTGCTGCGCGACGAAGCGGCGCCCGGAGCGGCGACGGGCCCGCGCTGGTTCGGCGGCTACTACGACGTCACCGCGACGGATCCCCCGGCGGACGTGCTGCCAGGATCCGGATCCGATGCGGTCGTCCTGGCGTTCGTCACCGCGGCGCCCGGCGACGCCTGCCGTCCGACCTGGGGCGGGGTGTACTCGCTCGCCGAGGCGGGCGATGCGCTCGACCTGGACCACCGGATCGCGCAGAAGCAGCAGTCCGGGGCCCCGGTGACCGTGTCGTTCGGCGGCTCCAGGGGCACCGAGCTCGCCGGAGCATGCGCGTCGATCGGCGACCTGATGAACGCCTACGCGGCGGTGCTGGAGCGCTACACGGTCACCACGATCGACCTCGACCTGGAGCGCCCCGCCCTCAGCGACGTGCTCGCCGGCGACCGCCGCGCGGAGGCCGTGGCCCGACTGCAGGAACGGCAGCGGGCGAAGGGCTCGGAGCTGTCGGTGTGGCTCACGCTGCCCGCCGGGCAGGACGGGCTCGGCACCGACGGACTGCGCTCGATCCGCCAGCTGCTGCAGGCGGGCGTGCAGCTCTCCGGGGTCAACGCGATGACGATGGACGACGGCGCACCGCTCGCAGGCCGGTCGATGGCGGCCGCCGCGATCACATCGCTCACGGCCGTGCACGACCAGCTCGGCCGGCTCTACGACGACCTGCACCTGGCGCTCCCCGCGGGCGGAGCATGGGCGATCATGGGCGCGACGCCGATGATCGGCCACAACGACGTGCGCGACGAGGTGTTCGCGCTCGACGACGCCGCGACCCTGAACGCCTTCGCCCAGAAGCAACGGCTCGCCCGCGTCTCGATGTGGTCGCTCAACCGCGACCGCGCCTGCGATGCGGACCACCAGGATCCTGCCGCCGCGTCCGACTCCTGCAGCGGAGTCGCGCAGGGAGACGCGGCATTCGCGGCGGTGCTGGGCCGCGGTTTCGCGGTCGCCCCCACGCTCCTGGCGACCCCGGGGCCGACCGCATCCCTGTCGGGCAGCGCCTCAGCGCCCTTCACCGGCTCGCCGGCACCACCGCCGGCATCGACTCCCACTCCGACCAGGGACCCGTAATCCGGGACGGAGTGGGCGGCGCCCCGGGGACAGGGCGCCATCCCGCTCCCGGGCCCCTGCCCGGGAGCGGGAACCCGACACCGATGGGGACTCGGTGGCGGGACGCGGAGCTCGGGTGCCGGTGGGGATCGGCGCCCGGGGCTCCACGGAAGGCGCGGGTTCGGAACCCGCGCCGTACGGAGGCGATCAACGGGATCGCCGACGGGGCGCCGACATCGGGATCGGCGCCTCCGTCATGCCGCCCGCCGATCCTCGCTCGCCGGAGCTGCGGGTACCCCGTCGGGCAGGGCCGGTCAGACCTCGGCGGATGCCTCGTCCGCGTGCGCGGTGAGCCGGTAGCCCACCCCGCGCACGGTCTCGATGTAGCGCGGATCCGCGGTGCTGTCGCCGATCTTGCGCCGGAGATTGGCCATGTGCGCCTCGATCGCCCGCTTGTCCGGCTCGCCCACGTACGACGCGGATCCGAACGCCTCCCCGCGCAGCACGAGTGCCAGATCCGCTTTGCTGCGCACCCGGCGCTTCGACTCGAGCAGGGTCGCGAGCAGATCGAACTCGGTGGGGGTCAGATCGACCTCGCGCTGCGCCACGACCACCGTGTGCGTCACCGGATCGAGGCTGATGTCGCGGTGCACGCGCCACTGGCCCGCCGTGCCGGGGAGCGCGATCGCAGGCGTGAGCGAGGGGTTGCGTGCCGGGGCCTGCTGGCCGTCGGCGGGGGTCCCGTGCGCGGGTGTCTGACCCGTGCCGCGCACAGGCTGCGGGGCCGCGCCCGTCCCGGCGTGGGCCGTCCCAGCGGGATCCGTCGCTGCCGGGTGCGCGTTGCGCGGGCGACGCAGCAACGCCTCGATGCGGGCGCGGAGCTCACGGGGGCGGAACGGCTTGACGAGGTACTCGTCGGCACCGGAGGTGAGCCCGAGCACGACGTCGGACTCCTCGCCGAGGGCGGACAGCATGATGATGAACGTTGCGCTGACGGCGCGGATCCGCCGGGCCGCCTCGAAGCCGTCTATGCCGGGGAGGTTGATGTCGAGCGTCGTGATGATCGGCTCGTGCTCGGCGACCGCGGCGACGCCCTCCAGCCCGGTGCCGGCGAGCACCGTGTGGAATCCGGCGGAACGGAACACCTCGTCGAGCAGGGAGCGGACGTCCGGATCATCCTCGATGATGACGGCGGTCTTCGTGTCGTCTTCAGGCATGCTCTTCCCTGCACTCGGTCGTCAGCATCATATCGATATGCTCGCGACGCGCGTCCCGGCGGTCGGATCCCTGTCCGGACTCCGTCGGCGGTCCCGGAGCGCTCCGGTCACCGATCCCCGTCTCAGCGGGCTGTCTCGCGAGTGATGGTCACGACGCGGGGTGCGTCGGCGTCGAGCTCTTCCGCGGAGAGGTCATCGACGCCCGCGCCGACCGGGCGCTCCAGCTCGATGTCCCACCAGGCGTCGGAGAGCTCCTCGGCCATGCCGCGACCCCACTCGACCACGACGACGGATCCGGGCACGTCGACGTCGAGATCGTCCAGCTCGGCGGCGGATCCGAGCCGGTACGCGTCCATGTGCACGAGCGGCGCGCGGCCGACCAGGGACGGGTGCGTACGGGCGATCACGAACGTCGGGCTCTGCACCGGACCGCGCACGCCGAGCCCCTCCGCCAGCCCGCGCGTGAACGTGGTCTTGCCCGCCCCGAGCGGGCCGGTGAGGATCAGCACGTCGCCCGCGACCAGGTCGGATCCGATCCGGCGGCCGAGCTCCTCCATGGCCTCGGCAGTGCGGATCTCATGCTGGCCCGCGAGCTCGTCCAGGGCGGTCATGACACGCTCCGGCGCGGCACACGCGGGCCGATCCTCGTCACGATCTCGTAGTCGATCGTGTCCGCCGCGTTCCCCCAGTCCCGAGCGGAGGGCACCCCGAGCGTGGGGTCGCCGAACAGCACCACCTCGTCGCCCACGGCGACCGGATCGTCGCCGACGTCGACCAGGAACTGGTCCATCGCGATGCGGCCGGCGACCGTGTAGCGGCGGCCGCCGATCTGCACCGGACCGCGCCCGGAAGCCTGCCGGGGCACGCCGTCCGCATAGCCCAGCGGGACCAGCGCCAGCGTGGTCTCCGACTCGGTGCGGTGCGTGTAGCCGTACGAGACGCCCGTGCCCGCGGGCACCCGCCGCACGGCGGCGACCGCCCCGCGCAGAGTCATCGCGGGGCGCAGTCCGAGATCGCTCGGGCTGCGGTCGTCGAACGGGCTGACGCCGTACAGGCCGATCCCGATGCGCACCGCATCGAGCCGGGTCTCAGGCAGGTCGATGGCCGCAGCCGTCGCGGCGAGGTGGCGCACCTCGGGGTGGATCCCGTTCGCCGAGGCCTCGGCGCACGCCTCCTCGAAGGCGGCGAGGGCGGCTCGGTCGTCCTCGGGCGAGGTGTTGGACACATGGCTGAACAGTCCGACGATGCGCACACGGCCGATCCGCTCGAGACGCGCGGCTTCGGCGAGCAGGCGAGAGCGGTCGGCGGGCGCGATGCCGTTGCGGCTCAGGCCCGTCTCGAACTTGAGGTGCACCCGGACCGGATCCGCCCCCCGCCCGGCTTCGGCGGCGGCGAGCAGCTGCTCGAGGCTCGAGATGCCCAGGTCGAGGCTGCTCGCGGCGGCGTCATCGAAGCGGCGGCCCGGGGCGTGCAGCCATGCCAGGATCCTGGCGTTGATGCCCTGGCGGCGCAGCTCGAGCCCCTCCTCGACCGTGGCGACGCCGAGGCTGCCGGCGCCGCCTGCGAGCGCGGCGACCGCGGCGTCAGCCGCACCGTGGCCGTAGGCGTTCGCCTTGACGACACCGATGACCTCGACGCCCGTCAGCCGGCGCAGGTGGCGGGTGTTGTCGCTGATCGCGTCGAGGTCGATCGTGGCCTCGCGGAACGGGGCGGTCATGCCTGGTCCTCCCCCGTCGCACGAGCCTCCGCCACCACGTACGCCGCGGCGAGGCCCGCATCGTGCGTGAGGGAGAGGTGCAGCGTGGTGATGCCGCGCTCTGCGACAGCGGCCTGGGTGCTGCCGCTCAGCACGAAGTAGGGCCGGCCCGACGGCTCCGACGCGATCTCGATCTCGGTCCAGTGCACGCCGTCAGATCCGCCCAGTGCCTTGATCAGCGCCTCCTTCGCCGCGTACCGCGCGGCGAGCGACGGCAACCGCAGCGCCTGCTCCGACGGGGCGAACAGCCGCTGCATCAGACGGGGCGTGCGGGCGACGGTCCGCTCGAACCGCGGGATGTCCACGAGGTCGATGCCGGTGCCGATGATCACCGATTCAGCCTACCTGGCAGGATCCGCGGGGCCGGATCCGTCAGCGGTCCACCTCCGCGCGCGTGGACCGGCCCGGTCCGGGACCGCGGCATGCGCCGTGTGGCGGAGGCGAACTCAGGTTCTCCCTCGGGGCGAGATGGCTGAACGACGCACGGTTGGCTGACCAGATCCGCCCGAGACCTCCGCCTGACGTGATCGCCTCAGCCGAACGTCCTGAGATCGTCTCAGCGGAACGTCCGCGCAGCCCGAGACAATGGATCCTCACATGCGTGGTCTTGGTCGGTTTCCGCACCGATTGCGGGATTCGTCCTCTACCATCGCCGCGGGGACCTCAGGATCGGAGGATGTCGGATCCGGCCGTGCTCCTGAAAACCCGCCTCGTCGCCCGCGGCATCGAGCTGTCAGCGTTCGGCTGCACCCGTAAGAACCTCGCCGCAGCAGCCGCCCGCGGGGCGATCGGCAAGGTGCGCGACGGGGTCTACGCTTCGATCGACGCGCCGGACGCCGTCGTGACCGCGGCGATGCACGGCGGGGCCCTCACCTGCGCGCTCGGGCTGCGGGTGCACGGGATCTGGACGCTGAGCGAGGACGTGCAGCCACACGTCTGGCTCGGCATCGGCGGCAGATCCCACGACCATCCCGACTGTGCCTGCATGGCGCACTACCGGCCCGGCCGCATGCGTCTGGGCGTCGCGCCCGTGGAACACGCGCTCGTGCATGCGTTTCACTGCCACGGCGACGAGCTCTTCTTCGCCGCATACGAGTCGGCATGGAACAAGCGGCTCATCGGGGCCGCAGCGCGGGCCCGCATCCGCGCCGTCCTCCCGGCGACCGCGGAGTGGTTGGTAGACCTCGCTCGCCCGGACGCGCAGAGCGGTCTCGAGTCGATCCTACGGCTGAGGCTCCACCTGATCGGGCTCCGCCTGGAATGCCAGGTGCCGATCCCCGAGGTGGGGCGGGTCGACTTCGTGGTCGGCGGACGGATCATCCTCGAAGCCGACGGCGAAGACAACCACGGAGGCCGTGCGCGGCGGCACCGCGACCTGTGGCGTGACGCCGTCGCATCCCGCCTCGGCTACGAGACGCTTCGCTTCGACTACGCGATGATCATCCACCACTGGGACGTCGTCGTCGACGCCATCCTGGCCGCACTCAGTCGTTCCCGGGCCTGACCAGTTCCGGAACGCCCCGTTCTCCGGGTCTGCCCCGTCCCCGGCCATCCGGCTGAGCCCCGCACGCCTGGCTGAGGATCCGGCCCAAGAACTCCCGCCCATCGGGAACCCGTCAGCCGAATGGGCGAGGTCCAGCCCCGCGCCGGATCCTTGCGAGACTTGGCTCACTCCACAGTGACGGACTTGGCCAGGTTTCGGGGCTGGTCCACATCCAGGCCCTTCGCGGTCGCGAGGGCCATGGCGAAGATCTGCAGCGGCACGACCGCCAGGACCGGCTCGAACAGCGCCTCCGCGAGCGGGATCCGGATGACCTCGTCGGCGAACGGCAGCACGGCCGCGTCGCCCTCCTCGGCGATCACGATCACGCGCGCGCCGCGGGCGCGGATCTCCTGGATGTTGGAGACGACCTTGGCGTGCAGCAGGGCGGAGTGCCGCGGCGACGGCACCAGCACGAACACCGGCTGGCCGGGCTCGATCAGGGCGATCGGGCCGTGCTTGAGCTCGCCGGCGGCGAAGCCCTCGGCGTGGATGTAGGAGATCTCCTTGAGCTTGAGCGCACCCTCGAGCGCGATCGGGTAGCCCACGTGGCGACCGAGGAACAGCACGGAGCGGGTGTCGGCCATCCAGCCGGCGAGCTGCGTGACGTGCGCCTGCTCCTCGGTCAGCACCTCGGAGATCTTGGCCGGCAGCGCCTCGAGCTCGGCCACGGCTGCCGCGCCGTCGGCCGCGGAGAGCGTCTCGCGCACCCGGCCCGCGTGCAGGCCGAGCAGCAGCAGCGCCGTGATCTGCGCGACGAAGGCCTTGGTCGATGCGACCGCGACCTCGGGACCGGCGTGCGTGTAGACGACCGCGTCGGACTCGCGCGGGATGGTCGCGCCCTGCGTGTTGCAGATCGAGAGGGTGCGCGCACCGCGCTCGCGGGCGTACTTGACCGCCATGAGCGTGTCCATGGTCTCGCCGGACTGACTGATCGACACGACCAGCGTGTTCGCGCCGATCACCGGGTCCCGGTAGCGGAACTCGTGAGCGAGCTCGACATCGACGGGCACCCGGGCCCACTGCTCCAGCGCATACTTGCCGACCATGGCCGCGTACGACGCGGTGCCGCAGGCCGTGATGATGATGCGGTCGATGCCGCGGAACAGGTCATCGGATCCGTCCAGCTCCGGAATCACGACGGCGCCGTCCCGCACCCGGCCGCGGATCGTGTTGGCGACGGCGTCGGGCTCCTCCGCGACCTCCTTGGCCATGAAGCTCGGCCAGCCGCCCTTCTCGGCGGAGGTGGCGTCCCAGGAGACCTCGAACGGCTCCGGGGTCACCGTGTTGCCCGCGAAGTCCGTGACCGTGACCTCGGACGGCGTGATCGCGACGATCTCGTCCTGGCCGATCGCGAGCGCACGACGGGTGTGCTCGACGAAGGCGGCGACATCGGATCCGAGGAAGTTCTCTCCGTCGCCGAGGCCGATCACGAGCGGCGAGTTGCGGCGCGCGGCGACGACGAGGCCCGGCTCGTCCTGGTGCACGGCGAGGAGTGTGAAGGCGCCCTCGAGGCGGTTCACGACGGCACGGAACGCCTCCTGGAGATCACCCGTGCGGCGGTACTCGCGGCCGACGAGAGCGGCGGCGACCTCGGTGTCGGTCTCGCTGCGGAACGTCACACCCTCGGTCTCGAGCTCGGCGCGCAGGGCAGCGAAGTTCTCGATGATGCCGTTGTGGATCAGTGCCAGCTTGTCGTCGTCGGCGAGGTGCGGGTGCGCGTTCACATCGGTCGGTCCGCCGTGCGTGGCCCACCGGGTGTGCCCGATGCCGGTGCTGCCATCGGCGAGCGCGGCGTCCGCGAGGGAGTCGCGCAGCATCTGCAGCTTGCCGGCCTTCTTGCGCATGCCGAGTGATCCGGCCTCATCGATGACGGCGATGCCGGCCGAGTCGTACCCGCGGTATTCGAGGCGGGCGAGGCCCGCGAGCAGGATGTCCTGGCTGGGGCGCGGCCCCACGTATCCGACGATTCCACACATGCGTTCCAGGGTAGAGGGCTCGTTTTGCGCGGATGCTGAACGAACCCGTCGGCGCGCGGCACTCAGCCGGGCCCTAGGCAGAGGTCAGCCGGGACGCAGCCTCGGGTGTTCGGCTGGACCGATGGCTATCGCAGACGCATCCTCGCTCCTCGACCGGATGGGGCCGATCGCATGAGCCGACGCCGTCGAGGTGACATCGCCCGGGACTACCGCACGCCGTGGATCCTTCGAGAGTTCTACGGTGCGCCGGTCTGGGCGATGATCGCGGTCGGCATCGTCATCGCCGGCGTCGGGGCCATCGCCCTCCTGCACCACTAACTCCGAGGCGACGGCCGGCGCCCGATCAGGCCCGGATCGCGCGGCGCACGAGACGCGGCGAGGGCAGCCCCGCGAGCGCGAACGCCCGGCGAAGCCCGGCGGCGTCCGCGAAGCCGGAGTGCTCCGCGATCTCCGCGATTCCGAGCGGTGCGTAGTCGGCATCGCTCATGAGCTCTCGGGCGAGCTCGACGCGGATCCGGCGCAGCTCCTCGGCGGGAGCGCTGCCCTCGGCCGCGAACAGCCGCTGCAGCTGCCGCACCGACATGTGCATGTCGCGGGCCAGCGCCGCGACATCGAAGTCGCGCTCACCGCGCCGCACCAGCATGAGCGATCGCGCCCGGTCGATCCCTGAGCCCTTGCGTCCCTCGACGGCGACGCGCGGGGCGGCCTCGACCAGCACGCTGAACACCATCTCGACGATCAGGCGCTCGACCAGATAGTCGGTGTAGACAGTCGGATCCGACGGCTGCGTGAGAAGCGAGGTGAGGAACGCCTGCAGGCCGCGCCCCAGCACACTGCTCGCGACGATCGCACTCGGCGCACCCACCCCCGATTGGATCTCGTCGACGGCGTACCAGGGCACCCACGCGCACATCGCGGTGCCGGATCCGGCCGCAGCGAGCTTCATATCGCGGTGCGGATGCAGGAAGCACAGCGCGCCCGGCGGCACGTCCTTCACCTCGCCATCGCTGTCGAGGATGGTGACCGGCACCGCGGCGATCAGCATCACCGCGACCTCGTCACCGTCCGCCGGCTGCGCGGACCAGGTCCACGACGTCGCGGGTTCCAGGGCGTGCTGGGTCGCCAGCACGCTGCGATACCGGCGGGCGACCAGTGGATGCTCGTTCCGTTCCCCCAGCAGGCGCATGGCGGTGCGAGCGTCGATGACGATCACCATTGACGACCTCCCCAAAGGCCTCACGGGTGCAACTCCCCAGCTGCATCAGCCCGCTTGGGGGTCAGCATACGCGAAGAAACGCGTCATGGTGAGCATCGGTTTCGCGACATCAGCCGTGGTTCCGTCGCCGGACCGCCGCCACGCCGCGCGTCCCGATGTCCGCGGGAGGAGCAGGCCCGCCAAACGTCTCGCCGGGTGCGGGCGAACTACAGCGCCGGTCCGGAGTGCGAGTGCGCGGGCGTACCCTTCACGTCACCGGAGCACGGGGGCAGGGATCCGAGCGGTGCGGTCACCGAACCGCTGCGCGCCTTGCCTGCGTCGTCGTAGGTGAAGGACAGGGTGGCGGTGCCGTTGGCCGAATCGTCGAAGAGCCCCGCATCGACGTACAGGCCGATCTTGGTCTTCGCCGGCACCGTGTAGGTGGACACCAGACGGTTGTTCGCCGAGAACTTCGCAGCCCGCGACTGCCCGTTCACGAGCATGGAGGTCAGCGCGAGCGTGATCGGCGCGGAGGTCGTGTTCTCGAAGAAGAACGTGCCGTGGTAGTACTTCGGGTTGCCCGGGTGCTTGCAGAAGGATCCAGTCTGGTACGACGGGACGATCGGCGTGGTGCCCCCTGTTCCCGGCGTGCCGCCGTCGGTGCCGCCGTTGGTCGACGCGCTCGCGAACGGTGTCGCCACGGCGACCGCGATCACGGGCAGGCTCCACGCCGCTCCTCGGATCACCGTTCGCCGGGTGAGCGTGTGCTCGTGTGCGCCGGTCACGGTCTTTGCTGACATTGCATGCCTCCCCAGACATCGCTCTGCTGTCGTCCGTGCGCGGCGTGTTCCCCAGCCGCATGCACAAGACCTCGACTCTGCCGATATTCCGGATTCGACGACCGAGCCGGGGTCGCAAACGTCACGAACCAGGGCGCGAATGCGACGTTCGCGACCGTGAGGGCATCAACGACGTCGGATCCCGGCCCGACATGTCGTACCGAGCCTCGGCCTCGTCAGAGCAGAGCGTCAGCGCGCAGATGACGCGGGGTGGGCAGGCCCTCCCGCAGGAATGCGCGGCGCATCCCGGCGACGTCGCGGAAGCCCGACTGCGCGGCGACGGCATCCAGACTCTCGACGCGGTCGTCCATCAGCCTGCGGGCATCCTGGACGCGCTGGGCGCGCAGTTCCGCCAGCGGGGTGGTGCCCTCGCGCGCGAACATCCGCTGCAGCTGGCGTCGCGACAGGTGCAGCGCCACCGCGAGCGCGTCCACGTCGAAAGCCGGATCCGTGCGGCGCAACCGGATGATGCCGCGTGCGCGGTCGACCCCGCGGGGAACACGGACCGACGGCATCGCATCCGAGAGGACAAGGTCGACCGCGCCGACGATGAGCGTCTCGGCCAGGCTTCCCGCGGTCGCGCTGGCAGGATCCGACAGCAAGCCGAGCAGGAAGGCCCGCAGGCTGCGGGCGACCGCCCCGTCCGACAGCACCGTTCCTGACCCGTCGAACCGGCCCGCAGCCTGCGCGACCGCGTCGTGGCGCACCCACACGGCGGTCACAGTGGTGACCTGCGCCGACGACACGGTCGTCATCTGGTGCAGGTGCAGCAGGCAGGCCGCACCCGCCGGGACCTCCACGACGCGACCCTCCTCGAAGCGCAGCCGCAGCGGAACCTCGGCGAAGCAGATCACGAGCAGCTCATCGCCGCGTGGTTCCTGCGCGTCCCAGAGCCACGGCCGCCCCGGCTCGAGCAGGTGGCGGCTGATCAGCGCGCCGGCGCAGCGGAGCAGCGCGAGCGGTCGCTCCTGTTCGGTCCCCAGTTGCCGCAGGGCAGCACGAGCGTCGATGACAATCCCCATGTAGACATCCCCATGTCCAGCCCCGCGAGCGCGACTCCCCATCGCTACGACTCGCCGGAGCCGAGGGCCACGTTACCCGCTTCTTCCGAATGCGGACGCCCAGCCACGGACGCGGTGCAGATGGATCTCGCGGCGAGGAGCATGCGCCGCGTCGGTCCACACGGTCGCGCGGTGCTCAGCGCGCGGGCGGGCGCTCTCCGTGCAGGCTCTCGTAGATGTCGTCCACGAACTCGGCGATCGTCTTCGTGCCGGCTACGGGCCCGCCCGCGAGCATTCCGTCGGCACCGAGCAGGACGGCGCTCGGCGTGAACCAGTGGTCCGCGAGCGATGGGCCGACGTACCGGTTCGGGTCGTGCAAGGTCTGCGGCTCCTCGGTCGAGGCGAGGCTGCTGTTCTCCGGCGCGGTCTGCAGCAGGAAGCGCACCGACACCTCGGGCAGCAGCGCGCGGTAAGTGTCGATGCTCTCGATCACCGGCGTGCAGGATCCGCAGGTCTCCGAGACGGCCAGCAGCAGCACGGGCTGACGTTCGGAGAGGATGCGCAAGGTGGTCGTCTGGCCGTCGGCGAGTTGCACGGGCACAGCGGGAGTGCGCGAACGCAGGTAGTCATCGAGGTCGTCATCGGTTCGATCGATGGCCGGAACGCCCGCGGATCCGCCGTCGCCGACGTCTGCGGATCCGTTCTCCTGTACGAGTACGAATGTCACGGCGACGGCGGCGAGGGCGAGCGTCCACGGCCACAGCGCGACGGCGAGTGTCGCGACCCCGCCCCACAGCGGAAGAGCACCGATCGTGACAGCGACGAGCACAGCCAGCAGCACCAGCCAGGCGTTGCGCAGCAACGTGCGACCGGTGATCGGGCGACGCTCACCGAAGCACGCGCAAGATGCGTCGGGCGTCTGCCGCCTCGCCCGCCAGACCATGGCGAGATAGACCGCGAACAGCAGCACGGCGACGATCGCCGCGGCGATGCCGAGCACCCCGCCGAGCAGCAGCAGCGCCGCGGCGAGCGCGAGCTCGGCGATCGGGTGCAGGCGGATCAGCCAGTCCTGGCGCAGCGCCGCGGGGATCCCCAGGGCCTCCCAGCCGGCGGCGTCGTCGGGCGTGCGGAACTTGGCGATCGCGCTCACGATGAGCACTCCGACGAGGATGAGCGTCGACGCCAAGGCCGTCGCCGGGAGCAGGAAGGCGAAGAGAGCGGTCCCCATGCTGTCAGTATCCCAGTCGCGGCGAGCGTCGAGGTGCGTTCAGAGCTTTCGCAGCAGCACCGACTCCACGGCGTGCGAGGCGCCCTTGTTCAGTACGAGGGTGGCGCGGTGCTTGGTGGGCATCACGTTCTCGATGAGGTTGGGCAGGTTGATCTCGTTCCAGTACCCCATGGCCGTGGTGACGGCCTCCTCGTCGGTGAGGTGCGCGAACACGTTGAAGTACGACGACGGATTCGTGAACGCCCCCTGCCGCAGGGCGAGGAACCGGTCGACGTACCACTGGGCGATGTGGTCGAGCTCGGCGTCGACGTAGATCGAGAAGTCGAACAGGTCGCTCACGGCGACGTCGTTCGGTGCGGGCGGCGGCTGCAGCACGTTCAGGCCCTCGACGATCACGACATCGGGCCGGCGCACCACGACGTGCGCGTCGGGCACGATGTCGTAGCGGATGTGCGAATAGAACGGTGCACGCACCTCGGCGGCGCCGCTCTTCACCTTCGTGAGGAACTCGATCAGCGCCCGCCGGTCGTATGACTCCGGGAAGCCCTTGCGGTCCATGATGCCGCGGCGCTCGAGCTCCGCGTTCGGATACAGGAAGCCGTCGGTGGTGACCAGCTCGACCCGTGGTGTTCCGGGCCAGCGGCTCATGAGCTCACGCAGCAGACGGGCGATGGTCGATTTGCCGACCGCGACGGATCCGGCCACGCCGACGACGAAGGGCGTGGTGTCGTCGTCCTCGCGGAGGAACTGGTTCGTGGCCTCGCCGAGGCGCTTGGTCGAGGTGGCGTACAGGCTCAGCAGACGGCTGAGCGGCAGGTAGACCTCCTTGACCTCGGTGGGGTCGAGCCGGTCGCCGATGCCGCGGATCTCCACGACCTCGGTCTCGCTGAGCGGCTGGTCGAGGTCTGCCGCGAGGCGCGCCCAGTCCGCACGGTCGATGCGGCGGTACGGCGACAGCGACGGCAACGTCTGCGATGCGAGGGGATCGGAGCTCACGCGCTCCATCGTATCGGCGCAGCGGCACGATGTTCGGGTGAGCCCGTCGCCGGTGACGACGCCGCACCCCTGATCAGATCACGACCATCGCGGATCACTTCGCGACCCCGCGGCCACACGATCATTCCGGCGCCACCAGTCTGAGGCTAGCAACACCCGACCGGAGGCGCCATCCCCGCGCTGACGCCGTCGTGCTCCCTGGGGAGGGGCTCTCTTCCCGGGAGGCAGAGTCCCCGCATCTAGACACCGGAGTTACGCATGGAAGACACCACCTCCCCCACCCGCAGCGTCAGCCGTCGCACCCTCGTGAAGGGCGCAGCCTGGTCGGTGCCCGTGATCGCCGTCGCCGCCGCCACCCCCTTCGCTGCCGCCTCGACGGCCACCAACGTCGGCAACTTCGCGCTCAACGGCTCGTGCGGCACCCTCGGCCTCCTTGGCCCCGGCTTCACCCTCACGGCCGGCTCGGCCCCGCTGCCCGTGGGCACGATCGTCAACATCACCGGCGGCGGAGTCGCGAACGTCGGTGTGTTCTCGGTCACCGGCGGCACCGCAACCGTCAACGTGCTCTCGGGGACGTCGCGCCAGATCACGCTGACCGCGCCGGTCCCGGCCGGCGCCACCATCGCCTTCCGCACGACCCTGTCGATCACGGTCGCGTTCACGCTGTCCGCCACCACCACGCTGCCCAGCGGCTTCGTCGCCGGCGCCGGCGCCAAGCAGACCGGTGGCGTCAGCTCGACGCTGGTGCTCTGCAGCGCCAGCTGATCGCAGTAGTCTCGTCGGCTCCAGCCGGCGAAGGGGGCCGGGTCTCGTATCCGGCCCCCTTCGCGTTGCGGTGCCGGGCCTGGACGGTCATTGATTCACACGCACCGGGTATCCTTCGTCCGTGCGTCTCGGAGTGCTCGACATCGGATCCAACACCGTCCATCTGCTCGCCGCCGACGTGCATCCCGGCGGTCGGCCGCTCGCGACCACGAGCGACCGCACAGTGCTGCGGCTCATGCGGTTCCTCACGCCGTCCGGCGCGATCAGCGAGGAGGGCGTGCGGGCGCTCGAGGCCGCCGTCATACAGGCGCGAGAAGTGGCCGAACAGCAGCGGGTCGACGCGCTTCTCGCGACGGCGACGAGCGCGGTCCGCGAAGCGGCGAACGGCGCAGAGGTGATCGCCCGGGTCGAAGCCGCACTCGGCCAGCCGCTGCAGGTGCTCGACGGCGAGACCGAAGCGCGGCTGACGTTCCTCGCGGTACGGCGCTGGTTCGGCTGGGCAGCGGGGCAGATCCTGCTGTTCGACATCGGCGGCGGATCCTTCGAGATGGCAGCGGGATCCGAGGAGCTCCCCGACATCGCCGCCTCGGTGCCGCTCGGCGCGGGGCGCTCGACGCTGATGTTCCTTCCCGACGACCCGCCCGGCGAGGACTCCGTGGAGCGGCTGCGCGCGCACGCCACGGACGTGTTCGCCCCGGTCGCCGCCCGGTTCTCGACGCTTCCCCGTCCCGAGCACGTGGTCGGCTCATCCAAGGCCATCCGCTCCCTGGCCCGGCTGGTCGGCTACCCGGCGCCGGGCTGGGCTGGATCCGAACGGATGCTGCTGCCGCGCCAGTCCCTCGGATCCTGGATCCCCCGTCTCGCGCGCCTGCCCGCGTCCGCGCGGCAGGAGCTGCCCGGCATCACCCCGGACCGCACCTTCCAGATCGTGGCGGCCGCCGTGGTGCTGCATACCGCGATGACCGCGATGAACGTCGACGAACTCGAGGTCTCGCCGTGGGCTCTCCGCGAGGGTGTGCTGCTGCGCTACATCGAGGACCGCGCCCGCGACGCCGACGTCTGAGAAGCAGCATCCCCGGCGGAACGGCATCCCCTACCCTGGTGTCATGGACGACGCGAGGAATCTGGGGACACCGCGCGGCGAATCGCCGATGCCGCTCTCCCGAAGAGAGCTGCGACAGCGTCGCGAGGCTGCCGCGATCGCCGGGGCGTCCGGTGCACGCGTCGATCAGGCCACGGACGCCGCCGAGCAGTCCCAGGCACCGCACATCGCAGATTCCGCCGCGGCGGCGGCCCCGGCCGAACACGCGACGCCGGATGAGCCCACGACCCCTCCGGGCGGCGTCTCGTTCGGATCGCTCGCCGGCATGTTCGCTGCGGCCGCGGAGGAGTCGTCGCCGCAGCCCACCGTGCTGACCGTCTGCACGGGGAACATCTGCCGCTCGCCGCTCGCCGAGTCGCTGCTGCGCACCCGGCTCGCAGGCCTCGATCTGCGCGTGCACAGCGCCGGCACGCAGGCCCTGGTCGGGCATGCGATGACCGAGCCTGCCCAGAGGCTGGCGCTCGATCGCGGGGTCGACGCCGCCGTCACTGCCGCGCATCACGCGCGGCTTCTCACCGAACCGCTTCTCGACGACGCCGACCTGGTGCTCACGATGACCTCGGAGCAGCGCGACTACGCGGTGCAGATGCTGCCGCGGCGCCTGCACCGGGTTTTCCCCGTGCGCGAGTTCGCCCGTCTCGCTGACGGCGTCACCGACGCTCAGGTGCGCGCGATCGCCGACCGTGCGGGATCGGATCCGCGTCGGCGACTGGTCGCGGTCGTCGAGACGATCGCCGACCGCCGGGGCGGATCGGCACCGAAGGACGAGGACGTGATCGACCCCTACCGGCGCTCGCTCGAGGTGTACGAGGAGTCGGCGGCACAACTGACCCCCGCCCTCGCCGAGGTGGAGCGCGTCATCAGGGCGGCGCTGGCGTAGCCACGGAAGAGACCGGCCGGCAGATCCGTACGCGACGGATCTGCCGGCCGATTCAATCTCCGGTCACGGCTGGCAGATACCGGACACCTCGAAGGTGAACGGCCCGACCCAGATGTTCTGCGGCGGGCGGTCGTTGGCAGAACGACCCGAATTGTTCACGATGAAGTCGAGGGAGAAGGCACTCACCGACGCGGCGGTGACGTTCACGTTGCCCGCGCTGCTGCTGGCATCGACTTCGACGTTCGGCGCGCTGGTGGAAAGACGCCACCGGTTGGTTCCCGTACCGGCGCCCTGGAGCCAGTTGGAGTCATAGGTGCCGGTGCCCGCCGTCACGGAAACCCGCTCCGCGCCGCCGTTGCCGTCAAGCGCCATGAAGCCGTCGATGTCTTTGATCTTGTAGGACAGGTTGGCGACGGTCGTGGCCGCACCTCCCAAAGCGAAGGCGAATGTCACCCGCTCGCCACCGCCGTTGTTGATGAGTCCGAGGGTGCTCAGCGCAAGGTGCACGCTCGCTTTGGCCTCCCCGCCATGCATGTCGACGTCCTGAACCAAGTTGCTCGCAGTGTTGATTCCTATCTCGGCCACGCCGATGTGCGCAGCGCCGAGGGTCAAGGTGAGATCCTTGCCGTCACCGAACACGTTGGTCCACGTGAACTGGGCCGCCGTGGCATCGGCACGCACATAGGCGGCGGTCTCGGTGCTGAGAACCTTGGTACACGCCGTGGACGCAGCCGACATCGGCGTCGCCGCCGCTGCGGCCACGACGGGAATCGACCATGCAGCGGACTTGACGATCGTGCGACGCGAGAGGCCATGAGACGGGCTTCGTCCAGTGTCGATTTCTTCCATGCTGTTCTTCCTGTTCTCCCCGATTCGACAGCGGCCGGGGTGCCACCGTCCCTGATCAGAAAGGAGTGCGCGGTTCGCGAAAAGTGACGCGGGCGCCCTGAACTCCGTCGGCGGCGATATCGCACCCCTGGACGACACCGCCGCCTCGGTTCGACGCCTATGCGCAGACCCGCCATACTGGTCTGCAGGGGGCGGTACCATGTCGGCACTTTCACGTTCGAAAGGGCACTAATCGCTCGTGTCATCCCCTCCCCGCCTGCTCGAGTCCCATCTGGGTCTCACGTCGCACCACGCCGGATTGATCAGCACGCGCACCTTCCGCTCGATCTACGTCACCGTGCATCGACCGCAGCGCCTGGAGTGGACGTGGCCGGCTGTCGAACCCGCCGATCCGCACGCCGTCGTACTGTTCCCGAGCGGTGAGGGTCCCGACGGATCCCCGCTGCCGATCGGACGGTTCGTCCCTCCGCAGGCCGACGAGACCATCGAGTGGAGCAGGTCGAACGACGTCGTGGCGGTGTGGGTGCCCGTCGAGACGCTGCGGGACTTCGTCCACGGCGGCCCGCTGCGACCGCTCGTGCTGCAGCCGACGCCGATGGTCCTGGCATTCCGGGCGTTCACCCTGGCGATCGCACGCAACGCGGAGGACACCACATCGATCTCGCGGTACGCGATCGAGCGGCTGCTCGCCGAGATGGTGTTCAGCACCCTGCTGGAGCTGTACTCCGCGGATCTGCCCGAGCGCGGGCAGCCTCCGCTCGTGGACAGGGCGCGCTCCGCGATGCTGCTGCATCGGGAGGATCCGCAGTTCACGATCGCAGAGCTCGCGACCGAACTGCACGTGTCCCTGCGGCACCTGCAGCGGGCCTTCGCCAAGGTCGGCACCACCCCGGGCGACGCCCTGCGCCGGCTGCGCGTGGAGTTCGCGGAGTCGCTGTTGCGCAATCCCGACTACACCGTGCTCACGATCGAGGAGATCGCCGCGCACTCGGGCTTCTCGAGTGCCCTGCAGCTGCGTCGCGCGCTGCGTGCCGAGGGCATGCCGTCGCCGACCATGATCCGCCCGCACCGCTGAGATGCGCCGGATCCGCGCCGTCAGGCCCTGCGGCTCAGCACTCCGGACTCGATCAGCTGGTCGATGGCGGAGAGGACCAGCTCCCGCGGATCCCCCTTCTCCGGGCGGCCGAACTCGGCGATGACGTCGTCGACGACCCCGTCGAGGCCGCGACCCGCGCGCAGCGAGTCCCAGATGGTCGGGGCGATGCCGTCGAGCACGTGCACCCATCGCTGGGCGAGCACCACCACACGGTCGCCGCAGCGGATGGCGTCGGACACGGCGGACAGGTCGAACTCGGGGTTCCCCCCGCCGGCGACGGCCGGCTCCCACTGTTCGTGCGCCCGGGTGTGATCGAGCAGCTGCGGCACGATCGGCGGCACAGTGGACGCGTCGGGATAGGTCAGCCGCACGACACCGCCGATGCGATCGCACAGCTCCGCGACCGTCTGCAGCGGGCGCGGCAGTTCGGCGAGGTAGCTCATCTGCGGAGCCAGTTCGGCGATCGCCTCAGGGAACGCCACCTGCTCGATGCTCGGCGACGGGTGCTCGGCATCGCGCGTGATCAGCACGAGCGCGGTGAGGGCGAGGGGCGCGTCCGGGAGCGGCTTGAGGCCTGCGACATCCGGGGAGACCTGCGCCTTGGGCCGCCCTTCCCGGACCACCGACAGCGGCTTGCGGTAGGGCTCGACGGACAGGTCTGTGCGAAGCGCGATCGTCTCGTCCGACACGTAGCCATGCTGGGCGCCCAACGCACGGCTGAGCGTTGTCTTGCCGCGGCCGGAAGGCCCGACGAAGGCCGCGACGCGACCGGCCGGATCCGCGACGCCGCAGGCATGGAACAGGAGCATCTCGCCGCTGCGCCGCCCCAGAGCCGCAAGGGTCACCTGCACGGTCAGCGACTCTGCGAGCTGGTCGGGATCGAGCGCGCCCGACACGGGCACGGTGTCATCGGGGTCGATCGTCGCATCGAACGGCAGCCACGCACCCTGCCAGGAGGCGCGGATCGCATCGACCGTCGCGTCGTCCAGCTCGTTCGCGAAGGTCAGCCGGATGCGGGCGCCGAGGGCGCTGACGTCGAGCGGGGTGCGCGCGGCGTTCTCCTGCGCACTCGCTGCGGACGCAGTCACGCCGCCTCCGCGTCCCCCCGACGGCGGGGCTTGTCACCGCGCACGGCGCCGGTCGGCAGCTCCTGCTCGTCGCTGCGGTAGTAGTCACCCTGGTACTGGTAGCCGTAGTAGGCAGCGCCGCTGCCGCGGCGGGGCACGCGGTTCAGCACAAGGCCGAGCGTGCGGGCGCCGGCGCGCTCGAGATTGCCGATCGCCTTGCCGAGCACTTCGTAGGTGGTCTTGCCGACCGTGCCGACGATGACGGCGCCGTCGGCGCTGTGCGCGAGCACGGCGGCGTCGGTGACGGGGATGAGCGGGGGCGCGTCGATGATGACGATGGCCTCGCGGGCGATCGACTTCAGCAGTTCGCGCATGCGGGCGGATCCGAGCACCTCGCTCGGGTTCGGCGGCACCTTGCCCGCCGCGACGACGAGCAGCTGGCCGTTGCCGAAGCGCTGCGCGACCTCGGCGATCGTGGCACGGCCGGCGAGCACATCGGAGATGCCGGCGCCCTTGGGCAGGCCGAACACGGTGTCGATCATGGGGCGGCGCAGATCGCCGTCGATCAGGACGACCGGCTGTCCGCTGGAGGCCAGCGTGACGGCGAGGTTGGAGGAGATCGTCGACTTGCCGTCACCGGGCAGCGGGCTCGTCACGACGATGATGCGCGGCGGGTTGTCGACGTCCATGTACTGCAGGTTGGTGCGAAGCTCGCGCATGGCCTCGCCGATGCCGAACAGGTGCGCGTTGTCGCTCCCGCTGCTCGTGCCGCCGTCGAACGGCAGCAGGCGGTTGTCGGCCGTGAAGGTCTTCTCCTCAGGGATGGTGCCGACGACAGGCTTCCCGGTCTCGCGCTCGACCTGCTCGACCGAGCGGATCCGGCGATCGAGGGTGTAGCGCAGCAGACCGTATCCGACGGCGAGCGCGAGACCGATCAGGCCACCGAGAGCGAGCGCGAGCTTGGTGTTCGGCGAGGACGGCGCATCCGGCAGGCGTGCGGAGTCGATCGGGCTGAGGAAGACCGCGCCCTTCTTGGACGGGTCGGCGGTCTCGAGCCGGTTGACCTCGGCGCCCATCGAGCGCACCCAGGCCTCGGCCACGTCACGCGCCTTCTCGGGGGTCGCCGCGTTCGCGCTGACCTTGAGCGTGGTCGTGTCGACGGTGTTGGTGACGGTGACCTGCTTCACGAGCTGGTCGGCGCTCGTGTCGAGGCTCAGATCCTTGATCACGCCATCCGCCACCGCGCGCGAGGCCCCGAGCGCGACGTAGGTCTTCACGCGGCCAGAGGTGAGCGAATTGCCGAGCATGGCGGAGCTGAGGCTGCTGTCCCCGGTGTCGCCGGCGGTGTTCGCCTGCACGATCGCGGAGGCGTCGGCCGTGTAGACCTTCGGCTGCAGCAGGGTCCACCCGAAGGCGACGGCGACGCCGAGGAGCGTGATGAGGACCATCCCGAGCCAGTGCGCCCGGAAGACCCGAAGATACTCACGCAGATCCATACGGACTGTTCCCCCTCGCTCCGCTCACCCTGCGAGGGCGATAAGTCAACGGCCTCTCGATGCTACCGGAAGCGCATTCCCAGGCGCGACCTGGCCTACGGGAGGTGAGGCATCAGTGAGTGAGACCGCGTGCTCGTTCGACCAGGGCGTTGATCTCATCCAGGCCGTGCGCGATCTCTGACGACACCACGGGGTTGTCGATGCCACCCAGCAGCAGCGCTGCGGGGGTGCGTTCGACGCCCAGCTCCCTGCGCGCCGATCGCGCGCCGTATCTCGCGAAGGGCTCTGCCGTCGGCGCGACGTGTCGAATCGCTTTGGGATGAGACGAGGTGGCCAAGCGGACCGTCACGTCCCCCAGTTCGCGCTGCCAGCGCTCGAGGCTCTCCAGGACCGGCACACAGGATCCGCACTCCGCAGAACCGAAGACCAGCAGCAGCGGGCGCCCATTCGCCAGCGTTCTGAGTGAGTAGGTCGCACCCGAGGCGCTCACGAGCTCCACCTCGGGGATCGGATCCCCGTGGCCTGCCACGCCGCTCGCCGGCCAATCAAGCAGGACCATGCCGCCCGAGCCCGTACCCCTCGTCACGAGCAGAGCTGCACGCGGAGGGTCTTGCCCGTGAGGAGCAGCGAGAGCGCAGTCCCGAGCGCCGGGCGCAGATCGACGGGGAAGGTCGCGGCCAGTAGGGCATTGATCGCAGGCAGCAGGTTGAGCGTCCCGAGGTTCACCGGCGTGCCGACGACAGTGGTGAACGAGCCGGTGTCCGGATCCTCAGGGGTCGTGGTCTTGTCAGTTGCCGGGTTGAACGTGAGATGCGTGGTCGTCAGTGCATCGACGTCCAGTAGGCCTTCCGTGAGCTGCACATCCGCACTGCCGTTCGCGGGGATGGCCGCCTGCGTCGTGAGTGTGACGCCCGTTCCGTTGACGTTCGCGAGGAACGTCCCCTGGGCGTTGATGAGGCTGACCACAGGCAGCTGCAGGTTGAGGTCGATCAGCGTGCCCGGCGTCGTCGTGAGATCGAACTTCGCACCCGCAGGCAGGGGCGCACCCTTCACCGTGATCGTGAAGCCGCGCTTGGCGCCATCATTGATTCCGATGGCGGCGAGCGCCGCCTTGACGATGTCGACGAGCTGTGACGCCACGATGCCGATGGGGAGGCCGACCAGACTCACGCTCGCGAGAGCCGCTTGCAGCTTCGTGATGTCGTACTGGCCCGAGCAGTAGCCGAACACGCCGACATCAAGTTGCTGGTTGACGCTGGCTGAGGCGAACGGCGTGGCGACGGCGGCCGCGACGACGGGCACCGACCATGCGGCACCCTTCAGAACGGTGCGGCGGCCGACCTGCTTGGTGGTCTCGATCTCGGACATGCGTCCCCCCAGAAGTGACGAGTAGATTCGGAGCGGCCCGAGGCATCTGCGCCTTCTCGTGCACTGCTTCGTGACCGCAACTCGAGACTGTCGAGTCGCTCAGGGTTCTCGCAGGGTGACGTCGCGAGAACGCGCAAAGGCGTCGTCGAACCGACGAAAACGAATGCCGATCGACCCCCGCACCCCGGGGGCCGCGCCGCCCGCCGGGCATGATGGACGCATGGCATCCGACACCGCGGCCCCCGAGCCCGAACCTGGGCGCACGCATGACGGGCGCCGCCCGCTGTGGCGACGGATCACCGGCAGCTTCCTGTTCCAGCTGTGCGCGGCGTTCGTCGTCTTCGGGCTCATCCTCTCGTTCATCGCGAAGCCCTACTGGGTCCCGTCCGGATCCATGGAGGAGACCCTGCAGGTCGGCGATCGCGTGCTGGTGAATCGGCTCGCCTTTGTCGGAGGTGCCGCACCGCACACGGGCGACATCGTCGTGTTCGACGCGGACGAGGCCTGGGACGGTGGAGCACGCGCACCCGAGAACCCGATCAGGGCGGCGCTGCGCTGGATCGGCGAGGTGACCGGGTTCGGCCCGTCAGGCCCGCACACGCTCATCAAGCGCGTGATCGCCGGCCCCGGACAAACCGTGAAGTGCTGCAGCGCCGACGGCAAGCTCATCGTGGACGGCAAGCCGTTGAACGAGCCCTACGTGTTCCAGGACTTCCCGTTCCAGGCCGGTTCGCTCGACTGCACGACGACACCGGCATCGGCGCGGTGCCTTCCCGAGGTGACGGTGCCGAAGGACTCCTACCTCGTGATGGGCGACCACCGCTCGAACTCGTCAGACGGTGCGATCCAATGCCGTGGCCGCACCGCTCCGGATGCCGGCTGCTGGCGCTGGGCCCGCTCCGAGGACATCGTCGGCAAAGCCGTCGTGATCCTCTGGCCGGTCAACCGCTGGTCGGGACTGTGATCGACGCGCGCCGGCGCGCGATCAATGGCTTGGGGCGGCCGGAGACGGCGCCCATGATCCACTCGACCGGACCGGTCCCGACGAAGCGTCCCCACAACCAGGCGACGACGAGAGGGAGGACGACGATCGTCGCCCAGCCGATCGGAATGTTCTGCGCGGGGTAGCCACCGATCCCGTGCATCCACAGCGACACGATCCACACGTGCAGCAGATACAGGCTGAGCGCAAGCCGGCCCCACACGCGCAGGGGGGCGAAGATCGCCTCGACGACGGGCTGCCGCCCCGGAAGCGTCGTCAGGATCACGATGACCGCGTACGTCACGAACACGAGCCCGACATCATGAAGCGTGTCGGGATACGTCCCGGAGACGATGCCCGCCACATGCAGTCCCTTCTCGAGCACGGGGAGAACGACGTACGCGAGCGGCGCGACCGCGAGCATGATCCACATCGTCCGGTCACGGCGCAGTCCGCCACGCAGCAGCAGCGCACCGAGCAGGAAGAACGGCAGCAGGTTCGTGAGCCGATAGGAGTGCCCGAGCACCGTCCAGTCGGCCAGCCACTGCACGAGGATGTTCTGCGTCATGATCTGCAGGACCTGACCCCGCGCGAGCTCGTTCAACGGCGCACCGATGACGACGACGACTGCGAGCACCACGACGAGCGCGCGAGAACGGAGCAGCAGCATGGGCACCCCGACGACGAGGAGCAGACCGAGCTGGGGCAGCACGATCATCACCCATGATCCCCACGTCGACATCCACAGCCCCAACGCGATGAGCACGATGCCGCGGATCGTCTGCTGGAGCACGGTCGCACCGACCCGTCGCGAGCTGTTCCACACCAGCTGCGCCGACATGCCCATCACCAACGCGAACAACGGAGACGCGAGGTCGTTGACGTTGCCGATGACGAATCGCACCGCCGAAGGCAGCTGAGGAAGGAGCGGATTGGCGTGCGCGATCAGCATGGCCACGATCGCGACGCCACGCAGCACGTCGGGAACGATCAGCCGCTCGGACCGGGTCACAGGCATCGCGTCGCCTCCTCCGACGGCACGCTACCGCATCGCCGGAACGGCGACCTCGCACGTCCGATGCGGACCGGTGAGATTCCCGGGTTCTCAGTGCCCGTCGGGCTGCTCGTCGCCCGTCTCCGCCTGGTCCATCTCCGCGGCCGCGGAGAGGATCACGGGCAGGCGCCACGCGGCGCCCAGTCGCAGTCTCCGTGGAGGCAGCTCTTCATCGGACTCATCCCGGCCGGTGGTCGGATCCGGCTCGTCGTCCGTTCGTGCCGGCTCGTCGTCGGTCCGCCCCAGTTCATCGGCACGACGATCGTCCGCGTTCATCTTCATCAGCAACCCAGACTTCCCCTCAACACATCCCCTCCCCAGGGGATTCACCGCGGCGCGCCGGGAACCGGAACGCGCACGATGAATTCGATGCCGACGACTTTCGGGTCGTCGCCGACAACTTATTCAACGCACGAAGTCTGAGAGCTTGCCCTGATCCAGAAGAATTCACCCTTCGCGTCACCCGAAGCGAGAGCCGCGATTCCGCCGGCTCAGAGGTATCCGGCCTCGGTGGCGAGGCGCACGGCATCCCCTGCGGCAGAGACGCCGAGCTTGCGATACAGCGAGGTCTGGTGACTTTTCACTGTATTCGGCGAGCGGAAGAGCGCCTTCGCGATCTGGTCCCTGGTCTCGCCCTGGGCGAGGCGCACCAGCACCGCGAGCTCGCTCGCCGTGAGCGACGGAGTGTCGAGGACGCCCCGGTCGCCGGGTCGCGTGACCTCTGGTCGCAGCTCCGGGATCCGCTGGGCGACCAGTTCCAGCAGACTCGGGGTGAGGATGCGCGTCACGGCGATCTCATGCGGACTCGACGGACGGTTGAGCTCCCCGAGCTGATCCACGGCGGCCATCGAGGCCGCCGAATCGCCGCGGAGATGGTGTGCGAGGCCCAGGACCAGCCTGCGCTGCCGCTCAGCCTGCTTCAGCCCCTCGGTCAGCGGTCTGGCGGCGTTGAGCTCGCGGATCGCCGACTTCGACGCCCCGCAGGCGATGCGGATCATGCATCCGATGATCACCGCGGGCCAGCTGCGGTCCTGAACGGTTTTCATCTGCTCCTTGGCCCGAGGCACGTTGCCGCTGAGCAGCCACTCGAACGCGAGCAGCACCTGCGGGATGGAGGAGTTGAGGGCTGTGCCGTTCGCCCCCATGCCTGCGGAGACGAGCGCTTCGAGGCGCTCCCTGACATCGAGACGCCGCTCAGCGAGCACTCCCAGGCGCTGCAAGCCGAGAAGATACAGCGGCCACAACTCCCCCATGGATCCGTACGTCAACTGCAGGATCCGGGTGAAGGCTTCGTCCGGATCGTCGTCGGAGACGAGCGCCTCGACCAGCGCCTGCTCGGGGTCGAGCTGCAGTTCCATCCAGCTCTCCGTACGCGGCGTGCTGCGCGCCTCGGCCAGGTGCGCGCGCGCCGCCGCCGGGTCTCCGTACAGGACGTGGATGAGCGCCGAACGCAGGTGCGCCTCGCGGAGATAGAACCGCAGCGCCGAGGGCGTCGGCACGCGCAGCGTGCGGCCGTACAGGGCGAGCGCCTCGCCGAACCGCCCGAGCAGCAGCGCGGTGACGGCCGCCTGGGTGAGGAACAGGCTGCGGATGCCGTTCGTCGGATCCAGCACCGAGGGGATCGCGGCTTCGATCTCCGGCAACCGGATCAGCACGTCGTAAGCACGGGCAGCGTCCCCTTTCAGCCGCGCGTGCCACGCATCCGTCACGACCAGCCAGCGCCGAAGGTGCGAGGGCAGATACGGCGAACGCGACAGCGCCCGGTCCTCGGTGAGCGCCTCGGAACCCTCCGGGGCGAGCATTCGGGCGACAAGCGCCACTTCCGCGCTCGCACGGACGGCGTCGGCGGGCAGCCCCACGATGATCGCGGTGAGCTCATCGACCGGCAGAGTGAACCATGCCTCGACGGGATGGGTGGCGAGCAGATGGACGACCGTCGCGTGATCGCCCGCCGCTTCGGCATCGCGAATCCTCTGCGCGATATCCGTCATCCGGCACCATCCCCGTTACTGACCCCCGTGTGACGAGCATACGATCCGAAAACCGGATGGTGTGCAGTAATGGCGCGCTAGGACGTGAATTCTTGGGGTTCGTGCCGGGGATCCCGCTCAGATGGTGCGGTGGCGGGGGCCTCCTGCGCTCGAACGAGCAGACCACGGGCGACGAGATCGGCGACGAACCCGTCCACGGCTTCGGCGATCGCAGAACTGTCGCGGTCAACGCTTCCCGCGGCGCGTTCGGCGACCGTGCCCTCCCCCTCGCCGCACGCCGCGCGCCAGACCACAGCTGCGGTGCCCGCCAGCACGACGATCGGTCCCTGCGGAAGCCGAGCCACGTACACGGCATCGTCATGGACGATCACGCCGACGTCGGCCGCCGGTCGATAGCGGATCACGCCTCGCCCCGGTTCTGCCGCCCAAGATCCGTCGGCGAACGCGCGGCGGAGTCGGGCGTGGCGTCTCTCGCCGTCGATGCCGATTCCCGGCGGAATCGGTTCCCGGCCGCGCGGGTCACCTCGCCTGCGCCCTGTGCGCTGCGCATCAGGAACTCGCGCACGACCTCCGCCGGCCGCGGCGTGCGGCCCAGCTTGTGCGTGAGACGTTCGGTGTTCACGAGCGGCGCCCGCAGCACCAGCCCGATCCTGTCCCGCAGGGTGCGGCCTGCGCGCACCCTGCCGAGCCAGTCCTCCGTGCGCGTCCCACCCTGCGAAGCCACCTTCCACAACAGGTACTCGCGCCGGTGGGCATAGCGTTCCAGGTCGCCGTGCGCGGCGGCGAAGGCCACGGCGGCGTCCAGCCGTTCGACCAGCGCGAGGCAGTCGCGGCGCGCGGGCTCGTCGAGCGCATCCCAGACTCGCGCCGCCGTGTCTCCCATTCCCGCGGCGCGTGCGGCGTTCAGCGTCAGCAGCACGGCCTGCGCCGTGAGCGCCGGCACCGCGCAGGGCAGCCCGGCAGCCCTCACCTCAGCACGATCGGCCCAGAGCACCTCGAACGCACGGTCATCGGTGATCCCGATGCCGGGAAAGCGCCGATGCAGATCGAGATGCCCCCAGTCGGGGTGGAAGTAGGTCTGCGCGTGCTCGAACGACGAATTGTTCCGGAAAGTGCTGTACACCTGCCAGCCCTGGGCGAGCAGGGCGCGGTGCAGTGCCGGGATGCCGGCCGGGTCGACCAGCACGTCGACATCGGTGCCCTCAAAGCGCGGGCCGAGCAGCACGGGGTCGGTCATGCTGCCCTTGATGTGCAGGAGGCGCGCCCCTACGCGATCGGCGATCACCTGCACACCGGCGCGCGACATCTCCAAGCGCACACCCGGCGGGATCCGCTCGACGATCTCCGCTGACACGGCGCCAGCCTACGGCACCCGTCCCACCCGCCCAAGGTGCCCGACGCACGTGCGCATCGAGTCCGCGGTGCGCGGATCAGCTGTCATTCCGGGCTGCGCCGGACCCCACCCCATGTCGGCGGATCCGGCCTGTGGAGAAAATCTCCCGACTCACGCGTCACCTTCTCGCGCACGCGTACTCCTTCCTTGATGGGGACGGTGGCGACCAGCCACCGCGAGATCTGGGGAGTAGCACCATGGAAGAGCTCGGCAACGAGAAGGGTCCAGCGAAGGGCCTGTCGCGGCGCACGATCGTCAAGGGGGCAGCATGGTCGCTGCCCGTCGTCGCCGCGGCGGTCGCGGTGCCCGCCTACGCCGCATCGAACGGCGTCGTGATCAATCCGGGCAGCCAACCGGTTCCGACGGGCGTCTGCACGCCGGTGGGCAACATCAGCTTCACGATCACGAACAACGGCGCACCCGTCGCCAATCAGGCGATCCTCGTCACCCTCCCTCCTGCCGCGCCGACCGGGCAGTCATCGTTCCACTGGGATGACAACAGCACCGCGCCGAAGACGTTCGTGTCGGACGCGAACGGCGTCGTGGATCTGACGAACCACATCGTGACCAGCTCGACGCCCGGCACCTACACGGTGTTCGGCCAGGTCTCTCCGAACGGGGCGACATCGAGCATCCAGGTCATGGTCTCCGGCTTGTGGATGGGGCGTCTCCAGGGCTACGGCGGCACGGGCATTCACGCGGTCTTCACCAGCACACCCGCCGATCTGAACAACCCCGGCACCCCGGACTACTACTCGTACTGCGTCGAGCACAACGTCACGGCGAAGTCGGACATGGCGGCGACCGCGGGCGACCTCGGCACCTACCTGGGCAGCAACTACCTCGCGGGCAGCGCCGACATCTACAGCAAAGTGCTCTGGATCATCCAGAACAGCTACCCGGGGATCACGCTCAGCGCGTTCTCCGCTGCTGTCGCGGCGGATGCGGCCGCGGCCAACCCGCCGCGACCGTTCACAGCCCCTCTCAGCGCGAACGACGCGATCGAGGCCGCCCAGTACGCGATCTGGCGCTACACCGACCTGACCTTCGACGCGAACTGGAACTTCCAGACGCCCAACAGCGCGGCGGCGTACTGGTATCTGATCGGCCAGATCAACGCCGGCCAGCGCGGCACGCAGAGCGGCATCACGGGACTGATCACGTCGGAAGCGAGGACGGTCTGCGGCATACCGACCGGTGGCGACCACGCGCAGTGCCAGATCCTGGTGGTGCCGGCCTGATCGACGCGCGAATCGGACCCGCCGCTGGTCCTGGGAGCAGCAGAGCTCCCCGGACCAGCGGTTCTCTCGTGCTCCGGGTGCCCACCCGGATCGATTCGATAGCCTGGCCAGATCATGCGCTCACTCGACGCGCAGATCCGCCACCAGTGCCTCGGGACCGGCGCCGGTCGAGGCAGGTTCCTTTAGGAGGGGCGCGTGGACGCACGCACTGATGCCGAGTTGCTGCGCGCACTCCGCTCCGGGGACAAGCGCGCCTACGCCGCGCTCTGGCAACGCCACTCCCCCGCCGCACGGCGCTATGCGCACCGCCTCGCGCCTTCACGCGCCGATGACCTGGTTTCGGAGTCGTTCCTCGCGATCTACCAGCAGGTGACCACGACCGACGCGGGGCCGCAGTTCGCCTTCCGGTCTTATCTGAAGACCGTGCTGCGCAACACGGCGATCCGCTGGTCCAAAGATGCGGACCAGCTCATGCTTGCGGAAGAGATCGATGCGGTCGACGATCGCGATGCCCTGACAATCGCCGAGTCCGACAGCGACGCCGGCGACGTCCTCGCGGCTCTGCAGGCCTTGCCGGAACGCTGGCAGCGCGTGCTATGGCTCGCCGAGGTGGCCGAGGCAGGGCGCCCTGAGATCGCGCGTGAGCTGAAGATCAAGCCCAACGCGGTGTCGGCTCTGCAGCGCCGGGCACGGACCGGGCTGAAGTACCAATGGCTCACCCTGCAGGTGCCGCCCGCCCTCCGTGACGATCAGGCCCACGCCGCGCGCCTCTTCCCGCAGTATCTGACCGAGCCCGCCAACGTCGCGGTCTCGACCGAGGTGAATCTGCACATCGCCGACTGCACGCCCTGCCGGACGCTGTTGCACGAGACGCGCGGGGCTGCGGCTCGGATGGGCGGCAGCACGCTGGCCGTACTGCTGGGCACCGCGGGCATCGGCACCGCCACGGCCACCTTGTCGTCGGCCACGACCGCAACGGCGATCGCCATCGCTGCAGGCGCGGGAGTCGCCACGTGGCTCATCGGCGGAGGAGTGGCCGCCGTCACCGCGGGCAGTCTCGTGATCACCTCATTCTTCACGGTCGGCCCCGCTGAAGCGGCGCCGGACGTGCCCCAGGTGCAGACGCCGCCCCCGACACCGGCGGCGTCCGTTCCCGTCGAGGCCAGTGACTCGTCGGGGCCTCCCGGGCCCGCCGAGCCGATCGCGGTCCCCGGGCAGGTCGATCCGGCCGATCAGGGCATCACCGACCGCTACACGCTGGAGTATCAGCCTCGGCCCGCCCCCGCGAACGGCGTCCCCGACCCCGCCCCCGCTTCGGGCCCCGGTTCTCCTACTGGCCCGACTCCCACCCCCGGCCCCACGCCGACACGCACGGAGCCCAGCACCCCTGCGCTCTCCCCCGGCGTCACCGGCCCGACGAGCACCACGGGCTACCTCGCCCCGGCGATCACCGGGAACGCGACCCCGGGCAGCAACGTCGCCGTACAGCTCGGCACAGAGCGCTACACTCCCGCGGTCGCGCCCGATGGATCCTGGACCTTCGACGCCCGAGGAATCGAGCTCAACGCCGGCGACTACACCTACGAGGTATGGGCCTACACCGACGCGGCATCTTCGCCGGCAGTCGAGGGCGCATTCACGGTGCTGCCCATCGAGGTGCACGGGTTCGAAGACGTCACCGGATTCGAAGACATCACCGCGGCCGACGCCAAGACGACCGGACTCCTCGTGGAGTTCCATGGCCCCGCCGATGGAATCATCTACGTCACCACGATGGAGGGCAACACCGGCTTCGTCGCGCTCGACGCCAACGGCTATGCCCAGCGGCGGATGCTCGTGAACTCGTACGGCTGGTATTGGTTCACCATGCGCTACATCGATGACGACGGCTACTGGGGCCCGCTCTGGGAGCACAACCTGGACGTCTACGACCCGACCGCCGCGTACGACCCGATGGGTCCCGCGCCGGAGGACATGACCTTCCAGTTCGTGGTCCCCTGAGCCCACGGCAGCGATGACCGCGTCACTTCCCGCTCTGCCACGACTCCTTTGTCAGTGAGGATGCTGAGGCCCTCCCCGTCTTCAGCATCCCGAACCGGTGTGGTCCGGCTACGGAGGAGAGTCAGGACTGGGGACCTGCGCGCTCATTGGGCCCGTGGCCCGGACCGCACCGCCCTCGTGCCGACGCACCCGAGCGACGGGGTGGTGCGCCCGGTCCTCCGCCCCGTGCGTCATGGCCCTGGCGCGGCTGCCGAGGCGGATCCTGCGACCCGCGCCGACCTCAGCCGCGGTGGCCGAGACGGTGCGCGATCACCCGGCGGTACGCCCCCGCATGCGACTCGGCGACCGCATGGTCGGTGGCGAGCCCCGGCGTCTTCTGCGCGGCCTCGCTCAGGCGCGCACGCAGCGCGTCATCGGCGCCGAGTCGGCGCAGCGCCGCGGCGAGCGCCTCGGCGTCACGCGGGGCGACCGCGAGCCCGTTGACGCCGTCGCGCACCCACTCGACGGGTCCGCCCTCCGCCGCGACCACCGTGGCCAGACCCGAATCGAGATACTCGAGCACGTTGAAGCCGAGCGGCTCCGCACGCATCGACGCCTGCACGCCCACGTCCCACCGGCGCAGCAGCGACGCGACGTCGTCGACGTGACCGAGCAGGCGCACCCGGTCGGAGAGCCCCAGCGCCGCGGCACGATCGCGCACCGCATCGGCGTAGTCCGCGTGCCCGAACGGCGCGCCCCCGGCGAATTCGAGGATCTCGTCGCCGTCACCGAACGCGCGCGCGAAGGCGTCCAGCAGCAGCAGCTGGCCCTTCCACGGGTCGATGCGCGCGAGCATGCCCACGCGCAGCGGTCCCGGATCCCGCGCGCCGCGCCGGCGGCCGGTCAGGCCGGACGCTCCCGCCATCACCTCGCGGACTGCGCCCCGACGAAGATGAGGTTCGGCGCTGGCCAGTGTCGCCTGCGAGTTCGCGATGACGCCATCCGCCCGCGGGAGCACCACCGTAGTCATCATCCGCAGCCCGAAGCCGCCGAGGGTCTCCCGGTCCATGATGTCGTGCAGGTAGACGAGGAACGGCTTGCGCGAACCGGTCACGGCGAGCGCTCCGTATGCGGCGGCACGGGTGCTGTTCGCGACCACGAGATCCGCGTCACGGAAGGACCGATGCCTCCGCGTCGCCACCGCCTGCGCCAGGAGCCGCGCCCCCACCGCGAACGCGCTGGTCGGGGACGCACCGCTGGCGCCGTACGGCTGCGCGACGCCGATCCGATGGATCGGGATGGATACCGGGAGGCCAGCGAAGGCTCCGTCCTCTGCCGGATCCGGCGGGAGCAGCACGCTTGCCGACCAGGGCGGATCCGCACGCAGCATGCGCGCGAGCCCCAGCTCGGCGCCCCCCGCCACCGTCGTGTGCGCCAGGTGGGCGACCCGCGGTGCGGATGTGATCGGACCCTCGGGAACGGACAGCGGATCACTCCCCTCCTGAAGGCGGATCCCGTGCGCAGCGACGCAGCCAGGGCGACCCCGCTGGCGGCGACGCTCGCGGGCTATCGTTAGCTGACCACGATACAGGGGGTGCCATGCGGGTGCTGCGGATCTCGCACAGCGCGACCGTGCGCGCGTGGCGGGGGCGTGAAAGGGCACTGCGAGAGCGCGGACTCGATGTGCGCCTGCTGACCGCGAACCGCAGCGACGCCGGCGGCGTGCCCGTCGCACTCGATGCCGCCCCGGACGAGGATGTCGTCGGCGTGGGGACGTGGGGCACGCATCCGGCTCTCTTCGTCTACGACCCGCGACCGCTCTGGCGTGCTCTGGGCGAGCGCTGGGATCTCGTCGACATCCATGAGGAGCCGTTCGCGCTCAGCACCGCGGAGACGCTCCTGCTGCGGGCGCTGCGCCGTCAGCGCGCCCCCTACACGCTGTACACCGCGCAGAACCTGCACAAGCGGTACCCCTTCCCGTTCGGATGGTTCGAGCGCCTGTCCCTGCGCCACGCCGGAGGGATCTCCGCCTGCAACGCCGCGGCCGCCGCGATCGCCGAGCTCAAGGGCTTCCCGGGGCGCGCGCGGGTGATCCCCCTCGGCGTGGATCCGGTGACCCCCCTCGGTGTGGATCCGGTGCCCCCGGTCGGGGTGGATCCGGTGACCCCCGCCGGGATGGATCCGGCCGACGGATCCGGCGATCACGTCGTCGTCGGGCTGCTCGGCCGGCTCGTGCCGGAGAAGGGCGTGCCGCTGCTGCTCGACGCCCTCGTCGAAGCCCCCTCGCTGTACGCCCGGATCGCGGGCACCGGCCCTCTGGCCGCCACGATCCACGAGGAGGCGGCGCGACGCGGAGTCGCGGACCGGGTCGTGTTCCTCGGCGGGGTGGATCCCGATGCGGTCGCCGGGTTCTACGCGTCGATCGACGTGCTCGCCGTGCCCTCGCTGCCCACGCCCCGCTGGACCGAGCAGTTCGGCCGCGTCGCGGTGGAGGCGATGGCCGCGGGCGTGCCCGTGGTGTCGAGCGATGCGGGCGCGCTTCCCGACGTCGTCGGCGGCGCCGGCATCGTCGTACCCCGCGGCGACGCGCACGCCCTCGCCGCCGCCGTGCGGGAGGCGGCCGGCCCCCGCCGCGACGAGCTCGTCGCGGCGGGCCTGGTGCGCGCCGCCGAGTGCTCCTGGCCCGCCGTCGCGGAGCAGTACCAGCGGATGTACGACACGGTGCTCGCGCCCCGGCGTTCCGGACTCAGTCGATCCGAAGGCCGAACCCCCGCAAACCCGGCGCACCAGGGCGAATCGACTGAGTTCGGCACGCCTCGCGGGGCCACCGAGGCCGGGGAGCCGGGAGAACTCGACGACCCCGAGATCGTGGTCGTGGCGTACGGCGCACCCGACATGCTGCGGCGCGCGCTGGAGCCGGTGCGGCATCTGGTCGTCACCGTGGTCGACAACTCCTCGATGCCGGAGATCGCCGCGCTGTGCACCGAGTTCGGTGTGCGATACCTGGATCCGGGAGCCAACCTCGGCTTCGGCGCCGGGGTGAATCGCGCGCTCGAAGACCGCTTGCTTCCAGAGGCCGACGTGCTGCTGCTGAACCCCGACGCGGTGATCGCCCCGGAGGGCATCCGCGCGCTGCAGCGCGGCCTCGCCGCCGATCCGGCGCTCGCGAGTGTGGGGCCGGCCCAGCACGACGAACAGGGCGTCGCCGCTCAGGCCGAGTGGGTGTTCCCCTCTCCCGGCCGCGCGTGGCTGGAAGCAGTGGGGCTCGGCCGCCTCATCCGCGGGCCGCACTTCGTGATCGGATCCGTGCTGCTGCTGCGCGCGGAGGCGCTGGACCACGTCGGCGGCTTCGATGAACGCTTCTTCCTGTATGCCGAGGAGACCGATTGGGCATACCGCGCGCATCTGCTCGGCTGGCGGCACGCCGTGGTGCCCGAGGCGGTCGCGACGCACGCAGGCGCCGGGACCAGCACGGATCCGAGCCGCCGCGAACGGCATTTCCACGCCAGCCAGGAACGGTATTACCGCAAGCACTTCGGCGCGGGGGGCTGGGCGCTCGCCCGCACCGCGCAGCTGGTCGGCGCCACCGTCCGCGGCATCGCGCTGCCGGGCGAACGCGGACGGGCCGCCGCGCGACGTGCCGCGCTGTACCGCCGCGGGCCGGTGCGCGCCGAGGCGGAGGCCGATTCTCGCGCCCTGCCGGCGTGACCCGCGCGCTACGCTGAGTCAGCGGCGCGCCGGGTCCACGCGCCGATGGGCTGCGTAGGGGATCAGACCGTGATGAGGATCGTGCAGATCGCACCGAGCGTCGCACCCGGCGCCGGCATCTCGGGTGTCGCGTGGGAGCTCGAACGCGCGTTCCGTGCCGCCGGGCACACCGTGGAATCCCTCACCACGCCGCAGCTGGTGAGGGTGCCGCCGCGCACCCAGCGCGCTGCCTGGCGCCGCCGACTGTCGATGGTCAGCGCCCAGTTCCGCCTCGTCGTGCGCGGCAGCGCCCGCGCTCGACGGTATCTCGCCGAACGGCCGGATGCGGTCGCGCTCTGCCACGGGATGGTGCTGGCCGGCGACGTGTTCGTGAACCACGTGATCACGATCGCGGCGGTCCGCGCCCGCGGGCGAGGGCTGTGGCGGGTGCTGCGCAATCCGATGGTCCCGTTCGCCCACGTCGTGGACCGGATCCGCTATCGCGGTCGCACGCACCGCGCGATCGTCGCACTCACCTCGGCCGAGGTCGCCGAGCTGGAGCGCTGCTACGGCGTGGTGGCTCCTCCGGTGCAGGTGATCCCCAACGGCGTGGATCTCGAACGGTTCCACCCTCCCACGACGGCCGAACGGGAGTCCGCGCGGGCCGCCCTCGGCCTCGACGACGAACATCGGGTCGCCCTGTTCGTCGGGCACGAGCTGCGCTGGAAGGGAGTGCCGCTCGCCATCGACGCCCTCGTGCACGCGCCGACCGTGATGCTGCTGGTGATCGGCGGCGACTCCGAGACGATCCCCCTGATGCTGCGCCGGGCGGAGCGGGCGGGAGTCGTCGACCGCGTGCACTTCGCCGGAGTGAAGACCGACCTGTCCGCGGTGTTCGCGGCGGCGGACATGTTCGTCTTCCCCACCCTCTACGAGCCCTACGGGATGGTGATCTCCGAGGCCCTGGCCTCAGGCCTGCCCGTGATCGCGACACGACAAGGGTGTGCCGTCGATCTGGTCGAGGACGGCGTGAACGGTTACCTCGTGGATCCGGATCCGAGGGACATCGCCACCCGGCTCGAGCAGGTCGCGGCCACCGATGTCGCCGCCTGGCGGGACGCATGCCGTCGCAGCGTCGAGCACCTCGGCTGGGACCGGATCGCAGCCCGCTACCTCGCGCTGCTGGCGTCCGTGCGCCCGGACGTGGGGGGATTCCCGGACGCGGCAGGACCGTCGTCGCCGGGCCCTACACCCGCCCCTACTCCCGCACCCGCACCCACACCCGAACCCGCCCCCACGCCCGCAAGACTGCATCTCCGTACCGAGACTGCAGAAAATTCACGCAGTCTCGGTACGGAGATGCAGTCTCGCGGTCAGGAGGTCACGGATCCGGATCCCGCCGACGACGGCACCGCCCGCCTCGAGCCTCTCGACATCGTGCACGCGGTCAGCTCGGATGGCTTCGCCGGCGTGGAGCGCTTCATCGTGCGGCTCGCCGGCGCCCAGTGCGCCGCCGGCGCACGGGTGCGCGTGATCGGCGGCGACCCTGCACGCATGTCGGCCGCGCTCGCCGGCACCGGTGTCGGGTTCATCCCCGCTCGCGGCAACCTCGGCGTGCGCCGCGCGCTGCGGGCTGTGCGCGCCGACGCCGACGTGGTGAACGTGCACATGACCGCGGCCGAGGCCGCCGCCGCGCTCGCGTTCGGGCGCCGCCGCCGGCCCGCGGTCGTGGCGACCCGGCATTTCGCACAGCCGCGGCGGCGCCATGCCACGGTGCACATGAACACGGTCGCCGCACGCGTCGTCGATGCGGAGATCGCGATCAGCCGGGCCGTGGCCGCCGAGATCGGCGTCGCCTCCACGGTCGTGCACTCGGGGCTGCGCCCGTCGGAGCCCGACGCATCGCCGCCGTCGCGGGAGCGGGTCGTGCTCGTCGCGCAGCGCCTCGAGGCGGAGAAGGCGACCGACGTGGCGATCGATGCGTTCGCGGCATCCGGCCTGGCCGCCGAGGGCTGGCAGCTGTGGATCGCCGGCGAGGGCGCCCGCCGCGAGGACCTCGAAGTCCAGGTCGCCCGGCTCGGCCTCACCGGCAACGCACGTTTCCTCGGATACCGGTCCGATGTCGCCGCACTGATGGCGCAGGCGGGGCTCTTGCTCGCGCCCTGTCCGCGCGAGGGCCTCGGGCTGACCGTCCTGGAGGCGATGCAGACGGGGCTCCCCGTGGTCGCCGCCGGGGCAGGCGGGCACCTCGATCTGCTCGAGGGGCTGGAGCCGCACGCGCTCTTCCCGCCGGGCGACACCGCGACAGCGGGAACGCGCCTGCGCCTGCTCGCCGCGGATCCGGAGGCACGGGAACGGCTTGCGACTGCCGCGCAGCAGCGCCAGCGCGCCGAGTTCTCGCTGGACGCGCAGGCCGCCGGAACGGATGCCGTGTATCGCGAGGCGATCGCCCGGCACGCCGGCACGCGCGGGGCGCGCGAGGGCGAGACCCGGCGATGAGCGATCTGGTCGTGCTCTCCCTGGAGCGCTGGGACGAGGTGTGGCGACGCAATCAGCACCTGGTCTCGGGCCTGCTGCAGCAGGATCCAGACCTCCGCGTGCTCTTCGTCGAGCCTCCGGACGACCCGCTGCATGCCCTGCGGCGAGGCGCCCGACCGCAGTTCGGGCAGGGCGTGCGTCCGATCGCCGAGCGGCTGCACGCGGTCCGCCCGGTGAAGTGGCTGCCGCGCCGGATCGACCCGGGCGCGGACGCGCGGATCGAGCGCGCGATCGTCGGCGCCGCGGCGCGGCTGGACATGATGGATCCGCTGTTGTGGGTCAACGACCCGCGCTTGGCCGGGCTCGCGCGGCGCACCGGGTGGCGGGCGCTCTATGACCTCACCGACGACTGGATGGCCGCCGACCGGCCCGCCGCCGAGATGCGCCGTATCGGCGAGGGCGAGGCGTGGCTGCTCGCCCACGCCGCCGCTGTGGTGGCCTGCTCCCCCGAGCTGGTGCGGCGCAAGAGCCCCCAGCGCCCCGACATCTCCCTGGTGCGCAACGGGGTCGACGTCGACGCCTACCGTGCCCCGCAGCCGCGCCCGGCGGACCTACCGTCCGGACCCGTCGCGCTCTACCTTGGCACCCTGCACCGCGACCGCCTCGACGTGGCACTGTGCGTGCAGACCGCTGTCGCGCTGAGCGCCGGCGACCGAGCCGGAGACCAGGGCAACGTCAGTACGAGCGTCGCGGGCAAGACCACTGTGAGCGCCGGCGACCAAGGCACCGCCGGCACGGTCGTACTCGTGGGCCCGAATGCGCTCGACGAGGCCGACACCGCCCGGCTCCGCGACGCCGGCGTGGTGGTGCTCGGCGCCCGCCCGCGCGAGGCGGTGATCGGCTATCTGCAGAACGCCGATGCGCTGCTGGTCCCGCACGTCGTGACCGCGTTCACCGAGAGCCTGGATCCGCTCAAGCTCTACGAGTACCAGGCCGTGGGGCGTCCGGTCGTGTCCACGCCGGTGGCGGGATTCCGGGATGCGGACGACCCGCTGATCCGGATCGCGGATGCCGAGGACTTCCCCGAGGCCGTGCGGCAGACACTGGCCGAGGCCGAAGGGCTGCCGCGGACGGCCGACGAATCGCCTGCGACACAGCCTGATCCGGATCCGGCCCTCTCCGCCGACTGGTCGCTGCGGGTCGCCGAGATGCAGGCCGTGCTGACCGCGGCCTCGGGGTCATGAGCGCCTCGCGCCAGGTCCCCGCCGCTCGGGACGAACGGCGGGTCGCACCGCAAAGGCTCGCGGGGAGCGCCGACGCGCAAGCCGTCGCCCTCACCGCCGCCCTGTGCGTCGCGACCGCGGCCCTCGGCACGATCGCCGCGTTCGCCGTGCCCGCGGGCCTGCCCTACGACGAGCCCGCGCACTGGGCGAACGCCGTCTCCGTCGCGGAGCACGGAACCCTCCCCGTACTCGGCGAACCGGGCGTGACCTACGAGGGGCAGCAGGCGCCGCTCTTCTATCTCGCCGCGGCCGGGATCATCCGCCTGCTCGGATCCGGCGAGACCGGCTTCCTCGGCGTGCGGCTGCTCGGCGTGCTGGGCGCGATCCTGCTCGCCTGGCTGGTCGCCCGGATCCTGCTCCGTACGATTCCCGGGCAGGCCGCGGCCGTCGTGAGCGGTACGGCGTTCGTGGCGCTGAACCCGATGCTGATCGTGATGTCGGCCTCGGTGCAGAACGACACCTGGTCGCTCGTGGCCGGGTTCGCGGCCGTCCTCGTCGCACTCGGCGGTCCCGGCGCGAGGCCCTGGCTGCGGGGGCTGATGATCGGTGCGCTCTGCGCGGTGGCGATCATGGTGAAGATCAGCATCGCCCCGCTGGTGATCGGACTGCTCCTCATGCTGCTCGCGCGCCGCCGCTGGCGCGAAGCCCTGGTGGCGTCGATCGTCGTCGTGGCGGGCTGCGCCTGGTGGGTGCTGCGCAATCTCGCGCTCTACGGCGATCTCACCGGTCAGGCCGGCGTGGACGCCGCCGGCTACCACTTCCAGTCCGGCACGACCTCGCCGTTCGCGCTCGCCCGCGAGGTGCTCACCTACCTGAGCCTGCCGAACGAGTACCTCCGCAACGTGTTCACGGCCCCCGGGTGGGTCGATGCGCTCGCCGTACTGGCGGGAGCGGTGCTCCTGGTCGGCGCGGTCGCTCTGCTCACCGTCGCCCGCGACCGCGTGCGACCGGTGCCCCTCGCGCTGCTCCTGGTCACCGGTGTCGCGAGCGTCGCCGCCTGGCTGCTGCAGGTCGGGCTGGGCTGGCACGTCGCGTTCCGCACCGCGTACGGCATGCTGCCCCTGGCCGCACTGGCGTTCGGATCCGCGACGATGTGGTTCCGCGGACGCCGCACGGGGTGGGCCCTGTGCGCGGTGCTCGTGCTGATGCTGCTGGTGCTGTGCGCGTGGACGGGCGTGCAGGTCGCCGCTGTCGGTGACCGTGTGATGCTGCGGCTCTGACCCGCACGCGATCCAGGACTGGTGCCGGCCGCCCTCACCCGGCTGCCGCGGAACCCGCGAACGGGTCCGTCGGCGGCCGCTGCCCGTGCAGGGCTTCGTACACGTCGCCGACGAAGGCCTCGACGGCGAGGTCGCCGGTGACCGGTCCGCCCGCGAGCAGGCCGTCGGCGCCGAGCAGCACGGCCGACGGCGTCGCCCATTCCTCGATCGAGCCCGCGACGTAGTCGCCGAGGTCGTGCAGCGACTGCGGCTCCTCGAGCTCGGCCCAGCGGCTCGATGTCGGTTCCACCAGCAGCAGTCGCACGTCGACCTCGGGCAGCAGAGCGCGGTAGTGCGCCCGCCGATCCCGGATCATCTCGCACGGTCCGCACATCGACGACAGCGCGAGCAGCAGGAGCGGCTTCTTCGTCGCGAGCGCACGCAGATTCACCTCGGTGCCGTCCGCGAACGTCACGGGCACCGCCGGCGTGCGGCGCCGCACGTACTCGACCTCGTCACCGCTCGCGGATCCCTCCAGTGCGTCCGGCTCGTCCGGCGAGCCATCGTGCGAAGCCGCCGCGGAACCACGCACCACCGGCACCCCGGGCGCCGCCGCAGGCACCCGGCGTTCGGGCGCCCGCCACAGCACGAGCGCAGTCGTGACCACGGTGATCGCCGCCGCGAGCAGCCAGGGCAGGTGCGCGATCCCTGCGGCCAGCGCGCCGCCCAGGAGCGGCGTGCTCGCGGCGCCGACCGTGGCGCCGGCGGCGAGCGCGGTCAGCCAGGCGTTGCGCACCACGGTCGCGCCGGTCACCGGGGCCGGAGCGCCGAAGCAGGTGCAGGATGCTCCCCCGCCAGAGGCCGCGCGCGCGACCAGCGCGGTGTAGCCGAGCATCAGCACCACGGCGACGATGCCGGCGACGGCGCCGACCCATCCGCCGAGCGCGGCCACGGCGATGCCGAGAGCACCTTCCGCCCACGGGTGCAGCCGCAGCAGCGCGGTGCGCCGCAACGCCGGGGGCACGCCGAGCGTTTCCCATTCGCGCAGGTCGCCGGGCGTGCGCAGCTTCGCCACGGCGCTGGCCAGGAGCACCCCGGCGAGCAGCAGCGGCAGCGTGACGGCGAACGGAACGGGCATGGTGCGATGCTATCCAGCGGGCGGCCAGTCCGGGATACGAGGAAGACCCCGCCGAAGCAGGGCCTTCGTCAGAGATTCACCGGGCATCACTGCGCCGTGATGTAGCCCTTCTCGGTGGAGTTGAAGGTCGAGCACGAGTTGCCGTTGATCGGCGGAGCCGACGGGATGGTCGCGTTCGCCACCATGGGCGCGCCGCCGTTGACCGTGTAGGTGATGCTCAGCGCGCCGTTCGAGCTGTTCGGCGCGTTCTGCGTCAGCAGGGCGGCGGTGTACGTCGTGTGCGGCGGCACCGTGAACGGGTTGCCCTGGCTCGAGCCGTTGCTGAGGTTCACCACGCGGATGCCGCCCAAGCTGTTGCCGTCCAGCGTCGCGGAGGTCACGTTGACGGTGATCGTCGCACCGGTCGGGTTCGCGATCACAAGCCGGAACGCATAACCCTTGTAGATGGAATTGGAGTTGCCCGGGAGCTTGCAGCCCGTGCCCGACAGCGTGATCGGACACGGATTCTCCGGATTGAAGTCGTTACAGGCGCTCGCGGCCACGATCGGCACGGTCGCGGCGACAGCCACGGCGGGCACGACCCAGGCCATGGCTTTGGTCACAGTGCGGCGGCTGATGCCGGCCGACTCGTCGTTCTCAGACATATGCGTTTCCCCAGTCGAATGCAAGACGTTATGCGACCCCAGATGACGGCATAACGCGGACAAGACCGATGTTAGCGTATGACCCAATATTCCGATACGGGATTTGCGATGATTTCGCGGGAGGACACGCGCAATGGCACGGGATGCAGCCCGCACGACCACGCCGCGGGCGCTGCTGCCGCAACTCGGCACCCTGCTCCGCGTCACGGGCGCCCGTCCGCGCCAGTGGATCCTGACCACGGTGGCCGCCTCGGTCGTGCTCGCACTGCTCGACATGGCGGGCGTCGCCGCGATGCTGCCCCTCATGAGCCTGATCACCACCGGGAAACCTCAGGGCTCCGTCCTGGAGTGGGTCGCCGCGACGGCGGGAAGCTCGGCGCTGTCCGTGCTGATCCCGCTCCTGGGCGGCTTCATCGCGCTCGTGTTCCTGATCAAGACCGCAGGGTCGCTGCTGTTCCGATGGTGGCTGCTGGGCCGCACGACGCGGATCACCGCGCTCGCCGCGACCGAGCTCATGAAGCGCTACGTGCAGGCGCCGTATGCGGCCCATCGCGCACGCACGCTCAGCGTCGTCTACCGCAACATCAACGACGCGACCAATCAGGCGGCGAGCGTGCTCATGGCCGTGGTCACGATGTGCTCGGACGTGCTCGTGCTGGTCGCGATCATGGCCGTGCTCGCCCTCGCCGCACCCGGTGCCACGCTGTTCACCATCGTGCTGTTCGGCGGCATCGTCGGCGGGGTGCAGTTCGCCCTGCGCCGGCGCCAGCTGCGCATCGGCGAGACGATCGCGCAGTCGGGCCTGGAGGCCTGGCAGGCGCTCATGCCCGGACTCGAGGGCTTCCGCGAGACCCGGCTGAGCTCGCGGGGCTCGGCCTTCGTCCGAGACTTCCGCGAGTCCCGGCTGCGCAGCGCCCGCGCCGGTCGCGAGCTGAGCTTCATGAGCGACGTGCCGCGCCACATCCTCGAGATCGCGTTCATCATCGCGATCGTGGGCATCTCGGTCCTCATGTTCGCGGTCGGATCCGCCGCTCAGGTGATCCCGGTGCTGGGACTGTTCGCGACGGCCGCGCTGCGCGCCCTGCCGACCCTGACCAGAGTCTCGGCGAACCTCGCGACGAGCCGGGTCGGCGGCGTGGGACTGAACATCATGGTCGATGCGCTGGCCGAGCTGGATCCGACCGAGCTGTACGACGAACAGCCGCGCAGCGATGAGCCGTATCGCGGCGACATCGTGCTCGACGACGTCACATTCCGGTACCCGGACTCGGATGCGACGGTGCTGAACGGGCTCTCGCTCACCATCGGGGAGAACCGCACGGTCGCGTTCACCGGCGGCAGCGGTGCCGGCAAGACCACCGTGGTCGACCTGATCCTCGGGCTGTTCTCGCCCACGTCCGGCGTCGTGCGCTGCGGCGGTCGTTCCATCTCCGACGACCTGGCCACGTGGTACTCGGAGATCGGCGTCGTGCCTCAGGACGTGTACCTGCTCAGCGGGACGATCGCGCGCAACGTCGCCTTCGGCGTGGAAGCCGCCGACATCGACCGGGATCGCGTGCTCACCGCTCTCGCTCAGGCGCAGCTCAGTGACCTCGTGACGGATCTGCCGGACGGCATCGACACCATCGTCGGAGAGCGCGGCACCCGCCTCTCCGGAGGTCAGCGCCAGCGCGTCGGCCTGGCGCGCGCCCTGTACCTGCGCCCGCGGGTGCTCGTGCTCGACGAGGCGACCAGCGCGCTCGACAATGCCACCGAGCACGAGATCGCGCAGACGCTGCAGTCCTTGCAGGGCACCATGACCATCGTCATCGTCGCGCACCGGCTCTCGACGGTCCGGAGCGTCGATCACCTGGTGCACCTGCGCGACGGCGGCATCGCCGCACAGGGCACGTTCGACGAGGTGCGGGAGCAGGATCCCGAGTTCGCACGCCTCGTGCAGCTCGGCCGGCTGGAGTGACTCGACTCCGAGCCTGAGCGCCTCCGATCAGCGCGGAGTGGCGGTGGGCTCCGGCCCTTCCTGCACGAACTGCCGCTGCGCGAGCGCGCGTACGTGCGGCAGCCGCGCCTCGATCCGCTCGCGCAGCGTCGTGTCGGCGAACAGGTCGGCGAGCGCTCGTCCGACCTCGCCGCCGATGCCCGGCACGGGGTCGAGGGCGTACCGCTCCAGATCGAACATCCGCGCCAGGCCGTCGACCTTGCCGCGCGTGCGCAGCACGGCGACCGGGGTGCCCTGCGTCAGAGCGAGGATCGACAGGTGCATACGGCCGGTGACGACCGCCGCCGCGCGCGCCGTGAGCCAGCGCACCTCGGCGGGGCGCAGCGCCCGCTCCACCAGCAGCACTCTGTCCGGCCGAGCGGCCGCCTCCCCCGCGCGCCGGCACACCGCCAGGTCGTCGTCGCCGTCGCGCAGGCAGTGCGGGAGCAGCACCACGCGCATGCCATCCGCCGTCAGCCGATCGATGAGCGCGACGAACTCGGGCACGAGGTCCGTCCTGCGTTCGATGAGGCCGCTGAGATTGACGATGACGACCGGATCCGGAAGCCGCGTCACCCAGGCCGCGAGGTCCGCCGGCTCCCGCTCGCCGTCGGCCGTGAACACAAGGTCGGCGGACTCGAGCGCTGGGATCCCCGCACGGTCCAGACGCTCGGCCGAGATCGGATCGCGCACGAACAGCCGCGCCTTGCACGCTGCTCGTGCCAGCGCTCGGGATGCGGCGGCGTCGACGTGCTCGCCCCAGCTGAAGCCCAGCACGCGAGCGCCGGCGCCGAGCCGCCGCGCCAGCCGGAGCATCTCGGCGCGGGTCACCGCCTCCGCGCGGTTGTATCCGCCGTCCATGATGTCGGCGCCGATCACGGCGAACGACCGCGCCACCCGAAGCTCGTCGGCGAGCGCACGGACCTCGCCCCAGCGTCCGCGCAGGGTGCCGCCGCTGAGCAGCGGCGCGCTCAGCACCCGTACCCGGGCTTGGTCCTCATCGGGGACGATGTAGGCGCCGGCGTCGCGCATCACGGCCAGGACCTCGCCCGGAGTGTTCACGAGATACGCCTCGAACATCGCCTGATCCCCGATGTTGCCGCCGCCCGCCGGGAGCATTACCGCGTCCAGCTCACCGGGAGCGGGACGCGGACCGGGGCGGGAGCCGCTGCGCCGGAGGTGTGCCAGGACCCGCGTTCGCTCCACGGCATGCGCCAGGCGCAGTCCGGTGTCGGAGAGAAGCGCCCGCCTGGCGCGCGCGTACAGACCGCGCCTGAGCTGCGTTGCGCGCTTCACGCGCGCGGCGGTGGGCGGCTGCACGCGGGCGTCGGTGGGCGCCGACTCGCCAGCCTTCGTCATCGGCATGGGTCCTCCGCCGCGATGCTATTGCCTGTGACCGCGCGATGATATACCTGGGTCGTGGTTCACCCGACCCCGTCGTCACGCGGCGGATCCGGCCCCCGGGCATGAGGATCGTCAGCTTCTCCCTCGTCGTGCCCTACCCGGGCATTCCGCATGCGGGCGGCGAGTACTACCGCCGCCATCTCGGAGTTCTGAACGCCCTCGGCCACGAGGTCACCGTCGTCGCCCCCGACACCGAGCTCAATCGGATCGGCCTCGCGCGTACGCCGGATCCCGACCGCGTGATCCTGGTCGCGGGTGACGACTCCCCCGGGATGAAGGTCCTCGATCATCTCGCGGCGATCGTGGTGCCGCACTGGCTCGCGCCCAGCCGCCGCAGGGCGCTGCGGCGCAGCCCCGTCGTGCGCGAGGCGCTGCGACGGGCGGAGTTCGTGGAGGCGCAGTGGGAGGAGACGGCGTTCCTGCTGCGCGGTGCGGCAAGGTCTCGACCGACCGCGCTGGTCGCCCACGATGTGTCGCTGCAGCGCGAACTGAGATGGCTGCGGTCCGCCCGTGCGCAGAGCGCCACCAGGAAGGTCGTGTGGCGGTCGTGGCGTGCGCTCGTGGTCGCTGTCACGCAGCCGGCGTCGTTCCGCAGTGCCGATGTCGTGATCGTGCTGAGCGACAAGGACGCCCGCCAGGTGCGTGGGGCCGGCCGCCATCCCCGCGTGGTCGCGATCGACCCGCCGCTGTGGGATCCGGCCGAGCATCCGGTCCCCTCCGTCGGCGGATCGGCTGCATCGCCTGGTGGAGAGGCCGCATCGCCTGGTGGATCGGCCGTGCCGCTTGTCGGATCGGCCGCACCGGGCAGCGACTCGGCCCCGCTGCTTGGCGGATCGTCCACGCCGAGCGGCGGAGCGACCGTGCCGCGTGGCGGACCTGCGGTGTTCGTCGCGGCGTTCGACCGGCGCGAGAACGTGGAGGCGGCCGTCTGGCTGCTGGACGAGGTGTGGCCCTCCGTGCGCGCAGTGCTGCCCGAGGCCGCGCTGTCGCTCGTCGGCGTCCATCCCCCGGAGTCGCTGTACGCCCGCGCCGCGCTGACCTCGGGAGTGACCGTCACGGGCTATGTGGACGACCTCGACGAGGTGTACCGCACAGCCTCGGCTGCGCTCGTCCCGCTGCATTCGGGAGCGGGCGTGAAGTTCAAGACGGTCGACGCACTGCTGCGCGGCCTCCCGGTGGTCACCACCAGGGTCGGCGCGGAAGGGATCACGAACGACGACGGCCGATTCCCGTTCCCCGTGACCGACGATCCGCGCGAGTTCGCCGCAGCAGTGGTCGCCGTGCTCGGAGCCTCGTCAGCACAGGATCCCGCGCTGACCGAATGGGCACGCTCGAAATACGGCGCGGACCGCTACGCGCGCCAGTTGGCCGAGCTGATCGCTGGGCTGGGCGCGCGCTCCCCGCACTGAGCTCACTCTGCGGCGAAGACGCGGTCCTCCGGGCACACGTCTCCTCTCCCCAGCCCGCATCGAGCGAGCGCAGCGGGCGCCCGAGCCGTCGTCACCTCGGGTCGTTGAGCGAGGAGCGCGCAGCGCGACCCAGACGACACGCGCGCGCTCTCGCGGCGGCTCACGCGATGAGTTCGGTGCGGGCGCGTCCTCCGAGGCGGGGTGGTCCGCCGATGCCGGTTGGGGGCAGGAACCAGACGTTGGCTCGGGTTCCGGTGCCGTCGATGCGGATGGTCCAGTGGTTGTCGTGGATGAGGTGGTGGCAGGTCTCGCACAGCAGTACACCGTTGTTCATGTCGGTGGTGCCGTGGTCGCGTTTCCACCACTTCAGGTGGTGGGCTTTGGTCATTCCGGGTGGGAGTCCGCAGAATGCGCAGCCGCCGTCGCGTTCCCGGAGAGCGAGTTTCTGGGCTTCGGTGAACAGCCGTTTCTTGCGGCCCCAGTGCAGGATCTCCCCGTCTCGTCCGCAGAGCCAGTCCTGCACGATGCCGCTGCCGGCGATGCGGCGGACGGTGTGGATGCTGATGGGCTGGTCGAGCCCGTCGATGAGGCCGTATCCGGTGCTGTTCGCGAGGTCGGTGGCGTCCACACGGACGATCACCGTCGCCCCGTTCAGGCTCTTGTTCCGCAGACAGGTCAACGCGTGCTCGGCGAAGTGCGCGAGCGCGTCGGCCTGGATCTGTCCGACGGTGCGCCGGTCCGCGTCCCCGAGGGCCGGGTCGCGATCGCGGCGGGCGGCGAACTGCGCGGACACGTACCCTTCGATCGCGGTCTTCACGGACGCTGCTCGTTCCGGGTCCAGGACCGCGTTCAGGTGCAGCATCCCGTCCCGCTCGAACATGCTCAGCGATGCCCGCGCCCGCAACTCGTCTTCGCGGGGTGCGACACCGTCCGGATCCAGATACGCCTCCAACCGGGTCATCGCCCGGCGGATCTCGTCCAGCGATAGGCCCGGTGTGAGACCGACCAGAGCGGTCTCAGCCTCGGCTGCCCTCGCGCGCCCGACTTTCACGATCATCCGGTCGAGGAACGTCACGAGCATGCCCGCTGCGGCGGCACCGATCCGCCCCGCAGCCAGTGCTTCCCGGATGGCGGGGAACTTCGCCGGCAGCGCCTCCCCGAGCAGGTTCGCGCGCGGCGCCGTGGCTTCCCCGACCTTAACCAGCCGGGCCGCATCCCCGGTCGAGGTCCCCGTGGTCGTGGCGATCAACTGCGCCGAGTTCCGATACCCCTGCTGCTTCGCCAGACTGTCCGGCCCGAGCTCTCGCCGCGACTCCCGGGCGATGCCCGCCGCGACCTCGGCATGCACCGCGTCCGCGGTTCGTTTCACCAGCCCGATCGCATCGTTCACGGCCACCAGCTGCGCCCGTGACAGGTCCATACCGGAGGCGGCGTCACCCCACGCATCTACCAGAAGCCGAGTGGCTTCCAAGAGCGGATCAAGGGTGCTGGTCATGCCCCGATCCTACCAAGAATCGAAGCTATGTTCTAGACTTTCCCACAACCAATTCCCGCTCCTGACCTGCGAATTCCCTGGAAGAAGAAGAAGAAGGTCAAGCTTCGATAGTCGGGGCGTCGCGCATGGGGTCGGTCGAACGAAGGCGAGCGATCCACAGACACCCCGCACCATCGCCCGCGATCGACCCCTCGTGCTCAGTGGATCCATCACCCGACACAACCCGCGCGGCCCGCCGCAACCTCCGACCGCCAGTCCGCATCCCGTCACCGCGCCACCTCAACGGGCTCCCCCACCGGCCGCTCTAAGCTGACCCCATGGGCGAGCGCCGCGTCATCCACGCCATCACGCCGGGCGACCATTTCTCCCCTCGCACCGGATCCGCGGTTCCGACCGTGGTGCATCTGCTCGCCGATGCTGCCGTGCGCGCGGGAGACGCCCGGCACGGCGTGATCCTGGACCGCACCACCATGTCCCCTCGCTACGAGGGCGTCGACCTGATCGAGTACGACCGCGCGCCCGGTGTGACGCGCAGCGGTCAGTACCTCGATGCGGCGGTGGGGCGCCTCGGCCTGATGCGGCCGCGGGTCGCGCGGTGGTTCGCCCCGCTCGCGGATGCGGTGCGCGGATTGCCCGCGGCCGATGTGCTCGCGCACAACGCGCCGATCCTGCCCCGGCTGCTCCGCGGCAGCGGGCACCGGGTGTCGATCTATGCGCACAACCAGCTGTTCCGCACGTATGGGCGCCGCGAGGCGGACCGCATCGTCGGAGAGGCCGCAGCGGTCATCTGCGTGAGTGAGGCGCTGGCCGACGAGACCAGGGGCCTGCTTCCGCGTGCGCAGCGATCGAAGGTGGCGGTCGTGGAGAACCCGGTCGACACCTTCCGGTTCACCCCGCCCGAGCCGCGGTCCGCCGACCTCCGCCCGGTCCGTGTGCTGTATGTCGGGCGGATGATCCCCTCGAAGGGCCCCGCCGTGCTGGCCAGGGCGGCACAGGCGTTCGGGCCGGACGAGGCCGAGTTCGTGTTCGTGGGCAGTCACGAGTTCGATCCGAACGCGCCTGCCACCGCGTACGAACGGGAGGTGCGCGAGCTCGCCAGGGCGAGTCGCGCCACCGCGACCTTCCTGCCGTTCGCCGACCGGGATGCGCTCCCCGCCCTCTACCGCGACGCCGACGTGCTCGTGGTGCCCTCGGTGTGGGCCGAACCCAGCGGGCTGATCCTCGGCGAGGGCATGGCGAGCGGCCTGCCGATCGTCGCCTCCCGCACCGGCGGCATCCCGAGCGTGGTCGGCGACGTCGCCGTGCTCGTGCCGCCGAACGACCCCGACGCCCTGGCCGCCGCCCTTCGCGACCTCATCGCGGATCCCGCGGAGAGGATCCGGCGCGGCGAGGCCGGCTTGCGCCGGGCAAGACAGCGGGATCCTGAGTGGGCGTGGACGCAGCTGCGCGCACTGCTCGATCGGCTCTGATCCCGTGCCGCAGCCCAGCGGCTCAGCGGCGCTGAACGGGATCAGTGCCCGCAGGAGCCCATCGCTGCCAGCGACCAGGCAGCGCTGATCCGTTCAGCGGCCCCGCGGCTGTGATCCCACTCAGCGACTCCAGCGCCGCAGCGGGCGCACCAGGGCAAGGTGCGCAAGGGCGTCCAGCTGGCACCGGAACGCGTCGCCCACACGTCGTGCGCGCAGTGCGCGGCGCGCGGCCGCCGACTTGATCCGGAACTTGTGCCGCTGCATGCCTCGCCATGCAACCCGCAGCGCCTGCCGATCGGCGGCGGAGTTGTCGGCGGAGAAGTATGTACGCGCCCACACCGCCCGGCTCTCGCGCACGTTCAGCGCAGCGTTGCCTGAGGCGTTTGCGCCGTGGCGGCGATATCCGACCAGGATCTCGTCGAGGGGCACGATCGGACCACGCCGGGACAGGCGGACCAATGCGTCCCAGTCGTCGGCGACCCGGTACGACGGGTCGAATCCGCCGATCGCGTCGACCGCCTTGCGGCGCAGCAGGATCCCGCTCGGCGGGTAGAGGTGGTTGGCGAGGAACAGCTCGGGCAGCGTGGCATCCACGTCGGGCGCGAGCGGCACCACTCGCCCTCCGCGCACCGCCTGGCGGTCCCGCATGAAGCGGGCGAACTCCCCTTCTCCGAGCGGGGCGGAGTCGGCGTCGATCCAGTCCGCGACCGCATACGCGCCGACTGCGTCGGGTCGCCGGGCGAGCACGCGCAGCAGCCGCTCATACAGGTCGGGAGCCACGAGGTCGTCGTGATCCATGAAGACCACGTAGGCGACGTCGGCACCGAGCAGCGCGAGACCGGCGTTGCGGGTGCGGGCGATGCCCTCGTTGCTCTTCTGCACGAGCGTCAGTCGCGGATCGTGGAGCATCGGGCGGACGATCTCGGCGCCGTCGTCGGAGGATCCGTCGTCGAGCACGACGACCTGCAGCGCGGTATGGGTCTGCGTCAGCACCGACCGCAGCGTCTCGGTGATGTGGCGGGCGCCGTTGTAGAGCGGGATGATGACCCCGATCGTCGCCTCGCCGTCTCGCCCTGCGGTCACGTGCGCTCCTGTGTCGGTCGCCCACGACTCGGATGTGCCACCTCGACTCGATGATAGCCAGCGCGATCCACGGGTGCGCGTTCGGCCATGGGGGCCGGCGGGATCCGCGCGATGTTCGTCCGATGGCGGCAGCCTGCGGGATCCGCGCGCGGCCGTCTGCGTATGGGCGAGCCGGATCCGCGCGGACCTCCCGCAGTGCGGGACGAGCCGGATCCCGCGCGGGCATACTGGAACCGCACACGGACAGGAGGCGAGATGGCGCGAGCCCGAGCCCCGCGCGGATCGGTCGGTCGCCGGGCGACGCACGCCCCGGCGGCATCCGCGCCGCCGGTGCAGGGCGCCGTCCTCTGGCTGAGCGTCGAGGTGCCCGACCTGTTCGGACAGGGCGGGCAGCGCCGGCAGTACCACCAGATCGCCGCCCTGCGCGAGCTCGGCCGCCGGATCGTCGTGGTCAGCCCCGCCGGGCCTCAGGACGACTCCTCGATCGCGGCGCTCACCGAGGTCGTCCGGCCACGGCTGCACCTCAAGGGGAAGGCCGTGCCAGGCGCGGCCCGACGACTCGCGCGCCTCGTGCGCAGTCCCCGCTGGGAGGCGATCGTCCTGTCGCACCAGGACTCGGTCTGGCTGCTACCGGAGGGCGTCGGCGCCCCTGTGCTGCTCGACGTGCACAACGCGATGAGCGCCTGGCTCCTCTCCCGCGGCCTCCCCGAGCAGGCCGCCCAGCATCGGCGGCTGGAGGAGCGGGCGATCGCGCGCGCGGACGGCGTGAGCACATGCTCCGACACGGAGCGGATCCGGCTGATCGAGCAGCACCCGGACGCGGCGTCCCGCACCTTCACCGCTCCCCTCGGCATCGACCCCGAGGAGTGGCCCGAGCGGGAGTACTCCCGCAGCGCTCCGCTGGTCGCGCTCTTCGGGGGCTGGGGATGGGAGCCGAACCGGCGCGGCCTGGACTGGTTCCTCGGCGAGGTCTGGCCGCGGCTCGCCGCGCTGGCTCCCGATGCGCAGTGCCGGATCGCCGGCACCGGGCTCGACGCCGCGGTGGCCCTGCCCTCGGGCGTGGAGTTCGTCGGAAAGGTGCCGAGCCTCGTCGACTTCACGGCGGAGGCGACGGTCGTCGCGGTGCCCGTGATCGACGGCGTCGGCGCGGCCATGAAGTTCGCCGAGGCGCTGGCCACGGGCGCGGCCGTGATCGCGACCCCCGATGCCGCCAGCGCCTTCCCCAGCTCGCTCGCGCAGGTCTCGGCGGATCCGGAGGCATGGGCGGGGTGGATCGCGGAGCGTCTCGCGCGCCGGGACGCGGACCCCACGCCTGCCCCTGAGCGGGCGCAGGTGCTCGCGGAACGGACCTGGGCGGAATGCGTCGCCCCGATCGAGGACTGGCTGCGGACGCACGCCCGGGCGGTGCGCGGCGAGGAGCCCGGCGCAGTGCCCGGCTCCGCCTCGGCTTCCACCCCGGACGGCAGATCGGTCAGCCCGGCGCCCGGCGCGCAGCCCGGCGAGGAGCCCGGCTTTGTCGCTGGTCACGGAACCGTCGCGCCGACTGCCGAGCAGGAGACGGCATGACGCGCCCGCGGCTGTCCTTGGCGACCATCGCGACAGAGGTTCCGATGGGCGCTCAGGCCTACCAGCAGCAGATCGGCGAGCGCGCGCCGGCGGCGCTGGCGCAGGCCTCACCCGAGCCGTGGACAGTTCGCCCCCTGGTGTTCCGCTCGCTGCGCTCGCCGCTCGCCGGCAACCGTCGCCTTCCGCTCGGTCGCGTGGCGCAGGCGTCGGAGGCCGCGCGCGCTGCGCTGGGCCGCGCGCTGTACGCCGGCGACACCGTGTCGCACCGGATGGCGCTGGAGCTGCCGCCCTCCCCGCATGCCGACGTGATCACCCTGCACGACGTGGTGTCCTGGCGCTTCCCCGACGAATCGGCGCCCGTCGCCGCGGCCGCAGCCGAGGCGCGGCGGGCCGCCGCTGTGATCTGCGTGTCGGCGTTCACCGCCTCCGAGGCCGTGGACTTCCTCGGCGTGACGGATCCGCACGTCGTCCCGAACGGAGTGGATCCGCGTTACTTCGACGCCGCGCCCCTGTCCGCCGAGGCGCGTGCGGCTCTCGGCCTCGACCGGCCGTACGTGCTGCACGCGGGCGGCGCGGCACGACGCAAGAACCTCGAGGCGCTGGCCGCCGCCTGGCCGCGGATCCATCGCGAACGCCCCGACCTGCTACTGGCGCTCGCCGGTCCGCCGCACCCCCGCCGCACCGAGCTGTTCTCCGGCATGCCAGGGGTGCGCCTGCTCGGACGTCTGCCGGACGAGCTCATGCCGGGCCTCGTCGCCGCAGCCCGGACCGTGGTCGTGCCCTCGCTCTACGAGGGTTTCGGGTTGCCCGTGCTCGAGGCGATGGCGGCGCGCGTGCCCGTGGTCGCGGCGAACACGAGCAGCCTGCCCGAGGTGGCCGGCGGAGCGGCCCTGATCGTCGAGCCCACCGCCGACTGCGTGGCCGACGGGGTGCTGGCAGCGACCTCGGGCGACCCCGCCGTCGACGGGCTGATCGCGGCCGGCCGCGCCCGCGCCGCGGAGTTCACCTGGGAGCGCTCCGCACAGGGGCACGCGAAAGTCTGGGCTGCCCTGCGGTGATCTGAGCGCGGTGACAGCGCGCTCCAGCCGGATCCGCCTGAGAGTTCTCCCGCTCCGCCCTGCCCTGCCCCCGCCCTGCCCCGCTCACTGGTCGCGAATTGCGGCTCTGCCGCCCGAATACCCGCAATCTGCGACCAGCGAACGCCGGCGAGGGCACACCAGCCAGCGAACGCCGGCGAGGGCACACCAGCCAGGGACCGCCGCACCCCGAAGCGGTCCGCCTGCAGCGTCAGCGCCGCAGCAGTCCCGCCGGATACCGTGGCAGCGGGCCCAGCACCGCGGGAAGACGCCGCAGCGCCGCCTCCAGCCCGTCGCACAGCTCCGCCACCCGGCCCGCGTCCGCACGGCTCGCGCGGCGCACCACGTCGTCGGGGGTGCGCACGTCGTCGAAGTGCGCGAAGCGGCTGCGCCCGGGGGTGACCGCGGCCTCGTAGTCGCGGAACTTGAAGTCGCCGCCGATGAGGGCGGGCTCGCGCGTCGTCCATACCGCCGGGATGCCGTACGCATCCGCCGTGACAAGCCCGTGCAGCGACGTCGTCAGCACCGCGCCCGCCGAGGCGATCTCCCGCACGACGGGGGGCGCGGCGCGGTGCACGTTGACGGCGCGCACGCCGTCCAGCCCGGCCAGCGCGCGGAACTCCTCATCGCCGCGATGGTGTCCGTGCGCGACGAGCGCGACGCGTCCATCGGATCCGGGACGCCGCAGGTGACGCGCGACCAGCAATCCCGGATCCCCGTACGCGACCTCGCCGGATCCGATCCGCTCCGCGGTGAGCGGACCGCGCACGGCGAGCACTCGAGCATCGGGAAGCGGTCGCTCGGCGTCGTCGATCGATCCGGATCCCCAGATCGCGCCGTCGAAGTCGGCGGGCAGGAACTGGATGAGGCTGCCGACGCCGACGAGCCGCGCCCGGTCGGGTTCGCGATGCTGCGGCACGATGCCGTACCGCGGCAGCAGCAACGGCGTCAGCGCGTCGCCGAAGTTCGGATGACCGTCCCACCAGAACGCCGGCACGACCACACCATGGGCACCGACGGCCGGCGCGGCTCCCGCCAGTCGGCGCGCCTGTCGCAGGCGACGCCGCAGCGGGCCCTCGTACCGCCACACCTCGGTCACCCCACGGCCTCCGCCTGCGCGTAGACCTGCAGATACCGCTCGACCACGCGCTCCCACGTGAACTCGGCGACGCGCTCTGAGCCCGCCGTCGCCAGCCTCTCGCGCAGGGGCGGATCCGCCAACACGCGCGCGATCGCCGCCGCGAGCGCGTCCACGTCCTCCGGATCGACGAGGATGCCGTCCCCTCCGTCGCGCACGAACTCCCCCGCGCCGCCGCGGTTCGTCATCACCAGGGCGGTCGCCGCCCGCCACGCCTCGAGCGCGGCGATGCCGAACGCCTCGGAACGGCTCGGCACCACGAGCGCCTCGGATCCGGCCAGCACGGTCGCGACCTGGGCAGGCGAGCACCAGCCGAGGAAGTCGACGACGCCCTCGAGCCCGCGCGCGGCGACCTGCTCCTGCAGTGCCGCCCGTTCGGGACCGTCGCCGGCGATCACCAGCCGCGCCTCCGCACCGGCCGGGCCCGCCGCACCTTTCGGATCCGCCTCAAGTGCCGGATCCACCTCCAATGCCGCCCCCTCCCCGTCCCGCACGCGCGCGAACGCATCGAGGAGGAGATCGAAGCCCTTCATCCGGCCGAGCCGTCCGACCGCGGCGAGGTACGGACCGCGCGGGAGCCGGTCGCGGATCCCGTCGTCCTGCGGCACGTCGAGCGCGACCCCGTTCGGGACGACCACCCCGCCGTTCAGCCCGAACCTGGCGCGCAGGTCGCGCAGCACGTACTCCGAGGGTGCGGTGACCGCCGCAGCTCGGGCAAGCGCGTCGCGAAGGCCGCGCCGCAGCAGCGCGGACTGGGCGAACACGTTGTCGTCATCGCCTGTGGTCTCGCCATGCGAGGTGACGACCAGCGGGGTGCCGAACCGGCGATGCAAGGCGAGCGCGTACAGGCCGTTCGGGCCGAAGCAATGCACGTGCAGCTCGTCGGGCCGGAACCGGCGGTGCGCACGCGTCCACTGCGACCAGGCGCCGGGCGCGCGCCAGGCGAACCGGGCGAGCGAGGCCGCGTGCCGGGCCGGCAGTGGCGTCGGCAGATACCGCACCGCGAACCCGTCAGCGTGGGCGGGCTCCACCCCGGCGTCGCCGACACGGGCGCCGCGGTCGACGGTCCACACCTCGACCAGGACGCCCTGCGCGGTCAGCGCCCGGGCGACCTCGGCGACGTGCGTCTCGACGCCGCCGACGTGCGGCGCGTACGACGAGGTGATCAGTGCGACGCGCCGCGTGCTCACGACCGTCCGCGCTGGCGGCGCGGTCCGCCGGTGGCGTCGTCGGCGATGAAGTCGCCGAGCAGGGAGTCGAAGTCGCTGACCTCCGGATCCGCGGAGTCGTCCGATTCCTCACGCCCCTCGGCGGGTGCGGCAGCGGCCGTGGCGGCGCGAGCCGCGGATCGTGCGGACGCCGAGGCCCTGCGCGGTTTCGCGATGGGGGTCGCCGTCGTCTCGGGGTCCTCCGGCAGCGGCCCCGCGGCGGATTCCGCCGCGTCCTGGTTCGCCGGCACGATCGGCATCGGCAGGTGGACGGGCGCGGAGGAGATCCCTGTGCGCTTCGGTCCAGCCGGGGTGGCGTCCTCCGGCTCCGCACCACCCGACTTCGCACCGGACTTCGCCCCACCGGATTTGGTACTGCCCGACTTCGGCGCGGGCTCCACCTTCTCCCGGTAGTCGTAGGCGTAGCCCGCCTGCCGTCCGGTCACGGGCACGCGGTTCATCACCACGCCGAGCACGCGACCGCGCGCCTTCTCGAGCGTGTTCAGCGCCTTGTCCACCACCTCGTACGTGGTCTTGCCCGCCGCCACCACGATGAGGGCTCCGTCGGCCTGATTCGTGAGCACGGCGCCGTCGGTGACGGCGAGCACGGGGGGTGCGTCGATGATGACGGTCGCGTGCTTGGTGAGGTCCTTCACGAGCTGGCGCATGCGCTCGGATCCGAGCACCTCGCTCGGGTTCGGCGGGATCGTGCCGGCCGTCAGCACCGCCAGGTTGGGGAAGTCGGGCGCGGTCTGCGCCACGTCGGTGAGCTTGGCCCTGCCCGCGAGCACGTCGGTGAGCCCGGCTCCGGCGACGAGGCCGAGCGTCGAGGCGACCGTCGGGCGGCGCAGATCGCCGTCCACGAGCACCACATTCGTGCCGGCCGCCGCCAGTGTCATCGCGAGATTCGCCGCGACCGTCGACTTGCCCTCCCCGGGCAGCGCGCTCGTCACCACGATCGTGCGCGGCGGGTGGTCCACATCCATGAACTGCAGGTTGGTGCGCAGCGCGCGCAGCGACTCACGCACCGCGAAATCCGTACGCGAGTCGGCGCGCGTCTCGTCCTCGGCGACGATCCGGCGTTCGGCGGCCACGGCGTCGACCTTCGGGATGGTGCCGACGACGGGCACCCCCAGACGCTGCTCCACGTCGTCCGTGCCGCGCACCCGGCGATCCGAGATGGCGCGGATCATCGCGAACGCGATCCCTCCGCCGAGTCCCAGCAGCCCACCGACCAGCAGCGCCGTGGGAACGCTCGGGAAGATCGGCGCCTCCGGCAGCGCCGCGGTCTGGGCGACGTAGATCATGACCGGCGAGGTGCCGGGCTTGCGATCGATGCCGTCCGTGTCATCGATCACCGAGATGAGCCCCTGCATCCAGGCGTCGGCGAGCTCCTGCGCGGCCTTCGGCGACGACGCCGTGGCAGCGACGTTGATGATGTTGGTGTTCTCCGGGTTGGTCACCGTGATGCGCTTCACGAGCGCTTCCGGGCTGTCGGAGAGGTGGAGCGTGGCCGCCGCGTTCACGCCGACGTTGCGCCAGCCGGCCATCACCAGGTAGGTCGGCACCTTGGCACGCCCGTAGGTGTCGCCCGACTGCGCGAGCTGCTGCTCCGGGTCCGTCGGCGTCGTCCGGCTCTTCACCAGCCCGCTCACGGAGGCCTCATACACCGGTGTCTGGATCTTGACCCACCCGTAGGCTGCGCCGAGGCCGACGACGGTCATCAGGATGATCGCGATCCAGTTGCGCCGCAGCGCCCGGAGATAGTCGCGGATGTCCATGTCAGCCCTTCGGGGTGGAGGAGTAAGCACGATCATACAAACGGGGGTCCCGCGGGCTGCGGGCCTCGGTACGACGTTCGGCGGCACGGCGTTCCGCCGAAGTCTGCCTCGCGTCCTTCGGGGGCGCCCAGTACTGTCCCTCGCCCTTCGAGATCGCGAGCGCCTGGGCTCCCAGGCAGATCCCCGCGACCAGGAACGGGACGGACACCTGGGCGGCGACCCAGAACAGATCGAACTGTGCCGCCGTGATGCGCAGCACGACCGCGCCCAGCGCGATGGCGCCGTAGCGGGGGGCCGTCCGCCACAGCACGATGATGAAGCCGAGCCACATGATCCCGAACCCGAGGAGCCCGACCACGCCGGCCGAGGCGGCGACCTCGAGCTCGGCCTGCGGCGGCTGGAAGTGCGCCCACGGATGCACGTACCAGTACCGCAGGCCGTGGCCGAAGATCGGCGACAGCTTCCACAGCGCGTACACCTCGCGCATCCAGTCCAGCCGGGCGTAGGCCGAGTTGAACTGATTGCCCGATGCGAACTGCTCGATCACGCTCTGCACGATGAGCAGCACCGCCGGGATGGCGAGCAGTGTGATGAAGACCGCATGCCCGGCCGCGCCGCGGCGGATGATCAGGACGAACAGGGCGGCGAGCAGTCCCGCGACCGCCTGCCGCGACTGCGTGAGCAGCAGCGCCGCACCGAAGACGAACACGAGCGGCACGGTCCAGCGGCGGGTGAGCCCGAGCCAGTCCGGTCTCGCGTACGCCAGGAAGACGCCGAGCGCGAGGGCGCCGCCCGCGGCGTTCTTGTGCATCGCCCATGGCCAGAGCGGATAGACGGCATCGAACAGTTGGCCCTGCACGGCGTTGATCGCGGCCGTGAGGTAGGTGCCGGCGGCGATCAGCACCAGCATGCCCAGCAGCAGGATCACCGACAGCCAGGCGTATCCCGCACGCCCCAGCCCCCAGCCCAGCACGAGGGCCGCGGAGATCAGCAGCCACGCGTGGAACCACTCCACCGTGTTCTGCGGGAACGGGTTCACGATCACCGTGAAGACCGTGCTGAACTGATAGATCGCGTTCAGCCACAGCATCGCCCGCATCGGCGGGCTGAAGTCCCGGCTGCCCAGCAGCACGACAGCCCCGAAACCCGCCGCGATCGCCGCATCCGACACCGTCAGATCCGCCCCGCCGACCGCGAGCCGCTCGGTGACGAACGCGACCGGCGCGGCCATCAGCGCGATGGCGAGCGGCGTCGACCACGTGAGCACGGCGCCGACGACGAGCGCCGCGAGTGCCGCGGCCGTCAGCACGGATCCGGTGGTCGCGTGCTCCAGCAACAGATAGGCCGCGATCACCACGCCGACGGCGATGACCACCCAGCGCCAGGTGGCTGCCCATGCTCCGGGGAGGGCGTCACGAAGGCGCGATACGACCTTCGCGCCTGTCCCCATGACCCGCACCTCCGTAGCCGCACATTATCCCACGCACACCCCGCCGGCCCCAGGCCTGCGGACCCTGAAGCTCCTGAAGAGACCTCCCCCGAAGCAGGCCCCCCGGTGCGCGACATCGATCCGGCATGCCGACGGGCGCCGGGCTCGCGACGAGAAGAGCCCGGCCGCACATTGCTATCTGTGCGTCTACACGGTTATCTGTGCGTCTACACGCGCCCGCTCGCCCCGGCGCACGCCCAGCGCGTCCACCAGCTCCCGCATCCGCGCCTCGCCCGCGACCGGCGAGAACTCCGCGAACCAGCGCTCGAACAGCGGCCCCCGGTGCGGAGAGATCGCCCCCGTCACCACGTCGGCGATGCGGTCGGCCAGCGCCGCGGCGTCGCCGGCGGGCACGACCTGCGCAGCGCCGCCGACCACCTCGGGCAGCGCGCCCGCATCGCTGACGATCAGCGGAACCCTGGCCGCCATCGCCTCGGCAGCGACCAACCCGAACGACTCCGGGACCACCGACGGCACCACGAGCAGGTCGATCGTGTCGAAGAAGTCGGCCGCGTCGACCCAGCCTGCGCGATGCGTGAGTCGGGCGACCGCTCCGAGCGCGTCCTCCATCACCACGAGGTCCTCCTCGCGCACGGCTTCCGGCTCCCCCGCGAGCACGAGCCGGAACCGGTCCGGCATGCGCTCCTCGAGCAGGGCTACGGCGTCGGCGAGCACATGCACGCCCTTCTCCAGTCCGAGTTGCCCGAGGAAGCCGATGCGGATCCGTCCGTTCGTGTCGGGATCCGGCTTCGCCCGGCGGATCCGATCCGTCCAGTTCGGCAGCACGCGCGCGTCGGGCACGGCCTCCAGCATCGCCCGCGACGGCACGAGGGTCGCGACGGCGCCGCGACGGGCCAGCGGCGACAGGATCCACCGGATGCCGGTCGGCTCCTGATGCAGGTGCACCAGCCGTCTGGCGCGACGGACTGTGGCCAGCGACGGCACCAGGCCGTTGCACCAGAGCAGGCCGTCGGGACGCTCGCGGTCCCATCGGCGCAGCGCCCACATCCACAGGTACCGGTTGCGGGCGGCGAGCCCGATCACGGGCAGCCTCCGGCGCACGGCCTCGTCCAGCAGGGGCGACGGCGCGGGCACCACCACGGTGACATCGACGCCGAGCTCGCGCAGCGCATCGGCCATGCGCAGCAGCATGACCTCCGCCCCGCCGAGGTCGCCGCTGTCCGCGGCGAGGAAGACCCGCTCGAAGCGGGCCGGATCCCGGCGCACAGCCCAGCTCGCGCCTTCGGCGAGCGCCCAGGTGTCGGCGGGCTCGAGCAGCGGCGTGAGGATCGCGCGGCCGCGCTCCTCGACCGGCTCGTCGATCCCCGGTGTTCCGACCGTGTGAAGCGGTCGTGCAGCGTCACTCATCGGTGCCTCCCCAAGTGGCACAGAAGATGCCTCCCACAGGCACCGCAGCCTCGGGTGGGCTGCACTCCGCACGATACGTCAGAACGCAGGCGTCCGAAAGCGTCTTCAGCAAAGCCGCAGATGACACGATCACGACGCGACCGCAGCCGGAGCCCATCGCGTCAACGAGCCCCGGGACCTTTGCCGTTTTGGCGGATCCGACTCGATGCCGTAAGCTTTCTCTTTGGTGTGCGATCACTGCTGGTCGCACCCGCGAACGTGAGCCCTCCACTGGCGTGTTCCTCTCCCTCGGGAGGGAACCACCCCGGAGTGGGATTCACGAACCTCTCCGTTCGATCAAGAAAGCAGCACTATTGTGACGCGCACTTACACCCCGAAGGCCGGCGAGATCCAGCGTGACTGGGTCGTCATCGACGCCACCGACGTCGTTCTCGGCCGCCTCGCCTCGCACGCCGCAGCGCTCCTGCGCGGCAAGCACAAGGCCACCTTCGTCAACCACCTCGACTCGGGTGACTTCGTCATCATCGTGAACGCCGACAAGGTCGCGCTCACGGGTCAGAAGCTCCAGAAGAAGATCGCCTACCGCCACTCGGGTTACCCGGGCGGGCTCAAGGCCGTCGCCTACTCCGAGCTGCTCGAGAAGAACCCGGTCCGCGCTGTGGAGAAGGCCATCCGCGGCATGCTCCCGAAGAACAGCCTCGGCCGCCAGCAGCTGACGAAGCTCAAGGTCTACACGGGCTCCGAGCACCCGCACGCCGCTCAGCAGCCCAAGACGTACACCCTCGACCAGGTCGCCCAGTAAGCGCCGTTACGAATAAGGACATACTCGTGGCTGACACCGAAACCACCGAATTCCCGCAGAACTTCTCGACGGAGACCCCTGAGGCCGCCGCCGTCGAGACCGCTCCGCGCCCCGTTCTCAACGTCCCCGGCGCTGCCGTGGGTCGTCGCAAGCAGGCCATCGCCCGCGTGCGCCTCGTCCCCGGCTCCGGCACCATCACGGTGAACGGCCGCACGATCGAGGACTACTTCCCGAACAAGCTGCACCAGCAGCTGATCAACGACCCGTTCACGGTGCTGAACCTCGCGGGTGCGTACGACGTGATCGCCCGCATCTCCGGCGGTGGCCCCTCGGGCCAGGCCGGTGCGCTGCGCCTGGGCATCGCACGTTCGCTGAACGAGATCGACGCCGAGAACAACCGCCCGACCCTGAAGAAGGCCGGCTTCCTCTCGCGCGACGCTCGCGTCAAGGAGCGCAAGAAGGCTGGTCTCAAGAAGGCCCGCAAGGCGCCTCAGTACTCGAAGCGCTAAACCTTACAGTCCTCTATGGCTCTGTTCGGTACGGACGGGGTGCGGGGGCTGGCCAACGGCCCCCTCACCGCCGATATCGCGCTCACCCTGGCCCAGGCGACTGCTGTCGTCCTGGGCCAGGGCCGTATTGCCGCAGCTCGCAAGGCCGCAGGCAAGCGCCTCACCGCCGTGGTCGCCCGCGACCCGCGCATCTCCGGGCACTTCCTCAGCGCCGCCGTCGAGGCGGGTCTCGCCTCCTCCGGTGTGGACGTGCTCGATGCGGGCACGTTGCCGACCCCGGCCGCGGCGTTCCTCATCGCCGACATCGACGCCGACTTCGGCGTGATGATCTCGGCGTCGCACAACCCGGCGCCCGACAACGGCATCAAGATCTTCGCCCGCGGTGGTGTGAAGCTGCCCGACGTGGTCGAGCAGCGCATCGAAGAGGCCATGGCCGGCGAGAAGCTGCGACCCACCGGCGCCGACGTCGGGCGGGTCAGCCGTTTCTCCGACGCCGAGGACCGCTACGTCATGCACCTGCTGGCGTCGCTGCCGCACCGGCTCGACGGCATCCACGTGGTGCTCGACTGCGCGCACGGCGCCGCGAGCGGGGCCTCCCCCGAGGTGTTCCGCAACGCCGGCGCGAGGGTCACCGTGATCGGTGCGGATCCCGACGGCATCAACATCAACGACGGCGTCGGATCCACGCATCTCGACAAGCTGGCCGCCGAGGTCGTGCGCGTCGGGGCCGACGTGGGCATCGCGCACGACGGCGACGCGGACCGCTGCCTCGCGGTCGACGCCGACGGCACCATCGTCGACGGCGACCAGATCATGGCGATCCTCGCGGTCGCGATGAAGGACCGCGGGCGCCTCGCCGAGAACACCCTCGTCGCCACGGTGATGAGCAACCTCGGCCTGCACGTCGCCATGCGCGAGCACGGCATCACCCTGCGCCAGACCGCAGTCGGCGATCGCTACGTGCTCGAGGACATGAACGCCGGCGGCTACTCCCTGGGCGGAGAGCAGTCGGGCCACGTCATCATGAGCGACTTCGCCACCACGGGCGACGGAGTGCTCACGGGTCTGCACCTGGTCGCCGAGATGGCGCGCCAGAAGAAGACCCTGGCCGAGCTCGCGTCGATCATGACCGTCTACCCGCAGAAGCTCGTGAACGTCAAGGGCGTCGACCGCACCAGGACCGATGACGAGCACGTGCAGAAGGCCGTCAAGGCCGTCGAGGCCGAGCTCGGCGACAGCGGCCGCGTGCTGCTGCGTCCCTCGGGCACCGAGCAGCTCGTGCGTGTGATGGTCGAGGCCGCCGACGAGAAGTCGGCCCACGAGTACGCGCACCAGCTCGCCGAGGTCGTGCGCGAGCGCCTCGCGCTCTGACACCCGCACCATCCAGAACGGCCGCACAGGATTCCCGTGCGGCCGTTCTGGCACAATGAACGTTCTGCCGCGTTGAGGATCCTGGGGGTGAAGGCGTGAGCGACTCCCCGCCGACCGCGGTGCCGTTCTGGCATCGGCTGACCACGTGGGCCCTGGTCTACGGCGCCGTCGTCGCCGTCATCGTGTTCTCCCCGTATCCGTTCCTCTCCGTGTTCGATCCGCTGATCCACAGGATCGGAGCGGTGATCCCCGGACTCACGCCGGTCCGCGCCGAGTTCATCGCGAACATCGCGATGTTCGTGCCGTTCGGCATCTTCCTGTCCGTGTTCCTCCCGCGACGCCGATACCTCGTGCTCCCGATCGGCTTCGTCACCACCGTGACGATCGAGACCGTTCAGGGCCTCTTTCTGATGTCCCGCAGCGACTCCGTGCTCGACATCCTGGCCAACACCGCGGGCACGGCCTTCGGACTCCTCATCGTCGAGCTGATCGACGCGTCCCGGCGCCGATCCCGCAGAATTGTGCGGCCCGACCGCGCCTGAGCGGACTTCCGATATTCCACGGTCTGGATTCTCCGCCGACTCCGGGTTAGCATGAAGCCACGTCCGCACCCTTTGGGAGGGTGCGAGCGGCGGCTCCGCGGCTGTTCGACCCGAAAGATCAGCCTTGAGTCGGTGAGCGACGTCGGCCCTGGGAAGCCGATGCTCTGGGGAGGATGGCGAGCGCCATCCACCGTTGTGGGAACGGTTCTGGGGAGTTCTGGGGAGTGTTCGAAAAAATTGAACTTGTGGCGACGGCTCATACCGTCGCGCAGTGGCGTCGCTCGTACGCCACACGTCTCGCCATCACGGACACGGTCGTCGTGTTCGCGTCCGTGATGATCGCGCAGGTCGTGAGATTCGGATTCGGTGACTCGCAGGTCGTCGGACTGAATCTTCTCGACACCGAGCTCGGATACTCGATGTTCTCGATCGGGCTCGCCCTCGCCTGGATGCTGTCGTTGCGGCTGACTGGATCGCGCAATCCGAAGCTCGTCGGCGGCGGATCACTGGAGTACAAGCGCGTCATGGACGCCAGCGTGCGCCTGTTCGGCGTGCTCGCGATCCTCGCGTTCGGATTCCAGCTGCAGATCGCGCGCGGCTACGTGCTGGTCGCGTTCCCGATCGGGCTGGGACTGCTGTTCCTCGGCCGCTGGCAATGGCGCCGCTGGCTTCTGCGGCAGCGCACCGCCGGCCAGTACGCTCACCATGCGGTGCTGCTCGGTGAGCGCGAGAAGTCGCGGCACGTCGGGGCATCGATCCTGCGCGAGCCGGGCCTGGGGGTGCGGCTGCTGGGGGCCATCACCGAGAACGGAAGCGATCGGGACCTGCTCCCCGACGTGCCGGTGCTCGGCGGGTTCGACCACGCGATCGACGCGATCCGTGCGTCGGGCGCCGACACCGTCGTATACAGCGGGTCCGATCGGATCAGTCCCGAAGCGCTGCAGGAGCTCGGCTGGGAGCTCGAGGAGGCGAAGATCGAGCTGCTGGTCGCCCCTGCCCTCACGGGCGTCGCGGGCCCGCGCCTGCACTCGAACCCGACGCCGGGTCTGCCGCTCATCCAGGTCGACTATCCGACCTTCGAGGGCATGAAGTACGTGGCCAAGCGCACGCTCGACATCGTCGCGTCCAGCCTCGCTCTGGTCGTGCTGAGCCCGCTGTTCGCGATCATCGCCCTGCTGGTGCGTCAGGACGGCGGCAGTGCGCTGTTCCGGCAGCAGCGCATCGGCGTCGACGGCCGGCGCTTCGAGATGCTGAAGTTCCGCACCATGGTCGTCGACGCGGAGGACCGGCTGCCGACGCTGCTCGATCACACCGACGGCAATGGCGTGCTCTTCAAGATGCGGCACGATCCGCGGGTGACTCCTCTGGGACGCTTGCTGCGCCGGCACAGCCTCGACGAGCTTCCGCAGCTGGTCAACGTGCTGCGTGGCAACATGTCGCTGGTCGGCCCCCGTCCGCCGCTGGCGAGCGAGGTCGAGCACTACGACTACCGGATGCAGCGCCGCTTCCTGGTGCGCCCCGGCCTCACCGGCCTCTGGCAGGTGAACGGCCGCTCCGACCTCTCCTGGGATGACAGCGTGCGACTCGACCTGTTCTATGTCGAGAACTGGTCGCTCACGGGCGACCTGATCATCCTGTGGCGGACGCTGCGAGTGGTGTCGTCGGGCGTCGGCGCCTACTGAATGCCGAGGCGCGCGACGTGTCGGGGTTGATCGTCACCGAGTGGATCGAACCCTCCGGTGGGGCGGAGCGGGTTCTGGACGCCATGGGCGAGGTCTTTCCCGACTCGGAGATCTTCTGCCTGTGGGACGACGCCCCCGAACGCTTCGCGAAGGGGCGTGTCTCGCAGTCGTGGCTCTCGCGGACGCCGTTCCGCAAGCACAAGGCGGCGGCGCTCCCGCTGTTGGATGCGACGTGGCGTCGCGTCGCCGTGCGGGACGATCTCGACTGGGTCCTGGCCAGTTCGTACGTCTTCGCCCATCACGTGCGGGTGCCGGATCCGTCCGTGCCGAAGTTCGTCTACGCGCATAGTCCCGCCCGGTACCTCTGGGACCCGGAGTCGGACGAACGCGGCCGGCATGCGCTCGTCCGCGCGGTCTCGCCCCTGTTCCGCGGGATCGATCGCCGTCGGGCGCAGGAGGCCACGACGATCGCCGCGAACAGCCGGTTCGTGCGGGACAGGATCGCCCGGGCGTGGAATCGCGACGCCGTGGTGATCCACCCGCCCGTCGCCGTCGAAGCGATCCGCGCACAGCCTGACTGGCGCACGCAGGTCGTCGATGCCGACGAACGTCGGATCCTCGAGCGACTGCCGCAGACCTTCGTCATGGGGGCGTCTCGATTCACCCCGTACAAGGCGCTGGATCTCGTCATCGACGCGGCCGACCGGGTCGGACTGCCCGCGGTCATCGTCGGGCGCGGGCCGGATGAGCTGCGTCTGCGGGCGCGCGCCGCAGAAGCCCGGGTCCCCGTCGAGTTCGTGATCGGGCCCTCGGATGCCCTCATGTACGCCCTGATGCAGCAGAGCTCGGTACTGGTCTTCCCTCCCATCGAGGATTTCGGGATCGTGCCGGTCGAAGCCCAGGCGGCCGGCACTCCCGTCGTCACGGGACCGGTCGGCGGTCAGATCGAGACGATCGTCCCGGGCGTCTCCGGGGTGATCGCCGCGTCCGCGGATCCGAACGATCTGGCCGCCGGCATCGAGGCCGCGCTGCACCTCGCGCCGTTCGACTCGCGAATCCTGAGTGAGCGGTTCGGCCCCGATCGGTTCGCACGCGAGCTTCGGGAGTTCGTCCAGGCCTGAGCGTGCGCGCTACTTGCAGGTCGGCTCGACAGTTGTCGGCGTCGCGCGAGACATCGGTGTCGTCCAGACCTTGATCGGGCCGCCCGGACCCGGTGCGGTGAACTCGACGTTCACCGTGTGCGTGTCGGCGAAGTGACTGAGGACCTCGATCTTCACTGCAGGCCGCCCGAGGTGTTCGCCCTGGCTCATCGGCGTCACGGGCTGGCCGTCGACGGTGATACTCGCGAGCGAGCCGCCGGCCGGACCGTAGAACACGACATAGCTGCTGATGTCACCCGCTGCGAAGTACGGGCCCTTGATGTAATAGGGCAGACCGGCGGCTGCATCCTCGGTCAGGCTCGATGTCAGCGTCATCGAGCCTTTGACGACCTGATCGGTGCGGCACGCGTCGATCTTCATGTCGAGGTAGTAGCTCTTCTTCGACCCGGTGTTGTCGTTCAGGTAGACACCAAGAACGCTCTGTTCCTTGTCGTCCGTCGGCATGATGCCGCTCATCCGCGAGTTATCGACCAGCTGGGTCTGTTGCGGGTCGTTGCTCAAGTAGAGCAGCCGGCCTTCGTCGGATGCGCGGAACAGGGCCTGGATCAGCTTCACCGGCGACGCCTTGCCCGACGTGACAGCGCTGAAGATGGTGTCCGCGGCGGACGCGAAGAACGCATCCTGTTCGGGTCCTGTCGGATATCTGAAGTACACCTCATTGAGAAGCAGCGGCACTGCGTTTTGCGCGTTCAGCTGATCGCCAGTTGCCAGAGTCACCGGACCTGTCGCCTCAAGGATGTAAGAGAGCGTGACCGGGTCGATCGACAGCACCGCATCGAAGTTGGTCCCAACGCCCTCGGCCCACCAGGCACGCAGGATCCGGACCGCATCGGGGAGATTCGGCACCATCGTGAAGTCTGGCGTGTAGCGGCCGATCTTGTCACCGAAGATATTGGCGGCCTGAGGGTCCAGCGCCGTGACAGGATCAGGGCGCCTTTGCTTGAAGTCCGCACTGCTCACGACGGTGCCGCGGGTGATCGTACCGTTGTCGACGGTGATCGGCAGGAACTGCGCGGCATTCCCGCCGAGGCTCCGCGCTTCGGAGTTGCCCTGGAACATCAGCAGGTAGGTGCGGGGGCCCTTCGCCCCGAGGGCATCCGGCAGAACGCTCAGCACCTCTCGCGCGGTGCTCATGGTCGGCTTCAGCTTCGTCAGCTCGGAATCGAGCTTGGCGACGCCGTCGGCGACAGGACCGACAAGCTGGGCCTTGTCGACTTTGCGCAGATCCGTGGTCGCCTTCTGGATCCCCGCGTCGACCGAATCGAAGGTCTTCGCGAGCGCGGTGATCGACGCGGGGTCGATGCGCCCGTTGGCGATGTTCAGATCGCTCAGCTTCACGCTCGCCGCGGGCCGGACGACGTCGGTCGCCAACCCGTCCGTCACCTCAGCGACGGTGCGGACCGCCGAGAGGTTGGAACCGATGACGGGGAGCTTCTCTGCGAAGCTCCACTGCCAGCCCTTCGTCGCCGCGACCGCGGCTGCAGTCTGGGACGACACGGTTGCTGAGCTCTTCGCCGCGGCGTCGAGGTCACCGGCGAGCACCGATTTCTGCACCTGCTGCACGCCGGTCATCGCCGCTTCGAGGTGGCTGCGAGCGGACATCGCCTTGTCGTAGACCTGCTTGCCGATGATCCCGCCGACGACCGCCATCACGACGACGACGAGGAACACACCGCCCACGATCCAGGGCCAGATCCGACGGCGTCGGGGCTTGGCCTCGCGGCGTTCCGCCTTGCGATCGCGGAGCTCACGGCGCGAGGAAGGCGTGCTACTCATGACTACATCCAACCATCACGAGCAGAAGCGCTTTGGCCACGGATTCACAGCAAGCAGGACCGCGTGCTTTCGCTTTCCTCTCGATGACGAGACCCACGACGATGCGAACTAGCCGATCTTGACAGTCTCCATCAGCCTGGCCGACTCCAACGCCGCCTCCACAACGGCGAGCGTGCGGAGCCCCTGCTCCATGGTCACCACGTCGGAACGCTCACCCAGCACCGCATCCCGGAAGGCCTCATGCTCCACCCGAAGCGGCTCCCGCTTGGTGAACGCATACCGGACGACGTCTCCTTCGGAGACGCCGCGGAAGCTCGACACCGACTCCCACTCGAGCGGAATGGTCCCGTTCGCGAAGAACGTGAGGTCGCCGGTCGCGGTGTCCGCGACGAACGCGCCCTTCTCCCCCGTGACAACCGTCACGCGCTCCTTCATGGGACTCAGCCAGTTCACGATGTTGTTCACGATCACACCGCTCTCGGTGCGGCCCGTGATGGTGATCATGTCCTCGTGCTCACGACCGCTCTTGAACGCGGTCTGCGCGAACACGCGCTCATAGTCGGACTGCACGACCCATGCCGTCAGGTCCACGTCGTGCGACGCGAGGTCCTTGGCAACGCCGACGTCCGCGATCCGAGACGGGAAGGGGCCCTGACGCCGCGTGACCACCTGGTAGACCGCACCCAGCTCGCCCGCTTCGAGCCGCCGGCGCAGCTCCTGCAAAGCGGGGTTGAAGCGCTCGATGTGCCCCACTGCCCCGACCAGACCGGCCTGCGAGAACGCATCGACCATGCGACGCCCGGCGTCGATGGTGTGCGCAATCGGCTTCTCGACGAGAGCGTGTACGCCGGCTGCCGCGAGCTTGAGCGCCGCCTCCTCGTGGAATCGAGTCGGCACCGCCACGACGGCGGTGTCGAGACCCGCGTCGATCAGGGCGTCGATATCAGGCAGGATCTCCAGATCACCGGCCACTCCGTGCGGATCCCCGCCCGGGTCCGCGATCGCGACGAGCTCGACACCGTCGATCTCGCGCAACACGCGGGCGTGGTGCCGTCCCATCATGCCGACGCCGAGCAGGCCGGCGCGCAGCGCCATCAGGCGCCCGCCCCTGCGACGGCGTTCACCGCGGCCACGATGCGCTCGAGGTCGTTCTGCGACAGCGACGGATGGACCGGCAAGGAGACGACTTCGCGCGCCGCGCGCTCGGTCTCGGGCAACTCCAGCCCCGGCGCGAAACGCGTCAGCGACGGCAGACGGTGGTTCGGGATCGGGTAATAGACCCCCGCGCCTACCCCGTGCTCCTCCTTGAGCGCTTTCACAAACCCGTCCCGGTCCTCCGGAACGCGAACCGTGTACTGGTGATACACGTGCACCGCACCTTCGGCCACAGGTGGAACGACCACGCCCTGCAAGTTGGCGTCGAGGTACGCGGCGTTCTCCTGGCGCGTCTTCGTCCAGGCGCCGACCTTCGTCAGCTGCACGCGACCGATCGCCGCGTGGATGTCGGTCATGCGCGCGTTGAACCCGATGACCTCGTTCTCGTACTGACGCTCCATACCCTGGTTCCGCAGCAGCTTGACCATACGTGCGATCTCATCGGTCGCGGTCGAGACCATCCCGCCCTCACCGCTGGTCATATTCTTGGTCGGGTAGAGGCTGAACATCGCGAACTCGCCAAAGGTCCCGACGGGCCGTCCATCGAGTGCAGCGCCATGTGCCTGTGCCGCGTCCTCGTACAACGCGATGCCGCTCTCGGCAGCAAGCGCCTCCAGCTCACGCATGCGGGCGGGGTGTCCGTAGAGATGAACCGGCAGCACACCCTTCGTCTTCGACGTGACCGCCGCGGCAACCGCATCCGGGTCGAGCGTGAACGTGTCGGGCTCGATGTCGACGAAGACCGGAGTCGCCCCGGTGAGCGCGACGGAATTGCCCGTCGCGGCGAAGGTGAAGGACGGCACGATGACCTCGTCGCCGGGACCAACCCCGGCAGCGAGCAGACCGAGGTGAAGGCCCGCCGTTCCGGAGTTCACGGCAACGGCCGGACGGCCCTGCACGAAGTGCGCAGAGAACTCGGCCTCGAAAGCCGCGACCTCGGGCCCCTGCGCGACCATGCCGCTGCGGAGGACTCGATCGACGGCTTCACGCTCGTCGTCGCCGATGATCGGCTTGGCGGGGGGAATGAAGTCGCTCACGCGTTCTCCTTCGTCAAGGTGCTTTCTGTTCACAGTAGATTGTGTTGCGCTGCGGGATTCCGGCTCGCCGAGCAGTCAACGGGTCCGATCGCGCTGCGGAGCGATGACAGAGGTCACGCCGACCCGACGACGATTCGAGGTGTTCCCGCCCAGAGTGCGGCATCACTCGCGGCGCGCCCATCGACCAGAAGTCGTACACCTGGAATCTGCTCGGGAGCGAGCGTCCGGTAGTCCGCATGATCCGTCTGCAGCACGGCGACATCCGCCGCTTCGCCGATCGCGAACGGCTCGAACCCAAGCCCGCGCAACTCGTCGTCCGTGTAGAGCGGGTCGTGCACCCGCACGTCTGCACCGCGCTGGCGCAGCGCTTGGACGGTGGGGAACACTCCGGAGAACGCCGTCTCCTTCACGCCGCCGCGGTACGCCGCCCCCAATACAACGGCCGTCAAGCCCGACAACGACCCCAGCAACGTCTCGGCCTGTGCGATGAGCCGCTCCGGCATCGAGGCATTGAGCTGTCTCGACGCGCGAATGATGTCTGCCCCGGGGTCAGTCGTCAGGTAGAGCCGCGGGTACACCGGGATGCAGTGCCCACCCACAGCGATGCCGGGACGATGGATGTGGCTGTACGGCTGCGAGTTGCACGCCTCGATCACCTTGTAGACGTCGATCCCGTTGGCTGCGGCGAAGAGCCCGAACTGGTTCGCCAGGCCGATGTTCACATCGCGATAGGTCGTCTCGGCGAGCTTCGCCATCTCGGACGCTTCCGTCGTCCCGAGATCCCACACCCCGTTGGGACGCGGGAGGTCAGGGCGCTCGTCGAACTGGAGCACCGCCTCGTAGAACTCGCGCGCACGTCGGTTGCCCTCCGGCGAGAGCGCGCCGATCAGCTTGGGGTACTTTCGCAGGTCCTCGAACACGCGCCCGGTCAGTACTCGCTCCGGCGAGTACGCCAGGTGGAAGTCGACACTCTCCGTCAGACCGGAGCCATCCTCGAGCATGGGCTTCCACCGATTGCGCGTGGTGCCGACGGGCAAGGTCGTCTCATATGAGACGAGCGTGCCCGCCGTGAGGTGCTCAGCCAGAGACGCGGTCGCCATATCCATGTATCTGAAGTCGGGCTCCCATGTCTCATCATTCACGAGGACCGGGGCCACGAGGACGACAGCGTCCGCACCGGGGATCGCTTCGGAGTAGTCCGTGGTCGCGTGCAGACGACCCGACTGGATCAGTCCGGCGAGCTTCTCCTGCAAGTGCGCCTCACCGGGAAACGGCTCCAGCCCCGCGTTGATCGTGTCGACGGTCTTCTGGTTGACATCGACGCCGATCACGTCGTGGCCGGACGACGCGAACTGGACAGCGAGGGGAAGCCCGATCTTTCCCAGGGCCACGACGGCGATACGCATGGGTCAACTCTAGGCGCATAGGGAGAAGCTTGAATCGCGTGACAATCGCGGTCCGGGACGAGCCTCTGCTGACAGAATATGAGCATGACTTCTTGGGTCGCCGTCGGCTTTGGCGCCTTGACCGTGCCCGGCGACGACGTCAGCACCGCCGACTCCGAGTACGTGATCACGCCGGTGCTTCCGTCTTCCCCGCGCATTCTGTTCGGCGAGGGTGCGGCGTTGTGGCAGCAGTTGTTGAACGGACCAGTCCCCGACGACTCCCTTACTATGGACCGCCGAAGAGTTGTTCGCGAGATGGAAGAGCTTGGGCTGGCATCGAGCGATCTGAGGCATCCCGCTCGGATCCACAAGGTGACAGAACCCTGGTTGATCTCCGCGCATCATGAACTCGTCTACGCACTGCTCGCGCACGTCGCCGAACAAAGCGACATCGACATCGTGTTCATTAAGGGGCCCACCCTGCATGCGCAAGGCCTCCGGACCCGAGCCCATTCCGGCGATGTCGATTGCTGGGTTTCACCCGGGGACGAAGCGCGCCTAGCTTTCGCCATGATCCCATGGGGTTGGACCCCCGCCTTCTCCCCGTTCACCGGAACCCGAGTTCTCCACTCATTGACGCTTCGCGCGGGAGGATGGGGCTGCGCGATCGATGTGCATTCATGGTTCCCCGGAATGACCATTGAACCTGATCAAGCATTCGCGATGGCCAGCCGAGTCGCCGAATTCCGAAGCTTCGCTGGCCAGGCCGTGAAGACGCCTCCCCTCGGGTTACACGCCGTGATGGCCGCATTACACGATCTGCGCCCACTAGAAGGTCGCACGGCCACAACGGCCCAACTCACCGCGGTTTCCGAAATGCTTCGCGACGCCGGCCCAGTTGCCATCCAGGCCGTTCGCGAGGTGGGGGCCGCGTACGCCTTGAAGGACGCGCTACGCCTTGCCTTCCCAGAACATGACTTCGACTTCGACTCTGCAGCGGTTCCGCCCGATTGGGCCTGGCGTTCTGAATCGTCACAGTTCGGCGTCTATCGTGAAGCGCTCAAACTGATCCCCCCATCCGAACGGCCTCTCGTCATCTTTCGCATTATCTGGCCGCGTATCGAGGCACTTCGGTGGGCAGCCACGAACGGGAGCGAAGGAATCCCGACCCTCGGCGACGTTGCGCTGCGTAGACGTCATCTGATGGGGCTTATCCAGAAGATCGTAAGGCGCCCGCAATCTTAAGTGCTTCCCGGCGATCTGGCGGCGTTCGACGCATCTAAGTGAGGATCGAGGCATCTAAAGCGATACTCAACCGTTGAGCCAGTGTCGAGAGAGGATGTCTGCACTCAATCGACCAGAATGTACCATCGAGACGTATCTCTGCCCTTCCCGAGCGATTGCGAACATTCTCTCCCTATCCCCAACCAAACCCCTGATCACAGATCCGATATTTTCCGGATCGGCCTCGACAATAGGAAGCGCCATGCCGGTCTGCTGGAGAATCACGTCTCGAACCGTTTGGGTCACGTGACCGACGACCACGCGCCCTGCCGCCATCGCCTCGCACGCAGCAACTCCATAGGAGCCGATGCGGAATTGGTCTAACACGATGTCTGCTGTCGCGATCATCTGCCGCGCTTCTGAAGCACGCACCCCGCTTACCGCCCTAAAGCGGATCTCTCGGTTTCGGTCCATGTCTTCAAGCGGCGCCTTTATGAGGTGAGAACCTTTCACCAGTTCCCTGCTAGGAAGGTGAACGACGAGTGGTGCCCCATGAACATCACCATCAGCGCCTCCCAGGATTGGACCCGTCCCGAGAGTCCATTCCGCCACGTCAACGACCACCGGCAACCAAATACCGGCGGGATAATCATTAAGTAGATCAGGGGTGGAAACAAAGACTGGAGCGTTCGAAGATTGCAGAAATGCGCGATTGTGGTCCACCCGCCGCTGAGTCCGCCCGAAGTAGACCCCAGCATCAAAAAAGGGCGAGAATCGAGTCGTTAGCTTGTGTTTCTCCGGCGATCTAATGTCCGAGCCATGACATACGTAAGCCGTTGAAACGCCATTCGCATTCAAAAAGCGTTGCTCACGCTCCACATCATCACCAAAGAGAAGCCCAAATATGGCGGCCTCCGACTCCACCAACACGTGAGTAAAGGCTTGGGAAATGGCGCGCGATTCCCGGAGCTGCCATCGTCGATCGTAACGTTGAATTCCCATCGGGATCGATGTATCGCTTGCGAAACCAAAGTCTCCAGGATGTTGAATATCGAGATTGGTGGCTCCGGCGCTCGGTATGAATTGCTCAATCGCACGCGCCCACGCGTACCCCTGTCCCGCAAAATTCAGAGGGGCCACCAGCACTCGTGTCTTTGCATCAGGCAACCGCACCAAAGGGGGAAGCGTCGGGCGTTGCCACCACATCCGTAAAGACATCCAGGGCTCGAAGGCAACTGCCATCGAAAAGTCAAAGACGGCATCGAGAACTAAATTGACGCGCCAGCCAAGCCTATCTCGCTTCTGCAGATTCTTTCTTACATTCAGCATCGTTCGCTTCATCGACGTTCACCGTCTACTGCTGAAGACCTTAGCAACGGATGCTGTGAGTCATACTCCCGCGCCGTGAGCAATGCAAGGAAAATGAATCCCAATAGGCAAGCCGACATTGCCATACTCATCACCCATACGGCCATGAGCAAGTTTTCCCTGATTATCAGCAGTGGCATCAAAGCGCAGAATGTATAGAGCAGTCCGAACATGGCCTGTCGCCCTTGGGCCTCCGCGACGACGAACACCGTCGCAATGGGAGCAGTTGCGAGATTCAAGTAGAGCCAGGGCGTCAGGGCTTGCGCGTAGAGCCCCGCATCTTCCCACTCATGACCCAGAAACAACGGCAGCAATTGTGGTGCAAAGACGAAGATCGGGATGAAGATCGGAAGACTGACAAGGAGCGATCGCACTACGGAATTCCATACCGTCGTAAATAGCGCCCCCCGGCCGTCGCTGGACATTTTCTGGAAGAAGACCTGGCTCAGAGCGGCACCAATCAGCCCCAAAGGAACCTGCACGCTTCGCCACGCCATAGAGTATTGGCCAAGAGCCGACATCGACTGGCTGCCCACAAGCAGATTGACGCCGTTGGTGCGCACGCTGTCCAGGAGAGCCGTCGGCGCATTAAGCAAGGGCATCTTCCGATAGCGGCGCAGGATGACGAACAATCTCGTCCGTTGGACCCCTCGCACTTTCCGTTTGGCGGCGACGTCGCTTAGCTCGAGATACAGGCAAGACCCCAGTTGCGCGATCATCAACCCGAGGACGAGGCCGCGTATGTCCGGGAAGACCCAAAGGCCAAGAACTAACTGAAAACCGACAGTCCCCACGCTAAGCAAGATTCTAGCGAGGCCTTGAGCTCGAAACGACTTCGCCCGTGTATGCCAGAGGTTCAAAATAGAAAGTTCACCCATAAGAAGGACGTTCAGAGGAATCGTCAAGAGCCAGAACTTGAACGGGACGGCATTCAACATTTCGGCTATGGGGTCGAGAAAGACGAGAAGCACCAGGAACGACAGAGTTGACACGGTGCAAAGCAGTCGGTGCGCTAGCATTCGAACTGCGAGGGCACTGCGCTCACTTGTAGGGAGAACGATGGCGAATTCGTACCGCCCTGTTCCCGCGACAGAGACCAGCATCGAGATCGAAACATAGATCGCGAGAAGGCCATACGCCGCAGGGCCATAGACTCGACTCAGGATGGGCAGGCCGGCGACAGTGATGACCTGACCGACGAAGTTCCCGGCGCCCAGGGTCATCACGTTGCGGGCCACCTCGCTTCGCTTCAGGCGCTCGAGCATGTCACCGCAGATCCGCTTTGTCGACCAAGGTGGATTCAACCGCTTTCGAGTCAGCGTCGCTCATCCGGTCCAACACGACGATCGCGCTCAGGAAGAGCCAGGCTGATGGATCCGCCAAGAATGTACTGTGCATTGTTGACGCAAAAGGCAACGCCGCGATCAACATCAATACTGAAATGGCGGTTGCGAACTGGCTCGTCCGTGCCGATGGCGCGGTTCTCAGATGCCGGAATGCGCGGCCCCAGAGCCTTATAAGAAGCACGATGAACAATGCGAAGACAATAATTCCGAATTCGCTCAGCAGCTGGATCGTGCCTCCATGCGGGTTGATGATGCCCATCGTCGGATAGGTGCTGCGTCCCGCCAACATGTATTGCTGGAACATGCTCGGACCGATGCCGATGATGGGACTCTCCCCGAAGAAGTCGAGTCCGCTGAGGAAGAGGTTGTATCTGACCACGAACGAGCTGTCGTCCACCGTGGTATCGGAGAGGAGGGAGACTCGTTGAAGTTCGTCAGAGAGATTCACGTTTCCCACACCCAGAGAAAGAGCAATGATCGCGCACACCGAGACGAGAGCAGCCATCACGCGCAGGACCGGATGACCTGACAACACCACCCAGACCACAACTATCAGGGCGAGGAGGAGGAGCGTCACCCCCGTCCGGCTGTTGGTTTGAATCATGAAGTAGACAATGGAGAACTCAAGCAGCCAATAGAGAAGCCGGGTGCTAGGCCTGGCGGCACTGATCACACGGGGGGCGAAGACGATGCTCGTTGCTAGCAAGAACAGTGCGAAGCCGTTCGGGTTCCCAAAGAAGCTCGAAAGCCCGACGACCTCGAGCGAGCGGCCCCCCTGCAGCACAAGATAGTTGTTCCTCGGCAGGAAGCCCAGGAATTTCTCTGCCAGGGCTCCCGCGACGGCGATCATGTAGGCGAACGTCCACCCTATAGTGAAAGACTGCAGTGCCGTGCGACTCGTCCGCATCGATGAGACGCCGATGAGGATCGCGAGTCCTGACAAAGTGATCGTCACCTCATTGTCGATCTGGACGCCTCGAAGGACAACGTGGATCGCCGTGACGATCGCCCAAGCGATACTGACCCACAGAACCATGCGGGCCACAGGACTAATCGGTGCCCGCGACGACACCACCGCAGCCATACCAGCGATGCCAGCCAATGCGCTTACAACCGCATGTGGCGATACACCCTGAATTGAAAAAGCTCCCGCAAGAATGCCAGTGATCGGAATGACAAAAAGAATCAGACGATTGACCGGACTCGTGCGGCTGGTTTCGACAGACTCCCTACGCGTCTGCGCGAATCCGCCGGGCGAAGTCATGAGGTCTCCTTCACGGCACCTGCTTGACTGCCTGCTTCGAGCACTCGCATGACTCCCGCGCTCATCAACGGTGCCCGCTCCTTCGTTGTTCCGAGGGACGTTCTTTCCAGTCTAGCTCAGCGCCTGTTTCGCCTCTCTCTCGTGCATTGCCCGGCGTCGCTTCCATCAACAGACAGGACTCATGCCCGACGGCGTGGGGACTCGCTGTGCCCGGCCAGCCGTGCTCGGGGCTCACCATCCTGAGAAGAGCTTGAAGAGGCGGGTACGCAAGGCAAAGAGCGGCGATGAAGCCATCGATGCCGCTCGTAGCCGGACGCTCCATGACGCACCTCTGTGGATCAGGACTCGCAGAGTCCGACCCGCATATCGCTCGTCCTCGACCGCGGCAAGGATCGCGAACCGCCGTCGATCCGCGGGCGCGACGGGCAGGTCGGTGACTTCCGAAAGGAGGTGGTAGGCGCGCATGCGGGCGTGCATCGATTCCGTCATTCGGGCGAAGTCCTGTCCGCGCGGGTTCGAGTTCCCGGCATGGATGCGGTAGTTCAGGACGATCTCCGGAATGTCGAGCTGTACGTCCGACACGGATCCCGCGATGCCGCCGATCCACAGGTCCTCTGCGACCAAGGCGGCTGGGATCGGGAATGCGTTCTGAGCCAGCTCTCGCGACATTGCAATCGTCCCGCCAGATCGCGAGCCTCGTCGCGAGTCGCGGGGGATGATCTGTCCATCAAACTTCGGATCGTCAGAGAAGGTCCTCAATCGGGCATAGGCGGCCACGCGAGGAGTGTCCACCGACCGCGCTGAGAGAACCGCTTTCGCCCGGACTTCGATCGAACGGGGCGGCAGGACGTCATCGCCGCCCAGGAGCAGGATCACAGTGCCCCGCGATGCCTCGAACGCGCGGTTGAAGGCTTCGACCTTACCGAGCTTACCCTCACTGATGACACGCACCCGCTGGTCACGGCGGCTGGCCGCGTTAGCCTTTTCGACGGTGTCATCGGTAGATCCGTCATCGACGAGGATCAACTCGATTTGCGTGTACGACTGTGACAGGACGCTTTCGATCATCTCCTCGAGATGGGCAGATTCATTGAAGATCGGAGACAGGATCGAGACCAGCTGCCCACCCTCGTCAAGCATGAAGCCCCAGACGCGCTCGATGCGAGTGCGCCGACGAGACGATGAACGACGTAGCCCGCCACGAGGTGTCGCCAACCTCGTACCCGACGGGAATTGCCCGAGAGTCCGTTGCCTGGCCAGCCAGCCGCAGCGCAACCGCCTGAAGCACGCTGCCCGGAGTCACGCCGGCGGTGATGATCACTCCCGCGTCCTGCGCCTCAGGCCGCTCGATGAAGTCCCGCATCGTGATTGCAGGAAAACCGAGCATGCTGGCTTCCTCACTAATGGTGCCGCTGTCCGATAGAACGAGACGCGCTTCCAGCTGCAGCTTGCAGTAGTCGTGGAACCCGAAGGGAGGATGGAAGACGATGCCGTCTTTCGAAGTCTCCGGCAACGATTCGAGGCGATTCCGCGTGCGCGGATGAGTCGACACGAGAATGGGCAGTCCATACTCCGAGCGAAGTGCCTGGAGGGCGTCCAGCGCCGCACTCAGTCGCACCGGGTTGTCCACGTTCTCCTCCCGGTGCAGGCTGACCAGGAAGTACCCGCCGGCGGTGAGTCCTTGCCTCTCGAGCACGTCACTCGCATCGATCTGTGCGCGGTTCTGCTCCAGGACCTCACGCATCGGAGAGCCCGTCAACAGAATCCGAGCAGGATGGATCCCTTCGGCGAGAAGGTTTCGGCGAGCGTGCTCGGTGTAGACGAGGTTGTAGTCCGAGACATGGTCCACAAGGCGCCGATTGGTCTCTTCAGGAACGTTCTCGTCGAACGAGCGATTCCCTGCCTCCATGTGGAAGACCGGGATACGCATGCGCTTGGCCATGACAGCAGAGATGCAGCTGTTGGTGTCCCCGAGTACGAGGAAGGCGTCCGGCCGCTCCTCGATCAGTACCTTCTCGATCTTGGTCAGAATCGATCCAAGAGCCGCCCCGAGTGACGATGTGTCTGCCTCCAGGAAGTGGTCCGGCCTACGCAGACCAAGATCTTCGAAGAAGACCTCATTGAGCTCGTAGTCGTAGTTCTGCCCGGTGTGCACAAGGACATGCTCGGTGTGCTCATCCAGGAGCTTGATCGTGGCAGACAGCCGGATGATCTCCGGACGCGTGCCGACGACGGTCAGCACTTTCAGCTTTTCGGTCATTGTCATACCACCTCGGCGATCGTGTCGGGGTTCTGAGGGTCGAAGATGTCGTCGGTCCAGAAGGACGTGTACAACGTCTCGGATCCGATGTTCGTGATGTTGTGCGCCCACATTGTCGGCATGTCGACCGCCGCGGGCTCGTCTCCGGAGACGTCAAACGAGATCACCTCGCTCGTGAACAGCCGGCGCAAAGAGATCCGACCGACTCCCGACAGGACGGTGAACCGTTCGATCTTCCGACGGTGATAGTGATCGCCTCGGGTGATACCCGGGACGGTTGTCGAGAACGAGGATTGCCCGTCGCCACCATGAGAGCGAATGATCTCGAAGAAGGAGCCTCGTGCATCTGCATGGCGCTGCAACCGAACCGGCGCATGCTGAGGGAACGTGAACGACCGGTAGGTGTTGAAGAGATCTCGTCCGAAATCGGTGCTGACGTCGGAGATCTCCCCAGCGGCGTAGAGCACGGAGATCTCCTTCAGGCGGTGCAGCAGTCCAGAGACGAACTCTCGTCGCTCTTTCGTTCTGCTCTCCTCCCGCGAGATGGCGCCAAGGAGAAGGTCAGCCGCGTCCTGCGCGTGCAGCAGCGTCAGCTCACGGTCCTGCTGCACGATCGGCTCCTCGCCGTGAGCGAGGAGGTGACAGAACGTGGAAGTCACGGCGTTGTAGAAGGGCTGCCCATGCTCGCCGAAGAGATTCGGCAACCACAGGTCCTGGAACTCGGCGCCGATGTCATCAGCTGCCGCGGCGATGATGCCGGCCGCACGGCTCTTCGCGTCGCCATAGACGGAGCCATTGTCCGCCTGAGTCGAGTTCGCGAAGGCGACGACCGACGGCGGCTGCGTTGCGGCACGCAATGCTGCGGCGAACTGCTCAGCGAACTGAATGTTCCCTGACGAGACCTCCTCATCGGACCCACGATTGATGCCCGCGATGTGGAGCGCGCGTTCGCTGCTATCGATAGCTGCCGCAGCCTCAGCCACGTCGAAGTCATTGCCGACCTGGATCGACTCGAACTCATCGCCGACCGCGTGCGCAGCGGCTCGCGTGTGCCACCCTAGGAAGCCATTGGCGCCTGTGAGAGCGATCTTGCTCACGCGTTGTGCTCCGTCTCCGCATCGATACCCGCAAGCGCCAGCTCACGGCGCACCTCAGGCAGGGTCAACAGCAACTGTTCGACTGCTTCGACCTCCATCTGCTCAACGGTGTGCGAGTCGTAATCCTCGAAGCTGTGCTGCTCAACGTTGCCCTCCTCGAAGTAGAGGTTGTAGTTGAGATCCCGATTGTCGGCGGCGACACGGAAGTAGTCCCCCATGTCGTGCGCGCGGGAGAGCTCCTCCCTGGTGGCGAGCGCCTCTGAGAGCTTCTCGGCGTGCCGGGTGCCGATGACTTCGATGCGGGCGGACGAGCGGAAGAGATTCAGCACGGCTTGTGCGAGCGTCGCGATGGAGGTCGCTCGGGCCTTACGCACGAACAGATCGCCCTGGTGTGCGTTGTGGAACGCGAACTCGACCAAGTCCACCGAGTGCGCCAGAGACATCATGAATCGCGTCATTTCCGGATTGGTCACGGTGATGTTCTTGCCGGACTTCAGCTGATTGATGAAGAGCGGAATCACCGAGCCGCGCGAGTACATGACGTTGCCGTACCGCACGCAAGAGACCGTGGTAGCGGCGTGCGGATTGTTCAGCCCGTACGACTGGGCGACCTTCTCCATCATCGCCTTGGACATCCCCATGGCATTCACCGGGTAGACCGCTTTGTCGGTGCTGAGGCAGACAACGGACTTGACGCCATTGCGATCTGCGGCGCGCACGACGTTTTCACTGCCGTGCACGTTTGTGCGCACAGCTTCCATCGGGAAGAACTCACAGGACGGCACTTGCTTGAGCGCAGCTGCATGGAAGATGAAGTCAACGTCCCGGGTCGCCCGCTCGACACTGTCGAAGTCGCGCACGTCACCGACGTAGAAGCGAAGCCGAGTGTCACGGACCTCGTGCCGCATCAGATCCTGCTTGGCTTCGTCGCGGCTGAAGATCCGGATCTCAGCAACATCGCTCTCGAGCAGCTTCCGGGCGACTGTGTGCCCGAATGACCCCGTTCCACCCGTCACGAGAATCTTCGCTCCGTCGTACGACCCGGTCATCTCCGCCCGCCCTTTCTTCGTGCTGACTCAAGGAGCACATTTTCGATTCTGTCCATGCCCGATTCTCGGGTGAAGCTCTCGCGGTATGCGCGCACTGCACTCGCCGCCATCTGTCCGCGTTCCTCTGCGGAGCTCGCCGCGACAGCACGCATTGACGACTCGAGCGCGCTGACGTCTTCCGCGTCAGCCGTGAACCCGAGACCGTGCCTTTCAACGAAGTCCCGGACATCGCCCTGCACCGTCGTGAGGACAGGCAGACCCGCTGCGAGCACTCCCTGGAACTTGGAAGGGATCGTGCCACGGAACACGGGCAGGTCCTTGAGGGAAACCAACGCCACATCGGTGCGGTCGTAGATCTCCGGCATCCGATCACGCGGTACAGGTTCGTGGAACGAGACGTTCTCCGCGCCCAGTTCCCTTGCCAACGTTTGCAGGCCCTCACGCGCGACGCCGTCCCCGACGATCTCAAGGTGAACGCCGGCATCCTTCGCGGCATGCGCGGCCCTGATCGCGGTCCCGAGGTCCTGCATCGCGCCGACGTTGCCCGCATAGACCACTCGGACTGGGGCACCATCCCGAACGGGTCGGTCGACGACGTCGCCGGCGTCACCGGCGTCACCGGCCCAGTTGTAGATGAGGGTCGTCGTCGCAGCAGGCGACCCTCGTTCAATCAACGTCGACACCATCGTCGGAGCAATCCCGATGACCGCGGCGGCTTTGCGATACATGCTGCGCAGCCAAGGCGAGAGCACTCGACTGATCAGCCGAGCCCCTCTTTCTCCCACCATCGAGGAGCCCAGAACGGAGTCGGGCCACAAGTCCTGAACATGGAGCACAAAGGGCACTCGGAAGGTGAGCCGCCAGACCCATGCGGGGATAGCGGCCGTCATCGGGGTGGCATAGACATAGACGACGTCGGCGTCCTTGGAGAACCGACGGACGCTGAGCGCCGACAACGCGAACGACGCATAGTTGGTCATTCGCTTCAGGACATTCTGCGAATGGTCGATGATCATCGGGACCCGGAGTACCTCGAACGTTCCGTGCTGTTCCCGGTGACCACGCTTCTGGTGGTAGCCCTCGTAGAGGGCTCCGGCCGGATAGTTTGGGAATCCGGTCAGCACGCGCACCGAATGGCCCCTGCTGCTGAGTGACTCAGCGACTTCCGCGGGGATCGGCACCGGCTCCGGAGTGAAGTACTGCGACAGAACGAGCACTCTCACGAGACGCCCTCGCGCTCTACGGGTCGAGCAGGGACTCCCACGACCACGACACCGGCAGGCACGCCCTTCGTCACGCACGCGGCAGCGCCAATGACTGAATCGTCGCCGATAGCGAGCCCTTGGAGCACGACTGCGCCGGCTCCGATCAATACGCGAGCTCCCACCAGAACCTCTCCCGAGACGACCGCGCCCGGGTTGACCGAGACGAACTCGTCGAGCGCGGTGTCATGTCCGATGACCGCCCCTGGATTGACGTGCGCATGACTACCCAAGCGCACATTCGTCGAGATCTGCACACCTCCGCACACCACCGAGCCCGCCGCAATCACTACGCGCGTCCCGACCACCGCGCCCGGGTGCACCAGTGTTGCAGGCTTTGCCCCCCACGCTTCCACCTTCTCCGCGATACGAGTCCGGACGCTGGGTGAACCGATGCCCACGACGTAGTGCGTGCCGTCGAAAAGCTCGCGATTCGCCTCGATCTCTCCGAGGAGACGGATCTCGCGGTCACGCAGCCGCTCGATCTGGATCTCGGCGGGCGCGTCGTCCACCACTCCGATGACATCCCAGACGGAGTCCCGGGTGACGGCGTTGATCGCCTCGATGACGTCAAGCGTCTCTCGACCGAATCCGCCGGCTCCGATGACGATGATGCCGTCAGCCATCCGCTTCCCCGAACTTCGACATCGTCGCCTGCCCTTCCGCCGAGATGCCGTCTCGCGCGATCACGGAGCGGAAGGTCGCGAGGATGATGCGGGCATCCAACTCCAGACTACGGTGATCGACGTACTCGACATCGAGGGCGAACTTGTCCTCCCAGCTGAGAGCGTTGCGGCCGCTGGCCTGGGCCAGACCGGTGATTCCGGGACGGACTTCGTGCCGTCGCGCCTGCTCGGGGGTGTATTTCGGAAGGTACTCGACCAGCAGGGGGCGTGGTCCGACAACGCTCATATCGCCGCGGAGCACGTTCCACAGCGAAGGCAGCTCGTCGAGGCTGGTAGAGCGCAGCTTGCGACCGAAGGCCGTCAGCCGATCCGCGTCACTGACGAGCCCCTTGGATTCGTCGATGTCGCGCATCGACCGGAACTTGCGCAGCCGGAAGATGCGGCCGTCCTTGCCCGGTCTCGGCTGCACGAACAGCACCGGCCTGCCCAGGCGGATAGCCACCATCATGGCGACGATCGCCAGCACGGGAGACAGTAGGACGAGCGCCACGACGGACGCCACGATGTCGAGGAAGCGCTTGAGGACGTCGTAGGTTCGGCTGCCGCGTGCCACGCCTCAGCGCCCTCCGACGAAGGCGTTGATGCCTTCGACCACACGAGCCCGCTGCGGCTCGGTCAACGCGGACCCGCTGGGCAGGGTGAGGCCCGATTCGAACAGCTTCTCCGAGGTGCCGTTGATGCTGCCGCGAAGGTGGGCGAACACCGGCTGCTTGTGCATCGGCTTCCAGAGCGGCCGGCTCTCGATGTCATCCGCTGCGAGCGCCGCAGAGAGGTCAGACGGAGCCCAGCCGGTGCGCTTCTCGTCGACCAGGATCGACGTGAGCCACACGTTGTCGCACTCGTCACCATCCGCGCCGAAGACCTCGACCCCATCGACGGTCGCGAAGAGCTCTTTGTAGAGCTCCCGCATCTCACGACGACGCGCGATCATGGCATCGAGCCGTGAGAGCTGTGCACGGCCCAGCGCCGCGAGCAGGTTGCTCATGCGGTAGTTGTAGCCGACATCGACGTGCTCGTAGTGCACGACGGGCTGTCGCGCCTGCGTCGCGAGATATCGCACGTGGTGCGCGAAGTCAGCGTCGTCAGTGAGCAGCATCCCGCCGCCCGAGGTCGTCATGATCTTGTTCCCGTTGAACGAGACGATCGACGCTCGCCCGAAACTGCCCGCGGCCTGTCCCGCGTGGGATGCACCCAGTGACTCCGCCGCGTCGGCGAGAACGGGAACGCCGAACTCATCCGCGATCGCCAGGATCGCCGTGTAGTCCACCGCCTTGCCGAGCAGATCGACGGGGACGACCGCCCCGACGTGCTCACCCGCGTCGCGCAGGGTTGTCAGGGCTTCTCGCAACAGCGCGGGATCCATGTTCCCCGTCTGCGGATCAGCATCGACGAAGTAGGGCTCGGCACCCGTGTAGACGATCGCGTTGGTCGTCGCGGCGAACGTCATGGTCGACGTCACGACGATGTCTCCGGGCTTGATTCCCAGGGTCAGCAGCCCCAGGTGCAGCGCAGCGGTTCCCGAGCTCAGGGCGACACCGTGCGCGACATCGAGTCGCGCCGCGAGCTCCGACTCGAACGCATCGACATCAGGGCCGAGAGGAGCGATCCAGCCCGAACGGATCGCGGAGATGATCGACTGCTCCTCCAGTTCCGTGACATCCGGGGAGGACATGTAGATCCGTTCAGCCATTCGAGGAGGCCTCCTGCGCGATGCGCGTCGAGTCGTTGACAGCGTGTTCCACGACGATGCGGTCGACGATCGCCGTGTCGTTGATACGGGGCACCGCCTTCATCCGCGCTTCCCAGCCTGCCTTGTCGAGCCGCTCAGGGCTGATCGTGTCGGCGTGCGCGTGCGAGATCTGCGGGTGGAAGGGCCGTTCGAGGTTCTCTCGAGCTCCGACCAGGTCCTCATGCAGCTTCTCTCCGTGCCGGAGGCCCGTGAAGACGATGTCGATGTCCTTGCCCGACATCGAGATCATGCGCTTGGCGACCTCGAGGATCGAGACGGGCTCGCCCATGTCGAGGATGAGCACTTCGCCGGCACGGCCGATGCCGCCCGCCTGGATCACGAGCTGACATGCCTCGGGGATCGTCATGAAGTACCGGGTCGCGTCTGGATGCGTGACCGTGATCGGCTTGTCGTCGGCGATCAGACGCTGGAACGTCGGAAGCATGGATCCGCGGCTGCCGATCACGTTGCCGAAGCGCACCGATAGATACTGCATGCCGGTCTGCTCGCCCGCCCAGGCGGTGAGCTTCTCGGCGACCCGCTTGGAGTGCCCGAGCACGCTGGTCGGGTTCGCGGCCTTGTCGGTGGAGATGTTGACGAAGTGGCTCACGCCGACCCGGCGTGCCGCCTGCAGCACGTTCAGAGAACCGATGACATTCGTCTTCCAGGCCTCGTCCGGATACTGCTCGAGCATCGGCAGGTGCTTCAGGGCCGCCGCGTGGAAGACCACCTCGGGCCGACGCTCGTCGAAGATCGCGTTCAGCACCGCCTCGTCGCGGATGTCGGCCAGCACGACGTCCTTGCTGTCGAGCAGGCCGTTGCCGGCCGTGCCGAGCTGAGCCGTCTGCAGGCCCGTCTCGTCCCGGTCGAGCATGATCAGCTCACGGGGACCGAACTTCGCGAGCTGACGGCAAAGTTCGGATCCGATCGATCCGCCCGCGCCCGTCACGAGCACACGCTTGCCGGTGATGTAGCCGGCGATGAGTTCGACGTTGGTGTCGACCGGGTGGCGACCGATGAGGTCTTCGATCTCGATGTCGCGCACGTCGACCGTGGCATGCCCGTCGAGCATGTAGTCGGTGATGGTGGGCGTGACCGACACGCTCATGCCGGCCGCGTCCGCTGCGTCACTGAGCTCGCGCATCAGCACGCTGTCGGCGTTGCCGAGCGCGATCACCAACCTCGTGGCGCCGGTCCGTTCCGCGATCTCGGCGAGCTGGCTGCGGCGACCGAGCACCGGCACCCCGCGCAGCCGCAGGTTCTTCTTGGCAGGGTCATCGTCGATCAGCCCGACGGGGAGGATCGGCGAACCGGGGTCGGTGGTGATCGTGTGCAACAGGCGGTCTCCGAGATACCCCGCACCGAGCACAAGGGTTCGCTCAGCACTGCTCGAGGGCTTCCTGGAACGCTCGACGGTCAGGCGGGCGAGGTAGCGCACCCCGAACATGAGGAGCAGCACGAACGGCCCGGCCAGCAGGACCGTTGCGCGAGGAAGGCCGACCATGTTCCCGGACGGGATGACGACCGAGGAGAGAATCAGGGTGATCCCGCCCACGATGAGAGCGATCGTCCACACCTCGCTGAAAGAACCATAGGGATAGCGGCCTCGGTACAACGCGAGCGCATAACCGACGATCAGCTGGAGCGCAGCGGCGACGGCGCCCAGCGCAAGCGTGGCGATCCACCCCGACAAGGGCATGCCGAAGTCGAGGCGCAGGCCGACGGCGAGCAACGTTCCGAGCACCCACGCGCAGGCGTCCAGCGCGGCCACCCAGCGTCGGCGCCGCTGCCGGGTCACCATCTCGCGGGTCGCCCTTGCGACAGGTGCCTCTCGGATACCGCTTTGCACCGCAGATCCCCCCTCATCGTCTCTGCGACGCGTCCATGCGCGGACGCTCGTCGTCAGCCATCCCGAGGCGCGGAGCAGGGCCCCGAACCACTCCCCCTGTGTCTCCAGGATCCCATACCTGTGAGAACGCCGAGTGACATTGTCCGGAAAGTGACGCCTCGTGTACTTTTTTCGTTCGCATTTCGTACGATCACGCGGCTGCCTGCAGGCCCAGCCGGTGCAACGCGGAGTCGCCGCCTGCGTTTGCGACTGTGGCCAAATCGACGCCGCGCGACCATGGCTTGCAGCCCGCCGGATCCCTAGACTCGCACCGTGCCATCCCGACACGAAGAACGTGGGGCGCGCCCGGCTCCCGAGAACTCTTCACCCGAATCGGACGGCACACTCGCACGTCTTCTCGTCGACGCGGATCCCGAGCACGAGAAATCCAAGAAGAGATACCGTCGCCCTCTCCTGAAGAGCGCGCGGTTCTGGGTGCCGATCGCGATCCTGCTCGTGCTCATCGGGCTCGCGATCGGCGGATTCCTCGCGGCGAAGCAGCTGTACGGGCACGCGATGGCGGCGAAGGCCGACCTCGAGAAGGCGATCCCGCTCGTCGACACCGTGCAGCAGCAGATGCTCGACGGCAACACCGCCGGCGCCAAGACCACGATCGCTCAGATCTCCCAGCTGACCGCCGCCGCGGAGAAGGAGACCACCGGCCGACTGTGGAAGAGCGCGGAGTGGGTGCCGGTGGCCGGGCCGAACCTCGTGGCCGCACGCGTGGTCGCCGGATCCGTCAACGACCTCGTCACCAACGCGATCACGCCGCTCACGGCGATCGACCTGAAGGCGCTGATGCCGAAAGACGGCGGCATCGACGTCGCCAACCTCTCCAAACTCGCCGCCACGATCGAGACGGCGAACAAGAGCGTCACACGGATCCGGACGGCCCTCGACACGCTCGACCGCTCCGCCCTCCTACCCCAGGTCGCCTCGGGCGTCGCCCAGCTCGACGCCGCAATAGCGAAGATCGAGCCCGCCGTGACCCCGATCCACAACGCGCTCACGATCCTGCCGAAGGCCCTGGGCGCCGACGGCCCGCAGCACTACCTGTTGATCTTCCAGAACAACGCCGAGTCGCGCGGCACCGGCGGCAACCCCGCCGCGATCACGATGCTGACGGCGGAGAACGGCAAGATCTCCGTGACGCAGCAGGCCAACTCCACGGACTTTCAGAACGGCCGGCCGGATCCGATCATCCCGCTGAACCCCGAGACCGAGGCCCTCTACGGCAACAAGATCGGCCGCTACATCCAGGACGCCACGCTCTCCCCCGACTTCAGCGAGACCGCGCAGATCGTGCGCGCCTGGTGGGCGGAAACATACGGCACCCCCGTCGATGCCGTCGCGTCGATGGATCCGGTCGCCCTCGGCTACCTGCTGCGCGCCATCGGTCCGGTGACGATGCCCACTCCGTTCGGCGAGACCATCACGGCTGACAACGCCGTGCCGCTATTGCTGAACGAGGTGTACGCGAAGTATCCGGACCCCGCCACGCAGGACGCCTTCTTCGCGGCCGCCGCCAGGAGCGTGTTCGACGCGCTCCTCACCACGCACGCCGACCCCAAGACACTGCTGACCGCACTGGTGCAGGCCTCGAACGAGGGGCGCCTGATGTACTCCCCCGGCGACGAGGCGCAGGCGAAGATGCTGGCGGGCACCCCGGTGGGCGGCAACATGCCCAGCGACAACACCAAGACCACCGACCTCGGCGTCTACGTCGACGACCTCACGGCGAGCAAACTCGACTACTACATGCAGATGGGCGTCGCCGTGTCGAGCACGCAATGCCAGAAGCCCGATGCACCGACGTTCTCCAGCACGGTCACGCTGCAGAACACGCTCGATCCGGCCGCGGTCCCCGGTCTGCCGGCGTACGTCGACCCCGGCCTCTTCTTCCCCAAGGGGCACGCCTCCACGGACGTGTACCTGTACGGACCGGTCGGATCCACTCTCACGGGCGTCACCGTCGATGGCCAGCCCGTGGGCGTATCCGGGCAGCCGCATCTGGGCCGCACCGTGGCGAAGGTCAACGTGCTCATGGCACCCGGGCAGACCGCGACCGTCGTGGCGACGTTCAGCGCTCCGGCCGGCGCGTACGGCCCGCTCGAGGTGCGCCACACCCCGATGGTGAAGGCCACGCCCGTCACGATCGACGCCCCGGGGTGCACGCCCGCGAAGGAGTAGACCCGCGAGGGGCGTCCGCCTCAGGCGGACCCAGGTCCGTTCATCGATCCCGAAATGCGATTCCCCGTGCCCCGAAACGCCATCCGCGATCGGCGGGCCCGGACTACCCTATCGTGATTTCGCGATAAGGCAGCCATATCTAGAAATTGCGATACCGCGGGTGTATCGTGTTTTCACGATCCGCGGACACGAGGAGCCCCTATGACACGGCACAGCGCCCGCCTGCGAGCGCCCGCCGACTTCGGACTCGCACTCCAGCAGGCGCGTCTCGCACGAGGACTCACGCAGACCCAGATGGCCGCCGAACTCGACGTGCCGCAGAGCACCATCAGCGCGATCGAAAGCGGTCAATCCACGATCCTGCTCCGACGGCTGCTCGAGATGGCACGCACGACAGGCCTCGAATTCACCGCGAGCTGGGACGACGATGCGCCTCGCGGTTGAACTCTACGACACGATGATCGGAACGCTCGAGGGCAGCGCCCGCACCTTCGACTTCCACGCCTCAGCTACGGCCCTGGAGCACTTCGGCAGCAACAGCACCGCGCTCTCCGTCGCGATCCCTCTCGTCTCCGCCCAGCGACGCGACCATGCGTCCCGCCGACGCAACTGGTTCGCCGAGTTGCTGCCTGAGGGAGACCAGTACGACTTCATGCTCGGGCAAGCCGGGCTCCGTCGCGGGGACACACCGGCCTTCCTCGCGCGTTTCGGCCGCGATGTCGCCGGTGCTCTGCAGATCTGGGATCTCGACGATCCGTCGGAACCTCGCAGGCCGTCCCTGCGAGAGGTCGACGCAGAGCAGATCCGTGCTCTTCTCCAAGATCCGATGGGAGCACCTCTCGGCAACGCCGTGCAACAAGGCCGGACGTCTCTCGGCGGAGTGCAACCCAAGATCGCCCTGACCAGGACCGCCGAGGGCTGGGCCCAAGCACTCGGCGGACACCCCACCACCCATATCCTCAAGCCGCAACTCGACGCGCACCCGACAGTCGTCTTCGATGAAGAGTATGGATCGCGGCTCGCGCGCCGACTCGACGTCGCCTCGTTCGATACCCGGATCATGGACTTCGCGGGGATCAACACCCTCGTGATCGAGCGCTTCGATCGTCAGGGCGGAAGACGGATCCACCAGGAGGACTTCAACCAGGCGCTGGGCGCCGGAGCGAATCAGAAGTATCAGGAGTTCGGCGGCCTTGTCAGTCTTGCCCGTGTCGCCACGACCCTCCAACGCCACACGTCCGCCCGCGACCTGCGCCGGCTCGCGACGATGACGACGCTGGCCGTGGCGATCGGCAACCTCGACATGCACGCCAAGAATCTTGGCCTGCTGCATCTCGAGGACGGCGAGACCCGACTGGCACCGGCGTACGACATGGTCCCGCATGCTGTCCAGGGAACATCCGGGCGGCTCGCCCTCGCCGTGAACGGCGAGTATCGGCATTCGGCGATCACGCTGCAAGACCTCCAGGCGGAGTTCGAGTCGTGGGGTCTTCGCCGGGCCGAGCACGTCATCCGCGCGGATCTGGAGCGCCTAGGCGAGATCATCGACGACGAGCATCCGCTCGAAGGAGCCCGCCCCGCTCTGCACGAAGACGTCCGGAGGTTCGTCTCCAACCTCCGTTCCGGTGCGGCGATCGGCGGCTGAGGCTCACGGCGTCGGCAGGATGATCGGCGGACCGGTGGGCTGAGGATCGGTGGTCGGCGGCGGCGAGGACGGCTCCGTCGGCGGCGTGGTCGGCTCCGTCGTGGTTCCGCCGTCCGTGCCCGTACCTCCGGTGCCGCCGGATCCGCCAGATCCGCCGGATCCGTTCGACTCCGCCTCCGCGACGGCGCGCGCCTGGTCGGCGATGAGGGCGGCGAGCGCGTTGCGCCAGGCCTCCATGGCGGCGAACGGCGTCGGGCCGAACGGATCCGAAGCCGCCGCGGCTGCCGCGGTATCGGTCACCGCGATGCGGAACGGCTCCGCGGCGTCGGGGTTGTCGGCCACGGCCGCCGCGGCGAACGGCGGGATCGACTGTCGGAACGTGGTGATCGCTCCGCGGAACCCTGCATTCGCGGCGGTGAGGGACGCGTTCGCTGCCGCGACGTCGCGCTCGAGCTGGTCCAGCGACGTGTTGGTCGCGCTCTTGCCGGCCGGCTTCGGCGCCTTCACCGCGGCGATGGCGGCGACATAGGCCTGACGCGCGGCTTCGGCGGCGAGCCGTGCGGACTCGTCACTGGATCCGGCCATGGCCGCCAGCGGCCCCGTGAACGAATCGGCGCGGGTCTGTGCGGCCGCCACCGCTCCAGCCAGCGCGTCGACCGAATCGTTGACCTTCGCCACGCGCTCAGGATCGACCGTCGCGCTCGGAGACGCCTGCACGGTCACGGGCGAGGACGCGGCCGGAGTCGCGAGGGCCCAGCCGGCGCCGGCGGCCGTGATCACGAGTCCCACCGCCATCGCGATCGCCTGGGGACGGGCGAACCCGTAGCTCTGGGCGTGCTGCGGCTCGGGACGCGCGGGCAGAGGCGCGGGGAACGCGTGCGTGTAAGGATGCGCCTCGATCTCAGCCTCGTCGAAGAGGTGTCCCTCGGCGGTGTCGATGAGAGCGGTCGCGGGCGTCAGGTGCAGGTCGTCGACCTCACTCTGCGGGGCCATCGGACGCGGCTGCGCCGGCGTCGGATCCGCGAACAGGATCCCCACGTCGTCGTGATGGCCTTCGCCGGCGGCCCGCTCGTCGTCGTGCTCATGCGAGAAGAGCGCAGAGAGATCGAAGGCACCTCCGTCGCCGGGCTGCAGGCGTTCGCCGTTCGCAGCTCCTGCGGTGCCGACCCCGTTCGGGGGCAGGTCATCGTCGGGCATCTGTCCCCGCCTTTCCCACGTCGACGCGGTACTCGACTCTATCGACAAAGCGGTACTGGCCTCACGAGGCCGCGGTTGCGGCGCGTGCGACAGGTGCGGCGGATCCGGCGGCCCTGCCATCTTCGTTGCGCGCGGGCTACGGGCGCCCCATGCCCAGGTACGTCCACCCCTCGGCGCGCCACGCGGCCGGATCCAGGCAGTTGCGTCCGTCGACGACGATGCGTCCCGGGGTCAGCGACGCGGCGTGCGCGGGGGTCAGCTCGCGGCGGTACAGGTCCCACTCCGTGACGAGCACGAGAGCCTCCGCCTTGCGGATCGCCTCGTCGCGGTCGCGCTTGTACTTCAGCTGCGGATGCAGGCGCTTCGCGTTCGGGATCGCCTCCGGATCCGTCACCGTCACCTTCGCACCCAGCCCGCGCAACCGCGTGGCGACGTCGAGCGCCGGCGAGTCGCGCACGTCATCGCTGTGCGGTTTGAACGCGGCGCCCAGCATCGTGATGCGCCGCCCCACCACGCTGCCGCCGAACGCGTCGATCACGAGGCGCACGGCGTGCTCTCGGCGACGCAGATTGATCGCGTCGACCTCGCGGAGGAAACCCACCGACGCCCCGCGTCCCAGTTCCTCCGCGCGCGCCGCGAACGCGCGGATGTCCTTCGGCAGGCAGCCGCCGCCGAATCCGATCCCCGCGCCGAGGAAGCGCCGGCCGATCCGCTCATCGTGGCCGATCGCGTCAGCGAGCAGCGTGACGTCGGCGCCGGACGCCTCGGCGATCTCCGCCATCGCGTTGATGAACGAGATCTTCGTGGCGAGAAAGGCGTTGGCCGCGCCCTTCACGAGCTCGGCGGTGGCCAGGTCGGTGGCCAGGAACGGGCTGCCACTCGCGATCGCATCCGCATATGCCTCGCGGAGCATGTCGGTGGCGCGCGCCCCGTCGGCGTCCGCCGCAGCGCCGACCACGAGCCGGTCGGGGCGCAGTGTGTCGTGCACCGCCCAGCCCTCGCGCAGGAACTCCGGGTTCCAGACCAGGGTCGCACCGGTCTCGGCCACGCGCCTGGCGAGCAACGCGGCGGTGCCGACGGGCACCGTGGACTTGCCTGCCACCACGTCGCCGGGCTGCAGGTGCGGAAGCAGCGCATCGAGCGCCGCGTGCACGAAGCGCAGGTCTGCGGCGGAGGAGTCCGGCTGCTGCGGGGTGCCCACGGCGAGGAAGTGCACCTGCGCGTCACGCGCATCGGCGATGTCGGCCGAGAACCTCAGCCGCCCGCTCGCCACGCTGCTCGCCAGTAGCTCGTCCAGCCCCGGTTCGAAGAAGGGGGCGCGTCCTGCGGCGAGCGCGGCGATCTTGGTCGGATCCGTGTCGATGCCGATCACCTCATGGCCGATCGACGCCATGGCCGCCGCGTGCACGGCCCCGAGATACCCGCAGCCGATCACAGACATCCGCATGAGGCCACATCACCGGATCCGCCTCTCCGGCACCCTGCATCCGGACGACGCGTCGGCGACGAACCGGTGAACGGTTGGGTCTGGCCCAGTAGATCGCGGGGATCCGTGTCGTGCGCTGCCGCCCGTGGATCCCCTCACCTTGCGTTCACTGGTCGCAGATTGCGGTTTAGATCGCGTCAATGCCGCAATACGCGACCACTGAACGGGCCCGCGCGCCCGGCGAGGCCCCTACTTCGGGGTCGCCGTCACCAGGATCGGCAGGTGGTCCGACTCCCCCTGCGGCAGAGTGCGCACCGACTCCACGACGAACCCCGACGCCGCGGCGAAGTCGTAGAACCCGCGGAACACCCGGTACCGCGTGTACGTGTGCTGGTCGCTCATGACCAGCTCGTACCCGACATCGCGCATGTGCTCGCTGAGCCGCTCCTTGAACACGGGGTAGTTGAAGTCGCCGACGATGAGCTGCGGCAGGCCCCAGCCGAGTTCCGAGAGCTCCGACAGCGCGGCGCGGATCTGGTCCCGTCGCAGCGCGTTGCGCGCGGTGAGCGGGGCGGCGTGCAGCGATGCGACCAGGAAGTCCCGGCCGGCGTCGATGTCACGCAGCCGTACGCCCAGCAGGCGCTCGTGCGCGGGGCGGAGCACGTGATCGTGCAGCGACTTCTTCACGGAGACCGCCGCCATGTCGACGAGACGGAACGCGCTGGAGCGGTAGTAGATCGCAAGGCCCAGCCGGTTGCGCTGCGTGGTGTGCGCGAGCACCAGTCCCCCGGCCCGCTCCGGCAGCGACGCGGTGTCGCCCTCCTGCAGGCACAGCACGTCGGGGTCATGGGCGTCGACGAGATCGTCGAGCTCATGCGCGGCGCGATGCTTGCGCAGGTTGTAGGAGATGATCCGCACGCCTCCACGCTACCCGCGCGCGCTCCTGACTCGCTGGGCGGGCGCGCAGTATTCACAGGGTGTTACGGATCCGGATCCGGTTCAGTCGTCCTGGTCGCGGCGGTTGCGGGTCTGCGCGGCGCGAGCGGCGAGCAACTCGTCGGCGGGGTAGCCGACCTCGGTCAGCGTGAGGCCGCGCGCGGCGAGCACCTTGAACGCGCTGGTGCGGGTGAGCTCGTCGCGCAGGCGGGCGAGGTCGGCGATCTCGAGGCGCCCCTCCCCCACGGCCGCGCACGCGCCGACCAGCGCGCGCACCATGCTGTGGCAGAACGCGTCGGCCTTCACCTCGGCCACGAGCACGCCGGTCGCATCGCGCGTCCAGCGGTAGTCGAGCAGCGTGCGGATCGTGGTGCCCTCGTCGCGCGGCTTGCAGTACGCGGCGAAGTCGTGCAGGCCGATCAGGGTCTGTGCGGCGGCGTCCATGGCGCCCTCGTCGAGGGTGCCCTTGATCGTCGTGGTGTCGTGGCGCAGCAGCGGGTCGTAGCCGGCCCTGGCGTCGGCGAGGCGATAGCGGTAGCGGCGCCACACCGCCGAGAAGCGCGCGTCGAAGCCCTCCGGCACAAGCGCGGTGCGCGACACAGTGACGTCGGGGTAGTGCCCGAGCACCCCGCGGATCCGCGCCGCGAGCGACCCGGCCGGATCCGACGCTCCCCGCCCGTTGCGCGTGGCCACGCGGGCCCACTGCTGCTCGTCGAGGTCGACATGCGCGACCTGCCCCGTGGCGTGCACGCCGGCGTCGGTGCGTCCGGCGACGACGAGCCGCGGGCCGAGGCCCGTCTTCTCCCCCGGCGTCGCCGATCCGCCGCTGGTCGCGGAGTCGGATCCGTTCCCGCGCTCGATGGCCGCCGCGGGCCCGACGATGCGGGCGAGCGCGTCCTCGATCGTGCCCTGCACGGTCCGCAGACCCGGCTGCTTCGCCCAGCCCCGGAAGTGGGTGCCGTCATAGGCGATGTCGAGACGGATGCGCACGGATCAAGGGTACCCAGTGCCGTTCTGCTCACTGGTCGCATAGTGTCGTTGTCACGCCCGCTTGACCGCACTTCGCGACCAGCGAACCGCAGAGGCGGGCTCGCAGGAACGCACCACACCGGCAGGACGGGACGGATCAGCCCGGCTTCATCGTCACCCCAAAAGGACCCTGACACTCAGTCCCATATTGTGCGACACTGAATCGCAAGCGACGGCGGTGCCCGACCGCACGCGACCGAGATCGAAGGAGATCCCATGGTCAGCAGCATCCTCCCCGACGTCGAGATCCCCGCGGTCCCGATCCACGAGTATCTCTTCGGCGACATCTCCGAGCACGACCTCGACCGTGTCGCGCTGGTCGACGGCATGTCCGGAGCGGAGACCACCTACCGCCAGCTCATCGGGCAGATCGACCTCTTCGCCGGAGCCCTCGCCGCACGCGGCATCGGCGTGGGCGACGCGGTGGGCCTGCTCTGCCCGAATGTGCCGGCGTTCGCGACCGTGTTCCACGGGATCCTTCGTTCCGGCGCGACGGCCACCACGATCAACGCGCTCTACACGGCCGACGAGATCGCGAACCAGCTGCGCGACGCGTCCGCGTTCTGGCTCATCACGGTCAGCCCGCTGCTGCCGCAGGCCGAGGCCGCCGCCGCGCAGCTCGGTCTGCCCGCTGACCAGCTCATAGTCCTCGACGGCGCCGAGGGCCACCCCTCGCTGCGCGACCTGCTCTCCGAGGGCCACCACGCCCCGGCGATCACGTTCGACCCGGCCACGCACGTCGCCGTGCTGCCGTACTCCTCCGGAACCACCGGGCGCCCCAAGGGCGTGATGCTCACGCACCGCAACCTCGTCGCCAACGTCGCGCAGAGCACGGTCTCGATCGAGCTGAACGACGAGGACCGGATCCTCGCCGTGCTGCCCTTCTTCCACATCTACGGCATGACCGTGCTGCTCAACCTCGCCGTGCGGCTGCGCGCCACGCTCGTCACGATGCCGAAGTTCGACCTGGTCGAATTCCTGCGCATCATCGCGGAGCAGCGCACGAGCTGGCTGTTCATCGCACCGCCGATCGCCGTCGCGCTCGCCAAGCATCCGCTCGTCGCGCAATACGACATGAGCGCGGTCAAGGTCGTGTTCTCGGGCGCCGCTCCGCTGGACGGCGCTCTCGCGCACGCGGTCGCCGAGCGGCTGGACTGCACCGTGCGGCAGGGCTACGGCATGACCGAGACCAGCCCGGTCACGCACACGATCCCGGTCGAGCGCGACGACATCGACCTCTCCTCGGTCGGGCTGCTGATCCCGAACACCGAAGCGCGCCTGCTCGGCGAGGACGGATCCGACGTAGTCGTGCCGGCCGAGGGTACGAGCGAGCCCGGTGAGCTGCTCATCCGCGGACCGCAGGTCATGAAGGGCTACCTCAACCGCCCCGACGCGACCGCCGACATGCTGGATGCGGACGGCTGGCTGCACACCGGCGACGTCGCCACGGTGACCGCCGGCGGGGTGTTCCGGATCGTGGATCGCCTGAAGGAGCTCATCAAGTACAAGGGCTACCAGGTCGCGCCCGCCGTGCTGGAGGCCGTGCTGCTCGAGCACACCGCGATCGCCGACGCCGCCGTGATCGGCGCCGCGGACGAGGACGGCCAGGAGGTGCCGAAGGCGTTCGTGGTGCTGCAGCCAGGCGCCGAGCTCGATGAGGAAGGCGTGAAGGCGCACGTCGCCGCACACGTCGCCCCGCACGAGAAGGTGCGCATGGTGGAGTTCATCGACGCGATCCCGAAGTCCGCATCGGGCAAGATCCTGCGCAAGGACCTCCGCGCCCGGGCCTGAGCCTCGGATCCGCGCCCCTACGACGACGGAACCGGATCCCCCTCGCTGACTGGTCGCGAATTGCGGTCTTCAGCGCCGCATGACGACAATCTGCGACCAGCGAACGCCAGCCTGCTCAGTCGCTCGAGACAGCCCCGGAACGGTCATCGGATCCCGCAGTCTCGGCCGTCGCGTCCTTGGGAGTGTGCCGGAACACGATGTAGTGGTACAGCACGAAGCGCACCAGCACGATCACGGCGATGCTGCCGAGGTTGATCAGGTTGACGACCGGCAGGCTCGGGGTGTGGCCGGTCGCGCCCTGGACCACCTCAGCGCCGAGCCACACGATGCCCGCGCCGAGCAGGGTGCAGACCAGGTTGACGGCGAGGAAGAGCACGATCTCGGCGACACGTCCGCGCCGGTCGCGTCCGCGGAACGCCCACTCGCGGTTGCCGATGTAGGCGTTGATCAGGGCGACCAGGCTCGCGGCGATCTTGCCGACGACGAGGTCCCACCCGAAGACGAAGACGAAGAGATTGAACGCCCCGACCTCGATGAGTGTGCTGATGCCGCCGACGATCAGGAAGCGGGTGCCGACTCCCGCCAGACGGCGCAACCGGGAGCGGCGATCCATAGCCCTACTAGAATACCCGGGGGACGGTGCGGCCCAGGACGCCTGGCATGAACGGGGCGGATCCCCGCTCCTCCCTCGCGAAGACTCCGCCGGTGCTGCCGTGGCGCTGACGGGTCCCGCCCCGGCCCACTGCGGGCCCTCCAGGAGAAGGCTCGAGGTTCGAGTGCAGTACGCCCACCTGGCCGTCGTGATGCCGGCCTACAACGAGGCCGAGGGCATCGGCGGCTTCATCGACGAGATCCGCACCGCCGTCGCCCCGCTGGCCGAGCGCGTGAGTTTCGTCGTCGCCGACGACCGCTCCACCGACGGCACCGCCGCCGCCCTGGCCGGCATCGACGACGTCGACGTGCAGACTCAGCCGGCCAATCGCGGCCACGGCCCCACCGCTCTCGCCGCGTATCGCGCCGGCCTCACGCTCTCCCCCGACGCGCTCGTGCACGTCGATGGCGACGGGCAGTTCCTCGGATCCGAGATCGCGTCCGCCGTGCGCGCGCTCGATCGCACCGGTGCGGACGTCGTGCACGGCGTGCGCCATTCCCGCACCGACGCCTGGTACCGCCGTCTGCTCACCGCCGGTGTGCGCCTGCTCACCGCCGCGGTCGTCGGACGCGGTGTGCCCGATGTGAACACCCCCCTGCGCGTGTACCGCCCCGAGGCGCTGCAGCTCCTCGTGAACGCCGTGCCGTCCGATGCGCTCGTGCCGCACGTGCACTTCTCGCTCGCCGAGGTACGCGCCGGATTCGCGGTGCGCTACCTGCGCGTGCGCAGCATCCCGCGCCGGGGCAGCTCCAGCACGGGCACGATGTGGGGCAAGGTCGCACGTCCGTCGCTGCCTCCCAAGAAGCTCGTGCTCTTCGCGCTCAGCGCCCTGCGCGAGGCGTGGATGTGGTCGCTGCGCCCCGGCGCCCCGCTGCGGGCGCTCGAGTTCGAGCGGCTCTCGACGGTCCGTGCCCCGCGCAGCGTCGCAGCCGATGAGGGATCCGCAGCTCCCGACGAGGCTGGTCCCGACGAGGGTTCCGGATCCGCATGACTCGTCGCCTCTCCAGAATCGCATTCTGGATCCTGCTCGGGCTGCTCCTCGTCGCGAACGCGATCGTGATGTGGCACAGCCTGACCGCGCTGCGATTCTGGGAGGACGAGGCGTTCAACCTCACCGTTCCGCGGAACCTGCTGGCCGGCCTCGGCTACACCAGCGACGGCACGCTGTCGGGCTCGACCCTGACGCCGTTCGATCCGCGGATCTCCACCGGTCCGGTCGTGCTGCTGCCGGTCGCCGGCGTGCTCGCGTTCGGTGTGGATCCGGTGATCGGCGCGCGGCTCGTGCCGCTCGCGTACTGGGTGCTGCTGCTCGCCGGGCTCGCGGTGCTGGGACGGCGCATCGCCGGCCGCTTCGGCGCGCTGATCGCCGTGGCGCTGCCGCTCGCGTTCAACACGGCGGACAGCGTCTCCCCGATCCAGGGCCCAGCGGACCTGCTCGGCGAGATCGCCGCGGCCGCGCTCATCGTGTGGGCGCTGATCGTGCTGCCGCGCCGTGCGTGGCTCGCGGGACTGCTGCTGGGACTCGCCGTGCAGGCGAAGCTCATCGCACTGCTCGCGCTGCCCGCATTCGCCGTGGCGCTGTTCCTGCTCACGCCCGCCGCGCCGTTCTGGCCGCGCCTGGTCGCGGCCCTGCGCCGCAGCGTGGTGCCGCTGGTCTTCGTGGCCGCGCCCACGGTGCTCATGGAGCTGATCGCGCTCGCCTCGATGGGTCTCGCGGGCTACGTGCGGCACGTGCGCGCGCTGGGCGGGTTCCTGCTCAGCGGCGGACAGCACATCGAGCCGACCACGGTGCCGCAGAAGCTCGGAACGCTGGCCGGATCCTGGTTCGTGCCGTGGTGGCTCGTCGCGGTCGCCGTGGTGCTCGCGGCCGTCGCGGTGGTGTGGGCCGCGGTGCCCGCCCGGGGCGATGCCGTCGACATCCGGCCCCTGAGCCTGTCGAAGGGCTCGGAACTCGGCCGCGCGTCGTCCGCCCCGGTCGCAGTCGTGCCGGATCCGCAGCGCCCCCACTGGTGGGGGCGGGATCCGCAGCTTCTCGCGCTCGGGTTCGGATCCGCCGTGGGCCTGCTCGCCTTCGTCGGCTGGTGGGCGCAGGCGGCGCAGCTGCCGCTGTGGGTGCGCCACCCCGCAGTCGGCGTATTCGCGTTCGCCCCGATCCTCGCCGCGATCGCTGTCCGCGCCGTGGGGGCGCTGTGGCGGCGGCACGAGAACATGGTCACACCAGCCCTCACGCGGGTCGTCGCTGTCGCCGTGGCGGCCGTTCTGGCCGTGGTGGTGGCCGGAGGCGTCGGCAGCGACACGGTGCGCACCGCGCAGCCGCCGACCACCCAGACCCTGGCTCAGCAGCGCGCCGAAGTCGCCCCGCTCGCCGCATGGGTGCGCGAGAACGACGTGCAATGGCTCGCCGCGAAGCCCTGGGGCTGGCCGGTGTCGTCGGTGGTGCTGACCGGGGCGCACGTCGGCCTGTTCGACGCTCCCGCGATGCAGCACATCCGCACGCTCACGCCCGAACCCTGCGCCGGTGGGTCTCCCCTCGTCGCATCGGCCGGCGCGAACATCTGCCCCGCGCCCTGACCGCATCCGAATCCGCGCCACCGGGCTTCGCCGGCCCACGCCTCCCACACGCGCTCCACTTCCGCTCACTGGTCGCAGATTGCGGCTTCGCGCTCGCCATAACCGCAATACGCGACCAGCGAGCGCCACGGGCAACCACCGAGCAGCACGAGCGACCGCTGAACAGCACGCCCCACCCCAGACAACGACGAAGCCCGCCGCCCCACAAGGGGGCGACGGGCTTCAGAACGCGAGCTGGCTTACTTGCCGGCCTCCACGAAACCGGCGGCCTCAGCAGCCTCGGCGGTGCGGAAGTACACCTCGGCGACGGTGGCGTCGTACCACTGGCCATCGGGGCGGTGGAACTTCATCGAGTCCTTGTTGCCCTTGATGTCGAAGCCTTCGGGGGCGGAGCCGTCCTCGAGCGGAGCAGCGGAGTCCTCACCGAAGCCGCCGTCGACGAGCGCAGCCGGAGCGGCGGTCTCCTCGACCTCGGCCTCGACGACCTCGGCCGGAGCCTCGGCGACGGGCTCAGCAGCCTTCTTGGCGGCAGCCGGCTTCGCAGCGGCCTTCTTCACCTTGGGGGTGACGGGCTCGAGCACGAGCTCGATGACGGCCATGGGCGCGTTGTCACCCTTGCGGTTGCCGACCTTGGTGATGCGGGTGTAGCCGCCCTCACGCTCGGCGACGAGCGGCGCGATCTCGGCGAACAGGATGTGCGTCGCCTCCTTGTTGCTGCGCAGCACCGTCAGCACGCGACGGCGCGCGTGCAGGTCGCCGCGCTTGGCGAAGGTGACGAGACGCTCGGCCAGCGGACGCAGGCGCTTGGCCTTGGTCTCGGTGGTCTTGATCGACTTGTGAAGGAACAGCTGTGCGGCGAGGTTCGCGAGCAGCAGACGCTCGTGGGCCGGGCCGCCTCCGAGGCGGGGACCCTTGGTGGGCTTAGGCATTGTTCTTACTCCTGGATCGGAAAGGTTCGAGTCAGCTGGCCACTGCCAGATGACAGAACGGGTAGGTCAGAAGGACTCGTCTTCGGAGCCGCCGTAGAAGTGGGCGCCGTCGAAACCGGGCACCGAATCCTTCAGCGACAGGCCGAGCGAGACGAGCTTGTCGCGCACCTCGTCCACCGACTTCTGTCCGAAATTGCGGATGTTCATGAGCTGCGTCTCCGAGAGGGCGACGAGCTCGGACACCGTGTTGATGCCTTCACGCTTGAGGCAGTTGTACGAGCGGACCGACAGATCGAGATCCTCGATCGGCATCGACAGCTCGTTCGAGAGCACGGCCTCGACCGGCGCGGGGCCGATCTCGATGCCCTCGGCCTCGACGTTCAGCTCGCGGGCGAGGCCGAACAGCTCGGTCAGCGTGCGGCCGGCCGAGGCCACGGAGTCGCGCGGGATGATCGAGTTCTTGGTCTCGACGTCCAGCACGAGCTTGTCGAAGTCGGTGCGCTCGCCGGCGCGGGTGGCGTCGACGCGGTAGCTGACCTTGAGCACGGGCGAGTAGATCGAGTCGATCGGGATCTGGCCCGCCTCGGCGTACTCGCTGCGGTTCTGCGCCGCGGAGACATAGCCACGGCCGCGCTCGATGGTGAGCTCGAGCTCGAACTTGGCGGTGTCGTTGAGGGTCGCGATGACCAGCTCGGGGTTGTGCACCTCGACACCGGCCGGAGCCGAGATGTCCGCCGCGGTGACCTCGCCGGCACCCGTCTTGCGCAGGTAGGCGGTGATGGGCTCGTCGCGCTCCGAGGAGACGACCAGCTGCTTGATGTTGAGGATGATCTCGGTGACATCCTCCTTCACACCGGGGATGGTGCTGAACTCGTGGAGGACGCCGTCGATGCGGACGCTCGTGACGGCCGCGCCGGGGATCGAGGAGAGCAGGCTGCGACGCAGCGCGTTGCCGATCGTGTAACCGAAGCCGGGCTCAAGCGGCTCGATGACGAACCGGCTGCGGTTCTCGGAGATCTTTTCCTCGGTGAGAGTGGGACGCTGTGCGATGAGCACTGTGTGTTCCTTTCGATCACGTGCCCGCTATATGACACGTGTGGGTGAGGTCTTGAGTTGTGGAGGAAACGCGGGTGAGGATCCCCGGTCTCGACAGGATCGAGATCCGAGGATCCTCAGAACGCGTCAGACGCGACGGCGCTTCGGCGGACGGCAGCCGTTGTGCGCCTGAGGCGTCACATCCTGGATCGAACCCACCTCGAGGCCTGCGGCCTGCAGCGAGCGGATCGCGGTCTCGCGGCCGGAGCCCGGACCCTTGACGAGGACGTCGACCTTCTTCACACCGTGCTCGGCAGCCTGACGGGCGGCCGACTCCGCGGCCATGCCGGCGGCGTACGGGGTGGACTTGCGGGAGCCCTTGAAGCCCACGCCACCGGACGAAGCCCAGGCGATGACGGCGCCGGACGGGTCGGTGATCGAGACGATGGTGTTGTTGAACGTCGACTTGATGTGGGCCTGGCCCAGCGCGATGTTCTTCTTTTCCTTGCGGCGCGGCTTGCGCGCGGCGGCCTTGGGTGCAGCCATGAAAGTGTTCTCCTATTCCCTGGCCGCTTAGCGGGCCTTCTTCTTGCCGGCGACGGTGCGCTTGGGGCCCTTGCGGGTACGCGCGTTGGTCTTGGTGCGCTGACCGCGGACCGGCAGGCCGCGACGGTGACGGATGCCCTCGTAGGAGCCGATCTCGACCTTGCGGCGGATGTCGGCGGCGACCTCACGGCGGAGGTCACCCTCCACCTTGTAGGTGCCTTCGATGTGGTCGCGGAGGGCGACGAGCTGGTCGTCGGAGAGGTCCTTGACGCGGATCGACTCGTCGATCTCGGTGGCCTTGAGGATCTCGACCGAGCGGGTACGGCCGATGCCGTAGATGTACGTGAGGGCGATCACCACGCGCTTGTCGCGCGGGATGTCGACGCCGGCAAGACGTGCCATGCGGTAACTCCTGGAGTGTTGTGGAGGTGTGGAGCAGGATCGGTGCCCGGGCCTCCGCCCGAGGTGTCAGCTTCTCGCGGCCGCCGGCCGGTTCCCCGGTCGCTGAGCCTGTCGAAGCGTCTGATCCTGCCTGTTTCAGATATTGAGTTGTGGATTGCGAGAGCGACGGGACGGAGCCCGGCGATCAGCCCTGGCGCTGCTTGTGGCGCGGGTTGCTCTTGCAGATCACCATGACGCGGCCGTGACGACGGATCACCTTGCAGTGGTCGCAGATGGGCTTGACGCTGGGGTTGACCTTCATGTTGTTTCCTTATCGCTGTCTTCACCGGGCAGGCGCGAGCGCCTGGGGTGTTACTTCTCGACCGGTCTAGCGGTAGCGGTAGACGATGCGGCCGCGCGTGAGGTCGTAGGGAGAGAGCTCCACGACGACGCGGTCCTCGGGGATGATGCGGATGTAGTTCTGCCGCATCTTGCCGGAGATCGTGGCGAGGACCTTGTGTCCGTTGCTCAGCTCAACGCGGAACATCGCGTTGGGGAGAGCCTCGGAAATCACGCCCTCGATCTCGATGACACCGTCTTTCTTAGCCATAGCCTCGCTGACGCTTCTGCAGACCGGTCGATCTGCGGTGGGTGGGTGGTGGTGGAACCGTGCGGATCCGGACACGCCGGACCAAGGCGCAAAGCACCAAAGATCTATGGTAGTCCGGATCCGCGGATCCGCAAAATGCGGAGCTGTTACTTCTGGTCGACGATCTTCTGCAGCTTGGCGACGTCGGCCTGCTTGCTCGTGTCGAGACGCTCGCCGTTGATCTCGATCGTCGGCGTCCCCTGGATCTTGTGCGCGGTGGCCTGCGCCGTCGGGAACTTGAAGAACGTGTTCGCCTTGATGACCGCCTCGGCCTTGTCGGCGCCGACCTGCTTCGCGTAGTCGATCAGCTGCTGATCGGTGAGGCCGGGGGTGTTCTCGGTCGGCTGGTTCTCGAACAGGATGTTCAGGTAGTCCAGGAACTTGTCCGGGTTCTCCTGCGCGACGGCGTACGCTGCGGAAGCCGCACGCGAGGAGTAGTTGGTGCCCTGCGAGAAGCGGTCCAGGATCGCGATCGGGTGGTACTCGAGCGTGATCTTGTCCTCCTTCGCGAGCGCCTGCAGCTGCGACCCGTACTGGGTCTCGAACTGCTTGCAGATGGGGCACTGGAAGTCGACGTACAGCGCGACCTTGTCCTTGCCCTTGCCGGTGGTGACGGCGCCGGTGTCGGAGTTGACGATCGCGCTCTTCGGCGCGGCACCCGGGTCCGTGGCCTTGTTGTTCAGGTACACGACGACGCCGACAAGTGCGATGAGCACGGCGACGACCGCCGCGGTGATTCCGATGGCGAACCCGTTGGTCCTGCCCTTGGCAGTGGCCATGTCTGTGTCTCCTTGTCCAGACCCGCCCGGCGGATCCGCTCAGCTATGTCTTCCCATTGTGCCGTGCGAAGCCTTTGAGGTCCGTGGGAGCACTCCGCGGGGCGCGCGGGGCAGGTCGACGCTCGGTGCTACGCGATCGGCGCGGGGGTGATCCCGAAGGCGGCGAGGCCTGCCGCTCCCCCGTCGGCGGCGGTCAGCACCCAGATGCCGTCGTCATGCAGAGCGACGCTGTGCTCCCAGTGCGAGCCGTCGGATCCGTCGGTCGTGGTGACGGTCCAGTCGTCGTCCTCGACGTAGGTCTGCTCGGAACCCGCGGTGACCATGGGCTCGATCGCGAGCACGAGGCCGGGGCGCACCTCGGCGCCGCGGTCCGGGGTCCGGTAGTTGAACAGACTCGGCGCCTCGTGCATCTTGCGGCCGATGCCGTGTCCGACGTACTCGCGCAGGATGCCGTAGGGCTTCCCCGAGACCGCCGAGGGACCCGCGGCGAGGATGTGGTCCTCGATGGCCGCGGAGATGTCCCCCAGGTGCCTCGCCGACGCCATCGCGGCGATGCCGGCCCACATGGATCCCTCGGTCACGTCCGAAAGCGTCTGCCGTGCGCCGAACGACGCCGACGGATCCGGCACGACGACCGTGATCGCGCTGTCGCCGTTCCAGCCGCGGAACTGGGCGCCGCAGTCGATCGAGACGATGTCGCCGGGCTGCAGCACGCGAGATCCGGGGATCCCGTGCACGACCTGGTCATTGACCGAGATGCAGGTGGTGTGCCGGTAGCCGCGCACGAGCTTGAAGTTCGACTCGGCGCCGCGATCCAGGATCACGCGCTCCGCGATCGCGTCGAGCTCGCCCGTCGTGATGCCGGGGCGCACGGCGGCGCGCACCGCGGTGAGCGCCGCACCGGTGATCAGACCGGGCTCGACCATCGCCTCGAGCTGGGCGCGGCTCTTGTAGATGGAGCGGCGGAACGCCACGTCAGACCGCAGCCGTGCGCACGAGCCCGCGGGCGTTCAGCGCCGCGAAGACGCGCTCGGTGATCTCGTCCAGGCTGCCGACGCCGTCGATCCTGTCCACGATGCCACGCGCGCCGTACACGCCGAGGATCGGGGCGGTCTGCGCCTCGTAGATGTCCAGACGCTTCGCGATGGCCTCGGGGGTGTCGTCCCCGCGGCCCTGCTCCACCGCGCGCACGGTGATCCGGGCGATGCTCTCCTCGCGCGGCACGTCGAGCAGGATCACTGCGTCGAGTGCGGCGTCCGACTCGGCCAGGAACGCGTCGAGGTCTTCGACCTGCGCGGCGTTGCGGGGGTAGCCGTCGAGGAGGAAGCCGGCCTCGGCATCGGGCTGGGACAGGCGGTCCCGCACGAGCGCACCCGTCAACTCATCCGAGACGAGGTCCCCCGCGTCGAGGATCGCGGTGACCTGCTTGCCGAGCGGGGTGCCGTCCTTGATGTTGGCGCGGAAGATGTCGCCGGTGGAGACCACCGGAACACCGTAGGCCTCGGCGATCCGCACTCCCTGCGTGCCCTTGCCGGAGCCCTGCGGGCCCACGATCAGCAGGCGTGCGGTGGAGGTTGCGGATGCCGTCATCGGAGAAGCCCTTCGTAGTGGCGCTGCTGCAGCTGTGCGTCGATCTGCTTCACCGTCTCCAGGCCGACGCCGACGATGATCAGGATCGACGCGCCGCCGAACGGGAAGTTCTGGTTCGCGCCGACCGTGGCCAGCGCGATCAGCGGGATCAGCGCGATGATGCCGAGGTAGAGGGATCCGGGCAGCGTGATGCGGGTGAGGACGTAGTCGAGGTACTCGGCCGTGGGGCGACCCGCCCGGATGCCGGGGATGAAGCCACCGTACTTCTTCATGTTGTCCGCGACCTCGGTCGGGTTGAACGTGATCGCGACGTAGAAGTACGTGAAACCGATGATCAGCAGGAAGTACGTGATCATGTAGATCGGGTGGTCACCCTTGACGAAGTACGTCATGATCCAGGTCGCCCACGCCGGCGGCGTCTTGCCGTCCTGCGGGATGTTGAACTGCGCGACCAGCATCGGGATGTACAGCAGCGACGAGGCGAAGATGACCGGGATCACGCCCGCCATGTTCACCTTGATCGGGATGTAGGTGTTGGTGCCGCCGTAGGTGCGACGACCGACCATGCGCTTGGCGTACTGCACCGGGATGCGTCGCTGCGACTGCTCGATGAAGACGACCAGAGTCATCACGACGATGCCGACGAGCAGCACGAGCAGGAAGACCTCGAAGCCCTTCGTCTGCATGATGGCCCACATGGCGCCGGGGAAGGTCGCGGCGATCGAGGTGAAGATCAGCAGCGACATGCCGTTGCCGATGCCCTTCTCGGTGACGAGCTCGGCGAACCACATGATGAGGCCGGTGCCGGCCGTCAGCGTGATGATGAGCAGCAGCTGCGCCCACCACACGTCGTTGGTGAGCAGCTGGTTGCACGCGGCGACGCCGGTCTGGCCGAACAACTGGCCGGTGCGCGCGACGGTGACGAGAGTCGTGGACTGCAGCAGCGCCAGAGCGATGGTGACGTATCGCGTGTACTGGGTGAGCTTGGCCTGACCGGCCTGGCCCTCCTTGTGCAGCGCTTCGAAGTGCGGGATGACGACGCGCAGCAGCTGGGTGATGATCGAGGCCGTGATGTAGGGCATCACGCCGAGTGCGAAGATCGACAGCTTCAGCAGCGCGCCGCCGGAGAAGAGGTTGACGAGCCCGAGCAGGCCCTCGGTGCCGCTGTTCTGAGCGAGGCACTCGGAGACGTTCGGGAAGCTCACGAACGGAGCGGGCACGGTGGATCCGAGGCGGTAGATCGCGATGATCGCGATCGTGAAGCCGATCTTGCGTCGAAGATCAGGCGTGCGGAAGATCCGCGCGATGGCGCTGAACAAAAGCTTGCCTTCCTGCAAAGGGAATGACGCCCGATGAGGGACAGTCGATTACCCAGGGTAACGCAAGAGGGGCCGGAGAAATCTCCGGCCCCTCTCGACGAGTGTTACTTGACGGATCCGCCGGCGGCGACGATCTTCTGCTCTGCGGAGCTGGAGACCTTGTCGACCGACACGGTCAGAGCCACGGCGATGTCGCCGTTGCCCAGGACCTTGACCTTCTCGTTCTTGCGAACCGCGCCCTTGGCCACGAGGTCGGCGACGGTGACGTCTCCGCCCTTCGGGTAGAGCTCGGCGAGCTTCTCCAGGTTCACGACCTGGTACTCCACGCGGAACGGGTTCTTGAACCCGCGCAGCTTCGGGGTGCGCATGTGCAGCGGCATCTGCCCACCCTCGAAACCGACGCGAACGGTGTTGCGGGCCTTGGTGCCCTTGGTGCCGCGACCGGCGGTCTTGCCCTTGGAGCCCTCACCGCGACCGACACGGGTCTTCGCGGTGTTGGCGCCGGGGACCGGACGCAGGTGGTGCACCTTCAGGACGCCGGGACGGGAGACCGTGGTCTCCTCGGCCTTCTTGGCGGCCGGCTTCTTGGCGGCGGTCTTGGTGGCCGCTTCCTTCTTCTCAGCCATTAGTCGATCTCCTCAACCTTGACGAGGTGAGCGACCGTGCGGACGTAGCCGCGGGTCTGGGCATCGTCGGGACGGACGACCGAGTCGCCGATCCGCTTGAGGCCGAGCGAACGCAGCGTGTCGCGCTGGTTCTGCTTCTCACTCACCTTGGACTTGACCTGCGTGACCTTGAGGCGCGCAGCCATCAGGCACCTGCCTTCTGCGCAGCGATGGCCTCAGCCTCTGCGCGGACGAGACGCGCCGGGGCGACCTGGTCGAACTCGAGGCCACGACGCGCGGCGACCGCACGGGGCTCCTCGAGCTGCTTCAGGGCGGCCACCGTCGCGTGCACGATGTTGATCGTGTTCGACGAACCGAGCGACTTCGACAGCACGTCGTGGATACCGGCGCACTCGAGCACGGCGCGGACCGGACCACCGGCGATAACACCGGTACCGGCGGCAGCCGGGCGGAGCAGCACGACGCCGGCCGCGGCCTCGCCCTGCACCGGGTGCGGGATGGTCGATGCGGAGCGCGGCACGCGGAAGAAGTTGCGCTTGGCCTCCTCGACACCCTTCGAGATGGCGAGGGGAACCTCGCGGGCCTTGCCGTAGCCGACACCCACGAGACCGTTGCCGTCACCCACCACGACGAGCGCGGTGAAGCTGAAGCGACGGCCGCCCTTGACGACCTTCGACACGCGGTTGATGGTCACGACGCGCTCGAGGAACTGGTTGTCCCCGCGGTCGCGCGAGTTGCGGTCGCGACCGCCCTGACCGCGGTCGCGGCCACCACGGCCGCCGCGGCGCTCATCGCGCTGCGGAGCCTCGGTGCCGGCCGCCGTCTCGGCGGGAGCCGTAGCCGTCTCGGTCACTTCGTTCTCCTTGTTGTCACTCACAGTGCCAGACCCCCTTCGCGGGCGCCGTCGGCGATGGCCGCGACACGACCGGCGTACCGGTTGCCACCGCGGTCGAACACGGCCTCCGAGACACCGGCGGCCTTCGCGCGCTCGGCGACGAGCTCGCCGACCTTGCGGGCCTTGGCGGTCTTGTCACCGTCGAAGCCGCGCAGGTCGGTCTCGAGGGTGGAGGCACTGGCCACGGTGTGGCCCTTGCTGTCGTCGACCAGCTGCACGAAGACGTGGCGGGCCGAACGGGTGACGACCAGGCGCGGACGCGCCTCGGTGCCCTGGATCTTCTTGCGAAGGCGGGCGTGACGACGCGAGCGGGCGTCGGACTTCGTCTTGATAGCCATGGTTACTTACCACTCTTTCCGGCCTTGCGACGCACGACCTCGCCGGCGTAGCGCACACCCTTGCCCTTGTACGGCTCGGGCTTGCGGATCTTGCGGATGTTCGCAGCCGCCTCGCCGACGGCCTGCTTGCTGATGCCGCTGACGGTGAGCTTGTTGTTGCCCTCCACCGTCAGGGTGATGCCGGCGGGCGGGTCGATCAGAACCGGGTGCGAGAAGCCGAGGGCGAACTCGACCGAGTTGCCCTTCTGCTGCACGCGGTAACCGGTGCCGACGACCTCAAGGCCCTTGGAGTAGCCCTGGGTCACGCCGATGATGTCGTTGCTGATGAGCGTGCGGGTCAGACCGTGCAGCGAACGCGAGGCGCGCTCGTCGTCCGGACGGGTGACGAGAACCTGGTTCTCCTCGACCGACACCTCGATGGGGGAGGCCACGGTGAGCGAGAGCTCGCCCTTCGGGCCCTTCACCGACACCGCACGGCCGTCGACCGAAACGGTCACGCCCGCGGGGATCTCGATGGGAAGTCGTCCAATACGCGACATTTCAGATCACCACACGTAGGCGAGAACTTCTCCGCCCACGCCCTTCTGCTCAGCCTGGCGGTCCGTGAGGAGCCCCGAGGAGGTGGACAGGATCGCGACGCCGAGGCCACCGAGCACCTTGGGCAGCTCCGTCGACTTCGCGTACACGCGGAGGCCGGGCTTGGAGACGCGCTTGATGCCGGCGATCGACCGCTCGCGGTTCGGGCCGTACTTCAGCGAGATGGTGAGGTTCTTACCGACGCGGGCGTCGGAGATCTCCCAACCCGAGATGTAGCCCTCCTGCTGGAGGATCTCAGCGATGTGGGTCTTCAGCTTGCTCGACGGCAGGGTCACGGAGTCGTGATGCGCCGAGTTCGCGTTGCGCAGACGGGTCAGCAGATCTGCGACCGGGTCTGTCATCGTCATAGTTGTCTTCTTTCGTTCATGAGGTTCCGGCTGCCGTTACACGGCAGACGGCCTGCGATGAGCACGCAATTTTCAATTGTACGTCACGTGCAACACGCCCGAAGACCGGATCCCGAGGAAGCCCCCGGGATCCGGTCTTCAAGACATGGTCTTACGCCTGCGCGTCGTTCGACTTGAACGGGAAGCCGAGGAGACGCAGCAGCGCCCGGCCCTCGTCGTCGTTCTTCGCCGTGGTGACGACAGTGATGTCGAAACCGCGGACGCGATCGATGCGGTCCTGATCGATCTCGTGGAACACGCTCTGCTCCGTGAGACCGAAGGTGTAGTTGCCGTTGCCGTCGAACTGCTTGTCCGAGAGACCGCGGAAGTCGCGGATACGGGGCAGTGCGAGGTTCACGAGGCGGTCCACGAACTCCCAGGCGCGGTCACCGCGGAGGGTGACGTGCGCGCCGATGGGCTGACCCTCGCGCAGCTTGAACTGCGCGATGGACTTGCGGGCCTTCGTGACGATCGGCTTCTGGCCGGTGATCTTGGTGAGGTCGTCGACCGCACCATCGATCACCTTGGAGTCACGAGCCGCCTCACCGACACCGGTGTTGACGACGACCTTGACCAGGCCGGGGATCTGCATGACGTTCTCGTAGCCGAACTCGTCCTGCAGAGCCTTCTTGATCTCGTTGTTGTACTTCGCCTTCAGGCGGGGCTGCACCTTGACAGCGCCCGCGGCGTCAGCAGCCGCCATCAGAGGTCCTTACCGCTCTTCTTCGCGTAGCGCACGCGGACCGTGCGCTTCACGCCGTCCTTGACCTGCTCCTCGACGCGGTGACCGACCTTGGTCGGCTTCTTCGTCTCGGGGTCGACCAGGGCGACGTTCGAGATGTGAATGGGGGCCTCGATGGTCTCGATGCCGCCCGTCTTCGTGCCGCGCTGCGTCTGTCCGACGCGGGTGTGCTTGGTGGCGTAGTTCACGCCCTCCACGATCACGCGGTTCTGCTCGACGAGGACCTCGAGGACCTTGCCCTGCTTGCCGCGGTCGCCGCCCTTTTCCTGCTTGCGGCCGGAGATGACCTGAACCAGGTCACCCTTCTTGATGTTCGCCATGAGTTACAGCACCTCCGGGGCGAGCGAGACGATCTTCATGAACTTCTTGTCACGAAGCTCACGACCGACCGGGCCGAAGATACGGGTGCCGCGGGGCTCCCCGTCGTTCTTCAGGATCACGGCGGCGTTCTCGTCGAACTTGATGTACGAGCCGTCGGGACGACGGGTCTGCTTCTTGGTGCGGACGATGACGGCCTTGACCACATCACCCTTCTTCACGTTCCCACCGGGGATCGCGTCCTTGACCGTCGCGACGATGATGTCGCCCAGGCCGGCGTAACGACGGCTGGAACCGCCGAGCACGCGGATGGTGAGCAGCTCCTTGGCGCCGGTGTTGTCGGCGACCTTGAGTCGGGACTCGGTCTGGATCACTTTGCCTTCTCCAGGATCTCCACCAGACGCCAGCGCTTCGTGGCGCTCAGCGGGCGGGTCTCGTTGATGAGAACGAGGTCGCCGATGCCGGCGGTGTTGTTCTCGTCGTGCGCCTTGACCTTCGTCGTACGGCGGATGACCTTGCCGTACAGCGGGTGCTTCACGCGGTCCTCGACCTCGACGACGATGGTCTTGTCCATCTTGTCGCTGACGACGTAGCCGCGGCGCGACTTGCGGTAGCCACGAGCATCGGCGTCGCGCACATCGTGCGAGACGACCTCTGCCTCAGCGGCAGCAGCCTTCTTCTCAGCCATTACTCGGCCTCCTCCTTCGGCGCGTCAGCCTCGTCGGCCTTCTTCGCCTTTGCCTTGGACGCCTTCTTGGCCGGAGCCTCGACCGGAGCGGGCGTCGCACGGATGCCCAGCTCGCGCTCGCGGATCACGGTGTACAGGCGCGCGATGTCGCGCTTGACGGCGCGGATGCGGCCGTGGCTCTCCAGCTGGCCGGTGGCCGACTGGAAACGGAGGTTGAACAGCTCCTCCTTGGCCTTGCGCAGCTCCTCGACGAGGCGCTGGTCTTCGAACGTGTCGAGCTCGGTCACACCGAGCTCCTTGGTGCCGATCGCCATTACGCGTCGCCCTCCTCGCGCTTGATGATGCGTGCCTTGAGCGGCAGCTTGTGAATGGCACGGGTCAGGGCCTCGCGAGCAAGTTCCTCGCTGACGCCCGCGACCTCGAAGAGGACGCGACCCGGCTTGACGTTGGCGACCCACCACTCGGGGGAACCCTTACCGGAACCCATGCGGGTCTCGGCAGGCTTCTTCGTGAGCGGACGGTCGGGGTAGATGTTGATCCACACCTTTCCACCACGCTTGATGTGACGGGTCATCGCGATACGAGCGGACTCGATCTGACGGTTGGTCACGTAAGCGGGGGTGAGTGCCTGGATACCGAACTCGCCGAAGGAGACCTTCGTGCCGCCGGTCGCCGCACCATCACGCTTGGGGTGATGCTGCTTGCGGTACTTGACCTTACGAGGGATAAGCATCAGGCAGACGCTCCTTCTGCGACGGGAGCCTCGTTGCGCGGGCCACGGCGGCGGTCGCCACCACGGTCGTCACGACGGGACTTCGGTGCGTTGGCCTGCTCGCGAGCAAGCTCCTTGTTGGTGAGATCGCCCTTGTAGATCCAGACCTTCACGCCGATGCGGCCGAAGGTGGTCTTGGCCTCGTAGAAGCCGTAGTCGATGTTCGCACGCAGCGTGTGCAGCGGCACACGACCCTCGCGGTAGAACTCCGACCGGCTCATCTCCGCGCCGCCGAGGCGGCCCGAGACCTGGATCCGGATGCCCTTGGCACCAGCGCGCTGGGCGCCCTGGAGGCCCTTGCGCATGGCGCGACGGAAGGCGACACGAGCAGAGAGCTGCTCGGCGATGCCCTGCGCGACGAGCTGAGCGTCGGCCTCGGGGTTCTTCACCTCGAGGATGTTCAGCTGGATCTGCTTGCCCGTGAGCTTCTCGAGGTCGCCACGGATGCGCTCCGCCTCGGCGCCGCGGCGGCCGATGACGATGCCCGGACGAGCGGTGTGGATGTCCACACGCACGCGGTCGCGGGTGCGCTCGATCTCGATGTTGCTCACGCCGGCGCGGTCGAGCTGCGTCTGCAGGAGCCGGCGGATCTTGATGTCCTCGGCAACGTAGTCGGCGTAACGCTGACCCGGCTTGGTCGAGTCAGAGAACCACCGGGACACGTGGTCCGTGGTGATGCCGAGGCGGAAGCCGTACGGGTTTACCTTCTGTCCCATTACTTGCTCGCCTTCTCGTTCTTGGCGACCTCAGGGGTGGCCAGCACGACCGTGATGTGGCTCGTGCGCTTCTTGATCTGGAACGCGCGGCCCTGGGCGCGGGGCTGGAAACGCTTCAGCGTCGTCCCCTCGTCCACGAAGGCGTTCTTGATGTAGAGATCCTGCTCATCGAGGAACTCGCCGTCACGATCGGCCTTCACCTGGGCGTTGGCGATCGCGGAGTGCACGAGCTTGTAGATCGGCTCGGAGGCGCTCTGCTGCGCGAACTTCAGGATGGCGAGGGCTTCCTGCGCCTGCTTGCCCTTGATCAGGGCGACGACACGACGAGCCTTCTGCGGGGTCACGCGGATGTGCTTCACGCGTGCGATGGATTCGACCATTAGCGGCGCCGCCCCTTCTTGTCGTCCTTCACGTGGCCGCGGAAGGTGCGGGTGGGCGCGAACTCGCCCAGCTTGTGACCGACCATGCTCTCGGACACGAACACGGGGATGTGCTTGCGTCCGTCGTGCACGGCGATGGTGTGTCCCAGCATGGCGGGGATGATCATCGACCGGCGGGACCAGGTCTTGATGACGTTCTTGCTGCCGGCTTCGTTCTGCACGACCACCTTGCGAAGCAGGTGCTCGTCGACGAAGGGGCCCTTCTTAAGACTGCGAGGCATCTTCTCTTACTCCTACTTGCGCTTCTTGCCGGCGTTGCGACGACGCACGATGTACTTGTCGCTTTCCTTGTTGGCGTGACGGGTGCGTCCCTCAGCCTGGCCCCACGGGGAGACGGGGTGACGTCCACCGGACGTCTTGCCCTCTCCACCACCGTGCGGGTGGTCGACCGGGTTCATGGCGACACCACGGACGGTCGGGCGAACGCCCAACCAGCGCTTGCGGCCGGCCTTGCCCCAGTTGATGTTCGACTGCTCGGCGTTGCCGACCTCGCCGATCGTCGCACGGCAGCGCGCGTCGACGTTGCGGATCTCGCCGGAGGGCAGACGCAGCTGGGCGTAGGGGCCATCCTTCGCGACCAGACGCACGGAGGCGCCGGCGGAGCGGGCCATCTTCGCGCCGCCGCCGGGGCGGAGCTCGATGGCGTGGATGACGGTACCCGTCGGGATGTTCTTCAGCGGAAGGTTGTTGCCCGGCTTGATGTCAGCGCCGGCACCCGACTCGACGATGTCGCCCTGCTTCAGCTTGTTCGGCGCGATGATGTAGCGCTTCTCGCCGTCGAAGTAGTGCAGCAGCGCGATGCGCGCGGTGCGGTTGGGGTCGTACTCGATGTGAGCGACCTTGGCGTCGATGCCGTCCTTGTCATTGCGACGGAAGTCGATGACGCGGTACTGGCGCTTGTGGCCACCACCGATGTGACGGGTCGTGATGCGGCCCTGGTTGTTGCGGCCACCGGTCTTGCTCAGCGGGCGCAGCAGCGACTTCTCGGGCGTCGATCGGGTGATCTCGGCGAAGTCGGCCACCGACGAGCCGCGGCGACCCGGGGTCGTGGGCTTGTACTTGCGAATAGCCATGTTCTGTCCTTATCCCCCGGTCAGTTCACTGCCGTGAAGATGTCAATGGTGCCCGACTTCAGGGCGACGATGGCGCGCTTGGTGTCCTTGCGCTTGCCCGTGCCGAAGCGGGTGCGGCGAGCCTTGCCGACGCGGTTGATCGTGTTGACGCTGGCGACCTTGACGTCGAAGATCTTCTCGATGGCGAGCTTGATCTCGGTCTTGGAGGCGCGGGGGTCCACCAGGAAGGTGTACTTGCCCTCGTCGATCAGGCCGTAGCTCTTCTCGGAGACGACCGGCTTCAGGATGATGTCGCGCGGGTCCTTGTTGGCAGCCGCGGCGAGGATGTTGTCGCTCATGCGGAGACCTCCTCGGTTGCGCCGGACTTCAGCGCGACGAACGCGTCGAAGGCCGCCTTGGTGAAGACGATGTCGTCGGAGTTGACCACGTCGTAGGCGTTCAGCTGGTCGAAGTACAGCACGTGCACAGAGGCCAGGTTGCGGACGCTCAGGGCGGTGAGGTCGTCCTCGCGGTCGATGACCACGAGGAGGTTCTTGCCCGGGAGCGCCTTCAGGAAGGCGGCGGCCGTCTTGGTGGACGGCTTGCCCTCGATGCCGAAGGACTCGACGACGTGCAGGCGCTCACCGCGGAAGCGGTCGCTCAGCGCACCCAGCAGGGCGGCGGCGATCATCTTCTTGGGGGTGCGCTGCGAGTAGTCGCGCGGCTTCGGGCCGTGGACGATGCCACCACCGGTCATGTGCGGCGCACGGATGGAGCCCTGACGGGCGTTACCCGTGCCCTTCTGCTTGAAGGGCTTGCGACCGGCACCGGAGACCTCACCACGACGCTTGGTCGAGTGGGTGCCCTGGCGTGCCGCGGCGAGCTGCGCGACGACGACCTGGTGGATGAGCGGAACGTTGGTCTTGGCGTCGAAGATCGCGGCGGGGGCGTCGACCGTACCGGTCTTCTTGCCGCCTGCGAACACGTCGAGCGTCAGAGTGGTGTCAGCCATGGGACTCAGGCACCCTTCACTGCGTTGCGGACGTAGACGATGCGGCCGCGCGCGCCGGGGACGGCGCCCTTGACGAGCAGCAGACCCTTCTCGGCGTCGACGGCGTGCACCGTGAGGTTGAGGACGGTCACGCGCTCGCCACCCATACGACCGGCCATGCGCATGCCCTTGAAGACACGGCTCGGGGTCGAGGAAGCACCGATGGAACCGGGCTTGCGGTGGTTGCGGTGCGAACCGTGCGAGGCGGAAACACCCTTGAAGTTGTGGCGCTTCATGACACCGGCGAAGCCCTTGCCCTTGCTGGTGCCGACGACGTCGACCAGCTGGCCGGCCTCGAAGGTGCCGTCAACCGTGAGCTCCTGGCCCAGGCTGTAGTCGCCGGCGTCCGCGGTGCGGATCTCGGTGACGTGACGGCGCGGGGTGACCCCGGCGGCCTCGAAGTGGGCGGTGAGCGGCTTGTTGACCTTGCGCGGGTCGATCTGACCGGCCGCGATCTGAACGGCGTTGTAGCCGTCCTTCTCGGGGGTCCGGATCTGGGTGACCACGTTCGGGGCCAGCTCGATCACGGTGACCGGGATCAGCTTGCCGTTCTCGTTCCAGACCTGGGTCATTCCGAGCTTGGTGCCGAGCAGGCCCTTGGAAATCTTTGCGTTGATGTCGACCATCGTGATCCCCTTACAGCTTGATCTCGATGTTGACGTCAGCAGGAAGGTCGAGACGCATGAGCGAGTCAACGGCCTTCGGCGTCGGGTCGACGATGTCGATCAGACGCTTGTGGGTGCGCATCTCGAAGTGCTCGCGGCTGTCCTTGTACTTGTGGGGCGACCGGATGACGCACACGACGTTCTTCTCGGTCGGAAGCGGCACCGGGCCGACGACGGTCGCGCCCGCACGGGTCACGGTGTCGACGATCTTGCGGGCCGACGTGTCGATGACCTCGTGGTCATACGACTTCAGGCGAATGCGGATCTTCTGTCCCGCCATTGTCTGCTCTCTCTCATTAAGCGTCGTACCGGCCCGGATCGGATGATCCGGGGGCATTGGACGCGCGACGGCGCGTTCTGCGCCTTCGCACTCCTCCTCCTGGCCCTGACCCTTGCGGATCGGACCTCTTGAAGGGGCGCACCACTGTTCTGCTGTCAGCCCGGGGCCTCACGACCCGCGGAAGCCGACCCCCGCACATGGCAGGGCCTCGGTGAGGAGGTGTCGGTTGTCTGTTCTGCTGCCCGCGGCCCAGATCCCTGCACCCGCTTCCATGGATCTCTCCGTGGAAGGGCGCCGTCTGTGCACTGCCCTGGCAGTGATCCAGCGCGCATCGGGACGCGCACCGGAATGTGGAACCTCAATAGTCTACGTGCAGCCCGGGCGTGTCGCAAACTCGGGCGTGTCGCGACGGCGTGTCCGGCGTGTCTCGCGTGGACGGGGATGGGTGGCAGGCGCTTACTGGTCGCGCGCCGTACGCTCACTCGTCACAGATTGCGGTCATCCACGCCGCATGACCGCAATACCCGACCACCGCACGACCTCCGCTCCGGGGGCGATTCCGGCCCCCGCCTCCCCGAGTCGCTCACTGGTCGCAGATTGCGGTCATCCGCGCCGTATGGGCGCATTACGCGACCACTGAACGAGGCTTCGCCTGGGGCGGCTCCGGCCTCCGCGCCATGTGCCGCTCACCGGTCGCAGATTGCGGGGATCCACGCTATTTGACCGCAGTTTGCGACCACTGAACGAGGAGGGAACGCCCTGCACAACCGGGCCCGGGAAGCCGTTGTCCACGACTTCCGCGATGTGCGCCCCATGCGGCGAAGCCGGGCGACATCGTTGTCCGCATGCGACAGCCGACTCCCCTTCCCCCTGCTCTTGGCGACACGTTCACCCGGGCGCAAGGACTTGCCGCGGGCCTCACGCCTTCACGCCTGCGGAGTTCGGATCTGCGTGCGCCGTTCCACGGGGTCCGCATGACGGTTGCGAGCGTAAGCGAACTCGGCGAGGACAAGGATCTGGATCCGCTCTCCGATGCGTTGTCCGATGCCGTGAGACTTCTGTCGGATGCCTACGCCCAGGCCATGCCGGCGGGCGCGCATCTCAGCCACTCCACCGCGGCCGTGCGGCACGGGATCCCGCTGCCGCGACGAGCTTTCCCAAGGAATGGCAATCCTCGGCAACCCGAGGTGGATCGGGTACAGGTGGAGGCCGCAATGCCGGCACCGGGGCGAGCGCCCCGGGGCCCTCGTATACGCGGTCACCAGTCCGCACCGGAACTCGAGGCCGTGACGCTGGTCGATGGGGTGCCGGTGGCCACGCCCGCAGCGACCTGGGCATCGCTTGCCGGCCGCCTCAGCCTCGACGAGCTCGTCGCCGTCGGGGATGCGATCGTGCGGATCCCCCGCATCCCAGGACCGTTCGGTTGGGTGCTGCGCCCGCCTTTGGCCACGTTCGAGGAGCTCGACGCGGTCATCCGGGCAGGACGTCGTCCCGGGATCATCCGGCTTCGCGAGGCGCGTACTTTGATCCGCATCGGATCCGCCTCCCCGAAGGAGACCGAACTGCGACTCGCTCTGACGACAGGGGTCGCGCTGCCCACCCCGGTGCTCGACTTCGACGTCTACGCGGGAGGCGCGTTCCTCGGCTGCAGCGAGATCGCGTACCCGGACTACCAGGTGGCCGTCGAGTACGAAGGCGACTACCACCGCACCGATCGCTTGCGTTGGAGGAAGGACATCGAGAAGTACCAGGCGTACACCGAAGCGGGATGGCGTGTGGTGCAGATCACCGCGAAGCACCTCCGTCAGAGCGGCGAACCCGCTCGTCGCGTCCGCGCCGCGCTGCGGCAGGCGGGTGCGCGACCGCATGGGCGTTGACGCCACTCGCCTGGGCCCGCGTGGATGCCGCAGCAGAATGCTCGTCGCGAGGGAGGAACGCCACGCACCACAGAGGGCGGAGCGCCGCAGCGCTCCGCCCTCTGGAAGTTCTCAGTTCGAGATCACTCGTTGCCGACCTGCTTGTCGAGGTTGTCGCGGACGCCGTCGATCTGCTCGGCAGCCCCGGGGGCGACCTTCTTGGCGAGGTCCGCAGCGCCACCCAGCACGGTGTCGCTGACGCCCTCGGCCTGCTCGCTGTGCAGCAGCTCCTCGACCTTGTCCTTGTTCTCCTCGAAGAACTCCTTGCCCTTGTTCACCGCGTCGTTGATGGCGTCTCCGAGACCCATGGGGTTCCCCTCCCTTGATCGAGCCGGCTGTCGGCTCGCACCTCGCCATTCTGCACGGCGGACCTGCCCTTCGACAAGACCCGGCCCGAAGCCGAAGCACCGCGGGAACGACAAAGGGGCCGAGCCCGAAGGCTCGACCCCTTTGCGCGGAAGCAGATGCTTACTTGACGATCTTCGTGACCGTGCCGGCGCCGACGGTGCGGCCACCCTCACGGATCGCGAAGCCGAGGCCCTCCTCCATGGCGATCGGCTGGATCAGCTCGACCGACATGTCGGTGGTGTCACCGGGCATGACCATCTCGGTGCCCTCGGGCAGCGAGATGACGCCGGTGACGTCGGTGGTACGGAAGTAGAACTGCGGGCGGTAGTTCGTGTAGAAGGGGTTGTGGCGGCCACCCTCGTCCTTGGACAGGATGTACGCGGTGCCCTCGAAGTTGGTGTGCGGGGTGATGGAACCCGGCTTCACCACGACCTGGCCGCGCTCGACGTCCTCGCGCTTGGTGCCACGAAGAAGAAGACCACAGTTCTCGCCGGCCCATGCCTCGTCGAGCTGCTTGTGGAACATCTCGATACCCGTGACCGTGGTCTTCTGCGTCGGGCGGATGCCGACGATCTCGACCTCGGAGTTGATCGCGAGGGTGCCACGCTCGGCGCGGCCCGTGACGACCGTGCCACGACCGGTGATCGTGAAGACGTCCTCGATCGGCATCAGGAACGGCTTGTCCTTGTCGCGCACCGGGTCGGGGATCGAGTTGTCGACGGCCTCCATGAGGTCGAGGATGGACTGGGTCCACTTCTCGTCACCCTCGAGCGCCTTCAGGCCCGAGACGCGCACGACGGGCGCGTCCTCGGCGAAGCCCTGGCTGGCGAGCAGCTCGGAGACCTCGAGCTCGACGAGCTCCAGGATCTCCTCGTCGTCGACCATGTCGGCCTTGTTCAGCGCGACGAGCAGGTACGGCACGCCGACCTGCTTGGCGAGCAGCACGTGCTCACGGGTCTGCGCCATCGGGCCGTCGGTGGCGGCGACCACGAGGATCGCGCCGTCCATCTGAGCCGCACCGGTGATCATGTTCTTGATGTAGTCGGCGTGACCGGGGGCGTCGACGTGAGCGTAGTGACGCTTCGGGGTCTCGTACTCGACGTGCGAGATGTTGATCGTGATACCGCGCTGACGCTCCTCGGGCGCGGAGTCGATCGACGCGAAGTCGCGCTGAACGTTGGTGGCCGACGGGAACTTGTCGGCGAGCACCTTCGAGATCGCAGCGGTGAGCGTGGTCTTGCCGTGGTCGACGTGACCGATCGTTCCGATGTTCACGTGCGGCTTGGTCCGCTCGAACTTGGCCTTAGCCACTGGGTCCTCCTCAGGACGTCATGTAGGGGCACCGGGCACTGGATTGTGACCGCTTTCCTACGGGTTTGATTCTCAGTTTAGTAGAGAGACGATGTGAAGTTGTCTGAGTGCCTGTGAGGCCCGGCCCTTCGACAGGCTCAGGGACCGAGCCTCACAGGCTCCTAGGGCTTACTCGCCCTTGGTCTTCTGGACGATCTCGTCGGCGACGGCGCGCGGGACCTCAGCGTAGCTGTCGAACTCCATCGAGTAGACGGCACGGCCGGACGTCTTCGAGCGCAGGTCGCCGATGTAGCCGAACATCTCGGACAGCGGGACCGACGCGCGCACGACCTTGACGCCCTGGGCGTCCTCCATCGACTGGATCTGACCACGACGCGAGTTCAGGTCGCCGATGACGTCGCCCATGTACTCCTCGGGCGTACGCACCTCGACGGCCATGAGCGGCTCGAGCAGCACCGGGTTCGCGCGCTTGATGGCCTCCTTGAAGCCCATCGAGCCCGCGATCTTGAACGCCATCTCCGAGGAGTCGACGTCGTGCGAGGCGCCGTCGAGCAGGGTCGCCTTGACGCCCACCATCGGGAAGCCCGCCAGCGCGCCGGCCGCCATCGCGTCCTGGAAGCCCTGGTTGGTCGGCTCGATGTACTCGCGCGGGATGCGCCCACCGGTCACGCTGTTGACGAACTCGTACGACTTCTCCGAGTCGAGGTCGAGCGGCTCGATCGTGAACTGGATCTTCGCGAACTGACCCGATCCACCCGTCTGCTTCTTGTGCGTGTAGTCGTACTTCTCGACGGCCTTCTTGATCGTCTCGCGGTACGCCACCTGCGGCTTGCCGACGTTGGCCTCGACGTTGAACTCGCGCTTCATGCGGTCCACGAGGATGTCCAGGTGCAGCTCGCCCATGCCCTTGATGGTCGTTTGACCGGTCTCGGGATTGAGCTCCGTGCGGAAGGTCGGGTCCTCTTCGGCGAGCTTCTGGATGGCGACACCCAGCTTCTCCTGGTCGGCCTTGGTCTTCGGCTCGATCGCGACCTCGATGACCGGCTCCGGGAACGTCATCGACTCGAGAACGACGGGCGACGCCGGGTCGGTCAGGGTGTCACCGGTGGTGGTGTCCTTCAGACCGATGACGGCGTAGATGTTGCCGGCGGTGACCGCGGGAACCGGGATCTCCTTGTTGGCGTGCATCTGGAAGATCTTCCCGATGCGCTCCTTCTTGCCCTTGGTCGAGTTGATGACCTGGGCACCGGACTCGAGCTCGCCCGAGTAGACGCGCACGTAGGTGAGGCGACCGAAGAACGGGTGCACGGCGACCTTGAACGCAAGGGCCGCGAACGGGTCCTTCGCGTCGGGGTGACGCTCGATGATCGTGTCGTAGTCCTTGGGGTCGTGCGCCTCGATCGAGCCCACGTCGAGCGGGTTCGGGAGGTAGTCGATGACGGCGTCGAGCATCGGCTGGACGCCGCGGTTCTTGAACGCCGAGCCGCACAGGACCGGGTAGATCTCGGACGCGACCGTCATCTTGCGGATCGCGCCCTTGATCTCGGCGACGGTGAGCTCCTCGCCGCCGAAGAACTTCTCGAGCAGGACGTCGTCGCTCTCGGCGACGGTCTCGAGCAGCACCTGGCGGTACTCCTCGGCCTTGTCCTTGAGGTCGGCGGGGATCTCCTGCACCTCGTAGGACGCACCCATGGTCACGTCACCCTTGGAGTCACCGGCCCAGACGAGCGCGCGCATCTCGATGAGGTCGACGACGCCGACGAAGCTGCTCTCGGAGCCGATCGGCAGCTGCATGACGAGCGGCTTGGCGCCGAGGCGGTTCACGATGGTGTCGACGGTGTAGTAGAAGTCCGCGCCCAGCTTGTCCATCTTGTTGACGAAGCAGATGCGGGGGACGTTGTACTTGTCAGCCTGACGCCACACGGTCTCGGACTGGGGCTCGACGCCCTCCTTGCCGTCGAACACGGCGACCGCACCGTCGAGGACGCGGAGCGAGCGCTCCACCTCGACCGTGAAGTCCACGTGACCGGGGGTGTCGATGATGTTGATCTGGTTCTTGTTCCAGTAGCAGGTCACGGCGGCAGACGTGATCGTGATGCCGCGCTCCTTCTCCTGCTCCATCCAGTCGGTCGTCGAGGCGCCGTCGTGGGTCTCGCCGATCTTGTGGTTCACACCCGTGTAGAACAGGATGCGCTCGGTCGTCGTGGTCTTACCGGCATCGATGTGCGCCATGATGCCGATGTTGCGGACCTTGCTCAGGTCGGTGAGCACTTCTTGTGCCACGGGGGTGTGTCCTTATCTTCTTGCTGTCGTCACGCGACGAAGGAAAAGTGTGGGGTGCCGGGACCGGATCCGATGTCTCGACAAGCGAGGCAGCCGTATCCGATCCCGGCCCGACTGGTGATTACCAGCGGTAGTGCGCGAACGCGCGGTTCGACTCGGCCATCTTGTGAGTGTCCTCGCGGCGCTTGACCGCGGCACCCAGGCCGTTCGAGGCGTCCAGGATCTCGTTCTGGAGACGCTCGGTCATGGTCTTCTCACGGCGGCTCTTGGCGTAGCTGACGAGCCAGCGGAGGGCGAGGGTGTTCGCGCGGTGCGGCTTCACCTCGACCGGGACCTGGTAGGTCGAGCCACCGACGCGGCGGCTGCGGACCTCGAGGGTCGGGCGCACGTTGTCGAGCGCCTTCTTCAGGGTGGCGACAGCGTCCTGACCGTTCTTCGCCTCGACACCCGAGAGGGCGCCGTAGACGATCGACTCGGCGAGGGACTTCTTGCCGTCGACCAGGATCTTGTTCACCAGCGAGGTGACGATCGGAGCACCGTAGACCGGGTCGTTGACAACGGGGCGCTTGGGGGCGGGGCCCTTACGAGGCATCTAACTCAACCCTTCTTCGCGCCGTAGCGGGAACGAGCCTGCTTACGGTTCTTGACGGCCTGGGTGTCCAGGGCGCCACGGACGATCTTGTAGCGGACACCGGGGAGGTCCTTGACACGACCACCGCGCACGAGCACCAGCGAGTGCTCCTGCAGGTTGTGGCCCTCACCGGGGATGTAGGCCGTGACCTCGGTACCGTTGCGGAGCTTCACACGAGCGACCTTGCGCATCGCCGAGTTCGGCTTCTTCGGGGTGGTGGTGTACACGCGGGTGCACACGCCGGCCTGCTGCGGGTTCGACTTCAGAGCGGGAGCCTTGGTCTTGGTGACCTTCGGCGAACGACCCTTGCGAACCAACTGCTGAATAGTTGGCACTGCTTCTCCTTGTTGTGCTGCACGGTGACAGCGTGATGGGTTCACATCAGACCCGCCCGCACGCCGAGAACGACGTGCGTTTGAATGGTGGGTATGCCGTGGGGGCGGAACCGGCGAATGCCGGTGCCCGGTACGCGCGCGTCAAGACACACGCATACCCGCTCTATGGTAATGCGCCGTAACACGCCCGGTCAAATGCGCACGAACGGCGCGCCGGGCGCCGATCCGCGGTCCCCGCGTCAGAGCGTGTCGGGGTCGAAGGGCGAGTCCAGCGCCTCGGTCAGCTCGGCGAGCATCGCCTCGATCTGCGGCTCGACGTATTCGCTGATCGCGGCCTGCACTCGCAGGCGGTGCCGGAGCAGCAGCCCGCAGATCTCGCGGCCCACGACGTTCGCGTAGTCGTCGGCGAGGGCGACCTCGTGGCGCAGCGCGGCCTTCGCATCGTCGCTGAGCGGCGGCAGGGGAGGCAGCTCCCCCGCATCATCGTCGGCCATCCCGGCGAGCGTGAACAGGAACGGGGCGCCGGGAACCGGATCCGGATCCAGCGGCATGCCCTCGTACTCGGGCTCGAGGCCCTCCGTCGGGCGGTAGGCGCGGGCGCGATTGCGGGCGGCCTGCTGGTCGAGCTCGCCCTGCAGCATCGGCAGGTTCCGCGCGGTGTACTCGGCGACGGCGTGGTCGACGATGGTCTTGATGCGGGTGGACAGTCCGTGCTGCACGCCGTGCGGCACGTTCCCGCCGATGCCCGCGGCGGAGAGCACGGGAGAGCCCAGGCAGCGGCGGCACGGCGCCACCCGCCCGCGGTGGGTGGCGGGTTCCCAGCGCGGCACCCAGCGCAGCCAGGCCTCCACAGCCAGGTCGACCTGCGTCTCCAGCGAGCGCTCCACGCCTCCAGCGTACGGGGCGGACACGCCCGGGAGGTCGCGGCGCGCGAGATCGAGTGCCGCGGTGCCGGCCGAGATCAGTCGATGGACCGAGAACAGGAGGATCCCGATCGGATCCGCCCTGTTCTCGGGCGACTCACCTGATCTCGGCATGCGACGTCAGCCGCCGCGCGGGGCAGGACGATCGCGTCAGGGCTGCTCGTCGTCGTCCTTCTCCCACGGCCAGCGGGGAGGCCGGGCCTCCGTGCGACGCAGTGCGATCGCCACCCACGCCGCGATCAGTGCGGCGATCACGATGACGGCGCTCGCCCCGCCCAGCACGAGCTGCCCGGCGGCGGCCGTGGCGTCGACCGCGCCCGCGCCCTCCGCCACCGCGGCCCCCCACACGCCGCCCAGGTGCACGAGCGCCGCGCCGAGCGCGAGGAAGACCGTCGCGACGAACGACGGATGCGGGTTCGCGAGCACGCCCCGGAGCGACAGCGCGAACACCACCACGGCCAGCACCATGCCGACGATGCCGGGCAACTGGCCGAGCCGGGGCACCGCGATGAGGTCGTGTTCTGTGAGCAGGCTGAGCATTCCGAGCCCCATGATGGCCAGCGCGAAGAACGAGACGACCCCGATCACCCAGGCGAGGACAGGACGAACCCCCGCGGGCAGTGGCTCGCGGGGGTTCGGCGGGAAATCGTTCGTGATGCTCTCCTGCGGTGCAGGCCGGCGCCGCTACGGCAGCTGGGGTCCGGCTTCGAGGACGCGCTCGTACTCGCGCTGCGCCTCGTCGTTCTGCGCGGTGCGGCGGGCGCCGGCGCGGGCGGCCCAGGCGCCGAACCAGATGGTGAGCTCGCGGCCGAAGATGAACGCGGCGATCGCGAGCGGGGCGAGCAGCTGACCGTTCACGTTCTCTGCCAGCTGGGTCGCACCGAGCTTCCAGAACTCGACGGATCCGATCGCGCCGAGCAGGTGGCCGCCGTACGCGAAGCCGCCGACGATGATCCCGAAGACGACCCAGTAGCCCCAGCGCCCGCGGTTGATGATGCCGCCGAGCAGCCAGAATCCGATCGCGAACACGACGACCGGGATCCACAGCCCAGGGCTGCGGAGCTGGTCGAGCAGGTAGGTGCCGATGCTGTCGGTGGTGACCTTGCCGTCGAACGCGGCGATGCCCAGGGCGGTGCCGAGGTAGAGGATCGCGAAGGCGATGGCCGCCAGCAGGCCGATGCCGAAGATCGCACCGCGGTTGCCGCGCTCGCGCGGAGGCTCGGGAGCCTGCACGAAGATGGGTGGCGGCACCTCGGTCACCCCCGGGGTGATGACGGCCGGCGCGAGCACCTGCGTGGGCGCCTCGGCGGCGGTGTCGACGCGCGTGGTCGGGCTCTCGAACATCGAGGTCTCCGTGGCGGCCGCCGCAGCGATGACGGCGGGGGTCTCGGCGGGCGACGGCGGAGTGAAGGTGCCGCCGAACGTGCCCGGGTAAGCGGCCTCGGCCGCCTCGAAAGCGGCGAGATCGGCGTCCGCGGCACGCTGGTCCGCGGCACGCGCATCCGCGGCAGTCGCCCCGTCGGCGGCGCGCTCGGCCTCGGCGAGGCTCTCGTTCGCGCTCTGTGCGACGGCGGCATGGTCGGGCTGCACGGCATCGGCGACATCCTCGCCGGTGCGCTCGGCTGCAGTGGCCGGGACATGCGCATCGGCAGCCTCGGCCGGGGCCGGCTGCACGTCGGCGCCCTCAGCGGGGACAGCCGCGGTGTCGGCACCCTGGGCGTCCGCCTCGGGCGCGGCGGCCACGGCGTCGTCGACGTCGTGCGCCTGCGCCGGCTTCGAAACCTCGTGGTCACTCATATGAGCTCCTCCATACGGATACGGTGATTCGAGGCTATCTCCGAGGCAGGGCACCGCCGCGCAGACCTGCCGGAAACCGCGGATGCCGGATCCGGATCGGCGTCGTATCCGGATCCATCGCCCGCGTCACGGGTCGGATCCGCGTCACATCCGGATCGGCGTCACCGATGCAGCAGGCCGGAGAAGTAGGTCACCATCACCGGCCCCATGGGTGCGGCGAGGTACACGAGCCCTGCGATGACCCCGGCGCAGACGACGCCCGCGAGCCACGCGATCCCGGTGTTGCGCCCCCCGATCCGTGCCATACCCCGAGGGTACGAGAGCGGAGCGCGCGGGCGCGGGCGGCGCGCGGCGGACGCGTCGCCCGCACCCTCGGCGGACGTCAGGGAGGCCCGGTGCGGCGCTCAGCCGGCGTCCGGCGCGGCCACGCCGGGCAGCGCCCACGCGGCGAACACCGGCCCCTCGGCAGCGAGCGCAACGGCGCCGTCGTCGGCGACGCCGAGGGTCGCGTCGCCGAACAGCGCCTCAGCCGCCGCGGCTCCCGCGAGCGCCCCGGCCGGGAGCTCGATGTCGACGTCGCCACGGGCGGCGAGCACGAGCACGGTCTCCTCGGCCGACTCCCGCACGAACACGAGGCCGTCGTCGTCGACGTGCAGCCACCGCAGCCCGCCGGTGCCGAGCACGGGGTGCGCGCGGCGCAACCCGACCAGGTCGCGGTACAGCGCGATGCGCTCCGCGGTATCCGGCTGCCCCTCGGTCCCCCACGGGATCGGTGTGCGGCTGGCCTCGCCGTCCACGCCGGTGAGGCCGAACTCGTCGCCGGCGAACACGACGGGCAGCCCCGGCAGCGTCATCGACAGGCCGACAGCGACGGGCACCGTCCCCGGTGCGGCGTTGGTGGCGAACCGTGCGGTGTCGTGCGTGTCCAGCGGCTGCATGTTGCCGAGCCGCACCCGCCACGGGATCCCCCCGGTGAATCGGGTGATCGAGTCGACCACGTCGCGCGCGGTGTAGCGCGGGATGCCGCCGGTCTGCATGCCGAAGAACCAGCTCTCGGTGCGTTCCTCCCCTTCCGCGGTGAGGTACGAAGCACCGTTCGGCTCGCTGAGCCAGGCCCATACAGGGCGGGTGAAGGACGGATAGGTCATCGCGCCGTCCCAGCCGTCGCCCTGCAGATCGCTCGTGGCGTCGTTGGTGGACTCGCCGAGCAGGATCGCATCCGGGTTGATCCCCCGCACGGTGTCACGCAGCAGCCGCCGGACATCCGCGTTCAGGTCGATCGCCCCGAGGCGCCCGGTCATGTTCGCGACGTCGACGCGCCAGCCGTCGGCGCCATAGGGCGGCTCGAGCCAGCGGGCGACGGCCGAGTCCTCGCCTGTGATGAACCGCTCGCGCAGCTCCTCACTGGCCCAGTCGAACTTGGGCAGGCTGCGTGCACCCAGCCAGCACTCGTACTCGGTGTTGTCGTCGTTCGTGAAGTAGTAGAACCGCTCCTCGGGCGCTCCGGGGGTACCGAACGCCGCCCGGAACCACTCGTGGCGGTCGCCGGAGTGGTTGCTGGTGAGGTCGCCGATCACCTTGATGCCGCGGGCATGCGCCTCCTCGATGAGGTGCGCGTACGCCTCGTCGCCGCCCAGCAGCGGGTCGACGCGCAGGAAGCTCGAGGCGTCGTAGCGGTGGTTGGACGCGGCCGGGAACACCGGCGTCAGGTAGAGCAGGTTGACCCCGAGCTCGACCAGGTGGTCGAGATGCTCCACGATCCCGGGAATGTCTCCCCCGTAGAACTGATGCGCCCGGCCAGGCATGACCGGATCCACCGGGGTGTCCCAGTCCGCCGGGATCGCCCAGTCGGGCGTCGGGTGCTCTTCGGCCTGGGCCGAACGGGCGAAGCGGTCCGGGAACACCTGGTACATGACCGACTCGTGCAGCCAGGCGGGCGGCGCGGGTTCGGCGACCAGGGCGAAGTCCTCGGCGTCGAGCGTCTCCAGACGGTGGATGCCGGTCTGGTTCAGCCATTCGATCCGGCCGTCCTCGTGCTGCAGCAGGAACCGGTAGCCGTGCCGCGGATTGCGCACGGTGACCGGCGCCTCCCACCACTCCCAGCCATCGGCGCTGCCGATCCGCTCGGCGTCGGTCCACTCCGGCTCGTGGTCGGGGTTGGAGCGCGTGCGCACGGCCGCGAGCGGGCCGTAGCCGGCAGGCACGCGCAGCCGCATTCGGACGACATCGCCCAGAGCGGGGGCGTCGTCGGAGACGTGCAGCGGGGATCCGTCGTGGTGCGGGAGCAGAGCGGTCATGTCGAGGCCTTTCGTGGTGCGGCGGCAGCCCGCCGGAGTCGACGTGGTTGCACGACCGATGCCGTGACAGAGCCCTTGGATTGTGTTTCGAGGATCGTTACTTCACGCTACCGGCGGTGAGGCCGCCGACGATGTACTTCTGCAGTGACAGGAACAGGATCATCGGCAGGATCGCCGCCAGCACGGCCCCGGCCGCGAAGACCGCGTAGTTCTTCGCGTCGGTGGACACGTACTGGTACAGCCCGACAGCGAGCGTCTGCTTCTCCGGAGAGATCAGCACGGTCGACGCGATCAGGAAGTCGCCCGTGATGCCGATGAAGGCGAGCAGCCCCACCACCGCCAGGATCGGCGCGACCAGGCGCAGGATGATGGTGAAGAAGATCCGTGCGTGACCCGCTCCGTCGATCTTCGCGGCCTCGTCGATCGAGGCGGGGATCGTGTTGAAGAACCCGTACATCAGGAACGTGTTCGCCCCCAGTGCGCCACCGAGGTACACGAGGATCAGGCCGATCTGCGAGTTGAGCCCGAGCGCCGGGAAGATGTCCCCGATCGCGGACATCAGCAGGAAGATCGCGACGATCGCCAGCAGCTGCGGGAACATCTGCACGAGCAGCAGGGTCATCAGCCCCGTGCGGCGTCCTCGGAATCGCATGCGCGAGAAGGCATATGCGGCGAGCGCGCACAGGAACACGCTGCACACGGCGGCGAGCACGCCGATGAAGATCGTATTCAGGAACCAGGCGCCATAGGGCCGGGACGGATCCTGGAACAGCTGCACGTAGTTGTCCACGCTGATCTTCGAAAACAGTCCGTTCGTGCTCAGCAGCGTCCCGCCGGGGTTCAGTGAGGCGGACAGCACGTACACCAGCGGGAAGCCGGCGAACACGAGCATCACGACGCCGATGATGTGCCGCCAGCCGGTCTCCCGGAACCACCGGCCGAACGGTCGGCGGGGGTGGCGCGCCGGGGCGGCGAGGAGCGCGGCGGTCGCGGTCGACGCAGGGGCCGAGGTCTTTGCGATGTCGGTCATGTCAGTTCAGATCCTCCAGCACCTTGGTCTGCCGGAATCCGATCAGGGAGATGGCGGCGACCAGCACGAAGATGATGATCGAGAAGGCGCTGGCGAGGCCGTAGTCCCGCTCGGAGCCGACGAAGGCGACCTTGTAGACCATCGAGATGAGCAGATCCGTGGATCCGACGTTGATGCTCGCATCGGTGAACTGCGGACCGCCGTTGGTGAGCAGGAAGATGAGCCCGAAGTTGTTGAAGTTGAACGCGAACGACGCGATCAGCAGCGGCGCGACGGCCACGAGCAGCAGCGGGAACTTGATCAGCCGGAACGTCTGCCACACGCTCGCGCCGTCCACGCGCGCCGCCTCGACGACGTCGTCGGGCAGCGATTGCAGGGCGCCGGTCGTGACGAGGAACATATAGGGGAAGCCGAGCCACAGATTCGCGATGAGGATCGCCGCCTTGGCGAGCCACGGATCCGTCAGCCACGGGATCGACGCCCCGCCGAGGACGACCTGGTTGATGAAGCCGAAGTCCTTGTTGAAGAGCCCTGCCCACACCAGCGCCGACAGGAACGCGGGGAACGCGTACGGCAGGATCATGATCAGCCGGTAGTACTTGCGGCTGCGCATCTTCGGATCGTTGAACACGATCGCGAGGAACAGGCCGAGGATGAACGTCGTCGCGACCGAGAGGATCGCGAACGCGAAGGTCCACAGCAGCACCGCGAGGAACGGGCTCCGGATGGACTGGTCCGAGAACGCGCGGACGAAGTTGTCGCCGCCGACCCACACCTGCCAGCCGGGCAGCAGTGCCTTGCCGTCCTTCGCGGTGAACGCGCCGCGGCCGGTGTCGTTGTAGACGACGCCGGTCTTGGTGTCGGTCATCGTGTCGGCCGTCGGATCCCAGGTGAGCGTCGAAGTGAACAGGTACGCCTTGGAACCGTCGGTGGTCTTGAGATAGCCCTTGTTCAGGTCGTGCGAGAGCGGCACGGCCAGGGCGGCGATGTCGTCCTGGTGGGCGATGACGCTCGGGAAGTCGAGGGTGGTGAAGCCGGGGGCGCCGTCGGCGCTGATACCGGGTTCGGTGGAGAGCGGGTGGTCGGTGCCGCCGATCAGCGGCTCGTCGCTGCCGGGCTCTGCGGTGAGGAAGAAGAACTTCCCGTCCTTCTCGAGGATCTTGACGGAGAACGTCGGGGAGTCCGCCACGCGGGTCTGCGACTGCAGTAGCAGTGCCTGCACCGCGTCGTCCTTAGTGGAGTTGTGCCCGGATCCGTAGTTCGTGAAGGCGACGTATCCGGAATAGAGCACCACGAAGATCTGGAAGATCAGCAGGAACACGAGGCCCGGCGTCAGATACTTCGCGGGCAGCAGGCCGGGAATGAGGTAGACGGCGTTGATCGCCAGCACGCCCACGGCGACCAGCACGGCCGGCGTCCACTGCGCACTCGCGGCGAGCGCGAACACGGCGTAGAGCGCGAGGGCGTCGATCACTGCGAGCGCGACGATCTTGACCAGCCACACCTTCCAGCCGGCCGATGCGGCCTCGGCGTAGGCGGCGGCCCGCCGCTGGCGGCGACTGCGAGCCCTGTCCTCGGCGGACATGGCCGAGGACTCCTGCGTCTTCTCCTGCACGGCAGGACCCGTCATCTCGACCCCTTCACAACGTCGTCAGCGGGCGGGGGTACGGGGAGGCGGCGTGATCGCGCGCCTCCCCGCACCGGATTCATGAGCGGATCAGCCGATCTTGGTCTGGATCGCCTGGGTCATGCCCGTCCAGGTGCTGGCCGGGTCGCCGCCCTTGATGATCGCGACCTCGGACTTGCCCCAGTCGTCCCACACGGAGCCCATCTCGGGCACCGACGGCATCGGCACGGCGTTGGCGCCGACCTTGGCGAAGCCCGCCACCGCGGGGTCGGACTGCGCGGCCTGGAACGACTCCGTCAGTGCCGGCGGGCGGCCGCCCGCCTTGTAGAGCGCGGTCTGCACGGCGGGGGTGGCGAGGTAGTTCACCAGGAACTCGTTCGCGGCGAGGGTGTTCTTCGACTTCGCGTTCACGAAGAACGCCTGCACGCCTGCGAACGGACGGGCCTCCTGGCCGCCGGCGCTCGGGATGGGGTCGACGGAGACCTTGATGCCGGCCTTCTCCGCGTCGGGCAGGTTCCAGGGGCCGCTGATGAAGTATGGAGCCTCGCCCGCGTTGAAGGCGGCCTTGGCGAGATCGCCGGTCAGGCCGGGGTTGAAGATGCCGGCCGCGCCCTGCGCGCCCAGCCAGGTGGCGAACTTCTGCCCGGCCTCGTCGCCGATCGTGAGCTTCTTGGCGTCGTAGCTGCCGTCCGTGTTCTGCGCGAAGACCTGGCTGCCGAACGAGGTCTGGAACGGGTACGTGTGGTACGCGTCACCGGTGGCCGCGTCGAGTCCGATCAGGAACGGGTACTTGGTGCCCGCGGCCTTGCCCTTGGCGATCATCTCGTCGTAACTGGCCGGAGTGGAGTCGGCGAGCGCGGTGTTGCGCAGGATCGCGATGTTCTCGATCGCGTAGGGCAGGCCGTAGACCTTGCCGTCGTAGGTGACCGCGGAGACGGCGACCTTCTCGAACTTGGAGGCGGAGTCGCCCAGCTCGATCGGAGCGACGAGGCCGTCCTTCACGAAGGATCCGATCCAGTCGTGCGCGCCGATCGTGATGTCGGGCCCCTTGCCGGTGGGGACCTGGGCGGTGAAGTCGTCGCGGATCTTGCCGAAGTCCTTGACCACCAGGTTGATGGTGATGCCCTTGTCCTTCTTGAAGTCGGCGGCGACCTGCTTCATCGCAGCCGCGCGGTTGGAGTCAACCCAGACTGTGAGCGAGCCCGTGGTCTTGTCGCTTCCGGCGGACGAGCCACCGCCGTTGCTGCTGCCGCCGCAGCCGGTCAGCGCCAGTGCGCCGGCCACGAGGAGTGCGCCGAATGCGACGACGCTCTTCCTGTTCACCTTCATCGGTGTACCTCTCTCGGTCTTCAGGGAGCGCGATCGGCTCCGATCTCGCGCCAGAGGGCGCTCGCTCCGCCTGCGAGGATTGCAAGCGTTTACAGTATGCGGATCCGCGACGCTTCGCGCAACCCCTCGCTAGGAGGGCCTGACTGGGACGCGAGCTGGCTGCATCCGCACTGCTATTGATAAGCGAGCCTGCCGCATTGAGGGTTGCGTTGTTCGGAAACGTTTACAACAATGAGCCGAACAAACATCGGGGAACGTCACGCATCCGTCGTCCGCCGGTCCGGACCGATACCCTTCCTTGACCCGACTTCCTAGGAGGCCCGTGTGGCTGACATCGCCGATGTGGCGCGTCTCGCCGGCGTGTCCACCGCCACGGTCTCGCGCGCCCTGAACGGGAAGACGGCGTCGCCGGCCACCAGGGAGAAGGTCCTGGCGGCAGCTGCGGAGCTCGGCTACGTGATCTCCTCGAACGCCTCGGGGCTGGCGTCGGGGCGCACCCGGCACATCGGGTTCATGGTGCCGTTCATCGACCGCTGGTTCTTCACGGATCTGCTCACCGGCATCGAGTCCGTGCTGCTCAGTCAGGGCTATGACGTGACCCTGTACGACCTGCAGGGCAACGAGTCCCAGCGCGACCAGGTGTTCGGCAGCTCGCTGCGTCGGGCCAGCATCGACGGCCTGATCGCGGCCAGCATCGAGCTGACACCCGACGAGATTCGCGCGCTGCGCGCGCTCGGCAAGCCCGTGGTCAGCATCGGCGGCTACATCGAGGGCGCCACGGCGGTCGACGTCGACAACGCGCGGATGGCGACTCTCGCCACCGAGCACCTCCTCTCGCTCGGCCACACCCGCATCGCCTACGTCGGCGCGGGCAGGACGATCGCGAGCGCCTTCCAGCTCGGCGATGCCCGCTACGACGGCTGGCTGTCCGCCATGCGCGCCGCGGGGCTCGAGGTCGAGGAGACGGGGTTCTGGGAGGCGGACTTCGACATCCCCTCGGGATACGCGGCCGCGAAGGCGCTGCTCGCGCACGATCGGCCCACCGCGATCTTCGCGGCGAGCGACGAGATCGGGATCGGCTGCATGCTCGCCGCGCGCGATCTGGGCCTGCGCGTCCCCGACGATCTCTCGATCGTCGGCATCGACGACCACAAGCTGTCCGCGTTCTTCGGTCTGACAACGCTGGCGCAGGATCCGGCCGGGCAGGGCCGCCTCGCCGCGCACCTGCTCCTCGCGCAGCTGGACAACCCGGGAGCAGCACCCGAGCACCGCACGCTCACCCCCCGGTTCGTGGTGCGCTCGTCGACGGCCCGTCCGGGCGGCGCCGTGCACGAGACCGCGTGAGCTCGCTGCTCGTTACACTGCCTGTATGGCTGACAGCTCATTCGACATCGTGTCCAAGGTCGATCGCCAGGAGGCGGACAACGCCCTCAACCAGGCCCGAAAGGAGATCGAGCAGCGCTACGACTTCAAGGGGGTCGGCGCCTCGATCGCCTGGAGCGGCGACAAGATCGTGATCCTGGCGAACTCGGACGAGCGCGCCCGTGCGGTGCTGGACGTGTTCCAGACCAAGCTCATCAAGCGCGGCATCTCCCTGAAGAGCCTGGAGTCCGGCGACCCCACGGCCAGCGGCAAGGAGTTCCGTCTCGAGTCGACCCTCAAGGAGGGCATCAGCTCGGAGAACGCGAAGAAGATCGGCAAGATCATCCGCGACGAGGGCCCCAAGTCCGTCAAGTCGCAGATCCAGGGCGATGAACTGCGCGTGCAGTCCAAGAGCCGCGACGACCTGCAGACCGTGATCGCGCTGCTCAAGGGATCCGATCTGGACCTGGATCTCCAGTTCATCAACTTCCGGTAAGCGTCTCGGCGCCCCCGTCGTCTCCGCGCTTGCTCGAGGAGGAAGCCGGCTCGGGGGCGATACTTGGTAGTTTCGGTTTGTGAAGCTTATGCCGACAGCGCGTGTCGAGCTCGGGCCAGGAGCTATCGCTTTTCCGAAGCCGCCGACGGTGTGTCTCCGCGAGGACGGGTCGGCGCTGTGCGTCGCCACTCTGCAAACGGATGCCGACGGGGAGACATCCTTGCTCCACGTGCAGGAGTCCGGTGAACAGGTACGACTGCCCTTGCCTGAGGGATCGTTCGGTGCGCAACCCGTGATCATCGACCGCGGCGGCGCCGGAGTCGCAGTGCTTGTCGACGACCGAACCCTCGTGACCACCGACGAGGCGTTCTCGTCATCACAGGTCGTGGCCATTCCGGACCTGTTCGATGCGGCAGATCACGAACGCCGGCTGACCGCAGGTGGCATCGCTCGTCAGACGTCGCAGGGCGCATGGGCGGTCGTCCTCACCGACCCTGTGACGTTTCAGAATGCCCGCACAATCGCCGAACTCCGTTTCGACGATGCAGCCCCCGTGTGGGAAAGGTCAGCGTTGCTCGATGGCAACGAGTATCCGATGGCGGGTGGGCGCACATCGACCGCCCCGGGTGGTGCCAGAGCACCGACCGTCGCTGACGTGATCGACGTCGCCGGAACCCGCTTCGTGGCAGCGCAAGGCAGCGACACAGCGAGCATGCTCAAGTACGGAGCAGACTTCTTCACGCTGGCGGAGCTCGACTCTGCGGGGCATGTGGCCCGTCGTGTGTACGAAGCGAGCGGGTGGAAGAAACAACCCGGCAAGCACGGTATCCGCGCACGGTTCACCTCGGACGGAGTCTCCGCGATTCTGACGCCCGTGTTCCGCACCGGTGAATGGGCCGGTCGCCAGCGCGTTGTCCGGCTCGTGGATGGGCAGGCGGAAGAGCTCTCCCCGATCCGGGGCGCCGCCGGTTTCGTGGTCGCTGACATGCGCGGCACCCGGGCCGTTCTGGCATCGGACGACGCATTGCTGTTCGCGGAAACGCCCGATTGAGAATGCCCGATCCTGACCCATCGGGACGTCGTGACAGATCCTGATCCGCCGAGAGCTTGTCGATCGCGCACGACGTCGATCGTCATCTTCCTGGACGGAACCTCCGCTCAGGAAAGGGACACATCATGGACAGCACCCCCATCATCGGCATCCGCGCGGTGAGCATCCCGGTGAACGATCAGGACGAGGCCCTGCGCTTCTACCGGAGCCTCGGGTTCACGGTCCTGCGCGATGCCCCCACGCCGAACGGCCGCTGGATCGAACTGACGCCCGGCGGTGACGTGGTCGTCACCCTCGAGCCCGCGGATCCCGCCGTCCACCGCGGATCGATCGGGATCCGGTTCACTTCGGATGACGTCGACGCCGCCCACGCCGCCATGGTGGCCGAGGGCATCGACGTCGACGAGATCCTGCGCTGGCCCGGGACTCCGGCGATGTTCGCGTGGCGGGACCCCGACGGCAACGCCTTCTCCCTCACCGGGACAGTGCCCGAGACGGACGGCGCGGGGTCATGAGCACGGTCGGGCCTCTGGACATCACCTTCACCGCCACGCTCGGCCGCGTGCGCGCGGGTGACACGTGGATCTGCGTGCAGCTGCCGGACTCGGCGACGGTGTTCGGCACGCGCGGGTTGGTCAAGGTGTCCGGAACCGTCGACGGGCATCCTTTCGACGGCGCGTTCATGGCACTGGGCGACGGCACCCACAAGCTGCCGATCGCGAGCACGATCCGCCGGGCGATCGGCAAGAACGAGGGCGAAGACGTCACCGTCCACCTCACCCGCCGGCGCAACTGACGCCTCATCCGGTCCGGGACTCCCCGACCCCCGAAATCACCCCTGACGTCGCAAAAACGCCTCTGAATGTCGCGGGATGCGCGACGCGCGCATCACTTCGATACCGGTATTTGGGTTTGCCCCCGAGCGGTGAGATAGTGCTGTTCTGGGGAAACTACTTGGGGGTAGTGATGGGCGAACGCGGTCCGATGACTGGCGTGGTTCGGTCGCCGCTGGGGGCGACGAAACAACTCCTCGCAGAAGAGGTGTATCAGCAGGTCGGTGCGTCGATCATCGACGGCACATTGCCGCCGGGATCACGGATCCGGGATGCGGATCTTGCAGAGAAGTTCGGCGTGTCACGGATGCCGATCCGTGAGGCGCTGCAGCGGCTCGAGCGGGTCGGCCTGGTCGAGATGTATCCGAGCCGGTACACGCAGGTCACCGAGGTGCCTCCGCAGCTCACGGCGAAGACCCTCGAGTACGCGGGCTATCTCGGCGGCGCGGTCGCCGCGATCGCGGTGCCGCGGCTGAGTGATACGGAGCGCGAGGAGGCCGCTGCTCTCGCTCGCAGCCTGGACGACGGCCTCGACGATCCGGCGGCGCTCTCGGCCGAGCGCTGGGCGCTGCTGCACTACCTCGCCGAGCGCTGCGAGAACGACATCCTCAGCTCGGTGCTCGACGAGACGAGCATGCCGCTGACCCGCAACCTGCGGCCATGGTCCGTCGACGCCTCTCAGCGAGACGCCATGCGCGCGCTGCACGCCGAGCTCGCCGAGGCGATCCTCGCCGGCGACGGGCACTCCGCGGAGCATCTCGTGCGCGCCATGCACCTCGTCGACTGAGCGTCACACCACGTCATCGATCCGCACCAGGTCTGTCCCTTTCAGGGTGTACAGGTAACCGGATTCGTCGGCGGCGATGTGGGGGCCCGAGTACCAGCCTCCGTCGATGCCCGCGACGACCGTGGACAGGGTGAGGGTCTGCGGGTCGATCCGGAACACCGTCGAATCGGACACGCCGTAGACGTACCCGCGCGCCGACACCAGCGCTCCGAAGTCGGTCAGCACCGCGGATCCGTCGATCACGGTGACCACCTGCCGGGTCGCGATGTCGATCACGACGATCCCCCCGGCCTGCCGGTTCATCGCGAACAGGCGTCCGTTCGCGACGGCCAGAGCGGCGATGCCCGCCGGCTGCTGCGGATCCAGCCGCCACAGCTCGGATCCGGTGCGCGGGTCGACGGCGACGATCGTGCTGCGCGGCCCTGTCGGGTAAATGTTGTCCCCGCCCAGGTACGCGACCCCGTCGGCCACGGCGACCGCGCGGACCATCTGCTGAGCGTCGATCGGATTGACCCGACTGGCCGAGCGCCCCGTGGCCGGCTCGTAGGTGGCGAAGCACCCGCCGCCCTTCGTGTCACTCTGCGCGCCCATGATCACGATGCCGCTCGCATCGTCCCAGGCGATGTCGAGCGGGCGGTTCTGACCGGCCGGAAGCGCGACGACCTGCCGCGGTGCCTGACCAGACGAGGGGTCGTACGCCCACATCCCGAGGTTGTTGTACTGCGCGGTGTAGACGACGCCGTTCGCGACGACCGCGTCCTTCGCTTCACCGTCGAGCGTGATGTTGGTCACCGCGCCGGTCGCGAGCGCGTGCGCAGCGAGCGTCGCGGTGCCCCCGGTGTACACGACGCCACCCCCGGCCGCGATGCCCATGCCGAGCTGGGGGCCGGCCGGGGCCCCCGCGGCGACGAGGTCGAAGGCCTGGGCCGTGCGGGTGGCGATGCCGATCTGAGCGACGAAGCCGTTCGCGGACGGGCCGACGAGCGTGTCGCCGTAGACGTCGAGCGCCCACAGAGTGCCCAGGTTGTCGGTCTCCATCTGAATGAGCTTCTTGGTCGTCAGGTTCCACGCCCAGACGTTGGGCACCTTGACGAAGTAGATGGTGTCGTCCTTGCGCGTGTACTGCGCCCCGGTCTTCGGGATCGCGGTGTACGCGGTGGGATCGTCGAGCTGGAGGAGCACGGTCTTGCCGAGACCGTGCGGGGCGACAGCGAGGAGGTCACCGACGAGCTCGACCGCGCTGACCGAGTCGGATCCGGCGAACTCGGCGGGCAGGATGTCGACGGGAGTCCGCGTGCTCCGGTCGTAGGCCCAGAGGCGACCACGGCTCGCGGTCCCCCCGCCCGCCAGCACGCTGCCGGTACCGAAGTACACATGAGTGTCCGTCGCGGCGACGGCCTGCGCGATCGTGGCGCCGGGATCGGGAACGCCCCAGCTCGTCGTCTGCTCGGTCGCCGGGTCGTACGCCCACAGCGACGGCGGGTTCTGGGTCTGCCCGCCACCGGCCACGAACACGATCCCGTCGGGTGAGAGGGTCAGCGCGCGTACGTCCCGGTCGCCCGTGGCGGGCAGCGCCTGCACTGCCTGCTTCGGGTTCCGCAGGTGCCAGCGGTACAGATTCGTGCCGGTCTCGTCGTCCCGGCGCAGCATGCCGATATAGAGCCAGTTGCCATCGGGATCGGCGTCGAGCGCCTGGATCGAGTAGCCCGACGGCAGGTCGACCCGCGAAACCACGGCGCGCGTCGGGATGTCGAAGCCGATCACTCGCGCGGGGCTCAGGTTGCGCGATCCGATGTAGAGCACGTCGCCGACGCGCACGCCGCTCATGAGCGAGAACTGCACGACGGCAGGCCCGAGGTCGAGTATGTCCGTGTGCCCTGTCCCGGTGTCGGCGGCGAAGGCCGAGGACGCGGCGAACGGCCCTGCGGCGAGCGCGAGGCCGCCGATGCCTCCGAGGGTGAGCAGTTCTCGTCTGGTGATCTTCATTGATCCTTCTCGTCTCTGTTGAGTGGTACTGCGGTGGTCAGCCCCGGTGGCTGCCGCGTTGGGTTGCGGTCACGATGTCGAGGATCTCCTCGACCGGAACGGTGGGCACACCGGTACGCACTGCGGCCACGAGGGCCCGCAGCAGGCCGGTGAGCATGGGCTCTTCGGAGACGATGCGGAAAGCCGCCTCCGCATCGTTCTCGTCGCGCAGGTCGCCGAGGGTCTCCGGACCCCACTCGACGGGGCCTCCGATATCGGCGACGCGACCGTCCGCCCATCGGAGCCGGAATCGGTCGTCGTGCGCACTGATCTCATCGAACCCGCTCCCCAGCGCGGCGACGGCCAGGTCGATGAGGTGCACGCCGTACCAGTGCAGCCCGGGCAACCCAGGCTGGACGGGCAAGGGACCGGTGATCCGGACACGCTCGACGCGGTCGAGGAGGCCGCGCGCGCGGCGGAACTCCGGGGTGAAGCGCTTGGGCGACCCGGCCAGCACGAGGGCTCCCGTGCGCTCGGCCCGCCTCAGCATCCGCTCCGCATCGACGCGCGTCGTCGCGAACCGCGTGTCGACGTAGACGGGTTTGCCCGCCGTCACGACGCGGTCGAACAGCGACGGATGCCGCCGTGCGTCGGCCGCGACGATCAGGACCGCGTCCACCGCATCCACGACCTCCTCCGGCGAGCCGAGGAGCTCGACACCGGTGCCGGCCAGCTCCATCGCGTGACGCGGCCCGCGCAGGCTGGGCGGAAACGCGCGATCCGTCTGGTCCTGCCAGGCCGCGGTGATAGTACCGCCCTCGACGATTCCTGTGCGCCCGTCCCCGAACAGCCGCGTGAACGACGGCGCATGCGGCGAGTCCACGCCGATGAGACCGAACCGGATCGGGTCCGGCTGCCGGGTCATCCTTTGATCCCCGTCGCAGCAATGCTCGAGACGATGTGACGCTGCAGGAAGATGAAGATGAGCAGGCACGGGGCGAAGCTGATCAGCGCCGCCGCCATCAGATTCGGGGTCGAGATCGTCTCGGTGTTGAGGCTCGCGAGCCCCACCGTGAGCGTGCGTGCGGCATCGGACTGACCGATCACCAGAGGCCAGAGCAGGTCGTTCCAGTGCCACAGGAAGACGAAGATCGCGAGCGTCGCGAGCACCGGCCGGATCAGCGGAAGCACCACCGAGACGAAGGTGCGCCACTCCCCCGCACCGTCGATGCGCGCGGCGTCGAACAGTTCGTCCGGCAGGTCGCGCACGAACTGCCGGATCAGGAACACGGCCTGAGCGTTCGCGAGCGTCGGCAGGATGAGACCCCACAACGTGTTCACTCCACCGAGTCCCGCCACGATGACGAAGGTCGGGATGAGCGTGGCCTGCACCGGGACCATGAGCGTCGCCACGATCGACCACAGCACCGCGTCGCGTCCGGGGAACCGTTTGCGCGCCAGTGCATAGGCGGCCATCGACGAGGTCAGCAGCACCACGACGACCGAGATCACGGAGTACGCGACCGAGTTCAGGAGCCAAGTGGGGAAGGATCCCAGCCCGAGGATCCGGACGATGTTGTCGAACGTGAGTCGGGACGGCCACGCCAGCGGAATCGTCGGAGAGTTCTCGGGCGACAGCGCGAGGATGACGACCGCGAACAGGGGCGCCACCGTGAACAGCACGGCGACCGAGAGGAAGACGATGAGGCCCGTCTGGCGCCGACGCGGCGCGCGGCGCACCGCGCGGGCCGCCGGAGTGGAGGGACCGGCGCCGGTCGCGGAAACGGCTTCGATGACGGTCATGCGACGTCCTTTTCTTCGAAGAAGCGGCGTTGCACGATCGACAGCACCAGCACGATCAGGAAGATCACGATTCCGACCGCCGACGCGTACCCGAAGTCGAGGAACTTGAAGCCCGCGTCGTAGAGGAAGTAGATGAGGCTGTGGCTGGCCCTGGCCGGGCCCCCGCCCGTCATCACGTAGATCGTGTCGAACACCTGGAATCCGATGATGGTCTCCATCACGAGCACGAAGAACAGCACGGGCTTCAGCAGAGGGAGCGTGATACGCAGGAAGATCTGGGGGCGGGCGGCGCCGTCGAGCATGGCCGCCTCGTGGATCTCGGCCGGCTGCGCCTTCAGGCCCGACAGGAAGACCAGCATCGAGTATCCGAAGCCCTTCCAGACCGAGACCACGGCGAGGCTGCCCAGCACGAGGAGCTGATCCCCGGTGAGGAACGGGATGGGTCCGGCGCCGAGCTGATGCAGCGCGCTGTTGACCGGCCCGTCGCTGCGGAACACCCAGGTCCAGACGATGCCCGCCATCACGAACGAACAGAGGTACGGCACGAACATCAGGGCGCGGAACACGCCGCTGGCCCGATCGGCGAGCGCGTGCAGCAGCACCGCGCCGGCGAGGGAGACGGCGATCGTGAGCGGTACGAAGATGACCACGTACACAAGCGTCACCTGCAGCGAGTGCCAGAATCCGGCATCCGAGAACAGCCGCAGATAATTGTCCGCGCCGATGAACTCGATGTCGCCGTTGAGGCGGTACTTCGTCGTGCTCATCCCCGCGGCACCGAAGATCGGCAGGAACTTGAAGGCGACGAAGATCACCAGCACCGGAAGCAGGAAGAGGATTCCGGCGAGCGACTCGCGGCGCCGGGCGACGGCACCGGGGCGACGCCGCCGCGTCGAGGTGTGAGAGGTCACGGACCTGCCCTTTCTTCGAGGCGGGAGGGACCGGAGCCCCTCCCGCCGATGATCACGAGCGATCGAGCGCGGACTGGGCCTCGGCGGCCGCCTTGGCAAGCGCGTCCTTCGGGCTCAGGTCGCCGCGCAGGGCGGACTGGATGTACGGTGCGAGGATCGTCATCACCTGCCGGGACGCGGGAGACGCCTCGCCCGCGTAGGCCGACTTCAGCGCGTTCTGCAGCGCAGTGAGGTCCGGCCCGGTCTCTTTGAGGGTGACGTCGGTGCGGGTGGGCATGTTGCCGGCCGCCGTGACCAGGGAGGTCTGGAAGTCGGCGGAGCTGAGGTAGCGCAGCACCTCGTACGCCGCTTCGCGGTTCGCGCTCTTGTTGATCGAGGTGAGAGCGAGCAGGCCCGGGCTGCTGTACGTGACGGACTTCTTGCCCGTGATCGGCGCTCCGAACGTCACCGCACTGTCGCCGAGGGCTCCGCGCAGCTGTTTCAGCTCCGCGAGCGAGGTCATCTGGCGCAGCCCGACCTTGCCCGCCGCCATCGGCGAGCCGTCGATCGCGACGCCCTCCGTGGCGGCATCGGCCGGAAGGCCACCGGACTTGGCGAGGTCGACGAGGAAGCTGAGCGCGGCCACGCCCTCCTTCGAGTCGAACGCGATCTTCTTGCCGTCGTTGCTGAAGACCTTGCCCCCGGCCTGCCAGAGGAGCGGGTAGAACGACATGTTCAGCGTCTGCTCCGGGTTGCCGACGTAATCCATCACCGAGACGCCGTGCCCCGCGAGCACCGGTGCCGCGGCGCGGATGTCGTCCCAGGTCTGCGGCGGCTTCAGCCCGGCGTCCGCGAACACCTTCGTGTTGTACGCGGTGGTGAACACGTTCTGGAAGATCGGGACGCCGTAGGTCTTCCCCTGGAGCTGGGCGGCCTTGAGCGCCCCCGGGAAGAAGTCGGACGTGCGACCTTTCAGCGCGTCGTCCACCGGAAGGAGCCCGCCGATGTTCAAGTAGGTCGCCGCCTGGTCCGGGGTGATCAGCACGATGTCCGGACCGGAGTTGGCCGCGAGCGCACTGGAGATCTGCGCGTCCCGCTTGTCGAACGTCTGCAGCTGGATGTCGAGAGTGATCCCGGGGTGCGCCTTCTCGAACGACGCCGCGGCGTCGTCCCAGAACTTCTTGCTGGCGCTCGGGTCCTTGATCACCGGATACATCCACAGCACGACCGAGCCGGATGCGACGGTCTTGCTCGGAGTCGGCGAGCCGGCCGCGGAGCAGCCGCTGAGTGCCACGGCGAGTGCGGCGGCGCTCGCCGTCGTGATCGTCACGAGTCGACGTCGATTCATGAGTTGTCCTGTTCTCTGCTCGTCCCCGCGGGGACGGTTCGGGTTGTTGCGGGGTGGTCGTACGGAGGAGCCCCGGTGCGTCCGCTGCCGTATTGCGCAGCGGCCGCCTGCCGGAGGAGTGCCAGGGACAGGTCGTGACGCGGATCCACAGCGGAGGGCACGAGGAGCGGGTCCTGTTGCTGCTCCATCCAGCCGAGCAGCGCGGCCGCGAGGACCCTGAGCTCGGATGCGGCCCCCGGGTCCCGGCTGAGATCGTGCCGCTCGAGCGGATCCGCGACCAGATCGTAGAGTTCGAGCGGCTGACTGGCACCGGTCGAGCGCCCCTGCAGCACCGCCGGTGTGCTGCGATGGTTCCAGGACTGGGTCGGATCCATCGCGCGCGGGGAGGCGGAGAAGTTCGCGATCAGCTTGTGACCGTCGGTGCGGATCGAGCGCTTCGGATCGTAATAGGTGTGGAAGCTCAGTTGTCCGAAGATCTGCGTCTCGGTCGGGGCCGAGGATTCGACGGCGGCCACCAGGCTCGTGCCGGAGAACTCCTCACCGGGGATCCCGATCAGCTCGAACAGCGTCGGGAGGATGTCGATGTGGCTCGCCAGCCCGCTGACGCGTGTTCCGCCCCATCCCGGTCGACCAGGCACACGGATCATCAGCGCGACCTCGAGTCCGGCGTCGTACAGCGTGCACTTGGCACCGGGGAGCGCGAGTCCGTGATCGGTCGTGAACACCACGATCGTGCTGTCGGCGAGGCCGGACGCGTCGAGCTCCGTGAGGATGCGGGCGACGCCGTCGTCCAGAGCGCCGACGGCGCCCTGGAGTTCGGCGATCTCGATCCGCGCGCCCTCGTCGTCGCGCAGATAGGGGGGCACGGTGGTCCCGGCTCTGTCGTCGGGAACCACGCCCGGCGCGAGGAACCCCATCACGCCGACGGGGTCGCTCTCGGACGCGGTGCGATGCGGCTCGTGGAAGCCCACCTGCAGATAGAAAGGCCGGTCGTCGTCGCGGCTGCGCGCGATCGCGCCCACGGCGTTCGCGACGACCGTGTCCCGATCCGTGTCGGTGCAGACTCGGTCGAATCCGAGCCGCGCCGCGACCACTTCGTCCGCGAGCACCCGGGATTCGTGGTGCACGCCGATGAGCTCCGTGCGATAGCCGGCGCCGCGCAGGCGGTTCCCGACATGCGTCGCCGGATCGGCCAGATCCCAGTCGAACGGACTGTGCGTGAGACCGAGGACGCCGTTGCGCTGCGGGTAGGTGCCGGTGAACAGCGCCGAGCGGGCGGGGCTGCAGTGAGGGGCGACCGCGAACGCCCGCTCGAAGAGCGCGGCGTCGGCGGCGAAGGTATCCAGCGCCGGCGTGCGCACCGTCGTCACCCCGTAGCAGCCCAGGAAACGGCCGAGGTCGTGGCAGTGCAGCAGCAGGATGTTGCGCGGTGCCATCACGCCATCCTCAGGAATGCGTCGTGCTCGACCCGGTGCTGGAGCCGCTCTCCGCGGAGGTGCCGTTCGATCTCGGCGATGACGATCTCGCCCCCGCGCCGGCGGGACTGCACCGTCGCGCCCGCGACGTGCGGGGTGAGGAGCACGTTCGGCAGGGCGCGCCACGGGCTGGAGAGCGGCAGCGGCTCGTCGTCGAACACGTCCAGGCCCACGTCGATGCGCCCGGCGGCCGCCGCCGCGAACAGCGCAGCGTCGTCGACGATGCTCTGGCGCGCGGTGTTGACCACGACGGCCCCGTCAGGGAGCGCGGCGAGCTCCCCGGCTCCGACCAGCCCCTCCGTCTCCGCGAGGGCCGGGGCGTGCACGGCGAGGACGTCGCTGCCCCGGCAGAGGTCGGCCACGGAGCCAGCCGAGGGACCGAGCGGGTCGCTCTCTGCGAGGTACGGATCGAAGACGCGGACCTGGGCCCCGAGCGCCTGCGCAGCGGCGGCATAGGCACGTCCGACGCGAGACGCGCCGACCACCCCGATCCTGGCCCCGGAGATCTCCCGAGGACGCCGGGACACAGCGCCTCTCGCCGACTCCCACTGCGCCCCGGTCCGCAGCGCGTGGTCGTAGCGCGGCACGCCGCGCAGCAGCGAGAGCGTCATCGTGAGCGCGAGCTCGGCCACCGCGGGCGCCATGGCCGCGCCGGACTGCGTGATCGGGATGCCAGCCTGCCAGAACTCCGGCGTGGTCACCGCGCGCAACGATGAGGCCGCGTGGGCGACCAGCGCGAGCTGCGGCGCCGCGGCGAGGCGGCCCCCGGTCAGAGCCGGGAAGCCCCACGCTGTCACGAAGATCTGTGCGCCTCGCGCGGCCTCGGCGAACGCGGCGTCGTCCAGCAGCCGAGCCGGCGTCTCGAAGGAGACCTCTCCGAGCGCCGTGAGGCGATCGAGCGCGGATCCGGGGAAGAACGCGGCGAGGTTGTCCTCCGCGATGCCGACGAGGAGGTGCACCGGGGCTGGTTCTGTCACGCCGACGACGTTGTCCATGCGAGTAGCTAACCCTCGATAGTTTCTTTTGTCAATGACTGAAATAAGTTAGAATGAAGTCGTGACGATGCACACACGAGCGGGCAGCAAGCGTCTGATCCGCGAGATCAACGAAGCGCTGATCCTCGATCTCGTGCGCGCGGAGGAGCCGGTCGCACGATCCGTGATCGCCACGCAGACCGGTCTCAGCGCCGCGACCGTGACCGGCATCACCGGACGTCTGATCGAGGCTGGGCTGCTCATCGAGTCGGAGACGCAGCCCAGTACCGGGGGCCGACCCGCGCGTCTGCTCTCCCTGGGGTCCAACACGATCTTCGCGGTCGGGCTGCGGATCTCGCGAGACAGCGTGCACGCCGCACTGGTCGACCTCCGCGGGCACGTCGTCGCGGATCGCACGGTTCCGCTGCCCTCCCCCGGGCCTGAGGAGGTCGCCGCCGGCTGCGCGTCCGCCGTCGCCGCTGTCGCACGCGCCGCGACCGGACGCGTGCTCGGGGTCGGTGCCGCGATCTCGGGCATCGTCGATCGCGACGCCGGCGTGGTCCGGCATTCCGGGGCGCTCGGCTGGGAGGACGTGCCCTTCGCCGCGATCCTGGCGGCGCTCGTCGATGTCCCCGTCGTCGTCGACAACTATGTCAACAGCTACACGCGAGAGCTGTTGTCCGCGGAGAAGGAGCTGGCCGATCGTGAGCTCCTCGTCTGCAGCATCGGCGTGAGCCTCGGCTCCGCCCTGGTGTCGGGCGGCCGGATCCACCGCGGACGCGACGGCACGGCGGGCAGCATCGCGCACGTGCGGCTCGTCATCGATCCGGCGAGTTCCCGGCCGTGTCACTGCGGTGCGACCGACTGTCTGGAGGCCTGGGCCTCCCGGTGGGGGCTGGAGCAGGAGGCCGCCCGGCAGGGTCTGACGTGGGACCTGCTGGCGCTCGGCCGGGGGGCAGGCGCGGGCATCATCGACGCGGCGAGCGCGCAGCTGGCTCTCGGCATCGCCTCCGCGGCGAAGTCGTTCGGTGCCGACACGGTGATCCTCGCGGAGACCGGCGAGTACGCTCTCCCTGACCTGGTCCGGTCGACCGCCGAGCAGCTCCGCGCCGAGTACCTGCATGAGCCCTACCCCGCCCCTCGGATCCATCGCCAGGAGGTGGACGACACGGCAGTAGCCAAGGGAGCTGCCTCCCAGGTGTTGGACACCTTGTTCACGATCCACTGACTCCACTGCTCTTCGAGGAACTTCCCTGCGAGACCGACCCGCGAGGACGGGCTCTGCCAGGCATGTTGCGGGGCGACGCCGGCGGCATCGCCCCGCCGTACATCAGCCCTGCCGATGATCGTCGACCGACACCAGCGTGCGCCCGCGGAGCGTGTAGATCACGCCGTCCTCGTCGACGTTGAGGTGGGGGCCGCTGTACCAGCCTCCGTTGATGTCCGCGACGACGACGGTCACCGCGAAGGTGCGCGGGTCGATCCGGAACAGGGTCGTGTCGGACACTCCGTAGACCGCTCCCCTCGCTTCCTTGAGGGCGGCGAATCCGGGGCAGATCGCACTCTGATCCGACGTGTGCACGATGGTCCGGGTCGGACGGTCGATCACGAACAGTGCGCCCTTGATCGTGAGCGCGAACAGGTAGCGGCCCTTGGTCTCCAGCGCCGCGATGCCGTTCGCCGCGCCGGTCTCCAGTCGCCAGAGTTCGGCGCGCGCCATCGGATCCCACGCGACGATCGTGCCGCGCGGTCCCGTCTTCTGGGCGTTGTCGCCGCCAAGGTAGGCGACCCCGTCGACAGTGGCGACCGCGCGCACGAGCTGGACGGCGTCGATCGGATTGACGTCGACCGTGCTGGCCCCGGTCGCCAGGTTGTAGGTCCAGATCGAGCCGCCGCCCTCGGTGTCATCCTGCGCAGCCACGAGCAGCAGGCCGTGTGTCGCATCCCAGTCGGTGTCCAGAGGACGATTCTGCGCCGACGGGCCTGTGGCCACCCGGTGGATGGGTGCCCCGGTGCGCGGATCGTACGACCAGATCCCCTGGCCGCTGTACTGGCCGACGTAAAGCACGCCGTCCACGACGTCGCCGTCCTTGGACTCACCGGGGATGCGCAGGTTCTCGACCGTGCCCGCGGACAGATCGTGCCGCGCGACGCCGCCGTTGCCGCCCACGTAGGCGAAGCCTGCCCCGACCGCGATGCCCATGCAGGTCTGCGCACTCGCCGGGGCCCCGGCCTCGCCGAGGTCGGTCGCCGCCACGAGCGCACCCGAGGCGGCGATCTCTGCGACGAAGCCATAGCCGGACACGGCGACGAGGTCGTCGCCCTGCGCATCCAGGCCCCAGATCTCGCCGAGATCCAGCGATCCGAGGTCGAGCTGGGACAGAGCACCGGTCGACGGCGTCCAGGCGATGACACCGGTCTCGTTGGCGCAGTACACCTGATCGCCGATCGTGGTGAAGCATTTCGCGGTCTTGCCGATCGAGGCGACCAGAGCCGTGACCGAATGGTCGGCGAGCGAGATCGTGGCGAGCTTGGTCGGGTCCGCCGCCCCCGCGGTCGACGCGAGCAGCCGGTCGCCGGAGATGGCGAGGTCGCGCATGCTGGGGTCGCCGATCATCGCCGCGGGCGTGATGTCGGAGAACGTCCGCTGCGCACGGTCGTATGCGTACAGCGCCGCCCTGCTCGCGCTGCCGCCACCGCCCAGGCTGCTGCCGGCGCCGAAGTACACGAACGCGTCGGTGGCGGCGACGGCCCGGGCGAGCGTCGCGGTCGGCGCGGGCACGCCCAGGTTCGTCACGGTGCCGCTCGCCGGGTCGAACTGCCACAGCGCCGGGGCGCCGGCCGAGCCTCCGCCCACGGCGAAGAGGGTCCCGTCCGGGGCCACGGCGAGGTCGCGCACGTCCCGGTCGCCGATCCGCCCGATCGCCTCGGCCGGGGCGTCCAGCGCCGACAGGCTCCAGCGGTACAGGTTGGGCTGCGGGCCCGTCGACTTCTGCAGCACGCCGGCGTACAGGATCCCCCGGTGCTCGTCCAGCGCGAGAGCCTGGATGCTGTAGCCGGTGCCGAGCGTAGTGGAGTGCGCCACCTTGCCGGTCGCGTGGTCCAGGGCGATGATGCCCGCGGGCTCCAGGTTGCGCGAGCCGATGTAGGTCACGCCTCCCGCGGTCACGCCGCTCATCAGCGAATACTGCACGATGCCGGGACCGATCTCGGTGATCCGGGTCGCCGGACGGCCGGCGAACACGCCGGTGGTAGCGCGGGCGTTCGGTGCGGTGCACGCGACCGTCGCGGCGGCGAGGACGCCGCCGAGTCCGGCCATGAGCACGGTGCGGCGGGTGAGGATGCGGGGCGTGGCCCCCTGGGGTGTGATGGTCATCTTCCAAACTCCTTCGTCTTTCGATGCGCTCGGCTTTGAGCAGGGTCCGCGATGCACGCCGCGCGGCCGGCGTCGGATCCGCCTCGATGTCACGACGTCATGCGGTGATCTCCAGATGCTCCGATGCGACGCCGTGGACGATCGGTTCGTCCCGCGCCAGCCGGCGCACCTCTTCGCACACCGTCTCCGCGAGGCGCCCGAGCTCAGCGCCCAGCGATCCGGCCGCGTGCGGGGTGACCAGCACACGATCGGAACTGAGCAGTGGGTGCCTTGTCGGGAGAACCTCGGGGGTCGTCACGTCGAGAATGGCGTACAGGTCGCCGGCCTGGATTCGAGCGGCGAGCGCGTCCTGATCGACCAACTCGCCGCGCGCGGTGTTGATGAGGGTCGCGTCACGCCGCATCAGCCCGATGCGGCGGGCGTCGATGAGATTCAGGGTCGAGGGGAGCGACGGTGCGTGCACCGAGACGACGTCGCTGGTGGCCAGCAGCTCGTCCAGTTCCACGGCGCGCACGCCGAGGGCATCGGCATCGCGCTCACTCAGGTACGGATCGTGCACGACGACATCGAGGTCGTACGCGCGCAGCAGCTCGATGACGAGGCGCCCGATCTTCGATGCGCCGACGATGCCGACGCGCTTGCCGTAGTTGCCGAGCCCCGGGAAGGCCGCTTCGAGGTCGCAGGCCTTCGGATCCCGCCGGTAGCCCGCCGCCATCGGCAGGATCCGCTTGCCAGCGAGCAGAATCATCGCGACGGCGTACTCCGCGACGGGGATCGCGTTGGCGGCGGCCATCGAGCTCACCGCGATCCCGCGGTCGAGGAGCTCCGGGGCGACATACGCCTTGATGCTTCCCGCGGAGTGCAGGACGGCACGCAGATGCGGCGTCGCGTCGAGGACCGCCGGACCGACGAACGGGGACCCCCAGCCGGTCACGAGAACTTCCGCGTCGGCGAGGATCGCCCGCGCCCGCTCCGACTCGAACTCGTCCAACTGCCCAAGGATCTCGGCGATGTCTGCGAGCTCCGCCAGTCGTACCGCCGGGAACACTCGTTCTCTCGCCACGGCGGTCATCGCAAGCGCGACCCGGGGCCGTCCGCGGCTCATTTGACACTCCCGGCCGACAGTCCGGCACGCCAGAACCGCTGCAGCATCAGGAACGCGAGCACGAGGGGAAGTACAGACACGAACGATCCGGCGATCACGAGGGTGGAGAACTCCGGGTTCTGCTGCACCTGGCTCTGCCAGAGCGCGATGCCGACGCTGGAGGGGAACAGATCGCGATTCTGCAGCATGATCAGCGGCAGCATGAAGTTGTTCCAGATGCCGACGAACTGAAACAGCGCGATCGTGACGAATCCGGGCACGAGCATCGGAAATCCGACCTGGAGGAAAGTGCGGAAGGGCCCCGCGCCGTCGACCCGAGCTGCCTCGAGGATCTCGGCCGGCAGGTAGCCGTCGCTGAAGACCCGGGCCAGATAGACCCCGAAAGGATTGCAGAGCACGGGGATGATCACGGCCCAGATCGTGTTGGTCGCGCCGGCCGACGCGGCGAGCAAGTACAGCGGGATGACCGTGGCCGTGTTCGGGATGAGCACTCCGACCAGCACGGTGGCGTACAAGGGCCGCTTGCCGCGGAACTCGAACTTGTCGAATGCGTACCCGGCGAGCACCGAGATGAAGCCGCCGACGACGGCTCCGACACCGGCGTACCCGATGCTGTTGCCGAGCCAGCGCAGAAAGATCCCGCCGTCCTGGGCGAACAGACGCTCCAGGTTGGCCGCAAGGGATCCGCCCCAGGCGAAGGCGTCACCCGAATACAGGCCGGTAGCATCCTTCGTCGCTGCGAAGACGAGCCAGAGCAGTGGCAGCACCATGTACGCGGCGCCGATCATCAGCAGGCCGTTGACCGCGGCCTTCGCCGGGACGGAGCGCCCGCGGGTGCGCCGACGTAGGACAGGCGCGAGAGAGGTCATCGGGTGGGCTCCTTCGACGTGAACCGGGTAACGATCCAGGACAGCACGCCGGCGAGCGCGGCCAGGACGATCGAGGCGGCCGCAGCCTGCGGCAGGTTGTTGCGTGTGAAGGCCGCGTCGTATGCCCACATGTTGGGAACCCAGGTGCTGGTCACCGACGTCGTCGCCGAGGCGAGGATCTTCGGCTCCGTGAAGAGCTGCAGGGATCCGATCACGGTGAACAACAGTGCGACACCGAGCGCCGGCCATACCAGCGGGGTCTTGATCGACAGCGCGGTGCGGATCTCGCCGGCGCCATCCATCCGCGCGGCTTCGAGGACCTCGCGGGGGACGGCCTGGAGCGCGGTGAACAGGATGATCACGTTGTAGCCGGCCCACTCCCAGACGGCGATGTTCACCATCGACGGGATGACCAGATGCACGGAGAGGAAGTCGATGCCGACGCCGCCGGAATCGAGCGCCCGCACGATCGGGCTGACTCCGGGCGTGTAGAGGTAGGCCCAGATCAGGGCGGCGATGACGCCAGGCACCGCGTGCGGCAGGAACAGCAGCAGCTGGAAGGTACGGCGGGCGAAGGCGACCGTGGCGTCCAGCAGTAGTGCGAGCAGCAGCGCCACGCACAGCAGCACGGGAACATAGATCACGCAGTACACGGCGAGGCGGCCGAAGCCTTCCACGAACGTGCGCTCCTGGAACAAGTCCAGGTAGTTGCCGAATCCGACGAACTCGGTCGTGGGCTTGCCGAAGCCCAGTCCGTTACGTCGCTGCACGAACACACTCATCGCCAGCGCGTAGACGACCGGCGCGATCATGGTCACCGCGAACACGGCGAAGAAGGGAATCAGGAAGACCGCGGCGGCCCTGCCCCCGGATCCCGAGATCGATCGACGCGGGCGGGCCGCCCGGGCGTGCTTCACCGGCTCGACCGGGCGGGTGGTGGTCATCGTGGCCATGGGGTGTTCTCCTGTCGGCGGACGGCTGCCGGACCGGATCCGATCCGGCAGCCGTCGCGGGTCACTGCGCTCTGTCGGCGATCACTTCGCGATACTGACGCCGAGCTTGCTCAGCCCGGATACGGTGTCGCTCTGCGTCGTCGCAACGGCGTCGCCGAGGGTCGGGCTGGAGGTCACCGCGTTCTTGAGCGCGGCGCCGGTGATGTCGTAGCTCGGTCCCCACGCCCACGGGCGCAGGCCCTTAGACGACTGGCCGAACACGGCGTAGATGTCGTTGCCGTAGTAAGCGGTCGGCGCCACAGCCTTGGCGACATCGTTCAGACCCGGGTAGGCCAGGTAGGCCGTGCCGACCGCGCCGCGCGCCCTGACCGCCTCGGGCGAGGTGGTGAGCCAGGTCAGGAACGCCGCCGCGGCATCCGCGTTCTTGGAGTTCTTCGTGATGGCGAAGCTCGTCCCGCCGCTCAGCGAGGCGCTGGGCTTGCCGTCCCACGTCGGCGGGACCGCCGCGATCCACTTGCCGGCCTGGCCCGCGCCCTCGGTGCGGGTCTTCAGACCCGACGCACTCCACGAGCCGCCGATCCAGCCGGCGACGGCGCCGCTGCTCAGATCCGCCGTCCATTCGTCGCTGAAGCCGAGCTGCCTCTTCACGAGCCCCTCGTCGATCAGCCGCTGCCAGTAGTCGGCGACTTTCTTGGAGGCGGCGTCGTCGATGCCGACCTTCCACGAGCTCTTGCCGGCGTGGAACCACTCAGATCCTGCCTGCCAGGCGAGCGGAGCCAGCTGCGGTTCATTGGTGAAGAAGCTCGCGAGGTAGGAGTCGGGGTGCACGGCCTTCAGCGCGCGCGCCGCCTTCTCGAAGTCCGCCCACGTCTTGGGCACCTGCACGCCCGCATCGGCGAGGAGGTCCTTCCGGTACCACATGACCATCGGCGGGGCATCGTAGGGCAGCGCGTAGTCGGCGCCGGCGAAGGACACCTGACCGCGGACCTCGGGATCGTAGGCGGTGAGCACCTTGCCTGGGACGAGTCCGTCGATGCTCTTCAACTGGTCTGCGGCAACGAAGCCGGGCAGCGCCTGATACTCGATACCGGCGACGTCGGGGCCGGTCCCCGACGAGATCGCCGCGGACAGTTTCGTATATCCGCCATTGGCTCCGTTCGGGATCTCCTCGAACGTGACCGTGATGTCCTTCTGACTGGCGTTGAACGCGGCAGCTACGTCTTTCATGCCGCTCAGGGATGACCAGAACGTGACGTTCCCCTTGGCAGGACCGTGCGGCGGCGTCACTGCGGGCGCTCCCGATCCGGAGGAACATCCGGCGATCAGGGTGGCGGCGACGACGGCGGCGGCGGCGAACAGGGCGGTTCGGCGCAGGTGCATGATCGGTTCTCCTTCGAATCGGGTCGGGTGCGGGTCGATCTTGACCCGCACCGAACCGTCATTCCAAGGAGAAGACGTTCAAACGAACATTTTCAAACAAGCTCCTGTGGAACGGTGGACTCGCGCACCACCAGCTCCGGCATGAGAACGCTGCGCACGACCGTCCCCGCGTCGCCGCGCGCGCGACGCAGCTGATCGAAGCAGAGGCGCACCCCGGACCGCCCGAGATCGCGCTTCAGCGGCGCCACAGCGGTCAACGGCACCGCAGCGAGCGACGCCACCTCGTCGTCGTAGGCGACGACCGCGATATCCTCCGGAATGCGCAGACCGCGAGCGAGAACGAGCTCGGTGAACGCCATCGAGTCCGCATCGCCCAGCAGCATGACCGCAGTCACCGCGTGCTCGATGCACTGATCCAGGAAGGCACCCAGCCCTGCCACCGCGACGCGTTCGCCGACGAGCGGATCCGAGAGTGCGCCCCGTAGCGCGAAGCCGTCTTCGCCGACCGCGACCATCCCGCGTCGGAACCCCTCGTCGAGACCCGACGCGGTGGCCGACGGGCGGGTGGCCAAAGCAATGCGGCGATGACCCAGCGCCACCAGGTGCCGGATCCCGAGCTCCGCGCCGTAGGCGTGGTCCGAGCGCACCATCGCGAAAAGATCCTGCACGCGATCCTCCGCATCGCGCTCGACGAGGACGATGGGAACCCGCGCATCTCGCAGCACCTGAAGCAGCGACGAATCCGCCTCGAGCGCACCGTGCGGCGTGATGAGCAGACCATCAACGCCGCTCTCCAGCATCCGGCGTGCCTGGCGCAGCTCCTCGTCCGGTGAGTAGTTCGTCGCGCCCACCACCAGCCGGCAGTTCGCCTCGGCCGCCGCTCGACTGGCACCGCGGATGATCTCAGGGAAGTAGTACTCCGTGGTCGGGACGATCATCCCGATCGTCGCGACCGGGCGGGTGCGTCGAGGTCCGTACCCGGCGACGTCCGCGGACTGCTGCTGGGCGACGGCGAGCGATACCGCGCCACCGTGCACCCGCACCAGCAGACCGCGCCGATGCAGATCCTCGACGTCGCGACGCAGCGTCATCGACGTCACGCCGAGCCGTCGCGCGAACCCGGTGTTGACGAGGGATCCGCGCAGCTCCAGCTCGCGCAGGATCGCATCGTGCCGTGCGGCCGCGACCATGACTGCCCCCTCGAACAATGACGAACATTTGCCCACCATGATCCCCGGGCGAGGCCGCCGGGCCAAACCCGCCCACCGCAGTGCCAAGCCCGGACCGGCGGTCGGGGCCCCGCCCACCCGAGGGCTCGGGATCAGTGCGCCGGAGACATGACCTGCGTCCGCGCCGCCGAATCCGCGGCGGCCCATCCGTCGACCCAGTGCCCCAGTCGCGCGTACGCTTCCTCCCGTGCCTCGTGCCGGGACAGGAACACGTCGTGCAGCGCGCCGTCGATGCGCTCGATCGTCACCGAGGGGCCGATCCTCAGCGCGGCGCGGGCGATGTCCTCGACGACCAGCACGCTGTCGGCGCGGGTGAGGTCATCCGACCATGCCGTCGGTACGGCGCTGCGTGCGGACAGCAGCACGCACACGGGAACGTCGATCGCGATCCCCGCGGCGATCGCCGCATGCCCGCCCAGGATCGCGTGCAGCCACCCGGCGTGCACGGCCATCGTCTGCGCCGGCCGCCAGCTGAGATTGACGTCCATCGGATCCGCCGGATCCGCGGCCTCCTGCTGCGCACGCGTGTAGTAGCCCAGGTCGACTTGCGGCGCACGATCGAGCGGGCGGTATTTGGCGCGCAGCCCCACGAGCGGCGTGATCGTCTCCCGCGTGAAGCGCGAGAGCTGGAACTCCAGCCACGGGCTGTTCAGGATCACGGCCGACGCGACGCCGGGGTTCCGCGCGGCCCAGAGGCTCAGGATCAGCCCGCCCGTGGAGTGGCCGAGCAAGACCAGCCGGCGCCCGACCGCGCCGGATCCCTCCTGCATCGCGGCGAGCGCGGCGGCGATGTCCTGGTCGTACTCGACGAGATCACCGATGTAGCCCGGGGTCTGATACTCGCGCAGGCTGCGGCCGTACTTGCGCAGGTCGAGTGCGAAGAACCGTGCGCCGCGACCGGTCCAGAACCGTGCGAGCCGCTTCTGGAAGAAGTAATCCGACCACCCGTGCACGTACAGCACATCGGTGTCGGCGAGCTGCCGACTGTCCCCGAACAGCCGCTGCCAGGCCGTGCGCCGCGGAAGCGCCCGCACCAGCGTCGCGACGACCTCTCCCTCGTCGTCGGATCCGAGCGGCAGCGTGAGCTGCTCGAACTCGTCGCCGAGCACGTCGGGCGTCCACGTGGCGGAGACGGGGTGGCTCATGGATCCAGAGTATCCGCGCCGTTCGGCGGCGCCTCGGAGCACGCCTCCTCTACGCTGGGCCACATCGACGCGCACTGCTCAGGAGGAATCATGATCCGCACTCGACTGCACCGCTCGATCGCCGGCCTCGTGGCGGTCGCCGCCCTCACCACGGGGGCGTTCGCCCTCGCCGGTTGCTCTGGGGACGTCGCGCCCGCCACCAGCACGAGCAGCACCCCCGAGACGAGCGGCAGCGATATGCTGCCTCCGATCATCGTCGACCTCGGCACGGTCGACGGGACCACTGTGAAGGCGCCCGTCGGCAACACCATCGACCTCACCGGCGACGACAAGGACTTCGCGCACTGGACCGCGAACATCGCGGATGCGAAGGTCGTCGCCTTCGTTCCGGGCAAGGACGACGGATCCGCTCAGTTCAATCCCGGACTCGACGCACTGGCCGAGGGCACCACCAAGGTCACGCTGGACAACAGCACCTCGGGCGCCCACGTCACCTTCACCGTCGAGGTGACCGCGAAGAAGTAGCCACCCTCGTCGAGTACCGCGTTTCGTCTCGGTCGCCTACGGCGTCCTCGCTCAACGGCCCCGCGAGGGGACCGGATCCGCGTCACTCCCCGCGGGAGATGCGGACCATGTCCTCGCGCGGCACGACCTTGACGCGCGCGCGCTCCTCCGGGGCGCCGAGCGCGACCTCGTGCTCGTCCAGCCGGTGCCAGCCGTCGAGGTCGGTCCAGCGCACGCCGCGTTCGGCGAGCAGCGCCGGGATCGCCTCTTCGGACGGATCCTCCGGCTGCCACCAGGAACCCTGGTCGTTGATGAGGTGACGCACGGTCTCCATGGCGTCGGACTTGGTGTGCCCGATGAGACCCACGGGACCGCGCTTGATCCAGCCGGTGGCGTAGATGCCGGGCACCCGCTGATTGGAGTCCTTCGCGAGCACCTGGCCCTCGCGGTTGGGGATCACGCCGTGCTTCTTATCGAACGGGACGCCGTCCAGCGGCGAGCCGAAGTATCCGACCGCGCGGTACAGCGCCTGGATCGGCACCTCGCGCATCTCTCCGGTGCCGACCGCGCCGCCCGTGCCGTCCGGTTTCGTGCGCTCGTAGACGAGCGCCGCGACGCGACCGTTCTCGTCGGCCTTGACCTCGACGGGCCGCGCCCAGAAGTGCAGGTGCAGACGGCGCGACGCGGTGCCGCCGGCGTTGTTCACCGAATCGCGCTTGCGCCAGGCCTGCAGCACCCGGTCGATGACCATGACCTGCTTGTTGCTGGCGATCGCGTCGCGGGAGGCGTCGTCGTATTCGAAGTCCTCGTCGTAGACGACCATGTCGACGTCGCGCAGCTCGCCGAGCTCGCGCAGCTCGAGCGGGGTGAACTTCACCTGCGCCGGGCCACGGCGTCCGAACACGTGCACGTCGGTGACGGCGCTCGACTTCATGCCCTCGTAGACGTTCGCCGGCACCTCCGTGACCAGCAGGTCCTCGGCGTGCTTGGCGAGCATGCGCGACACGTCGAGCGCCACGTTGCCGTTGCCGATGACGGCGACCGATGCCGCGTCCAGCGGCCACTCCCGCGGCACGTCGGGGTGCCCGTCGAACCAGCTCACGTAGTCGGCGGCGCCGTAGGATCCGACCGCGTCGATCCCGGGGATGTCCATGCCGGTGTCGCGGCGGGCTCCGGTCGCGAAGATCACCGCGTTGTAGTGCCGCTTCAGGTCCTCGAGCGTGATGTCGGTGCCGAAGTTCACGTTGCCGAACAGGCGGATGTCGCCGCGATCCAGCACGTCGCGCAGGGCCGTGATGATGCCCTTGATGCGCGGATGGTCGGGGGCGACGCCGTAGCGCACCAGGCCGTACGGCGCGGGCAGCTGCTCGAACAGGTCGATCGAGACGTCGAAGCGCCGTTCGGCCTTCAGCAGGAGGTCGGCGGCGTAGATGCCGGCGGGGCCGGCTCCGACGATGGCAAGCCTGAGCTTTGTCATGGTGGTTCCTTTCGGCAGCAGGACGTCAGCTGCTGCGGTCCGCGAGCGACTCCGCGAACCGGGTCAGCGCATCGCGCACGGGGCCCTTGGGCAGCACGGAGAGCTCGTCGATCGCGCCCTGGGTCCAGCTGCGGGCGAGGTCGAGGGTCTTCCGGGTGACGGCGTGGTCGCGCAGGCGCGCGAGGGCGTCATCGAGGATCGCCGGATCCTCGCCCGCGGCGATCCGCTGCACGCCGGCATCGATCTCCGCGGCGAGCGCTGTGGATTCCGGATCCGTCTCGACGCTCAGCAGCAGAGAGGGCATGGTGGGAACGCCCGCACGCAGATCCGTGCCCGGAACCTTGCCGGTGTCCTCGGGCTTCGCCGACAGGTCGATCACATCGTCGAGCAGCTGGAAGGCAACGCCGACCTTCTCGCCGTAGTTGCGCAGCGGCACCTCGTATTCGGCGGGGGCGCCGGAGAAGATGGCACCGGCCTGCGTGGCTGCGGCGATGAGGGATCCGGTCTTGTCGGCGAGCACCTGGATGTAGAACTCGACAGGGTCGTCATTCTCCTGCGGGCCCACCGTCTCATGCATCTGCCCGAGCACGAGACGCTCGAAGGTGTCGGCCTGCAGACGGATCGCGCGGTCGCCGTGGCGCGACATGAGCTGACTCGCCCGGGAGAACAGCAGGTCTCCGGTGAGGATCGCGATGTTGTTGCCCCACACGGTCTGCGCAGCCGGCACACCACGGCGGCGGTCCGCGCCGTCCATGACGTCGTCGTGATAGAGCGAGCCGAGGTGCGTCATCTCCAGGGCCTTGGCGATGTCGATGACCGCGGGCACGTTTCCTGCGCCGAGCTGCGCGGTGAGCAGCGACAGCACGGGGCGCACGCGCTTGCCGCCCGCCTCGTAGAGGTAGCGGCTCGGGGCGTCGGCGATCGAGTCGGCGATGCGCAGGTCGACCGCGAGGCCCTCTTCGACGAGATCGAGACCGGCCTCGACCTCGCGGGCGAGCTTGCGCGCGGCGGGGCCGACGAACACGCGGTCGCTGAAACCGAGACGGCTCGCGAGGCGCGAACCCGTGGCGGCGGGGCTCGAAGTCACGTCGTCCAGCCTACCTGGGCGCGCACCGTACCCGGTTCCCGCGTCACGCCTTCGGCTTGCGAGCGCGGTGCAGCGCCACGATCCCGAAGGACAGGTTGCGCCAGGCCACGTCGATCCAGCCCGCTTCGCGCAGCCAGCCGGCGAGGGTGCGCTGATCGGGCCAGGCGCGGATCGACTCGTTGAGGTAGTCGTAGGCCTCGCCGTTGCTGCCGGCGAGGCGGGCCACGCGCGGCAGCACCTGCGCGTTGTAGACCTTGTAGAACCCGCGCAGCAGCTTCGCCGGCGGCGTGGAGAACTCATTGATCACGACGCGGCCGCCGGGCCTGGTCACCCGGTACAGCTCGGCGATGGCCTTCTTCGGATCCTGCACATTGCGCAGGCTGTACGACATCGTGACTGCGTCGAAGGTCTCATCGTCGAACGGGAGGTTCGTCGCGTCCGCCTCGACGAAGCTGAGGTTCGGCAGGTCGCCGTGCCGGCGCTTGCCTTCCGCGAGCATCCCCGGGGAGAAATCGGCCGCGACCACCTCGGCGCCGCTGCGGGCGAGCGAGGCCGAGGACGAGGCGGTGCCCGCGCCGAGGTCGAGGATGCGCTCGCCCTTCTTCGGCGCGACCGCGCGCGTCGTCGCCGCCCGCCAGAGAGCGTCGTTGCCGACGGTCATCACCGTGTTGGTGCGGTCGTAGCCGGCCGCGACCTGGTCGAACATGCCGCTGACGCGGGAAGGGTCCTTGCCGAGGTCTGCGCGGTTCGGCCGCTCGTTCGCACTCACCCGTCCAGCCTACGCGGGCAGAGCCGTGCGCATGCCGGGCGGCGGACGTCGCCCGCTGCTACCGACGTGGCACCAGCGCGAACGCTTCGAGCCGGTCCAGCCAGACGTCGGCGGTGGCGTCGTCGAACGGCGGCAGCTGCGCGCGCACCCGTTCGGCGAGGTCGGCGGCGAGCGCCTCCAGGTGCTGCTGCACGTCGGCGGGATAGCCGTACTGCACGCGATGCTCGTCCCACTCGTCCTCGTCGTCGATCCACGTGCCGCGCTCGCCCTCGACGCGCACGACGTCGAGGTCCATGTCGATACCTGTGAAGAGCACGGGCGCTTCGCCCGCCTGCGGTCCGTCCGCGGGTTCGGCGTGCACGTCCCACGCGAGGTCGATGTAGATGCGCATTCCCTTGGGGTGGTCGCGGTTCACCGTGAGGGCGTAGTCGCCGCTCGGCGGCACGAGCGTCACGTTGGGCGCCGCCGCGGTGAAGGTGCGCCCCGGGCGTTCACTCCCCCAGCCGGCGGGCTGACCGACCCAGTCGCCCCACTCGTCGGCGCCGAGGTACACGCATTCGTGGCGCCAGTGCGGGGGTCCGTCCCACTTGCGCCACTGGAAGACGATCTCGGTTCCGGGTGCAGGGCGTTCGGCGATCACGCTGCCACTCTATGTCGCGCCTCGGACGCTGCGCGGGGCGCAGCGACGCTTCCGGCACGCAATAGGCTGGTTCCGTGAGTGCCGGCCTGGTCGTTCAGACGCGAGAGTTCGACCTCGCCGATGACCTGCTCGCCTATGCCGATCCAGTGGATCCGCGCGCGTGGTTGCGCCGCGGCGACGGGATCGTCGCCGTCGGATCCGAGACCGCGCGCGTCGTGCGCGTCGCCGCCGGTTCCGAGCCGCGCACCGCCGCTCTCAGTCACGCGTGGGACGGCATCCGCTCCTCGGCCCGCATCGACGACGCCGTGCGCCTGCCCGGCACCGGTCTTGTCGCGTTCGCGGCCCTGGTGTTCGACGAGGGCTCCACCGCTGACAGCGTGCTCATCGTGCCGCGCACCGTGATCGGACGACACGGCGGACGCACCTGGATCACCCGCATCCTCGATGCCGGCGATGCCGTGAACGGCAATCCCGACGACAGCGATCGATCCACCGACGGACTGGACGCCGACGCCGCCCCGGAGCCGACGGCCCTCGGCCCGCACTGGGCGGGCACGCTCGGTCCCGGCGCGCAGTCGGCGCAGGGCTACCAGGCCTCGGTGCGACGGGCGCTGGCGGCGATCGCCGACGCCCGCTACGGCAAGGTCGTGCTCGCGCGCGATCTGGTCGGCACGGTGCCGGCCGGATCCGACCTGCGCCGCCTGGTGCGCGCCCTCAGCACCGAGTACCCCGACACATGGGCGTTCGCCGTGGACGGCCTCATCGGCGCGAGCCCGGAGACCCTCGTCACGGCGCAGGACGGCGTGGTGACCGCCCGTGTGCTGGCCGGCACGACCGCGCGCGGCGCCGACGCCGTGACCGATGCGCGCGCCGCCGCCTCCCTGGCGGACAGCCCCAAGGACAACGACGAGCACGCATTCGCGGTGCGCAGCGTCGTCGCCTCGCTCGCGCCGCACACCACGGCGCTCGACGCCGAGGGCGGCCCGTTCATCCTGGAGCTGCCGAACCTGTTCCACCTCGCGACCGATGTGCGCGCGCGGCTCAGCGACGGCGCGTCCGCGCTGGACCTCGCGGCCGCGCTGCACCCGACGGCCGCCGTCGCCGGCACCCCGACCGATGCCGCGATCGCCGCGATCCGCGAGCTCGAGCCCTTCGACCGCGGGCGCTACGCCGGCCCGGTGGGATGGATCGACGCGCACGGCAACGGCGAGTGGGCGATCGCGCTGCGGTGCGCGCAGTTCGACGTGAGCGGATCCGGATCCGATCTCGGGGCGCCGATCCCGCTCACGGCCTATGCCGGAGCGGGGATCGTGGCCGGCAGCGACCCCGAGGCGGAGCTGCTGGAGACCCGGGTGAAGTTCCGCCCGATCGTCGACGCCCTGGCCTGAGCCAGAGCCGGGGTCGGACTTTCAAAGCGCGCGAATTGCGGTTTCCGGCCGCTGATTGCGACCATTTGCGCGCTTCGAAAACAGAGCGAGCGCCGCTCAGCTCGCGGCGAGGCGCTTGCGTTCGGCCTCGACGTCGTAGTCGGCGACGGGCCACTGCGGGTCGATGTCCTCGAGCGCGGCGAGCAGCAGCTCCTGCACGGCGAGGCGCGCGTACCACTTGCGGTTCGCGGGAATCACGTACCAGGGCGCGTCGTCGGTCGAGGTGCGCTCGAAGACGGTGTCGTACGCGGCCATGTAGTCATCCCAGAGCAGGCGCTCGTCGGTGTCGCCCGGGTTGAACTTCCAGTGCTTCTCGGGACGCTCCAGCCGCTCCATGAGGCGCTGCTTCTGCTCATCGCGGGAGATGTGCAGCATGACCTTGATGATGCGCGTTCCGGAGTCGACCACGCGCTTCTCGAAGTCGACGATCGCCCGGTAGCGGCGCTCGATCTCCTCGGCGGGCGCGAGCGAGCGCACCCGTCCGATGAGCACGTCCTCATAATGCGAGCGGTCGAACACGCCGATCTTGCCCTCGGCCGGCAGCCGCTTCTCGATGCGCCAGAGGAAGTCGTGCTGCAACTCCTCGGCGGTCGGCGCCTTGAACGCGGCCAGCTCGATGCCCTGCGGATCCACGCCTCCGACGACATGCCGGACGATCCCGCCCTTGCCCGCCGAGTCCATCGCCTGCAGGACCAGCAGGACGCTGGCCTGCGCCTCGCCCACCGCGGAGCGCGCGAACAGCCGCTCCTGCAGGTCGTCGAGCGCGGCGAGCCCGGTGGCCAGCGACTCGGCGCCGTCCGCCTTGCGACCCTGGTACCCGGGCGTGGACTCGGGATCGACTGCGGCGAGGCCGGCGGACGTGACGCGGAGGACATCGGCGGCCGGGGCGGTCCACCCGGCGGAGTGTTGGCTCATGTCCCCATGATGCCGCATCGGTACGGCGCCGATCGGGCCCGCTCGCTGCGGCGCGCCGGGGGCTCAGCGTGCGAGCGGCACCTCGATCAGCTGCGGACCGGCGATCTCTGCAGCGAGAGCGTGCGCCAGCTCGGCGACGCCGTCGGCGCGCACGTACGTCCAGCCGTAGGCGGCGGCGAGCGGCGCCAGCGCGACGGACTGCGGCGTGTAGAAGGCGCGGTCGAGGTCCTCGGCCGCGGCGGTGCCCGCGACCTCGAGACCGTCGAAGATCGTGCCCCCGCCGTCGTTGCCGACCACGACCTGGATCCGGGGCGCCGGTTCGTCAGCGGGAATCAGCAGGGATCCGACATCGTGGAGGAGCGAGAGGTCGCCGAGGAGGACCCGGGTGACTCCGGTCCGGCCCGCTCCGGCATCGGCGGTCTGCGCGCGGGCCTGTGCGGCGAGGGTGATGCCGATGCCCGTCGCGATCGTGCCGTCGATGCCGGCGAGCCCGCGATTGGCGTGCACGCGCACGTCCTTACCCGCGAGCGCCTGGTCCGCGACGCGCACGATCCGCGAGGAGCCGAACAGCAGACGGTCATCGGATCCGGTGGCGTCCCACACCGCCCGCACGAGCGCGGTGCGGTCCAGCGCCCCGTCGGGGGCGAGGTCCGCGTGAGTCCCCTCCGCTCGGGTCCAGGCGGCCAGCCACGCGGCGTCCTCGTCCGTACGGGCGGCCGGGACCGCCTCGACCTCGATCGCGCGTGCGTCGACCGTCGCTCCGGACAGGTTCAGCGACTCGCCGCCCCGGGCCACGGCGATGACTTCGACGTCGGTGCGGCGCAGCAGGGCCGCGACCTCACGGCTGAGCGTCGGGTGCCCGAACACGATGACGCGCTCGATCCGGCCGGCCAGCGCCGGCTCGCGCAGCCGCTCCCGGTACGCGGGCACGACGTGATCTCCGAAGCGCGAGCCGCTCACGATCTCCGCGATCAGCGGCCAGCCACCGGTGCGGGAGATCCGCTCGGCGTCCGGGCCGGCGTCGGCACCGGCGACGACGACGGTGCGCGGACCACGGACGAGATGCAACGGCGCGGTTGGGCCGAGGCGCGGAACGGATCCGCGGTCGGCGCGGAGCTGATCCGGCAGCGTCCCGGACAACGGCTCGCGCACAGGCAGGTTCAGGTGCACCGGGCCGGCTACACCCGCGAGCCCCTCCCCCGTGGCGCCGACGGCGGCGGCGACCGCGTCGGCGGCGAGGTCTGCGAACACCGTCGGGTCCGCTTCGCCCGGCACGGGAGCATCGATGCTCAGCCGCGCCCAGGGGCGGTACATCCCGGGCTGGATCGTGGCCTGGTTCGCCCCGACGCCGCGCAGCTCGGGTGGCCGGTCCGCGGTGAGCAGGATCAGCGGCACGCCCGCGTGGAAGGCCTCCATCGCCGCGGGCAGGTAGCCGGCCGCCGCGGTGCCCGAGGTGCAGACGACGACAGCGGGCGCCCCCGACTCCCGGCCGAGGCCGAGGGCGGTGAAACCGGCGACGCGCTCATCGATCCGCACGTGCACGCGCACGGATCCCGACCGCGCGAGGGCGACGGCGGCGAGCGCGAGTGACTGCGAGCGTGACCCCGGCGACAGCACGATGTCGCCGACGCCGTGGGCGACGAGGCCCGTCAGCAGGCGCACGGCGGCCTCGGTGGCGGGAGCCCCCTCCTGCCCGGCCGCCGCGGCAGGATCGGGCGCCGCGGAGTGCATGGAGTCGGCGGCAGGACCAGGGTCCGCGGAGGGCACGGGGTCCGCGGAGGGGGTGAAGCCCGCGGAGGGCGAGGCCGTCACGGGCGCGGGCCGGGAGTGTCGGGGTCGCCGCGATCGTCGAGACGCGACAACTCCTCCTGGAGCTCCCGGATCAGACGCTCCTGCTCGGCAGGGCTGATCCGGGTGGCGGGATCGACGTCATCGAGCGGGAGATAGCGCTCCTGATCCGCGGTGTGCCCGCGCCGGGTGCGCCCGATCGTGAACCACAGCAGGCCGCCGATCACGGGGATGACGACGACGATCGCAATCCAGACGGCTTTGGGCACGCCTCGGTGCCTGCTCGCCGGCTGCACGATGCAGTCGACGATGCTGTACACCCAGAAGACCGCGGCCAGGAAACCGCCGATCACGAGGAAACGTGCCACGACTCCAGTCTAGGCGTGCGGGGGGATGCCGGATCCGGCACGGGCGTCGCCGGAGGACGCGATCCCGTGGCACCGTCCTGCGGCCGCGTTCATGCGGCGCACATCTGATCGAGACGGATGCCATACGCCCCTCACAGCGCATGCCGAACGCACCCTCCTAGACTGAACCTGTGAAACTTCCTCCCCTGCTCGTGTACTCGGTGCTGCGCCTGCTGGCGTTCCTCGTGCCGTTGGGGATCCTGTGGTTCTTCTTCCCGATCTTCCGGGAGTTCTGGTGGCTCGCGGCGCTGTTCGCCGCGCTCATCGGCATCAGCATCTCGCTGCTGTTCCTGCGCAACCCGCTGTCGGACGCCTCCCGCGCGATCTATGAGAAGCGCTCGGCGAAGACCGGATCCGCTCCCTCCGACGAAGACATCGAGGACGCGGACGGGTCCGACGACGCGGAAGGCACCCGCCACGCGGCCTGAGCCGTCGGTCTGGACCGCGGCGTCTCTCGCGCGCAGCCTCAGCCGCGTGCGAAGGTCACGTGCACGACGCCGCTCTCGGCGACCTCGCTCGTGACCGCGTAGTCGTTCTCCAGCCCGCGCAGGTCCGCCCACAGGTTCTTGCCGCGGCCGAGCAGGATCGGCGTGATGCCCACATGCAGGCGGTCGATGAGCCCTGCGGCCAGGAACGAGCGCACCGTGTCGACGCCTCCGCCGACGCGCACGTCCGCGCCGCCGGCCGCCTCGGTCGCGAGGTCGAGCGCCTCCTGCGGTGCGGCGTCGAAGAAGCGGAACTCCGTGCCGTTGGCGAACGAGATCGGCGCCCGGCCGGTGCTGTGCGTCAGCACGAACACCGGACAGTGGAACGGCGGCTCCTCGCCCCACCAGCCGCGCCACTCCGCGTCATCCGGGAAGTTGTGCAGCCCGAACATCCCGGCGCCCATGATCTCGGCGCCGATGTTCTCGAAGTACTCCGCACCGTAGCGGTCGTCGACCCCCGTGGTGCCGCCGGACGGATCCCCCATGACGCGCTCGCGGAACGTGCGCGTGGCCGTGTACGCGGCCACCAGCCGCCCCCAGTCCTCGCCGAACGGGTTCTCCGCCGTCTGGTCGGTGGTGGTCGCGTATCCGTCGAGGGAGATGTTGAGGTCGGCGCGAACGGCCATCTCGTGTGTCCTTGCTGTCGCGGGTGGGCGGCGCTCAGGCGCCGTGCGGGTTGGAGTCCTTGCCGTCGAGCCAGAGCGTATCGCTCTCGTCGCGGTGCACGCCGTCGGTCCCGACGTGCTTAGAGCTGATCGTGGGGCCCTTGGTGATGACGTGCACGATGGCCATGCCGTGGCCGCGCCCGAGGTCGTACTCGGTCTTCAGCCACTCCAGGATCGGTGTGGCCTTGGTGTCAGGGCCGAAGCCCTGGGCGGCTGCGAGATCGATGATCTGCCGAGGGGTGAGGCCCGTCTTCGTCTCGACGGCGTCGAGATATGCCTGGAAGGACATGTTCTACTCCTTGCGCGGGGATCGCGGTCAGTCGACCACGGTCTGGATGATGACGGCCGAGGCGTGGATGCCGATCAATCGCATTGTGCCGGATCCGACGTTCTCGAAGCGATGCGGCACGAAGGCGGAACCGGTGACCGTCTCTCCCGCGGTCGCGGTGATGATGCGGTCGCCGACGGTGAAGGCGACGTCGCCCTCCAGCACGACCCAGGTCTCGGGGTACGGGTGCCAGTGCAGAAGGGAGCCCTGACCCGGCTGGTTGTCGACGTAGAAGTACGAGACGCCGGCACCGTGGTCGGCGCCTTCGAAACGACGACCATTGCCGGTGCCGAGGCGGATGTCCGCGGGTGCGACGACTGCGACATCGGGGGCGATGCTGCTCATGATCTGGTCCTCTCGGTGGTGTGATCCCACTCTCGCGAGGTTCTGGTGCGCCCCGTAGAGTTTCGATGTGGATCGAAACATGGAGGGCGTGGAATGGGAGCACCACCACGTCGACTTCCATCTCAGTCCCGGCGACATCCAGGCCGTGCGGTTCGGGATCTCGCCCGGTCATGAGCTCGCGCACGCCGTGCGCGTGCTGCTGCGCCCCGAGCAGTACCCGCTCGCCTGGGGATGGCTGAAGGACGTCCGCGGCCGGCTGCCGCGGGACGCGTTCGGTGTGCTCGCGCATGTGATCGGCGCCGACGGATACATGCCGGACTTCGTCACATCGACCGCGCGCTGGGATCTCGGGCCCGAGGACGAGCTCGCAGCTCTCCGCGAGGCTCCGCTCGCGGGCATGCGCGTAGACCTCGGCAAGATGGTGGCCCGCTCCTCCGGCCGGCGCCAGCAGGCACTGCGCCGCATGCAGGAACGGCCCGCCCGGGCGCGCTCGATCATCGCCGCCGCCTGGGCCGAGGTCTGGGAGAGCACAATGGCACCGGTCTGGCCGCAGCTGGAGCGGATCCTGCGTGCGGACATCGCGGTGCGGTCCCGCACGATCGCGACAGACGGCCTGGCAGCGATGGCATCCGGGATCCACCCGCAGGTGAGCTGGGGCGACGGCTCGGTGCGGGTGCGACTGCGCCGGCACAGCGAGGACGTGGACTGCCGCGGTGGCGGCCTGGTGCTGGTGCCGTCCGTGATGTCGTCGTGGGGCTGCATGGTGATCACCGAGGCGCCCGCCCAGCCGACGCTGTTCTACCCTGCCCGCGGCGTGACCGCGGGTTGGGCCCAGGACGCGGAGGATCTCGTCCGGGCGCTCGAAGCCCTCGTCGGGCCGGTGCGAGCCGGGATCCTGCTCACGGCGCATGTGCCGCGCACCACGACGCGTGTCGCGGAGGAGGCGGGGATCACCGCATCCACCGCCTCCCACCACCTCACGGTGCTGCGCGACGCGGGCCTGATCGCGAGCACGCGCGACGGCGCCCGCATGCTGCACTTGCGCACCCCGCTCGGGGAGGCGCTGGTCGGTGCCGCGCTCTGATCCTCAGCTGAGGATCACCAGCTCCTGCGTGGCGCGGGTCATCGCGACGTAGCGGTCCACCGCTCCCTCGATACCGTCGCCGAAGGACTCAGGATCCACGAGCACGACGAGGTCGAACTCGAGCCCCTTGGCGGTCGTCGGCGTGCGGAACCGCACTCGCGCGTCCGGGAACGGCCGCTCGTCGCCGATCACGCAGGCGATGCCGTCGTCGTGCGCGGTGAGCCACTCCGCGAGGATCCTGTCTCGCTCGGCGAGCACTGCATACCGCACCGGTATTCCGCTCGCGCGCACCGAGACCGGGACGTTCGCGTCGGGCAGTGCGGCGCGGATCACGGGTTCCGCCACAGCCATGACCTCCTCCGGCGTGCGGTAATTGATGCGCAGCGACGCGCGCTCGATGCGACGAAGCCCCACCCGCTCGAGCCTCTCGGTCCACGACTCGCCGAACCCGTGTCGGGCCTGTGCGCGGTCACCGACGATCGTGAGACTCTGCGACGGGACGCGGCGCAGCAGCATCGCCCATTCCGCGTCGCTGAGCTCCTGGGCCTCGTCCACGATCACGTGCGCGAACGGCCCTGCGAGGGCGTCGGGGTCGCGCCTCGGCAGGGCGGCTTCGTCCTGCAGCATCGCGCGCACGCCGGCGCTGTCGTCCCCGAAGAAGAACCCGGTGATCGCACTCTCCTTGTCGTCATCGGCGGCGAGCAATTCGTCCAGCACGCGCTCGCGCTGCTCGCGCTCCTCGGCGGTCACGGCCTCCTGCCGCCGACGCTGCCGAGAGCCTTCCGGATCCCCGGTCAGCGCGCGGGCCGCGTCGAGCAGCGGCAGGTCCTGGCGCGTCCACGCCCTCGGGTCCTCCCGCCGCAGGGCCGCGCGCTCGTCCTCGGCGAGCCAGGGAGCGCAGATCCGCAGGTACGCCGGCGTCGACCACAGGTCGGCGACGACCCCGGCGGGATCCAGCACCGGCCAGGCGGCCACGAACGCGCGCTGCAGCGCGTCGCTCTGCCGCAGGGCGCGATCGAGCCGCCGCGGCGGCACGTCGTCGTCGGCGTTGTCCTCGACGAGCGCGCCGATCAGTGCCTCCCACACGTCGTCCCTGGCGTCGTTGTGCGGCGTACCGGGCTCCAGGGCGTCGAACGCCTCGTCCCACACCGCCAGCTCCACGATCACGTCGCGCCACGGCGTCTCCACGAGCAGCGGCTCGTTCGGCGCATGCTCGTGGTAGCGGACCGCGGCGGTCACCGCGTCGAGCAGTCGCGCGCCCGACTTCAGCGCTCGCGCGAGCGGATCCTGCTCCTCCGGCATGCGATCGCCGGCTCTGCCCTCGGGTGCCAGATCCGACAGCGTGCACACCCGGACGCTGTCCTCCCCGAGGCTGGGCAGCACGTCCTCGATGTAGGCGAGGTAGGGCTGGTGCGGCCCGACGAACAGGATCCCGCCATGACTGAGACGCTGCTCGGCATGCATCAGATAGGCGGCGCGGTGCAGCGCGACGACGGTCTTCCCTGTGCCGGGGCCGCCGTCCACGACCAGCGGGTGACGTGAGGATGCGCGGATGATCGCATCCTGGTCCGCCTGGATCGTGCTCAGCACGTCCCGCATCCGCGGCGAGCGCGAGGCGCCGAGGCTGGCGATGAACGCGGACTGGTCGTCGAGCGCGGCCGCACCCTCCGGGCCCTCGCCACGGTAGAACGCGGGGTCGAACACCTCGTCCCAGTAGTCGGTGATGCTGCGCGAGGCCCAGCGGTACCGGCGTCGGCTGATCAGGCCCTGCGGATCCGCGTGGGTCGCCGCGAAGAACGGCTCGGCCGCCGGCGCGCGCCAGTCCACGAGCAGCCGTCGTCCTTCGGCATCGGACAGCCCGATGCGCCCGATGTAGACGAACTCGGGCCGGGTGGACCCGGATCCGGATCCGGGTCCGTCCGCTTCGCTGTCACCGGCGACGGCCATGCGCCCGAGGCAGAGGTCGACCCCGAACCGACGCAGAAGTTGCAGGCGCGAGCTCGAGCGGTGGATCTCAAGATCGCGGTCGAGCGCCTCCTGACCGAGCCGGGCGGGGGCAGCGCGCAGTCGCACGAGACGGTCCTCGAGGGCGGCGACCTCCTCGGCGAGGCGGTCGCGGATGGCGATCAGGTGGGCGTCGTCGGCGGCGATCAGGGCCGGATCCGCCTTGCGGGACAGGGCGGGCGGCAGGGCGAAGATCGTCGGCGACCAGGCTGCGGCCGATGCGGCGGCCGGCGGCGTCGTGGTGAGAGTGGTTTCGTGGGTGGATTCAGGGCGCACGGATCCTCCGATTCCTGGGCGAAACCACACAGTCTGCCCCCGCAGGGGGGCCTTGCCGCAAGCCCCACCCCCTCCGGTATCCTGGAAATGCAGGGAGCGGTCCGCACGGATCCGCTCCCTTCGTCGTCCGCCCTGTTTCATCCCGCACGTTCAGGTCGCACTCCCTCCGCTCAGGTCGCACTTTCGGCGCGAAAACAGCGCCCGGAAGAGCAGAAATCGCGACCTGAGGCTCGGCCCCGTCCGCTTCGAGCACAGCCCGCGCGGTTACGATCGAAGTGCTCTGCGTCGCTTCGGCTGTCGCGCCCGCCTCGGAAGGATCCGCATGTCCCACGCCGCCTCCGCCCGCACGCATGTCGAGGATCTGGCCGACTTCGTCGCCGCTTCGCCGTCCAGCTACCACGCCGCCGAGGAGGTCGCCCGTCGCCTCGAGGAGCAGGGATTCACCCGTCTCGACGAGACCGAGGCGTGGCCCGCGCAGCCCGGCGGCCGCTTCGTGATCGTGCGCGACGGCGCGGCCATCGCGTGGGTGGTGCCCGCCGGGGCCACCGCCACCACGCCGACGCACGTGCTCGGCGCGCACACCGACTCCCCCGGGTTCAAGCTCAAGCCGCGTCCGACCACCGGGACCAGGGGCTGGCTTCAGGCCGCCGTCGAGGTGTACGGCGGACCGCTGCTGAACTCGTGGCTCGACCGCGAGCTGCGCCTGGCCGGGCGGCTCGCGCTCGCCGATGGCCGGGTCGTGCTCGCCGCGACCGGTGCGCTGCTGCGGCTGCCGCAGCTCGCGATCCACCTCGACCGCGGCGTGAACAACGGTCTCGCGCTCGACAAGCAGAACGAGACCCAGCCGGTGTGGGGGCTGGGCGACCCGCTCGAGGCGGACCTGCTTGCCGAGCTGGCCGACGCCGCGGGGATCGATCCCCGCGAGATCCGCGGCTTCGACGCGGTCGTCGCCGACAGCGCCCGCGGTGCCGTGTTCGGCAAGGACGACGCGTTCTTCGCGAGCGGACGCCTGGACGACCTCGCCTCGGTGCACGCGGGCGTGGTCGCGCTCGGCGAGGTCGCTGCCCACGGCGAGCCTGACGCGATCGCGGTGCTCGCCGCGTTCGACCACGAGGAGCTCGGATCCGGCTCCCGCTCAGGCGCCGCTGGCCCCATCCTCGAGGACGTGCTGGAGCGCATCTACGCCGGTCTCGGCGCCGACGCCGTCGACGTGCATCGCGCCTACGCGGCGTCGTGGTGCCTGTCCAGCGACGTCGGGCACTCGGTGCACCCCAACTACGCCGGCAAGCACGACCCGGTCGTGCAGCCCGTGCTCGGATCCGGTCCGATCCTGAAGATCAATGCGAACCAGCGCTACGCGACCGACGCCGTGGGCGCCGCCGCCTGGCATCGCTGGTGCGACGCCGCCGGCGTCTTGACCCAGGAGTTCGTCTCCAACAACGACGTGCCCTGCGGATCCACGATCGGCCCGATCACGGCGACCCGCCTCGGGATCCGCACGGTCGACGTCGGCATCCCGATCCTGTCGATGCACTCCGCCCGCGAACTCGCGGGCGTGAGTGACCTGCACGACCTCACCGCCGTCGCGAAGGCCTTCTTCGCCGGCTGAGCCCGCTCGCGTGCCCTGCTCTTCGGGGTCGTTGAGCGAGCACCGACGCAGTCGGAGTGAGACGAAACGCGGTCACCGTCAAGGGCACGGCGTTTCGGCTCGCTCCGCTCGCTCAACGACCCCGAAAGGACCCGATCAGCGCATCGTGTCGAGGATCCCGACGAGGTCCTCGAACGTCGTCAGGGGGTTGAGGATCGCGAAGCGCGTGTTGACCCGGCCGGCGTGCGAACTCGGCACGACGAGCGCACGCTGCGACTGCAGCAGCTCGTCCGACCAGCGGTCGTAGTCGGCGCGCTCCCAGCCCTCGCGTTCGAACACGACCACCGACAGCTCGGGGTCGCGCACCAGGCGCAACTCGGGACGCGAGGAGATCTCGTCCGCGATCCGGCGGGTGAGCGCCAGCGTCTCCGAGACCGCCGTGCGGTACGCGTCCACGCCATAGGTCGCCAGCGAGAACCAGAGCGGCAGTCCGCGCGGACGCCGGGTGAGCTGGATCGAGTAGTCCGAAGGGCTGAACTCATCGGTGTCGGTGAGCGTGTCCAGGTACTCCGCGTGCTGGGTGTGCGCGAGGCGGCCGTCGGTCGGGTCGCGGTACAGCAGCGCGCAGCAGTCGAACGGCGCGTACAGCCACTTGTGCGGATCCACGACGAGCGAGTCGCACCGTTCGACGCCCGCGAACCACGCCCGCGCCTCGGGCGCGAGCATCGCGGTGAGCCCGTAGGCACCGTCGATGTGCAGCCAGAAGTCGAACTCGTCCTTGAGCGCGGCGATGCCGGCGATGTCGTCGAGGATGCCGAAGTTGGTGGATCCTGCCGTCGCGACGACGGCGAACACGGCCTCGCCGTGCTCTTCCAGCGCGGCGCGCACCTCGTCGGCGTGCAGCTTGCCGTCAGCGCCGGCCGGGACCGCGATCACGTCGACGTCCATGATCTTCGCGGCCGACTTGTTGGAGGAGTGCGCCTCCAGGCTGCACACGAGCTTCCACCGCGCGGGCCGCGGCGTGCCTGCGGCGTCAAGGCGCCGGCCCGCCTTGTCACGGGCCGCGGCGAGCGCGGACAGGTTGCCGATCGTGCCGCCCTGCACGAAAACGCCGCCCGCCGTGTCGGGCAGACCGAACTCGGCGGCCAGGAACGACAGCACCTCGTTCTCGGCGTGCACGGCGCCCGCGCCCTCGAGCCAGCTGCCGCCGTAGAGCCCCGATGCGGAGACCACCAGGTCGAACGCCATGGCCGCGACGGTCGGCGCGTTCGGAATGAAGGAGAGGTAGTTGGGGTGGCTCGTGGTCAGACAGGCCGGCGCGAGGATGTGCTCGAACACGCTCAGCGCGCGCTGCCCGCCGAGCCCCGCATCCGTGATGGTCGTGCCGACCAGGCGACGAAGCTCGGCCTCGGGCTGCGGTTTGTCGAGGGGTACATCGGTGGCGAGCATCCGGCGGCGGGAGTAGTCGAGCACGGCGTCGACGATCGCGGCGGATTCGGGCGAGGCGGCATGCATGCGCGAGGCGTCCATGAGGATCCTTCCGACCCGGAAGCCTACGAGCGCCCGGCGACGAGCAGAATGCCGCGCCGGATCAACGGGTCGGCGATATCGTACCGGCAACGAAGCTTCGAATTCGATGGGCATCCGGCGCGAAGATCCGTTCTCGCTCCGCCCACCCGACCGCGAGACTTCATCTGCGCTCCGAGAATGCAGCTGGCCGCTGCAGTCTCGTGACTCAGATGGAGTCTCGTGTGCACCAGGGGTCCACTCGCGTGCACCAGGGGCCCACCCGGAGTTCCCCCAATCGCCCGGAGTTCCCGTGATCCGCCCCGGATTCCGCCAGTGCCTGCCAGGATGAAGCCATGTCCGCCGATTCACAGCCCGGATCCGCCGCCCTCATCGAGCGGCGGGGCATCGAGATCGTCCCCGAGTCCGAGCGCACCGCGCGCCCCCGCGACCTGTTCTGGCCGTGGTTCGCCGCGAACGTGTCGGTGTTCGGCATGTCCTACGGATCCTTCCTGCTCGGATTCGGGATCTCGCTGTGGCAGGCGACGATCGTGGCGATCATCGGCATCGTGGTGTCGTTCGCGCTGTGCGGACTCATCGCCATCGCCGGCAAGCGCGGATCCGCGCCGACCATGGTCCTGTCCCGCGCGGCGTTCGGCGTGCAGGGGCAGAAGATCCCCGGCATCGTCTCGTGGCTGACCTCGATCGGCTGGGAGACCTCGCTCACGATCACGGCCGTGCTCGCGACCACCACGGTGCTGCACGCGCTCGGCTGGGTCGGCGCAGACGGCGACGTCGCCGTGCACCTCATCGCGACCGTGCTGGTCGCGGCGCTCATCGTGGGCGCGTCGGTGCTCGGCTATCACACGATCATGAAGCTGCAGTCGGTGCTCACCTGGCTGACCGGCGCGTTCACGATCCTGTTCCTCATCCTCACTGTGGGCAGCATCAATTGGACCACCGCGTTCTCTCGCCCTGACGGCACGCTCGCGCAGACGATCGGCGCGCTGGTCATGGTGATGACAGGCTTCGGGCTCGGCTGGATCAACATCGCCGCCGACTGGTCGCGCTATCAGAAGCGCACCGCCTCCGACGCGCAGATCGTCACCTGGAACACGATCGGCGGATCCGTCGCGCCCATCGTGCTGGTGTTCTTCGGCCTGCTGCTGGCCGGGTCGAACGACAAGCTCAGCGCCGCGGTCGCCGCCGATCCGATCGGCGCGCTCGCGACGCTGCTGCCGGCATGGGCGCTGTTCCCGTTCCTCATCGTGGCGATCCTCACGCTGGTCTCCGGCGCGGTGCTGGGCATCTACTCGTCGGGCCTCACGCTGCTGAGCCTGGGCATCCGGATCCCTCGTCCCGCGGCCGCGGCGGTCGACGGTGTGATCCTCACCATCGGGACCATCGTGGTGGTGTTCTTCGCGCAGGACTTCATCGGACCGTTCCAGTCGTTCCTCATCACGCTGGGCGTGCCGATGGCGGCCTGGGCGGGGATCCTGATCGCCGACATCCTGCGCCGCAAGAAGGACTACGACGAGGCGGCGCTGTTCGATGCACGCGGACGCTACGGCGCGTGGGACGGCGTCTCGATCGTCACCCTGATCGTCGCGTCGGTGATCGGCTGGGGCTTCGTGATCAACACCTTCGCCGAGGCTGCACCATGGAACAACTGGCAGGGTTACTTCCTCGGCCTCATCGGCGGCAAGGACGGCGAGTGGGCCTACGCGAACCTCGGCGTGTTCTTCGCACTCGTGCTGGGTTTCGTCGTCGGCTGGTTCGCCCGCGCCGGGAGGATCCGCCGCCAGGAGCAGGCATGACGGATGCGGCCGAAGCGGGCCGGTCCCTGACCCCATCGAAGGGTCCCTGGCTGGTCGTGATCGACCCGCAGAACATCTTCGCCGCGCCGGACTCGGCCTGGGGCTCGCCGATGTTCCCCGCGGCGTTCGCGAACATCCGCCGTCTCGCCGACGTCGCGACCGACCGGGTGCTCGTGACCCGCTGGCTGCCGACCGCGGATCGCCGCACGTCATGGGGCGATTACTTCGCGGCCTGGCCGTTCGCGGACAAGCCTGCCGACGATCCGCTGTACGACCTCGTGCCCGCCGCGCGGAGCCTCTCCCCGCATCCGACGCTGGATCTGCCCACGTTCGGCAAGTGGGATGCCATCGATCGGTTCCTGAGCCTGTCGAAGGACATCGGATCCGCCCCCGTCGTGCTCGCAGGCGTCTCCACGGACTGCTGCGTGATCTCGACCGCGCTGGCCGCAGCCGATGCGGGTGCACGTGTCACGATCGCCGCCGACGCCTGCGCCGGCTCGACACCGGAGAATCACGGGGCCGCGATCCAGGTCATGGGGCTGTACCCGCCGCAGCTGACGGTGTCCGACACGACCTCAGCGCTCCGGATCCTCGCCGGCTGATCGAGGCTCCGGATCCCGCGTCGACCACCTGCTGCTCACTGGTCGCGAATGGCGGTTCTCAGCGACTCATAGCCGCAATTCGCGACCACTGAACAGGGCTCTGCCGGCCAGCTCCGCGATCTCCGGCTCAGCCCAGAACCGCCGACACCGTGCGCCGGGCGAGCGCACCCCGATCCTCCGGCGCCCATTTCACGAGCGAGTGGGCGCTCATCCCGTCCACGGTCGCGAGCAGCAGCCATGCCGCCCCCTCGGCCTGTGCCGCGGCGATCTCCCCCGCCGCGACACCCTCGGCCAGGACCGCCTCGAGATCCTGCTGCCATCGATCCATCTCGATCCGCACCCGGGCGGCGAGCACGTCGTTGCGCGCGCCGGCCGCCCAGGCCTGCACCCAGACCAGGGTGACGTCGTCGCGGTCGCCGTCGAGCAGGGTCTCCACGATGCGGGTGATCCGCGCCCGGAGGTTCGCGGCTGCACGGCCGTCGGCGACGACCTCCTCGCGCTCGGCGCCGACGATCGTGCCGAACACCTCGGCCACGAAAGCGTCCATGCTGGGCCGGTAGTGCGTGACGAGCGCCGGCGTCACGCCCGCCGCAGCGGCGACCGTGCGCACAGTCAGCGCGGCGATCCCGCCCTGCCGCGCGAGGGCGACGGCGGCGTCGAGGATCGCCTTCTCCCGCTGCTCCGGGGGCATCCTCTTCGGCCGGGGGGTTGACGAGGTGCTCATGGGGCTATACCGTATCGCTAGTTGGCCGCTTGTTCAATAAGCGGGATGAACCCGATCCGAGGAGCACCGATGCCCTGGTTGATGCCCAGCGAGACCGCCCGACACGACCGCGTCTGGATGGCCTTCCCCGCCGAAGGCGAGACCCTCGGCGACACCGACGCACTGCGTGAGGAGGGCTACGCCACGTGGACCGCCGTCGCCCACGCCGTCTCCGCCTTCACCCCGGTGACGATCCTCGTGGATCCGAGTGAGATGGCCCGCGCTCGGCGCATGCTGTCCTCCGACATCACGATCCTCGAAGCCCCGGTGGACGAGTTCTGGATGCGCGACTCCGGCCCCACGTTCGTGGTCGACCCCGAGCGGCCCGGCATGCTCGGTGCAGTGGACTGGGTGTTCAACGGCTGGGGCGCACCGGAGTGGGCCCGCTGGCACGACGCCGCCCAGCACGCGCGCATCATCGCCGCGGAGACGGGCGCCGAGCTGGTGAGCTCCACGCTCGTGAACGAGGGCGGCGGCATCCACGTCGACGGCGAAGGCACGGTGCTGCTCACGGAGACCGTGCAGCTCGACCCGCGCCGCAACCCCTACCTCGACCGCCAGCGCGTGGAGGCCGAGATGCTCCGCACCATCGGCGCCGCCAAGGCAGTCTGGCTGCCGCGCGGCCTCACCCGCGACTACGACGACTTCGGCACCAACGGCCACGTCGACATCGTCGCGGCGATCACCTCCCCCGGACGGATCCTCCTGCACGCCCAACAGGATCCCGGACACCCCGACTTCGAGGTGTCGGCCGCACTGCGGGAGCACCTGTCGGCGCAGACCGACGCCGCGGGGCGCGCGTTCGAGGTCGTCGACCTGCCGGCTCCGGCGACGCTGCGCGACGAGGAGGGCTTCGTGGACTGGAGCTACGTCAACCACCTCGTCACGAACGACGGGGTGATCGCGTGCGGGTTCGGGGACGACATCGCCGATGCGCGCGCCCGCGACATCCTGTCGGCGGCGTACCCCGGCCGTCGTGTCGTGACCGTCGACGCGCGCCCGCTGTTCGACCGCGGCGGCGGCATCCACTGCATCACCCAGCAGCAGCCCACGCTCTCCGCCTGAGGCCCGCCGCCCCTGACCCCTCCCCGTCTGTCTGCGCCAAACCGTGGCATTGCGCTTCTGGATCCCACGGTTCGGCGCAGACAGACGCACGACCGAAGGATCCGCCCATGTTCGACGTCGTCGAGACCCCCATCGCCCGCCTGCGTGAGGCCCTCGAGGCCGGCGAGACCACGGCTGTCGAACTGGTCGACGCCTATCTCGCCCGCATCGACGCCTACGACGGGCCCGACACGGCGACAGCGCTGAACGCCGTCGTGGTGCGCAACCCGGAGGCGCGCGCCGAGGCCGCGGCCTCCGATGCCCGTCGAGCCCGCGGCGAGATCCTCGGCCCGCTCGACGGCATCCCGTACACGGCGAAGGACAGCTACCTCGTGCGCGGGCTGACGGCGGCAGCGGGCTCCCCAGCCTTCGCCGAGCTCGTCGCCCAGCGCGACGCGTTCACGATCGAGCGCCTCCGTGCCGGCGGTGCGATCTGCCTCGGGCTCACGAACATGCCGCCCATGGCGAACGGCGGCATGCAGCGCGGCGTCTACGGTCGCGCCGAGAGCCCGTACAACGCGGACTGGCTGACCAGCGCCTTCGGATCCGGTTCGTCGAACGGCTCGGGCACGGCGACCGCGGCATCGTTCGCCGCCTTCGGCCTCGGCGAGGAGACCTGGTCGAGCGGTCGGGCGCCGGCGTCCCACAATGCGCTCGTCGCGTACTGCCCCAGCCGCGGCGTCATCTCGGTGCGCGGCAACTGGCCGCTCGTGCCGACGCAGGACATCGTGGTGCCGCACGCGCGCACCGTCTCCGATCTGCTGGAGATCCTCGATGTGGTCGTCGCCGACGATCACACGACGCGCGGGGACTTCTGGCGCGCGCAGCCGTGGGTGCCACTGCCTGCGGCGTCGGAGGTGCGTCCGGAGTCGTACGTCGCCCTGGAGCCCGCGGAACTGGGCGGCAAGCGGTTCGGCGTCCCCCGGATGTTCATCAACGCGGATCCCGGGGCCGGCACGGGGACCGGGATCGGCGGGCCGACGGGACAGCGCATCGAGACCCGCGAATCGGTCATGGAGCTGTGGCGCGCCGCCCGCGCCGCGCTGGAGGCGGCCGGCGCCGAGGTGGTCGAGGTCGACTTCCCCGCCGTCTCCAACTACGAGGGCGATCGTGCCGGGGCACCGACTATCGCGACCCGCGGCATCGTTCCGCCCGAGTTCCTGCGCAGTGAGGTCATCGAGCTGTGCGCATGGGGATGGGACGACTTCCTCGGCGCGAACGGCGATCCTGCGCTCAACACGCTGACGCAGGTCGACGGCGCGAAGATCTTCCCCGCCCCCGCGGGTGCTCTCCCCGATCGCTACACCGGTTTCGACGACGACATCAACGAGCTGCCCGACCTGTTCCGTGCGAACCCGGTCACCGACATGACGGTGATCCCGCACATGGAAGCCGGCCTGAACGGTCTCGAGGAGACGCGCCGCATCGATTTCGAGCAGTGGATGGACCGCCTCGGACTGGACGCCGTGATCCACCCGACGATGGCCGACATCGGGCCGGCGGACATGGACGTGAATCCCGCATCCGCCGACAAGGGCTGGCGCAACGGGGTCTGGGTCGCGAATGGCAACATCGTGCCGCGGCACCTCGGCGTCCCCTCCGTGACGGTGCCGATGGGCACCCTCTCCGATATCGCGATGCCGGTCGGCCTGACCATCTCCGGCCGCGCCTATGACGACACCCGCCTGCTGCAGCTCGCCGCCGCCTTCGAGGCGACCGGCGACCGCCGCACCTCACCTCCGCGTACGCCTCGGCTCTGACCCCTCACGGAAACACGATCGGATCCGGCCCCTCACCGGAACATGATCGGATCCGCGCACAGGCGCAGATTCGATCATGTGTCGGCACATTTCACGGGCGTTACCGTCCGCGACACGCCCGGCCGTAACCTGATCGGACCGATCCTGTGAGGAGACCATCGTGACCACGCCCCGCATCCACCTTTCGCCCCTTCCGGTGCGTGAGGCTGCCCGGTGCATGTGCGACCACGGCGACGTCTGCTCCTCCTACGCTCCCGGCCACGCGCTGCATCTGATCCAGGCGCGCCTCGCCGCCGCGACGACCGCCGGCTGGACCGATGCCCTCGTGTCGGGCGTCGATCGGCAGGCCGGCATCGTGCAGGTCGCCACGCTCGACGGCGAGACGCTCTCACTGTGGAACGCCGGCGGCGCCGCCCTCGAGGTCGAGCCCGGTCAGCCTGTCGCCGTGCACACCCGATGGGACGTGCTCGCGATCGGCGCTCTGCGCTACAACGTCGCCCGCGCCTGACCCGCTTCCGGTCGGTGCCCCTCGCCCCGAAGGACGAAGGGCACCGACCGCTACGCCCCCAGTTCGCGGAGGAAGCCCCGGATGTGCTGCTGCAGACGGAGGATCCGCTGTTCGCGCGCGGCCTCCCGGTCGTATCCCTCGTAGGCCAGCGGCGGCAGGCGCCGCACGTTGCCAGAGCAGCCGAAGTTCGCGCAGATCAGCACGCCGAGAGAGTTGCCGTTGCGCCCCTCGGAGCCGGCCTTGCGCGCGGCGAAGAACTGCACGTCGTTGCGCAGCGTGACGTCCTCACACCACGAGCACTGCGCACGGGCACTCGTGCGCTGCTCGGCCTGCTGCAACAGCACCGCGACCGGTGAGCCGTCATCGCGGTGCGCCGCGATGTAAGCCCGGCGGGGCATCTTCGGATCCGACCACCCGAGGTAGTCGAGCTGGGTGAAGTCGACCGCGCCGAACTCCGGCGGCGGGGTCATGGAGGAGGCCTCTTTGCGGGAGGCGTTGCGGAAGGACGCGCGGATGGCGCGCTCATCGATGGGAAGCATGTCGTGCTCTCTGTGCGAGGTCAGAACGGCTGCCGCTGCGGCAGACGCGAGAAATCGGCTGGTGAAACCAGCCGGAGGATGTCCCGCGGAATGTTCACGCGGGCGCGACGAACGAGCCGGCAGTAGACCGCCGGCAGGGGCGTCAGCCTCTGTCACCGGCGCAGATCGCGCCAGTGACCTCCTTCAGCACCGCACGGGCGCCTCGAACAACGAGCATGCTCCGATCCTAGATCACCCGGCATCAACCGGGACCCGAGACCCCGCCGCTCAGGCTGCCATCATGGAGTCGCGCATCGCCATGCAGGCGTCCATGCAGGCCTTGCACGCGGCCGCGCACATCCGGCAGACCTCGCTGTGGGCCTCGTGCTTCATGCACATGTCCATGCAGAGCTGGCACATCGCCATGCAGGCGTCGAGCATCGACATCATGACCGCCGGGGTCATCCCCTGCATGCGCATCATCGAGCGCATCATGGTGTTGCACATGTCTGCGCAGTTCATACAGGACGGCGAACAGTCCATCATCTGCGTCGCGCACACCGTGCATGCCTGCTCGCAGGCCGAACACGCGTCCATGCACGCCTGCATGAGAGTCATGTCCATCATCTTCATGCCGGGCATCATGTCCATGCTCTTCATCGAGTCCATCATCATCGCGTCCATCGAGAGCTCCTTCGTCCACCGGGAGGCGGGCGAACGGCCCGTCTGACGCCCAGAGTAGCCCCGCGTCGTCGTCGCGTCGATGCCCAAACGGACTCGGGCGAGACCTTCCCCGAACTGCCCCTCATCGGCGCTCAGGTCGTGTGCGGACCCGCGAATCCCGCCGCGCAGCGGCGGAGGTCGCGGGTCGGCACACGAAAAAAGGCCGCCCGTGAGGGCGGCCTTGAATCTGATCCAGAAACGCAGAAAGGCCACCCTGCGTTGGGTGGCCTTTCTGTTAAAGGAAGTCCGGCGGTGTCCTACTCTCCCACAGGGTCCCCCCTGCAGTACCATCGGCGCTGTGAGGCTTAGCTTCCGGGTTCGGAATGTGACCGGGCGTTTCCCTCAC
>NZ_JBFTIW010000003.1:0-1137030 GCF_056395125.1 Microbacterium sp. 10L49
ATCATTGCTGACTTCATCCGAATGCCAACCCCAAAGGGTTGGTCTTTGATCCAAAGGAATTTCTCAACCAGCCCAAAAAGGACTGGACGAGGAATAAATTGGCATTTGACAAGTGCACGCTGTTGAGTTCTCAAGGATCGGATGCTCCTGCGTTCCGGCCTCTCGGCCTTCCCTTCAGGGCAACTTCTCTATCTTATCCGTGTCACTCAGGCTGTCAAATCGACACGCCGTGAGGTTCAGAACCGGATCCGTTATCTCGTTTCCGAGGCAACTTCTCTAGCTTATCCCTCCCGGCCAGCTTGTCAAATCGACGATCCTGGCGGACGGTCACCCTCTCAAACGCACGCGCTTGAGCCCCGCCGCAGGGAGAACCTGCGAAGAGGAACCGACTTCCGGAGAAGAAGGTGGGTGATGTTCGTCGCTTGGGGAGTCAGGCCTTCCGGCCCTTCGCTCTACCGCTTGGGGCGAACAAGTAATAAGTTACGCGGATCCCCGGGTTCCGGCAAATCGGGGCGCCTTCTCGGGCGTGTCGTCCATCGTTCCGCACCTGTTCACCGCGATTCCACGCCGACGACAGGCGCCGTGTCCCTCGCGCGCACGAGCCTGATCGCCAGAACCAGGGCGAGGGTGAGCACTCCCCAGAGCCCGCACGCGAGCGGAAGCGTGCGATACGCCAGGTGCTGCACGGTGAACTCCTCGGTGAGCGGGCCGTAGACGGCGAGCCCAAGGGCGACCGCAGCGACCAGCATGACCGGAAGCGACAGCCACCAGGTCAGCCGGACTGCGAGCGGCACCGGATCGACGGGGGCCGGCACGCGGCCGCGCAGCCAGAGCGCGCCGGCGACCAGCAGAACGATGACACCGCCCACCCCGGAGACGTACTGCAGCCACTTGTACCCGAGCAGCGGCCCCCAGTGCTCGCCGAGGACGGGAAGCAGTGCAGTACCGGCCCTACCCTCATGCGTGAACGCGTCCCACAGGATGTGCGAAGCCACGCCCAATGCGAGAGCGAGCACGAGAAGGAGCACTCGCGCGACGGATCCGAAGGTCTCCCCGAGAGCAGCGCGCGCTCCCCCGTCCCACTCCTGCGGAAGGCGTGCGCCGAGGAACCGCGGCGCGAGGAGACGGCAGGCCGGCCGCAGCACCAGCCGCCACACGAGGAGCAGCACCAGCGCGAGGAGCACGGTGACCGGCAGCCAGCGCAAGTCGTGCGTCACCGAGTAGTCGACGATCAGGCCACGGGTGAACAGGGGCAGGTCGGGCGCCATCGCGCCGATCGCGATCGCCGCGGGTACCAGCGGCGTGCGGACGAACGGCAGGGCGACGATCGCGTGGCTGGGTGTGAACGGCATGCCCCGACGGTACCCGGCGGGGCGGGGCGTCACTCGTAAGGGCGGAGGATCCGATCCAGGAAGCGGCGCGTGCGCTCGTGCACCGGTGCGGTGAACACCTGGGACGGAGCGCCCCGCTCGACGACGACGCCGCCATCCATGAACAGCACCTGATCGGCGACCTGCCGCGCGAAGCCGAGCTCGTGCGTCACGATGACCATCGTCCAGCCTTCGGCGACGAGCTCCGAGATCACGCTCAGCACCTCGCCGACGAGCTCGGGGTCCAGCGCGCTCGTCGGCTCGTCGAAGAGCAGCAGGTCGGGCTTCAGCGCCAGTGCACGCACGATCCCGACGCGCTGCTGCTGCCCCCCGGAGAGCTGGAACGGGTAGGCATCGCGTTTGTCCGCCAGGCCCACGCGGTCGAGCAGGGCGAGCGCATCCTCCGTGGCCTGCGGCTTCGGCACGCCCTGCACCTGCACCGGGCCCTCCATGACGTTCTGCAGCACCGTCATGTGCGGGAAGAGATTGTGGTGCTGGAACACCATCGCGGAGCGGTCACGCAGCGCGAGCCGCGACCGCTCCGCAGCACGTCGGTCACCCGGGGCGGCGAAATCGACGACCGGACCGCCGTCGAACGCCACCACTCCTGCGTCCGGGGTCTCCAGGCCGTTGAGCGAGCGCAGCACCGTGGTCTTGCCCGAGCCGCTGGGCCCGATGAGCGCCACCACCTCGCCGCGTTGCACCTCGAGGTCGATGCCGGTGAGCACCTCGTGGGCGCCGAACGCCTTGGTCAGGCCGGTCGCGCGCAGGAGAGGCGTGCGTGGATCAGTGTGCGACATAGCGGTCCAGCCTCTTCTCGACCATGCCCTGCGCGCCGGACAGCACGAGGCAGAACAGCCAGTACACGAGCGCCGCCTCCAGATACAGCAGCATGACCTCCTGGCTGGCTGCCGAGATGCGCTGGGCGACGCGGAACAGCTCGGTGACCAGGATCAGCGAGGCCAGCGAGGTGTCCTTCACGAGCGAGATGAATGTGTTGGAGAGCGGAGGCACGGAGACCCGTGCGGCCTGCGGGAGGATGATCCGGCGCAGGGTGCGCCCTCTCGACATCCCGATCGTGTAGCCCGCCTCCCACTGCCCGACCGGCACCGAGAGGATCGCCGCACGGATGATCTCGGCCGCGTATCCGCCGACGTTGAGCGAGAAGGCCGCGATCGCCGACGGCCACGGATCGATCACGATCCCGACCGCTCCCAGACCGTAGAAGATCACGAAGAGCTGCACGAGCAGGGGCGTTCCCCGGATCACCGACACATAGCCTCGGGCGATCCCCGAGAGGACCCGCGACTCGGACAGGCGCATCAGTGCGATGAGCAGCGCGAGCACCAGGCCGATCGCGAACGAGGCGAGGGCCAGCGGAATCGTTCCGCTGATCCCGCCCCAGACGATCGGCCAGAAGGAGGTCAGGAAGAGGTGCAGCCCGTCGGGCATGGCCGGTGCTACTTCGAGACGTCTTCGCCGAAGTACTTCTTGCCGAGCTTCGCGAGCGTGCCGTCGGATGCGAGCTTCGCGAGGGCTCCATCGACGGCCTTCACGAGCGCGTCCTTCTTCTTGGTGAACGCGAATGCGCTCTGGGTCGGATCCGTCTCGGCCGCCACGGCGAGCTTCGCGTCAGGGTGCTGCTTGACGTAGTCGAGGTAGGTGAGCTTGTCGTTGACCGTGGCCTGCACCCGGCCCTGCTCGAGGAGCGCGACGGCCTGAGCCCAGCCTTCGACCGACTCGACGTTCGCGCCCGCGTCCTCAGCGAGCTTGTAGAAGTTGCTCGTCAGCGACTGCGCCGTGGTCTTGCCCTTGAGATCGGCGAAGGTCTTGACCGACGTGTCGCCCTTCTTCACCACCACCACGCTCGGCGAGACGGTGTAGGGCGTGGAGAACAGATACTTCGCCTGACGCTCCGGGTTGATCGAGACCTGGTTGCCGATGACGTCGAAGCGGCCGGCTTCGAGGCCCGCGAAGATCCCGTCCCACTGCGTCTCCTGGAACTCGACCTTGAGGCCGAGCTCCTTGCCGACCGCCTGCGCGACCTCGACGTCGTAGCCGACGAGGTCACCGGATCCGCCATCCGCGTGGTAGGTGAACGGGCTGTAGGTGCCCTCGGTCGCGACCGTCAGCGTGCCGGGCTTGACGAGTCCGTACGACGCGCTGTCCGCGCCGGCGGTCGCCGTGGGCTTCCCGGTCGCGCCGCCCGAGCAGGCGGCGAGCGTCAGGACGAGAGCGGACGCAGCGAGGCCGACGGCGATCCGGGCGATGCGACGGTGAGACATGAGGACTCCGTTTCAGAGTTGACGTGCGTGCGGGAAGGGTGCGCCCGCGGATCCGAGTGGATCACGTTCGTGCGGTCGCCGCGAACTCCATGTCCGCGTGTGTCATGCCACACGGGCGAAGAGCCGCGGCGAACCGGGTGCCGGTGCTCAGGCGGGCAGCAGGCCCGCGAGCGTCTTCTTGCCGCGGCGCAGCACCGAGACGCCGCCGGGCAGTCCGAGCGGCACGGTCGCCTCGTCGGACTCGACCCGCTCGCCGTCGACGGAGACGCCGCCCTGCGCGATGGCCCGGCGCGCCTCGGAGGCGCTGGAGACCAGCCCGGTCGCGACGAGCGCGTCCACGACCGAAGAGCCGGCGGCCACCCGCGCGTTCGGCAGCTCTTCGAGGGCCGTGCGCAGAGTCGCGGCGTCGAGCGCGGAGAGGTCGCCCTGCCCGAACAGCGCCTCGGATGCGGCGATGACCGCGGCGGTCGCGTCGACGCCGTGCACCGTGGCGACGACCTCGAGCGCGAGGCGCTTCTGGGCGGCCCGCCGGAACGGCTCGGCCTCGACCAGAGCCGCGTACTCCTCGATCTCGGCCCGGGTGAGGAACGTGAAGACCTTGAGACGGTCGATCACGTCGGCATCCGCTGTGCTGAGCCAGAACTGGTACATCCGGTAGGGGCTGCACATCTCGGCGTCCAGCCAGATCGCGTTGCCCTCGCTCTTGCCGAACTTGGTGCCGTCGCTGTTCGTGATCAGCGGCGTGCCGATCGCGTGCGCCGAGACTCCCTCCACGCGGTGGATGAGATCCGTGCCGCTGGTGAGGTTGCCCCACTGGTCGCTCCCGCCGGTCTGCAGCACGCAGCCGTACTGGCGGTAGAGCTCGAGGAAGTCGAGGCCCTGCAGGATCTGGTAGCTGAACTCGGTGTAGCTGATGCCGGCGTCGGAGTTCAGGCGCGCGGCGACCGCGTCCTTCTTCAGCATGGTGCCGACGCGGTAGTGCTTGCCGATCTCGCGCAGGAAGTCGATGGCGCTCATCGGCGCCGTCCAGTCGAGGTTGTTCACGATCCGCGCCGCGTTGTCGCCCTCGAAGCTGAGGTAGCGCTCGACCTGCGCACGCAGGCGCCCGACCCACTCCTCGACCGTCTCGCGCGTGTTCAGCGTGCGCTCCGCCGTCGGGCGGGGGTCGCCGATGAGGCCCGTGGATCCGCCCACGAGTCCGAGCGGCTTGTGCCCGGCGAGCTGGATGCGGCGCAACGTGAGCAGCTGCACGAGGTTGCCGAGGTGCAGGCTCGGTGCGGTCGGGTCGAAGCCGCAGTAATACGTGATCGCGGGCCCGGCGAGAAGGGCGCGCAGCGCCTCGGGATCCGTGGACACGTGGACGAGGCCGCGCCAGACCAGCTCATCCCACACGTTCTCGAACGTGGGGTCGATGGCCGGTGCCGCGGTCGTCAGGGATGGGTTCGACACCGGATCAGGGTATCAGCGCGGATCCGCAGGGCTTTCCCGCGGGGTTCCGCAGGGCTTCCCGCTCCGATCTGTAGGGCTTTCCTCATTGACCTGGAGCTCCGGATACGCTGGAGGGGTGTTGGGAACGCGCGCGGGTCGCACGATCCGGGGCCTCATCGCCGCCCTGGTCGCGACGTTCGTCGCCTCCGTCTCCCACTCCACCGCCGACGGCGCGCCCGCTCCCCTGATCGGGATGGTGCTGGCGCTGCTGTTCGCCGCGCCGGTGTGCATCGCCCTCGCCGGCCGCCGACTGAGCTGGATCCGCCTGTCGATCGCGGTCGGGCTGAGCCAGATCGCGTTCCACGGCCTGCTGCTCATCGGCGTCGGATCCGGATCCGGGTCGGTCGCCGCCGGCATCGGCGCGCACGTGCACGGCGCGGAGCTCGCGAACGTCCTCGGCTCGACCGCCGTCGACGCCGGCCACACCCTGCATCTGCAGCCCGCGATGTGGGTCGCTCACGCGATCGCCGCACTGCTCACCGTGCTGGCGCTCGGCCGCGGAGAGCAGGCGCTGCGCGCCCTGCTCGACCTCACCGGCTGGAACCTCATCGCGCGGTTGCTCACCGCGGCGCCGGTACCGGCGCATCGTATTCCGACCGCACCGCGCAGGGTCACCCCGACGCTGCGCTCTCGCTTCGTCCTGACCGTCGTGTCGAGGAGGGGTCCGCCGCTCGCGGCCTGACCTCCCTTCATCCGCACCTCCGACGGGCCGCCCTCCCGCGCGCCCGTGGTGCACTCACGACCTCAGAAAGAACGAATCCATGCGAAACACCACTGCTTCCCGCGTCCTCGTCGGCCTCGCCGCCGGCGCCGTGCTCGCCCTCGCCGCCCCGCTGGCGGCCTCAGCCCATGTGACTGCGACCCCGAACCAGGCCGAGGCCGGATCCTGGACGTATGTCACGTTCCGGGTTCCGAACGAGTCCGCGACAGCCAGCACCGTCAAGATCCAGATCCACCTGCCCGCCGACACCCCGTTCACGAGCGTCAGCTACCAGCCCACCGCGGGGTGGACCGGCGACGCGGCAAAGACCGCGCTGTCCAAGCCGGTGAAGGTCGAGGGCAACACCATCAGCGAGGCCACCACGGAGGTCACGTTCACGGCCGACGCCGGTGGGATCGCGCCCGGGCAGTTCCAGACGTTCACGCTGTCGCTCGGCCCCGTGCCGGACACCGGCCACATCGTGATCCCTGCTACGCAGACCTACTCCGACGGCAAGGTCGTCGAGTGGTCGGCCACACCCGAGCAGGTGAAGAAGGACGACACCCTCGAGCCCGCCCCCGTGGTGTGGGTGAACGACGCTCCCCCGGCCGATCACCACGGCGGGACCGCGGCCGCGACGAACGCACCGGTGGCATCGGCGGAGACACCCGGCGACAGTCAGGGCGGTCTCGCGCTGGGTCTCAGCATCGCCGCGCTCGTGATCGCCGCCGGCGGCGCGCTGCTCGGCGGCTTCGCCCTGGGCCGGCGCAAGAAGGACGCCGCATGAGTCTGCGCCACCGGCTCACCGTGCTCGCGGCCTCGATCGGCGTGGGGCTGGCTCTCGCGACCGCCGGAGCCACGGCGGCGAGCGCGCACGACACGCTCGAGAACACGGATCCGGCCCAGGGGTCGACCGTCAAGAGCCTGTCGTCCCTCTCGCTGACCTTCAGCGCGGATCCGCTCGGCACGGACGGTGCGACGATCATCCAGGTGATCGGGCCCGACAAGAAGTACTACGAGACGGCGTGCCCCGATCTCAACGGTCCGGTGGTCTCGTCACCCGTCGCCCTCGGCGCTGCCGGCACCTACGAGGTGCTCTGGCGCGTGGTGTCCTCCGACGGCCACCCGATCTCGGGAAGCTACACATTCGCGTACGCCCCCGACGGCACGGCGCCCTCTGCGACCGGGCCCTCTGCGACCGGGACTCCCGCGGCGGCGGGGTCCGCGAAGCCGGTCTGCGGTCCCGCCGCATCGGCGACGACCGAGGCTCCCGCGGCCGCCGCGGCGACCGATGCGGGCCTGTGGATCGGACTCGGCATCGGCGCGGTCGTGCTGGTCGGCGTCGGCGTCGGCGCATGGGCACTCGCCCGCGGTCGCAAGGCCTGAGCGAGGACTCCACAGGTCGAACGGAACGCGGCGTCTCTCCGAAGGCGCCGCGTTTCGTCTTCGACCGTCGGAGTAACGTCAGCGCACCCGGGGCGGGGCACCCGTCGTGCGCTCGAAGGCCAGTGCGCGGCCGCCGCGCAGCGTCCGCGATGTGAGGCCCGCCTCCTCCATGAGCCGGACCGCGCGGCGCGACAACGCCGGCAGGACGGTCGCGGTACCACCGGTCTTACGGGCGATCCCGGCGGCGAGCGTCAGGTCGACGCCGGATCCGCATGCCTCGATCCGGGCGAAGTCGCCGTCCGCGCGCCAGACCAGCCGATCGAGGTGGCAGTAGCGGATCCGCTCCTCGACGCCGTCGACCTCGATCCGCAGACGATCCGCATCGAAGCGCACGGCGCAGGACACCGCGCGGCGGCGCAGGAGCCACGACGTCACCAGGTAGGCGGGCAGGCCCGGGATCGCGATGTACAGCAAGAGGAACAGCTTCGGCCCGACGTACAGCACCCGACCGCCGGTCACGATCAGCACGACGACGAGCGCGGCGATCGCCAGGGCGCCGGCGAGGGAGCACCACAGCACGAGCGCTCGCACGGAGAGAGGCACCGCGCGGAACCGCACGAGCGATCCGCGTTCGGAGGGCTCCCACTGCGGAGCGGGGCGCGCCTTCGCCGCATCCCGGGCGCCGATCATCGCCGTGATCCGGCTGATCAGGCCAAGCCACACCCAGCAGGCGGCCGGCACTGCGGCCAGCTGCAGCACGGCGAGGAAGGCACGCGCGGGGTTGGGCTTGGGCGCCAGCAGCGCGGGGACGGCCTCGATCATGAGCCACAGCAGCAGCCCCGCGCCCACCGCGCCGGTGATGTGCACGATCAGTCCGCGGCCGGCCGGCACCCGCAGAGTCGCGTTCACGAAGGAGAGACCGCAGAGCCAGCCGCCGATCAGGGTGAACAGGAACGGCAGGAAGCCGGGATCGCCGGCGAGGTAGCCCGGCACGGCCAGGGCTCCGCACACCAGCGCCCAGAGCAACGGCATGCGGAGGATCCGCGCCCAGAGCGGGCCCGGATCGGGCTCGACCGGCTCGGGATCCGCCGGCGCCACGGCATGAACCGTGTGGTGCGTCGAGCGTGGGACGTGGTGATCGGACATCCCGGTCAGTCTAGGGAGCGGGCGGTTTCAGCCGCGGCCCGACGTTCTCATCCCAGGGCGCGCAGCCTCGCATCGAGCTCTGCGAGGCGCTCCGGCTCGACCGAGCCGAGCCGTGCGGCGCCGTCGGCCAAGGTGATCCCGCGGGCGAGGAACACCAGCGAGTGCGTCGAGACACCGGGCACGACCTCGTCCAGCACGGCGCGCGCCTGCGCGTCGTCGAGGACCTCGCCGAGCGTGCTGTCCAGCGTGAACCGGGGCTTCTCGTTCATGGATCCTCCTGCATGAGACTTCGTGCGACTGCCGGTGCGGAGTCCCAGTGACGGCCCCGTCACCACAAGGATCCTCCGCTTCCAGTCCCCTCGGCAACCCGGCGAGGACGTGCGTTCCGCTGAACGGCTCAGGATCCGGCGCGCGCCGCCCACCACAGCAGCAGCGCACCGCCCAGCGCGACCACCCAGCTGACCAGGCTGCCGACGAGGAAGTATTCCGCCCGCCCGCCGTTCACGCCGTCGCGGGAGATCTCCGGGAAGCGCACGATCCCCTTCGCCGCCAGCATCGCCGCCAGCAGCGGGTATGCCGCGAACAGTGTGAGCAGCAGCACGATCGCGCGCTCGAGCGGGCCGATCAGACGTCCGCCGCGGAAGCCCGGATCGGCGGACGGCGCCGGTGGAGTGGGCTCGGACGCGGTCGGCGCGCCGGGATCGAGCACAGAGGGCGCTACCGGGACGAGGCCCACCACCGCACCCGCCGGCGGCGCATCGCGGTCCGCCGACACATCCGCAGGGATCTCCGCCTGCTCTCCGAGCAGCGCCGCGCGGACGATCACGTTGCCCGTCTCGAGCAGCACCGCGAAGACCCCGAGCGCCAGCACGAGCAGGTCGAACCCGATCGGCCCGAAGGGCGTCGCCAGCCAGCGCCCGGCGAAGATTCCGGTCACCGCGCGGGCCGGCATGAAGGCGACCAGGGCGACCACGAGGACGGCCAGCAGCACCGCCGGCCAGAACGAGAAGCGAGGTCGTCCGTCCAGCGGTAGCAGCCACACCCACAGTGCGGCGAGCGCGAGCCCGACCACGGCGTGGAGGTACGCCCCGCCGAGCGCCGCCAGCACCAGCACCAGCACGCCGGCGACGGCGATTCCGATCCACAGTGCGCGGCGGTGCAGGAACCGGCGCAGCACGTCGGCGAGGCCGATCGCGAGCAGGGTGAACCCGGCGAGGATCATGAGTGCACCGCCTTCCGTACCGGGCGGACGCAGTGCTTCACGCCGCCGCGCGTCCCGCTGGCCGCGTCGCACGCGGACGCGTCCGCGGCGAGGCAGGAGATCGAGGGCATGCCCCCATCCTCCCCCGTGGCGCCGACATTCCGGAAGGGCGCAGCGGCGAGCCCGGACTGGATGGAAGGGGGACGACGCGCGACCGTGGCGGCAGGAGCCGAGGGGCCGCGCGACGCAGGGCGGGACAGACGAGAATCGCCTGCCCCGCCCTGCGAGGGACCGCTATGCCTCGAAGTCCTCCGGCACGTCGAGCGGGCGCCGCGAGAAGTACGCGTCCTTCGCCTTGCGATAGAACAGCGCGAGCGGGATGACACCGATCGCGATGAGGCCGAGGCCGAGGATGTTCACGACCGGCTCGTTGTTCGGGATCGCCGCGAAGAAGATGTACATCATGAACACCGCTCCCACGAACGGCCAGAGACCGATCAGCAGGAAGTTCTTCAGCGATCGGAAGATCACCTTGCGGAACCCGATGATCAGCGCGAAGCCGGCGAGCGAGTAGTAGAACGCGATCTGCAGACCGATCGACGAGATCGCCCAGCCGAGGATCTGGCCGACGCTGTCGCCGAAGACGTTCGCGAGCACGAACAGCAGCAGCGAGACACCCACGACGACCAGCGTCGCGAAGACGGGCGTCTTCCACTTGCGGTTGATCCTGCCGAACGCGAACGGGATGGTGCGGTCGCGGCCCATCGCGAACAGCGTGCGGCTCACCTGCACGAGCGTGGTCTCCAGCGTCGCGATCGTGGACAGTGCTACCGCGACGATGAGGATCTTGCCGCCGATGCCGGGCATGATCGCCTCGCCCAGCACGCTGAGCACGTTGCCGCTGTTGGCTTCGATGGTCTTGCCGGGCAGCATCACCAGGGTGGTCGTCGTGTAGATCTCGAACAGGATGAACACGATGACGATGCCGAGGATCCCGGCGAGGCCGGTGGTCTTGTGCGCGTTCTTGGTCTCTTCGCCCAAGTTGGCCGTGACGTCCCAGCCCCAGTAGTAGAAGGCGGCGATCAGGGCCGCCGCGACGAAGACGCCCGCACCGGTCAGGTGACCGAAGCCGAACCAGTCCCAGGAGAAGGTCTCGCCGTGGTGGTAGGTCGTGATCGCACGCGGGATCGCGATGGCCGCGAACACCACGAGGATCCCGACCTCGATGATCGACATGATCCATTGGGCGCGCTCGGTGGTGTGCACGCCGAAGATCACCGCGGCCGCCATCACCAGGAACCAGAGCGCTCCGACGAGTGTCACCAGCAGCGTGTTCTCGTTGGCGACCTTGTCTCCGGCGAACAGGGCGACCGTCATCTGGCCGGCGGGCAGGGCTCCCGCCACCATGAAGATGGTCGCCGAGATCACGACCGCCCACCCGGCGAGGAATCCGAGGATCGGGTGCAGCCCTCGGGCCACCCAGGAGAACGATGCGCCCGCATGCGTGTCGACCCGCGCGAGGTAGCCGAACGCGAACGCGATGCCGAGCATCGGGATGCCGCACCACAGCAGTGCGGCGGGGGCGCCGACGCCGGCGGCGCCGATCAGAAGCGCGGTGCTGGCCGCGATGGAGTACGCGGGCGCACTGCCCGCGACGGCCATCAGCGTCGAGCCGGCTTTGGACACACCACCGGCCTGCAGCGCGTGCTCCTCATAGTCGATCGCACGTTGCAGAGACGTGTCCGTCTCGAGTGGATTCTGGGTCACTCTGTTCCCCTGTCTCATCGTCGGGTATGGGGGATGACAGAGGGACGTTAGCACCCCGGGCATCCTTGCAACTAGAGGACCAGAGCTTGATTTCGCAGATGTTCCCTGAAGCTATGGACACGCTGAGAATAATCGGGTCACAAATGGGGATTCCGGATGCATTCGCGCGCAGCGCACCGGGATCCGTTGCGGTTCGGCCGGAATCGATTCGAGATGCGCACCTCCCCGTTCGCCCCGGGCCGAGCCCTTCCCGCTCACCCCGCGCGCTGGTACCGTCGGCGCCATGGCTGGGGAGCTGGGACCGCAGGACACGCGCATGCGTCTCCGCTACGCCGGAACGTGCCGGCTGTGCAATCGCGCTCTGCCCGCGGGCACGGACGCCGTGTACGAGCGCGACCGGCGAACAGTGCGATGTCTCGAGTGCACCCTGGATGAGCCGTCCGCCCCCGAGTCCCCCGAGCCCGGCACGGCGGGGGCATCCGCACGCCGCGAATACGAGGGACGCCACAGACGGCGCGAGGAGCGGATCCGCACAGCGCACCCGAAGCTCGGGGGGCTGATTCTTGCGCTCTCCGACGACCCGCAGAGCACGCAGGCGTGGGTCCGCGGCGCGGTGGGCGAGGAGCTGCTCGCCCGGCGGCTCGAGGATCTGCCCGCGTCGGCGCGGGCCCTGCACGATCGCAGGATCCCGCGCACGAGGGCGAACATCGACCACATCGTCGTCTCCCCCGGTGGCGTCTGGGTGATCGACGCCAAGCGGTACAAGGGACGCCGCCCCTCGCGGGAAGCCACAGGAGGCGTGTTCGGGCCGCGCGTCCAGACGCTGCGGATCGGCGGACGCGACGGCACCCCGCTCGTCGACGGCGTACGGAAGCAGGCGGCGCTGGTCACGGCGGTGCTCGGCGACGCCGCCCCGGTGGCCGCAGCACTGTGCTTCCTCGAGGCGGACTGGGGCTTCTTCGGCAGCCCGTTCTCGGTCTCCGAGGTGCTGGTCACCTGGCCCGTCCGCCTCGTGAAGCGGATCGCGGAGTCGGCGGACGTCGGAGTGGACGTCGACGCCGTGGCTGCGCGGCTCGCGGCGGCCTTCCCGGCTGCGTGAGCCGCGAGGCCTTCGCGGCCGACGGTCAGCGCACGTCGAGAGCGAGGCGCGCGCCGAACAGCATCAGGACTCCGCCGGTGATCCGGTCCATCCAGCGGATCACCCGGGTGGAGCGCAGGCGCGGCGCGAGCTGGTTCGCTCCCAGGATGATCGCGCCCAGCCAGACGGTGCCGAGGACGCAGTGCACGAGTGCGAGGAGCAGACCCACCAGGAGCGGGGACTGCCCCGCCGGAACGAACTGCGGGATGGTCGCCATGTAGAACACCCCGACCTTCGGGTTCGTGATGTTCGTGACGAGCCCGAGCAGGAAGCCGCTCCGCGCGCCCCGGCACGAAGGGGCCGCGGCCCCCGCCGACGGATCCGCGCCCCGGCGGAACGTCTTGGCGATCATCGTCGCGCCGAGATAGACGAGGTATGCCGCGCCGGCGTACGACAGCACCCGATATCCGACCTCGCTCGCCGCCAGCAGCGCCGCCGCCCCGGTGGCCGCAGCGGCACCCCAGATCAGAGTGCCGACCTGGATCCCGAGCAGGGCGGCGAACCCATAGGGGCGGCCGCGGGTCACCGTGCCCCGGATCACGAGCGCCGTGTCCAGACCGGGGATGATCGTGAGCAGCCCTACGACGAGCGCGAACGAGAGCAGTGCCTGGCCGAGCGTCATACGACGAACGTAGCGGGTACGCGGACCGTCAAGGGCTCCGACCGCACGAAGCGGCCGGAGCCCGAGACGGATCCGTGTCAGCGCCCGGAGCGGCGCTTGTTGAAGACGTCGAACGCGACGGCGGCGAGCAGCACAAGGCCCTTGATGAGCGCCTGGTACTCCGTGCCGACGCCGAGGATCGACATGCCGTTGTTCAGGATGCCGATGATCAGACCGCCGATAATCGCACCGGTGATCTTGCCGATGCCGCCGGTGACGGCCGCGCCGCCGATGAACACGGCCGCGATGGCATCGAGCTCGAACCCGTCGCCGTTGCGGGGGCTCGCGAGGTTCAGCTGCGACGTGAACACGAGGCCCGCCAGCGCGGACAGCACGCCCATGTTGATGAACAGAGTGAACGTCACGCGCGGGGTCTTCACGCCCGACAGGCTCGCCGCGAGCGGGTTGCCGCCGATCGCGTAGATGTGCCGGCCCCAGACGCTGCGGGCCATGATCGCGGAGTAGACCACGGTCAGCACGCCGAGGATCACCAGCGCGATCGGGGTGCCGTTGTAGCTCGCGAGCAGGTAGGCGACGAGCGCGATGAGCAGGCTCGTGAAGGCGAGCTTGGCGATGAACCACCACAGCGGCTCGTCCTCGACCGCGAACTTGCGCCGGGTCATCCGACCGCGGATCCCGAAGCCGATCATCCCGAGCACGACGAGCACCGCGAGGATGATCGTCAGCGGCTCGACGATCGTCTGGCCGCCGCCGAGGTCGGGCAGGAAGCCCGCGCCGATCGCGCGGAAGCCGTCCGGGAACGGCGAGATCGCGGTGTTCTGCAGGGTGATCTCGGTCAGGCCGCGGAACGTGAGCATGCCTGCCAGAGTCACGATGAACGCCGGGATCTTGAAGTACGCGATCCAGAAGCCCTGCCAGGCGCCGATCAGCGCGCCCAGCACCAGGCACAGCACGACGGCGACCGGCCACGGCACGCCCATCTTGGTGATCAGCACCCCGGCGGCGGCGCCGATGAAGGCGACGACGGATCCCACCGACAGGTCGATGTGCCCGGCGATGATCACCATCACCATGCCGATCGCGAGGATCAGGATGTAGCTGTTCTGGATGATCAGATTCGACACATTGATCGGCGCGAGCGTGATGCCGCCCGTGGTGATCTGGAAGAACAGCACGATCACGATCAGCGCGATGAACAGGCCGATCTGCCGCAGCTGGCCGGTGAGGAAGTCGAACGCGCTGCGCAGCGTGCTCGTCTGGGGGGTGATGGATGAGCCGCTCATGCGGAGCCCACCTCCTTCTCCTGGGTCATGAATCGCATGAGGTTCTCCGCCGTGGCCTCGGCCCGCGGCACGTCCGCGGTGATGCGCCCCTCGGCGAGGGTGTAGATGCGGTCGCAGAGACCGATCAGTTCGGGAAGCTCGCTGGATATGACGATGACGCCTTTGCCCTCACTCGCGAGCTTGTTGATGATGCCGTAGATCTCGTACTTCGCGCCCACATCGATGCCCCGCGTGGGCTCGTCGAGGATCAGCACGTCGGGAGACGTGTTCATCCATTTCGAGAGCACGACCTTCTGCTGGTTGCCGCCGGAGAGCTTGCCGACGACCGCCTCGACAGAGCTGGTCTTGATGTTCATGCTCTTGCGGTACGACTCCGCGACGATCCGCTCGCGGCTCTCGTTGACCCAGCCGACTTTCGCGATCCGGTCGAGGGCGGCGATCGTAATGTTCCGCTCGACGTCGTCGATGAGGTTCAGCCCGAACCGCTTCCGGTCCTCGGTCGCGTAGGCGAGCCCATGGTCGATCGCGTCCGACACGGTCTTGGTGGAGATCTCGGATCCGCGCTTGTAGACGCGGCCGGAGATGTTCACACCGTAACTGCGGCCGAACACGCTCATCGCGAGCTCGGTGCGTCCGGCCCCCATGATCCCGGCGATGCCGACGATCTCGCCCTCGCGGACGAAGAGATTCGCTCCGTCGACGACCTTGCGCTCGTGATCCAGCGGGTGGTGCACCGTCCAGTCCTCGATCCGCAGCAGCTCGTCGCCGATCTTGGGGGTGCGGTCGGGGAAACGACTCGCGAGATCCCGGCCGACCATGCCGCGGATGATCCGGTCCTCGCTCACGTCGTCGGTGCGCATCTCGAGGGTCTCGATGTTGCGCCCGTCGCGGATGACGGTGACCTCGTCGGCGATCGCGCGGATCTCGTTGAGCTTGTGACTGATGATGATCGAGGTGATGCCCTCGTCACGCAGGTGCGTGATGAGCTCGAGCATGTGCGCCGAGTCGTCGTCGTTGAGCGCGGCGGTCGGCTCGTCCAGGATCAGCAGCCGCACGCTCTTGGAGAGCGCCTTCGCGATCTCGACGAGCTGCTGCTTGCCCACGCCGATGTCGGCGATCTTCGTCGCCGGGTTCTCCTTGAGGCCTACGCTCGCCAGCAGCTTCGCGGCCTCCTGGTTGGTGGTGTTCCAATCGATCCAGCCGCCGGACTGCCGCTCGTTGCCGAGGAAGATGTTCTCCGCGATCGACAGGTACGGGCTCAGCGCCAGCTCCTGATGGATGATCACGACGCCCGCGTGCTCGGATTCGTTGATGCTCTTGAACGCGACGGGTTCGCCGTCCAGGAGGATCTCGCCGTCGTAGGATCCGTGCGGATAGACGCCTGAGAGCACCTTCATGAGGGTGGACTTGCCGGCCCCGTTCTCACCGCAGATCGCATGGACGTGGCCGCGCTGCACGGTGATCGACACGTCCTGCAGAGCCTTCACGCCCGGGAACGTCTTCGTGATCCCGCGCATCTCGAGGATGTTGTCGCTCATCTCGCTCTCCTTTCGTCAGAGGGGGGTGGCTGCGGGAGCGTCCGCAGCCACCCCTGTGGAGCCGATGCCTACTTGAGCTGGTCCTCGGTGTAGTAACCCGTGTCGATGACGGCTTCCTTGTAGTTGTCCTTCGTGACCACGATCGGCTCGAACAGGAACGTCGGCACGACCTTGGTCTTGTTGTTGTAGGACTTCGTGTCGTTGACCTCGGGGGTCTTGCCGTTCAGCACGTCATCGGCCATCTTCACGGCCTCGCCCGCGAGCTTGCGGGTGTCCTTGTAGATGGTCGAGTACTGCTGACCCGCGATGATCGACTTCACGGACGGGATCTCTGCGTCCTGACCGGTGATGATCGGGAGCTTGTCGGTCGCGTAGCCGGCGCCGGTGAGGGCGGAGATGATGCCGATGGAGAGGCCGTCGTAGGGCGAGAGCACGCCGTTCACGGTCTGGCCGTTCGAGTAGGTCGAGGCGATGAGGTCCTGCATGCGCTTCTTGGCGACGTCGGCCTGCCAGCCCTGCGTCGCGACCTGAGTGAAGCCCGTCTGGCCGCTGCCGACCTTGACGACGCCCTTGTCGAGGTACGGCTTGAGGGTGTCCATCGCGCCGTTGAAGAAGAACGTGGCGTTGTTGTCGTCCGGGCTTCCGGCGAACAGCTCGATGTTGAACGGTCCCGCGGCACCGGTGTCCTTGCCGCTCTTGTCCAGCACGCCGAGGCCCTCGAGGAGGCTGGTGGCCTGCTGCACGCCGACCTTGTAGTTGTCGAAGGTCGTGTAGTAGTCGACGTTCTTGTTGCCGTTGATCAGCCGGTCGTAGGCGATGACCTTGACGCCCTTGGACGCGGCCTGGTCGAGCTGGCTGGACAGCGCCGTGCCGTCGACGGAGGCGATGATCAGGACTTTCGCGCCCTTGGTGAGCATGTTGGAGATCTGCTGCACCTGGGTGGGGATGTCGTCGTCCGCGTACTCGAGGTCGACCTTGTAGCCGAGCTTCTCCAGCCCCTCCTTGACGGCGTCGCCGTCGTGGATCCATCGGGTCGACGTCTTCGTCGGCATCGCGACGCCCACGAGTGCGCCCTTGTTGGCGCCGGGCTCCGCGGTGGAGGATCCGCCGCCGCCACGGGTTCCCGCGCACGCGGTCAGGCTGAGGGCGATGGTCGCGGCGGCTGCGACGCCGATGACCAGTCTCTTGAACTTCATGTGATTCCTTTCGTCGAGCGGCCGCCATGGCGCGCTCAGGACAGCAGAGAGCGCGCCGATGGAACGATCGGACCGCCCGGTCGCGACCTGCACCTCGCGAACGAGGGCGTGGGTCGGGGTGACGACCGCATCACTGCGGACGTCGGTTCGTGGTGCTGTTCGCACGGGGCCGGTGGCCGCCGACCTCATGCGCTCGGGACGGCGAGGAAGTTCGGAATCCGACCTCATCGTCGCCGCGGCTGTGACCGATCACACCCGCACGAGTGATCTTCTGGCGAACCGGTCACATTTGTCAAGCCTTTGACCGAAGTCGGCGTGATGCGCCCGCCGATCCAAGGGAACGCGAGGCGCCCCGACCGCCTTCAGAGGGCGCGGGGAGCTGCCGTGGAGGCGCGCACGATCAGGCCCGGGACCAGGGGTTCCTGCACCAGGTCATCGCCGCCCAGCTGAGCCAGCAGCATCCGGATCGTCCTGCGACCGAGTTCGACGAAGTCCTGCCGCACCGTGGTGAGCGGCGGGAAGAAGTGCGCCGCCTCGGGGATGTCGTCGAATCCGACGAGGCTGATGTCCTCCGGCACCCTGACGCCGCGTTCGCGGCAGGCGTGCAGGAAGCCGAGGGCCATCGAGTCGTTCCCGGCGAAGACCGCGGTGAAGTCGGGCATGCGCAGCAGGCTCAGGCCCGCCTCGTAGCCGAACTGCGCGGTCCAGTCCCCCAGCAGCGGGGCGCGCACGCGCAGATCGCGCGCGTCGAGCTCGCGCAGATAGCCGGCCATGCGCGCCTCGGCCTCGGTCCAGTTCTGCGGGCCGGCGAGGTGGACGATGTACTCGTGCCCGAGGTCCGCGAGATGCGCGACAGCGGCCCTCGCGCCCGCGATCTGGTCCATCGCCATCGAGTGGCGCTCGCCGCTCGGGCCAAGGGCCATGATCGGCACGTCCACGCTCATCCCACCGACCTCGCTCAGCACCTCCTGCTGCGGAGCGATGACGATGATCGCCTCGACGGCGTGACTGAGCAGATCGTCGATGCTGGCGCGCACGACCCCCGGCTCGCTGGAGCGCAGATTCGCGATGGAGAGCCGGTAGCCGGCGTCGCGCGCGGCGAACTCGATCGCGGTGATCGCCGTCGCAGGTCCGTACAGCGCACTGTGCGCCGTGAGCACGCCGATCGTGCGGGAGCGATTGGTCGACAGCGCCCTCGCGACCGGATTCGGCCGGTAGCCGAGCCGGTCGATCACCGATTGCACATGCTCGCGCGTCTTCTCGCGGATCCGGTCACTGCCGTTCAGCACTCGCGACACGGTCTGGTACGAGACGCCGGCCTCGCGGGCGACGTCGCGGATGTTCAGGGCGCGAGGCGGCTCGCTCTCCACAGCCACGCGCACCTCCTTCAGATCGGTCAGACTCATTATGCGCGAGGCGATGACGGTCGGATGCGCGCCTCCCGTGTTGCCGCCGCCGGCGCGGAGCGCGGGCAGGCAGCCGGCCGTCTCACCGCGCCATTCGGTTCACTGGTCGCGTATTGCGGCTTCGCGGTGCGGATGGCCGCAATATGCGACCACCGAACAGCCTCGGCGCCAGGACCTGCAGACCTACAGCTCGATCTGCGACCCCATCACGATCACGCGGTCGCGCGGCAGGCCGAAGTGGTCGCTCGCATCGGTCGTGATGTGCGAGGCCGCGAGGAAGAGCCGCTTGCGCCACCGCGCCATGCCGCCGCGCCGTCCCTCGCGCAACTCGATCTTCGACAGGAAGTACGTGGCGTTGTCCAGATCCAGCCAGCCCTGCGTCTTGTGCGGCGGGATGCTGCGCAGCGCACGGGGCAGATCCGGATTCTCGGCGTAGCCGAACCTTGCCGAGATGTACAGGATGCCGTCCGTCGGATCCCCGAGGTCGTCGACCGTGCAGCGTTTGGTCTGCGGCACGCGCGGGACGTTCTGGATGTCGACGGACAAGATGATCACGCGGGCGTGGCGCACGTGGTTGTGCTCGACGTTGGCGCGCAGCGCGAGCGGCGTCGTGGATCCGCCCGGGTTGAGGAAGATCGCCGTCCCCGGCACCCGGTCGATGAGCTTCGGGTGTGTGCGCAGGTTGCTCACGAAGTCGGCGAGCGACCCCTCCGCCTCCGTGCGGCGCGCGGTGATGAGGGCGCGCCCGCGCTGCCAGGTCGTCATGACGGTGAACGCGGCGAGGCCGATCGCGAGCGGCAGCCAGGCGCCGTGCGTGAACTTGGTGGCGTTGGCGGCGAAGAACAGCAGGTCGACCGAGAGCAGCACGACGGCGCCGATCACGAGGATCCAGGGCGGGGTCTTCCACCGCCGGCGCGCCAGGTAGAAGAACAGCAGCGTCGTGATCGTGATCGTGCCGATGACCGCCATCCCATAGGCGAACGCGAGCGAGGCCGACGTGCGGAACACGAACACCAGGGTGATCACCGACACCATCAGCAGCCAGTTGATCCACGGCACATAGATCTGCCCGTGGGTCTCGGATGAGGTGTGCGTCACACGCAACCGCGGGAGATAGCCGAGCCCCGAGGCCTGCGCGGCGACGGAGAACGCGCCGGAGATCACCGCCTGCGAGGCGATCACCGTCGCCACGGTGGACAGGACCACGAGCGCGATCCGGCCCCATTCGGGTGCGAGCAGGAAGAACGGCGCCGACATGTTCGCCTTGTCCTCCAACAGCAGTGCGCCCTGGCCGAGGTAGGTGAGCGCCAGGGCAGGGAAGACCAGGAACAGCCACGCGAACGAGATCGGCTTGCGGCCGAAGTGGCCCATGTCGGCGTAGAGCGCCTCGGCGCCGGTGACCGACAGCACCACGGCGGCGAGTGCGAAGAACGCGATGTCGAAGTGTCCCACCATGAACTGGACCGCATAGGTCGGCAGCAGAGCCAGCAGGATCTGCGGGTCGTGCAGGATCCCGCCGATCCCCAGCACGCCGATGACGACGAACCAGACCGCCATGATCGGTCCGAACAACCGGCCGACCACGGAGCTGCCGAGCTTCTGGATGAGGAACAGCACCAGCAGGATAGTGGCGGTGATCGGGACGATCCACTCGTCCAGGCCCGGATTGATGGTCTTCAGACCCTCGACGGCGGAGAGCACCGAGATGGCGGGAGTGATCATGCTGTCGCCGAGGAACAGCGCGGCGCCCAGCACGGCCAGACCCGACAGGATCGCCACCGTGCGCGTGCGTCCCTTCGGCGCCCAGCGCCGGAGCAGCGTCAGCAGCGCCATGATGCCGCCTTCGCCGTCGTTGTCCATCCGCATCGCGAGCAGCACGTACGTGATCGTGACGATCAGGATCACGGACCACACGATGAGCGAGACGACCCCGTACAGATTCTCCGTCGTGAGCGGGATCGGGTGCGGATCCTCGGGGTTGAACACGGTCTGCAGGGCGTAGATCGGGCTCGTGCCGATGTCGCCGAAGACGACGCCCAGGGCACCGATGACGAGGGCGAGGCGGAGCGGGCTCCGTCGGGCGACGGGCGCCTTCTGGTCGATGACGGCCTGGCTGTTCACAGACGAAGCCTAGAGCCCGATTCCCGCGCCACCCGGCGCTCCTCACGGAATCCTCACGCGGCGTGGCGCGTCCGCGCTCACGGGATCCTCACGTCGCGTGGCCGCTTGCGCAGGACTCCCGTCGGGCGATCATCGCGGAGCGGCGGCGCCGCGCAACGCCGAAGCGCCGGCCCCGAGCAACTCGGGACCGGCGCTCCGATTCGGCTCAGCCCTTGCGGGGCGCGGTCACCGAGATGAGTGCTGCCGTGTTGTCCTGCATGGACTTCTTCACCGAGATCACGGTGCCGTAGCCCACGCCGGCATCGGCGGGGTTGCCGGTGCCGAGGGTGGTGAACCCGAGGTCCAGACCGTAGAGGTCCGTCGCGGGGGTGCCGTCGGGGTTGACGACGCGCGTGCTGTACGGCGCGTTGCCGACGGACGGGACGACCACAGAGGCGTCGCGCATGCGGTTGAACAACTGACCGTTGCGGACCTCCAGGCCGGCCACCCAGCCCTTGTCATCGGTGAAGGTGCTCACCGCGGGCTGCGCCGGGATGTCGGTGCAGGCCTCGTTCTGATAGTTCGCGTCGACCAGGCAGTCCTTGAACGGCAGGGTCGGCGTGAGCCCGAACGCGGCGTTGGACGACTGCGCACGGCTGGAGATGTTCTTCAGCACCGACGGATCCAGAGCAGCCTCCGCACCCGTGCGGCGCAGCGGGTCGAAGTGGCTGTCCACGAGCAGCAGGCCGCCCTTGGCGCCGTAGCTCGGCAGGCTCGTCTGGTTGGCGACGACCTGGTTCGACGTGCCGTAGGTGGTGTCGCGGTACCAGATCAGCGCACCCGGCGCGTTGTACGGGACCTTCTCGACCTTCCAGCCGTCAGCGCTGTACACAGTGGTGTAGCCGTACTTCAGGCCGTTGTCGAACCCATCGAAGTTGCGCCACTCGACCAGGTAGTACTGCGCCTTGATCTGGGTGCCGGTGTCACGGGCCCAGCCTGCGCCGGTGCTGTCGGTGAAGGTGCCGTCGACCGCGGTCCAGCCGTTATCGCCGGACTCGACGTCGTCGGTCCAGACGTCGGCGCCGCCGGCGGTCAGGGCGAAGTCGTCCGAGAACCAGCCGCGCTCCTGGAACGCCGCGTCCGTCGCCTGACGCAGGCGGATCTGGATGTTCTGCCCCGCGTACGCCGACAGGTCGACGTGGTCGTGACGCCAGCCGTCCGTGGATCCGGTCAGACCGTACTTCTTGCCGCCGAAGTCGGACATGCGGCCGTTCGGGTCGCTGTAGCCGTCGTCGGTCGACACCAGGGCGCCGGACTCGTCGTAGACCTTCTGCTCGGTCCACGTGGATCCGCCGTCGGTCGAGACCTCGACGAAGCCGTAGTCCCAGTCCTCCTCGATGACGTAGTTGTTCCACATCGAGAAGGTCGCGCCGGCCGGCACGTTGTCGATCGAGCGGGTCAGGGTCGCGTCCGCCCAGCTCTGATCGGCGTTGGAGTACCACATCTCGGATCCACTGTGCGGCTCGGCGAGCACGATTGTCTTGTCCGGCAGGTTGACCTTGATGCCGTCTTCGGTGCCCTTCTTCGGACGTGAGGTCTGACCGACCTTGATCGTCTGGGTGCCGTCGCCCGGGTTCACGACCTTCGGATCCGCCCAGCCGAGCACCCACTTGTCCCAGATGCCCATGTGGGTCGGCTGCGACTGGAAGATGGGGCCGGAGTGAGAGCCGGAGCTCATCAGATCCCAGAAGTCGACGTCGGAGTTGCCGGCGTTCGTGGTGTCGTAGAGATCGGGCAGACCCAGGTCGTGACCGTACTCGTGAGCGAACACGCCGACGCCGGAGTTCTCCGGCTGCACGATGTAGTTCTGGATCTTGAAGTCGGTTCCGGGGATGGTGGCACCGCCCGCGACGTCGGACGAGTGCGCCCAGATCGCGTAGGTGCCCTCCTTGCCGCCGCCGCCGGACTTGTCCTCACCGGCGTGCACGAGCACGACGTGGTCGATGATGCCGTCGGGCTCGTTGACGTTGCCGTCGCCGTCGCGGTCGCCCTGGTCTTCGATGTCGTAGTCGGACCACGGGAAGGAGGGGTCGGACTGTGCGAGCGCCGCCACGGCGTCGATCGGCAGCTGGCCCGCGCCGAGCGGGTTGTCGGGGTGGCCCTGCATGTCCTGCATGGGGCCGGCCTCGTAGGCGCCGGTCTCGGGGTTGAGGTGGCAGACCGTGGCTCCGTAGTACGCCTCGGAGTGCGGCACCTTCACCCACGCGGTGGCCTCACCGGTGAGGGTGTACGCGCCGCGGGACATCTCCTCGTACATGTTCTTCATGGTGTTGCCGGAGATGTCGAAGCCGGGCTTGCCGTCCAGACCCGTCAGGTCGGTGCGCACGCGCTCGGTGACGCCCTGCTTCGAGAAGAGCATCTTGTTGTAAAAGTCGCTCGAGAAGTCGGGCATCCACATCGTGTTGTTGTCGGGCTGCGCCGCGGTGGCGGGGTCCGGGATGTTGTTGTGCAGGGTCGGGCCCTGCACATCGCCCGGCTTGCAGTCGGTCGCACCGAAGGACGTCGGGACCTGCAGGTTCGAGAAGTCCTCCGTGCCGTCGAACTCGACCAGGATCGTGAGGAGCTTCGCCTGCTGCGTGGTCTTGGACTGCTTCAGGTTCTTCGGGCTCTTCCCGGTCTTCACGGCCTTCGCCTCGGTGATCGCCAGCTGCTTGGCCGCCACGGGGTTGCCCTGCGCGTGCTTCTGGTCGTTCTCCTTGGCGCGCTCGAACGCCGCGGCGCCGATCGCCTTGCGGGCGCTCGTGTTGCCGTTCGTGTCGGCGACCGCCTCGTCATCGGACGCGTCCGTGAACGCTTCGGCGCGGGGCGCCACGTAGTTGATGTAGTGATCGGCGGTGCCGCTCTTCGCATCGGTCCCTGCGGAACCGGTGCTCGCAGAGGTCACCGTGCTGGATGGCTGCGTGCTCGACGGCGCCGCGACTGCGGGGCCGGCCCCGAAGGTCGCCACCCCGGCCGCCGCCAACACGAACGCTGACGTCGTCGCCGTCACACGTCGTCGCGTGCGAGCGCTTCTCTCTGACATTGCTTCTCCCTCCAGGCGTCGCCTCAGGGGTTCCCGCGGCGATGCGGATGTCGTGCACCGGTCAGGCGCACAAAAACCAGGATTACCGTGAAAGTCCTATGCAAGGGAAGAGAATCGCCTGAAAGAGGAAGATCCTCCGCCGATATACCGGGGCGAGGTCACATGCCTGCGGAGGGCAGGATCCGGCAGCGAAAGGTCGGGCCGAGCAGCGGAGGAGTTCCTGCACAAGGACGCCGCTGACGCACGAAGGGCGCCACCCGGAATGTCCCCGGTGGCGCCCTCGTTGCGCGGTCGCGGTCCGCGTGCGCAGGAAAGAGCGATCAGCCCTTGTTGCAGATCTCCTGCAGCTTCTTGCCCTGCTCGGTGAGCTTGGCGCTGGCGTCCTGGGCCTTGGTGGAGATCTCCTCGACCTTGGTCTGCGCCTCCTTGAGCTTGTCCATCGCGGCCGGGTCGGTGGCGTCGATGTTCTTCATGTCGGGCATCTCGAAACCGTCGAAGACCTTGACGAAGCCGTTGAACTCGGTCGCGAAGGCCGTGAGCGGCGCCTTCACGGTCTCGTTGGTGACCTTCTTGCCGGCCTCCTCGAGCCCCTTCTGCACGGGGGCGAAGATCTCGGCGAAGTCGACCTTCTCACCGGTGGTGGCCTTCTGCATGGCCGAGCTGACGTCGCTCGAGACACTCGAGGTGGCCTTGGTCATCTCCGTGTTGGCGATCTTGCACGCGTCGGCCACACTCTGGCCGCCCGAGCAGGCGGTCATGGTGGCGGTGAGGGCGATCGCTGCGGCGAGGCCGCCGATGCGGGTCAGGGTTGCCTTGTTCATGTTGAGCTCTCCGGTCTCTCCATAGATGTGGCTGCCGGTCCGGAACGGGCGCGACAGCCATGATTGCCTTCCACCCTATTCCGAGCTGATGCATAGGTTCGGACCAGGTCGGCGGATCCGGCGCGATCGTGACCGCACCGAGATATCGAGGACACGGCACGTTCACCGGGACCGCTGGATTCCTGGATCTTCTTGCGTCAGGACGGCGCTGCGGGGTTCATCGCGCACCGCTCCAGCACATCGGCGAGCGCGGCTGGCCGGCTCAACGCGACGCAGTGACTGCCGTCGATCTCCTCCGGCTCGATGCCCAGACGTTCGCGGACCACCCCGCGGAGGAAGTCCGGAGGCAGCACGCGATCCTGCCGGCACAGCACGAAGCGGGTGGGAACCTCGGGCCAGGCCGCCATCGGCCATGGCTCGGCCAACGCTGTGCTCGATGGGTGCGCCCGTTCGCGGCTGAGGGCCTCGGCCGCCAGCTCCCGGGGAACGTCGTGATAGAAGGCCGCGAACGGATCGGCGCTCCCGGTCAGCCCGCCGTCGCGTTCTGCCTGCTCCGCAACGGCGGATTCGTACCCGAGGTCTTCCCACCACCACTCCGGCGGCTCCCCCGGTGCCGGGACCATGCCGGCGAGCAGCACCAGCACGTCGACGGGCACGCGCTCGGCGACCAGCGGCGCCGTGAAGGCGCCGAAGGAGTGGCCGACGACCACCAGGTCGCGGCGGTCCCCCACTGCTTCGACCACGGCGTCGGCATAGTCGGTGAGCCTCAGGGACTCGTCATCGGCGGGCAGGTCGGGCGCGACGACATCGTGGCCTCTGGCGCGGAGTTCCGCCGCGACCAGATGGAAATGCCATCCGACATCGCCGGCGCCATGGATCAGCACGAACGTCGCCATCAGAGCGCCACCTCCTGCCCTCCATCGGGAAAACAGACACCCCCAGGGTAGACGAAAACCCCCGATCTCTCGGGGGTTTTCTTGGCGGTGACGGTGGGATTTGAACCCACGGTAGGGGGTTACCCTACACAACTTTTCGAGAGTTGCACCTTCGGCCGCTCGGACACGTCACCGCGGAAAAGCATACGCGACACCGGGATCGAGCGCGAATCGAGCGGAGCCGGTCGAGCGCGTTCCGGCCCCACCAGTCGTCACCAGCCCTCGGCGACCTCGGCGTGCGTGCGCAGGATGCCCTCGGTGGATCCCGCCGGGGCGCGGCCGATGCCGCACTCGGTCGCCACCCCGAACGAGGGGGCGTACGCGGCAGCCGCCGCGATGCGGCGCCGAGCACCCTCGGCGCCGTCCTCGCGGTGCACGAGGCCGAGGTACAGCTCGGTACTCTCCCCCACGGCCAGCCCGTCGAGCGGGGCGAAGTACGCGTCGTCGTCACGCTCGATCGGCACCGGCAGATGCAGCCAGGTGAGCGGGCGGCCGGCTGCCGCCGCGATGGCGTTCGCGTAGCGGACCAGGTTCGCCGCGTCGGCGGGCTCGAAGAAGTGCTTCTCGGCGGCGTCGCCGTAGCAGAGGTGCACGCCGGCCTCGACCTCGGCCGGCACGGCGTCGACGAGGGCTGCCAGCCGCTGGACGAGCCCGTCGAACGGGTCGCCGGGCCACCACGCCTCCATGACCTTGCCGTAACCGGCGGCGCGCTCGATGATGCCCATCTCGCTGGCCACGTCCCACTGGATCGCGAGATCCTCATGCGGGATCGCGGCGAGGATCTCGGCGAGCTCGCGACGGATCGCCGTGGTGTAGACCGGCTCGATCGCGACCCGGTCCTCGCCGGAGAAGAAGGACGAGATCACGGCGAGCGGCGTGGGCAGCGACACCTGGAAGCGCACGCCCTGGGCGATCGCGCCCTCCTCGCGCAGTCGGCGGAAGACTTCGTACGAAGCGAGCGCCGCAGCCGCATAGCCGAGCGGAGGCAGCACGATCGCGGCCGCGTCGACACCGTCGCTGATGCGCAGCGGCCGTGCGTCGAGCCCCGCGCCGAACGGGATCCGCTCGGCGCCCACGCGTTCGATGCCCTCCGCCTGGCCCAGCACGTCAGGCTGGAACATGATCCAGTGGAACCGGATTCCGACCTCGCCGTCCGGAATGCGCCGAAGCTGCGGCCCGAGGATCCCGGCGGCGGTGCGCATCGTGGTCTCGGCGTCGTCGTAGTTCACGCTGCCGACCAGCAGCGCTCCGCGTGGGTTCGTCATGCCTGAAAGCGTAGGACGATCACCATCGACGGTTCTGCACGGTTTCGTTGCGCACAGCCCGGAGCCTCCCGCGACGCTCGAGTTGCTCCTGCCCGGATCCCGCCTCAGGGACCCGTAACCGCGTCAGCCCGCTGCGATGAGCCGGACCCCTGCGGCGGCGAGATCTCGGAGGGTCGGATCCGCCGGATCCGCGTCCGCCACCACGCCGGCGATCTCGTCGAGCGACAGCACCCCGTACCGCGACGCCGTCCCGATCTTGTCCTCACTCGCCAGCACGTACGTTTCCGCGGCCCGTGAGGCGAGGGCGCGCTTCATCGCCGCTTCGTCCGCATCCCCCGTGGTGAGGCCTGCCGTCGGATGCACGCCGGTGACGCCGAGGAAGAAGAGATCGGCGCTGATCCGCTGCGCGGCTTCGACGGCCGCCGCCCCGCAGGCCACGGCGGAGTGCTTGAACAGCTGCCCGCCGATGAGGAACACGTCCGCGGCATGGTCGAGCAGCGCAGCGGCGATCGTGGGACTGTGCGTGATGATCGTGCACGGCAGCGCGGTCGGGATCTCGGCGACCATCGCGAGCGTCGTGGTGCCACCGTCGAGGATCACCGTCATTCCCGGGCCGATGAGGGCGGCTGCCGTCGCCGCGACCCTGGCCTTGCTGTCGGGGGCCACGACGGCGCGCCGCCCGTAGTCGACCACCGCGGGCGAGGCCGGGAGCGCCCCGCCGTAGACCCGCACGGCGAGGCCCGCCGCGTCGAGCTCGCGCAGATCGCGGCGGATGCTGTCCTCCGACAGACCCAGTTCGGCGGCGACGTCCTTCGCAACGATCCGGCCGTCACGGTGCAGTCGCTCGAGCAGCATCTCCTTGCGCGCGGCAGCCAGCATTCCGACTCCTTCATGTTTATGCACGTTTCTGCTGTATTGTACCCGATATGACGAAGCCACTCATGATCCTCATCGCCGGCCCCTATGCGTCGGGCACCGGCGGCGACCCCGCACTCATGGCGCAGAACCTCACCCGGCTCGAGGAGGCGGCCTGGCCGATCTTCCGCGCCGGGCACATCCCGATGATCGGCGAGTGGGTCGCCCTCCCCGTGCTGTCCAGTGCCGGCGCGACCGGCCCGGGCGACCCGCTCGCCGCCGAGGTGATGTATCCGACCGCGGAGCGACTGCTGCAGCACTGCGATGCGGTGCTGCGCCTGCCCGGCGAATCCCGTGGAGCAGATCAGGACGTCGCGATCGCGGAGGGTCGGGGGATCCCCGTGTACCGCCGCCTCGAGGAGGTCCCGGGGATCGCCGCCTGATCCCGCACTTCCCGCGCTCTCCGCGCTCGGCGCGGGGCGGCCGGACCCCGAAGGCTCAGGAGCCGACGGGCAGGATCCGTCCCGCGTCGAGCCGGACCGCACGGTCGATCGTGCCGGCCGGCGGCTCCACGTGCGAGATGAGCACGACGGTCTGGGATCCGGCGGCGCCCAGCAGGTCGCGCAGCAGCGCATCGGATGCGTCGGGATCCACCCCGGCTGTGGGCTCGTCGAGCACGAGCACTCCGAATCCGCGCAGGATCGCCCGCGCCAGCGCGATGCGCTGCGCCTGCCCGCCGGACACGAGGGCGCCGTGCTCCCCCACCCGCGCGTCGAGCCCGCCGCGTTCCCGCACCCAGGCGCCGAGGCCGACCCGGTCGAGCACGGCGATCAGCTCGGCATCGGTCGCGGCCTCACGGGCGAACAGCAGGTTCTGCCGGATGTCCTCGTCGAAGAGCATCGGATCCTGCTCGCACAGTCCGACGTGGCGGCGCAGCTCCGGGCCCGCTACCCGGCCCGCGTCCGCTCCACCGATGCGATACGAGCCGCCGAAGCGCAGGAAGCCGACCAGCACGGCGGCGAGCGTGGATTTGCCGGCGCCGCTGGATCCGGTGACGAGGATGCGCTCCCCCGGCGCGACATCGAGATCGAGGTCGCGCAGGGTCGACGCCCCGGCACCCGGCCACGACGCGGTCACGCCGCGCAGGCGCAGCGCACCATTGTCGAGGCGCCCCTCGCCCTCGTCGCCGCGCACCTCGGCGGGCAGCGTCGCGGGCAGCAGCGCATGGATCCGCTCCGCACCGGCACGCACACCGCGCCACGCCGAGGCGGCCTGCGGCACGGCCGAGAACACGTCGAACACCGCCATGGGCAGCAGCACGGCGACCGCGAACCAGGGCGCGTCGACCGCGCCTCCGGGCTGCCCCGGCGCCGCAACCGCGAGCGCCCAGCTCGAGGCGGCGCCCGCCGCCAGTGACACGACCGCCGAGGACAGCGCCTGCGCGACCGCGGCCCGGGTGGTCGCGCGCCGCAGCGCGTCGTCGGCGGCGCGGATCCGATCGCGCGCGATGGCTTCAGCCCCGTAGGCCTGGAGCACGTCGAGGGCGGTGAGCTCGTCGACCAGGGCTGCGGCGAGCTCCGCCCTGTCGCGGCTGAGCGCGCGTTCGGCCCGGCCTCCGGCGATGCCGCCGAGCACGACCGCTCCCGCGACGGCGATGACCAGGCAGACCGCGAGCGCGAGGGCCGCCGCGGGGGCGATGGCGGCGAGGACGCCGATCGAGACGAGGGCGACGACGCCTCCGGTCAGCAGCGGCTGCACGACGCGCAGGGGCAGGTTCTGCAGGTTCTCCACGTCGTCGACGAGCGCGGCGAGCACAGAGCCACGGTCGGTGGATCCGAGTCCCGCGGGGGCCAGCGGGGTGAGTCGGCGCACGACGGCCGCCCGCAGGTCCGCGAGGCGGCCGAGCGCGGCGTCGTGTCCGACGAGGCGCTCCAGATACCGGGTGACGGCGCGGGTCACGGCGAAGAACCGCACCCCGACGATCGCGACCGAGAGCGGCACGAGGTTGTCGACGAGCGACGCGGTGACGATGAGCCACCCGCTCACGAGCAGCAGGCCGACCGCGGCCGCGGCCGACACGATCCCGGCGAGGATCGCGGGCAGGAACCGTCGCGTCCGGGGCATGGCGAGGCGGAGGATCCCCCCGACGGAGGCCGGGAGATCCGGGATCGGATCCGGATCCGCCGCGGACGTTGTCGACGCGGCCGCGGCGTGCGCGGTCGCCTCGAGCGCTGCCGACTCGGGCGCTGGCGGCTCGGGCGCGCCCATGCCGGATGCGGCCGCGCCGTCGACGGATGTGGCCACGCCACCCTGCTCAGGTCGCACTTTCTGCTGTTCCCGGGGGTGCGGAAGAGCAGAAAGTGCGACCTGAGCATTGGTGGAGTCGGCGACGGGTGCATCAGCCGGGTCGATCGAGCCGGCGTGTGCGGCCGCGGGGTCGTCGCCGATCCGCACCACCTGGTCGGCGATGGCGCGGGCCGACTCCCGGTGCGAGACCAGCAGCACCGTCGCCCCGTCGTCGGCGGCACGACGCAGCGCAGCCCACAGCCGCTGCTCGGTCACGGCGTCGAGGGCGCTCGACGGCTCGTCGAGGGCCAGCACGCGCGCACCGGATCCGAGCCGGTACAGCGCACGGGCCACGGCGACGCGTTGCGCCTGGCCACCGGAGAGCCCGGCGCCCTGCACGCCGAGCTCCTGCACCGGATCCAGGTCCGACGCCGCGGCGTCGGCGAGCGCCGACCGCACGCGCGCGAGGTCGGGGACGGAGTCGCCGAGCGCGACGTTCGCGGCGATCGTGCCGCGGATGAGCCCGGGGCGCTGGCCGGCCCAGGCGAGCCACCTGGTCGGATCCGGATCCGCTGCGCCGTCGAGCGTGAACCCGCCGTCGCGCACCAGCACACCCGCGCCGTCGTGCACCGCCGCGGCCTCGACAACGACGGTCCCGTCGTACGCCGCAGCGCCGCGCAGCGCCGCAAGCAGGCTCGACTTGCCGGATCCGCTGCGTCCTTCGAGGAGCGTCACGGTGCCCGGCTCCGCGGTGAAGGAGACCGGCGCGAGTACGTGCGCTCCGTGCCGCACCGCGACCCCATCGACGACCAGCCGGACCGCCGCTTCCGTTTCACAGCGCGCAGATGGCTGTATTCCGGGCCGGTCTGCAGCAAAGTGCGCGCTTCGAACGCCGGATGGGGCCGCCGGATCCGCCTCGAGCACCTCGAAGACGTCCTCGGTCGCGGCGACGCCCTCGGCGGCCGCGTGGAACTGCACGCCGACCTGGCGCAGCGGCAGGAACGCCTCGGGCGCGAGCAGCAGCACGAACAGTCCGACACCGAGGCTCAGCTCGCCGCCCAGCAGCCGCAGCCCCACCGAGACCGCGATGATCGCCACCGCGAGCGACGACAGCAGCTCCAGCGCGAAGCCGGAAAGGAACGAATACCGCAGCACGCGCATGGTCTCGCGGCGGTACTGGTCAGCGGTCTCGCGCATCCGGGCCGCCGCGCGGCGTTCCCGGCCGAACAGGCGCAGCGTGGCGAGGCCCTGCACGGTGTCGGCGAAGCGCGCCGCGAGTGTGTGCAGCACCCGCAGCTGCCTGCGCTGCACGCCGCGGGTGGCGATGCCGATGAGGATGAGGAACAGCGGGATGAGCGGCAGCGTGACGAGCGCCGCGAGACCGCTCGGCCAGTCCTGCCACCACATCACGGCGACGATGATCGGCGTCGCGATCGCGGTGAGCACGAGCTGCGGGATGTACCGGGAGAAGTAGGGATCCAGCGCGTCGAGACCGTGCCCCGCTGTCACCGCGAGCGCGGCGCGGTTGCGCGTGCCGAGCCAGGCCGGCCCTCGCCGGGAGATCGCATCGAGCAGCGCCGCCCGCAGTTCGCGCCCGGCCTGCGCGGCGGCGCGGGCGCCCCACGCCTCCGACACCCACAGCAGCACCGCGCGCGCGAGCACCACGAGCGCGAGCCACGGCACGTGGCCGAGAGGCGAGCGCCCGCCGGCCACGTCCGTGATCCCCGCGGCGAGCAGCCCCGCGAACGCGATCGTGACCGCGGTCTGCAGGAGCGCGATGCCCGCCGAGACCGCGAGGTAGGTCCGCGCGGCGGGCGCCCACCGCAGCAGCCGCGGATCGATCGGCTTCATCGGATCCGCTCCGCGAACACGCGCGACGGATGCAGCACCCGAGCGCGGATGCAGGACGGATCCGCACTTCTGATCGCGCACCCGTCACCGTGTCCTGCAAATGGCGACGTCGCGGGTCGGCGCCGGGACGACAGGGGGCTCATGCGTGCGCGGGGGCGGCCTCGATCGTCGACCGGCGCACCCGCTTGCGGAACACCCAGTAGGTCCACGCCTGGTAGGCGAGGACGAGCGGCATCGCCACGAGCGCGGTCCAGCTCATGATCTGCAGCGTGTACGGCGTGCTGGACGCGTTCTGGATCGTGAGCGAGTTCGCGGCGTCGATCGTGGAGGGCAGCACGTTCGGGAACAGCGCGGAGAACAGCATGAGCACGGCGGTGAGGATCGTGACGACCCCGGCCGCGAAGGCCCAGCCGTCACGACCCCGCAGCGAGAAGACCACCGACACGATGAGGAACACCGCGGCCACGGCGCCGAGCGCGATCACGGCCCAAAGCAGGGACGGGCGACCCGCCGCGATGACGATCGTCCACACCACGGTCCCGGCCGCGACGAGGATTGTCGGCAGCGCAGCCAGGCGCGCCACGCGGCGGGCCCGCTCGTGCACGACGCCGTCGGTCTTGAGCGCCACGAAGTACAGTCCGTGCAGGAAGAACAGCAGCAGCGTGGTGACGCCCACGAGCAGCCCGTACGGGTTCAGCAGGTCGAACACCGATCCGCGGAAGACGTGCTTCTCATCCAGCGCCACGCCCTGCACGATGTTGCCGAACGCGACGCCCCACAGCAGCGCGGGGACAGCGGATCCGATCACGATCATGGTGTCGAAGCGACGCTTCCAGCGCACATCATCGCGCTGGTGCCGGTACTCGAACGACACCCCGCGCAGGATGAGCGCCAGCAGGATCAGCAGCAGCGGCAGGTAGAAGCCGCTGAACAGGGACGCGTACCACTCGGGGAACGACGCGAACAGGCAGGCGCCGGCGACGATCACCCAGGTCTCGTTGAGATCCCAGACCGGGCCGATCGTGTTGATCACCTGACGACGCGAGACGTCGTCACCGTCTTTGCCGAGGAAGGGCAGCGACATCCCGACGCCGAAGTCGAAGCCGTCGAGCACGAAGTAGCCCACGAAGAACAGGGCGACGATCCAGAACCAGAGCGTGGCGAGATCCATGTCCGTCTCCTTCCTCAGTACACGACCGACGGGACGGGAGCGTCCTCGTCGTGCTTCTCGGTGGTGTCGGGCCCCTTCTTGGCGGCGCGGACGATGAGTCCGACCTCCACGACCGCGAGCGCGGCGTAGATCGCGGTGAAGGAGATGAGCGAGATGAGCACTTCGACGCCGCTCACCCCGGGCGAGACGCCGTTCTTCGTCGTCATCAGGCTGAACACGATCCAGGGCTGCCGGCCCATCTCGGTGAAGACCCAGCCGACGATGTTCGCACCCAGCGACAGCGGGAACGAGTAGATTGCGATCTTCCACATCCACTGCGCGGGCTCGCGCTTGGCGTTCTTGCGGGTGATCCACAGGCCCACCAGCGCGACGAACGCGTGCAGCATGCCGAGGCCGATCATCCAGCGGAACGCCCAGTACGTGATCCACAGCACCGGGTTGAACTCGGTGAGCCCCGTCGCGGCGAACTCGTGCGCGTACTGCGCGTTCAGGTCGTTGATCCCCTCCACGCAGCCGTTCAGGTCGTGCGTCGACAGGAACGCGAGCAGATACGGCACGCGCAGGGACCAGATCTCGCCCGTGCCATCGGGCGTACCGATCGAGAACAGCGAGAACGAGGCATCGGCTCCGCAGCTCGAATTGAACATCGCCTCGGCCGCGGCCATCTTCATCGGCTGGGTGCTCACCATCGCGAGTCCCAGCTGATCGCCGGAGAGGAGCACTCCGGCCGTGGCGACGAGGATCCCCCAGAGTCCGAACTTGAGCGACTTCCGCATGGTGTCGACATGCTGCCCGCGGGACAGGTGCCAGGCGGAGACCGAGATCACGACGCCGGTGGCGAGCATGAACGCGCCGAAGATCGTGTGCGGGAACGCGGCGAGCGCGACCTTATTGGTCAGCAGCGCCCAGAAGTCGGTGAGCTCGGCGCGGTTGGCGGCCTCGTTGAAGGTGTACCCGACCGGGTTCTGCATGAACGCGTTCGCGGCGATGATGAAGTACGCCGAGAGGATCGTGCCGATCGCGACGCCCCAGATGGTGGCAAGGTGCACCTTCTTCGGCAGCTTGTCCCAGCCGAAGATCCACAGCCCGATGAAGGTCGCCTCGAGGAAGAACGCGAGCAGTCCCTCGAACGCGAGCGGGGCGCCGAACACGTCACCGACGAAGCGGGAGTAGTCCGACCAGTTCATGCCGAACTGGAACTCCTGGACGATCCCGGTCACCACGCCCATGGCGAAGTTGATGAGGAAGATCTTCGCGAAGAACCGGGTCAGGTGCAGGTACTCGATCCTGCCGGTGCGCACCCACGCGGTCTGGAAGATCGCGGTGACGGTGGCCATGCCGATCGTGAGCGGCACGAACAGGTAGTGGTAGACGGTCGTCAGTCCGAACTGCCAACGGGACAGGACGAGCGGATCAAGCCAATCCATGCGCGGGGCCTCCTGTGTTCGCGGATCCTGCTCTGAGGTCGAATTCTGCCGTGCCTCTCGACCTGTTCCCGGCATTCCCGGCATCAGGGTGGCCGAGCCCGGTGCGATCCAGTTCGACCGTGCACTCCTCCGGCCGCGTCGCCGAGCGCACGCAGCGCGCCGTCAGCGGCCCGCCGGCCTGGGCGAGCACGCCCTGCATGAGGCCGAGGTGCACCTGGCAGAGCACCGGGCGGTGCTCCGGCCGGGCGGCGGCGTGCGGGCACGGGGTGAGTTCGACGGTGAGGCTGTCCTCGTCGATGACGGGTTCGAAGCCGCTCTCCTCGAGGTGCTCGACGAGCGCGTCGAGCTGATACACCGCCTGCTCGCCGAGCATGGAGGGGCCGGTCTGCAGCACGCGGCGCAGCAGGTCACCGCGGCGTGCGGCGTCGTCGGCCTTCTGCTTGGCGACCGGGCTGGAGGCCTCGGGCGCGCCCGTGACCGCGCTGTAGAGCACGCGCGGGCGCCCGCGCGTCGTGCGGTGCTCGGTGGTCGGCACGACGTAGCCGCCCTCGATCAGGCGTTGCAGGTGCTCACGCACGGTGTTGGGGTGCAGCGCGGTGGCCTCGCACAGCTCGCCGATCGTGCGATGCGGACGCGCCTGCGAGCTGCCTGCTTCAAAGAGCAGGTGCAGGATCCGCACGCGCGAATAGCTGGAGATCGGCCCGCAGACGGGCCCGGCGCTGGCCATGGCTCCATACTCGCATCGGCTCCGGCCGGACATGGGGACTTCGGCCGTGAATAATGCCGCGCGCGATAGGAGGTTCGGATCAGGACCATACGAATCCCGGATCCGGCTCCGGCGCTCAGTCCACCGGATCCGGCCCGGGGTCGCCCGGCTCGGCGCTCAGTCCACCGGATCCGGCCCGGAGTCGCCCGAGGTCAGTCAGCGCGGTGGGCGAGGGCGAGTTCGGAGATGACGGCGACCACGGCGCGCACATCACCGGGGCTTCCGCCCGCGCGGCCGGCCACGAGGCCGGCGACGAACGCGCTGAACGGGGCGGCCGGGCGGGCGACGCCGTTCGCGACGTCACGGGCGAGGTCGAGGATCAGGGCGATCGGCAGGTCCTCTTCGGCGAGGTTGAACCGCTCGCGCAGCTCGGCCGCCCACTCGTCGAGCGCCTCCGGCGGGAGGGTGCGGTCGTTCGGGGTCATCAGGGCTCCTCTGATCGTGCGGCGGATCCGGCGGCGTCGGCGCGAGCGCGTTCGAGGTCGGCGGGGGTGTCGATGTCGGCCGTGATCCCATCCTCGTCCGCGAGCCACCGGATCGGAAGACCGCCGAGCACGGCGCGGCAGGAGGCGCCATCCACCCCGCCGAACGCGGCGAGCGCGGCACGCACGGCGGCGACGCGGTACCGCCCGGCGAGCCACTGCGGGTGCTCGCCGGCCCGGAACACGACGGCGTCGGTCGGACGCGGGACGTGCGCGCGCTGCCCTTCTGCTCGCTGGTCGCAGATTGCGGCTCTGCGAGGCTCAGAACCGCAATCCGCGACCAGCGAAGCCTCGGTTTCGGCCTCGGTTTCGGCGGGGTCCGTGACCACGGGGTTCTTTTCCGCCAGGCGGGCGACGACGGCCTCGGGGTGCGCGAGATCTCCCGCGAGGAGCAGGAACTCCGCTGCGTCGTCGAGCTCGGGGCGGGACAGTGCCGCGGCGAGCGCCGCGACGGGGCCTCCGAACGGCGGATCCTCGCGCACCCACGTGACGACGGGCACGGCCGCGGCATCCGCCGGCCGGCCGTCGGCGGGCGCAGGCCCCACCGCGGCATCCGTCAGCCGGCCGTCGGCGGGCGCGGACCCCACCGCGATGATCGGAGAGATCCCGTGCGCCGCCAGCGCGGCGAGCGTGCGGTCCCACGGCGTGGAACCGCCGAGCTCGAGCAGGTGCTTGGCCGCACCGCCCATGCGCCGGGCGCGACCGCCCACGAGCACGACCGCACCGAGGGGCGTCGAGTCGGAGCCGGGCGCCGACATGGCGCTCAGTCCAGCTCCAGCACGTCGACGAGGTCGCCGATCTCCACCTCCGACACCTCGGCCGGCACCACGGCATAGGCCGTCGCGCCGCCAAGACCGACGGTGAGGTGCGAGCCGGACCCGCCGCGCGCCGCCGGCACGACCGTGCCATCGACGATCACGGCGGGCAGGTACTGGCGCCGCCCCGGCGGAGTGCGCCAGGCAGCGCCCGCCGGGATGCGCCGCACAGGACGGAGGACCTCATCCCGACCCTGCAACCGCAACAGCGCCGGGCGCACGAAGGTCTCGAACGACACCGCGGCGCTGACGGGGTTGCCCGGCAGCCCGAACAGCAGCATGCCCTCGGCGGTCACTCCGAACGCCTGCGGCTTGCCGGGCTGCATCGCCACGGCGACGAACTCCATCGCCTCGCCCATGCTCAGTCGCACGGCCTCGTACGCCCCAGCGCTCACCCCGCCGGAGAAGATGACGACATCTGCGCCGAGCGCTGCGGCCCGGGCGGCCGCCTCGGCGGGCCCGTCGCCCTCGTCGCCGACGACCTCGCGCAGCACGATCTCCGCCCCGGCCTGGGCGGCGAGACCGGCCAGCAGCACTCCATTCGACTCGGGGATCTGCCCGCGCTGCAGCGGCGTCCCAGGCGGCACCAGCTCGGATCCGGTCGACACCACGGCCACGCGCGGACGCGGCGCGACCTGCACCTCGGCGATACCGACCGACGCGAGCGCCGACAGCTGGCGAGGCCCGAGCAGCGTACCGGCGGGCAGCACCATCGCTCCCGCCGCAGCATCGCTCCCGGCTCGCCGCACGTGCGCGCCTTCCGCGCGCGGAGCGCGCTGCACGACGGCGGTCTGCAGCGAGTCCGCGAGCCCGCCGGCGGTGTCCTCGAAGGGCACGATCGTGTCGGCCTCGGTGGGCAGCGCGGATCCGGTCATGATGCGCACGGCGCAGCCCGGGGCGAGAGGCGGATCCTCGGGGCTCCCGGCCGGCAGATCCGCCGTGACCTGCAGCGTGACGGGCATGTCCTCCGAGGCGCCCGCGACATCGGCGAAGCGCACGGCGAAGCCGTCCATCGCGGAGTTGTCGAACACGGGCACCGGGTTCACCGCCGTGGCGTCGACGGCGAGCGTGGACCCGCCCGCCCGGTCGACGGCGACCGTCTCGGCAAGGCGGGGACGCACGGCGGCGAGCACCCGTTCCTGCTGCTCCTCGACCGTGCGGAAGGTGGTGCCGTGGCTCATGCGCGCTCCCTCAAGGCGATCGAGTCGGTGTGTGGTTCGAGGCTACCGGTGCCGCCCCTGGGAGGGCGGCGGCTCGAGACGGCGGGCACTGTCTGCACCCCCGGCTAGCCTTGCTGCATGGCCTCCCGGAAACCCACCGCACCCGCGTACGTCTGCACCGAGTGCGGATGGACGACCGCGAAGTGGGTGGGCCGGTGCGGCGAGTGCCAGCAGTGGGGCACCGTGACCGAGCAGGCCGCGCAGACCGGCATCGTGCGCCGGGTCGAGGCCACGACCCCCGCGGCCGCTCGGCGAGCGCGCCCCATCACCTCGCTCACGTCGCAGGAGTCGCCGCGGCGTTCGAGCGGGGTCGCCGAGTTCGACCGCGTGCTCGGCGGCGGCATCGTGCCCGGGGCGGCGATCCTGCTGAGCGGCGAGCCCGGGGTCGGCAAGTCCACGCTGCTGCTCGAGGTGGCCGCCGCGGCCGCCCGCGCCGGCCGGCGGGTGCTCTACGCGAGCGGCGAGGAGTCCACGGCCCAGGTCCGGCTGCGCGCCGAGCGCACCGGTGCCCTCCACGACGAGCTGTATCTCGCGGCCGAGACGGATCTCGGCACGATCCTCGGCCACATCGACGAGGTGTCCCCCGAGCTCGTGATCGTCGACTCGGTGCAGACCGTCGCCTCCGCCCTCTCCGACGGCGCCGCGGGCCAGCCCGCGCAGGTGCGCGAGGTCGCGTCGGCCCTCATCCGGGTGGCGAAGGAGCGGGATCTCCCGATCGTCATCGTCGGGCACGTCACCAAGGACGGGTCGGTCGCCGGCCCCCGCATGCTCGAGCACCTCGTCGACGTCGTCTGCCACTTCGAGGGCGATCGGCAGACCTCACTGCGGTTCATCCGGGCGCTGAAGAACCGGTTCGGCCCGACCGACGAGGTCGGCTGCTTCGAGATGACCGGATCCGGGATCGCCGAGGTGCCGGATCCGTCGAGCCTGTTCCTCTCCCGCGGTCGCCCTGAGCCGGGCACGTGCGTCGCGATCGCGCTGGAGGGCCGGCGTGCGATGCCGGTCGAGGTGCAGGCTCTCACCATCCCCACGCAGGCCCCGAATCCCCGACGCGTCGTGAACGGTCTCGATTCGTCACGCGTGGCGATGGTGCTCGCGGTGCTCGAACGCCGGGCCGGCATCAAGACCAGCGACAAGGACGTGTACGTCTCCACGGTCGGCGGAGTGCGTTTCATCGAGCCCGCAGCAGACCTGGCGATCGCGATCGCGGTGGCCGGATCCCTCACGGAGAACGCCGTGCCGCGCACGCTCGCGGCGGTCGGCGAGCTGAGCCTGGCCGGCGAGGTGCGCCCGGTCACCCAGGCGTCCCAGCGTCGCTCGGAGGCGGCCCGGCTCGGTTATGCGCATGTGATCGACGACCGCTCGGCGACGCTGCGCGGGGCGCTCGGCGACGTCAAGGCGCACCGGGCGCCGCGCCGCCTCGACGACGAGGTCCCCGCGTTCTGACGGCCGTCACACGTTCTGAGGTGCGGTCACGAGCGTTCTGACGGATCGCCCCCTGTTCTGAGGGCGATCACGCCTCCAGCGCGCGCAGCAGTTCCTCAGGCGGCGCCTGCATGGGGTGGGGGCCTGCGATGTCGAGGAACACCGTGGTGATCACGTCGCGATGGGTCGTGAGGAACGAACGCAGCCACACCGGCGAGTAGATGCCGACGCCGGGTGGGAGATTCGCGGGCTTGTTCTTCGCATCGCTGAACAGCAGCAGCGCGACGTCACCCGTGGACGGATCCCGGTAGGTCCACACCTCGCCGCCGTCCCGGGGGTTGTCCCTCGCGCCCGGCCGGATGAGAGGCACGACCGTGTTGCCGTTGCGCAATGCGAGCGCCACTGCGGCCATGTCCTGCTTCTCGAGCGCCTGCGCGAGAGCCTCGGAGCGGAAGTCCGCCGCGGCGGGTGCCTTCTTCTTCGCTTTCTTCACGGCCATCGTTCCAGCTTAGAAGTTCCGGCACAAAGAGGAGGACCTCTTCTCTCATCGCTTGGGGACAGATGAATGAAGAGGCCCTCAAAGTCCTCGACGACGGACGACGATGCGCTGGGGACGCTTGAGATTGTCGAAGCCACTGGGGATGGCAACCGTCAGATCTCGAAGACTTGATCTCTATGGTATCCCAAAGGTTGGACGCGGGCGACATATTCCCACTTTCCGTCCAGGTTCAGTTGAGCAGAAACTGCATCGGGTTCGTGCTCTGGAACCCGCCGATCGACACCGTCAGGCGGTACGCGGCTCCGCCGCCCGGTGCGCGCTGCCGGTCCGTCGCCTCGCAGGTGTCGACGCTGGAGCGCGTGCGATCCCACGTGACCGGGGTGGAGCTGGTGATGGTCGCGCCGGCCTTGATGGTCTGGATCGCGTCACTCGGAGTCTGCTGGCAGTCCGTGGAACGCCACCACGTGTCGTTGCCGCTCGTGATGGTGAACGCCTGCGTCGTGGTGCCGACGTTCATCGTGCAGTCCTTGGTGCTGCTGTTGGTCAGCGAGATCGACAGCTTCGGATTCTCGTCGGCGGAGTAGGTGTCGTGGTCGGTCACGGCCGTCACCTGCACCTCGGCGGCGGTGCACGGCACCGGGCCGGCATCGGCGGTGCTGGTCGGGGCGGGCGTCGTCGCGGACGGGTCGGGGCTCGCGTCCGCGCTCGGATCCGGTGACGCGGGCGGGGTGGACGCCGTCGGCGACGGTGTGGACGACCTCGTGGGGACCGGAGCCGGATCCGCGCCCGTGCGGGCCACGAGCGCCCAGACGAGCCCGATCAGCAGCGCGAGCAGCACGATGATGATGCCGAGGACCACGATCCGCCGGCGACGATAGACGGCGGCGGACTGGCGAGGGCTCATGCCTCCAGGTTAGACAAGGTGTTTGAGCATGCGCGTGTTGCCGAGCGTGTTCGGCTTCACATGCGCGAGGTCGAGGAACTCGGCCACACCCTCGTCACCGCTGCGCAGCAGCTGGGTGTAGACGTCGGGATCCACGACCTGCTCGCCGATCGGCTCGAACCCCCGGCGCTGGAAGAACGGCACCTCGAAGGTCAGGCAGAACAGGCGGCTGAGGCCGAGCCCGACCGCGTGCTCCTCGAGGCGCTCCACGATCGCCCGCCCCACGCCGTGGTGCTTCCATCCCTCTTCGACGAGCAGGGTGCGCACCTCACCGAGGTCCTCCCACATCACGTGCAGCGCGCCGCAGCCGATGAGCCGCCCGTCCGCCTCGGCGACCACGAACTCCTGCACCGCGCCATAGAGCACCGCGATGTCCTTGCCGAGCAGGATCCGTCGCTCCACGAGCGGCTCCAGCAGCGCGTAGATGCCCTGGACGTCACCGGCCCGTGCGGGCCGGACGAGATAGTCGCTCATCTCTCCAGGGTAGAGGCGCGGCGCGGCTGCTGCGGTCATCGGCACGGTTCGAGGTGCACGACATCGCGCAGCCTGCTATGCTGATGGATTGCGCGCCTGGCCCGCCGACGTCTCTTCGGCGCCGCGCCATCCGGTCCTGAGATCAATCCTCGAGATGAATCTGGGACCACCCGTCCGAACGGTCCCTGAGTCTCAGGGTCGCGAATCGCACCGATGCGTTCTCGCGCGTCCGGACAGGATCCGACTTTCCCGGCGGCCGCGCGCCACCGGACAGCACGAAGAAGCACCATCATGAACATCACCTGGAAACAGGCGGACCACGACGTGTACGTGGCGACCACCGACGGCGAGTACGCCGGTTTCGTGGCCGTCGACGGCGCCTCGCATGTCCTGCACGACCGCCACAGCCGCCGCCTGGGCAGCTACCCGTCCCTCTCCGCCGCGCGCAGCGCCCTGGAGTCCTTCGGTGCGCCCGCGTCCGCGGCGCCGCACCGCCCGCGCCGTTCCGCCCGGAGCCGCCGCCGTCCTTCTATCGCACGGAGCCGCTGAGCGCGCGAAGCACCCACCTCGAACACGCGAAAGGGGGACGAGCACCGAAGTGCTCGTCCCCCTTCGTCGTGCGGGAACCGGATCCGATCAGGCTGCGCCGGCCGCGATGTCCGGCGTGGTCGGGATCGTGCCGGCGGTGTTCACACCGACCGAGACCTTCTCGCCGCGCGGACCCGTCGTGAAGACGAACTTCCCGTCCTTCGCGTCCACGTGCACGTGGTCGCCGGGGTTGAGCTCGCCGTGCAGGATCTTCTCCGACAGCTGGTCCTCGACCTCGCGCTGCATCGCACGACGCAGCGGGCGGGCGCCGAGCGTCGGGTCGAACCCGATCTCGATGAGCTGGTCCTTGGCCGCATCCGTCAGCTCCACCGTCATGTCGCGGTCGAGCAGGCGGTCGCTGAGGCGCTTCGTGAACAGGCCGACGATCTGGCGCAGCTCGTCCTTGTTGAGCTGCGGGAACACGATGACGTCGTCGAGACGGTTCAGGAACTCGGGCTTGAAGTTGCGCTTGAGCTCCTCGTCCACCTTGCCCTTCATCCGCTCGTAGGTCGTCTGCGAGTTGCCCTCGATCTGGAAGCCGACCGGACCACCGGCGATCGCCGACGAACCGAGGTTCGTGGTCATGATGATCACGGTGTTCTTGAAGTCGATGACGCGGCCCTGGCCGTCGGTGAGGCGACCTTCCTCGAGGATCTGCAGCAGCGAGTTGAAGATGTCCGGGTGGGCCTTCTCGATCTCGTCGAACAGCACCACGGAGAACGGCTTGCGGCGCACCTTCTCGGTGAGCTGGCCGCCCTCCTCGAAGCCGACGAACCCAGGAGGGGCACCGAACAGCCGCGAGACAGTGTGCTTCTCGCCGAACTCGCTCATGTCGAGCGAGATCAGCGCACCCTCGTCGTCGAACAGGAACTCGGCGAGCGCCTTGGCGAGCTCGGTCTTTCCGACGCCCGTGGGGCCGGCGAAGATGAACGAGCCCGAGGGGCGCTTCGGGTCCTTGAGGCCCGCACGCTGACGGCGGATCGTCTTGGACAGGGCGGCGATCGCCTCCTCCTGGCCGATGACGCGCTGGTGCAGCGCCTTCTCCATGAAGACGAGGCGGCTGGACTCCTCCTCGGTGAGCTTGAACACCGGGATGCCCGTGGCCTGGGCCAGCACCTCGGCGATCAGGCCTTCGTCGACGACCGCGTTGGTCGCGACGTCGCCGCTCCTCCACTGCTTCTCCAGGCGCAGCCGCTCGGCGAGCAGCTCCTTCTCCTGGTCGCGCAGCGAGGCCGCCTTCTCGAAGTCCTGCTCCTCGGAGGCCAGCTCCTTCTCCTCGCGGACCTTGGCGATCTTGTCGTCGAACTCGCGCAGCTCCGGCGGAGAGGACAGGATCGACAGGCGCAGGCGTGCGCCGGCCTCGTCGATCAGGTCGATGGCCTTGTCCGGCAGGAACCGGTCGGCGACGTAGCGGTCGGCGAGGTTCGCGGCGGCCACGAGTGCGCCGTCGGTGATCTGCACCTTGTGGTGCGCCTCGTAGCGGTCGCGCAGACCCTTGAGGATGTTGATCGTGTGGGGCAGGTTCGGCTCCTGCACCTGGATCGGCTGGAACCGGCGCTCGAGCGCCGCATCCTTCTCGAAGTGCTTGCGGTACTCGTCGAGCGTCGTGGCGCCGATCGTCTGCAGCTCACCGCGGGCGAGCAGCGGCTTGAGGATGCTCGCCGCGTCGATCGCGCCCTCGGCGGCGCCCGCACCCACGAGGGTGTGGATCTCGTCGATGAAGACGATGATGTCGCCGCGGGTGCGGATCTCCTTGGTGACCTTCTTCAGGCGCTCCTCGAAGTCTCCGCGGTAGCGGGATCCGGCGATGAGGGATCCGAGGTCGAGCGAGTAGAGCTGCTTGTCCTTCAGCGTCTCGGGGACGTCGCCCTTCACGATCGCCTGGGCGAGGCCCTCGACGACGGCGGTCTTGCCGACGCCGGGCTCGCCGATCAGCACGGGGTTGTTCTTGGAGCGGCGGGAGAGGATCTGCATGACCCGCTCGATCTCCTTCTCGCGCCCGATCACGGGGTCGAGCTTGCCATCGCGCGCGGCCTGGGTGAGGTTGCGACCGAACTGGTCGAGCACCTGCGATCCGCCCTGCGCCTGCTGCTGGCTGCTGTCGTGCGCGGCGCCGGAGACAGCGGCGGGCTCGCGCCCCGGGGATCCGGAGAGCATCTGGATGACCTGCTGGCGCACCTTGTTCAGGTCGGCGCCGAGCTTGACGAGCACCTGAGCGGCGACGCCCTCGCCCTCGCGGATGAGGCCGAGGAGGATGTGCTCGGTGCCGATGTAGTTGTGGCCGAGCTGCAGCGCCTCACGGAGGCTCAGTTCGAGCACCTTCTTCGCGCGAGGCGTGAAGGGGATGTGGCCGGTGGGCTGCTGCTGCCCCTGGCCGATGATGTCCTGCACCTGCTCGCGCACGGACTCGAGGGAGATGCCGAGCGACTCCAGCGCTTTGGCGGCGGCTCCCTCGCCCTCGTGGATGAGGCCGAGGAGGATGTGCTCGGTGCCGATGTAGTTGTGGTTGAGCATCTTCGCCTCTTCCTGGGCGAGGACGACCACACGACGGGCGCGGTCGGTGAATCTCTCGAACATGTCACTCCTTGTTCGTTGCCCAGTGGGGGCTGCCCGGTGAGGGCGATGGCACAGTTCGTGCCGGATACATCGAGAGTAACCACCGGGCGAGGGCCGTATGCCGTTGTTCGCCGTCGGCTAACGCCCGCGACGGACTGTGACGTGCGCGGATCCGCATCCGCATCCCGTCGTCGAGGCGCCGCGATCCGGACCCTTCGACCTCGAACGGCGGATCCGGCGGGACTCAGGCGCGGACGGCGAGGCGCTCAGTGGCCAACGCCGCCACGACGATCGCGAGCACGAGACCGAGGGCTGCGAGTGCGGACAGCCCCGACACGAGAGGGCCCAGTGCGAGCAGCAGCACGGTCGCGGCGATCCGCGGCAGAGACCAGCTCCGCGCGGCTCTGGCGCGCAGCAGCACCGTGGTGAGCAGGAAGACGGCGAGCCCGAGGACGAGCATCCAGGCGGCGAAGCCCCCGATCGCGCGACCCTCCTCGATCGTGGGCATCGAGAGCTCGACGCCGACGGCGACCAGGAGGATCGCGGCGACCAGGACAGGATGCAGGTAGGTGTATACGTCGACGGCGATCACGTAGCGGTCCTGCTCCGGCCGCTCCGTGACCGACTCCTCGACGAGGTCGGCGAGGCGGACGAAGTACGCCCACCACAGCGCGGTCGCGAGACCCAGGGCGAGCACGGCGCCCGCGATGATCCCGACGCCCACGGGCTCCTCTGCGGCGTCCGCGCCGATCGCGACGACCGACTCGCCGAGCGCGAGGAGCACGATGAGGCCGTGCCGTTCGGCGAAGTGGGACGCCGACTTCACGCGCCAGCTGCGTCCCACCCGCGCCGTGACGTACACCACGAGGAAGTCGTAGGCGACGGCCGCCGCCCACCAGCCGAGACGCGCCCCGCCGCCGGCCAGGGCGCCGATCACGAGCAGCACGGCCGCCGGCACGAACGCGGTCGACAGGGTGAACGCCACCTGCTTGCGCAGGGCCCGGTCGGGGCCCGCGATCGTCAGGTAGACGACGCCGTGCACCACGCGGATGAGAAGGTAGGCGATCACGAACACCAGCGGCCCGTCGAGGCCGCCGGGCAGGTCGTGGAAGGCCTCCGGGATGGCGAGTCCCACCACGAACACCAGCATCATGGCGGCGATCATGGCGATCCGGACGATGCCCACGTCGGCGCGGGCCTGATTGCCGAGCCATGCGTACGAGGACCACGACCACCACACCAGCGCGAGCAGCACGAGCGCCTGGCCGAGGCTCTCCAGCGGGTGCTTCCCGTGCGTGATCACGCCGACGCCCTGATGCAGGGCGAACACGAAGACGAGGTCGAAGAACAGTTCGAGCACGGTGACGCGGTCGCCGTCGCGGGAAGTCGCGGCGAGGGGGCGGCGCGGTCGCGGATCGAGCGGCATGCGGGCTCCTGTCGGTCGTGGTCCCTCGACAGCGTAGGGCCCACGGGCCACGGGCGGCTCGGGCTCTCGAGATGACCTTTCGTCTCCCGGGCGAGGAGGAAGGATCCGGCGTTGACACGTTTATCGACTGTCGTTATGTTAACGAACATCGATAACAACGTTTCTCGATAAGGAGCTGCCATGCACGCGAAGGACACCACACCCGCCCACGAGCGGCCGCGCCTGGCCGAGGGCTTCGTGCTCGGACTCATCGCGACCGGCGCCGTGAGCGTCGCGATCGCCGCCGTCATCGCGATCGTGCTGCGCGCGGTCGATCTGTTCGGCCTCGCTCCGACGGTCCTGTTCCCGCTGCGCGACGGCGAGGCGGTGAAGGCGCTGGGGCAGGCGCCGGCCGTGCTGCAGTCGAGCTACGCGAGCGTGCACGTCACGATCGAGGGGCTCCCCTTCTTCGCGCGCTTGCTGCTCGTGCTCGAGGGAGCGCTTCCCGCTCTCGCAACGGTGGGCGTCTGCGCCGTGGCGTGGTGGCTCGGGGTCTCCCTGATCCGCTCGCGCCCGTTCCGGCGGTCGATGTCGATCGCGATCGGGATCGCCGCGATCCTCGTGATGGCGGCGGGTGTGCTCGGCCAGGCAGCAGGGGCCTTCGGCCGGTCGATCGCGGTCAGCCACCTGGCCGAGGGCGACCCGCACGTGGATAAGGTGCTGTGGCCGTTCCTGCTCGAGCTCGATCTCGCCCCCGTCGGCTGGGGCTTCGCTCTCGCACTCATCGCGACGGCGTTCCAGTTGGGCGCGCGCCTGCAGAAGGATGCGCAGGGCCTTGTATGACCCCTGCGGCGCAGGACGAGGAGGACACCGGGATCCACTGCCGCCTCGACGAGCTGCTCGCCGCGCGCGGCATGACCCTCACTCAGCTGAGCGAGGCGGTCGGCGTGAGTATCGTGAACCTGTCGGTGCTCAAGAACGACCGGGCTCGGGCGATCCGCTACTCGACCTTGCGCGCGGTGTGCGACGCGCTGGAGTGCGAGGTGGGTGAGTTGTTGGTGCTCGCCCCTCGGGGCTGAGGCGGGAGTTTCACGTCAGGAATGCAGGACGTTTCCAACTCTGAAGGAGAATCTCACCGGATCCATCCTTCAAAGTTGCAAAGGTCCTTTGCGCTGAATCGCGTCAGGCCACGGGCGGAGCCGGCGGCGCGGCGGGGGCAGGCGGTGCGGCGGGCTGAGCCGGGGCAGCCGGCTGCGCGGGCACGGCGCCGTTGACCGGCTCGATCACCACGGCGGTGCCGTACGCGCACATCTCGCTGAAGCTGCCGAGCGAGCCGGAGTCGAAGCGCATCGCGATCACGGCGTTGGCGCCGCGCTGCACGGCTTCGCCCCACATCCGGTTCATCACCTCGTAGCGGCTCTCGTACATGAGCTGCGTGAACTCGGGGATCTCGCCGCCGCCGAGGGCGCGGAAGCCGGCGGTGAAGCCCTGGCCGAAGTTCGTGGAGCGCACGGTGAGGCCCATGACCTCTCCGAGCACCTGGGTCACGCGATAGCCGGGAACGTCGTTCGTCGTCACCATGAACATGCGCTCATCGTCGCACGGAGACCGGATCCGGCGCATCCGTCTTCTCCGTTCCGGCTCCCGCCTCTCCCAGAGTCCACACAGGCGCTCCCGGAGTCTGCACAGGTGCCCGACGGAGGATCGAAGTCCCGCCAGACCACAGTCCCGCACGACAACTGCCCCCGACAGGAACGGATCCGGACGATGACGATGAGCCCGCAGCACGCCGCCCGGCGCCGCACGTATCGACGACGCCGGTGGGTCGTGGGGATCATCGCTGTGATCGTGCTCGCTTTGATCGCGGCGGCCGCGTTCGTCGCCATCACCTACGCCGACGCGAACAACGGGATCCACCGTTCGTCGATCGCCGGCATGACCGGGCCGAAGCAGAACACCGGCGAGACGAACATCCTGATCATGGGACTGGACAGCCGGGTGGATGAGAACGGCAAGCCGTTCCCGCAGGCCATCTACGACCAGATCCACGCGGAGGATGCGTCGGTCGGCGGGTACAACACGAACGTGCTGATGCTGATCCACATCCCCGCAAACGGCGGGAAGGCGGTGGGGATCTCGATCCCCCGCGACGACTACGTGGACTTCCCCGACTCCCCCGGCGGTGTGGACAAGGGCAAGATCAAGGAGGCGTACGGCGATGCCATGGAGGCCTCGATGACGGCCCTCACCAGCAAGGGCGTCTCGGAGGCCGACGCGTATCAGCAGTCGCGCACGGCAGCGCGTCAGAGCACGATCAAGACGGTGTCGGCGTTTCTCGGTGATGTGCGCATCGACCACTTCGTCGAGGTGACGATGGCCGCGTTCTACGAGGTGGCGCAGGCCGTGCAGCCGATCACGGTGTGCCTGAACCACGCGACCGCGGACACATTCTCGGGCGCCGACTTCCCCGCCGGAGTGCAGGAGCTGAACGCCGCGCAGTCGATGGCGTTCGTGCGACAGCGCCGTGACACGACCTCGAGCGACTTCGACATGACGGATCTGGATCGCACCCGGCGTCAGCAGGCGTTCATGGTGTCGTTGGCGGTGAAGCTCAAGCAGGCGTCGACGTTCACCGACTTCGGCAAGCTGCAGAAGCTCATCGACGTGGCGAAGAAGGATGTCGCGCTCGACGATCAGCTGGATCTGCTGTCGTTCGCGCAGCAGGCGCAGAGCCTGGCCGGCGGCAACATCTCTTTCGTCACGCTGCCGATCGATCACTTCGACACGGTTGACGGGCAGAGCGTGAACATCGTCGACGTGGACGCGATCCGCGCGCAGGTGCACGACCTGCTGAACCCGCCGACCGCTGGGGCATCCGCGTCACCGACACCGTCGTCGTCTGCGGGATCGACGTCCGGATCCGGTTCCGGTTCGTCGGGCTCGTCCGCCCCGGCGACGCCGAACCCGGTCTACAGGGACTCGTCGTCTCCGCTGCAGTCCGGGAACGTGCCCTGCGTGAACTGAGCCGGTCCGGTCCTGCCGGGACCCACCCCTGGGCCCCACACGCTCGCGCACTCCGGCACGCCCGACGGAGGACCTTTCGCGGGCTCGATCAGGCGGCGGGGCGGAACCGTTTCGGAGGTGGATCCACGTCACCCCACAAGTAGCGAAGCGGCAACCGGCGGCTCAGAGCAGTCGCGTGCCCATCCGCTCCGTGCAGGACGAAGTCGCTCTTCCCGTCACGGGTGATCGACCAGCCCGCGCGGTGCAGTTCCCCGTGATGGAACCGGCACAACAGGATCATCCCTCGGTCGATATCGGTGCGTCCCGTGGTCGCGGGGCCGTTCGTTGACGTGATGCGCCTCGCAGTACGACATGTCCCGACGGCAGCATCGGACCGGCGTCGCAGGGCGGGATGACGCCGCGCGAGCGCTATGTTTCAGATATGAACACGCGGGGGAAGATCGGAGCGCTCGCGCTCGTCATGTCAGCGCTCATCATGAGCGGTTGCGCGAGCCCACCCGCGACGGACCCGAGCGCGACCACCGACGCGATGGCAGCGCCCACGTCCTCGACGCCGACGGCAACGCCCACTCCGCCGCCCGCACCCGGGCCGGTGACCGCCGACTGGACCATCCGTCCGGACGGACTCGGGCCGATCCGCGTCGGGCAGAACTTCGCCACGGAGACCACCCCATTGCTCGCACAACGTCCGGAGCTGCAGGTGTCGGACGGTTGCGTCGGCTCGTCTGCTCAGGGATGGATCAAGAACGTGGCGAACCTGCAAGACCCCGCGCCTGGCACCGGCGTCACCGGCGTCTCGGCGGCCGGGTTCATGCTCGGCGTCCCGCTCGACGGCGACCCGCGCGGACCGGGAACCGTGGTGCTGATCATCCCCGGCACTGCTTTCCGGACAGCGGAGGGCATCGGCGCCGGGTCCACTTTCGACGAGGTGCGCGCTGCCTATCCCGATGTCGCGCCGACAGAGTTCCCCTACGGCGACGTGCTCACCCTGCGCGGCCCCGGTGACGCCCGGATGCACTTCGTCACCGGCACCGCCCGCGATGGCGTGATCGAACATATCGAGATCAGCACGAAAGACCGCGCCTACCCGGAGTACTGCGGCTGAGCATGGGCAGCACTCCCGTCTAGACCTGCGAACTGCTCCGTCAGCCTCCGCCGGCGGCGCAGCTCGAGCCTGACGTCGCGTGCGCCACACCGCGCGTCGTGGCCCCGCTGAGTTCTGCCCGCATCGAGCAGGAATCGAGAAGCGGCCTGCGGCGCCGGATCCGAGACTCGAAGCATGAACATTCAGCGCATCATCATCGAGACCAGCTCCGACGCCGTGCAGGCGGCCGAGGCCTTCTACCGCGACGCCCTGGGACTGCCGGACCACGTCGGCGTCCGCGCCACCTCCGAGCCGAGCGCCGGGTTCCGCGGCTTCGCTCCATCGCTCATCTTCGTTCAGCCGGGCGATGTCGACGCGGCCGTCGAGCGGGCGCTGGCCGCCGGCGCCAAGGTCATCAAGCCGGTCGCCAAGAGCCTGTGGGGCTACGGCGGCTCGTTCCTCGCGCCTGACGGCACCGCGTGGCAGATCGCGAGCGCGAACAAGACCGCCACCGCGCCCGCCACCGGCGAGGTCGAGCGGCTCGTGCTGCTGCTCGGCGTCGACAGCGTCAAGGCCAGCAAGCGCTTCTACCAGGAGCAGGGCCTGACCGTCGCGAAGAGCTTCCCCTCCTACGTCGAGTTCGACTCGGGCGCCGTCAAGCTCGCCCTCTACAAGCGCGGCTCCCTCGCGAAGCAGGTCGGCATCGACCCGAGCGGCAGCGGATCCCACCGGCTCGCGGTCGTCGCGGACGGGACCTTCACCGACCCCGACGGCTACGCGTGGATGGCTGCGGAGAGCATCGTCAGCGCGGGGTGATCACCGGGAGGAGCCTCCGGGGATCCGGCCCCTCGACACGCTCAGAGACCGGATCCCGGTGAGCCCGGGAGGGCGCGGCGTTTCGACAAGCTCAAGGACCGGGGCCGCGAGCCGGCACTTCGACAGGCTCAGCGACCGAACGTGTCATCGTTCGTCACACCCGGGCTTGGAATACCAGCGGACTCATAGCGTTGAAGACATCCGGCGCCACGGCGTCGACGTCCCGGCGCAACTCGCGCCCATCCTCCCGGCGCACCCCAGCGCACCGACTTGGAGTCTCTGATGAGTACAACCACCCCCGCGGCACGGCGCCCCAAGGCGCCGGACACGCGCGGCCCCGTCCGCAAGCTGCTGACCTCGTTCGGCTTCCAGATCATCGCCGCGCTCGTGCTCGGCATCGCGGCGGGCCTCATCGGCCGCCAGCTCGGTGCGACGCACGACACCCACACCGTGCTGTCCGACACGCTCGACAAGATCGGCGGCTCGTACGTCACGCTGCTGCGCGCGGCCGTGGTTCCGCTCATCTTCACCGCGATCGTCGCGAGCATCTCCAACCTGCGCCGTGTGCAGAACGCCGCGCGCCTGGCCGGCCAGACCCTCCTCTGGTTCGCGATCACCGCGTTCATCGCCGTCTCGATCGGCATCGTGCTCGGCATCACCATCCAGCCCGGCGCGCACGCCGGCACCGACCTGGCCAAGGGCGCCCCGCCCACGGTCGGCACCTGGTGGAACTTCCTCCTCGGCCTGATCCCGCAGAACTTCCTCGGTCTCGCGGTGAACACCACCACCGGCCCGGCGGAGGGCACGTTCGTCTCCGGCGTGAGCTTCAACATCCTGCAGGTCATCGTCGTCGCGGTGGCGGTCGGAATCGCCGCGCTCAAGGCCGGCCGCAGGGCCGAGCCGTTCCTCGCCTTCACCGAGTCGCTGCTCAAGGTCATCCAGCGCGTGCTGTGGTGGATCATCCGCATCGCCCCGCTCGGCACCTTCGGCCTCATCGGATCCGCCGTCATCAACTACGGCTGGGACAAGCTCACCTCACTCGCCTGGTTCACCGGCGCCATCTACATCGGCCTCGCGCTCGTGCTGTTCGTCGTCTACCCGATCCTGGTGAAGACGCACGGCCTTTCGATCAAGCAGTACTTCTCCGGTGTGTGGCCGGCGGTGCAGCTGGCGTTCGTGAGCCGCAGCTCGATCGGCACGCTCCCCCTCACCGAGCGCGTGACCGAGCGCAACCTGGGTGTGCCCCGCGGCTACGCCTCGTTCGCCGTGCCGCTCGGCGCCACCACCAAGATGGACGGCTGCGCCGCGATCTACCCGGCCCTCGCCGCGATCTTCGTCGCCCAGTTCTTCCACATCGACCTGAGCATCACGCAGTACCTGCTGATCGTCATCGTCTCGGTGGTCGGATCCGCGGCGACCGCGGGCACCACCGGCGCCATCGTCATGCTGACGCTCACGCTGTCGACTCTGGGCCTGCCGCTCGAGGGCGTCGGCCTGCTGCTCGCGATCGACCCGATCCTCGACATGGGCCGCACTGCGGTCAACGTGGCCGGCCAGGCCCTGGTCCCGACGATCGTCGCCAAGCGCGAGGGCATCCTCGACCTGGACCTCTACAACGCTCCGCGGGGCGGCCTGCCGTTCGCCGAGGACGTCGATGACGAGGCGCCCGAGTCGGTCGAGTCCGCCGCCGACGAGGCCGCGGTCGGATCCGCGCGCTGACCTCATCGCATACGAGGCCTTCGGAACCTTCGGGATCCGGGGGCCTCGTCGCGTACGGCCGGCGCTACTGCTCGCGAGAGACCACCTTCAGCACGCGACCCGTCCTCTGAGAGGCTGGGCCTCAGGCTGGATCTGGCTTCCCACGGCGATGAGCCTCGCGGCGACGCAGCTCCGCGCTCTCCGCGCGCTCCGCCTCGAGCTCGTCGCGAAGCCCCTCGTTCTCGTCCTCCAGCGCGAGCACACGCCCGATCCCCGCGATGTTCATGCCCTCGTCCCGCAGGAGCGCGACCCGCTGCAGCCGCGCGACGTCGTCGTCGCTGTACCGGCGGGTTCCACCTTCGCTGCGCGCCGGGGTCAGCAGGCCCTTCTGCTCCAGCAGGCGCAGACTCGCCGCGTTCATGTCCGCCAGCTGCGCAGCCACGGCGATGCCGTACACCGGCGTCGCCGAATCGCGTCCTGCCATGCGTGCACTCCTCGTACTTGCAACTTTCCTGACTTTGATCTATAAAAAATCTACACCACGAGATGCAGATCCTGCATCGACACCACGCCCGAACGGGCCATTGGAAAGGAGTAAGACATGACCCTCAGTTTCGATCCTCTCAGCCAGCTCGATCGCTTCGCCGCAAGCGTGTTCGACTCCCCGCGTGCGCCTCGGCGCATGCCCGTGGACCTCTACCGCGACGGCGACCGATACGTGCTGCACGCCGACCTGCCGGGCATCGACCCCGGCTCGATCGACGTCGACGTGGACGGCGGCCAGCTCTCCATCCGCGCCGAGCGGAGCATGGGCTCGCAGGACGGCGTCCGCTGGTTCGCCCGCGAGCGCGAGTCCGGATCGTTCCTGCGCCAGTTCGCCCTCGGCGACGGCGTCGACATCGACCGCATCAGCGCGTCCTACGACAGCGGAGTGCTCTCGATCATCATCCCGGTGAGCGAGCGCGCCAAGCCGCGTCGGATCGCGGTGGACTCGCCCGAGCGCCGCGAGCAGATCGACGCCTGAGCCAGGCCGGATCCGAGAGGAGAAGATGATGCTGCCCTCGACACTCGACCGGTTCCTCGCCGGCATGGAGTACCCGGCGTCGAAGGACGACCTGCGGCGCGAGGCCGTGCACGACGGCCTCGGCATCGCGGACCGCGACCTGCTGGATCAGCTGCCGGACCGCAGTTACAGCTCTCGCTGGCACGTCCGCCTGTCGCTGACCCGCTCGGGAACCCCGTTCGAGCGGGTCGCCGCCGTGGCCTGACCGGCTGCGAGAGGGGAGGCCCCTGGATCGGTCGATCCCGGGGCCTCCCTCGTTCGCGTCAGGATCCGGCGTCAGCGTTCGACCGGGGCCGTCGCCATCCGGGTATCGAGCGCGAGCTCCTCCGCGTCCATGGCCGTGATGAGCTCGCGCATGACCTCTTCGTTCAGCGTGCCGGCATCGCGCTCGGAGATGAGCACGTCGCGACGCACCTGCAGCCAGCCCTTCGACAGACCGATGAGTTCGTCGCGGCTCGGACGCGGCATGGCATCCTCGTCGCGCTGGCCCTTCTCGGTGTCCCGCTCCACGCGGGTGAACCGCTGCGCGAAGCGGTCGAACCAGCCCAGCGACGCCGCACCGTGCTTCTGCTCCCACGCCGCGCGCTTCTCATCGAGGAAGACCTTGCCCACCTCCCTCGTGCGGGAGCGCACCTGCGCGAGCTGACGGCGGTCCTCCTCCTCTTCATCGGTGACGTCGGCGACGCCGAGCGCCCCGATCAGCAGCGGCAGGGTCAGCCCCTGCAGCAGCAACGTGCCCACCGTCACCAGGAACGCGACGACCACGATCGCGTGCGCCGCCGCCGTGTCGAGCCCGGCGAGGTCCGACGCGGCGAGCGCGGTCGCCAGGGTGACCACGCCGCGCATCCCCGCCCACGAGATCACGGCGTTGTCGCGCCAGCTCAGCTGCGACTCCCGGAAGCGCTCGCGCAGCTCGTCCTCGCTCGGGTTGCGACCGGTCCAGCCCCGCCGCCGCTGCTTCTTGGCGACGGCGTCGACCCGTTTCTGGAACTGTCCCGACGCCAGGCTCGTCTCGAACTGGCGCAGCCGCAGCCGCGACCAGAACGCGCCCCACGCCGACGCCGGATACACGAACAGCGGCCGCACCAGCAGCACCACCACGAACACCGCCGCCGCGAGCCAGAGCACGCCTCCGACATGCGTCGCGCCGAGCTCGCCGATCACGGGCGGCAGCTGCAGCCCGATGTACGCGAACACGAAGGATTCCAGCAGGAAGTCGGCCGACAGCCAGATCGGCGCCTCCTGCATGCGCGTCGCGTAGCTCGTACGGGGCGCGTTGAAGCCGACCACCAGGCCCATCGCGACGACGCCGAGGACACCGGATCCGCCCAGGTGCTCCGTGATCGCGTACACGCCGAACGGCGCGAGCAGTCCGAACGTGCCGATGACCACCGGATCCGAGATGCGCATCCGCAGCTGATGCATGCCGAGACCAGCGACGACGCCGAGCGCGACGCCGACGACGACCGCGACGGCGAACTGCCAGATGCCGTCCCAGACCGTGAGTGTCGCGCCGGCGACGATCGCGGCGAACACCCGGTACAGCGTCAGCGAGGTGGCGTCGTTGATGAGGCTCTCCCCCGACAGCACCGTCATCACCCGCCGCGGCAGGCCCAGCTTGCGGCCGATCGCCGCGGCCGAGACCGCGTCGGGCGGCGCCACGATCGCACCGAGCAGCAGGGCGCCCGGCAGGGTCAGCGACGGCATCAGCAGCCACGCCACGAGCCCGACGGCGGCGGTCGTGACGACGACCAGGCCGATGCCGAGCCGGCGGATCTGCGGCATGCTGCGGCGGAAGCTCACGAACGACACGTCGAGCGACGCCGAGTACAGCAGCGGCGGCAGCACGAGCGTGAGCAGCACGTGCCCATCGATGCGGAGGTTGGGCACCGCCGGGATGAAGGACACGGCGAGCGCCACCACCGTGACGAGCAGCGGAGCAGGCCAGCCGCGCCAGCGCGCGACCGCCGCGACGATGACGGATCCGACCAGCACATAGAAGATCTCGGCGTCCATGCCGCCAGGGTAGCGGTGCGCCGCTGTCGCGCCTCTGTCGCGTGGCTGTCGGGGCGGAACCGCGTCTTCACCGTGCGGCGGCGAGCAGGCGGATGACCTCCTCGTCGGGCGTCTGCCGGAAGTCGACGTAGTGCATGCCGACCGCCATGAAGCCGGCGGGCGCCTCGAGGCAGACCACCTCGTCGGCATCCGGATCCGGCCCGGCCCGCAGGTCGGCGAGCACCTCCGGCGGAGCGACCGGCACCGCCACCACGACCCTCGCGGCGCCCCTGGCTCGTGCGATCGCGCATGCGGCGCGCACGGTCGCGCCCGTGGCGATGCCGTCATCGACGATGACCGCGGTGCGCCCGGCGAGCGGCTCGGGCGCACGCCCGCTGCGGAACAGCGCCGCCCGGCGCTCCACCTCGGCGCGTTCCCGGCGCTCCGCTGCACGCAGGGTCTGCTCGTCCACTCCGGCTGCGCGCACCACGTCGGCGTTGCGGACCGCAGCGCCTTCCTCGCCGACCGCACCCATCGCGAGCTCGGGCTGCCACGGCACCCCGACCTTGCGCACCACGAGCACGTCGAGCGGAGCCCCGAGCGTCCGAGCCACCTCGGCCGCCACCGGAACCCCGCCGCGAGGCAGGCCGAGCACGACCGGATCCCGGGCAGCATCGACCGCCAGCAGCGCGCCGAGCCGCCGGCCGGCCTCGGCGCGATCCGCGAACCCGTGCATGCCTCCGGCCTACGCCGGTGCGGGCGCGCGGTCAAGCCAGGCGGCACGCCCCGGGGAGTCGTTGAGCGAACACCGGCGAAGCCGGAGTGGGACGAAACGCCGTGCTCTTGCATCGCGGCTTCGCGATAGTGCGGCGTTTCGTCTTTGTCGCGCTTCGCGCGTCCTCGCTCAACGACCCCACCGGATCCGGAATGCACGGGGATCCGCTCGCGTTGTCCGAAGCGATGTCTTCTCTCGCGCTCTCCGTCCTCGACCTCGTCCCGGTGCGCACCGGGCAGACCAGCGCCCAGGCGGTGTCGGCGTCGCTCGCCCTCGCCGCGCGCGCCGACGACCTCGGCTATGGGCGGTACTGGTTCGCCGAGCACCACAACATGCCGGCCGTCGCCTCCACCGCTCCGCCCGTGCTGATCGCCGCCGCCGCCGCGCGCACGCAGCGCATCCGGGTCGGATCCGGCGGCGTCATGCTGCCGAACCACGCGCCGCTCATCGTCGCGGAGCAGTTCGCCGCGCTCGAGGCGATCGCCCCCGGCCGCATCGACCTCGGTATCGGCCGTGCCCCCGGCAGCGACCCCGTCATCACCCAGCTGCTGCGCGCCTCGGGCACCGCCGGCGACGTCGAGCGCTTCCCCGAGCACGTGCAGGACATCGCCCTCATGCTGCAGCCCGACGGCGCCACCGTGCAGTTCACCTCGGGCGGGGAGTACGCGGTGCGCTCCACGCCGGCGGCCACCGGCGCCCCTGAGGTGTGGTTGCTGGGGTCGAGCGATTACTCCGCCCAGCTGGCGGCCTCGCTCGGCCTGCCGTACGTGTTCGCCAACCACTTCTCCGGTCAGGGGCTGGACCGCGCCCTCTCGCTCTACCGCGAGGGCTTCCGCCCCTCGGAGGCGCACCCCGCACCGCGCACCTTCCTCACCGCGAACGTCGTGGCGGCGCCCACCGCCGAGGAGGCATCGGACCGGGCGATCCCGCAGCTGCGCATGATGGCGCGGCTGCGCCTGAACCGCCCGCTCACCGCGCTCGAGACCGTGGAGCAGGCACGCGCGGCCCTCGCCGCGAATCCCGATCCGCAGGAGGAGCAGATCCACGCCGCCGCGCTCGCGAACTGGTTCGTCGGCGACGGCGCGACCGTGCGCGGGGCGCTCGAGGCCTTCGCGGAGAAGCACGGCGTCGAGGAGATCATGGTCTCCCCCGTCGCCGGATCCTTCGCCGCCGAGGACCCCGACCGCACGCCCGGCCGGACGCAGACCCTGGAGCTGCTCGCGGGCTGAGGCGACGCTCCTTCTTCTCTCTCGTCTGGCGCTGCCGCCCGATCCGCATCCGGATCCGTTCGTCGTGCCGTCCACTCCCGTTCAGGTCGCAGAAACGGCTCCAAAACACGATCCATTACCGCAGAAAGTGCGACCTGAACCGGGGAAGTGCGACCTGAACCGGGGAAGTGCGACGTGAACGGGAGAAGTGCGACCCGAACAGAAGAAGTACGGCCTGCCCCCGCTCACTGGTCGCGAAGTGCGGTCAAATCCTGCCCTAGACCGCAATCTGCGACCAGTGAGCGGAAAGAGGGTCGCGCGGATTCATCCACGCGACGGACGGATCTCGCCGGATCCCTACGCCTCGGGCTCGGGTCTGCGCCTCGGGCTTGGGCCTACGCCTCGGGCTCCCCCGCGATCAGACCGCGGATCCAGTCCCGGGCCTCGACGAACACGTCGTCCGCGTAGCGCTCGGGGTACTGCACGATGCGGCGGTCGGCGCGGGGGTAGGAGCCGAGGTAGACCACGCGCGGGCTGAACCGGCGGATGCCGAGCAGGGCGTCGGCCATGCGCTCGTCCTGGATGTGGCCGTCCGCGTCGAGCACGAAGCGGTACCTGCCCAGCTCGTCGCCGATCGGACGGGACTGCAGCAGCGACAGGTTGATGCCGCGGGTGGAGAACTGCTCGAGCAGTTCGAGCAGCGCACCGGCGTGGTCCTCGGGCAGCTCGACGATGAGCGAGGTCTTGTCCGCACCGGTCGGCGGGGCCGGCGCCACCGTGCGCGCGACCAGCACGAAGCGCGTGACGGCGTTGTCGTTGTCGCCGATGCTGTCGGCGAGGAGCTCGAGCTCGTGGTGCGCCACGATGCCGGGGGCCGCGATGGCGGCGTCGGCCGGAAGAGAGCCGTCCAGGATCCCCAGTGCCGAGGCGACGTTGCTCGCGGCGGGCACGTGCTGGTGCGTGGGGATGTGCTCGCCGAGCCAGCCGTAGCACTGGGCGTAAGCGACGGGATGCGCGGCGATGACCGTGACGTCCTCGATCCGCGTCCCGGGAGCAGCGACCAGCACGAAGTCGACCTTCACCAGGTATTCGCCGACGATCCGCAGGCCGGGCAGCGTCGCCAGGGCGTCCAGGGTCGTGGTGACCCCACCCTCCACCGAGTTCTCGATCGCGATCATGGCGGCATCGCTGCGTCCCTCGAGCACGTCGGCGAGCGCCTCGCCCACGTTGTGCACCGGTCGCCAGTCGTGTCCGCGCGCTTCGGGCACCTGCTCCAGCGCGGCTTCGGTGAACGTCCCCGCGGGGCCGAGGTAGCTGTAGGTACGGCGGGCGGGGGCGGCTTCGGTCACGGCGTTCAGCCTAGTCCGGGGCATCGGACGCCCCCGCCTTCGTGACCTGACGTTCCATATCGAAACGATGATGCGTTCCGCGGCTCCGCGGGGCAGACTGTCTGCATGACGAGCCGTGCCGGCCTCCCCGCGGAGGAAAGCGACCTGATCGACGTCGACGAGCTGATCGCCGCCTACTACGACCGGATCCCGGATCCGAAGATCTCCACCGAGAGAGTCGTGTTCGGCACGAGCGGGCATCGCGGCTCGTCGCTGAGCGGCAGCTTCAACGAGCAGCACATCCTCGCCACGACCCAGGCGATCGTCGACTACCGCACCGCGCAGGGCATCACGGGCCCGCTGTTCCTCGGCCGCGACACGCACGCCCTCAGCCGCCCGGCCGAACGCAGCGCGATCGAGGTGCTCGTCGCGAACGGCGTCGACGTGCTCGTCGACTCCCGCGACGCCTGGGTGCCCACGCCGGCGCTCAGTCACGCGATCCTCACCTACAACCGCGACCGTGCGGACGACGAGCCCGGCCGCGCCGACGGCATCGTGGTCACCCCGTCGCACAACCCGCCCCGCGACGGCGGCTTCAAGTACAACCCCCCGCACGGCGGCCCCGCGGACACCGACGCGACCGGCTGGATCGCGAACCGCGCGAACGAGCTCATCGAGGCCGGCCTGGAGGGCGTGCAGCGCACCCGCTTCGCCGACATCGACGCCGACGGCCTCGGCACCTACGACTTCCGCGAGGCGTACGTGCGCGACCTGCCCTCGATCATCGACGTCGAGGCGATCAAGAAGGCGGGCATCCGGATCGGCGCGGATCCGCTCGGCGGCGCCTCGGTCGAGTACTGGGCCCTCATCGGCGAGATGCACGGCCTCGACCTCACGGTCGTGAATCCCGAGGTCGACCCGACCTGGCGCTTCATGACGCTGGACTGGGATGAGAAGATCCGAATGGATCCGTCCTCCCCGTCCGCGATGGCGTCGCTGGTCGCGAAGAAGGGCGACTACGACGTGCTCACGGGCAACGACGCCGACGCCGACCGGCACGGCATCGTCACCCCTGACGCGGGCCTGATGAACCCGAACCACTATCTCGCTGTCGCGATCGACTACCTGTTCTCGCACCGCGCGGGCTGGGGCCGCGACGCCGCGATCGGCAAGACGCTGGTGTCGTCGATGATCATCGACCGCGTCGCCGAGTCGCTGGGCCGGCACCTGCTCGAGGTGCCCGTCGGGTTCAAGTGGTTCGTGCCCGGACTGCTCGACGGCTCGGTCGCGTTCGGCGGCGAGGAGTCGGCCGGGGCGTCGTTCCTGCGTAAGGACGGATCCGTGTGGTCGACCGACAAGGACGGCATCCTGCTCTGCCTGCTGGCCGCGGAGATCATCGCCGTCACCGGCAAGACCCCGTCCGAGCGCTATCGCGAGCTCGAGGAGGCGTTCGGCGCCTCCGCCTATCAGCGCGTGGACGCTCCGGCGACCCCGGAGCAGAAGGCCACGCTCGGCAAGCTGTCGCCGGATTCCGTCACGGCCACCGAGCTCGCCGGCGAGCCGATCACCGCCAAGCTCTCGCACGCGCCCGGCAACGGCGCGGCCATCGGCGGCCTCAAGGTGCAGACCGAGCACGCCTGGTTCGCTGCGCGCCCCTCCGGCACGGAGGACGTCTACAAGCTCTACGCCGAGTCGCTGCTGGGCCCCGACCACCTCGCCCGCGTGCAGGAGGAGGCTCGGGCGGTGGTCAGCGCCGCGCTCGGCGGCTGATCGCCTGCGGCCTTTCCCAGGTTCGCTGGTCGCGTATTGCCGTCATCTGAGCCGCGATACCGCAATCTGCGACCAGCGAGCGTCCTGATTCACCGGATCCGCGTGGTCGTCGCGGAGGCTGCCGCGCGCTCAGCGGATCCAGGCGACGGCGGCGGTGACGATCTCGTCGACGGTGCCGGTGACATCGAGCGCGGTTCCGTCCTCGTCCGGTTCCAGCGGCTCGAGCAGGGCGAGCTGCGAGGGCAGCAGCGACGGCGGCATGTAGTGCCCCGCCCTCCCCGCGGCGCGTGCCCGCAGCAGCTCGGGCGTGCCGTGCAGGTGCACGAACCGGGCTTCCGGCACGACCTCACGCAGTCGGTCGCGGTAGACGCGGCGCAGCGCCGAGCACGCCATGACCCGCCCGCCCTCGCCACGACCTCCGGCGAGGGCGGCGCCGACGGCGTCCAGCCACGGCCAGCGGTCCTCGTCGGTCAGCGGCGTTCCCGCGGCCATCTTCGCCACGTTGGCCGCCGAGTGCAGGTCATCGGCGTCCCATCCGCCCACACCGAGGCGCGCGGCGAGCGCGCGGGTGACGCTGGTCTTGCCCGCTGCCGACACCCCCATGACGACGATGAGCGGCGCGGATCCGGTGCCCGCATCGACCGGGGCCGTCGCCTCACCAGTCATGGACGGTGCCGTCCGAGAGCCGGTTGTAGGGCAAGTACGCCTGCTCGTACGGATACCGGCCAGCCTCGTCCACGTCCAGCTCGACCCCCAGGCCGGGGGCGTCGCCGGGGTGCAGCAGGCCGCCGTTCCATCTGAAGGACTGCTGGAACACCCGGTCGGTCCGTTCGCCGTGCTGCATGTACTCCTGGATCCCGAAGTTGTGAATCGCCAGCCCCAGGTGCATCTGCGCGGCCATGCCCACCGGGGAGATGTCCGTCGGCCCGTGGAAGCCCGACTTGATCTGGTGCATCGCGGCGTAGTCGATCGTCTTGCGCAGCGGGGTGATGCCGCCCATGTGCGTGACGGCTCCGCGCACGTAGTCGATGAGCTGATCGCGGATCAGGTCCTTGAAATCCCACACGGTGTTGAAGACCTCGCCGATCGCGAGCGGCGTCGTGGTGTGCTGACGCACCAGGCGCAGCGCCTCCTGGTTCTCAGCGGGCGTGCAGTCCTCGAGCCAGAACAGGTCGTAGGGCTCCAGCGACTTTCCGAGCCGGGCGGCCTGGATCGGCGTCATCCTGTGATGACCGTCGTGCAGCAGCGGGATCTCGGGGCCGAACTCGTTGCGCACGGCATCGAAGACGCCGGGCAGGTGGCGCAGGTAGGCCCGGGTGTCCCAGTCCTCCTGCACGGGCGCCGCCCCGCGCCGGGCGGGCTCGTGGTCGTAGCGCGCCTCGCCGCCGCCGGCGTCGGCCGCTTGCGAGGCGATTCCGTAGATCGCCTTCAGTCCCGGCACGCCGGTCTGGATCCGGATGGCCCGGTAGCCCTGTTCGAGGTGCGCGCGCACGGAGTCGAACAGCTCGGGCAGTTCCTTGCCCGAGGCATGGCCGTAGGCCAGCAGGCCCTCCCGGCTGGCTCCGCCGAGCAGCTGGTACAGGGGCATCCCCGCGGCCTTGGCCTTGATGTCCCAGAGCGCCATGTCCACCGCGGCGATGGCGGCCATCGTGACGGGCCCGCGGCGCCAGTACGCCGAGCGGTACAGGAACTGCCAGGTGTCCTCGATGCGCGAGGCGTCCGCCCCGATCAGCAGCGGCACCACGTGCTCACGCAGGTAGGCGACCACCGCCAGTTCACGGCCGTTGAGGGTCGCATCCCCCAGGCCCGTCGCGCCATCGGACGTCGTGAGCTTCAGCGTGACGAAGTTGCGGTCGGGGCTGGTGACGATCACCTCGGCCTTGTCGATCCTCATCGAGGTGTCCTTTCGGTGTGCGCGGCTGCGGTGCCGGGGCGTCTCCGGGGAGATCCGCGCTCATTGAAGCACGTCGAGTGGCAATCTGGCAAACGCTTGCCATGCATTGCGACGACCGTAGAGGAGATAGGCGGAAGCCGTTCCGCATCCGAGTGATCCCCGGCGCGAGGGCAGCGCGCCCCTCAGACCGCCCTGGCGGGTCCGGTCGAGCCGCGGATCACGAGCTCGGTCTCCAGCGTCGCCGCCTCCACGGCGGCCGCATCGTCGGCCTCGACCGCGCCCGCGAGTTCCAGCGCCTTGCGGACGGCGTATCGTCCCGCCGCCGCGAGCGGTGAGCGCACGGTCGTCAGCGCCGGAGACGTGAAGTCGGATCCGAAGATGTCATCGAAGCCCAGGATGCTGAAGACGCCGGGGACGAGGACGCCGTGCTCACCGGCGGCCCGGAGCAGGCCGATGGCCATGATGTCGTTGTACGCGATGATCGCGGTCGCGCGGGAGGCGATGACCCGGGCGAGCGCGCCGCGGCCGCCGTCGATCGTCGGCTCGACCGGACCGATCGACGCGATCGTCATCCCACGCGCCTCGGCGCCGGTGCGCAGGGCATCCCAGCGCCGCCGGCTCATCCACGACTCGGCCGGCCCTGCGAGGAAGACGAGAGACGTGTGGCCGAGCATCTCCAAGTGCGCCAGCGCCTGGTCGATCCCCGGCTCGAGGTTCGGCGTCACGGTCGAGACCCCCTGGATCTCGCGGTTCAGCACGACGACCGGCTTGACCTCGGCAAGCTCTCGGATCTGCTCGTCCGGGAGGCGAGTGGTGCCCAGCACGAGCGCATCCACCGCCGGCAGGATGCGTTCGGCCGATCGCGCCTCGCGCTCCCCCGATTCCTGCGACTCCGCGAACACGAGGGTGTAGCCGAACTCGCCGGCCGCCTGCTCTGCACCGCGGACGATGCCGAAGATCACCGGGTTGGTGATGTCGGCGATGAGCAGGCCGAGCGTCTTCGTGCGCCCCGTGGGCAGGGCGCGCGCCATCGGATTGGTGCGGTACTTGAGCTGCGCGGCCGCCTCGCGGATCCGCGCCTCGGTGCCGGCGTTGACGCGCCCCGGCTGCGTGAGCGCACGCGACACCGTCGACGGGTTCACACCCGCCAGCTTCGCCACGTCATAGATCGTGGCGGCCGCGCGTGCTCTGGCCCGCGTCGGCCGCGGCTCCGTTGCGTCCGCTGCCACGGTCACACTCCTTCACGACTTCGCACCACCGTACCGCGCGCCGACGACGACGCGCTCATCACGGGACGGATCCCTCCCGGCCGCCGCCGTCCGCGTTCCCCGCGCACGGCCGCCGCGCCGCGCATCCGATTCGATCGAGTTTGGCAATCGGTTGACAAGCCGGAGCGACGCTGGACAGAATACCGGTCAGGCAGCACCGTCCTCGCGGGCCGGAGCGCCCATGATCCAGGCACGAGCGGGGCGAGCCGGCCGTGCGACCACGACCGCCCCCGCGATCCAGAAAGCGCCCATGCACCTCGAAGCCGACCCCGACCGCCTGCTCCCCGTCGATCCGCGCACGCGCGGCATCGCCCGGGAGCTGTACGAGCGGGTCGCGGCGCTGCCCATCCTCTCCCCGCACGGGCACGTCGATCCCCGCCTGCTGCACGATGACGCCGCGTTCCCCGATCCCACCGAACTGCTGCTGCGCCACGACCATTACGTCACGCGTCTGCTGCACGCCTCCGGCATCCCGTTCAACGAGCTCGCGGTCCCCGACCGGACCGGGGCCGCACCGACAGCCTCCGCCCGTGACGCCTGGCGGCGGTTCTGCGAGAACTGGCATCTGTTCGCGGGCACGGCATCCGGCTACTGGCTCACCCATCAGTTCGCCGAGCTGTTCGGTCTGGACGAGCAGCCGGATGCGGCGAACGCCGATGCGCTGTTCGACCGCATCGGCGCCGTGCTGACTCTCCCATCTTTCCGCCCTCGTGCGCTCTTCGACCGATTCGGCATCGAGTTCCTCGCGACGACCGACGATCCGCTCGACGACCTCGGCGTGCACCGTGCTCTCGCCGCGGACCCCGCCTTCCGCGGCCGGGTCGCGCCGACGTTCCGCCCTGACGCCTACCTCGACCCTGCCCATCCTGCCTTCGCCGCGAACGTCGAGCGCCTGGCCGCGTGGAGCGGATCCGCCGTCGACGACTATGCGGGCTACCTCGGCGCACTCGAGGCGCGGCGTGCGCACTTCATCGCGAACGGCGCGGTCTCGGCCGACCACGGGGTGCTGCAACCCCTGGCCGTCGACCTGACGGCGGGCGAGGCGTCCGCCCTGTACGCGCGCGCCGTCCGCGGCGAACTCGATGCGGCAGAGGCCACGGCGTTCCAGGGGCACATGCTGCTGGAGTCGGCGCGGATGTCGGTCGAGGACGGGCTGGTGATGACGGTGCACCCCGGGGTGCTCCGAAACCACAGCACCGCGACGCTCGAGAGGTTCGGCCCTGACTCCGGCCACGACATCCCCGTGCGCACCGGCTACGCCGAGGCGCTGCGCCCGCTGCTGCAGCGCTACGGGAACGCCCCCGACTTCCATCTCGTGCTGTTCGCGGTCGATGAGACCGCCTATTCGCGCGAGATCGCCCCGCTCGCGGGCTTCTATCCGAGCGTGTACATCGGCGCGCCCTGGTGGTTCCTCGACGCCCCGGATGCGGTGCTGCGCTTCCGCGCCGCGGTGACCGAGACGGCGGGCTTCTACCGCGGCGCGGGCTTCGTCGATGACACCCGCGCCTTCCTCTCCATCCCGGCTCGCCACGACATGGCCCGCCGCCTGGATGCGGCCTTCCTGGCGCGACTCGTGGCCGAGGGGCGACTGGACGAGCCGGCGGCGCACCGGATCGCGCACGACCTGGTCGACACGCTGCCCCGGAAGGTGTTCAAGCTGTGACGGGTGCCGCGCTGCGCCGGGGCGCGGTCGGCGGCCCGGCCGCACCGCCGCGCATCGTGCACCTGGGCCTCGGCGCCTTCCATCGCGCGCACCAGGCGTGGTACACCGCGCACGCGGCGGATGCGGCGGAGTGGACGATCGCGGCCTTCACCGGCCGCAGTCCACGCGTCGCCGACGACCTCTCCCGGCAGGGCGGGCTGTACACCCTGATAGAGCGCGGCCCCGAGCACGATCGGGCCGAGATCGTCCCGGCGATCGTCGAGGCGCACCCCGCCGATGACACGATCCGGCTCGAACGCCTGCTCACCGCCCCCGGGACGGCCCTGGTCACGCTCACGATCACCGAGCCCGCGTATCGGCTGCGACGCGACGGATCCCCCGACCTCGACGACCCGGCCGTCACCGCCGACCTCGTCGCGCTGCGCAGCCGTCGACCACCCGCGACCACGCTCGGACGCCTGCTGTCGGGGCTCAGGGCACGGCTCTCAGCCGACGCGGGCCCGATCGCGATCGTGCCCTGCGACAACATCCCGGACAACGGGACCCTCGTACGCACGGGACTGCTCGGCCTCGCCGAGGCGGTGGACCCGGCGCTCGCGGACGGGATCCGCGAACAGGTCTCCTTCGTGTCGACGTCCGTGGACCGGATCACTCCGCGCACGACGGACGCCGACCGGACTGCCGCCGCCGCGCTGACCGGGTTCCACGACACGTCGCCCGTGGTCGCCGAGCCGTTCTCCGACTGGGTGCTGAGCGGCCGCTTCCCGAACGGCCGCCCGCGCTGGGAGACGGCGGGTGCCCGCTTCGTCGACGACATCGAGCCGTGGGAGCGGCGGAAGCTCCTGCTGCTCAATGGCGCGCACAGCCTCCTCGCCGGCATCGGCACCGTGCGCGGGCACGCGACCGTCGCCGATGCGATGGCGGATCCCGACTGCCGGAGTTGGGTGCACGCGTTCTGGGACGAGGCGGAGCGGCAACTACCGGACGGGCTCGACCTCGACGCGTATCGCCGCGCTCTCGCGGACCGTTTCGCCAACGGCCGGATCGCGCATCATCTCGCGCAGATCTCCGAGGAGAGCGCCACCAAGCTCGCCATCCGCGTCGTGCCGGTGCTGCGCGCGGAGCGTGCGGCCGGACGAGAAGGTGCCGCATCTGTCCGCGCCCTCGCGGCCTGGATCCGGCTCGTGTGCTCGGGCGCCGGCGCCCCCGACGCGAGACGGATCGCGATCGACCAGGCACGGCAGGCCGCGGATCCGGTGCGCGCGCTCCTCCGGGTCCTGGATCCCGCCCTCGCGACCGAGGAGATCACCGCGGCCGTGGCCGCCGTACGTCTCGAACCCGCCGCAGTCAGCACCGGCTGAGTCGGGCCGCACCGATGACGCGGCTCAGGCCACGCCGGACGGTCCCGGGGTGCTCGCGCGCACGACCACCTCGACGGGCAGGTCGGACTGCGCCCAGTCGTCGTCGACGACCGCGCGGAACGCCTGATACCCCGCCTCGTTCAGCGGCACCCGCACGGTGGTGAGCGCGGGGGTGACGTCGCCGCTCGCGGAGACGTCGTCGAAGCCGCACACGGCGATGTCCGTGCCGACCTCGCGCCCGGCGGCCCGGATCGCGGACATCGCGCCCAGCGCGACCACGTCGCTCATGCCGAACACCAGAGTGCCGGATGCGACGCCCTCCGCCAGCGCCGCGGTCATGGCCACAGCTCCCGACTCCCGCCGGAAGTCGCCGCGGTGGATGCGCTCCACGCGCCCTCCGCCCGATGCGAACCCGCGGGCGAAGCCGTTCAGCCGGTCATCGGAGGTGCGCACGCCCTCGGCGGCGCCGATGCCGATCGCCGTGCGGTAGCCGAGCTCGGACATGTGCCGCCCGAGCTCCTCAGCGCCGCCCGCGTTGTCGATCACGATCGAGCGCCCGCCGTTGCCGTTCCGGTCGGCGCCTGAGGCATCGCCGAACGTCACGACGCGACCGCCGAAGCGCTCGAAAGCCTCCAGCTCCGAGTTCCCGGATCCGCTGTCGCCCGACTCCGCGCGGGATGCGGCGAGGATCAGTCCCTGCGGGCGCTGTCCGCGCAAGGCCCTCAGGATCCGGTTCTCCCGCTCCTGGTCGCGCTCGGTGATCGAGATCGTCACGACGAGACCGCGCTCGTCGGCGCCCCGGGCGACCCCGGCGGCGATCTGACCGAAGTAGGGGTCGGCGATGTCGGCGACGAGCAGGGCGATGACCGGCGAGCGGCCGCGAGCGGTCGCCTGGGCCGACACGTTCGGGGTGTAGCCGAGCTCCTCCGCCGCACGCTCGACCCGTTCGCGGAAGGCCCCCGCGACCTTGCGTGCGGAGCCGTTCAGCACGCGTGATGCGGTCGCCAGCGACACACCCGCCTCGCGGGCGACGTCCTGCAGCGTCGCCGCGTGCGGCGCCCCGGACCCTGCACCGAACGTGCTCCGCGCCGACGCATCGGCACCCGTCGGGGAAAGGCTTTCCGGGCTCATGCCCCGAGCATAGTGCCCCGAGGGCGCTGCTCCCGCGGGCACGCGGACGACGGAACGACCGTCCGCCGACCTCAACATCCGGGACGGGCAATCGGTTGCCGATCCACCACCGGAACGTGGCCTCCGGACCTCAGGCGATGCGATCGAGCGATGTCGGATCGATCCGGTGCTGCAGTGCCTCGCCGGCAGCCCAGCGCCGCAGCTCGGCAGCGACGAGCCGCCCCATCGCCGCGCGGTCCTCACCCATGGATCCGGCCACGTGCGGCGTCAGCTCGACGTTCTCGAGCGTCCACAGCGGCGAGGACTCCGCGGGCGGCTCCTCCACGGTGACGTCCAGCAGAGCCGTGAGGTCGGGGCGCTCCTGCCAGACCGCCACGAGTCCGTCCTCGTCCACGAGTCCGCCCCGCGCGGTGTTGATGAGCGTCGCGCCCTCCGGCAGCCGGCGGAGCAGCGCGGCGTCGATCATCCCCGTCGTCGCCGGCAGCAGCGGCGCATGCAGGCTCACGACGTCGGCGGTGGCGAACAGCTCCTCGAGACCGACGAGTTCGACGCCGACCTCGGCCGCCGCTGCCGCATCGGCGAACGGATCCGCGGCGAGCAGCCGGAGCCCGCTGCCCTCCAGCCGCTCAGCGACCCTGCGCCCGATCTCGCCGAGCGCCACGAGCCCCACGGTGCGCCCGCGCGCGCCGGACGCCGCGCCCGCCGCGGCGAGCTGCCGTTCCCGGGCGTAGCGGCGCCGCGCGGCCGGCACCCCGCGTGCGGCGAGCACGATCTGTGCGACGGCGATCTCGGCCACGGGGTCGGCGTTCGCGGCGGCGGCCGAGACGACCGCGACCCCGCGCGCCCAGACCTCGGGGGCGATCATGTGCTTGACCGAGCCGGCCGCATGCAGCACGCCGCGCAGGTGCGGAGCGCGCTCCAGCAGAGCGCCGTCCACGACCGGCGCGCCCCAGCCGGTCAGCAGCAGTTCGGTGTCCCGAAGCGCATCCGGCTGATCCGCCAGCTCGTCCGCGGTGAGGAACGGTCGCTCCAGCGTCACGGTAGCGTCGATCATGGCCAGCACCTCGTCCGGGTAGACGTCGTCGCGACGCCGCTCCTCCATGACCAGCCGCGCGCGCATCCGCTCGCCCATTCCGACTCCCCTCTTCGCCGCGACGGGCGAAACATCCGATCAATGATTGACAGCGTCTGCGGACCTACATTAGATTCGCGATCGACGCCTTGCAAAGTGGCAAGCGTTTGCCAAACCGACGGAGAACCCCATGCACAGCAGAATCCTGCGCACCGCCGCCCTGATCGGCGTCGCCACCCTCGCCCTCGCGGGCTGCTCGAGCACAGGCTCGGGCGCTCCGGCCGGCGTGAAGCAGAACGAGAAGTCGACCCTCGAGATCTGGATCCGCACCACCCCGGGCAGCCCGAGCGAGACCGCGCAGAAGGCGATGGTCGCCGCGTTCGAGAAGAAGACCGGCTACAAGGCCGAGCTCACCGCGATCTTCGACGACTTCGAGACCAAGCTCGCCCAGCGCGCGGGGCAGAAGGATCTGCCTGACATCGTCATGAACGACATCAGCCAGCTCGGCACGATGCACACGCAGGGCATCGTCCGCGAGGTGAGCGCCAAGGACGTGCCCCACGCCAAGGATCTCACCCCTCAGGCCGCCACCGCAGGCAAGGCGACCGACGGCAAGACCTACGCGATCCCCTACTCCGCGCAGGCGAACGCCCTGCTGGTCCGCAGCGACTGGCTGCAGAAGCTCGGCCTGCAGGCTCCGAAGACCTGGGACGACCTGGAGGCCGTCGCGAAGGCGTTCACCACCCAGGATCCCGACGGCGACGGGCAGGCCGACACCTATGGTCTCGCCGTTCCCGCCTCGACGAAGCGCGGATACGCCTCCTGGTACTTCTCCAACTTCCTCTGGGCCGCGGGCGGCGACTTCATCAAGAAGTCGGGCGGCGGCTACCTCCCCGCGATGAGCGATCCGGCCTCGGTCAAGGCGATGGAGTGGTTCCGCGGGCTGCAGTGCGACGCCAAGGTCGTGCAGCCCGGCGCGGTCAGCATGGACACCCCGCCCACCAACGAGGCCTTCGAGACCGGAGTGGCCGGGATGTACCTGACCGGGCCGTACATACTGCCGCGGTTCGACAAGTCCCTCGGCGCCGACAAGTACGAGGTCGTCCCCGCACCCGAGGGCCCGAAGGACGCCGCGGTGCTCGCCGAGGGCGGCGCGATCTACCTCATGGCCGGATCCGAGAACCAGAAGGGCCAGAACGCGTTCGCCGACTGGTACATCGGCGCCGACGCGCAGAAGGCCGGCATGGAGGGCACGAACGGGACGTTCAGCGTGCAGCTGCCGGTGAACAAGACCGTGAAGGTGTCCGACGTGCGCGACGACAAGCGCTGGGAGACCTTCGCGACCGCCTACCAGGAGGACGGCCGCTACGCGCCGAACATCCCGAGCTGGACGCCGGTGCGTCAGATGACCGCCGACACCGTGAACGCGCTGCTCGCCGACTGCTCGCTCGACCTGAAGGCGGAGCTCTCCGACCTCGACGGCAAGCTCACCGCCGAACTGCTGACGCAGGGGATCCTCAAGAAGTGACGATCGACATCGTGGACACCGCACGCGCGGGATCCGCGCCGAGCACGGCGACGGAGGCCCTCCTGGTCCCGTCGCCGGCTCGGCGCCGCCGGCGGCGCACGCAGGGGCAGTGGTGGATCCCGTGGGCGTTCCTCACCCCCGCGCTGCTGCTCTTCCTGGTGTTCCGCTACATCCCGATGGTGCAGGCCGTCTCGATGTCGGTGGAGAACGTCCGCCCCTACCTCGGCAACGAGTTCGTCGGGCTCGCGAACTACCAGACGATCCTCTCGTCGGCCGACTTCCGCGACGCGACGATCAACACGCTCGTCCTCGCCTTCGGGCAGACCGCAGGAAGCCTCGGCGTCGGCTTCCTGCTGGCCCTGCTGCTGGAGGGCCAGACCCGCAAGCTCTCGTTCCTGCGCTCCGCCGCGTTCCTGCCCGTTGTCGTGCCCATGGCCGTCATCGCCGAGCTCTGGCGGATCATGTACTACCCGGCGGCGGACGGCTTCCTGAACTCGATCATCGGCCTCGTCGGGCTCGGCCCCAGCGAGTACATCAACGATCCGAGCACCGCGATGGGATCCATCATGGTGATGGGGATCTGGCGCGGCGCGCCGTACGACATGATGATCATCCTGGCCGGGCTCGCCGGCATCGACCGGGGTCTGTACGAGGCGGCGACCGTCGACGGGGCGAACCGCTGGCAGCGGATCCTGCACGTGACCCTGCCGGGCCTGCGCCCCGTGTTCACGATCCTGTTCATCCTCGCCGCCGTACGCGGCTTCCGGGTGTTCACCGAGGTGTTCCTGATGACCAACGGCGGCCCGAACGGCGCGACCGAGGTCGTCATGACCCTGCTCTACAAACTCGGCCTGGAACAGGGCAAGCTCGGCGTCGGCTCCGCCGGTGCGGTGCTGCTGTTCCTCGCGACGCTGGTGCTGACGGTCTTCGTGCAGCTCATCACCCGCAGGAGGAAGGACGCATGAGCGCCGGCACTGACACCGCCCTCGGACTGACCGAGAGCCGCACTCCCCTCGCGATCGCCGTCAAGGTCGTGCTGTACGCCGTCGTCGCGATCCTGTTCGCAGGCCCGCTGATCGCGCTGCTCGTCGGCGCGTTCGGCGAGGTCTCGGATCCGACCGAGCTCAGCGTCATCCCGACGCGGCCGACGCTTTCGAACTTCGGGATCGCGATCGACTACGGCGTGCTGAAGTACCTTGCGAACTCGTTCTTCGTGGTCGGGTTCGGCCTGCTGCTGCAGGTCATCGTCTCGGTGCTCGCCGGGTATGCCCTGGCCCGCAAGCGGTTCCGCTTCTCGGCGCTGGTGATGGTCGCGATCCTCGCGACCATGATGCTGCCGGAGGAGATCCTCGCCCTGCCGCTGTCGATCCTGCTGTCGGATCTGCCGCTCGTGCACATCAACCTGATGGGAACGCTGGCCGGCATGATCGTGCCGCTGGGCGCCTGGGCGTTCTCGATCCTCGTGATGACCGAGTTCATGAAGGACGTGCCGATCGAGCTGGAGGAAGCCGCCCGCATCGACGGCGCCGGGGAGCTCCGCGTGTTCGCGCAGATCATCGTGCCGCTCTGCAAGCCCGCCCTCGGCGTGGTCGGGGTGTTCGGGTTCACGATGATCTGGGATCAGTACCTGCTGCCGCTGCTCGTCTCCACCAGCAACGCCACGTACACGCTGCCGCTCGCGCTGCGCACGCTGCGCATCGATCCCGAGGTCACCCCTGGCGTCATCATGGCGGCCTCGCTGCTGGCGCTCGCCCCGTCGGTGATCGTGTTCCTGCTCTTCCAGCGGTCCTTCGCGCGGGGCCTCACCTCTGGCGCGCTGAAGGGCTGATCGTGACGGTGCTGCAGATCGACGGCGTGGTGGGACTGCGCGACGTGGGCGGGATCCCCGCCGGATCCGCCCGCGTCCGCCCCGGGCGGCTGTACCGCTCCGGCGCGCTGTCGGATGTCGACCGGCGCGGGGCGGAGCAACTGCGCGCCCGGGTCGGCCGGATCGTCGATCTGCGCTCGGACGACGAGGTCGCCGAAGCCCCGACGGTGCTGGCCGATGTGGAGATCGTCCGCCTCCCGCTGTACCACGGGTCGCCGCGCTCGTTCTTCCTGGAGGGTTACGACCTCGCCGGGATCTACCGGCACCTGCTGGCGGAGTCGATGCCCGAGCTCGTCGCCGCGATCCGCGCGATCGCCGAGGGCGAGGCCGTCCTGGTGCACTGCACCGCAGGCAAGGACCGCACCGGACTCGTGATCGCGCTCGCCCTGGCGGCGGTCGGGGCAGACCGCGACGAGGTCGTGGCCGACTACGCCCTCACCTCATCGCTCATCCCCGAGGCCCGCCGCCGCGCCACCTCGGAGCGGCTGCGCCGTGCCTACCCGCAGTCGCCGCACGCCGCCGCGCTCGCCACGGAGTCGCCTGCCGCGGTCATGCGGGACGTGCTCGCCGAGATCGACGCCACGCACGGATCCGTCCGAGCACTGCTCGCCGCACACGGGATGACCGCGGAGGAGCTCTCGGCGCTGGACCGCGCCCTGCTCGATGCCGAGCCGTGCCCGCCGGCACCGGGGCAGACGCCGCTCACCGCCCACCCCCGCGATGCCCAGACCACTCCCGCCGTCGACCCCGCCCCCGGAGACCGCATGCCCGCCCCTGCAGACCTGACCTGGTTCGTCGACGCCCGCCTCGGCATGTTCGTGCACTGGGGGCTGTACTCCCTCGCCGCGCGGCACGAGTGGGTCAAGAGCCGGGAACGGTTGAGCGACGCCGATTACGAGTCCTACCGCGCGCACTTCGACCCCGACCGGTTCGACCCGCGCGCGTGGGCTCGCATCGCGCGCGAGGCAGGGGCCGGCTACGTCGTGCTCACCGCCAAGCACCATGACGGCTTCTGCCTGTGGGACTCGGCCCTGACCGACTACACCACGATGAACACGCCGTTCGGCCGGGATGCGGTGGCCGAGTTCGTCGCAGCGTGCCGGGCCGAGGGCCTGCGCGTGGGTCTGTACTACTCGCTCATCGACTGGCACCACGAGTCCTTCCCCGTCGACGGCACGCATCCGCAGCGCGACGACGAGGAGTTCAAAGCCGCCACCGTCGACCGCGACGTGCGCGACTACCAGCCGTACCTGCACGGCCAGGTGCGCGAACTGCTCACCCGCTACGGTCGGATCGACTACCTGTTCTTCGACTTCTCCTACACGCACCGCCCCGACTACTGGGGCGGCAAGGGCGCGGAGGACTGGGACGCGGAGAACCTCCTCGCCCTGGTCCGGGAGCTGCAGCCGGGGATCATCGTGAACGACCGGCTCGGGATCCCCGGCGACATCGTCACGCCGGAGCAGTACCAGCCGCTCGCGCCGATGACCCGCGACGGCGAAGAGGTGCCCTGGGAGGCGTGCCAGACGCTCAACGGCAGCTGGGGCTACGACCGCGACAACCATGAGTTCAAGACCGCCGAGTCCCTCATCCGCCTCCTCGTCGACGGGGTGTCGAAGAACGGCAACCTGCTGCTGAACATCGGCCCCGACGGCCGCGGCCGGCTCGGCAGGGATGCCGAGGAGATCTTCGGCGGGATCGGCACGTGGATGGACGATCACGCGCGGGCCATCCGCGGTGCCGGGCCCGCGCCGTTCACTCCGCCGGCCGATGTGAGGTACACGCTGCGCGGTGACCGGCTCTACGCCCACCTGTTCGCCTGGCCGTTCAAGCACCTGCATCTGCCGGGCCTCGCGGGGCGGGTGCGCTACGCGCAGCTCATGACCGACGCCTCCGAGCTCGTGCCGCTGCACGTGGATCCGGATCGGGTCGCGCAGAACACCCTCATGGGCGGACTGCCGTCCGGCACCCTCACCCTTCAGCTCCCGATGCAGCGCCCCGACACGGCCGTGCCCGTCGTGGAGCTGTTCCTGACCGACGACGCGATCGCCTGAGGATCCGCCCGCCGCGCCGCCGCCCAGCCCACCCACGGTCCCCGAGCCATCGAGGGGACCGCCGTCGACCCTGCGCCGAAACCAGCGCAGGCGCATCACTCAACGAGGAGGATCATGAAGAGACGCACTTTCATCCTGTCCGCCGCCGGCGCCGCTCTGGCGCTGACGGGCATCCCGGGCGCAGCACAGGCCGTCGGACCCCGCGCGGGCATCGTGCCCGGGTTGGACGGCCGCGGCCCGTACACGTCGGTGTCGGATCTGGCCGCCCTGCAGACCGCGATCGACACGGCCCAGGAGGGCGCGACGATCGTCGTCGCGAACGGCACGTACGCCGTGCCGGACGGATCCCCGATCCGGCTCGCGGGCGTGAGCGGTCGCTGGAACAAGCACCTCACGATCATGGCCGAGAGCGTCGGCGGCGTCACGTTCACGGGCGCGCAGAGCTTCGTGTTCGACGGCGCCCACCACGTGACTCTCAGCGGGTTCGTGTTCACGCAGTCCACCACCTTCGAGATCCCCGCCTCGTGCCAGGCGATCACGCTCAGCCGCAATGAGTTCGTCCTGGCCGACATCGAGGGTCTGCACAACGTGATGGTGCGCGCCGACGACACCGTGATCGAGTACAACCACTTCCACGGCAAGTCGACGCTGGGCATCTACCTCGGCATCGAGGGCGGCCAGCCCACCGACATGGCCCAGAACGTGCACATCCACCACAACTACTTCTCGGACCACACCTTCCCCGGCGACAACGGCGGCGAGCCGATCCGCCTGGGCGTGAGCCCCCGGGCGCTGAGCAGCGCGCACGCGATCGTCGAGTACAACCTGTTCGAGCGGTGCAACGGCGACCCCGAGGCGATCTCGGTGAAGTCGAGCGACAACACGGTGCGGTACAACACCATCCGGGATTCCCTCGGCGGCATCGTGCTGCGGCACGGCAACCGCACCCGGATCGAGTCGAACCACATTCTGAACGGCGAGAACGGCATCCGGATCTACGGCAACGACCACGTGATCGTGAACAATCTCATCACGGGGATCAGCGGCTCGGCGATCGTGATCGGCTGCGGCACGCTGCGCGACCACTACGAGGGCGAGCCCTCCACCTCGCGCACGAAGAACGATGCACCCGACCGGGTGCGGATCGCGCTGAACTCGCTCATCGACGTGGGCGGCGGCATCATCGGCGAGACCGCGCGGCCGATCGAGCCGGACGACTGCGTGATCGTGGACAACCTCGTCGTCTCGGACCGCGGTTCGCTCGCGCTCGTCCCGAAGTCGAAGAACTTCACGTGGTCGGGCAACATCCTCTGGGGTGCGGCGGCGGACGGCGACGCGCCCGCGACCGGATTCACTCGGGTGGATCCGCTCCTGGCACTGGACGACGAGGGCCTGCCTCGCATCGGCGCGGGCAGCCCCGCGATCGATGCCGCGACCCAGGACCACACGGCGTGGGTGAGCGACGACATCCTGGGCCGCCATCGCACTGGGGCCGCCGACATCGGTGCGCACGAGTACTCCGCCGCGCACGCGCGGCGCACGCCGCTGCACACGGGGGATGTCGGCCCGTTGAGCGCTTGAGCGTCTGAGCGTCTGAGCGCCTGAGCACGAAGAGAGGCCGGATCGGGGTGGGCTCCGATCCGGCCTCTCCTCGCGTGCTCCCTGCCGGCTTCTGAGCGGCGGGTTTGGCATTCGGTTGCCGCAGTGGATCCGGCGCGCCTGGCCCTCCCGCAGCCACGGAGAGGGCGCCGGACTCGAAGTCCGGCGCCCTCTCGACTCGGGGGCGCTCGTCCCGGCTACGGGGCGCTGGGGCCGACGTTCGCTGTGGTGAGCGGGGCCCGCGTCGCCGGGCTGCTCGTCACCTCCTGGGCGCCGATGTCGTACACGCCGGTGCGCGCACGCCCGTCGAGATCGTCGGTGACCCAGTCGGCGTGGTTGGCCTGCGTCGCCGCGTTCACGGCCGGGCTGGACGCGGCGATCTTCCAGGTTCCGACGGCATCCTGCGCGAGCTGCGGATCCACCCGCGTGAAGCCGACCTTCGGGATGTTGCCGTTGGCCGCGGCGCCCCAGATGATGTTTCCCCGCCAATAGAAGTCCTGCATGAGCGGGACGTTGCCGAGGTAGCCCGTCTGCCCGCGCACGATGTTGTCCACGATCGTCACGTTGAGCGGTGGAACCGTGCGATTCGTCTCGCCGATGATCCCGCCTCCGTTGTCGACCAGGGTGTTCAGTGCGATCCGGATCCGGTCAGGGGCGTCGTTGCCCTGCCTGTCATCCGCCGGCTCCCCCTCGTAATGGTCGCGCTCGGTACCGGATCCGATCACGATGCCTTCCTTGCTGAGCCCGGCCACGTAGTTGTTCACGATGACGTGGTCGTTGCCGTAGATGCGGATGCCGTTGGCGCCGCCGATGATCCTGTTGCCGACCACCGTGTTGCCGTTGCCGTGCCGCAGCACGATGCCGCCGAAGCTGTCGCGGACGGTGTTGTAGCGGATCGTGTTGCCGCTGGACTTCACCGAGATCGTCTCCGGGTCGCCGTTGGCCCTCTCGAAGAGGTTGTTCTCGACGATCGCTCCGGCGGTGCTGAGCGCGCGGGGGCTGACTCCGAGGCGGATGCACTCGCCGCCGTTCTTACCGGCGAAGCTCTGGTCGGAGAAGTAGTTGTGGTGCACCTTGACGCCGGTGGCCATCTCCGTCGTCCCGGCCCCCTCGATGCCCAGATAGACGCCGATCGTGCTCTTGCCATGGAACCAGCTGTACTCGACGACGGAGTCGTCCGCGCGCACGATCAGGTTGTGCTCGGCGCTCTGCGCGAAGGCGAACTCGTCACGACTGAACGTGATCGCGCGGCTGTCGGCGGGGACCTCGAGCGTCGTGGACTGGGTGAACCGGAAGCCCCGCAGCACGACGTCGTGCGCGCCCGAGAAGGTGAAGCTCGAGGCGCCGGTGAGGGTCACTCCGCCGACCGACTCCGCAGTGATCGTCACCGGGTTCCCCGACGCCCCGCCGCCAGCGACGGCGACAGCGGATCCGACCGCGTAGGTGCCGTTCTTCAGGGTGATCGTGTCGCCGGGCCGTGCGGCCGCGATCGCCGTCTGCAGCTGCGCCAGCGTGCTCACGGTGGACGTCGTCGTCACGGTGGCGCCTCGGGATGCCGCGGCGGCACCAGGGCCCACCCCCGCGGCGGCGGCAGGGCCCACCCCCGCGGCGGCGGCGTGAGCGAGGTCGAGAGAGGAGGCGGGGCGTTCGGCGGCGCTCGCGACGCCCGCGCCGCTGAGCGCGAGGCCCGCGGCCGCAACGACCGCGAGCAGTGTTCGAGTGGTCTTCATCTGGGGTTCCGATCTTCTTCGATGGATCTCCGCCTGCGATGCCGGACGACGGCCGCGACACGCACGTGTCCCGCGACGCAGGACGCCTTCGTGCAGCGCGTGGCGGATCTTGTGGGAAAACTGCCTTCGGTCCGATCATGGCGATATCGCGCCCCGATGGCAAGCGTTTGCCATACATTTGGCGAGCCGTCGTCACCTCGTCGAGGACACGACCTCTCCGTCAGGCGAGGTAGGCGCGCAGTGCCGCTGCTTCGGCCGCGAGGGCCGCCGGGTCATCGTCCGGCACGAACTCGAGAAGGGCGTCGCGCGGCGGCACAGGCGCTGCGGCCGCGGCGGCGAAGAACGCCCGCCACAGCCCGTCGCGGGCGGTGAGGGGCAGCCGCTGGGTCGCGGGCCACCAGGAGAACACGTGCGCGGCCGAGACGTGGTCGGCGATCCGCTCGTACTCGGCCACCGCGACCGCGTCGGACGCCGACACGGTGGGCTGCCAGTACGTCCCGAGATGCGGGCTGCCGACCTCCTCCAGCACGCGGAGCGTCTGCTCGGCATCGTCGGCGAGCGTGCGCCCATGGAACTCCAGCGCGAGCGAGATCCCCCGACTCCCCGCTTGCTCGGCAGCGACGGCAAGGGCGTCGACGGTCGCTGCCCGCTCCGCCGCGGTGGCGTCCGCCGAACCGATGCGGCCGGCCCATACCCGGATCCGGTCCGCGCCGAGCGCCTCGGCCGAATCCAGGACCGGGGCGATGTCCTCCCCGTGTTCCGCGCGGAAGTACGAGCCGTACGAGGCCACGGCCAGCCCGGCATCGGCCGTGATCCGTGCGACCTCGGCGGCGCGCACGGCATCGCCCGGGGGCACGTGCACATCGCCGCCCCATTCGATCGCCTTGAGCCCGGCGCTCGCTGCGAGCGCCGCGATCGCCGCCGGATCCAGCTGCCGGAAGGTCACGGAGCACAGCCCGGGTCGGATGGTCATGGGATCAGCCTTTCATGTGGCGTCGGCGGGATTGGGTGTTCCGGACTCAGTCAAATTCGGCGTTCATGGTCGGGTTCTCGCCCACATGGGTCCGAATCGACTGAGTTTCGAACGCCGCGCCGCGGGCATGGTCCTCTGAGCGACCCTCAGCGCCCTTCGTCTCTCTGCGCGCGCTCAGGGACCACGCACGAAAGTCCCTGGGCGAGGAACCCAGCGACGAGACGAAGGCGCGCGAGCCATGGGCGCATCCAGGCCCCTCAGCCGAGGTAGGGCGAGATCGCCGCGCCGAACGACTCGGCAGTGCGGCGCACGACCTCGGCCGGATCCTCCGCCCAGATGTCGGCGTTGAAGATCTCCACCTCGATGTCGCGGTCGTACCCCGTCGCCACGACGGCCCGGGTGAGCGAGGCGAAGTCGATGACGCCGTCGCCCGGGTAGTGCCGGCTGAGCAGCACATCGGCGGGCAGCGGCGTCTTCCAGTCGCACACCTGGTAAGTCGCGATGCGCCCCTCCCGGCCAGCACGGGCGATCTGGTCGAGAACCTGCGGATCCCACCAGATGTGGAACGTGTCGACCGTCGCACCGACCACCGTCGGGTCGAAGTCGGCCGCGATGTCGAGCGCCTGCCCGAGCGTGGAGACGACGCAGCGGTCGGATCCGAACATCGGGTGCAGCGGCTCGATCGCGAGGGTCACTCCGGCGGCGGCGGCATCGGTCGAGAGCTCGCCGATCGCGTCGCGCACTCGTTCGCGGGCGCCGATCAGGTCGCGGGATCCCTCGGGCAGCCCGCCGGCGACCAGCACCAGGATCGCTGTGGACCCCTCCGCCCCGGCGGCGGCGAGTGTCGCGGTCTCCTCGATCGCGCGGCGGTTGTCGCCGAGCGCGGCGACGCGCTCCGGCCCGGCCGGCAGTGTGAAGAACCCGCCGCGGCAGTGCGTGGTGAAGCGCAGTCCGGAGTCGGCGAGCATCCGCGCCGCCACGTCGAGCCCGACTTCGTTCACAGGCTCGCGCCACAGGCCGATGCCCTGCACACCCGCCTCGGCCGTGACGCGGAGCGCGGTGGCGAGGTCGGCGTACTTGATCGTGGCCTGGTTGATCGACAGGCGAGGGTCGACGGCGGTCATGCGGTCACTCCGTTCAGGGCGAGCATGCCGTGCCACCGCTCGCGCGCGAGCTCCGGATCCTCGAGCGCGAGCGAGGCGTTCGCGAGCTCGACGATGCGGCTGAGGTGCGGCAGGCTGCGCGCGGAGTGCAGGCCGCCCACCATCTGGAACGCGGGCTGGTGGCCGTTCAGCCAGGACAGGAATGCGACGCCGGTCTTGTAGTAGAACGTGGGCGCGGCGAAGACCTGCCGGCTGAGCTCCTCCGTCGGACCGAGGATCTCGAGGTAGCGGTCCGGATCCCCCGCGTCGAGCGCCTGGATCGCGGCCGAGGCGACCGGGGTGATCGCGGCGAAGGCCCCGAGCAGCGCGTCGGAGTGGGCACAGCGGGCGCTGGAGCGAACCTCGTGCTCGCCGACAGCACGTGTTGTCGCCGAGTGCACACCCTGTTCACGCGAAGAAGGTGTGCTCTCGGCGAATTCATGTACACTCGCCGGGCCGAAGCCCGCACCGGCAACACCGTCGCCGCCCGCCGCGCCGTCGACCGGATCCTCGCCGCCGATGAGTCCGACGTAGTTGAAGTCGTCGCCGGTGAACATGCGCACGCCCTCGGGAAGCTGCTCGCGCACCGCGATCTCGGACTCGGCGTTCAGCAGGCTCATCTTGACGCCCGCGACCTTGCCCGGGTTCTCCGCGATGATCCGCAGCAGCGTCCCGGACGCGTCGCGCCAGTCACCGGATCCGAAGTATCCCTCCAGCTGGGGGTCGAACGCGGTGCCGAGCCAGTGCAGCACGACCGGCGTGGTCGCCTTCTGCAGCACCGCGGCGTACACGCGCAGGTAGTCGGTGCGCGACTCCGCCACGCGGGCGAGGTGACGGGAGGCCATCAGCACGGGGCCGGCGCCCTGCTCCTCGGTGAAGTGCAGCTGCTCGACGTAGGCGTCGATCACCTGCGGCAGCGAGATGCGCTCCGCCTCGACGTGGTCGGTGTTGACGCCGACGACGACGGATCCGCCCTCCTCCCGGGCGACCGCGGCGCTGCGGGCGATGAGCTCACGGGTCGCCGCCGCATCGAGGCCCATGTTGCGCTGTGCGGTGTCCATGGCGTCGGCGACGCCCAGACCCCACGAGTACACGTTGCGGCGGAACGCGAGCGTCGCGTCCCAGTCGATGTCGGCCGGCCGGCCGGGGGTGTTGTCGGCGTGCACCTTCGGCACCACGTGCGCCGCGGCGTAGGCCACGCGACTCTGCAGCGGTGCGGTCGGACGCTCGTAGGCGCCGGCGTCGTTGAGCTCGGCCTCGGAGGTCGCACCGTCGGCCGCGAGGAGGCGGATCGTCGTCATCGTGCGCCTCAGCCCTCGTTCGAGCCGGCCAGGCTCAGCGCGGGCAGCGCGATCTTGCGCCCCTCGACGGAGGACTGCAGGCCCGCCTCGGCGAGCTGCACGCCGCGGGCGCCGGCCAGCAGGTCGAAGGCGTAGTCGGTGCCGAGCACGTAGGACTCCAGGTACTCCTCCCACTGCTGACGGAAGCCGTTCAGGAAGACGTCGTTCACCGGCACGTCGGCCCAGTCGGCGTCGTAGTCGTGCGCGTCTGCCAGGTCAGGGTTCCACACCGGCTTCGGGGTGGCGTTGCGGTGCTGGATCTTCGCGCCGAACAGGCCGACGACGGCGGATCCGTGCGTGCCGTCGACCTGGAACTCGACCAGCTCATCCCGGTTCACGCGCACGGTCCAGCTGGAGTTGATCTCGGCGATGACGCCGCCCTCGAGCTCGAAGATCCCGTACGCCGCGTCCTCGGCGGTGGCGGTGTAGTGCTCGCCGTTCTCGTCCCAGCGGTCGGCGATGTGCACCGCGGCCTGAGCGTAGACGCTCTTGACCTCGCCGAACAGGTTCTCCATGACGTAGTTCCAGTGCGGGAACATGTCGCTGATGATTCCGCCGCCGTCCTCGGTGCGGTAGTTCCAGCTCGGACGCTGGGCGGGCTGCCAGTCGCCTTCGAACACCCAGTAGCCGAACTCTCCGCGCACGGACAGGATCCGCCCGAAGAAGCCGGAATCGATGAGGCGCTTGAGCTTCTGCAGACCGGGCAGGTAGAGCTTGTCATGCACGACGCCGGTCTTGACCCCGGCCGCCTGCGCCAGACGGGCGAGCTCGAGTGCCTCCTCAACCGACTCGGCGGTGGGCTTCTCGGTGTAGATCGCCTTGCCCGCGGCGATGGCCTTGCGGATCGCGGTCGCCCGCGCCTTGGTGATGAGGAAGTCGGCGTAAATCTCCCACTGCGGATCCGCGAGCGCGGCGTCGAGGTCGGTCGTCCAGTCTTCGATGCCGTGCTTGGCGGCGAGTTCGGCGAGCTTCTGCGCGCTGCGGCCGACGAGGATCGGCTTCACGGTGACGCGGGTGCCGTCGGGCAGCTCGATGCCGCCCTGCTCGCGGATCGCGAGGATCGAGCGCACCAGGTGCTGGCGGTAGCCCATGCGCCCGGAGACGCCGTTCATGATGATGCCGATCTCGCGGGTGGTGCTCTCAGCCACGGTGCTTCCTTCGTCTCATGCTCGCCCGGCGGTTCATTCGTGGATACCGATTCGGGTAAGCGCTTTCCAGTTGGATCATCTTGACACGGGAACGCGCTTACCGCAAGACGGGCGCCGTGGCTCGAGGGGGCGCCCCGCCCGCCCGTAGCGGCGATCCCGCCACCAGGCCGGGACCGGGACGGGCACCCCAGGACCCCAGCGCCCAAGCATCGGCACCAGCACCAGCACCAGCACCCCAGCACCCCAGCACCCCAGCACCCCAGCACCCCAGCACCCCAGCACCCCAGCACCCCAGCATCGGCATCAGCAGCGCCACCTCCGCCGTCCCGCCACCTTCATCGCGTCATCGTCGACGCTCAGGTCGCACTTTCTGCTCCAAAACGCCACGGGAAGAGCAGAAAGTGCGACCTGAACGGAAGAAGCGGAGCCCGAGGGACGGATCCGGACGACGAAGTCGAAACGCGGACGCGGAGCCGAAGGGCGGCAGCGAATCTCGGATCCGAGGGCTCGCAGGGTGGCAACGAATCTCGGATCCGAGGGTTCGCAGGGCGGCAGCGAATCCCGGATCCGAGGGTTCGCAGGGCGGCAGCGAATCCCGGATCCGAGGGCTCGCAGGGTGGCAACGAATCCCGGATCCGAGGGCTCGCAGGGCGGCGGCGAATCCCGAACCCGGAGGGCGTGCGGGGCCACGCGCTGATGCAGGGATACGCGCTCGTGCGGGGGCTACGCGCTGGTGCGGACGATCAACGCGGGCGTCAGCAGAGCCGGATCCGGCGCATCCCGCCCCTCGACCCGGTCGACGACGAGGCGCACAGCCTGCTCGCCGAGCGCGGCGAAGTCCTGCCGGATCGTGGTCAGCGGCGGGCGGAACTCGGCCGCGTCGGCGATATCGTCGAAACCGAGCACGACGATGTCCTCGGGCACGCGCCGGCCGGCGTCGGCGAGCGCGCGCAGCAGGCCGAGCGCCATCTGGTCATTGGCAGCGAAGACGGCGGTCACCGATGCATCGGCGGCGAGCACTCCGCCACGGTCGTGGCCCGAACCCGCACTCCAATCCCCGCGCACCGGGTCGGGGATCCGGAGCCCACGCGCGGTGAGCTCCTCCCGCCAGCCGCGCTCACGCTCCGCCGCGGCGAACGAGCCTTCGGGCCCCGCCAGGTGGTGCACGGTGGCGGCCCCGCGGCCCAGCAGGTGTGCGGTCGCCGCGCGAGCGCCCGCCGCATGGTCGGTGCCGATGACGGTGAACCGCGGGTCGGCGGGAGAGTCCACGACGACGAGCGCGAGCCCGGCCGGATCCGCGTCACGGGCCAGCGCGGAGGCCTCGTTCAGCACGATCGCCCCGTCGACGCCCTGGTCGTGAAGCCGATCGAAGGCTTCGCCGATGCGCCCCTCGGCCCCGAGGGTGACGACGGCGAGCGCGTAGCCCCGCGCCTCCGCGGCCTCGGCGACGGCCTGCAGGAGCGCGGAGTTGCCGACCGTGGCGAGGGTCTGTGCGACCACGCCGAGAGTCTCGGATCGCCCCGTGCGCAACGCCCGAGCGGCGCGATGCGGACGGTAGCCGAGCTCGGCCATGGCCTCTTCGACCCGTTCCCGCGTGGCCGGATCCACTCGGGGGCTGTCGTTCACGACGCGGGAGACCGTCTGCCCGGACACCCCGGCACGTGCGGCGACCATCGCCATCGAGACGCGCCCGGTCGGTTTCGGACCGCGCCGAGCTGACGCGGACGACTCTCCGCCGGCGATCCGCCGCAGCTCCTCGAGCTCGTCGTCGTGCTTCGGCATCGGCCCGCCTCTCCCCTGCCGGCCCCTGCGCGTGCCGATCTCAGGAGTGTTGACGCTATCACGCCGCGTGCCCTATCGTGTTTACGTGAACATGGAAATCGAGCCTGAGTTCGGCACAGCCACTGGCGCCGCCGCGGCCTTGGGTAGCACGGCCGAAGCTTCCGGCACTGTGGCGGCCTCCGGACCCGGCACCTCCGTCGAGGTCACTGCGCTCGGCGCCGGCGTGGTCAAGCGCGCCACGCGCCTCGCCGACGGCCGCGACCTCATCTACTACGACGACGCCGGATCCGCCCTCACCGCGGATCGCTCGATCGATTCCCGCACCCTGGATCCCCGCCCCGAGACGGCGACGATGCGCCAGGACGTGCTGACCGGCGACTGGATCACGTTCGCCACCAAGCGCCAGACCCGGGTGATGATGCCGAGCGCGGATGCGGATCCGCTCGCACCCCAGTCTCCGACGAACCCCTCCGAGGTGCCGTCGCGCTACGACGTGGCGGTGTTCGAGAACCGCTCCCCGTCGTTCGGCCCGGCACTCGCCGATGCCGCCGGCGCCGCCCCGGCCGCGGTCGACCCGCCCCAGGGCCTCGCCGACCTCGAGGCGATCGGCATCGAGCGCACCCGCACCAGCGTGGGCCGGTGCGAGGTCGTCTGCTTCAGCCCCGAGCATGCGGGGTCCTTCGGCACGCAGTCGGTCGCCCGTGCGCGCACCGTGATCGAGGCCTGGGCCGACCGCACCGCGGCCCTGAGCGCGCTGCCCGGCATCGAGCAGGTGTTCCCGTTCGAGAACCGCGGCGAGGCGATCGGCGTCACCCTCCCCCATCCGCACGGGCAGATCTACGCCTACCCGTACGTGACCCCGCGCACGCAGCGGCTGCGCGAGAGCATCGCCCGCACCGGCTCCGATCTGTTCGACCGGATCCTGGACGCCGAACAGCGATCGGAGCGGGTCGTGCTGCAGGGCGAGCACTGGACCGCGTTCGTGCCGTTCGCCGCGCGCTGGCCGCTCGAGGTGCAGCTGATGCCGCACCGGCACGTGCCCGACTTCACCGCGCTGGACGACGCCGAGCGCGACGAGCTCGCCCCGCTCTACCTGCACCTGCTGCGCGGCGTGGACGCACTCTACGAGACGCCCACCGCGTACATCGCCGCCTGGCACCAGGCGCCCGTGCACGTCGGACGCGACGAGATCCGGATGCGGCTCGAGCTCACCAGTCCCCGTCGCGCCGCGGACAAGCTGAAGTTCCTGGCCGGATCCGAGTCGGCGATGTCGGCATGGACCGCCGAGATCCTGCCAGAGGACGCCGCCGCGCGCCTGCGCGACGCGATCGCATCCGTCCCCCTGCCCGTCGAGGAGACCCGATGACCCCCGCTCGCGCCACCGACCCCGTGGTCGCCACCGAGCCCACCGCCGTCACCGCCGCGGCTCCCGCGTCGCCCGCGGTCGGCGCCGCGCCCACCGCCGCCACCCCCGCGGCCTCCGCCTCCACGCCCCCTGCGGTCGGCGCCGCGACGGAACTGTTCCGCAGCCTGACCGGATCCGAGCCCATGGGCGTCTGGTCGGCCCCTGGGCGCGCGAACCTCATCGGCGAGCACACCGACTACAACGACGGGTTCGTGCTGCCCTTCGCGATCCAGCACCGCACAGCCGCCGCCGTGCGCCTGCGGGTCGACGGGCGGATCCGCGTCGCCTCCACGTTCGCCGAGGAGCCGGTCGAGGTCGCGCTCGACGATCTCGAGACGCTCTTCCCGTCCGATGGCGCCGCGGGGCGAGCCCAGGGACCGACCGTCCCGGAATGGGCGGCCTACCCCCTCGGCGTGGCATGGGCACTGCGCGCCCTGGTTCCCGCCTGGGCTGCGGGAACCTTCGCCGGCATCGACATCGCGATCGCCTCCGAGGTGCCGGTCGGGGCGGGGCTGTCGTCGTCCGCAGCGATCGAGGGCGCGACGGGCGCCGCCCTGAACGAGCTCTGGGGCCTCGGCCTCGATGCGGTGTCGCTCGCCCAGGCGGGCCGCCGCGCCGAGAACGAGGCTGTGGGCGCTCCGACGGGGATCATGGATCAGATGGCGTCGACGCTCGGGCAGGCCGACGCCGCGGTGTTCCTGGACTGCCGCACGCTGGAGACCCGCTCGATCCCGCTCGGTTTCGCGGAGGCCGGGCTCGAGGTGCTCGTGATCGACACGGGCGTGAAGCACGCCCACTCCACGGGCGGCTACCGCGAGCGCCGCGAGTCCTGCGAACGCGGGGCCGCCGCCCTCGGCGTGGCAGCGCTGCGAGACGTGACCGAGGCGGATCTGCCGCGCGCCGCGGAGCTGCTCGACGACGTCGACTTCCGCCGGGTGCGCCACGTCGTGACCGAGGACCAGCGCGTGCTCGACACGGTCGCGGCCCTCGCCGCACACGGACCGCGCGCGATCGGCGACCTGCTCGTCGCCTCGCACGCGTCGATGCGGGACGACTTCGAGATCTCGATCCCCGAGCTCGACACGGCCGTCGACACCGCCCTGGCGCACGGCGCGATCGGGGCTCGCATGACCGGCGGCGGGTTCGGCGGTGCCGCGATCGCCCTCGTCGACCACGACCGCGTGCCGGCCGTCTCGGAGGCCGTGCGCACGGCGTTCGCCGAGGCCGGCTTCGCCGAGCCGCACCTGTTCACGGTCGTCCCCTCGGCCGGCCCGCACCGCGACGTCTGATCCGCCGGATCCCCTGCCTCTTGACCGCGAGACTTCATCTGGGTAACGAGACTGCAGTCCAGATGAGCAGTCTCGTTACCCAGATGGAGTCTCGCGGTCAGCACGGGCCGGTACGTGATCGGGGTGCAGGTTCGAGCCTCGGAGAGTCGCGAGCTCGCGGATCCGGCCATCCGCTCCGCCCCGGCGAACCTCCAGCAAGCCCCCTGCCAGAATGAGACCCGCGCAACCGCGCGACGGAAGGAGACCCATGTCCTGGCTTGTCACCGGCGGCGCCGGCTACATCGGATCGCACGTGGTGCGCGCGCTCGCGGAGGCCGGGCTCACGCCGGTCGTGCTGGACGATCTCTCCAGCGGCGTCGCATCGTTCGTGCCCGAGGGCGTCGCCTTCGTGCAGGGCAGCATCCTCGACCGGGACCTGATCGAGCGGACCCTCCGCGAGCACGCCGTGCAGGGCGTGATCCACGTGGCCGGGTACAAGTACGCCGGGGTCTCGGTGCAGCGCCCGCTGCACACCTACGCGCAGAACGTCGAGGGCACCCGCGTGATCCTCGAGGCGATGGCCGCGGCCGGCGTCGCGAACATCGTGTTCTCCTCGAGCGCCGCGGTGTTCGGCACGCCCGACGTCCCGCTCGTCGTGGAGGAGACCGAGAAGCGCCCGGCCAGCCCCTACGGCGAGTCGAAGCTCATCGGCGAGTGGCTGCTGCGCGACCAGGCCGTCGCGACCGCCGGATCCGAGACACCTCTCGTGCACACGTCGCTGCGCTACTTCAACGTCGTCGGATCCGCGGATCCGTCCGTCTACGACGTGAGCCCGCACAACCTGTTCCCGATCGTGTTCGAGAAGCTGCTCGCGGGCGAGACACCGCGCATCAACGGCGACGACTACGCCACCGAGGACGGCACGAACGTGCGCGACTACGTGCACGTCGGCGACATCGCCGCCGCCCATGTCGCCGCCGCGCAGCGCATGATCGCCGGTGAGCCGATCGAGGCCGCCTACAACCTCGGATCCGGCGACGGCCTCTCGGTGCGCCAGATCATGGACGCGATGGCCCGCGTGACCGGCATCGCCTTCACTCCCGAGATCGGTCCGCGCCGCCCGGGCGACCCCGACCGCATCGTCGCGACGGGAGAGCTCGCCGCGCGCGACCTGGACTGGCGGATGCGTCACACGGTCGACGAGATGGTGCGCTCCGGCTGGGAGGCCCGCCGGCACGCCGGCTGATCCGGGATCAGGGATCCGACTCCGGGATCCGGCTCCGGCCGGCCCTCGGCATCACCGTTCACTGGTCGCGTATTGCCGTTCTCCGCGGTCCATAACGGCATTTCGCGACCAGTGAACGGGATGGGGTCCGCCTGAACGGGAAGGATCCGGCCTCGACGGCCGCCGACATGAGGAACGCGGCCTCCCCGACGGGAGGCCGCGTTCCGTGGGCCGAGCGGCGGACTACGCCTGGGGGGCGTTCGCGGCGGCGATGAGCTGGTCGACGCCCTCGCGATCGAGGCCCCAGCCGAACGCGGGGAGGCGCCCGAGCGGGAACGAACCCATCATCTTCGCCATGGCCTCGCCCGACATGATGCCGTCGCCCTCGCCGCCGAACTGCTCCTGGATCGCGGCGAACGCGCCCGCGACCATCGGACCCGCGACCGGGTGCGCGAACACCGCGGCCAGCGTGGATTCGGGCGTGAGCGGGATCACGACCGCGTCCCCGGCGACGTCGACGGTCGCGGATCCGCGCAGGTCACGGCTCGATGCGCCGGCCTCGATGAGGTAGGCGCCGCCCTCGACGACGAAGCGGTCGACGCGGACGTCCCAGTACGCGAGGTCCTCCCGGCGCACGATCAGCTGCACGTCCGTGGCCGCCCCGGCGGCGATCTCGACCGACGCGAACGCCTTGAGCTCCCGCGGCGCGCGCTCCACAGCGGAGGCGACGGGCGCGACGTAGACCTGCACGACCTCGCGGCCGTCGCGGGATCCGGTGTTCGTGACGGGGACCGTCACCACGATGTCGCCCGACGCCGTGACCTCGGCGGAGACGGCGCCGTAGGCGAAGGACGTGTACGACAGGCCGTGGCCGAACGGGTAGGTCACCGCGATGTCGCGCGCGTCGTACCAGCGGTAGCCCACGAAGATGCCCTCGCCGTAGCGCACGTGCCCGTTCGAGCCGGGGAAGTTGCCGAACGCCGGGGTGTCCTCGATGCGGTGCGGAATCGTCTCGGCGAGCCGGCCCGACGGGTTCACCGCGCCGAGCAGCACGTCGACAGTCGCGGATCCGCCGGCCTGGCCCAGCAGCCACGCCTCGACGATCGCCGGCACGCGGTCGGCGAACGGCAGCGCCACGACGGAGCCGTTCGACAGCACGACGACCGTGCGCGGGTTCGCGGCGACGACGGCGTCGAGCAGGGCGAGCTGGTGCGCGGCGAGGTCGATGTGCTCGCGGTCGAAGCCCTCCGACTCCTCGGCGTCGGTGAGGCCGAGGAAGACCACGGCGACATCGCGGGAGGCGGCGAGCGACACGGCCTCGTCGCGCAGGGCGTCCTGTCCGTCCGCCGCGGCATCGAAGGCGAAGCCCGGCGCGAACGCGACCCGCTCGCCGGCCACGGCGGTGAGGGCGTCGAGCGCGGAGTCGACGCGGGTCGGGTTGATGTGCGAGGAGCCGCCGCCCTGGAACCGCGGGGTGCGGGCGAACTCGCCGATGAGTGCGATCGAGGCGTCCTCGGCGAGCGGCAACAGCGGAGCCCCGTCGACGGCCTCGTTGCGCAGCAGCACGATCGACCGTCCGGCGACCTCGCGGGCGAGGGCGTGGTGGGCCTCGACATCGAGCGGGCCGGCGACGTCCGGGCGCGCCTGGGCGCGACCGACGAGGTCGAGCACACGAGCGGCCGAGGCGTCCAGCGCAGCTGCGACGGCCGGGTCGGATCCTGCGGCGGCGGCCACGGCACGATCGGGGGCGCCGTCGCTGCCGGGCATCTCCAGGTCGAGTCCCGCGACGAGTGCGGCGACGCGGTCGTTCACCGCGCCCCAGTCGGAGACGACGAGACCCTCGAAGCCCCACTCGTCGCGCAGCACCTGCGTGAGCAGCCACGGGTCCTGCGACGCATACACGCCGTTGATCTTGTTGTACGAGCACATCACGGTCCACGGCTGGGCATCGGTGACGACGCGCTCGAAGCCGCGCAGGTAGATCTCCCGCAGCGGTCGGGGATCCACGTCGCTCGAGGCGGTCATCCGCTCGAACTCCTGGTTGTTCGCCGCGAAGTGCTTGAGCGAGCTGCCGACCCCCTGCGACTGGATCCCCTTCACGAGTCCCGCACCGATCACGCCGGACACGATCGGATCCTCCGAGACGTACTCGAAGTTGCGCCCGCACAGCGGCGAGCGCTTGATGTTGATGCCGGGGCCGAGGATCACAGCGACGTCCTCGATCGCCGACTCCACGCCGAGCGCGACTCCGACCCGCTCGGCGAGCTCGGGATCGAAGGCGGATCCGAGTCCGGACGCCGGCGGGAAGCAGGTCGCCGGGACGCTCTGGCTGAGGCCGAGGTGATCGCTCTCCGCGGCCTGCTTGCGGAGGCCGTGCGGGCCGTCGGTGACCATGATCGACGGCACGCCGATGCGTTCGATGGGCTTGAGCGTCCAGAAGTCCTTGCCGCTGGTCAGCGACGCCTTCTCCTCGGTGCTGAGCTGGGGCAGGTGATCGCGGGGCGATGTCATTGTCGACTCCTTCGTGGACGACTCTCGGGTGACGGGCAGGGTCAGTCGATCAGGTTGTGGGATAAAAAGCAAGTATTACTCGGTTTTGAATCCATCGCAGCAGAGGCCGGGATAGTCTCGGGTCATGGCACGACGAGGTTCGTACGCGAAGGGCATCGCGAAGCGCGAGGAGATCCTGCACGCAGCCCTCGCGGTGGTCGCCCGCGAGGGCTATCACGGGGCCTCCGTGAAGGAGCTCGCCGAGGCGGTCGGCCTCAGCCAGGCCGGCCTCCTGCACTACTTCGACAGCAAGGACGAGCTGTTCGTCGAGATCCTGCGCACGCGCGATGAGGTCGACATGGCCGGCCATCTCGGGGCCGCGCGGGCCGCCGACCTCGACGAGATGCGCGACGGCTATCTCGACATCGTCCGCCACAACGCCCGCGTGCCGGGGCTCGTCGAGCTGTTCACCCGCCTCGCGGCCGACGCCGCGAACCCCGAGCACCCCTCCCGCGCCTTCTTCGCCGAACGCGGCGCCGGCCTGCGCGATCGATGGGCCGGGACGATCGCCGACGCTCAGGCCGAGGGCCGGATCCGCAGCGGCATCGATCCGATGCTGGCCGCGCGGCTGCTGCAGGCCGTCTCGGACGGCGCCCAGATGCAGCTGCTCGTCGAACCGGAGCTCGACATGACGGCCCTCATCGAGACGCTGTTCGACCTCATGCAGGCACCCGCGCCGGACTCCGCCGAGCAAGACCAGTGGTGAGCAGCGGCCGCACCGACGCGTAGGCGTCCGCCACGTCTCGCGACGGGGTGTCGTACACACGCGCGATCCCGGTCGCGGCGTCGTAGCGCGACCAGCCCGGGTCCCCGCCCACGATGAACGCGACCGCGGCCTCGTGCACCTCGTCCGCGAGCGTCTGCGGCGGGTTGGGCCCTGCCAGCGGCACCATCGCGGGACCGTCCAGGCAATCGAAGAAGAACGGCACGTCGAGGCAGTGCTCGGCGAAGCCGAAGGTGCCGGACGGCCAGGAGAACCGGTACACCCAGGTGGGGGCCGCACCGCGATCTGCCACGATCCGCAGGATCGCGACACGGAACATCCGATCCGTCAGCACACGCCCGGCCAGGCGCGCCTTGCCCTTCGCGAGCACATCGGCGTTCGCGGCGAGGTAGGGCCTGCGCGCTTCTTTCGGCACCCCGAGCTTGCCGAGCAGGATCCCCTTCGGCACGAGTGCCATAGCCCTGCCGGCATCGGCCGTCGCCATCGTGAACTCGTCATCGGTGGCGCCGAGCACGAGGGGCTTGTCGGATCCGACACCGGCGCGGAACGACTCGGGCGTCGGACGCAGGATGAGGTCGCCGTCGACGGACGGCCCGAGCGGGAGCCCTTTCTCGACGATGTCGCTCATGTCACCGCCGTCGAAGGCGGTGAGCTTCTTCTGCGCCTCGAGGATCCGCTCCTCGCTTAGCACACCGAGGCCCTCCCGGGTCGGGGCGACGCCGAGCTCGGCGGCCAGACGGCGCCCGAACTCCTCCGAGCGCGCGGCCGACACATCGGCGAGCGCGCCCGAGATCGCATACACGCCGTGGAACAGGTGCTGCGCCTTCTCCATGCCGAGCAGGGTCATCACCGCGCCACCGCCGGCGGACTGCCCGGCGATGGTGACACGCCCCGGATCCGCGCCGAAGGCCGCGATGTTGCGCTGCACCCAGTCCAGGGCGAGCAACCAGTCGCGCACGCCGCGGTTCGACGGGGCATCCTCGATCCAGCCGAATCCGTCGAAGCCGAGCCGGTACGAGATCGTCACGGTCACGACGCCGTCGCGGTTGAAGTTGCGCCCGTCGTACCAGGGGCTGGCCGGGGACCCGGCGAAGTAGCCGCCACCGTGGATGTAGACGAGCACGGGCATGCCTGCCGCGTCCCCGGTACCGTCGGCCGGGACCAGCGGGGTGTACACGTTCACGTTGAGCGTGGACTCGCCCTCGACGCTGGGCTCGGGGATGAGCGTCACTCCGGGGTCGCCGCGCTGCGCGGTCGCGCCGAACTCCGCGGCATCGAACACGCCCTCCCAAGGCGCCTTGGGCACCGGGGCTGCGAAGCGGAGCTCGCCGACGGGCGCCTCGGCGAAGGGGATACCGAGGAACGCCGCCGACTGCGGATTGCCCTTGCCACCCGTGGTGGGGCGCCAGCGCCCGCGGACGACGCCTTCTGCGATCCGCACTTCGGGCTGCGCGAGCGCGGCGCCTGCCGCGACGGACGAGGTCTGGGTGTTCTCCATCAGAGTTCCTTTCGTGGAGGAGATTGCTGCCGTTCCCTGCGGCCGCACCGGATCCGATCCGGCCGCAGGGACGGCGGACTGCTACTTGACCGACTTGATCGGTGCGATGGCGATCGCCCCGAGGACCGCGAACACGATCGCGAAGACGAACAGCACCGGATAGCCCCCGAGGGATCCGATGATGACCGCGGCGATCGGCGCACTCAGCGCCTGCGGGATGTTGGTGGCGACATTGAGGATGCCGAGGTCCTTGCCGGCCGAGGTGCCCTCGTTCGGCAGCACCTCGGTCATGAGCGCGGCGTCGACCGACATGTACAGGCCGAAGCCGACGCCGTTGACGATGCTCATGAGGATCATGCCGGTCATGTTCGGCATGATCAGCGGGAACGCGAGCCCCGCGGCCATGACGACGGTCGCGACGTAGATGAACACCTTGCGACGGCCCACCTTGTCGCTCCACCAGCCGGAGAGCGCGATCGCGATCAGCGTCGGCACGAAGGCCACGAGCGTCAGGGTCATCACGGCGCCCTGCGCCTCCTGCAGCGGCAGCTTGATGTAGTCGGTCAGAATGTACAGCTGATACGCCGAGACGACGAAGTAGCCCAGGATCAGCAGGAAGCGGCCGGTGAAGGCCCAGAAGAAGTCGGGGTGCTTGCGCGGGTTGATCCAGAAGCCCTTGAAGAACGGGCCCCAGCGGAACGGCTCGACCTCCGCATCCTTCGAAGACCAGTCCTTGTTGAACAGCGCGAACAGGATCGTGACCACGATCACGGCGATGCCGAAGACTGAATAGCCGAGGCCCAGCTGTGCGCCGAGTCCGACCGCGAGCATGACGCCGACCGTCATGCCGAGCTGCGTGCCGAGACCGATCATGGCGCTCGCGCCGCCGCGCTTCGCACGCGGGAAGCGGTCGGCCGTGATGGTCGTCAGCGGCGCCTGCAGGAAGTTCAGCGCGACCTGGATCACCACCCAGAACACGGTGATCCACATCAGATCGGTGAGCGAGCCCATCCCCAGCAGCAGCACGCCTCCCACCAGCGCGCCGAGCACCATCCACGGCACGCGCCGGCCGAAGCGCGAGCGCGTGCGGTCGCTGAGCGCACCCGCGATCGGCTGCGCGAACAACGTGAAGATGAAGGAGGTCGTCGTGACGATCGCGAGATTGGCGACCTTGTTCTTCTCGTCGAGCAGCAAGATCTGCGTCGGCAGCAGGATCGCGATGAGCCCGCCGTAGGTGGCGAACAGCGTCATCGACGCGATGAGGAGGCTGGGCAGCAGCCGCTTGGTCGCCGGCGGGCTCGCCGCCGGCTCCCCCGCAGCGGGCGCGGCCGCCCGGATGAGCCCCGTGGGGGCGATCTCGGCGGCGGGATCGGGAGGGGTGATGGTCATGGGGCGGCTCCTCGTCGAGCGGATCGGGCTCGGATCCAAATCCCGAACCTTGTTTGGTATTTGGATCCGACTCGTATTGTGACACCGAAACCTGAACGCCGCAAGGGTTTCGGTGTCACAAACCGACCGTCATTCATGTTTCGTGACGGACGGATATCCTGATCCCATGGCCAAACGAGGCGCGTACGCGAAGGGCGTCGTCAAGCGCGAGGAGATCCTCGAGGCCGCGCTCGAGATCGTCGGCAGGCTCGGCTATCGCAACGCCTCGGTGCGCGAGATCGCCGACGCCGTGGGGCTGAGCCCGGCCGGCCTGCTGCACTACTTCGGCACCAAGGAGCAGCTGTTCGTCGAGATCCTGCGCGCGCGGGACGCGCAGGACATCGGCGTCAGCGATGAGATCGAGTTCTTCGACGGCTTCCTGCTGGTGGTGCGTCACAACGCCGACGTGCCGGGGCTCGTGCAGCTGTACACCCAGTTGCAGGCCGAGGCGGCCGACCCGACCCACCCCGCGCACGACTTCTTCCTCGAGCGGACGGCGCGGGTGCATGCCGCGGCTCGTGAGGCCATCGCCGCCGCGCAGACGGAAGGGCGGATGCGCAGCGACCTGGATCCCGAATGGATCATCCGCGCCGGGCACGCCCTCGCCGACGGGTTGCAGAACGCATGGATGCTGGATCCGACGATCGACATGGCCGCGGACATCGAGCGGTTCTTCACCCTGCTGAGGCCCTGAATGACCGCTCCCCGGGGTCGTTGAGCGACACTTCGACTCGCTGCGCTCGCTCAGTGCGGGTCTCCGCGAGACGAAACGCCGCCGGTGAGAGCACCGCGTTTCGTCTCGGTCGCGCAAGCGCGTCCTCGCTCAACGACCCCATCGGGGCGGCCGGATACGCTGATCGGATGACCGCCGACGCACCCCTCGCCCAGACCGACACCGGTCCCGTGCGCGGGTTCTGGCGGGGCGAGCCCGGTACCCCCGGCGCCTCGGCCGCATTCCTCGGAATCCCGTTCGCCGCGGCACCCACCGGCGAGCGCCGGTTCGCCGCCCCGCAGCCTCCCGCGCCGTGGACCGAGGTGCGCGACGCGACCGCCTTCGGCCCCACCGCGCAACGCGGCGACAAGGGCGAGACGCTCATCCCCGAACCGAGCATCCCCGGCGCCGCGACGCTGAACGTGAACGTGTTCACCCCGTCGGTCGGCGGATCCCGCCCGGTCATGGTGTGGATCCACGGCGGCGGCTACGTCGACGGCTCGCCCGCGAGCCCCTGGTACGACGGCGCCGCGTTCAATCGCGACGACGTGGTGACCGTGTCCGTGTCCTACCGGCTCGGCTTCGACGGCTTCGGCCTGATGCCGGGCGCTCCGGCGAATCGCGGCGTGCTGGACTGGATCGCGGGGCTGGAGTGGGTGCAGCGCAACATCGCGGCGTTCGGCGGGGATCCGTCGCGCGTGACGATCGCGGGGCAGTCCGCCGGCGCGGGCGCAGTGCTGACCCTGCTCGGCCTGGAGCGCGCGCAGCACCTGTTCCATGCGGCGATGGCCTTCTCCCCCGCATTGGCGGACATCGACCCCGACCTGGCGGCGCGGCGCACGCGGGCGCTGGGCGTGCTGCTCGGCTGCGCGCCCGATGCCGAAGGCTTCCGCGCCGTGCCGGAGCGCACCCTGCAGCGTGCGCAGCCGAAGGCCGCGCTGCTCGGGGCCACGAAGCTGAAGGCCCTGCTCGCCCCGCTCGCAGACGGGCTGCCCTGGGGCCCGGTGGTCGATGGTGACGTCGTGCCGCGGCCCGCCGTGCAGGCGCTGCGGGACGGGATCGGCGCCGACAAGCCGCTGCTCCTCGGGGCCACCGACGACGAATTCACCATGACGATGGACCGGGCTCCCGGCGTCCTGCGGTTCGTCCCCGCAGCGCTCGCGCTGATGCTGCTGAGCCGCGATCGCAGCGTGCGCCGGGCGTACCTCGCCGCGAACCGCGCCCAGCGCCGGCGCGGCACACCGGCGCTGCTCGGCCGGTTCGTGACGGACCGGGTGTTCCGCTCGCTCGTGGTGCGGGCCGCGCAGGCCCGAGGCGACGCCCCCACCTGGGCCTACCGCTTCGCCTGGGTGTCCCCGGCGAAGGGGTGGTCGTGCCACTGCCTCGACGTGCCCTTCTGGTTCGACGTGCTCGAGGATCCGCTCGTGGAGCGCCTGGCCGGTCCCACCCCGCCGCAGCACCTCGCCACCGAGATGCACGGCGTGGCGGCCCGATTCGTCGAGGAAGGCGATCCGGGCTGGCCGCAGTGGCGCACGGATCCGGGGCTCTCGCGCGTCTTCGGTGCTGGACCGGCAGAGCCGGCGCTGTCCGCGACCGCCTACGACGGGGCCCTGCCGCTGGCGTGAGGGCACTCCCCCACACGGGATCGTTGAGGGCGCAGCGGCGGGTCGCGCAAAGCCACCGGGGTCGTTGAGCGACGCTTCGACTCGCTGCGCTGCGCTCAGTGCGGGTCTCCGCGAGACGAAACGCAGCATCTCGCGAGAGCACCGCGTTTCGTCTCACTCGGCCTTCGGCCGTGTTCGCTCAACGACCCCGGTGGGTGGTGGTCCCCGTGCGTAATTCAGGTTGAGTTCGCTCGTGACCGCCCGAATCGATCCATCCGGGCCCTTTGCGGCAGATCCAGCCTGAATTACGTACCGGCGAAGACGACGAACCCGCCGTCCAGTGGGAGCGGGACGGCGGGTTCGGGTCGATACGGGGCGCGACGCCCCGGGCGGATCCCGACGCCGCGGCACGGCGCGCAGAATCGGGATCCAGATCCGATCAGGCGATCGGATCCAGCAGCGGGATGTCGTAGCGGTGCGGCGTACCGAAGCGGTGCGCGGTGACCGAGACCGCCTGCTCGCGCAGGAAGGTCAGGATCTCGACGCGACCGGCGGCGACCACCGGGTTCGCGTACAGCGCGAGGCTGGGCGACCCGTTCACGGCCTCCGCGGTTGCCGCTGCGGCGGTGCCGATGAGGCGCACCCGGCCGTCGCGCGCGGCGAGGCGCTGAGCGTGTGCGGCCCATGCGGCGGCGTCCTCGGTGGCGACGGTCACATCCTGCGTGCCGAGCCAGGTAGCCACGGATCCCGGCAACGGAGCGAGCGTGCTAACGGTCACCCGCGCGCGGGCCCGGCGGCCGGCGGCGACCACACGGATCAGCTCGGCGACGCGGTCGCCCTCGAAGCGCACCGTGACCGGCACGGCCTGGTAGCGCAGCGCATTCTGCTCGGTGGTGAGGCCGGTGGCGTCGCGCACCACGCCGAACTCTTCGGCCCAGGCGTCGATGTCGGTGGCCAGTGCGCCGCGCAGCCACGCGATGTCGGCGTCCGCGTCGCCCGCGGCGGCGAGCGCGCCGACGGCGCCCGTCGCGAGCGCGTCGAGCTCGCGCGTCGTCGAGACGGGCGCGTCGGTCCACTCGGACAGACCGACGAGGTAGTTCGGGCCGCCGGCCTTGGAGCCGGCGCCGACCGCGGCCTTCTTCCAGCCGCCGAACGGCTGGCGCTGCACGATCGCGCCCGTGGTGCCGCGGTTGACGTACACGTTGCCCGCCTGGATCGCGGCGAGCCAGGTCTGGATCTCGTCCTCGTCGAGGGAGTGCAGCCCCGAGGTGAGGCCGTAATCGATGTCGTTGACGACGTCGATCGCCTCGTCCAGGGAGTCGGCGGTCATGATGCCCAGCACCGGACCGAAGTACTCCACACGGTGGAACTCGGATCCGCGCTTCACGCCGTCGCGGATGCCCGGGCGCCACAGCTGGCCGGCCTCGTCGAGCTTCTCCGGCTTCAGCAGCCAGCTCTCGCCCGCGTGCAGCGTGGTCAGGGCGCCGAGCAGCTTGCCCCCGGCCGGGCCGATGAGCGGGCCGATGCGGTTGGAGCCGTCCTCGGGCGTGCCGACGTCGTAAGCGCGCACGGCGTCGACGAGCTGGCGGCGGAACCGCTCGGAGCGCGCGGCGGATCCGACGAGCACGACGAGCGATGCCGCCGAGCACTTCTGACCGGCGTGGCCGAACGCGGCGTACGCGACGTCCTTCGCCGCGAGGTCCAGGTCGGCGGACGGGGTGACGATGATGGCGTTCTTGCCGCTGGTCTCGGCGAGCAGCGGCAGATCCTGACGGAACCCGCGGAACAGCTCGGCCGTCTCGTAGCCGCCGGTGAGGATGACGCGCCCCACGGCCGGGTCGCTCACGAGCTTGGTGCCCAGGTCGCGGCCGTCGAGCTGCACGTACTGCAGCACCTCGCGCGGCACGCCGGCCTCCCACAGCGCCTCGACCATGACCGCGCCGGAGCGGCGGGCCTGACGGGCGGGCTTGATGATGACCGGGGATCCGGTCGCCAGAGCCGAGAGGGTGGATCCGGCCGGGATCGCGACCGGGAAGTTCCACGGCGGCGTGACGACGGTCAGACCGACCGGCTGCATGGTCGCGCCGTCGACATCGGCGAGCTTCTTGGCGCTCTCCGCGTAGTAGTGCGCGAAGTCGATCGCCTCGGAGACCTCGGGGTCGCCCTGCTCGATGACCTTGCCCGCCTCGGATCCCATGACCTCGAGCAGATCGGCGCGACGCGCCTCGAGCACGTCGCCGGCCTTGTGCAGGATCGCGGCACGCCCCTCGGCGCCGAGTGCGCGCCAGGCCTCGCCCGCGGCGACGGCGGTCGCGATCGCGGTGTCGACCTGCTCCGGGGTGGACAGGGTGTTCGCTTCGACCGTCGCGTTGCCGAGTTCGGACTCCTTCATGCGGGCACGGATCGCGTCGCCCCACACCCGGTTCGCCGCGAGCGACGGGTCGGTGTCGGGGGCGTTCAGGAAGCCGTCGGTGAGACCCGGCGCGGCGGGCGCGGTGCGATCCTGCACGCGGTTGGTGCCGGGCACCTCGGTGGGCATCGAGCGCACGGAGGCGAGGAAGCGCTCCTTCTCGCGCTCGAAGAGCGCCGGGTCCGCGTCGAGGTCGAAGACAGCCGACATGAAGTTCTCCTGCGAGGCCCCCTCCTCGAGGCGGCGGATCAGGTAGGCGATCGCCACGTCGAACTCGTCGGGGTGCACGACCGGCGTGTACAGCAGCAGCGAGCCGACGGTGCGCTTGACGACCTGCGCCTGCGCGGAGGCCATGCCGAGCAGCATCTCGAACTCGATGCCCTCGGTGACGCCGCGCTTCTCGGCGAGCAGCCACGCCAGCGCGATGTCGAAGAGGTTGTGACCGGCGACGCCGATCCGCAGGTTCTTGACGTGCTCGGGGCGCAGCGCGTACTCGAGCACGGCCTTGTACGAGGCGTCGGACTGCTGCTTGGTCGACCAGGTCGCGAGCGGCCAGCCGTGCGACTCGGCGTCGACGGTCTCCATCGGCAGGTTGGCGCCCTTGACGACGCGCACCTTGATCGGAGCACCGCCATCGGCCACGCGCTTCGCCGCCCACTCCTGCAGGCGGATCATGGCGCCGAGCGCATCGGGCAGGTAGGCCTGCAGCACGATGCCGGCCTCGAGGGTGGTGAACTCCGCACGGTCGAGGATGTCCGTGAAGACCGCGATCGTGAGGTCGAGATCCTTGAACTCCTCCATGTCGAGGTTGATGAACTTCGCGGATCCGTCCGGCATGCCCTTGAGCGCGATCCGGTACAGCGGCAACAGCGCCTCGGCGGCATCGGCGACGGCGTCGTCGAAGGCCCACGGGCTGTGCGGGGCGACGGTGGACGAGACCTTGATCGAGACGTAGTCGACATCGTCGCGCTGAAGCAGACGACGGGTGCCCTCGAGACGGCGCGCGGCCTCCTCGCGGCCGAGGATCGCCTCGCCGAGCAGGTTGATGTTGAGCTTCACGCCCTGGGTCTCGCGGATGTGCGCGATGGCCTTGCCGAGTTTCTCGTCGCGGGCGTCCACGATGAGGTGGCGCACCATCTGGCGCAGCACCGTGCGGGCCGCGGGCACGACGATGCCGGGGACCATGCCGGCGGTCGCGCCGCCGAGGCCGATCGCGGCCTTCATCGGCGCGGGCAGGAAGCCGGGGGTCAGCGGCACGAGCTCCTTGAGCTTGGCCGCGGCGACCTTGAGGTCCTCCGGGCGCACGACGCCGTCGACGAAGCCGACCGTGAAGTCGAGGCCGTTGGGGTCGCGCAGCACGCCGGCGAGACGCTGACCGGCGGCATCGACGGGCACCTCGCGGCTCTCCACGAGCCACTTCTTGACGAGGGCGACGGCGTCGTGGGCGAGAGCGGAGAGATCGTCGATGCCGGCTGCGGCGGAGACGGGGCTTTCGGTGGCGGTCATGGTTCCTCGTGGGTTCGGTGCCGGGGGTCGGGATCACGCGCGCACGCGCGGGGACGCTCCCAGCATGGATCCGATCTCCCTGCAGGAAAAGCGATCATTCATGACGGATATCATTCGTATATATCGAATGATCGAGGAGGGTCCATGTTCGAGCTGCGACGGCTGCGACTGCTGCACGAGTTCGCCCTGCGCGGCACGGTCGCCGAGGTCGCGCGCTCCCTGTCGTACAGCCCTTCCACGGTGTCGCAGCAGCTCGCGCTGCTCGAACGCGAGGCCGGAGCCGCGCTGCTCGAACCCGATGGGCGCCGTATCAGGTTGACCCCGGAAGGCAGGGTGCTCGCCGCGCACGCCGCGCGCGCCCTCGAACTCGACGAGCAGGCCCGGCAGGCACTCGCGCACGCCCCGGCCGAGGCCGTGCGGATCAGCGCCATGCCCACCGCCGCCGAGACGATCGTGCCCGCCGCGCTCACGGCGCTCGCGCTCACGCATCCGCACCTGCGCGTCGAGATGACCGAGGCCCCGCCCGAGGAGGGCCTGTTCGAGCTCACCGCGCGCCGATTCGACCTCGTGATCGCCGAGCAGTATCCGGGCCACACGCGCGAGCGGCACCCCGGCAACGTGCACGAGCTCATCGGCGAGGATCCGATCCGCCTCGTCCTGCCTCCCGGCGAGCACGCCGCGTCGCTCGACAGGCTGCGCGATCGCGCCTGGGTCATGGAGCCCACCGGATCCGCCGCGCGCCAGTGGGCGGTGCAGCAGTGCCGCGCCGCGGGCTTCGAGCCCGATGTGCGCTTCGAGGCGGCCGACCTGACCGCGCACGTGCGGCTGATCGAGGCCGGCCACGCAGTCGGCATGCTGCCGGATCTGATCTGGGGCGACACGGCGGCGCGCGTCACGCTGGCCGAGCTGCCCGGATCCCCCGTGCGCGAGGTGTTCACGGCTGTGCGCGAGTCGGCACGAGGCTCGGAGGCGATCGGCGCCGTGCGAGGAACGTTGGCGGAGGCGTTCGCGCAGCACCGGCGCCCGCGGCTGAGGGACTGAGCACCCGGCGCGATTCGCCACGCGCAGGACATCGGATGTTTCCTCGCCGTCCATCCGCAGTGCCTAGGGTCCCAGGGTCCCCGACTCCGAAGGAAGCGCCTGATGCACACCCACGACGCCCCGCGCACCCATGCCCTCGACGCCGACGCCGAACTGAGCGCGCTGGGCTTCTCCCGCCGCGACATCCTCCGCACCGCCGGTATCGCCCTCGCCGCCGGCGGGCTGTCGGCCTTCGGCGGAGCCGGCGCAGCGATGGCGAGCACATCCGCGACGCGCCCCGCCGGCGACCCGCAGCTGGCATGGCTCGTGGGCGACCACCACGTGCACACGCAGTTCAGCCACGACGCGAAGTACCGGATGGCCCAGCAGCTCGACGCCGCACAGCACTACGGCGTCGACTGGCTCGCCTTCACGGAGCACAGCAACTTCGCCCACGCCGACCGCGGACTGCCCACCGCGCGCGACCTCATCCAGCAGGAGCGGGATGCCCGCGGCATGCTGATCTTCCAGGGCCTGGAGTGGTACATCCCGGCCGCCGAGCACGCCACCGTGCTGATCACCCCCGGCACCGACGACATCCGCCTGCTGCGCGCCTTCGAGCTGGCCTGGGACGGCAAGCTCAATCACTGGGACAAGCCGGCGGACGCCGCCCAGATGGCGGACTTCGAGCGCCGTGCGGCCGAAGCGGTCGCCTGGCTCGGCGCGCAGAAGTCCGCCGGCGCCCTCGGCGACGCCGTCGTGCTCGCGAACCATCCGATGCGCCTCGGCATCGACTCCCCCCACGAGCTCCGCGGATGGCGCGACGCGGATCCGGACATCTTCATCGGCATGGAGGGCGCGCCCGGTGCGCAGGGATCGGCGATCAGCCAGAATGCCGGACCCGGTGATCAGCGCGGCGAGTACGTGAACGCGCCGCGGCCGGACAGCTGGGCGGCCTACCCCGCGGACGCCTACCGTCCGTACGGCGGGTTCGACTGGGCCACCGCCACCGTCGGCGGACTCTGGGACGCGATGCTCGCCGAGGGCAAGCCCTTCTGGATCACGTCGAACTCCGACAACCACCTCACCGTGAAAGACACCTGGCGCATCGGGGACTACCCGGCCGGTGAACCGTATGCGAGCCTGCCGAGCGAGTTCGACCGCTGGGCCGTACGCGGGATGCGGCCCGATCCGGTCGACACCGGGATGCCCCAGGGCGGCAGCGACTTCTGGCCCGGACAGTTCTCGCGCCTGCACACGGGCGTCACGACGCGCTCCTACGCCGGCGTGCTCGAGGCGATGCGCCGAGGCCGGATGTGGGTCGATCACGGCCACCTGATCGCGGGGCTCGACGTCCAGGTCGGCGCCACCATGCCCGGCAAGGGCAACGGTCGCGGCAACGGCAACGGCGGCGGCTGGGGCAATGCGTCCGGGACGACGGTCACGCTGGGCGGCCGGCTGACCGCGAAGCGCGGACAGGATGTCGTCGTCACCATCACCGTGACCACCACGGACTACGTGAACGCGGCCGGCATCCTGCCGCAGCTCGCGCACGTCGACGTGATCGCCGGGCCGGTCACGGGCACCACGGCGGACGCCGACGCCATGCGTGCGCCCGAGACGCGCGTGGTGCGCCAGTTCGACACCACGGGCAGTCGCGGCACCTTCACCCTGACGCACGTGTTCGAACGGGTCGACCGGCCGTTCTACGTGCGGTTCCGCGGCAGCGACGGCAACCGGACCGGCGCCGGATACCACGGTGCCGCCGTCGACCCCGCGGGTCCGCAGCGGCACGGCGACGGCGAGGGCGACCCGTGGTCGGACACGTGGTTCTACGCGAACCCGGTGTTCATCGACGTGCGCTGAGGCCCGTGATGGGCGCAGCGTCGCATGCGGATCCGCACCGGTGACGATCTGCACACAGTGCGACGATCAGCACGCGTTTCCGCCGGATCCGCGTGCTGATCGTCGCATCCTGTGCTGATCGTCGCACCCGGCGCAGACGCGTGGACCGCGATCGCGCCGGGTGCGGTCGCGCTCAGTGGTGCTGCGGCTCGACCACGACGACGCCGGTCTCCTCGTCGAAGTTGCCCGCCTTACGGTCCTCCCAGCGCTGCAGCACATCCGCGGGCGTGGGCTTGGTCGCAAGGCTCACCACGACGTACACGACGACGCTGGACAGCAGGCCCCAGTAGATGGGTTCGTTCGCGAGCACACCCGAGAGCGCATCACCGGCGATGATGCCGTAGACCACCATGCTTCCGAGGGTCACGGCGGTGCCGACGATCATCGACGCGATCGCGCCGGCGCCGTTCGCGCGCTTCCAGATCAGGCCGCCGAGGATGGAGACCAGCAGGCCGCCCACCAGCACGTCATAGGCCACAGTGAGTGCGGCGACCACATCATTGAGGACGAGCGCGATGAGGGTAGCGACCACGCCGAGGACGACGATGTAGATCTGGTTCGAGCGGATGTCGTGCTCGGGATTGCCCTGACCGATGTCGTGGCTGTGATCGGTTCCCCGGCCCACCAGACGCCGCAGCAGCGGCATCACGTCGGCGCGGGCCACGGTCGCCGAGGCGATGAGCGCACCCGAGGCCGTCGACATCATCGCGGCCACGGCGGCGGCGAGAACGATGCCGGACAGGCCGACCGGCAGGGCGTGCTCGGCCATGGCGGCGTAGACGTCGTCCTTCACGGCGTCCTTCGGCAGCACCGCCGCGGCCGCCGTGCCGATGAGCGCGCCGGCGATGCCGTACAGCACGCAGTAGATGCCGGCCGCCGTGCCGCCCCAGCGGGCGACCTGCGGAGAGCGGGCCGTGAAGACGCGCTGCCAGATGTCCTGGCCGATCAGCATGCCGAACGTGTAGATCACGAAGTACGTGATGATGGTGTCGCCGCCGATGGCGAACAGGTCGAAGTGCGAGGCGCCGACCGTCTCGCCGAGGCGCTTCACGATGCCGTCGTAGCCGCCGGCCTGCGTCCAGGAGAACGGCAGCAGCAGGAAGAACACGCCGACGGTCTTGATGATGAACTGCACCATGTCGGTGAGCGTGATCGACCACATCCCGCCGATCGACGAGTAGATGATCACGATGGCGGCGCCGATCGTGATCGATGCCCAGCGCTCCGTACCGAACAGCACGTGGAAGATCGTCGAGTACGCGATGGTCGAGGTGACCACGAGCATCAGGGTGTACAGCGCCATCACGATGCCGGAGGCCTGGGTGCCGTTGATGCCGTACCGCAGCTGCAGCATCTGCGCGACCGTGTACACCTTCAGCCGCTGGATGGCCGGGGCGAACAGCAGGCTGAGCAGCAGCAGGCCGACGGCGATGGCGACGACGAGCCACATGCCGGAGATGCCGAACTTGTAGCCGAGGCCGACGCCGCCGACGGTGGACGCACCGCCGAGCACGACCGCGGCCATGGTTCCGGTGTAGAACCCCGGGCCCAGGCGGCGCCCGGCGACCAGGAAGTCCTTGGAGTTCTTGGTCCTGGTCTTGCCCCAGAACCCGAACGCCAGCATGGCGACGAGGTAGATGATGATGATGGCGATATCCACGAGGGCTCCTTTGTCGTGCGTGGAGGGGACGAATGATGATCCGGCGTCTCGGGCGAGGACCGGCGTGCGTCAGGTGAGTTCGAACATGCGCAGCAGCGCAGGCAGCACGACCACGACGGGTCCGGACTGCCGGAAGGTGCCGGCGACGATCTCGCCGAGGGTGTCGAGGGTGGCTTCATAGGCGGGGACGCCGAACGCGGCGGACAGCGCCACGAAATCGGGCCGTGCCAGCTCGGTCGCCGTGGCCTGCCCGAAGGCGCCCTCCATGTACTCGCGGAGGATCCCGTAGCCGCCGTCGTCGACGATCAGCCAGGTCACGTTGGCGCCGTGCTGTCGGGCGGTGGCGAGCTCGGCGATCGAGTACATCGCGCCGCCATCGCCGGACACGGCGAGCGTGCGACGGCCCGTGCCGATCGCGGCGGCGATGGCTGCGGGGAACGCGAAGCCGAGCCCGCCCGCGCCCTGCGCGGAGTGGAACCCGCCGTCCTCCGGATCCCACGCCGACCAGGCCCAGTAGGCCGCGATCGTCATGTCCCAGAAGGTCTGCGCATCGGACGGCACCGCCGCGCGCAGGTCGCGCAGCAGGTTCCGTTCGGTCGCGAGGTCCTGCCCCGCGAGGCGCTCCTCGACCCGGGCGCGCAGTTCGGCCGCGATCCGGGCGCCGCGCAGGTTCGCGTCCTGCCGCGTGGTCTCGACGGTTTCCGGATCCGCGGATCCGTCGGCGGATCCGGATCCCTCCAGCGCGTCCGCGATCGCGCCGAGCGCGAGACCGGCGTCGGCATGGATTCCCAGCACCGGATGGTTCGACCCCAGGGCGCGCGGCTCGGCGTCGATCTGGATCAGCCGCCCGCGGGGCGCGAAGGTGAAGTAGTTGCTGGTGACCTCGCCGATCGTGCTGCCGACCACCAGCAGCACATCCGCGTCCTCCAGGAGGTCGGTCGTGCAGCGGTCTTCGATCCAGCTCGCCGCGGAGAGCGGGTGATCGAAGCGGATCGCACCCTTGCCGCCCGCCGTCGAGACGACCGGCGCGCCGAGCGCCTCGGCCACTCGCAGCAGCTCTGCGGATCCGGTCGCCGACCTGCGCACCCCGCCACCGGCGAGGATCACCGGCCGCTCGGCTCCGGCGAGCAGGCGCGCAGCCTCGTCGACGAGCTCGGCGCGGGCCGGACGGACCGGCACCGCGGCGGAGAGGTCGCGGACCACGGGGATCGTCGCGCGATCCAGCAGCACGTCCTGCGGCACCTCCACCCAGACCGGGCCCGCCGGCACGGTCTGGGCGAGCTCCCAGGCCGCCAGGATCGCGCTCGGAATGTGCGCGGAGTCGCGCACCAGCGCGGTGCTCTTGGTGACGTTCTGCGCGCTGCGCTGCTGATCGTCGAGCTGGTGCAGCAGACCGTTCTTCTGCCCGCCGAGACCTCGGCGGGGGATCTGCGCGCTGATCACGAGCACCGGTACGCCGGTCGCGTACGGCTCCTGCAGCGCACCGAGGGCGGTGAGGGCTCCCGGCCCGGTCGAGACGAACATGACCGCGACCTCGCCGGTCGCGCGGGCATAGCCGTCTGCACCGAAGGCGGAGTTGTTCTCGACGCGTGAGCTGACGAACTCGAGGTCGCTGCGGCGGATCGCGTCGAACAGGCCGAGGGCGTGCTGCCCCGGGATGCCGAAGATGTGCGAGACGCCGAGCGCGGTCAGCGTCTCGACAACCACGTCACCGCCGTTGCGGATGTGCTCCGTCATGCGGAGGCCCTTTCCGCGGCATCGGCCGCGTGCTTGTCCGCGAGCAGCGACACCAGGTCGTACGCGATGTGCGAGGCCGCGACGCCGGTGAGCTCGGCGTGGTCATAGGCCGGCGCGACCTCGACGACGTCGGCGCCGATGATGTTCAGCCCGCGGAAGCCGCGCAGGATCTCGAGGATCTCCCGGCTCGTGATGCCGCCGGCCTCGGGGGTGCCGGTGCCGGGGGCGTGCGCGGGGTCCAGCACGTCGATGTCGATCGAGATGTACAGCGGGCGGTCGCCGATGCGGTCCCGCAGCTTCGCGACGGTCTCGACGACGCCCTGGTAGTAGACGTCGGCGCTCGTGACGATGCCGAACCCGAAGCGACGGTCGTCCTCGAGGTCCTTCTTGCCGTAGAGCGGTCCGCGCGTGCCGACGTGGCTGAGCGCCTCGGTGTCGATGATGCCCTCTTCGAACGCCCGGCGGAACGGCGTGCCGTGCGTGTACTCCGCGCCGAAGTAGGTGTCCCAGGTGTCCAGGTGCGCGTCGAAGTGCAGCAGCGCGACCGGCCCGTGCCGTTTGGCGGCGGCGCGCAGCAGCGGCAGCGCGATCGTGTGATCGCCGCCGAACATCACCAGCCGGGTGTCGTCGGCGGTGAGGTCGAGCGCGGCCTGCTCGATCGTCTCGATCGCCTCGCCGATGTTGAACGGGTTCGCCGCGATGTCGCCGGCGTCGGCGACCTGGGCGAGCTCGAACGGCGAGACGTCGAGCGCAGGGTTGTACGGGCGCAGCAGCCGCGAGGCCTCACGGATGTGATTCGGCCCGAACCGTGCTCCGGAGCGGTAGGAGACCCCGCTGTCGAACGGAACCCCGGCGACCACGATGTCGGCGCGTCCGACCTGGTCCAGACGCGGGAGCCTGGCGAACCCGTCGCGCCCGGCGTACCTCGGGATCAGCGAACTGTCGACAGGACCAATCGGAACCACCACGGCGACCTCCTCGACGCACCATACTCATCCAAGAGTTGTTCTGGATGAATCCTTAGTTGCCTATTTGACAACTTTCGATGTGCGCGAATCTAGCAGCCGCGCAGGACGCACGTCAAGGCCTCGAACCGGATCTCGTCCTCAGCACCGGCGCAGGGCCGGCGATCGGCCTCCGACGGCTCCGCGGGGTCTCGCCGTCAGGCCCAGGCCGCGGGCGCGAAGACCCAGATCAGCTCGGCGCCCTCTTCGCCCTCGGTGCGCCAGCTGTGCGGCTCGCTGCCGCGGAAGGTGACCGTGTCGCCGGGACCGAGTTGCCAGTCCCGATCCGAGAAGCGCACCGAGACCCGCCCGCTCAGCACGTGCAGCACCTCGACCTCGGCAGCGATCGTGTACAGCTGCCCGCCACCGTGTCCGCCGGCGGAGACCGTCGAGCGCATGACCTGCACGCGCGACTCCCCACGGGGCGAGAGCAGCCGCTCCTCGACCCCCGTGCCGCCGAAGTTGATCTGCGGGCCGGTGCCGGCCGGGACCACCCGCACGTCGGGAGCCTCGAACAGCGAGCCGACCGAGATCGAGAGCACGTCGCACAGCGTGATGAGCGACGCCACGCTCGGCGAGGTCAGATCGCGCTCGACGCGCGAGAGGAAGCCCTTGGTCAGGCCGGTGACCTCAGCGACTTCGTCGATCGTGAGGTACTGCGCTTTGCGCGCCGCACGCAACCGCGAACCGATCGCGACCGGTCGGCTGTTCGGATCCACGGGCAGGGAGCGCATGGATCCACACGCTACCCGAGTTCCCGGGCGCCCCGGTCAGCCTTCGCGAAGCGTCGCATGCGGGATCCGCTGCCGCATCACCCGCACCGCCTCCGGGCTGACGTCCACGAGCAGTGCGTCGCGGCCGAGCGCGGACGCGACGGCGCCCGCGGTGCCGGATCCAGCGAACAGGTCCAGGATCCGATCTCCCGGGCGACTCGACGCCTGGATCATGCGGCGCAGGATCCCCTCCGGCTTCTGGGTCGGATACCCGGTCTTCTCCCGCCCCGACGTCGGCACGATCGTGTGCCACCAGACGTCGGTGGGGAGCTTGCCGCGCTCGCGCTTGGCAGCGCTGACCAGGCTCGGCGCCATGTACGGTTCGCGCTCGATGTCGTCGACGTTGAACACGTGCCCGCCCGGCGTCTTCACGTAGACGAGGATCGTGTCATGCTTCGTGGGCCAGCGGGTGCGCGGCTTGGCGCCGTAGTCGTACGCCCAGATGATCTCGTTCAGGAAGCAGTCCCGCCCGAACACCGCGTCGAGCATGACCTTGGCGTAGTGCGCCTCGCGATAATCGAGGTGCAGGTACAGCGTGCCGTCGTCGGCGAGCAGCCGCCAGGCCTCCTCGAGCCGCGGCATCAGGAAGTCGCCGTAGTCGTCGAAGCGGTCGTCGTAGGCGTGCAGCAGCTCGCGCACCCGCTCGTAGCGGTGCCCGTGGAAGCCGTGGTTGACCTCACGAGGGCGCTCCTCGGGGGTGCGCTGTTCCGTTCTCAGGATGGATTTCGCGGATCCGCGGATTTCGGGCACGGAATCGGCCGTTTTTCCGGATCCATCCTGAATTGCGTCCGCGGAGCGGTCGGCACGGCGGCTCGAGACCGCATGCCGCTCCTGCGTGCGGCCGGTGTTGAACGGCGGATCCAGGTAGACGAGCGTGAAGGATCCGTCGGCCAGCGTGCGGGCCACGTCGAGCGCCTCGCCGTGCACGATCTCGACGACGCCGGTTCGCGCGCCCGAGTTCGATCCGGTCCCTGAGCTTGTCGAAGGGACCACGCCGTAGCCGGACGCTTCGACAGGCTCAGCGACCGGAGCTGCCTCGGCGACCTCGGCGACCGGCTCTGGAGCGCCGCTCATGGGACTCGGTGCAGCCACGCCTCGGTGGCGAACTTCGTGCGCACCAGGTCCTCCGCCGCCTCGTATTCGTCGGCGGCGATCGTGCCGTCCTCGGCGCCGGTGACGGCGCGGAAGGTGTCCTTGAACCGCTCGATGATCTCGGCGCGGCTGAGGCCTGTCTGGCTGCGCAGCGGATCCACGCGCTTGGCCGCGGAGGCGGTGCCCTTGTCGCTGAGCTTCTCGCGCCCGATCCGCAGCACCTCGGTCATCATCTGACCGTCGATGTCGTAGGAGAGCGTGGCGTGGTGCAGCACTCCGCCGTTCGCGAGGCGCTTCTGCGCGGCGCCGCCGATCTTGCCGCTGGGGCCGGCGATGTCATTGAGCGGCTGGTAGACGGCGTCGATGCCGAGCGAGCGCAGCGCCTGCAGCACCCAGTCGTCGAGGAAGGCGTAGGAGTCGGCGAACGTCATGCCCTGCACGAGGGTCGCCGGCACGTACAGCGAGTAGGTGATGATCTGACCGGCGGCCATCATCATCGCGCCGCCGCCCGAGATCCGGCGGACGACGTCGAAGCCGTGCTTCGCAGCTCCGGCCGGATCCACCTCGTTGCGATAGGACTGGAAGGATCCGATCACGACCGCGGACTCGTCCCACTCCCAGATCCGCAGCGTGGGACGGCGGCGACCCTCGCCGACACGGGTGGTGAGCACCTCGTCGAGGGCGAGGTTCATGCGCGGCGAGACGGCCTTGTCGTGCACGATCTCCCAGTCGAAGTCGCGCCAGCCCGGCGCCGTCACGAGCGCGCGGCGCACCGCGGTGCCGACGGCTTCGGGGGTGAGTCCGAGCAGTTGCGCCCCTGCCGGCAGCGCGGCGCGCACGGCGGCAGCGATGGCTGAGGCATCGGTCTCGACGGGCAGCCCCGTGACCGCGGCGTTGATGTCGTCGAGCGCGTCGTCCGGCTCGAGGAAGAAGTCCCCCGCCAGCCGGAAGTCGGAGATCGCGCCGTCCGTCACCTCGAAGTCGACGACGACCAGCTTGCCGCCAGGAACCTTGTACTCACCGTGCACCGGTCCAGCCTACGCGGCGCGGGCCCCCGCGGCCCCGCGGCTCAGTCGCGGGAGGGGACGCGCTTGTCGAGCCAGGCGAGCAGGTCGGCGCGCACCTCGGCCTGCTGCAGCTCGTTGAAGATCTCGTGACGCGCGTCGGGGTAGACCAGCGTGGTGACGTCGCTGAGGCCCGAGCGGTTGCGGTAATCGTCGGCGAGGCGGTGCACGCTGCGCGGTCCGCCCACCGGGTCGTCGCGGCCCACCATCAGCAGCACCGGCACGTCGTTCGGATAGTCCTTGCCCGGGCGCCCGTAGAGGCGCGCGGCCTCGATCGGCCCGAACAGCTTCAGCAGCGGCACCTCGGTCGTCAGCGGGTCGGCGCGGAACGCCTCCCACACCGCAGGGTCACGCGTGAGCCACTCCAGTCCGTGCGCGTCCGGCCCCTTCCATCGCGCGTTCAACGGCATCGAGTTGAGGTCGGTCGGGGTGCGGTGGGCGGATCCGGTGAGGATCACGGCGTCGTACGCCTCGGGGTGTGCATTGAGCACCATCTGCGCGAGGAACGACCCCCAGGAGTGGCCGAGCAGGACGAGCGGGAGTCCGGGGTTCTCGCCGCGGATGAGCTCGGTCAGCTGCCATTCGTCGGCGACGACCGCGCGGATGCCGCCGGGGCCCAGCCGGCCCAGCTTCGCCGCGTCGCCGTGCTGCTTCATGCCTGTGCGCCCGTGCCCGCGGTGGTCGTCGGCGTAGACCGTGAACCCGGCGGCGGTGAGCGCTGCGATCAGCGCGCCGTAGCGACCCGCGTGCTCGCCCACCCCGTGCAGCAGTTGCACCACTCCACGCGGGGCGACGCCGGAGGCTGCGGGATGGACGTCGTAGACGATCGCGATGCCGTGTGCGTCAGTGAACTCGGCGGTGCGGGTCTCAGCCATGCCCCGAGTCTACGGATCCGACGCCCGCACGCCGCATCGGGTCGGCAGATGACGCGGTCGGCGCGCTCACCGAGGCCGCATCGCGGGGCGACCCGCGTCGATGCGCCGGCTCGTGTCAGAGCCCGAGCGCGGCGCAGACCGCGCGGGCCTCCTCCAGGTCCGTGACCTCGTGGCCGCCGCCGTCGTCGGCCGCGGATCCCATCCGCACGGATCCGGACGCGGCGACCGTGCGCTTGGCGGAGAAGTGCAGGGCGTCCACCCCGGTCGCGGCGATCTCGGCCGCGTTCGCCGCGGTGACGCCGCTGCCGGCCATCACCTCGATCCGGCCCGCGGCTGCCGCGACCAGAGCGCGCAGCACGTCCACGCCGTCGCATGCGGCCGACGCCCCACCCGAGGTCAGCACGCGCGTGAGGCCCAGGGCGAGCGCGACATCGAGCCCGGCCCGCGGATCCGGGGTGACGTCGATCACCCGATGCAGGGTGACGGCGGCGTCAGGGCTCGCTTCGCGGGCCGCGTCACGCAACCGCGTCAGGGCGTCCGCATCGAGCTCGCCGGCGGCCGTCTGCGCACCGATCACCACACCGGCCGCGCCGTGGGCGAGCATCCAGCGCACGTCGCGCACCGCGGTCGCGATCTCCTCCGCGTCGTAGTGGAACCCGCCCGCACGCGGACGCACCAGCACGTGCACCTCGGGACCGTCATGCGATGCCGCCTCTACCGCGAGCTCGAGCGTCGCCGGCGACGGCGTGAGCCCGCCGAGGGCCAGGGCCTGGGTCAGCTCGACGCGGCGGGCGCCGATCTCGCGGGCGACACGTACTCCGGCAGCGTCCTGAACGGCGACTTCGAGCGCGAGGGGCATTCGTCCATTCTCACCGGTCGCCGATGCGAGCGGAACGGACGCGCTGGCATTTGTTCAGCCTCCTGCCTACTCCGATCCAGCCCCATGCTCTCGAATACTTAGTTAGGCTATCTAAGCAATGACTACCGAGAACCTGCACGAGACCGCCACCGAACTGCGCCTCGCCACGTTCCGACTCGCCCGCCGCCTGCGCTCCGTGCGCGCCGTGGACAGCCGCAACACGGCGATGAGCGACGCCCAGCTCGGCGTGCTCGCCGCGCTCCGCGCGCACGGCCGCCACTCCCTCACCGCGCTCGCCGATCGCGAGCGCGTCACCGCCCCCACGATGAGCGCGGTCGTGACCGGGCTCGAGGAGCAGGGCTACGTCACCCGGATCCCCGATGACCAGGACCGGCGCCGTGTGCACGTGGAGATCACCGCCGCCGGTGAGAAGGTCGTGGTCGAGACGCTGGAGCGGCGCACGGAGCTCCTGGTCGCCGAGATCACCGAACTCGGCCTGACGAGCCGCGAGCTCACCGTGCTCCACGAGGCCAGCATCCTGATGCGGAAGCTGGCCGAGCTGTGAGCCAGATGTTCCGCTCCTTCGGGGTCTTCAACTACCGGATTTGGTTCTTCGGCGCGATCGTCTCGAACATCGGCGGCTGGATGCAGTCGACCGCGCAGGACTGGGTCGTGCTGACCGAGCTCACGCACAACGACGCCACGGCGATGGGCGCGACCATGGCGCTGCAGTTCGGGCCGCCCCTCGTGCTGGTCGGGCTCACCGGACGGGTCGCCGACCGCTTCGACCGGCGCCGGATCCTGCTCGTCACGCAGAGCACCCTGATGGCGCTCGCCATCGCGGTCGCCGTGCTCCTGCTCACGCACGTGATGACCCTGCCGCTCATGCTCGTGTTCGCGGCGTGCTTCGGCGTCGCGAACGCATTCGACGCGCCCGCGAGGCAGGCGTTCGTGTCCGACATGGTCTCGATGGAGAACGCCTCGAACGCCGTCGCGCTGAACTCCGCGTCCTTCAACATGGCGCGCCTGATCGGCCCTGCCGTCGGCGGCCTCGCGATCGTCGCCCTCGGATCCGGCTGGGTGTTCGTCGCGAACGCGGCCACGTTCCTCGCGATGATCGTGGCGCTGCTCCTGATCCGCACCCGCGAGCTCATGCCCCGCCCGAAGAACCGCCGCGCCGGCGGGCTCATCGTGGGCATGCGGTACGTGGGCAGCCGGCCGGATCTCCTGGTCGTCTTCGCGATGGTCTTCCTCATCGGCGCGTTCGGCATGAACTTCCCGATCTTCGCGTCGACCATGGCGCTGGAATTCCACAAGCAGGCAGACGGATACGGCGTGCTCAGCTCGGTGCTCGCGATCGGATCCCTCACCGGGGCCCTGCTGGCCGCACGCCGCGATCGTGCCAGGGTGCGGGTGCTCATGATCGCCGCCGGCGGGTTCGGCGTCGCATCGATCGTCTCGGCGCAGATGCCGAACTACGTCTCCTACGCCGTCACGCTCGTGTTCGTCGGATTCTCCACGGTGACCATGCTCACGACGGCGAACGGATACGTGCAGACGACGACGGATCCGGCCCTGCGCGGCCGCGTGCTCGCGCTGTACATGGCCGTCGTGATGGGCGCGACCCCGATCGGCGCCCCGATCGCGGGCTGGGTGGCCGACGCGTTCGGGCCGCGCGCGGCGATCATGGTCGGCGGCGCCGCGGGACTGCTGTCGTTCGCGATCGGCGCCGGCTGGATGCTCTACTCCGGGCGGCTGCATCGCCGGGAGGAGTCCCGCTTCCTGCTCACCCTCGATGAGACGCGTCCGGTGCGGGTGGTCGAGGCGATGCGGCGCGCCGTGACCCCGCCGATCACGAGCGCGACCACGCCGATCCGGGTCGAGCCGCGCGCGGCGGGCTCGAACGCCGGGGAACGCCCCGACGGAGTCGGCCGCCACGGCTCGGGCGACGACGAGTGAGCGACGCATCCTCGGCCGAGAACGCACGTGCCCGTCGTTCGCTGCTGCCCGCGCTCGGCGCGCTCTCGGCGTTCGGGCCGCTCTCGATGGATCTGTACATTCCGGCGCTGCCCGCGCTCGGCCACGAGCTGCACACGACGGAGGCGCTCGCCCAGGTGACCATGAGCGCGTGCCTCATCGGGCTCGCCCTGGGCCAGCTGCTGTGGGGTCCGATCAGCGACCGCTACGGGCGCCGCCGTCCACTGCTGTGGGCCGTGGCGGGCTTCGCGGTCGCCTCGCTCGTGTGCGCGGTCTCGCCGTCGATCGAGCTGCTGATCCTTGTGCGACTGCTGCAGGGGCTGTGCGGCGCAGCGGGGATGGCGATCGCCCGTGCCGTCGTGCACGACGTGTACGCGGGGGCGGAGGCGACAGCGGCGTTCGCCGCGCTCACGGCGATCGCGGGCGCGGCCCCGGTGCTCGCGCCTCTGCTGGGCGGCGCACTGCTGACCTTCACCGACTGGCGCGGCCTGTTCGTCGCGCTGGGCGCGATCGGCGCATTGCTGCTGCTGACGGCGGCACTGTTCGTGCCGGAGACGCACCCCCGCGCCGAACGCACCACCGGCGGGCTCGGCAACGACCTGCGCGGCATCGGGGCGGCTCTCGGCAACGGGCCGTTCATGGTGTTCGCGCTCACCCTGGGCCTGGCCTCTGCCGGGTTCTTCACCTATCTGCAGATGTCATCGTTCGTGCTGCAGAACCAGTTCGGCGTCGATGCGCAGGGCTTCGCGCTGATCTTCGCCGTGAATGCCGGAGGCATCATGCTGGGCGCCTGGATCAGCCGGCGCCTCGCGCGCCGCCCTTCGAGGACCTCAGGGACCGAGGGCCGCGGCCGCCTCGACGCTCGCCGCGTCGTGCTGATCTCGCTCACCCTCGGCACCGCAGCAGCCGCGGCCGTGCTGCTGAGCGGGCTGCTGCACAGCCCGCTGCCGTGGCTGCTCGCGCCGCTGTTCCTGCTCGTCGGCCTGCACGGCGTGAACAACCCGACGCTGACCGCCCTGGCGCTGGGCCGCATCACCCGCGGGGCCGGATCCGCCTCCGCCGTGCTCGGAACACTCGCCGCGTTGCTGGGCGCGCTGGTGCCGCCACTGCTGTCGCGGGCGGGGGTGTCCGCGACTCTGATGGGCGCCACCATGCTGGTCGCGTTCGCCGCCGCGCTGGCCCTGCTCGCCGCGACCGGGCGCATCACACGCGCACGAGGCTGACCGGATCCGCCCCGCGCCCGATCGCGACCGGCCCACCTCCGCTCACTGGTCGCAAAGTGCGGCCTCGCCCGCGGCAAAGACGCAATTCGCGTCCAGTGAGCAGGGTGGAACTGCGAAGTTCTTACGGATCCGTGATCTCGGCGCCCCTCGAATCCCGGGGATTCGTACGCTGAGTGCATGACCGGATCCGCTTCGCGCGACAGGGCAGGGGCCGCAGCCGCCGGCACCGCCGCGGCCCTGCTCGGGATCGGCGCCGGCGAGCTCATCGCGACGCTGCTGGCGCCCTCGTCCAGCCCGTTCGCCGTGGTCGGCGGCACCCTGATCGACGCCGCCCCGGCCTGGGCGAAGGACACGGCGATCGCGTTGTTCGGCACCGGCGACAAGGCGGCGCTACTCACCGGGATCGCGATCGTGCTGCTCGCTGTGGCGGCCGCGCTTGGACTCTGCGAGCGACGCTGGCGCGGCATCGGCGTCGCCGGATTCGTGGTTCTCGGGGCCGCAGTCTCGCTGCTCGCCCCGCTGCGTGCCGACGCCGCCACCCTGTCGTGGCTGCCGGCGCTGCTGTCCGGGATCGCCGCCGCCCTCGTGCTGCGCATGCTCGTGAAGCGTCTACCCGACCGCGAGACTGCATCTGCGTCGCGAGACAGCAGACGAGAACCGCAGTCTCGGAGCGCAGAAGCAGTCTCGCGACCCTGGGGGGACGCGATCCCGACCGCACCCGACGGGCCGGACGCACTCGTCGCGCGCCCTGCACCGGGCGGTGCCTCGCGCCGCCATTTCCTCGCGTGGACCGTCGGCACCGCCGCGGTCGGGATCCTCGCGGCCGTCGCCGCCACCGCCGGCCGGGCCGGATCCGTCGCCGTCGGCACCGTGCGCGCCGCACTGCACCTGCCGAAGCCGGCCACTCCCGCCGCTCCGATCCCGGCCGGCGCCGCGCTGAAGGTCGACGGCCTGAGCCCGTTGATCACTCCGAACGCCGACTTCTACCGCATCGACACCGCGCTCGTCGTGCCGCAAGTGGATCCCGCGAAATGGCGGCTGCGCATCCACGGCATGGTCGCGCACGAGGTCGAGCTCACCTGGGAACAACTGCTGGCGCTCCCGCTCGTGGAGAACGCCGCGACGCTTTCCTGCGTGTCGAACGAGGTCGGCGGCGACCTCATCGGCAATGCCGTGTGGCTCGGCTACCCGATCCGCGAGCTGCTGGCGAAGGCGCAGCCGTCCGCCGGCGCCGACATGGTGCTCTCCACCTCCGCGGACGGTTTCACCGCGGGTACGCCGCTGGAGGCGCTCACCGACGACCGCGACGCGTTGCTCGCGATCGGCATGAACGGCGAGCCGCTGCCGTTCGAGCACGGCTTCCCGGTGCGCATGGTGGTGCCGGGTCTGTACGGATACGTCTCGGCGACGAAGTGGGTCACGGATCTGGAGGTCACCCGCTTCGACCGCGCCACCGCGTACTGGACGGCGCGCGGCTGGTCGGAGCGCGGCCCGATCAAGCTCGAATCGCGCATCGACGTGCCCCGCGGCCCTGTCTCGGCCGGCGACACGGTGATCGCGGGGGTGGCGTGGCAGCCGCACGCCGGCGTCTCCGCGGTCGAGGTGCAGGTCGACGACGACCCGTGGCAGCGCGCCGAACTCGCCCCGGCGATCTCCGCCGACACCTGGGTGCAGTGGCGGCTGCCGTGGACGGCGACGGCCGGACAGCGCACTCTCCGCTGCCGGGCGATCGGCGCCGACGGCACCGTGCAGACCGCGCAGACCGCTCCCCCGGCGCCGGACGGCGCGACCGGCTGGCACACGATCGGCGTCACGGTGAACGCCTGAGCCGCGGAAATCGCGTCGACAAGCACACCTTCCCCACAGTCGCTGGTCGCAGAATGCGGCTTCCGGGCGACAAGGGCGCAATTCGCGACCAGTGAGCAGTGAGCAGCGACCTCTGAGCCGGCCCAGGATCCTCACGGAATCCAAATGCTTCACTTGCTTCACGAATTTGTGAAATCGGCGTAGCATCACCGCCATGAACACGATCATCCGCACCGACGGCCTCACCAAGCACTACGGCCGCGTGCACGCGCTCGACGGACTGGACCTCAGCGTCGACGAGGGCCAGGTGCACGGCTTCCTCGGCCCGAACGGGGCCGGCAAGTCCACCACGATCCGGATCCTGCTGGGCCTCGCCCGAAAGACCGGCGGATTCGCCACGGTCTTCGGCGAGGACCCCTGGACATCGGCGGTGAGCATCCACCGCCGCGTCGCCTACGTGCCCGGCGACGTCAGCGTGTGGCCGAATCTCTCCGGCGGCGAAGCGATCGACTTCCTCGCGCGCCTGCGGGGAGCTGCGACCAAGGACGCCGCCTACCGCGCGGAGCGGGAGCGCCTGATGACGGCGTTCCAGTTCGACCCGCGCAAGAAGGGCCGCGCCTACTCGAAGGGCAACAGGCAGAAGGTCGCCCTCATCGCCGCCTTCGCGGTCCCCGCCGACCTGTACATCCTCGACGAGCCGACCAGCGGGCTGGATCCGCTGATGGAGGTCGTCTTCCGCAACGAGGTGCAGCGGATCCGCAGCCGCGGGGCGACCGTGCTGCTGTCCAGCCACATCCTGTCGGAGGTCGAGCTGCTCTGCGACCGTGTCAGCATCATCCGCGCCGGACGGATCGTGGAATCGGGCACGCTCTCAGAGCTGCGCCACCTCACCCGCACCGAGGTCTCGTTCGAGGCCGCGGACGACACGGCTCTCGCCGGCATCCCCGGCGCGCACGACGGCACCTTCGACGACGGCCGGGTCCGGTTCACCGTCGACAGCGACGCGGTCCCGTCGGTGCTGCCCGCGCTCGCCCAGCGCAGCGTTGCGGGCCTGCGCATCGAGCCGCCCTCCCTGGAGGAACTGTTCCTGCGCCACTACGGCGACGACCTCGCCGCACTGCGCGCCACCGAAGAGGACCCCTCGACAAGCTCCGGGACCGGCACTCGCGCCTCGCGTCGCGCCGCCATGAAGGAGTCATGATGGGCGCCCTGCTCCGGCAGCGCCTGCGCCGCGACTGGCTGCAGGTGCTCCTCTGGATCCTCGCCACGGTCCTGATGACCGCAGCGGGCTACTCGGGAGTGACCCAGTCCTACGCCACTCACGCCGATCGGGTCGAAGTGCTCGCCGCGGTCATGGCGAATCCCGTCATCATGATGTTCCGCGGCCTGCCGTCCGGCGCCTCGGAGGGACAGTTCCTCTCGTTCGAGGTGCTGCCGTGGCTGACGATGCTCGCCGCGCTGATGAGCACCTTCCTCGCCGTCCGCCACACCCGCGGTGACGAGGAGTCGGGCCGCACCGAGCTCGTCGCCGCCACCCCCGTGGGGCGCGCTCTGCCGACCATCGCCACGATCATCCACGGCGCAAGCGCGAACATCGTGCTCGGCGTGCTGGTGGCGGTGACGCTGATGGGATCCCGACTCGACGCGGCCGGATCCTGGCTCATGGGCGCGACCTCCGGGGCCACGGGCATCGCCTTCCTCGGCATCGGACTTCTGGCCGCCCAGCTCATGCGCACGTCGCGCGGAGCCAACGCGCTCACCGTGTGGATCCTGGTCGGCACGTTCCTCGTGAACGGGATCGGCAACGTCGCAGGCACCCCCAGCGACGACCTCACCCGGATCACGAGTTCCGGTCTCGTCTGGGCCTCGCCGTTCGGCTGGGCCGAGCAGGCGCGCCCGTACGACACGAACGATGGCTGGCCCGTCCTGCTCGGACTCGCGTTCGGACTGGTCCTGGCGATCGTCGCCGTATCGCTGCAGTCGGTGCGCGACATCGGGGAGGGCTTCGTGCCGGCCCGGCCCGGCCGAGTGCATGCCAGGCCCGCCCTGTCGACGCCGCATGCACTTGTGTGGCGACTGACCAACGGCGCCATCGTCGGCTGGGCCATCGGCGGCGCGCTCACCGGGGTGCTCGCGACCAAGCTGTCGGGGCTGGCCGGGCAGATCTCGGGCCAGAATCCCGCGGTGCAGCAGGTCCTCGACAAGATCGGCAAGGCGGGCGATCTCGAGGAGACCGTCGTCTCGGTGTTCTTCACCATGATGGGGATCCTCGCCGCGTGCGCCGCCGTGCAGATCGTCGCGCGAGCCAGGCAGGAGGAGGCGCACGGCACGGCCGAGAACGTGCTCGCGCAGCCGGTCGGGCGCGTGCGCTGGCTGTGCGACTACCTGCTGGTGGCGATGTTCGCGATCGCGATCATCGTCGCGGCGGCGATCCTCGCGGGGTACGCCGGGCTCGCCGGCAACGAGCACGCGTCCTCGCTGATGCAGGTGGTCACCGTGGTCGGGCTCGGTCAGGGCCTCGCCGCCTGCGTGTTCATCGTGCTGACCGGGCTCGTGTTCGTGCTGGTGCCCCGCGGCACGATCGCCGCCGCCTGGGCGCTCCTGCTCCTGGCGACGCTGTTCGGCCTGTTCGGTCCGCTGTTCGGGCTGCCGGAGTGGACCACGCGGTTCTCGCCGTTCTCGGTCACCCCGATCGTGGCGAACGGTGAGGTCGATGCGCGCGGGACGTGGTGGCTCGTGCTGGTGGTCGCGGCCGGCGCGGCGGCCGTGCTGACGCTCATGCGGCGCCGCGAGCTGCGTGCGGCGGGATGATGGGGTCATGAGCATGCAGGAACCGGAGGCGCCGGTGCACCACGGCGTGGATGCGGCGGAGGCGGCCGCGGCGATGATCACCGCGGTCGGCTTCCCGCGCATGCCGGGTCGCGTGATGATGGCGCTCATCGCCGCACCCGCGGAAGGGTACAGCGCCGCGGATCTCGCCGACAGGCTCGGCATCAGCGCCGCGGCCGTGTCGGGCGCCGTGCGCTATCTCCAGACGATCCAGGTCATCCGCCGCGTCTCGCGCCCCGATCGTCGCCGCGACCACTACGTCATCATCCCGGACACCTGGTACGGGTTGATGACGAACAACGGCCCGATCTACGAGCGCCTCGCCGCGCACATCGAGGCGATCGGCGCCGAGCACGACGACGACCACGCCGCGCGGGACCGTGCCGCCGAGATGGCGGAGTTCTTCCGCTTCATGGCGCGCCGGATGCCCGAGCTCGTCGACGAGTGGGAGGCGCATCGCGCCGGGCTGTGAAACACGCGCCGCCTGTCGGAGTGACGCCGAAATGGGGCCGTTGAGCGAGCACGGCCGAAGGCCGAGCGAGACGAAACGCGGTCACCCGCAAGGGCACCCCGTTTCGTCTCCGTCGCTTCGGCGTCGTCGCTCAACGACCCCGTCGGACCGGCGTCAGCTCCCGAGCACAACCCGGAGCTGCTCGAGCGCCCAGTCCAGCTCGGTCGCGCGCACCACGATGGGCGGGGCGATGCGGATGGTCTGACCGTGGGTGTCCTTCACGAGCACCCCCCGGTCCAGCAGCTTCTCCGCGATCTCGCGGCCTGTGCCGCGGGCCGGATCGATGTCGACGCCGGCCCAGAGACCCGCGACGCGCACCTCCGTGACCCCGTGGCCGAGGAGCGTCTCGAGCCCTTCGCGCAGGTGCTGCCCGAGCGCGCGGGCGCGCTCCTGGAACTCCCCCGACTCGAGCATCTCGACCGCGCGCAGTCCGACGGCCGCGGCGAGCGGATTGCCGCCGAAGGTGGATCCGTGCTCGCCCGGGCGGATGACGCCCAGCACGTCCTCGTTGCCGACGACCGCGGAGACGGGGAGGATCCCGCCGCCGAGGGCCTTGCCGAGCAGGTACAGGTCGGGCACGACGCCCTCGCGGTCGCACGCGAAGGTCTCGCCGACACGACCGAGGCCGGACTGGATCTCGTCGGCGATGAACAGCACGTTCCGCTCGGTGCAGATCTCGCGCACGCGGCGCAGGTAGCCCTCGGGCGGGATGACCACGCCGCCCTCGCCCTGGATCGGCTCGATGAGCACGGCGACGGTGTCGTCGGTGATGGCGGCGGCGATCGCCTCCGCGTCGGCGTACGGCACCGCATCGAAGCCGGGCGTGAACGGACCGAACCCGTCGCGCGCCGACTCGTCGTCGCTGAAGCCGACGATGGTCGTCGTGCGGCCGTGGAAGTTGCCGTGCGCGACGACGATGCGCGCCGCATCCGGGCGCACGCCCTTGACGCGGTAGCCCCAGGCGCGCGCGACCTTGATGCCGGTCTCGACGGCCTCGGCGCCGGTGTTCATCGGCAGCACCAGGTCCTTGCCGCACAGTCGCGCGAGCGCGGCGGCGAACGGCTCGAGCCGGTCGTTGCGGAAGGCGCGGCTGGTGAGTGCGACGCGGCCCAGCTGCTCCTCGAGGGCGGAGACGAGTGCGGGGTGACGGTGCCCGAAGTTCACGGCGGAGTACGCCGCGAGCAGGTCGAGGTAGCGCTTGCCCTCGACATCGGTCACCCAGGCGCCCTCGGCGCGGGCGATCGTGACGTCGAGCGGCGCGTAGTTGCGCGCCACGTGCGGCTCGGCGCCGGCATCGGGATCCTGCCCGCCGATCGTCCCGTGCTCTGCGTACTCCCTGACCTGCTCGGGCGTCATCACGCGCCCCGCAGTTCCAGGGTGCAGCACTTGATGCCGCCGCCGCCGAGCAGCAGCTCGCTGAGGTCGACCGTGAGCGGGTTGTAGCCGCGCTCGCGCAGCTGCTTCTCGAAGCCCGTGGCACGCGGCGAGATGATCACGTTGTAGCCGTCGCTCGCCGAGTTGAGGCCGAACACGGCGCCGTCCTCGTCCGAGACCAGGATCGCGTCGGGGAAGCGCTCGGCGAGGATCCGCTGCGAGGCGTCGTCGAAGGCGTGCGGCAGGTAGGCGATGTTGGCGGCCTCGGGCCCACCGTTCTCCTCGCCGATCACGGGGTCGAGCACGGTCAGCGCCGTGTCGAGGTGGTAGAAGCGCGGGTCGACGAGGGTCAGGGTCACGACCTCGCGACCGAAGACCTCGCTCACCTCGCGGTGGCTGTCACCGGCGGAGCGGAAGCCCGTGCCGGCGAGGATCACGTCACCCGCGAGCAGGAAGTCGCCCTCACCCTCGTTGATCTCCTTCGGCATGACGGTGTCGAAGCCGTGGGTGCGGAACCAGTCAGCGAACGCCGGGGACTCGCCCTGGCGCTGCTCGTAGTAGAACGAGGGCACGTAGGCGCGGCCGCCGATGACGAAGCCGCCGTTGGCGGTGTAGACCATGTCGGGGTAGCCGGCGAGCGGCTCGATGAGCTCGACCTCATGGCCCAGCTCGAGGTACAGGTCGTACAGCTTCTGCCACTGCGCGACGGCCTTGGCCGTGTCGGTGGGGTTCGCCGGCTCCATCCACGGGTTGATGCTGTAGTTCACCGTGAAGTGCTCGGGCTTGCACATCAGGTACCGGCGGTGGTGCGCGGTACGGGCCGGCGTGACGGTGGCGGTCTCAGGCGTCGACATGAGGCTCCTTGCGAATCTTCGGTCGCGGCGGACGCTGTCCTGAGGCCCGGCGGTCCTTCGATCCGGTACATCGCGGATGTGCGGAGAAGGTGCGACACGGGCACGCCGTCGACCATTGTCTCATCCGAGCCTGGACGTGTCCGTCACGCCGCGGCTCCGGCTCAGATCACCGCCGCGCTCCAGTCGTCGGGGTTGCCGTAGCGGTGCGCGGTGATCGCGATGGCCTGCTCGTGCAGGAAGGGCAGCAGCTCGATACGGCCGGCCGTGGTCACCTCGCCGGCGAAGATCGCCAGATCCGGATCCCCCTGCACCGCCGCGGCGAGCGCGGCGTGCAGGGCAGCCACGTCATCCGCCGCTCCCACGATCCGCACGCGGTTCGGCCGCTGCGGGGCGCCCTCGACAACGGCCCCCCTCTCGCTCCCGTCGCGATGTCCGCCGCTCTCCGCCCGGCCTTCCGGCAGGTGCTGCGACGCGAGCAGACCGGATCCGAACGGAACGGGTCCGTCCGCCGTCGCTGCAGGTCCCGTGAACCGCTGGATCCACTCCGCGTCGCTCTCCACGAACACGGTGACGCCGGCTTCGCCCAGCACGCGGCGCACCGCGGCGGGCAGGCCGATGGGCGAGGAGAGCGTGAACGCTCCCCCGCCGCGGATCGCCGCGATCGCGACGCGCAACAGCGCGCGCAGAGGCGCCTCTCCGGTGGCGCGCACGGCGACTGGCACCGAGCGGTAACGGAACAGATTGCGCTCCACGCCGAGGCGCGAGACGTCGCGCACCCGCCCGAACTCGCGGTCCCACGCCAGCGCGTCCGCCAGCGCGGCACGACGCAGCCATTCGAACGCGGTGTAGTCCAGCGACGGCTGGGCCGCCTCGATGAGCGCGGTGATGCGCGAGTCCAGTCCGCGCAGGTGCAGGGTCGTGGATCCGGCCCCGCCGGTGTCGCGCCAGGATCCCAGCCCGATCAGGTGGTTCGGCCCGCCCGCCTTCGCGCCGGTGCCGACCGAGGAGCGCTTCCAGCCGCCGAAGGGCTGGCGCTGCACGATGGCGCCGGTGATGCCGCGGTTCACGTACAGGTTGCCGGCCTGCACGCGGTCGAGCCAGAGCGCGAGGTCATCCGGATCCTGCGTGTGCAGTCCCGCCGTGAGGCCGTAGTCCACGGCGTTCTGCAGCTCGACCGCCCGCGCGAGCGTCGGGGCGTGCATGACGCCGAGCACGGGACCGAAGAACTCCTCGCGATGGAAGCGCGACCCCGGCTGCACGCCGAGGCGGATGCCGGGCGTCCACAGCCGCCCCTCGGATCCGGGGATCTCGCGCGGCTTCAGCAGCCACTTCTCGTCCGGACCGAGCTCGGTGAGCGCCCACTGCAGCTTGCCCTGGGGCGGCTCGATGACCGGCCCGACCTCGGCGCGCGGATCCTCGGGCCAGGCGACGTGCAGGGACCGGGTCGCGTCGACCAGCTGGCGGGCGAACCGCTTCGACCGCCCCACGGGGCCGACCAGGATCGCCAGCGATGCGGCGGAGCACTTCTGCCCTGCATGCGCGAACGCGCTCTTCACGAGGTCGGCGACGGCGAGATCCAGATCCGCCGACGGGGCGATCACGATCGCGTTCTTCCCGCTCGTCTCCGCGTGCAACGCCAGGTCGTGCCGCCAGCTGCGGAACAGCGCGGCGGTCTCGAAGGATCCGGTGAGGATCACCCGGTCGACGTCGGCGTGCGCGATGAGTTGCCGGCCGAGTTCGCCCTCGGAGATGTCGACGAAGGCGAGCAGGTCGCGCGGGATCCCCGCATCCCAGAGCGCCGCGGCGATCACCGCCGCCGAGCGCCGCGCCTGCGGAGCCGGCTTGAACACGACGCCGGATCCCGCAGCGAGCGCGGCGAGCACGCCGCCCGCGGGGATCGAGAGCGGGAAGTTCCAGGGCGGAGCGACCACGGTGACCCGGGACGGCACGAACGCGGCTCCGGGGATCGCGTCGAGCTCGCGGGCCTTGGCCGCGTAGTAGCGCGCGAAGTCGACGGCCTCGCTGACCTCGATGTCACCCTCGGAGACCACCTTGCCCGTCTCTGCTGCCGCGACCTCGATGAGCTCGGCACGGCGCGACTCGAGCACCGCGGCGGCCCGCAGCAGCACTTCGCCGCGCTCGGCCGCGGGTCGCGCGCCCCAGGCGCCGGCCGCGGCGCGCACCCTGGACAGGATCCGCTCCAGCTCCGCCTCCTCGGTCACACGCGCACTCCGCACGAGTCCGTCGCCGGCGGTGGAGACGGGGATGCGGGCGAGGATCTCGCGCACCCACTCCCGGTTCGCCGGCAACGCCGGGTCGGTGTCGACGGCGTTGCGGAAGCCGGGAGCGCCTGCCGCGACGGCGGACTCGTCCTCGCGCGCCGCGAACACGGCCGTCTCGACGAAGGTGTCGCCGGGGTCCACGGCCTCGGCGATGCCGAGCACCGCCTGGGTGAGTGCGGCGGATTCCGAATCCGGATCCGTGGTGAGCGCGGCGGACTCGTGGACCGGGGCGAGCCGGTTCTGGCGGCGGCGCGGGCGCGCGGGCAGCGCAGGGTCGGCGGAGCGCTCGAGCGACAGCGCGAACCGGTTGACCTCGCGGTCCAGGGCATCCGGATCCTCATGCAGGCGGAACGCCGCGGACAGGAAGTTCTCCGGGGAGGCGGTCTCCTCGAGGCGCCGCACGAGGTAGCTGATCGCGACGTCGAACTCGCGCGGCTTCACGACCGGCACGTACAGCAGCACATGCCCGACCTCGCGACTCACCGCCTCGACCTGCCCCTGCGCCATGCCGAGCAGCATCTCGAACTCGATCGGGGCGGAGCCGGATCCGGTGCCATCGGTCGTTGAGCGAGCGAAGCGAGACGAAACGTTGTCCGCAGGTGACCCCGTTTCGTCTCGGTCGCCCTGCGGGCGTCCTCGCTTAACGTCCACAGTGGGAGAGGACGGGTCCGGTCGCACCCCGCGGTCGCCCGCGAGCAGCCAGGCGTATGCGATGTCGAAGAGGTTGTGCCCTGCGACGCCGATGCGCACCGCCCGCACCGACTCCGGAGTGAGCGCCGCGTCCAGGCAGCGCAGGTAGTTCGCGTCAGTATCGATCTTGGTGTCGTAGGGCGCGGGCGTCCAGCCGTGCAGCGCCGCCTCGACCCGCTCCATCGCGAGGTTCGCGCCCTTCACGAGGCGCACCTTGATCGGCGCCCCGCCATGGTCGACCCGGTCCTTCGCCCACGCGGTCAGCTCGCGCAGCGCCGGCAGCGCATCGGGCAGGTAGGCCTGCAGCACGATGCCCGCCTCCAGATCCTTCAGCCGCGGATCCTCCAGGATCCGGGTGAACACGGCGATCGTGAGGTCGAGGTCGCGGTACTCCTCCATGTCGAGGTTGATGAATGTCTGACGGCTCTTCGGGCTCGACCAAGGGCCGGTCCCTGAGCCTGTCGAAGGGCCCGCCGCGGTCAGGTACAGCGGCAGCAGCCGCTCGGCGACCTGTTCGACGACCTCGTCGAACGCCCACATCGAGATGCGGCTCACGACCGCCGAGACCTTCACCGACACGTAGTCGACGTCGTCACGGCGGATGAGCTCGTGGATCCCGTCCAGGCGCCGCTGCGCCTCGTCCTCTCCGAGCACCGCCTCGCCGAGCAGGTTCAGGTTCAGGCGCGCACCGGTCGCCCGCAGCTTGGCGATGGTCGGGGTGAGCTTCGCCGGGCGGGCGTCGGCGATGAGGTGGCCGACCATCTCGCGCAGCACGGTGCGGGCGATCGGCACGGTGGGCGCGGGAAGCCCCTGCGCCACCAGGCCGCCCGCGCGGACGGCCGCACGCAGGTACCAGGGCAGGAACCCGGGCACGAGCGGAGCCACCCTGTTCAGCCCGGCGGCTGCCGCGCCCAGGCTCTCCGGGCGCATCACGTCATCCACGAAGCCGAGTGTGAACGGCAGCCCGTTCGGATCCCGCAGCACCCCGGCCAGCCGCTCGGCAGCCGGATCCGCGTGCGAGGCGGCGGCCTCGTCGATCCAGCGCTGGGCGAGGGCGACGGCCCGGCGCGCACGCTCGGTGTCCGCGGCGTTCAGCCACTGCGGCATCGGTTCGTCCTTCCCTCCCCGCGCCGTCGGGATGGGCGCGGAGTGCTCCCCTCCAGCATGGCGCTCCTCACCGTCCACGGCAGGGCGGCACGCCCTCCGCGCCTCTCTATATGCTGTGCTCGTGGGGGAAGAGGACGAGGCGGAGGCCGCGCCGCCGGCCGTCGCGGACGCCGCGACGCGCGCGGCGTCGGAGGCCCGTGCCACAGCGTGGGCGCGGAAGATGGCGGACCGCCTGCCGACGGGCTGGCTGATCAGCGGCGCCGGTGCCGTCCTGCTCGCCTCCACGGCGGCCTTCGGCGGGCTCGCGGAGGTGCCGAAGGCGCCGCCGCCGGAGCTGCAGGTCGGTCAGCACTATGTCGGATCCGACCTCGACATGTCGGTCGTCAGCGCGGCGATCGGCGGCGAGGTGCGTGGCACGAACCTCTACCCGGCAGAGGGGCAGCGCACGCTGGTCGTCGTCCTCGACGTCACGAACACGTTCGACAAGCCCCGCAGCACCTCCGAGAAGGACACGCTCAAGGGGGTCGCTGTGAAGGACGTCAGCCTTCAGGGCTTCAATGCCAACCGGGTCGTCGATGGCAGCAATGTCTCCTACCTCCAGCCAGGTGTCAGCACCCGCGTGCGGGTCGCCTGGGTGGTGGATGAGGCCGAGGTCGCCCGCGGCGACGAGATCCGCGTCGTGCTGCCGGACTCGACGCACTACGTCGGCCAGCTCTTCACGCGCGGCGACTACTGGGCCGACATCCGCACGGGCGCATACGCGACGGTCCCGGTGGACCAGGTACCGGCCGAGGAGGAGGCGACGCCGTGACCGCTCCACCGCTCCCCGCCTCACCCGTGGTCCCACCGTCTCCCCCCACCCCGCCGGCGCGGAATCGCTGGCACATCGCAGGGGTCTGGGCGCTATCGGTCGTCCTGGTCGTCGCGGCATGGGGGCTCACCCAGGTGCAGAAACCTGACGATGCGCCCTACGACAGCTTCGTCAGCACGACGACGGTCGGTGAGCGCGCGACCACCCGGAATCTGGCGGTGACGGTCACCCGCGTCCGCGCAGCGCGCTCGGTGTCCGACGGGGATCGCTGGCATGCGGACGGCACGTGGCTCGTCGTCGACCTCGATGCCGCCACGGTCGTGGATCAGTTCGGCGCAGCGCTGGCCACCTCGAACCTGCACCTCGGCGACCGCACGTACTCCGCCACGGAGCGCGGCGAGAGCGCCCGGAACATGGTGCTGATCACCGGCGTCCCGCGGCACGGGAGCATCGCCTTCGAGGTGCCCCCTGGGTCCCTGGAGGGCACCGCGACCCTGGAGTTCGCGGTGGACTACGACACGGACGCCGACGGCGTGATCGAGGTCGTGGTCGATCTCGATCAGGTCGCGATGCAGAACGAGGTCACCCTCGACCCGGAGGGGTGGGCGCGATGACGGACGACGCGACCCCCGTCCGGCGGGGTTGGTGGCGCAGCAACCTCCTCAGCCTCGGCGTGCTGGTGGTGCTGCTGCCGGCGACGGTGCTCGGCATCGGCTGGTGGAAATGGGATCACGCGTTCCCCGGCTCGGGCCAGCCGGTCTGGGCCGTGGAGCCCGGGAATTCTGGCACCGTGGAGCTGCAGGGCGCGACCTGGGGTCCGGTGCGCTTCAAGGAGGTCGCCGACACCTCCGGACTCGACATGCCCCCGAACGCGAAGCTCATCCTCGTCGGCGTTCCGGTGGATCCGACGGGCGACAAGGGTCCGGGATGCTGGTCGCCCAAGCTGGTCCAGAAGAGCACGGGGCGGGTCTGGCTGACGGCGCGCACCGAGCTCGGGCTGCTGTGGAACGACGACGAGCCCGAGGACTGCGTGCCGACGCTCGAGGGCGAGAAGGCCGAGCGCTACGAGCTGGTCCTCCCCTACGTCGTCCCGGACGATGTGGAGGGCCCGTTCTGGGTCGATGTGGAGCCGCTCTCCGCGAAGTCGAAGTACGTGCGCTTCAGCATCGATCCCTGAGTCCGGTGGCGGCCCCGGTCAGGCCGGTGGCACGGCCGGTGGCACCGGCGCGCCGGGCGGCAGCGCCGTGGTCCGCGACGACGCGGGTTCGCGCGGAGCGGCCGTGGGCAGCACCCCCGCGGCGGCGGTGATCGCCGCGGCGTCGACCTCGTCCTCCGTCGTAGGCGCGGCCGCATCGGTGCGCGCCTGCTGCGCGCGCCGCAGCATCCCGAACGTGGTGTCGTAGGCGCCGGCCACCACGGCGAGGCGGATCGGCTCCATGATCAGCGGCGGGATGAGAAAGATCACCGGCCAGTACACGTTCCAGAAGAGATCGAGGTCGTGCGGCCCGATCCAGCGGCTCACCCCGTAGCGCAGCCACGATTGCGCCACCACGATGACCGTGTGGAGCAGCGCATACGACGCGATGATGAGGGGCCCGGCGCGCCACATCAGCAGGATCGCGCGCCAGATCGGGAGGAAGCGCGAACCGAGTTCGGCGCCGAGGTCGCGCAGCCGCCGCATCACCGGGTTGGGCACCCGCGCGACGCGCTCATGCATCTGCGTGATGAGCCTGTGCTGGATCTGCAGCTTCTCCGCCACGATCGCCTGCCCGTAGACGACTCCGGCGACCGTGAGCCATGCCAGCGGCGCGAGGAGCACCGGCCCCGCCTGGCCGATCAGCCAGCCGACGCCGTCCCCGAGCCAGACGAGGGGAGGCAGCCAGCCTGCGAGCGTCGCGCGCGCCTCTCCGAGCCACGCCATGGCCGCACGCGTGTCGATCCAGGCGGTTACGGCGTCGGTGATGTCCTTCAGCAGCAGCACGGAGAAGAACACCCAGACGACCTCGCAGTACACGGCGAGCAGGGCCAGCACCCGAGGGAGCCTGTTCGCCCAGCGGCCCCAGGCCCAGCGCGCGGCGAAGGCCACGACGATGACGAGCACCGTCCAGACGTTGAACGACAGCTCGAGCACGTTGTCGCCCGGGTCGAAGGTGCGGTCGGTGCCGAGGGTGGCCCCGATCTCCTCGGTGTTCTTCGCGAGTGCGCGCAGTCCGTAGGCCTGGATGTCCTCGCGCAGCAGGCCCTGCGCGGCGTACACCGCGAAGAAGGGCAGGATGCTCGCCAGCAGAGCCGTGAGGAAACTGCGCCGCCGTTCCGCGGCCGTCTCGGGCACCGGCGCGACGCTCTGCAGCGCGCGCAGGCCGTCGCGCATGACGAGCAGCATCCCGACCAGGCTGATGAGGCGCGCGAGCACGGCGATCGGGAGGATCAGCAGTCCGCCGACCGAGGTGTACGCGCCCACGACGCCGGCGACCTCGTTCACCGCGTAGTGCACGAGGATTCCCGCGAGATACCAGGCCAGCAGCGCAGGCCACCGCATCCACAGCACCCGGCCGGTCGTCCGAAGTATCGCCCCCACGCGCTCAGATTAGCGTGCGAGCGCGCCGCCCTCGCGAGGAGGATCCGGCCTCGTGCGCTGGTTCGAGTCGCAGCGCTCAGTCCGCCCAGACGCTCGGCGCCGGGGCCTTCGTCGGAGGCAATGCGGACGCTGCGGCCCAGTCGTGGATCCAGTCCTCGACGCCCGGCACGTCTTCCGGGCGGCCCAGGGCTCCGAAGAACTCCTCGTGCGAGACCGTTCCGCCGGTGCGGCGCAGCATGCGTGCGCGCACGATCACCTTGGCGTAGACCTCGCCGTCGACGACCGCGCGGTGCTCCATGAACAGGGCCTTGTCGTCGTGTCCGATGAACCGGGACTCCACGTCGAAGCGCTGCCACAGTTCGAGCGACTTGCGGAAGGTGATCGTCTCGCTCGAGACCACGGCGTACCAGCCGCGCTCCTTCATGGCGTCGAACAGACCCGTGCGGATCAGCAGGTCCCACCGGCCGAGGTCGAACAGCGACAGATACCGGCCGTTGTTCATGTGCCGCAGGATGTCCAGATCCGTCGGCAGCGTGGTGAGACGGATCCGCCCGACGGCCGTCGCCGCCAGGGCCTGTCCCCGACGGGAGCGCCGGCGGGCGGAGAGGATGACGAGCAGGGTGCGCCAGATCACGTTCACACCGGGAGCGTAGTGAATCCGGCACGGATCCCAGGAATCGATTGTCGGATCCGCACAGTCACGGCACACCGTGTCACGCGGCGAAACGAGCCCGTAACGCCCGATTTCTCCTCAGCGCACGGCGCGCGTAGAGTCACGAACATGAGCGCCGAAGCCCTTCCCACCGTCACCGTCCGGCCTGTTCGCGATGTCGATGCCGAAGCCCTCGGCCGTGTGCACGCGAAGTGCTGGCACGAGACCTACGACCACCTGATCAGCACCGCGACGCTCGAGGCCGTCTCGCCCAAGCGCCTCGCCGAACTGTGGACGCACTGGGCCTCCCAGGGCGAGGAGTACCGCATGAGCGCGGCGCTCGTCGACGGCGAGATCGTGGGCTTCGTCGGATCCGGCCCGGCCCGTGACGAGAACCCGCCGGCCGAGCGCGAGCTCTACTTCATCTACCTGCTGGACGCCTGGCACGGCACCGGCATCGGCCAGCGCCTCTTCGAGGCGGCCGTGGCCGCCGGCGAGCACAGCTACCTCTGGGTGGCCGAGGACAACCCCCGCGCGCACCGCTTCTACGTGCGCAACGGCTTCGTCCTGGACGGCGCGTCGCAGCAGGAGCCGTTCCTCGGCGAGACCATCAAGGAAGTCCGCTTCGTGCGCTGACTCCTCTCAGCGCCTCTGCGTCGAGGCCCCCTCCGAGCATCCGCGCCCCCACAGGGGATCGCTTCTCGGAGGGGGCCTCGATGCTGCGAGGGGCGTCGATGCGGATCCGAGCCCGGCATGCGCCGCCGCGGGGTGCACTGCCCGGGGTACTCCGTCAACGCGTTTACCCCCTCTGAGCGTCTTTACCCCCTCTGGGATGCGGCCGCACGAGGGGGATGAAGACGGACCCGACGCTCCATCGGGTGCTGCCGGTCAGCGGCCTGAGACCTGGCCGAACATCTTCGCGATGGGGGCGAGCACGAGCGGCCGGGCGGCGGCCCACCCGCCGGCGATCACGACGAGCGAGAGCACGAACACCCAGAAGCCGGTCCAGGTCACCGCGTCCTGCGCGGCGAACATGTGGTTCAGGTTCCGCAGCATGCCGGTGAGCAGCACGAGCGCCACGTGCACCACGATGAACGCCGTGAAGAACAGCATCGTCGGGAAGTGCACCGCGCGGGCGATCTCGATCGGATACGCCTTCGACAGGCCCTCCGCCTTCTTCGGCCACAGCCCCGACATCCGGAACCCCGTGGCGATCGCGACGGGTGCGGCGAGGAACACGATCGTGAAGTAGGCGAGCTGCTGCAGGCTGTTGTAGTTCACCCAGCCGTTCTCGGTCGGCCAGTCGAAGGAGACGTACTGGAGCGCGGCGGAGAGCGCGTTCGGGAACACGTCCCAGCTCGTCGGCACGATCCGCATCCACTGCCCCGTGACGAACAGCAGCACCACGAAGATCACGCCGTTGATGATCCAGAGCAGATCGAGACCCTGGTGGAACCACAGCGTGAGGCTGATCTTGCCCTTCGGGTTGCCGCGTGGCGTCCAGAACGCGGTCGGCCGCTTCTCGCTGCGCACGCGCAGACCGGAGCGGATGATCAGCGTCATCAGGAACACGTTGAAGAAGTGCTGCCAGCCGATCCAGCCGGGGATGCCGACGGGCGCGCCCGCGGGCAGGTGGTACTCGCCCGGGTAGGTCGTGAGGAAGTCCTGCATGAACGGCAGGCTGCACAACGCCCGCACGATCGCGATCGCGGCGCCCGCGAGCACGGCGAGTCCCGCTGCAGCGAACAGCCCGCCGATCGCCTGCGGCCAGGTCGGGCGGGGCCTCGACGCCGGCTCTGCCGCGAGGTGGCGCGGGGCGGAGCCGTTCCAGACCGTCCGGGTGAACGGCAGCGGCGCGGACACGTCCGGGCGCGTGGCGACAGCGGCCGTGGGCACTGCCGGTGCCGTGGCCAGTGCCGATGCCGCTGCCGCTGCCGCATCGGATACGAGGTCGGTCGCGATGGCGGCGGTCTCCTCCATCGGGGAGCGGGTGGCCACCGGTTCGACGACTTTCCCGATCACCACAGCCGTCCCTGCCGGGGGCCACGGCTCCCCGCCGGCGACGCGCGGCAATCCGCGGCGCAGGGCGGATCCGGATTCCGTCGCAGACGCGCCCGCGGTCGAGATCGCCGAGGGGGCGTCGAGGGCAGACGCCGGGGGACCGACGGTGGCCGCAGCCGGGGCGACGGCCGGGGAAAGGGTGTGCGGAGCTCCCGCTGCACCCCAAGTATCGTCCTCCCGATCGAGCGTCGCCCGAACAGACGCGTTCGTCGCGCCACTCGACGCTGCGGCGCCCGCCGCCAGGGCACCGGCGGGCGGCCACGGGTCGCCCCCGGTCACCCGCGGGAGTCCCCGGCGGAGCGTGGATCCGCCTGCTGTCGCGCCGGCGCCGGCATCGCGCGCCGGATCTGCAGACGCCGAGATGGATTCCGCTGCCTCTCCGGCCCTCGGAGCGGCGTTTTCCATCCCCGCTGCCGCGCCGTGCGCCAGGGAGATGGATTCCGCAGCTTCGGGGAGGCCCGGAGCAGCGGAATCCATCTCGAGGACGCGCTCATCGCCGGGCGCGGCGGTGCCGAGGGCGCCCGCGACGGCAACCCCGGCGGGAGGCCAGGCCTCGCCGCCACGGGTGCGGGGCAGTCCCCTGCGCAACGTCGCCATCGCTACTTCTTCCGTGCGCGCAGCTGTTCGATCACCTGCGGCACGACCGTGAACAGATCGCCCACGATGCCGAAGTCCGCCACGTCGAAGATCGGCGATTCCGGATCCTTGTTGATCGCGACGATCGTCTTGGCGGTCTGCATGCCGGCACGGTGCTGGATCGCCCCGGAGATGCCGAGCGCGATGTACAGCTGTGGCGAGACCGAGACGCCGGTCTGGCCCACCTGGTGCGCATAAGGGATGTACCCGGCGTCGACCGCGGCGCGGGAGGCGCCGATCGCGCCGCCGAGCTCATCGGCCAGATCCTCGACGAGGGAGAAGTTCTCCTTGGATCCGAGCCCGCGTCCACCCGAGACGACGACCTTGGCGCCGCGCAGCTCAGGCCGGGACGACACCGCCTCGACGGCCTCGATCGGCTCACCCGTGGCCGCCGGGGCTCCCGACGGCTCCACCGCGAGCGCCTCGACACGAGCATCGGCCACGGCCTCCGCACGCGCGTCGATCGCGCCCTGACGCACCGTGATCACGGGGGCGCCGAACGTGGGCGCGGAGTCGGTGAGGAACGCCCCGCCGTAGACCGAGTGGTGCGCCACCACGCCCTCGTCGTCGCGGGAGACCCCGATCGCGTCGACGGACAGCGCCAGGCGCTCGCGCACGGCGAGCCGCGCCGCAGCGTCGCGGCCGGCGATCGAGTTCGACACGAGCACCGCGTCGGGGCCGACCTCGCGGTACGCGGCCTGCAGCGCATCGACCACGGGGACGGTGACGGATCCGGCATCGACGTCCGCAGTCAGCACCACCTGCGCGCCGGCGGCGGTGGCGGCGTCCACCGCCGCCTGCGCGGTGCCGGCGGGAGCGGCCACGAGCGCGACCGGGGAACCCAGTTGCGCCGCAGCGCCGAGCAGGCCCGCGGTCGAGGGCGCTGCCGCACCCGCCGGAGTCACATCCACGAGCACAAGAATCGAGTCGGAGGGGTACGCCATGATCACACCAGCCTGTTCTGCGCGAGGAACTCGACGAGCTGCGCGGCCGCGTCGCCCTCATCCGTGATCTTCACGCCTGCCGCGCGCGGCGGCTTCTCGGCCACGGCTGTGAGAATGGTCTGCGGCGCCTCCGCCGGGTCGGCGCTCACACCGAGGTCGGCCAGCGAGAGCACCTCCAGCGGCTTCTTCTTGGCCGCCATGATGCCCTTGAAGTTGGGGAAGCGCGCGTCGGGCAGCGCCTCGGTGATCGAGATCACGGCGGGCAGCGGCGCGCTCACCTGCTGGGATCCGAAGTCCGTCGCGCGCGTGCCCGTCACGGCGTCGGTCGCGATCGCCACAGCACTGAGCGCGGTCGCCTGCGCGAAGCCGAGATGCTCGGCGAGCATCGCCGGGATCACTCCCCCGGATCCATCCGTGGAGAGATTTCCGGTGATGACCAGGTCGGGCTCGCCGCGCCGGATCGCCGCCGCGAGCACCGCCGCGGTCAGGCCCAGGTCAGCGCCGCGCAGCTCTGCGTCGACGACGTGCACCGCGGATCCGGCACCGATCGCGAGGGCCCGCCGGATCGATGCGGTCGCCGACTCGGGAGCCATCGACAGCGCCACGACCTCGGTCCCGGGGTTCGCGTCGGCGTAGCTCAGTGCGACCTCGAGAGCGCGCTCGGTGATCTCATCGAGCACGACCTCCCCCGCGCCGCGGTCCGCCAGACCCGTCTCCAGGTCGAGCTTGCGATCCCCGTACGTATCGGGAACCTCTTTCACCAGGACGTAGATCTTCATCGAACCTCCGTTTGCGCTTGCGACGAGTCTAGCGGGCGAGAGTTGTGGAATTCGATCTCACACTCGGTGACATTCAGTCTCACCAGGCAAGACAGGCCGGCCACGCTCGCGCCACACGGCGCACCGAGACCGTGGCCACCGCCCTTCGCGCCCTCGACGGCGCCTTTCGGGTGCCAGCGAGCCGACGAGGATCCGTTTCCCGCCCCGGTAACGTAGGGGAATGGCCCGTCCGCATCCGCTGCCCGTCGACCCTCTCGCCGAGGCGAAGAGGCAGTGGCTCGCGCACGGCTGGGACCACGCCGCCGACGGCATGTCGCTGGTCACATCGGTCATGCGGGCCCAGCAGCTGCTGCTCGCCCGGGTGGATGCCACTCTGCGACCGTTCGCACTGTCCTTCGCGCGCTACGAGGTGCTGCGACTGCTCGCCTTCAGCCGCACGGGCACCCTGCCGCTGTCGAGCGTGGTCGCGCGTCTGCAGGTGCATGCGACGAGCGTCTCCAGCACGGCGGACCGCCTGGTCCGCGACGGCCTCATTGCCAGGCACCGCGACCCGCACGACGGCCGCGCCGCCCTGCTGGAGCTCACCGAGACCGGTCGCGAGCTCGTCGAACGGGCCACGACGGCGCTCAACGACGAGGTGTTCGTAGATCCGGGGATCACCCCCGAGGACGGCGCGGATCTCGTCGCGATCGTGGCGCGGATGCGCAAGGCCGCCGGGGACTTCGCGGACCCGCGTCCACAGCCGGATCCGCTCTGATGGGATCGTTCGTCCTGGAGCGGACGATCGCCGCACCCGTCGAGCGGGTGTTCGCCCTCTCCCTCGACGTCGGCGTGCACGTCGACTCGATGGTGACGCACGACGAGCGCATCGCCGACGGCGTGCGCTCCGGCCGGATGACCGAGGGCGACACGGTCACCTGGGACGCCCGGCACTTCGGGATCCGCTTTCGGATGACCTCGCTGGTGTTCGACGTGGACGCGCCGCACACGTTCTCGGACCGGCAGATCCGCGGCCCGTTCGCCGAGTTCCGGCACCGGCACACCTTCGAGCCGGCTCCCGCTCCGACTCCGGGGACTCCCGAACGCCCCGGCGAGCACGCGACCCTCATGCGCGACGAGATCGTGTTCCGCTCGCCGTTCGGCCCGATCGGGCGGATCGTCGACGCGCTCGTCATGAGGCGGTACCTGGTCCGGCTCATCCAGCAGCGGGGCGACACCCTCGCCGCCCTGGCGCTCGCGCCGTAGGCTGACGCGCATGACCGAACTGCGGATCCGTACCACCCTCATGTCCAAGGGATCGGCGGGAGCGATCGTGCTCACCGACGCACAGGTCGCCGAACTCAGCTCGGCGAAGGCGTTCCCCGTCGTGGTGACCATCGGCGGGAACTCTGCGCGGCTGCGGCTCTCGCGGATGGGCGGACAGAACCTCATCGGCTTCAGCAAGGCGAACCGTGCCGCGATAGGCATCGAACTCGACGAAGAGTTCGACGCGGTGATCACGCCGGATGTCGCCGAGCGCACGGTCGACGTGCCCGAGGCCCTGGCGTCCGCCCTCACCGACGCCGGGCTGACCGCCGCCTACGACGCACTCAGCTTCACCCGTCGCAAGGAGATCGCACTCTCCGTCGCCGATGCCAAGCAGGAGGAGACCCGCGACCGCCGCATCGCCAAGGCCCTGGACGAGCTGCGCAGCTGACAGCGGGTCCGCCCGCCCCAAGACCGCTCCTCAAACCCCGAAGCCGCACCCCTCACCCGCAGCCCGTTCAGTGGTCGCGAATTGCGGCTTCCCGCGCTGAAAGCCGCAATTCGCGACCAGCGAACGAACCGGCGAAGCGGGATCGAACCCGTTCGCCGACGGTGCGAACCGTACGAGTCGTCCACGGATGCCGGCGCGACCATCCCGCACGCGCGGCCAGTTAAGTTGTGCACAACTAACTTGTGTGCAATGCTTGCGGCATGGCTGCAACCGACGAGATGGTGTGCTTCGCGCTCTACGCGGCGACCCGCGCGACGACCCAGGCCTATCGCGTCCTGCTCGAACCGTGGGGCCTCACCTATCCGCAGTACCTGGTGCTCGTGACCCTGTGGCTGGACGGCGAGCAGACGGTCTCGTCGCTCGGCGATCGCCTGCAGCTCGACTCCGGCACGCTGTCGCCTCTTCTGCGCCGCATGGAGAGCAACGATCTGATCGAGCGCGAACGACGCTCCCCCGATGAGCGGGTCGTCTCGATCGGCTTGACCGCTCACGGCCTTCGACTGCGCGAGGAGCTCCGCGAGATCCCGCGGCAGATCGCCGAGGGATTCGCCCTCCCCGATCGCACGAGCGCCGAAGACCTCATCCGCAGACTGCACACGATCTCGTCATCCATGCACGCCGTCGCCGCCGGCCGCGCGCCGCAGCCGTGACCCATTCGACCACCCCCACATCGATCCGAAGGAGATCACCCATGGACGTCCTCTACACCGCCGAAGCCATCGCAACCGGAGCCGGCCGCAACGGCCGCGTCGTCACGACCGACCGCCGCGTCGAGCTGGACCTGGCGATCCCCCGCGAGATGGGCGGCTCCGGCGACGGCGCCAACCCCGAGCAGCTCTTCGCCGCCGGATACAGCGCGTGCTTCCACTCCGCGCTCCATTCCGTGGCCCGTGCGCAGAAGGTGTCGATCGCCGATTCCTCCGTCGCCGGCCGCGTGCAGATCGGCCCGAACGGCCAGGGCGGCTATCAGCTCGCGGTGCGCCTCGAGGTCGTCCTCCCCGGGCTCGAGCAGGCCCAGGCCCAGGCTCTCGCCGACGCCGCGCACCAGGTCTGCCCGTACTCGAATGCGACCCGCGGGAACATCGAGGTGACAGTCGTCGTCTCCGAGGATTGACCCGCGGTCACGGATCCTGACCGCCGCCGGCGCTGCCGGGCGGCCGACTCAGTCGCCGTCGTACACGTAGGCGTCGAAGCGGGCCGGGATGTTCATCCGCTGCCAGGCGAGCTCCTCGTCGCGGCGGGAGCGGTCGCCGGGGAATGCCCGGGCCGTGTGCCGCGGCACCTGACGGCTGTGTCCGGCGAGGTGCGCGACGGCCACCGCCTGCCCGCAGACGCGCGCAGCGGCGACGGCACTCGGATCCTGCGCCTGCCGCGCCGCCTCGTGGCAGGCGAACGCCTTCTCCCGCACGGCGTCGATGTCGAGCTCGCCGCGCAGGAACGCCTCTGCGGCGGCGAGCGCCTCCCGGGGGCGGTCGTCGTCGGGACGCTCGGCCTGGAACAGCGGCAGCAGCCGCTCGGCGCAGGCGATCGTCCAGCCGACCAGCTCTCGTCGGTCGTCCTCCGACAGCCGCAGATCGTCGGAGTCGGGCAGTGCGCCGTCCGCGAAGAGGGGCACCACGTTGGAGTCGTCCCGGTCACGCCCGGTTGCATCATCGCCGGACGGATCCGGGAAGGATCCGAGGGAGCGGATGTCGGCCATGTCGATCACCGATTCACGAACTGGGGCGGTCGCTTCTCACGGAAGGCGGCCATGCCCTCCTTCTGGTCGACCGTGTCGAACAGGGAGGCGAAGGCCTCGCGCTCGATGTCGAGTCCGACCGCGAGCGTGGTCTCCATGGCGGCGTCGAGCGTCGCCTTCGCGGCGAGAATCGACGGCAGCGACTTCGACGCGATCGTCTCGGCGAGCGTCGACGCCTCGGCGAGCAGCTCGGCCGTCGGAACCACGCGCGACACCAGGCCCGCGCGCTCGGCCTCCTCGGCACCCATGATCCGCCCGGACAGCACGAGCTCGGCGGCCTTGAAGTAGCCGACCGCGCGGATGAGTCGCTGCGTGCCGCCCATGCCGGGGATCACCCCGAGGTTCACCTCGGGCTGGCCGAACTTGGCGTTGTCCGCGGCGAGGATGATGTCGCACATCATCGCAAGCTCGCATCCCCCACCGAGAGCGAAGCCGGACACGGCGGCGATGACCGGAGTGCGCACGGCGGCGAAGTCGCGCCACACGCCGAAGTGGTCGGTCGCAGTGATCTCGGCCGCGGACATCCCCTCCATCTCCTTGATGTCGGCGCCCGCGGCGAAGGCCTTCTCGGATCCCGTCACGACGATCGCACCGATGCCCTCGTCCGCGTCGAAGGCGGTGGCGGCGGCGGTGACCTCCTCGGCGACCTGCGAGTTCAGCGCGTTGAGTGCCTGCGGCCGGTTCAGGGTGATCCAGCCGACCCGTCCGCGCTGCTCCGTGAGGATCGTCTCGTACTCGCTCGTGGCCATGGTCATCCTTTCGCCGCACCTTCGTGGCGCTTCCAGTATCTCCGATGTCGGTGAACGGAGGGTGTCCCTCTCGTCCGAGCGGGGGGAGAGGATCCGCGAGACTCCATTTGAGCGACGAGACTGCGCCCGAATCGTGGCAGTCTCGTCGCCCAGATGGAGTCTCGCGGTCAGGGAACGGGGCGGCTCAGGACGCGTCGCGGATGTCGGTGATGATCCCGGAGAAGTCGCGGGCGGCACCGGGACCGGCCGCGAACGTCGCGTAGATCTGCTGCGCGAGCCGGCCCATCTGCGCGTCCGTGCCCGTGCCCTCGATCGCCTGCAGCGCGAGCCCCAGGTCCTTCGCCATGAGCGCTCCCGCGAATCCGGGCTGGTAGTCGCGGTTGGCGGGGCTTGTCGGCACCGGGCCGGGCACGGGGCAGTTCGTCGTCATCGACCAGCACTGGCCCGACGCCTGCGACACCACGTCGAACAGGGCCTGATGCTCGAGGCCCAGCCGCTCGCCGAGCACGAACGCCTCGGCCACGGCGATCTGGGAGATGCCGAGGATCATGTTGTTGCACACCTTCGCGGCCTGCCCGAGCCCGGGCCCGCCGCAGTGCACGATGCGCTTGCCCATGGCCTCGAGCAGCGGCAGCGCCGCGGCGAAGTCCTCGTCGGATCCGCCCACCATGAAGGCGAGCGTGCCGTTCTCGGCCCCCACGACGCCGCCCGACACGGGGGCGTCGATGTTGCGGTGCCCGGCCTCGATCGCGAGGGCATGCGCGACGCGCGCCTCGTCGACGGCGATCGTCGAGCTCTCGATGAAAAGCGTGCCGGGGTCGGCGGCGCCCAGCAGTTCGTTCTCGTACGCGGCGATCACGTGTTTGCCCGCCGGGAACATCGTGATGACGACCTCGGCGCCGGCGACCGCGTCCACGCCGAACTGCGCGACCGGCAAGCCCGCGGCTGCGGCGGCGTCGACCGCGGCGGGCACCACGTCGAAGCCGATCACCTCGTGCCCGGCGGCGAGCAGGTTCTTCGCCATGGGCAGACCCATATGGCCGAGGCCGAGGAACGCGATCCGCGTCATGACGCCACCTGCATCTGCGTGTTCTCGCCGCTGCGCTGGAGGCCCTGACGCATGGAGGCGGATCCGGAGGGGCGCAGCATCTCGCGTCCGACGATGAGTCTCATGATCTCGTTCGTCCCTTCCAGGATCTGATGCACCCGCAGATCACGGACGACCCTCTCGATCCCGTAATCCTGAAGGTACCCGTACCCGCCGTGCAGCTGAAGGGCCCTGTTGGCCACATCGAAGCCGGCGTCGGTCGCGAAACGCTTGGCCATCGCGCAGCGCATGGTGGCATCCGGTGCCTTCTCGTCCACGGCCTGCGCACCGTCGCGCACCATGAGCCGTGCCGCCTGCAGATCCGTGCGCATGTCGGCGACGGCGAACAGGATGGACTGCTTCTCGGCAAGGGGCTCGCCGAATGCCTCACGCTCGTGCACGTACTGCACGGCGCGATCCAGCGCCCACTGCGCACCGCCGATCGAGCAGGCCGCAATGTTGAGGCGGCCGCCGTTCAGCGCGCTCATCGCAATCGCGAAGCCCTGCCCCTCGGATCCGAGCATGTTCGTCGCCGGGACCCGCACGCCGTCCAGGATCACCTGGCGGGTGGGCTGCGCATGCCAACCCATCTTCTTCTCCGGCGCCCCGAAGCTGAGACCCTCCGCGTCGCCTGGAACCAGGAAGGCGGAGATGCCGCGTGCTCCCGGGGCTCCGGTGCGGGCCATCACGATGTAGACGGCGGCCTCGCCGGCGCCGGAGATGAACTGCTTCACACCGGTGAGCACGTACTCATCGCCTTCGCGGGTCGCACTCGTCGCGAGCGCCGCGGCGTCGGATCCTGCTCCCGGCTCGGTGAGGCAGTAGCTGCCCAGTCCCTGCATCGTGGTGAGCTCGGGCATCCAGCGCGCGAGCTGTGCGTCGGTCGCATAGCTGTCGATCATCCAGACGACCATGTTGTGGATGGAGATGTAGGCGGCGATCGTCGGGTCGCCCTTGGCGAGCTCCTCGAAGATCGCGACGGTGTCGACGCGCTCGAGCCCGGTGCCCCCGGACTCCTCGCGCACGTAGATGCCGCCGAGGCCCAGCTCGCCCGCCGCGCGCAGGGTCTCGCGGGGGAAGAGGTGCTTCTCGTCGCGCTCGGCGGCGAACGGGGCGAGCTCGGCCTCGGCGAACTCGCGCACGGCGCCGAGGATGGCGGCGCGCTCTTCGCTGGTCATCGTGATCGGGGTGGCGACGGTGGTCATGTGGTTGCTCCTTGTGGGCGGCGTTTCGTCTCGGTCGCTTCGCGTCCTCGCTCAACGACCAGAAAGGATCAGTGCATCGTGGGGATGACGAAGCTGGCGCCTTCGCGGACGCCGGCGGCGGGCCAGCGGCTCGTCACGGTCTTGGTCTTCGTGTAGAAGCGGAAGGCGTCGGCACCGTGCTGGTTGAGGTCGCCGAAGCCGCTGCGCTTCCATCCACCGAAGGTGAAGTAGGCGATCGGCACGGGGATCGGCACGTTCACTCCGACCATGCCGACGTTCACCCGGGCCACGAAGTCGCGAGCCGCGTCGCCGTCGCGAGTGAAGATGCCCACGCCGTTGCCGAACTCGTGCTCGGACGCCATCCGCAGGGCTTCCTCGTAGTCCGCCGCGCGGGCGATCACGAGCACCGGTCCGAAGATCTCCTCCCGGTAGATCGACATGTCCGTCGTGACGCGGTCGAACAGCGTCGGGCCGAGGTAGAACCCCTCCTCGTGACCGTCCACGGCGAAGCCCCGACCGTCGGCGAGCAGCTCGGCACCGGCATCGATGCCCTGCTGGATGTAGTCGGTCACGCGCTCGACGGCCGCGCGGTTCACGAGCGGGCCGTAGTCCATGCCGGGCTCGAGCGAGGGGCCAACCTTGAGCGCGGCCACGCGCTCGGCGAGCTTTGCGGCGAGCGCGTCCGCAGTCTCCTCCCCGACCGGCACCGCGACCGAGATCGCCATGCATCGCTCCCCCGCCGAGCCGTAGCCGGCGCCGATGAGGGCGTCGGCGGCCTGCTCCAGGTCGGCGTCGGGCATGACCACGAGGTGGTTCTTCGCCCCGCCGAAACACTGTGCGCGCTTGCCGTGCGCGTTCGCGGTCGTGTAGATGTACTCCGCGATCGGAGTGGATCCGACGAAGCCGATCGCGCGCACCCGCTCGTCGGTGAGCAGCACGTCGACGGCCTCCTTGTCGCCGTGCACGACATTGAGGATCCCCGCCGGCAGGCCCGCCTTCAGGAACAGTTCGGCGATCCGGACGGGCACCGAGGGGTCGCGTTCGCTGGGCTTGAGGATGAACGCGTTGCCGGCGGCGATCGCCGGGCCCATCTGCCAGAGCGGGATCATCGCGGGGAAGTTGAACGGGGTGATACCGGCGACCACGCCGAGCGGCTGGCGCAGCGAGTACACGTCGATACCGGTGCCGACGCCGGTGGAGTACTCCCCCTTGAGCAGGTGCGGAGCGCCGACGCAGAACTCGATCACCTCGACGCCGCGCTGGATGTCGCCCTTGGCATCGTCCAGCGTCTTGCCGTGCTCGCTGGAGAGCAGGGCGGCCAGGTCGTCCATCTCATCGCGGATCAGCTCGAGGAAGCGCATGAGCACACGCGCTCTCTTCTGCGGGTTGGTCTCCGCCCACGCGGGCTGAGCGGCCTCGGCGTTCGCGATCGCCGCACGCACCTCGTCCGCGCTCGCGAGCGGAACCCGCGCCTGCACGGCACCGGTCGAGGGATCGAAGACCTCCCCCCAGCGTCCCGAGTTGCCGGGGACTTCGGATCCTCCGATGAAGTGAGTGATGTCGCGGACCATCGTGTGCTCCTGGTTCTGCGTCGTCGTCGACGCTGGATCCAGATTACATGGTCACCCATGTAATTAGGAGGTCTCCCATGTAATTCATCGACACCTGGCGCCGAGTTCACCTGCCGGTCACCTTCGGCCCGTACAACGGATCGTGCGCGGGCCGCAGACGCTGACCGGATCGGGTGCTCGTCTCCCCGCGCCACGGGATGCGCCCGGCAATTCCTGCTCGGGCGCCCACGCGGTCACGAACCGCAGAACCCCCGCCGAATCGGGTCGGCGGGGGTTCCCTCGTGTGCGGGTGGAGTCAGTCGCTCATTGCTCCCAGGTGACCTGGGGATCGGCCTTCCCGAAGTCCACCGTCGGGGTGTCCAGGGATCCGCCGAACGTGACGGTGTACGTCTGGCCGTCACTGCCCTGCAGACTCATGTCGACGCTGATGTAGTCGTATGCAGAGACGACCGTCGGCGTGGATCCACCGCTCTCCGGTTGCAGGGCATCGAGTTTCGCACTGCCGTCCGCGGTGAGCGTGCGGGTGACCGTGCCCTCTACCGGGCTCGCCCCGGAGAGGTCGATCGCGGTGATGTCCATGCCGCACGGCGTCGCCAGGGTCTTCATCGCCACGCACGCCTCGACGGCCGTGCGCACGAGCGAACGGAACTCGGTGACGCCGGCATCGTTGAGCTTCGTGTGCACGTCGTACAACGCCGAGGCGTCATCGGACGACGCGATGGCGAAGGTCGAGTCGCCATCGATCGAGAAGTACTTCGAGTCCATCGCGATCTCGTAGGTGCCGGGGAAGACATATGCGTTGCTGATCTCGGCCGTGGGAACGCCGTTGAATGTCGCATCCAGGCCGCGCAGGCTGTCCAGCGAGATCGGCGTCACGCCGTTCGCGATCTTCCAGGTGTCCTTGTCCTTGTACACCTCGTACGTCGTCGACACGGTGCGCCCGCCCACCTCGAACGTCGCCGGGACGGTGGCGGCGTACTTGCTCTCGCCGCCCTTCTGCACCGAGATGTGGCTGAGGCCACCGAGCTTGTCGGAGGCCTTCAGCACCGAGTCGGTGAGCAGCTTCTTGTCGGGGACGCTCTCGAGATAGCCGAGCGCGGCCTTCGCGTCACTCTTGGAGACGGCCGTCAGGTACGCCTTCACCGTGTCTGCCGCCGTCACCGAGGAGCGGGTGAGAGCCGGCACCACGAGCAGGGCGACGACCAGGATCGCGATGATGAGCACGGCGACACCGCCACCGATCAGGCCCCAGAGCAAGCCCTTCGACGACTTCTTCGGCGGCTGCGCACCGCCGGCCTGGCCCGGGTAGGGCTGACCGGACTGCGCGCCATAGGGCTGTCCACCATAGGGCTGGCCCGGCTGGCCCGGCTGGCCTGGATAGGGCTGGCCCGGGTACTGCTGGCCCGGCTGGCTGGGATACTGCTGGCCCGGCTGCGCACCGTACGGCTGGCCGGGGTATGCCTGCCCGGGCTGCGCCCCGTACGGCTGCGCGGGCTGCCCGGGATACGGCTGTCCGGGTTGTGCACCATAGGGCTGACCTGGCTGCCCCGCGTACGGCTGATCGGTCTGCGCGCCGTACGGCTGGCCTGGCTGTGCGCCGTACGACTGATCCGGCTGCCCCACGTACGGCTGATCCGGCTGCGCGCCGTACGGCGGGCCCTGCTCCGCTCCCGGCTGTGCCGGCACGGGCTGACCAGGCGGCGGGAAGGCCTGCTCCGGTGCGGGATGCGACTGCTCCGGAGCGACCGGAGGCACGGATGCGGTGTCCACCGTCTCGCCGTCTGCCGCCGCCGGCGGTGGCGGAGTCGGATCCTGCGACCCGGTTCCGAAATCGAGCTCATGTCCGCCCTGCGGCGGTTCCCCCTCTGTGGCCATGGGTTCAGACTAGCGAGCGGCCCGACCCAGATCGATGGGCAGAACTGCCCCGCTCTCGGTGAACTCCGGCACCGCGCACGTCGCGATGACGCGTCGGCTACAGCGCGTGGATCCGCCAGCTCGCGGCATGCGCCGCACCGGGTTCCAGCACCACGAGGCCGGCACCGGAGTTGAACGCATCGGGCGCGCAGGTCATCGGCTCGACCGCGAGTCCGCGCCGGTGCGTGGCGTGATCGTCCGGGGTGTCCGCGGTGTGGATCTGCACCCACGGGCAGGCCGCATCCCAGGTGAGGGCGACGCCGCGCTCACCGGCGCGCAGCTCGACCGTCGTGGATCCGCCCGTCTGCGACAGCGCCGTGAACGCGTGATCGATGAACGTGGCCCCGATCCGGCGCGGTGTGCGGAAGTCCCAGTCCGGGTACGCCTCGACCGATTCCAGGGCGACCGGACTGAGCCGATCCGGTGTGACGGTGAGCACCGCCGCGGCGGGCAGCAGCAGGGTCCAGCCGTCGACGGGCGGCACAGCGGATCCCGTTCCTCCCGCGGCATCCGCGATCGGGGCCGGCTCCGCCACCAGATACGGGTGCGGACCGGTCCCCCACGGCGCCGCGTCGACGCCGAGGTTGCGCCCGGTCACGGTCTGCGTGAGCCCGTCGGCGCCGAGGCGGTACTCCACCTCGACCTCGACGCGGAACGGATAGCCCGTCTGGGGTTCGATGGTCGTGGCCAGCACGACGCGATCCTGATCCACGGTCCGATCGGCGAACTCGCTCCACGCAACCAGCCCGTGCAGCGCCTGGCCGCGCTCCGGCTCGGTGAGCGGCAGCCGGTGCTCGACCCCTCCGAAGGAGTACCGTCCGTCGACGATGCGGTTCGGCCATGGCGCCAGCGTCGCGCCGCGGTACCCTGGCCGCACCTCGTCGGCGTCGAACGGCACGACGAGATCACGCCCCTCGAACCGCAGCGCGCGCAGGGTCGCCCCGACGGACGCGATGTCGGCCTCGTAGCCGTGCGCCGCGATGCGCAGCTGCCGGCCGGAGCGAGGCTCCGCCACGGTCACAGCCCCTGGGCGAGGCGGTAGTACGCCTGGTTCCAGCGCACCTGTTTCTGGAACTCGCCCAGAGTGGTGCTCTCGTCGATCACGAGAAGCTCGACCTCCGCCATCTCGGCGAAGTCGCGGAACGCCTCGATGCCCACGGCCGTGGACATCACGGTGTGGTGCGCGGCACCAGCGGTCAGCCACGCAGCCGCCGAGGTCGTGAAGTCGGGCTGCGGCTTCCACACGGCGCGGCCGACGGGTAGCTTCGGCAGCGCGGCGCGCGGCGCGACGTTCTCGACGACGTTGGCGGTGAGGCGGAACCGGTCGCGCATGTCGCTGAGCGCGACGACGACCGCGGATCCGGGATCCGCGGTGAAGACCAGACGCACCGGGTCGTCCTTGCCGCCGATGCCGAGCGGATGGATCTCGAGCGTGGGCTTCCGCGTGGTGAGCGAGGGCGAGACCTCCAGCATGTGCGCACCGAGGATGAGCTCGTCGCCGGGGGTCAGATCGTAGGTGTAGTCCTCCATGAGGCTTGCCCCGCCGGGCAGGCCGGCGCCCATGACGTTCGCGATGCGGACGAGCACGGCGGTCTTCCAGTCGCCCTCCGCGCCGAAGCCGTACCCCTCGGCCATGAGCCGCTGCACGGCGAGCCCCGGGAGCTGCTTCAATGCGCCGAGGTCCTCGAACGAGGTGGTGAAGGCGCTGAATCCGCCCTCCTCCAGGAACGCGCGCAGACCAAGCTCGATCGCCGCGCCGTCGCGGAGCGACTGGTGCCGCTCCCCTCCCCGCCTCAGCTCGGGGACGACCTCGTACAGCTCCTCGTACTCGGCGACGAGCGCGTCGATGTCGGTCTCGGCCGCCGCGGCGACGGCTTCGGTGAGCTCGTTCACGCCCCAGGTGTTCACCTGCACGCCGAAGCGCAGCTCGGCCTCGGTCTTGTCCCCCTCCGTCACCGCGACGAAGCGCATGTTGTCGCCGAAGCGGGCGAGCTTGAGGTCGCGGCTCGCGGCGAGACCGGCCGCGGCGCGCTGCCAGGTGCCCAGCTCGCGCTGCACGCGCGGGTCGGACGCGTGCCCGACGATCGTCTTGCGCGGCACACCGAGCCGGGTCTGGATGTATCCGAACTCGCGGTCGCCGTGCGCGGCCTGGTTCAGGTTCATGAAGTCGAAGTCGATGTCGGCCCAGGGCAGCTCCACGTTGGCCTGCGTGTGCAGGTGCGCGAGCGGCTTCTGCAGCGCGTCGAGGCCCGCGATCCACATCTTCGCGGGGCTGAAGGTGTGCATCCAGGCGATCAGGCCGATGACCTTCTCATCGGCATTGGCCTCGAGCGCGGTGCGCTTGATGGCGGCCGCGTCGGTGAGCACCGGCTTCCACACGATCCGCACCGGCACGTCGCCGGCCTCGTCGAGGATCCGCGCGATCTGCTGCGACTGCTCGGCGACCTGCGCGAGAGTCTCGGGGCCGTACAGATGCTGGCTGCCGGTGAGGAACCAGACCTCGTAGCCGTCGAGTGAGGTGGTGAGTTTCGGCATCATTGGCCTTTCTGTGTGCCGGTCGTTGAGCGAGGAGCGAAGCGACGAGACGAAACGCGGTTTCCGCGGGAGGCCGCGTTTCGTCTCGCTCCGCTCGCTCAACGACCGGATGGAAGGGAGTTCACGGCGGCGGCCTCGATGGCGAGGCCGGCGCGGTAGCGGTCGAGGTAGGCGGCGAATCCGGCGACGTCGTCAGGATCCGGATCCGCCACGGCGATGTCCGCCGAGGCGAAAACCTGCCGGTCGAGGTAGTCGCCCAGGCTCCGTTCGCCCGCGTGCGCGAGGTACGACGCGAGGACCGCGATCCCCCACGCTCCGCCTTCGGACGCCGCCTCGCCCACCGCGACGGGCGCGCCCAGGGCACCGGCGAGGAAGCGCTGCGCCACGCCCGCGGTGCGGAACATTCCGCCATGGGCATACATCCGATCGAGCTGCACGCCCTCCGCGGCGAGGGTCTGCATGCCCAACGCGAGCGTGCCGAACACGCCGTAGAGCTGGGCGCGCATGAAATTCGCCAGGGTGAAGGCGCTGTCGGGGGTGCGCACGAGAAGCGGTCGTCCCTCAGTGAGTCCGGCGATCAGCTCCCCCGCGAGGTGGTTGTAGGCGAGCAGTCCGCCCGCGTCGGCCTCACCCGCGAGCGCCTCGCGGAACAGCGCCTCGAAGGCGGTGTCGTCGCTCACGGGCGCGCCGGCCGCGGCGGCGAAGCGGGTGAACAGCCCCGCCCAGGCGGCGAGCTCGCTCGCGCCGTTGTTGCAGTGCACCATGGCGACGGCGTCGCCGGCTGGGGTCGTGACGAGGTCGATCTCGTGGTGCAGGCCTTCGAGCGGTCGTTCGAGCACGACCATCGCGAAGATGCTCGTTCCCGCGCTGACGTTGCCGGAGCGCGGGGTGACCGCGTTCGTGGCGACCATGCCGGTGCCGGCGTCGCCCTCAGGCGGGCAGAGCGGGACGCCGGCCGCGAGGGATCCGGACGGATCCAACAGCAGCGCGCCCTCGGCGGTGAGCGCGCCGGCGTCGGCGCCGGCGGGCAGTACCGCGGGGAGCAGCGCGGTCAAGGATGCGGGGAGCCGGCCGGCGGCGAGGGTGTCGTACGCGGCGACCATGGCGGCGTCGTACTCGCCGGTCTCGGAGTCGATCGGGAACATGCCCGAGGCGTCGCCGACGCCCAGCACCCGGCGGCCGGTCAGGCGCTCGTGCACGTACCCGGCGAGGGTGTTCACGCTCGCGATCCGCGGCACGTGCTCCTCGCCGTCGAGCATGGCCTGGTGCAGGTGCGCGATCGACCATCGCAGCGGGATGTTCACGCCCAGCAGCTCCGTGAGCTCTGCCGCCGCGACCGCGGTGCTGGTGTTGCGCCAGGTGCGGAATGGTACGAGCAGCTCGCGCTCGGCGTCGAAGGCCAGGTAACCGTGCATCATGGCGGAGATGCCGATGGCTCCGACCGTCGTCGGCCGCACGCCGTAGCGGTCGTGCACGTCGGCGACGAGCGTCGCGTAGGCCTCCTGCAGGCCGGCCCAGACCTCGTCGAGACCGTAGGTCCACAGCCCGTTCTCGAGGCGGTTCTCCCAGGATGAGGATCCGCTCGCGAGCACGACGGCCTGATCGGATCCGATCAGGCACGCCTTGATGCGCGTGGATCCCAGCTCGATGCCGAGGCTCGTGCGGCCGGCGAGGATGTCGTCGCGCGCGCTCATCGGCGGGCGTCCGTGTTCTGCCCGTAGACGTTCTGGTACCGGTTGTAGAGGCTATCGATCGCCTCCTGCGGGATCGGGATGAGCGGCCCCGCCTCGCGGGCGAGGTGCACCGTGCGCGCGACGTCCTCGACCATGACGGCGGCCTTGACCGCGTCCTTCGCGTCGACGCCGATCGTGAACGGGCCGTGGTTCTGCATGAGCACCGCACGGCTGCGGTGCCCACGCAGAGTCTGAACGATCCCTCGGCCGATCGAGTCGTCGCCGATGATCGCGAACGGGCCGACCGGGATCGGCCCGCCGAACTCGTCGGCCATCGCGGTGATGACGCAGGGGATCTCCTCACCGCGCGCCGCCCAGGCCACGGCGTAGTCGGAGTGGGTGTGCACGACGCCGCCGATCTCGGGCATGTTCCGGTAGACGTACGCGTGCGCGGCGGTGTCGCTCGACGGGCTGCGGTCGCTGCCCGGGCTGCCCGGAATCGCGGTGCCGTCGAGGTCGCAGAGGATCATGTTCTCCGGAGCGAGGTCGTCGTAGCCGACGCCGGAGGGCTTGATCACGAACAGGTCGCCGCTGCCGTCTTCCGAGAGCCGGACCCGGCCGGAGATGTTGCCCCCGGTCCAGACCACGAGGCCGTAGCGCACGAGCTCGGCGTGCAGCCGGGCCACATCGGCGCGGACGACGTCGATCGCCTGCTCGACGTCGGGGGCGAAGATGGCCATTCGGATCCTCTCGGGTGGCGCCCGGAGTTCCTGGGCTACTGTGACCGGTCACGGCAAGTCTGACATCCCTGCGCTCGGTCCGTCAAGGGCCGCGGGGACCGGGCTCGTTGCACGCTCTCGGAACGACGCGATCCCCTGGCGGTCGCACTCCTGCCGTTCAGGTCGCACTCCTGCTGCTCAGGTCGCACTCCTGCTCAGGTCGCACTCCTGCTGCTCAGTTCGCACTCCTGCTCCCCAGGTCGCACTCCTGCAGTTCAGGTCGCACTTTCGGCTCTATCGAGGCCCTCCAAGCCGCAGAAACTGCGACCTGAACGATGGAAGTGCGACCTGAGCGGGGAACGTGAGCCGGCACACACGCCGAAGCGGACGCCGGGAGCCGGCGCCCGTTCGACCCGGGGTGCACACGCCGACACCGCGGCCGGGGGTCACACGCGAAGCCGTCGCCGGGCTCGGAGTCAGAAGCCGAGCGCGCGCCGTATGCGGCCGAGCAGTTCGGGCGGATCCGCAAGGAGCTCCGCCGTGACCTCGATCACCGTCCACCCGGCCGCGCGAAGTCGTGCCAGCCGCTCCACGTCCGTGCCCCAGCTGCTCGCGTGCACCCGCCCCAGGTACTCGATCGCCACCTTCCGCTCCGGGTAGACCATGTCGACGCAGCCCAAGAACGTCGAGCCGTCGAACAGATCGACGTTCAGCAGCGGCTCGGGCAGCCCTGCGGCGACGATCAGGCAGCGAAGCTCGGACTCCCGCGGCGACCAGGAGTCCTCTCGGATCCACTCGATCGCCTCGCGCAGCATCGGAGCCCCGAGGCGTCGTCCCGCACCGATGTCGGCGCGGAGCTGAGCGACGGTCGCCAGCGGCGGCTTCCCCGCATGCGGACGCCCCACACCGGGCCGCCACATCCGGCAGAAGCAGTCGCCCAGTGCCACCAGCGCGGAGAACGGCAGGTGCCCCATCTGCGTCCAGGTCGAGGCGGGAGACGCGACGGGAATCCCAAGATCGGTGAGCACGCGAACGAGTCTCGGATCCCCGCGATGGCGCTCGACGCCCACCGCGCGCACGAGCGGCCCCTCGCCGAGGGTGCTCACGTGCACGCCGACGACGCGATCCTCACGGACGAGCGGCAGCGGTCCGCCCCACAGCGCCGCAGCCGTCTCGTGACTGAAGTACTGACCAGGCCGCAGCCGCGGTGCGTACGCCAGCGCCTGCTCGACGCGGATCCGTCGTTGTGCGGCGAAAGGATCCTCGTCATGGTCCGGCACGTCGGCGGAGCGGCGAGTGCGCAGGCCGGAGTACGGCCGGAGCAGGTCGGAGCCGCGCAGCCGTCCGGCCCGCACTCCGAGGGCCCGGGCCTCGCCGACAGCGAACGAGGAGCCGAGTGCATCAGGGAGCGGTTGGGAGCGAGACACTCCCCCACCGTGTCAGGATCGTCGCCAGGCGTCAGACGTTATCCACAGGCTCTGTTGGGCGCGGCGACCGCCGTGCTGACTATCGGATGCTTCCGGTCGCACTCCTGCTGCTCAGGTCGCACTTTCGGCTCTATCCGGATCCCCGAGGCCGCAGAAATTGCGACCTGAATATCCGGCGGACAAAAACCGCGACCTGAGCGAACGGGGCCGTCCGCAGATCGAGGGCACTCAGGCCGACGGCGGAACCACCGACTCGAGGGCGCTCAGGCCGAGGGCGGAACCACCGAGTCGCGGGCGACCAGGACGGGGGCGATCGGATCCGTCGAGCCGGACGCCGCGGACGCCGGCGCGCCCGACGCCCCCGCGCTGCCGGCACCGGGAGCACCGGATCCGCTTTGCGCGATCACCTGCGCGACCGCACGCCGCGCGAGCTCCTCGAAGTCTTGTCGCACGGTCGTGAGCGGCGGCCAGGCGTACGCCGCTTCGGGCACGTCGTCGAACCCGACGATGCTGAGCTGCGCCGGAACGTCCACTCCCGCCGCGCGCAGGCCGCCGATCAGGCCGAGCGCCATCTGGTCGTTCGCGGCGAAGACCGCGGTCGCGCCGGAGGCGATCACGGCCGCCGCGGCCTCATGGCCCGAGCGCGGGCTCCAGTCACCCGCGAAGACCGCGCCGGCGGGCAGACCGCGCGCCGCGAGCTCCTCGGCGAAGCCGGCGGCCCGCGCCTCGGCCTCGAGCCAGTCCGCCGGGCCGGCGAGGTGTGCGATCCGCTCGTGTCCGGCGTCGGCGAGGGTCGCCACGGCGAGGCGTGCGCCGGCTCGCTGATCGACCGAGAAGTCGGCACGCTCGGCGGCGTGCAGGATCACGACGGGGGTCCCGATGCGCAGCGCATCGAGCACGTCGAGCGTGCGCGCATGCGGCGCGAACACGATCATCCCGTCCACCGACTGCGCGCGCAGGTGCTCGATCGCGTCGCGGACCGAGGCCTCGTCGCCGGAATCGGCGAACGCCGCGGTGATCCAGTACCCTGCCTCGCGCGCCGACGCCTCGATCGCCGCCATGCTCCGCGAGGGGCCGTACTGCAGGGCATCCGAGGCGAGGACGCCGATCGTGCGCGTGCGGTGCGTGCCGAGCGCCCGCGCGGCGTTGTTCATGCGGTAGCCGAGCTCCTCCATCGCCGCCACGACGCGGGCGTGCGTGTCGGGTGCGACGTCCGGATGATCGTTGAGCACACGCGACACGGTCTGCCGCGAGACGCCCGCGAGCGCAGCGACCTCTCGCACTCCGGCGGCGCGCTGCGGCTTCGACTCACTCACGCCTGCGAGTGTACGGGCCCGGCGCCGCCCGCCGAGGACGAGGCCGGCATGCGGCGTCACGGATCCGGTGCGAGGAGGAACCCTTCCCGGCGAACCGCTTCAGGTCGCGATCCTCGTGTTCGGGTCGCAGTTTCTGCTCCGTCGAGGGGCTCCAGGCAGCAGAAAGTGCGACCTGAACGCCTGGGACCCGATCCCCAGGCGCGCGGCCCCGCGACTCGACCCGGCACTACAGCCCGAGCCGCTCCAGGTACGCGTTGCGGAACCGGCCCGCCGGATCCATCCGTCCCACGAGTTCCCCGAAGTCGGCCCAGCGGGCGTAGCGGCGGCGGACCTCGGCCGATTCGAGCGTGGCCAGCTTGCCCCAGTGCGGACGGGCCGTGTCGGGCAGCGCCGCCTCGATCACCGGCAGCAGCGCCTCGACCGCGGGCTGGTCCCGGCGCCAGGTGAAGTGCAGACCCACCGCGCCCTCGCCGTACGACGAACTCAGCCACAGGTCGTCGGCGGCGACCGTGCGGATCTCGTTCACGAGCAGCAGCGGTGCGATCCGGTCGGCGAGCGCGCGGATCGCCTCGATGGCACGCACGGCGTCGCGCCGCGGCACGAGGTACTCGCTCTGCAGCTCCTCCCCCGCCGAGGGCGTGAAGGCCAGCCGGAAGTGAGGCAGCCGTTCATGCCAGGGTCCGGGCTCGCCGAGCTGCGGAGTGCAGGCCTCGGCCGCGACGCCGAGGATCGGGTGCCGCTCCACAACCGCCGGAGTGGTTCCGAGCTGAGCGAGCAGTTCTTCGTCGAGAGCGACGCCGCCGACCCGGTTCTTCACCCAGAGCTGGTCGGCACGGTCGCGGTCGGTCCAGCGGCTGAACAGGCTGACGCTCGTGCCCAGCGCGGTGACCCGGTCGAAGTCGGCCAGCACGGCGTCCCACGCCGGCCCCTCGTGCACGGTCTGCGCCACGTCGTACGCCGGCTCCACCTCCAGTTCGAGCTCGACGATCACACCGAGCGCGCCGAGCGACACGACCGCTCCATCGAAGTCCGCGTCCCCCCGGCGCAGAGTGCGCTCACCGTCCGGGCCTGCGAACGTGAGCGAGCGCACAGCCGTGGCGAGGGATCCGATGGCATCGCCGGATCCGTGCGTCCCGGTGGACGCGGCGCCGGCCACGGAGATGTGCGGCAACGACGCGAGGTTCGCCAGCGCCAGCCCGCGGCGCTGCAGTTCGGCGCCGAGTTCGCCATAGCGGATACCGCCCGGCACACGCACGGCATCGGGCGCCGTCTGCTGCACCTCGGCGGGCATCGCGGAGAGGTCGATGAGCGTGCCCGCGGTGTCGGCGATCGCGTTGAAGCTGTGCCGGGATCCGAGCGGGCGCAGCGGACCCGGTGCCGCGAGCGCGTCGTGCAGTTCGTCGCGGCTGCGCGGGCGCGCGATCCCCGCCGCGCCGTAGTGCAGGTTGCCGGCCCAGTTCGTCCCGATGCTCATCGCCACATCATAGAACTCGCTTACATCGATAGAACCGTGGCGGATCCGGAAGCCGCATGCGCGGGCATAGGCTGAGCGCATGGCAGGGGGCACGCGCGCGACGATGCGGGACGTCGCATCACTGGCCGGCGTCTCGGCGAAGACGGTATCGAACGTGGTCACCGGCACGGTCTTCGTGCGCGAGGACACGCGCGAGCGCGTCGAAGACGCGATGCGCAAGCTCGACTTCGTGCCCAACCTGAGCGCCCGGAGCCTGCGCAACGGCCGCTCCGGGGTCATCGCCCTCGCCCTCCCCTACCTCGCGACGTCGTTCTCCGCTGAACTGCTCGACCACATCGTCCAGGCCGCCCGGCTGAAGGGCTTCGCTGTGCAGGTCGAGCAGACCGGATCCGAACCGCGCCGCGAACGCGAACTTCTCTCGCGCGCCCGTGCGCACCTCGTCGACGGGCTGATCCTGAACCCCATCCGGCTCGAAGACAGTGCCCTCACCGACGAGGACCGGCAGCTGCCGGTGGTGCTCATCGGCGAGGTCGAGCACCAGCTCGTCGACCACGTGGGGATCGACAGCGTCACCGGGGCTGCCGAGCTGACGCGGCACGTGATCGCCTGTGGCGCGCGCCGGATCGCCGTCGTCGGCGGCGACGACCAGCACGTGATCGCGACCGCCACCAGCCGGCTCCGCCTGCAGGGGGTGCGCCAGGCGCTCGCGGAGGCCGGGCTCCCCGCGGACCCGCGCCTGACGGCGAACCATTCGGACTGGACGATGAGCGGGGGCGCGTCCGCGATGACCGAGCTGCTCGATCGCGGCGTGCCGTTCGACGCCGTCCTGGCTTTCACCGACTCACTCGCCGCCGGCGCACTGCATGTCTTGCACAACCGCGGCATCCGCGTCCCGGAGGACGTGCTCGTCACGGGCTTCGACGACGTGGAGCTCGCCCGCTTCACCGATCCCGCCCTGTCCACGGTGCAGATCGACCGGGCCGCCTTCGCCGCGGCCGCGGTCGACCTGCTCGCCGAGCGGATCGCGGATCCGACCGGAACCCCGCGCACGATCACTGTGCCGCACCGGCTCATCGTGCGCGACAGCACCGGCGCCGCTCCGCGAGGCTGGGCCCCCGCGCACTGATCGCTCCGCGGGCCGGCGGGCCAGAGCCCTACCGAAGCACGGTCGGCGGTCGCCGGAGCGAGACGGATCCTCCCGGTCGCGCGAAGCCGTGACCGGTCTCAGAAGCCTCTTGCGCACTCTATTTCATCGATGTAATGATGTCGGGATCCCCCGATCGTCCACGAAGGAGTGACGATGACACCACCTCTCGATCTGAACCGGCGGCAATTCCTCGGCGCCGCGGGCGTCACCGCGGGCGCCGCCCTGCTCGCCGGATGCGCCCCGTCCTCGGCATCCGCGTCCGACACTCGCACACTGCAGTTCTGGCACCTGCTGTCGGGCGGCGACGGCGTCACGATGTCGGGCCTGCTCGACGGCGTGAACAAGGCGCAGTCGGCCTACCGCATCCGCCCCACCGTGCTGGCCTGGGGCACCCCTTACTACACGAAGCTCGCCATGGCCGCGGCCGGCGGCCGGGCCCCCGACGTCGCGATCATGCACGCCACCCGCGTGCTCGGCTGGGCGCCCGGCGGCCTGCTCGACGCCTGGGACACCGGGCGTCTCGCGGACCTCGGCGTGGACGCCTCCACCTTCTCGGATCCGATCTGGAAGAAGGGCGACGTCGACGGCAGGCGCCTCAGCATCGCGCTCGACGCGCACCCCTTCGTGCTCATGTACAACACCGACGTCTGCGGCAAGGCGGGTGTGCTCGAGGCGGACGGGCGCCTGAAGGAGGCGACCAGCCCCGAGGAGTTCCTCGCGATGGTCGACGCGATCGCCGGCGTCACCGGCGGGCACGGCCTCTCCTACGGCTATCTCGGCGACGGCTCCCAGATGTGGCGGCTGTTCTACACGCTGTACACCCAGCACGGTATCGAGATGGACATGCCGCAGGGCGGCTCCGCCGTGATCGACAGGGACGCCGCCGTCGCGTCGCTCGAGTTCATGCAGAAGCTGCTCGACGGCAAGAGGGCCGCGAAGCAGGCCGACTACGGCACAGCGGTCGCGGAGTTCGCGACGGGCAAGAGCGGAATGTTCCTCAGCGGCGTGTGGGAGCTGCGCACGATGCAGGCCGCGAAGATCCCCTTCGACGTCGCGATGATCCCGCCGCTCTTCGGCACCCGCGCGGTCTACGCCGACTCGCACTCCTTCGTTCTGCCGCACCAGTCGCACCCCGATGCGGCGGGCCGCGATCTCGTGTACCGCTTCGTGGCCGACATGCTGAAGGGCTCCTTCGGCTGGGCCGAGGCCGGGCACGTCCCCGCGTACCTGCCGGTCACCGAGTCCGCGAAGTACGCGAAGCTGCTTCCGCAGGCGCACTACGCGGAGGCCGCGAAGTACGTGCGCTACGACCCGCCCGCGTGGTTCACCGGATCCGGATCCAACTTCCAGGGCCAGTTCGGCGCCGCCGCGCAGCCCGCCCTCCTCGGCGGAGGCAGCCCCGCCGATGCCATCACCCGTTTCGAGGCCGCCGTGAAGCGCTTCCTCGCCCAACCCAATCCCGCCGATCCGGAAGGAGCACGGAGATGACCACGACGGCCCCCACCACCACGACCATCGTCACCGGCCGCGCGGCGACCCGAACCACCCGGCGCCACGCGGGCGGATCCCACCGCGGCGAGCAGCTGATCGGCTGGGTCTTCCTCGCGCCGTTCCTGGTGGCTTTCGCGCTGTTCCTCGCCTGGCCGATCCTGCAGGGGCTCTATCTGAGCTTCACCGACCAGTCCCTCACCGGATCCGGGGGCGGCTTCGTCGGGCTCGCGAACTACGTCGAGGCGCTCAGCGACCCGGTGATGTGGGGAGCATTCGGCAACACGGCGTGGTTCACCCTGCTGTCCACGATCCCGCTCGTCGTCATCGCCCTGCTCATGGCGGTGCTCGTCGACCGGGGCCTGCCCGGCCAGTGGCTGTGGCGGCTGTCGTTCTTCATGCCGTACCTGCTGGCGTCCACGGTCATCTCGCAGATCTGGATCTGGATCTTCAACCCGCAGATCGGTGCGGCGAACAACGTCCTGAAGGCCTTCGGTCTCGAGCCGATCGCCTGGCTGCAGGATCCGAAGATCAACATGCTCGCGATCGTCATCGCGACCGTATGGTGGACAGTCGGCTTCAACTTCCTGCTCTACCTGGCCGCCCTGCAGAACATCCCGCAGCAGCAGTACGAGGCGGCGTCGCTGGACGGCGCCGGCGGCTGGCGGCAGTTCACCTCGATCACGCTCCCCCAGCTGGGACCGGCGACCACGCTCATCGGCCTGCTGCAGATCCTCGCATCGCTCAAGCTGTTCGATCAGGCGTACCAGATGCTCGGCGGCCTCTCCAGCGACACCACCCGATCGATCGTGCAGTACATCTACGAGACCGGCTTCGTCGGATACCGGTTCGGCTACTCTGCCGCCATCTCGTACGTGTTCTTCGCGATCATCATCATCCTCGGCGTCGTGCAGGCGCTGATCACCCGTCGGCGGAAGGACGCCCGATGACCACCGCGACCCGCACTCTCGTCGCTCCGGGCGCTGCGCGCGCTCGCACCCGCCGGCCGATCGGCCGCCGGTTCACCGTTCTCACCGTGCTCGCCTTCGCGGTGCTGCTGATCCTCGCGATCGGGTGGCTGCTGCCGTTCCTGTGGGCGGTCGCGACCGCGTTCAAGACCGAGACCGATGCCGCCTCCGGCGACCCCGGCTGGATCGGCGCGAGCGGTCCGAGCGCCCAGGCGTTCGGCTCGATCCTCTCGCAGGGCAACGTCTACCTCTGGGCGTGGAACAGCCTGTGGACCGCGACCGCGGTCACCGTGCTCACCGTCACGATCTCGGCCCTCGCCGCCTACGCGTTCTCCCGGCTCGACTTCCGCGGCCGCAAGTGGCTGTTCGTCGTCATCGTCGCGGCGATCGTCGTGCCGCCGCAGGTGCTGATCATCCCGCTGTTCTACGAGATGCTCGCCTTCAACCTGGTCGACACGCACTGGGGCCTGATCCTGCCGCAGGTCGTGGCGCCGGCGATGGTCTTCATCCTGAAGCGCTTCTTCGACGCGATCCCGATCGAGCTCGAGGATGCGGCGCGCGTCGACGGCGCGTCGAGGTTCCGGGTGTTCTGGTCGATCGTGCTGCCGCTGTCGCGGCCGATCCTCGCCTCCGTCGCGATCTTCGTGTTCATCGGCGCCTGGAACAACTTCCTGTGGCCGTTCCTCGTGATCAACGACACCGGGCTGATGACCCTGCCGGTCGGCCTACAGACCGTTATCAGCGCCTACGGGGTGCAGTACGCGCAGGTCATGGCCCAGGCCGTGCTCGCCGCCCTCCCCCTCATCGTCGTCTTCCTCATCTTCCAGAAGCAGATCGTCAAGGGAGTCGCCACCAGCGGCTTCGGCGGTCAATGACCCGAACGGATCGAATCTCCATGACCCACGCCCGCATCACCATCGACCGCGACTTCTCGCTCGCCGACGTCCCGCGCCGCCTGTTCGGCCAGTTCGTCGAGCACATGGGCCGCTGCGTCTACACCGGCATCTACGAGCCCGGCCACCCGGCGGCGGACGCCCGCGGCTTCCGCACCGACGTGCTCGAGCTCGTGCGAGAACTCGGACCGACCGTGGTCCGCTATCCCGGCGGCAACTTCGTCTCCGGCTACCGCTGGGAGGACGGCGTCGGCCCCGTCGCCGATCGTCCTGTGCGGATGGACGGCGCCTGGCACACGATCGAGACGAACGCGTTCGGCCTGCACGAGTTCATGGACTGGTCGCGCGAGGCGGAGGTCGAGGTCATGGAGGCCATCAACCTCGGCACGCGCGGCGTCGAGGAGGCGCGCGCGCTGGTCGAGTACGCCAACCACCCCGGTGGTACGTATTGGTCGGATCTGCGCCGCCGCAACGGCGCAGAGGATCCGTTCGGCATCAAGCTGTGGTGCCTCGGCAACGAGCTGGACGGACCGTGGCAGATCGGCCACAAGACCGCGCACGAGTACGGCCGGCTTGCACAGGAGACCGCCAAGGCGATGAAGCTCGTGGATCCGACCATCGAGCTCGTGGCGGTCGGCTCCTCCAACCGGGGGATGCCCACCTTCGGCACCTGGGAGCACACCGTGCTCACGCACGCGTATGACGAGGTCGACTACATCTCGATGCACGCGTACTACCGCGAGAAGAACGGCGATGCGGCGTCGTTCCTCGCCGAGGGCGTGGAGATGGACATGTTCATCGACGGCGTGATCTCGACGATCGACGCGGTCAAGGCCGCCGGCAAGCACAGCAAGCAGGTGGACATCTCCTTCGACGAGTGGAACGTCTGGGACTTCGACCGGTTCAATGACGTCGAGGAGGGCGAGGTGGCCGCGGCCGGCTGGCGCGAGCACCCCCGCCTCATCGAGGACACGTACAACGTCACCGACGCGGTCGTGGTCGGCACGTTCCTGCACAGCCTGCTACGGCACGGCGACCGTGTGAAGATCGCCAACCAGGCCCAGCTCGTGAACGTCATCGCTCCGATCCGCTCCGAGGAGGGCGGGCCCGCCTGGCGGCAGACCATCTTCTGGCCGTTCGCACGGATGGCGCGGATGGCGAAGGGGCGGATCATGCGCCTGGCGATCTCTTCGTCGCAGGGCGCGACCGCGCAGTACGGCGACGTGGACGAAGTGGACGCCGTCGCGACGTGGGATGAGGCGTCGGGACGGCTCGCCCTGTTCGTCGCGAACCGCTCGCTGGACTCGGAGGCGACCGTCGACCTCGCCCTGCACGGACTGCGCGCGACCGCGGTGCGCTCGGCCGAGGTGCTCACCGTGCCCGAGGACGGCGACCGGCTCACCGCGAACCTGGAGCAGACGCCGGACGCGGTCGGCCTGCGCCCGCTCGAGGGCGTGACGCTCGACGACGGCGCGGTGCACCTCACCCTGCCGGCGCTGTCGTGGTCGGCGGTGGAGTTCGAGGTCGCCCGGAGCTGAGCCGGCGCGCCGGGAGGGGGCGACCGCAGGCACGCCTGGCGGTCGTTGAGCGAGCCGACACTCCGGGGTCGTTGAGCGAGCGAAGCGAGACGAAACGCGGTGCCCTCGCGAGAGCGCCGCGTTTCGTCTCGGTCGTCGCTGCGCTCCGTCCTCGCTCAACGACCCCCGGGAGGGAACCACCACCTTCGGCGTCCGCGCTCAACGCCCCCGAAGGCGTCGCAATGGCGGGCTCAGCCCAGGGGGTCCGCCAGCAGTCGTTCGAAGGCGGCGTCGGCAGCCCCGATGAGCAGGCGGTCCGCGCCGAGTGCGGCCGCGGAGATCTCCAGCCCCTCGGCCGACGCGGCGAGCGCACGCCGGCGCACCTCGGCATCGAAGGAGTCCGGATCCAGATCCCGCAGGATCGCGAGGAAGCCGCCCAGCACGATCATCGCCGGGTTCAGCACGTTGACGGCGTTGCCCAGGGTGGCCGTGAGGATGCGGCGCTGCCGTGCGGCCTCGGCGATCGCCGGCCCCTCGTCGGCAGCGCCGAGCGCCGCACGGAGCTCGACGTCGTCGGGCGCGGCGAGGCCCGCGGCCTGGACCAGACGGGCCCGGTTCACCTCGTCCTCCAGCACTCCGCCTTCGGCGCGCCGGTCCGCGGCATCCGCCACGCTCGCAGCGGTCTGCCCCCACTCCCCGGCATACCCGCCGACGCCCCCGATGAGCCGTCCGTGCAGGATCAGCCCGCCGCCGATACCGCTGGCACCGCCGTTCAGGTACACGACGTCCTCGTGCTCCCGTGCCGCGCCGAAGAGCCGCTCGGCCCGCGCGCCGAGCGAGGCGTCATTGCCCACGACCACGTCGATGCCGAGAGCTGCCGCAAGCGGCCCCGCGATGTCGGCATCGCGCCAATCCAGGTGCGGGGCGAACCGCACCAGCCCGTCCGAGGCGCGCACCAGGCCGGGCACCGCGACGCCGATGCCCTCGATGCGGCACCCGCGCAGCGCTCCGTCGCGCCATTCGCGCACGACGTCGGTCACGATCCGGACGACGTCCGCGACCTCGGGCTGGTCGGCGGGGATCCGCACCCGCTCTCGCACCGCGCCGCCCAGCGCGACCGCACCGATCTCGACGGCGTCGATCTCGGGGTTGACGCCGATGGCGACGACGCCGGGGCTCGGTGCGACGACCGGGGAGGGGCGCCCCACCCGGCGCGTGGGATCGGGCTCGTGCTCCTCGACGAGACCCGCCTCCACCAGCCGTCCGACCAGATCCGAGACGGTGGAGCGGTTCAGCCCCGTCTCCGCCGTGATGACGGCCCGCGAGCGCGCACCCGCATGGTGCACGAGGCGCAGCACCTCGGCGAGGTTGGTGCGCCGCACCCCCTCGACGGTCGTGGCGCGTTCGTTCATGCGGCGTCTCGCTTCCTGCACGCGGTGGGACTCCAGGCTACCGATCGCCGTGGTCCACCAGCGCAGGCGCGTACTCGAATCGAGTGATGCGCACCTCGCCGCGCGGCTCGGCACCCGCGCTCGTCGCGTGGATGCCGACCCAGAGCCCCAGGAAGCCGCCCGTGGCGGACGCATCCAGCTCGCGTCCGTCCGCCACGGCGAGTTCGGTCTCTCCGTGCCGGAGCGAGTACGCGTATCCGCGCCCGCTCAGCGCGAGCTCGACCTCGTCCGCCTCGGACAGCGCCCCGAGACCGCGCTGCTGCCGGTCGCCGGCGCGGCACTCCTCGGATGAGAGCCGTAATCCTTCCGCCGTGCGGGTCACCGCGAGTGCCACGTGATCGAGCTCCGACTGCCGCAGCACCAGGCCGGCGCTCTCTCCCTCGGCGAGTCCGCGCACGTCCAGCACGCAGCGCACGTCGACATCCGCGTGCTGCTGCCGCACGCCCAGGAACGCCGGCGACGACGGCTCGTGCAGCGTCGCAGCGCGCACCGGCAGCCTCCAGGCGTCGCCTTCCGCGACCGCGACCTGGGAGGGCAGGGCGCGCAGCGCGGTCCACCGAGGGTCCGATGGCACGACGACGCCGGCGATGCGGTCGTCCGGCTGCCACTCCCCCGGCGTCGGCTCCTCCAGCGCCCAGGGGATCCGCACTGTGGCGGGAAGGCGCCCTTCGCCCGGCGCGAAGACCGGCCAGCCGTCCTCCCACACGACCGGACACAGGAAGGTCTCCCGTCCGAGCGGGTAGTGGTGCCCGTCGTCCGCGCGCATCGCGAGCATGACGGCGAACCACGATCCGTCCGCCGCCTGCACGAGATCCGCATGCCCAGCGCCGATCACCGTGCTGGTCCGCCCCAGATGCCGATGGGTGAAGACCGGGTTGGCCCGGTTGCCGACGTACGGCCCGGTGACCGCGTCGGCGCGCGCCACGCTCACCGCGTGGTGGAACTCGGTGCCGCCCTCGGCTGCGAGCAGGAACCAGCTCCCGTCGATGCGGTACAGATGCGGGCCCTCCGCCCAGACCGCGCCGTGCACGGCACCGCGCCAGATCACGTGCTCCTCGCCCACGAGTGCGCTTCGGTCCGGCGCATACTCCCGCACCCAGACCTCGGTCTGGTCGTGCCACTCCGGATCGGCGGCCAGGCGGGTGCCGTGCAGCCACACGCGCCCTCCGTCGTCGAACGCGATCGACGGGTCGATGCCGGCGACGTCGAGCAGCACGGGATCGCTCCACGGCCCTGCCGGGTCGCTCGCGGTGACGAGGAAGTTCCCGCCCCGGGACGGATCCTCCCGGTCGACGAGCGTGCACACGACCCAGTACAGCCCCAGCCCGTGCCGGATCGTCGGCGCGTACAGTCCGCCGGAGGATCCGATGCCCTCGAAGTCGAGCATGCCGGGGCGGTCGATCACGTGCCCGATCGTCTCCCAGCGCGCCAGGTCGCGCGAACGCAGCACCGGCAGGCCGGGGAGGTACTCGAACGTGGATGTCACGAGGTAATACCACTCGCCCACCCGGCAGATCGACGGGTCCGGATGGCATCCGGGCAGGATCGGATTGGCGACCTCGATCACGCGCTCGACACCGTCACCAGACGGGCGTCTGCGGCGCCGACCTCGTGCACGTCGCCCGTGAGCTGCACCGGCAGCGACGCCGTGGCAGCGCCGGGGAGCACGCGGTGCGCACGAGCGCGCTCGTTCGAGATCGCGCCCCCGGTGACGCCGGCGACTTCTTCGCCGTCGTCGGGCGCTGGAGCGGACGCCTCTGCATGGGCGGCAGCCCACACCCGCACCTCCCCCGGTTCCACGACGCGGGTCAGGGTGCGGTCGGAGAACGCGAAGCGCGCCGCGGGAACCTCGAAGCGCAGCGTGCGGCGCTCGCCCGGATCGAGCTCGACCCGCCCGTAGCCCAGCAGCTGCGCGACCGGACGGGTGACGCTCGCCACCATGTCCCGCCCGTACAGCTGCACGACCTCGGCCCCGCGGCGGGCGCCCGTGTTCGCGACCGTCACGGTCGCGGTGAAGGAGCCGTCCGTGCGGGCCTCGGCGGAGGCGGTGAACTCCTCGTAGGCGAAGCTCGTGTACGACAGCCCGAATCCGAACGGCCGCAGCGGGGTCGGATCCGTGGAGGTGACGTCGGAGGGGCCGCCCAGGATCGGATGCAGGTAGCTGTAGGGCTGGGCCCCCGAGGACCGAGGCAGGCTCAGGGGCAGTCGCCCTGACGGCGAGGACGCGCCGGTGAGCACATCCGCGATCGCCGTGCCGCCTTCCTCGCCGGGGAAGAAGGCCTGCAGCACCGCCCCCGGACGCGCGGCCCCGTCGTCGAGCGCCCAGTCGATCGCGTAGGGACGGCCCGAGAGCACGACCATGACGACGGGCGTTCCCGTCGCGACCACGCGCTCGACGAGCTCGCGCTGCACGCCCGGAAGGTCCAGCGACTCCACGTCGTTGCCCTCGCCGACCGTGCCGCGGCCGAAGAGGCCGGCCTGGTCCCCGACCACGACGATCGCGACGTCGGCGTCCGCGGCGGCCCGCTCGGCCTCGGCGAGCCCGATGCGGTCGGAGCCTTCGACCTCGGATCCGCGCGCGTGCACGATCTGAGCCCTCGGGACGGCGGCGGTCAGCGCCTCGCGAACCGTGGGCATCTCGATGCCGAGCTCGTAGCCCGGGTGGTGCGCCAGCACGTGGTTCGCGAAGGAGTAGCACCCCTGCAGCGCCTCAGAACGATCGGCATTCGGCCCGATGAGCGCGATGCGCCGTGCCGTCACCGCGAGGGGCAGCACGCCGTCGTTCGACAGCAGCACGAGCGATTCCGCGGCCAGCCGGCGGGCGACGTCGCGGTGCCTCGGCGTGTCCAGGTCGACGCCTGCGGGGGGCGCGTCGTCGAAGACATCGGGCTCGAACAGCCCGAGCTGCTCCTTCTGGGCGAGCACCCGGATGACGGCGCGGTCGAGGTACGTCTCGTCGAGCGCACCGCTGCGCACCCGGTCGACGAGGGGTTCGAGATACGCGTCGCCGGAGGGCAGCTCGACGTCGATCCCGGCCCGCAGCGCGAGCTCGGCGGCCTCGCCGCGGTCGGCCGCGACGGCGTGCATGACCTCGAGGAACGCGATCGCGAAATAGTCCGCCACGACGACGCCGTCGAACCCGAGCCGCTCCCGGAGGAGCCCCGTCAGCAGCGCCGGATCCGATGCGACAGGAACGCCGTCGATCTCGGCGTAGCTGTTCATGACGCTGCGCACACGGCCATCCCGGATCGCCATCTCGAACGGCGGCAGGAAGACGTCCGCGACCTCACGCGGCCCGGCGGACACCGGGGCGTGATTGCGCCCGGCACGTGAGCCGGAGTACCCGAGGAAGTGCTTGAGCGTGGCGTGCACGCCGGCGGACTGCAGGCCCTGGACGTAGGCGGTTCCCACGGTGCCCACGAGGTACGGATCCTCGCCGATGCACTCGTCGACACGCCCCCAGCGAGGGTCGCGCACCACGTCGAGCACCGGGGCGAGCCCCTGGTGGATGCCGAGGGTGCGCATCGACTCCCCGATGAGCGCGCCCATCTCGGCGACGAGCTCGGGGTCGAACGAGGCGCCCCAGGCCAGCGGCGTCGGGAAGCTCGCCGCCTTCCACGCGGCAAGCCCGGTCAGACACTCCTCGTGCACGAGCGCCGGGATGCCGAGGCGCGTCTCGCGCTTCAGCCGGCGCTGCTCCGCCCACAGCCAGGCCGCACGCTCAGCGGGCTCGACGGGCCGGGTGCCGTACACGCGGGTGTAGTGGCCGATGCCGTCGCGGGTGATGCCGGCCAGCGTGTCATGGCGCCCCGCGGCCGCCATCTCGTTCTGCAGCGGCGCCACGACCTCACCGCCCTGATCGAGCCAGTATCCGACGAGCTGCGCGGCCTTCTCCTCGAGGGTCATCTGCGCGAGCAGCGCCCCGACCCGCTCGGAGGCGATCGGGAAGGCCGGGACCTCCTCCGTCGCGACAAGGCCCTCCGTGGTCGTGTCCGAAGTCATGCTCAGCCCTTCACCGCGCCGGTCAGGCCGCCGACGATGCGGCGTTCGAAGAGGCTGAAGAAGATGAGCGCGGGCAGCATCGACAGCGAGGTGTAGGCGAGCACGCGGGCGGTGTCGACCGAGTACTGCGAGGAGAAGTTCTGCACGCCCAGCGGCAGGGTGAACAGGCTCGGGTCGTTGAGGATGAACAGCGGCAGCATGTAGCCGTTCCAGGATCCGACGAACGCGAGGATGCCGACCGTGACCACACCCGGCAGGCTCAGCGGGATCACCATCCGCCAGAAGAAGCCGAGGCGGGATGCGCCGTCGATCGCCGCCGCCTCCTCGAGCTCCTTCGGGATCGCCTTCAGGAACGGCACCAGGATGATGATCGTGCCGGGCAGCGCGAACGCGATCTGCGGCACGATGATCCCGGCCAGGCTGTTCACCAGGCCGAGGTTGCGGATCAGCAGGTACAGCGGCGTGATCGCGACGGTGACGGGGAACATCAGCCCTGCGGCGAAGAGCGCGTACATCGCCGGCTTGGCCGCGAACTCGTAGCGGGCGAGCACGTACGCCGCCATCACGCCGAGCAGCACGGCGCCGGCGGTCGTGCCGATCGCCACCACGGTCGAGTTGACCAGGGCGGTCCAGAACTCGGATCCGGCAAGCACGTCGGAGTAGTTGGCGAACTGCCAGGGAGCCGGGAAACCGGACGGGTCCTTCGTGATCTGCGAGTTCGTGCGGAACCCGCCGATGATGATGTAGAGCACGGGCGTGATGCAGATCGTGACGAGCACGATCGCGATCAGATACAGGCCGGGGCTCCCCCAGGGGGCCTTCGGCGAGCGGCGGACGCCCTTGCGATCGCGCGGCTGCACGATGGCGGTGGTGCGGAGGCTTTCGGTGGTCATCTGCGGGCCTTTCCGCTGTCGCCCGTCAGCGCGCCGTCGGTGTCGCGCCGCAGCACGAACCGCTGGTAGATCAGGGCGACGACGAGGGTGATCAGGAAGAGCATCACGGCGACCGCGTTGCCGAAGCCGTAGCTGCCGGCGAGATGCCCGTTCTGGTACATGTACGTCGCCATCGTCGAGGTGCCCGCCGTGGCGGAGATGTACTGCCCCCAGATGATGTTGACGAGGTCGAAGAGCTGGAGGGCGCCGATGATCGAAAGGAACGCCCAGATGCGGATCGTCGGCCCCAGCAGCGGCACCGTGATGTTCCACTGGATCTTCCAGAACCCTGCGCCGTCGATCGCCGCGGCCTCGAAGAGCTCCTCCGGGATGGACTGCATCCCGGCGAGCATGAGGATGACCGCGAAGCCGATGTACTTCCAGGTGATGATGACCATCAGCGTCCACAGCGCGAGCTTCGGATCCGCGAGCCAGGAGTGCTGGAGGAACCCGAGCCCGACCTTGCCGAGCAGCGAGTTCAGCGCGCCGGCGTCCTGCATCATCAGGTTCCATCCGGTGCCGACGATGACCTCGGAGATCACGTACGGCACGAAGATCAGCACGCGGATCAGCGAACGTCCACGGAACTTCTGGTTCAGCAGCAGTGCGAACAGGATCGCGATCGGCCCCTGCAGCACGAGGGAGAGCACGACGATCGCGAAGTTGTGCACGACCGCATCGCGGAACGTGTGGTCCTGCCACATGTGGATGTAGTTGTCGAGGCCGACGAACTGCGTCGGCCACCCGAACCCGTTCCACTTGAAGAACCCGTAGACGGATGCCATCCCCACGGGGAGGATGACGAATCCGACGAACATCAACAGGGCGGGCCCGGAGAGCAGCGCGATCTCGCCGCGCTTGCGCCAGTCGGCGCGTGCTCGCCGCACCGGGGCCGGGGAGGTCCCGGTCCCGGTGCGGCGGTCGCTCTCAGGCACGGCCTCGGCCATCACCTGGGTGCCAGTCATCGCTCTCGCTCAGCCCCTCGCCGCGGCGTCGGTGATCTTCTGGAGGAGCGTCTTCGGGTCGCCCTGCCCCGCGAGCATCTCGACCACGCCGGTGTTCAGCGCGTTGCCGACGTTCTGCCCGAGGGCGGTGTCGAGCCAGAGCGCCACGTACGGCGCCTTGCCGTAGGCCTCCATGAGGGGCTTCAGCGACGCGTTGTCGACCGCGCCCTTCGCGTCCTGGTTGGCCGGGATGGTCTGGAACGCCACGGCGTACTTCTCCTGCTGCGCCTTCGACGCGACGAAGTTGAGGAACTTCTCGCACGAGGACGGGGACTTCTCGGAGCAGGAGTAGCCGTCCAGGCCGCCCATCATCGCGCCGGGCTCGCCCTTGCCTCCGGAGACCTCGGGGAACGGGAACCAGTCGAGGTCGGCCAGCGGCTTCTGATCCGGCGTGAGGCTCGCGACCACGCCCGGCTCCCAGGCTCCCATGAGCTCCATCGCCGCCTTGTGGTTGGCGACCAGGCCCGCCGAGGAGTTCGCACCCTGCTGGGCCGACGTGGTGAGGAAGCCCTCGTTGAACGGCTCGACCTGCGCGAACTTCTGCAGGTTGTTCGCCGCGGTCAGCCAGCACCCGTCCTTGAAGTCCTTCTTGGTGGCGAGGTTCGTGATGAGGTCCTTGCCGCAGGCGCGCACCGCGAAGAAGTAGTACCAGTGCGCGGCCGGCCAGGCGTCCTTCGCACCCAGGGCGATGGGCGGGATGCCGGCGGCCTTGAGCTTGCCGATGGCGGCCTCGAGGTCGTCCATGGTCTTCGGCGTCTCGGTGATGCCGGCCTGCGCGAACAGGTCCTTGCTGTAGAAGAGCCCGCCGGGCAGCACCGCCGTCGGCACGCCGTAGAGCTTGCCGTCGACCGTGAAGGCGCTGAGGGCTGCATCGCCGATCGCCTTCTTCACGTCGGGGTCGATCTTGTCCGTCAGATCCTTGACCTTGCCCGCCGCCACGACGTCGGCCAGCTTGCTGCCGCCGCGCGCCATGAAGACGTCCGGCATGTCGCCCGAATTGACGGCGGTCTGCAGCTTGCCGTCCATGTCCTCGTTCTGGATCGAGGTGACCTTCACCGTGACATCGGGATTGGCCTTGTGGAACGCCTCGGCGGCATCGGTCCAGAACTGCTTGCCGTCGCCGGTGGTCGAGTTCTGCCATACGGTCAGCGTCTGCTTGCCGCCGCTGTCGCCGCTGCCGGACCCTCCCGAGCAGCCGGTGAGGGCGATCGCTCCCACGGCTGCGAGCGCCACGGCTGCCGTCAGCACTTTGCGGATCTTCATGCTGTGTGTCTCCTCATCGTTGAGTCTTCAGCACCCGCGCCGGCATTTGTTGCCAGCAACACCCAATGTGCTGTCGGCCTACTCTGACACTCGGATCGCCCGCATGTCAAACGATATCGATAACGTTTTCGCTCGGTAGATTGGACGAATGAACCGCCGCATCACGATCCACGACGTCGCTCACGCCGCGGGCGTCTCCGTCGCGACCGTCTCGAAGGCGATCAACGGGCGAGACGGCGTCTCCGCCACGACGCTCGAGCACGTGCAGGAGGTCGTGGCGCGGCTCGGATACGAGAGCTCGCTGGTCGCGACCTCGATGCGCCGGCGCAGGACGGATGTCATCGGCGTGCTCGTCGCGGAGTTCGAGCCGTTCGCCGTGCAGCTGCTGCAGGGCGTCTCGGCGGCCCTGCAGGGCACCCGCTTCGACGTGCTCGCCTACGCCGGCAGCGTGTCCGCCGGCGAGCACCTCGGGTGGGAGCGTCGCTCACTGTCCCGGCTGGGCGGGACGCTCATCGACGGCGCCATCCTGGTCACCCCCACGACGATGCCGACCGACGCCACCGTGCCGCTCGTCGCGATCGACCCGCACGAGGGGCCCGACGGGCCGGCTTCGGTGAGCGTGCACAACGCCGAGGGCGGCTTCGCCGCGACCGCGCACCTGATCTCACTGGGGCATCGTCGCATCGCGCACCTGCGCGGCCGGACCGATCTGGAGTCGGCGCACCAGCGCGAGGACGGATACCGCCGAGCCCTGGAGAGCGCCGGTATCCCCTTCGACGCCGCGCTCGTGGTCGACGGCGGGTACCGCGCCGCGAGCTCGACCGCCGGCGCGCACGCCCTGCTCGATCTGGCCGCGCCGCCGACCGCGGTGTTCGCAGCCAATGACCTGTCCGGGATCGAGATGATCCGGGTCGCGGTCGAACGGGGCCTGCGGGTTCCCGAGGACCTGTCGGTCGTGGGATTCGACGACGTGCCGGAAGCCGCCGCGCACGTCCCCCAGCTGACCACCGTGCGCCAGCCGCTCACCGAGATGGGGGCCGAGGCCGTGCGCCTGCTGCTGGCGATGCTCGACGGCGCCCCGCACGAGCACGTGCGGATGCCGGCGGAACTGATCGTGCGCGCCTCGACCGCTGCTCCGCGCTGACCGCCCGCCGCATTGAACCGCCGCCCGGCACGACGGTGCACAGCGCGACGGCCTCATCGCCTCGCCGACTCGCTGCTCCCACCGCCCTCGCCGCTCTCACCGCCTGCACCGTCAGACTGCACTGGCATCACGAGACTGCAGTTCTTGACCGCAGTCTCGTGACGCAGATGCAGTCTCGCGGTACCGGTGCGGCTCACGGAAGGACCCCGCAGGCGCGTTGCGATCAGTCGGATCCACTGATATGTTTGCTGCTACAACATTTCATCGACGTCGCTGAAGGCGGATCATCATGGCACTCACCCCCACCCGCGAGGACAAGTTCTCGTTCGGCCTCTGGACCGTCGGCTACAACGGCGCCGACCCCTTCGGCGGTCCGACCCGGCCGGCCCTGGACGTGGTCCACGCCGTGGAGAAGCTCGCCGAGCTCGGCGCCTACGGCCTGACCTTCCACGACGACGACCTGTTCGCGTTCGGATCCACGGAGGCGGAGCGCCAGACGCAGATCGACCGCCTCAAGGGCGCGCTCGCCGACACCGGGCTCGTGGTGCCGATGGTGACGACGAACCTGTTCAGCGCCCCGGTCTTCAAGGACGGCGGCTTCACCTCGAACGACCGCGGCGTGCGCCGCTTCGCGCTGCGCAAGGTGCTGCGTCAGCTCGACCTCGGCGCCGAGCTGGGGGCGAAGACCTTCGTCATGTGGGGCGGGCGCGAGGGTGCCGAGTACGACTCCGCGAAGGACATCCGTGCGGCGCTGGAGCGCTACCGCGAGGCCGTGAACCTGCTCGGCGACTACGTCACCGACAAGGGCTACGACATCCGCTTCGCGATCGAGCCGAAGCCGAACGAGCCGCGCGGCGACATCCTGCTTCCGACCCTCGGCCACGCCCTCGCCTTCATCGACTCCCTCGAGCGTCCCGAGCTCGTGGGCCTCAACCCCGAGGTCGGCCACGAGCAGATGGCCGGGCTCAACTTCGCCGCCGGCATCGCCCAGGCGCTCTACCACGGCAAGCTCTTCCACATCGACCTCAACGGCCAGCGCGGCATCAAGTACGACCAGGATCTGGTCTTCGGCCACGGCGATCTGCACAACGCGTTCGCCCTCGTCGATCTGCTCGAGAACGGCGGCCCCGGCGGCGTGCCCGCCTACGAAGGCCCACGCCACTTCGACTACAAGCCGTCCCGCACCGAGGACGAGACGGGGGTCTGGGACTCGGCGAGCGCGAACATGCGCACCTACCTGCTGCTCAAGGAGCGCGCGGCGGCCTTCCGCGCCGACCCGGAGGTGCAGGAGGCGCTGGCCGCTTCCCGCGTCGACGAGCTCTCGGCGCCGACCCTGAACGCCGGCGAGAGCTACGACGAGCTCCTCTCCGACCGCTCCGCCTACGAGGACTTCGACACGAACGCGTACTTCGGCGGCAAGGGCTTCGGCTTCGTGCGCCTGCAGCAGCTCGCCACCGAGCACCTCCTCGGCGCCCGCTGACATGACGCTGGTGATGGGCGTGGACTCGTCCACGCAGTCGTGCAAGGTCGTCATCCTCGACGCCGCGTCCGGATCCGTCGTGCGCACCGGCCGTGCGGCGCATCCGGACGGTACGGCCGTCGACCCCGAGGCGTGGTGGCGCGCATTGAACGCCGCGATCGCCGACGCCGGAGGCATCGACGACGTCGAGGCCTGGTCCATCGGCGGCCAGCAGCACGGCATGGTCGCGCTCGATGCGTCCGGATCCGTGATCCGCGACGCGCTGCTGTGGAACGACACCCGCTCGGCCGGCGCCGCGCAGGACCTCATCGCGGAGTTCGGCGCGTCCGTGCTCGCCGCGCGCACGGGTCTCGTCCCGGTCGCATCGTTCACGATCACCAAGCTGCGCTGGCTGCGCGACGCGGAGCCCGAGAACGCGGCGCGCGTGGCCGCCGTCGCCCTGCCGCACGACTGGCTCACCTGGCGGCTGCGCGGCTACGGGCCGGCCGGGGCGTCGCCGCTCGGACCGGTGCTGGACGAGCTCGTCACCGACCGCTCCGACGCGAGCGGCACCGGCTACTGGAATCCCGTGGACGGCGGCTACGACCGCGAACTGCTGGTCGCCGCGCTCGGCCACGATGCGGCCCTGCCGCGGGTGCTGGGCCCGGACGAGTCGGTCGCGGATCCGGCCGGTCGCCGTGTCGCCCCGGGTGCCGGCGACAACGCCGCCGCCGCGCTCGGACTCGGAGCGGAGCCCGGCGACGTCGTGGTGTCGATCGGCACCTCGGGCACGGTGTGCGCCATCAGCCGCGCACCGATCGCGGATCCCTCCGGCACGGTCGCGGGGTTCGCCGACGCGAGTGGGAACTTCCTCCCGCTCGTGGCGACGCTGAACGCGGCGCGCGTGCTCGACGTCACCGCGGCGCTGCTCGGCGTCGGGCATGACGAGCTCAGCGACCTCGCACTGCACGCCGCCGCCGGGGCCGACGGGCTGACCCTGCTGCCCTACTTCGAGGGCGAGCGCACCCCGAATCTCCCCGACGCCACCGCGTCGCTGACCGGCATGACGCTCGCCTCCACCACGCGCGCGAACCTCGCCCGCGCCGCCGTGGAAGGGATGCTGCGCGGCCTGGGCGCGGGGCTCGACGCCCTCCGCGGGCTCGGCATCCCGCTCGAGCGCGCGCTGCTCATCGGCGGCGGCGCGCAGTCCGAGGCGGTGCGCCGGATCGCGCCGGAGATCCTCGGTGTGCCGGTCGTGGTGCCCGAACCGGGCGAGTACGTGGCGCTGGGAGCCGCGCGACAGGCTGCCGCCGTCGCGGCGACCCCGGCGCTCCGGCTCCACGGCGCGGATCGCCCCTAGGCTGACGGGCATGCCGCTGACCGATCTCCCCCTCGCCGACCTGCGAACCTACCTTCCCGAGGTCGCCGAACCCGCCGACTTCGACGCGTTCTGGCAGGACACGCTCGCCGGATCCCGAGAGCTCGCCACCCCTGCCGAGCTGTCACCCGCGACAACCCCGATAAACGAGCTCATCGTCGAGGATCTCGCGTTCTCCGGCTTCGGCGGAGAACGGATCCGCGGCTGGGTCACCCGCCCTCGCCGTGAGGGACGTCTGCCCGTCGTCATCGAATACCTCGGCTATGGCGGTGGCCGGGGCATCCCCGGGGAGCGCCTGCAGTGGGCCGCCTCGGGATACGTGCACGTGCTCATGGACACCCGCGGCCAGGGCGCCGGCTGGGGATCCGGCGGCGCCACCCCGGATCCGCACGGATCGGACGGGGCGACGCCCGGCTTCATGACGCGCGGCATCGCCCGCCCCGAGGACTACTACTACCGCCGGGTGTTCACCGACGGCGCCCTGCTCGTGGATGCCGTGCAGGGCCTCGCGTTCGCCGACCCGGCGCGGATCGCGGTGACCGGCGGCAGCCAGGGCGGCGGCATCAGCCTCGCCGTGGCGGCCCTGCACCCCGGTGTCGCGGCGGTCATGCCCGATGTACCGTTCCTGAGCCATTTCCGGCGCTCGGTGCTGCTGACCCCGGAGCAGCCGTTCCGCGAGATCGAGCGCTATCTCGCGGTGCACCGCGACCGCGTCGAGCAGGTCTTCCAGACCCTGTCGTATTTCGACGGCGTCAACTTCGCACGCCGCATCACGAAGCCCGCGCTGTTCTCGGTGGGGCTCATGGACGACATCGTGCTGCCGTCCAGCGTCTTCGCCGCCTTCAACCAACTGGCGACGGACGACGCGGCGATCGAGGTCTACGAGTTCAACGGCCACGAGGGCGGCGGCTTCGCCCAGTGGCTGCGGCAGACAGCCTGGCTCGCCGAGCGCCTCTGACACTCAGGCGTTCTGGCGCGTCGGATCCGCCTGCCGACACGCGGGGCGTTCAGGTCGCAGCGGGGGCAACGGCAACGGCGCCGGCAACGGCAACATCCGGGAAACACGGGATGCGTACACTCGGGGACGCCACAAGCACGCACTCCCCCGAAGGACCCACCATGTCCGGTACGCCGTCATCCGCGCCCATCACCGTCTCGATCCGCCGCGAGGTCGACCCCGCCCGCATCGCCGAGGCCACGGCCTGGGTGCAGACGGGGGTGAATCTCGCGAGCGGCCACCCCGGCTTCCTCGGATCCGGGTGGGTGCGCGACGGCGAGGACTCGCACCACTGGCACATGCTCTACCGCTTCGCCGATGAGGCGGCCCTCGATGCGTGGGAGGCCTCGAGCAAGCGGGCCTGGTGGCTGTCGATGGGCGAGCAGTTCGTGCGCAGCGAGCGCGTACGCCGCCGCACCGGGATCGAGGGCTGGTTCGACGAGCCGTCGACCGGGACGATCTCGGTGCCGACCTCGACCGGCGCCACCACGGTGACCGTGGCCCCGGCGCCGCCGCGGTGGAAGCAGGCGGTGTCGATCTGGCTCGGCTTCTTCCCGATGAACCTGGTCTTCACCTACCTGATGAGCCCCGTGCCCGGGTGGAACGGCCTACCGATCTGGCTCCGCGTGCTCGCGACCACGATCGTGCTGACGCCGATCATGACCTACTGGGTGCTGCCGTTCGTGACGCGCTCGCTGCGCCGGTGGCTGGCCCGCTGAACCGCCGCCTCCCGTTTCAAAGCGCGCAAATGGCTGCATCTGCGATGCAAAAGGGGCCATTTGCGCGCTGTGAAATCCCGGGTCAGACCTCGACGTGCCGCTCCGCCACGCCGTCGTAGGCGGACAGCGGACGGATCAGCGCGTTCGACGCGGCCTGTTCCATGACGTGCGCGGTCCAGCCGGTGACCCGCGACGCCACGAACAGCGGCGTGAACGTGAGCGTGTCGAAGCCGATGAGGTTGTACGCCGGACCCGACGGGTAGTCGAGGTTCGGATGGATCCCCTTGCGGGCGACGAACTCGTCCGCGAGCGTCGTGTACAGGTCGAGCACCTCGGGGCGGTCGTAGTGCTCCACGAGGGTGTCCAGCGCGGCCTTCATGGTCGGCACGCGCGAGTCGCCGTTCTTGTAGACGCGGTGCCCGAAGCCCATGATCTTGCGCTTCTCCGCAAGTGCGGTGTCGAGCCATGCGTTGACGTTCGCCGCCTCGCCGATCTCGTCGAAGATGTGCAGCACCGCCTCGTTCGCTCCGCCGTGCAGCGGTCCCTTCAGCGCGCCGATCGCGCCGACCACCGCCGAGTACAGGTCGCTCAGGGTCGACGTGATGACACGTGCCGTGAACGTGGAGGCGTTGAACGAGTGCTCCGCGTACAGGATCATCGAGCGGTTGAACGCGTCGACGACGACCGGATCCGGCTCGGTGCCGAACGTCATCCAGAGGAAGTTCGCGGAGTAGTCCAGGTCGTCGCGCGGGGCGACGATGCCCTCGCCACGTCGGCGACGCTGCCCGTAGGCGACGATCGCCGGGAGCGCGGCGAACAACCGGATGCTCCGCTCGAGGTTCTGCTCCGGCGTGCCGCTCGCATCGAGCACGGACCCGGATCCGGCGGCGTCCGAGGCGCCGAGCAGGCTGACCGCCGTGCGGATCTCGTCCATCGGATGCGCCTCGACCGGCACGAGGTCGATCGCGGCCTTGACGTTGGCGGCGAGCGCGCGGTGCTCGCGCTCGGTCGCGCGCAGGTCGGCCAGCTGCTGCGTGGTGGGCAGCTCACCGTTCCAGAGCAGGTAGGCGACGGCCTCGAACGGCTGAGTCGCTGCGAGTTCCTGCACGGGGTATCCGCGGTAGAGCAGGCTGTTGGTCTCGGGGTTGACCTTCGAGATCGCCGTCGTGTCGACGACGACGCCGGCGAGGCCCTTCTTGATGTCGGGGTCGCTCATAATGCTGCTCCTTCGCAATGCCTAGGGGTCGCTGTCTCCGGTCGTTGAGCGAGGAACGAAGTGACGAGACGAAACGCGGTGCCTGCGAGTTCGCTGCGTTTCGTCTCGCTTCGCTCGCTCAACGACCGTTTGTGGTGTCGATGCTGAAGTTGAAGACGTTCGTGTCGAAATGGTTGTACGACTCGTAGTCGATGAGGTCGTACAGATCTGCGCGGTGCTGCATCTCACCGAGCTTCGAGGTCAGGTGCCCCTCCTCGTTCAGGGTATCCAGCGCGCGCCCGGTCGCACCCATCGCGATCCGGAGCATCGAGACCGGCCAGATCACGATGCTCACGCCCGCGTCCTTGAGCTGCGCCGTCGTGAACAGCTCGCTCTTGCCGAACTCCGTCATGTTCGCGAGGATCGGCACGTCGAGCTCGGACGCCATCCGTTCGAACTCGGCGAGCGTGCGCATCGCCTCCGGGAAGATCGCATCCGCACCGGCGTCGACGAGCGCCTTGGCCCGGTCGACCGCGGCGTCCATGCCCTCCACCGCGCGGATGTCGGTGCGCGCCATGATGAGGAAGTTCGGATCCCGACGGGCGTCAACGGCGGCACGGATCCGCTTGGTCGCGGTGGACTCGTCGACCACGGCCTTGCCATCGAGGTGCCCGCAGCGCTTGGGGTTGATCTGGTCCTCGATGTGGGTGCCGGCGAGCCCGGCATCCTCGAGGGTCTGGATCGTGCGAGCCACGTTCATGGGCTCGCCGAAGCCGGTGTCGGCATCGATGATCGCCGGCAGCTCGGTCATCCGGGCGATCTGCTGCCCTCGCCCCGCCACCTCGGTGAGCGTGGTGAGGCCGATGTCGGGCAGACCCAGATCCGCGGACAGCACGGCGCCGGAGATGTAGACCCCGTCGAAGCCCTTCTGCTCGATGAGCCGGGCGGAGAGCGGGTTGAACGCACCGGGGAAGCGCAGCAGCTCCCCCGCCGCGAGCCGCTCCCGCAGGATCCGCCGCTTCTCGGCGGCCGGTGTGGTCGAGTACAGCATCAGAACAGGCCCTTGGGCGCCGGTGCCATCGCGAGCACGCCGGGTGCCGCGACGATCGAGAGCTGGGCGACCTCCTCCGCGGTGAGCTCGGGCAGGCGCTGCACCAGCTCCAGGAAGCGGTCGATCTCGGCCGGCTCGAGCACCGGCTCGGCGAGGATCCGGAACTTGCGGATGTAGTCCTCCCGGGCGAACGGCCTGGCCCCGAGGGGGTGCGCGTCGGCGACCGCGATCTCATCGGTCACGGTCTCGCCGTTCGTCAGGCGGATCTCGACCCGTCCGCCGAACGCCTTCTCGGCCGGGTCGATCGAGTGGTAGCGGCGGGTCCACTCCTCGTCCTCGGCCGTGGTGATCTTGTGCCAGAGCGCCACGGTGTCCTCGCGCTGCGCGCGCTCGGGCGCGTAGGAGTCGACGTGGTGCCAGCTGCCGTCCTGCAGGGCGACCGCGAAGATGTACGGGATCGAGTGATCCAGCGTCTCGCGGGACGCGTGCGGGTCGTACTTCTGCGGATCGTTCGCGCCGGATCCGATCACGTAGTGCGTGTGGTGGCTGGTGTGGATCACGATCGAGTCGACGTTCTCGGGATCCGCGAGCTCCGGGCGCTCGTTGTGCAGCTTCCGGGCGAGGTCGATCCAGGCCTGCGCCTGGTACTCCGCGGAGTGCTCCTTCGTGTACGTGTCGAGGATCGCGCGCTTGGACTCGCCGGTCACGGGCAGCGGCACGTCGTAGGACGCGTCCGGGCCGTCCAGCATCCAGGCGATCACGCCGTCCTCGCCCTCGTAGATCGGGCTCGGCGAGGTCTCGCCGCGCATCGCCCGGTCGACGGCCTCGACCGCCATCTTGCCGGCGAAGGCCGGGGCGTGCGCCTTCCAGGTGGAGATCTCGCCCTTGCGGCTCTGCCGCGTGGCGGTCGTGGTGTGCAGCGCCTGGCCCACCGCCTGGTAGATCGTCTCCACGTCGAGGCCGAGCAGGGTGCCGATACCGGCGGCGGCCGAGGGGCCGAGGTGCGCGACGTGGTCGATCTTGTGCGCGTGCAGGCTGATCGCCTTCACCAGGTCGACCTGGATCTCATACCCCGTCGCGATGCCGCGCACCAGCGCGCGACCGTCGGCGCCGACGTGCTGCGCCACGGCGAGGATCGGCGGGATGTTGTCGCCCGGGTGCGAGTACTCGGCGGCGAGGAAGGTGTCGTGGTAGTCCAGCTCGCGCACGGCGACGCCGTTCGCCCAGGCCGCCCACTCCGGGCTCGTGCGGCGCTCGAGCGCGCAGCCGAACACGGTGGATCCGGATCCGTTCACCGAGACCGGGTGGTCCAGCGCCTGCTGCCGGGCGGCGCTGACGGGGGCGCGGGTGAGCGAGGCAGCCGCGACGGAGGCGTTGTCGATGACGCGGTTGATGATCATGTCGACGACGTCGGCATCGACACCGACCGGGTCGGCGGCGATCTCGGCGATGCGCCAGGCGAGCTGCCCCTCGCGCGGGAGCTGCTCGTCGCTGCGGTGCACGCGGAGGTGGTGGGTGACGGTCATGCTCTGGCCTTCTTTCCGGACGGGGTCGTGGTGTCGGGATCCGCACCGGCGAGCGAGTCGAGGATGCTCGCGAGCGCGTTGTGCAGGTGGACATGGGTGGCGTGCGCGGCCAGGTCGCCGTCTCCGGATCCGATCGCCTCCGCGATCAGGCGGTGCTCGCCGGCGCTCGCGGCGAGGCGGGCGGGCTTGTCCCGTGCCATCCGGCGCACGCGCACCAGGTGGGTGCGCACGGTGCGCAGCGCCGCGGTGAGGTAGTCGTTGCCGACCGCCGCGTCGAGCGCCTCATCGAAGCGGGCGATGAGCGCGTAGTACTGGGCGCGCCCCTCCTCGTCTCCGAGAGAGCGGGCGGCGTGGGCGAAGCGATCGGCGAGATCGGCGAACTCGGCGCGGTCGGTGGCGGCCGCGGCCGCGCGCGCGGTGCTCTCCTCCAGCGCACGGCGCAGCGCGAACAGGTCGCGGATGTCGTCGGCGTCGAGCGCGGCGACCACGGTGATGCGCGGCGAGACCTGCTCGACGAGCCCGTCGGCCGTCAGCCGTCGCAGTGCCTCGCGCAGCGGAGTGCGGCTCACGCCGAGCCGCTCGGCCTGCTCGACCTCGGCGAGCACGGTGCCGGCGGCGAGGGATCCGGACTGGATCTCCTCGAGCAGTGCGCGGTACGCGAACTCCCCCGCGCGCATCCCCTCGGCGACGATGGTCATGCCATCAGTGTATGCACAAACGCGACCCATGAGCGAGCTTCGCCCGAAGTGGAGCTATTTCGTATACATTGAACGTCAGTGCAGTGTGGCGACCGGCTCCGGCATCGCTTCCGGATCCACCTCGTCGACGACGGGCTCCCCGAGCTTCACGAGCACCACGCCGACGAGCACGAGCGCACCGCCGAAGGCCTGCACCAGATCGGGCAGCTGACCCAGGAACAGCCAGCCGAACAGCAGCGCGGCGATCACCTCGGAGAGGGCCACGAACGACGCGAAGCGGGATCCCAGCCTGCGCGTCGAGACGATGCCGAGCACATACGCGAGCGCGGTGGCGATCACCCCGACCGCGATCACGGGAACGAACCAGGGCAGCGTGCCGAATCGGTAGGTGACGTCGTGGGTGTTCCACGTCATCGGCAGGATCCCGGTCGCCCCGGCGACGGTCAGGCCGATCGCCCCGATCAGCAGCCCGAGTCCGGCGAGCGCGATCGGAGGGAGGCCTGTGTCGCCGCGGCCGGAGAGCAGGAAATAGGTGGCCGCTCCGACCATCGCACCGAGCGCCCACAGGATCCCGATCGGATCGACTCGGGATCCGGTGAAGACCTCCAGCATCAGCACGAGTCCGACGAACGCGACGACCGCCCCGACCATGCCACGAGCACCGGGGCGCTCGCCACGGCGGAGCCAGAGCCAGAGCACGACGGCGATCGGCGCGGTGTACTCGACGAGCAGCGCAAGGCCGACGTCCATCAGGGCCACGGCCTGGAAGAAGCACAGCTGCGCCGCGGTGACCGCGAGCAGCCCGTAGACGAAGATCATGCCCGCGTGCTTGCGCACCACGCCCCAGCGACCCCGCAGCGCGAGCAGCGTCGGCACGAGCAGCACGAGCGCGGCCACCCACATGCGTACGGTGACGGCCGCGCCGGGGCTCCAGCCCGCATCCATGAGGCCGCGCGCCCACGCGCCGCTCATCCCGAACGAGAGTGCAGCACCGAGGGCGAAGACCAGTCCGACGCGCACGCCGCCGGCCCGCTTGTCATTTGCCACTGTGCTCATGACATGTGACGCTACTCGGATGAGATGTAAGATGTCAACATGATCTTCACCGATGACACCGAGGAGACTCTCCGGGCCGCCGTGTGGCTCGTGAACTCGGCCGAGGATCCCGACACCCTCGTCTCCCTCAGCGATGAGGCGACCTTCCTCGGAGGGTTCGGGTACACCGGACGGATCGATCGCGACGAAGCGGAGCTGGCGGGATTGCGGGAGCTCCGCCCGCAGCTGCGCACCATGCTGCTGGCCCCGCGCGACGACATGGCCGCAGCCGTCAACGACGCCCTGGCCCACGTCTCCCTGACGCCGCGCCTGGCCCGCCACGGCGACCTGGACTGGCACCTGCATGCGGTGGCCGACGACCACCCCCTCCCCGAGCGCGTGCTGGTCGAGACCGCGATGGCCCTGATCGACGTGATCCGCGCGGAGGAGGGTTCCCGCATCTCGGTCTGCGCGGACGACACCTGCGAGTCCGTCGCCCTGGATCTCTCGCGCAACCGGTCGAAGCGCTACTGCTCCACGGCCTGCGCCAACCGCAACGCCGTCGCCGCCTATCGCGCCCGTCGCGCCGAGGCCTGATCCACCCACCCTGGCGGCGATCAATCAGCGCCCGCGGGAAAACGCTTACTCAGACCCTTCGAAACCCTTCACAAACGATTATCGATTAGTGTATCGTCGCGGGTGCCCCACCACCCGCATCAGGAAGGATCAACGATGATCAAGGGCCGCCTCATACCCGCCGCCGGCATCGCCGCAATCACCGCTGTCGCCCTCGCCGGCTGCAGCGGTGCCGCCACGCCCTCGAGCTCCGACGCCGCCGGCACCGAGAAGGTGTCGCTGCACGTGCTCGTGAACGTCACCCCCAACCTCACCGAGGAGTACTGGAACTCCCTCGTCAAGCCGTTCGAGAAGAAGAACCCGAACATCGACGTCGTCATCCAGAACCCCGGAGCCGAGGGCGTCGCCGCCGCAGTCCCGCGCCTGCTCGCCTCGGGCGATGCTCCCGACGTCGTGCAGTCGCTGGCCCCCACGGCCGAGCTCGCCCCCGAGCTCGTCGACCTGTCGAAGTACGCCTGGGCCAAGAAAGGCCCCCTCGCCGACCAGTACTCGATCGACGGCAAGAACTACATGGCCGGCATCGGGGTCCAGCTGCAGAGCCTGGTCTTCTACAACAAGAAGGCGTTCAGCGACGCCGGCATCACTGCACCGCCGAAGACCGTGGACGAGCTCACCGCGGACCTGGGCAAGATCAAAGCTGCAGGCTGGGACGTGCCGGTCCAGACCGGCGGCGACTGGATGACCAGCCACACGCTCCAGGTGCTGGGTCTGCCGACCATCGTTTCCAAGGATCCGAAGTTCTACCAGGACATCTCCAGCGGCAAGACCACGTTCACCAAGGCCTACGGGTCCGCGGTAGAGACCTACGCGGACTGGGTGTCGAAGGGATACCTCCCCAAGGAGGCCCTGGGCATCAAGTACGCCGACGCCGAGCAGGCCTTCCTGAGCGGCAAGAGCGCGATCTATCCGATGGGCAGCTGGTTCGTGGGCAGCCAGGCGAAGGCGGCGGACTCGGCCGAGATCGGTGTGTTCCGTGCGCCGGCGGAGAAGAGCTCCCAGACCCCGGCGATGGGCGCGAACATCGCGAGCCCGTACTCGATCCTGAACTCGAGCAAGAACCAGGACGCCGCGGCCAAGCTCATCGAGTACCTCACGACCGACAAGGCGGCCGTGGCCTCGCAGCTCAAGGTCGACGGCAACTACCGCGACGGCTACACGTATGAGATGACCGCTCTCGGCGAAGAGCTTCAGAAGATCGTCTCCGACACCAAGGCGTCGTCCTACACCCCCACGGGCGGAGGCTACGGCGAGCGCACGATGCCGACCGGATACTCCGGCGAGATCAACACCCAGACCCAGGCACTGCTGGGCGGCGCACCTGCAGCCGACGTGCTCAAGAGCATGGACGACTGGTTCGCCGCGAACGCCGGCTGACTACCGGAGCACTGAGATCGTGACGATGACACGTTCCCCCGGGGGCAGGACGGCCCCGGCCGCCCGCCCCCGGGGCACCGCATCCGAGGAGGAGCCCATGGGCAGCGCTGCCCGCACCGCGGCGACGACCCCCGCGCACCGCAGGGTGAGCACGGCCCGCCGCCTGCAGCGCGCGCTCCCCGGCTTCCTCATGAGCGCCCCGGCCGTGGCGGTGTTCATCGCGATGTTCGTGATCCCGATGATCCTGGCCTGCGTGCTGAGCTTCACCAACTGGAACGGCTACAGCCTGCGCTTCACGTTCATCGGCTGGGAGAACTACGTCCATGCGTTCCGCAATCCGCGCTCCGCGCAGGCGGCCCTGTTCACGGGCGTGATCGCGGTCACCGGCACGATCCTGTGCAACGGGGTCGGTCTGGCGATCGCGGCGCTGATCTCCGGATCCGGTCGCGCGAACGCGCTCCTGCGCACCGTCTTCTTCTACCCCTACGTGATCAGCGGCCTGATCATCGGGTTCCTCTGGTCGGCGATGCTGGCCCCGCACGGCGCGGTGAACGGCGTCCTCGGGGCGATCGGCCTCGGACCGCTGCCGTTCCTCACGGATCCGACGTTCGCCAAGGCGAGCGTCATCCTCACGATCGTGTGGTCGCACTTCGGCTTCAACATGATCCTGTTCCTCGCCGGCATCAAGTCGGTGCCGGCCGAGTACTACGAGGCGGCGACGGTGGACGGGGCGAGCCGCGGAGAGCAGTTCCGCAGCATCACGTTCCCCCTGATCGCCCCCGTGTTCACCGTGAACCTGGTGCTCACGCTCGTCGGCCTGCTGAAGGCCTACGACGTCGTGCTGGCGCTCACCGACGGCGGGCCCGCGGGGTCGACGCAGACCATCGTCTACCAGATCCTCAAGGACTCGTTCGCCCGCTCGGCGCTCGGCCTGGACGCCGCGCAGTCCGTCATCCTGCTCATCGTCACGGCGGCGGTCGGGCTGGCCGTGACCCTCATCCGCCGCCGAGCCGAGCAGAAGGTCGTGGACGACTGATGAGCACCGCCACCAGCCTCAACCCCGCTGTGCGCCCGCCGTCCTCGCGCGGGCGCGTCTGCCGCGCCGGTCGCACGCGGGCACCGCTCGTCGCCCGCCTTGCCCGGTGGATCGTGCTGACGGTCGTCGCGGTGGTCATGGTCGTGCCGCTGTACACGATGGTGATCAACGCGTTCAAACCGCAGAAGGAGATCATCGAGAGCCCGCTGCTGATCACGCCGCAGAGCTTCACCCCCGAGTTCCTCTGGGCCGCCATCACGAGCAGCAAGTTCAACGTGATCGCCGCCTACGGCGTGACGCTGCTGTTCGTGGTGCTGGTCAACCTGTTCTGCATCCTGCTGTCGGCGCCGGTCGCCTACGTCATCGCCCGCGGACGCTCGAAATGGCACATGGGTCTGCTGCTGCTGTTCGTCTCCGGCCTGTTCATCCCGGGCCAGGTCACCCTGATCCCGGTGGTGTTCGTGCTGCGCGTGCTCGGACTCATCAACACGATCCCCGGATTCATCCTGTTCGAGACGGCGGCCACGCTCCCGGTGACGATCTTCCTGTTCTCCGCCTATCTGCGGTCGGTGCCGCGCGACATCGACGAGGCCGCGGCGCTCGACGGAGCCGGTCGGATCCGCGCGTTCTGGACCTGCATCTTCCCGATCATGCGACCCGTCGTCGCGACGATCGTGGTGCTGAACTCGATCGGGGTGTGGAACGACTTCGTGAGCCCGCAGATCATCCTCGGCCCGGGTTCGGGGATCTACACCGTGACGACCGGGGTGTACGCCGCGGTCGGCGAGTTCTCGACGGACTACACGCAGGTGTTCCCGACGCTGCTGCTGGCGATCGCACCCGCGCTGGTCTTCTTCGTTCTCATGCAGAAGCACATCATCGGCGGCCTCGCCGCCGGAGCCACGAAGGGCTGACGATGACCCATCCGATCACCTCGCCGCTGCGCGCGATCCCCGCCTGGGCCGTGCTGCAGCGCCGCCTGTTCGACGAGGTCGAGGACGCCAGGCGGCTGTTCGCCGAACGGTACACGCTGCCCGACGGACGCCTCCGCGGCGTCGCGGAGTTCGAGGACCGCGACGGCGTGGACGACCTGTACGAGCCGTTCTTCAACTGGCCCGCCTTCTACCTCCTCGGCGGCGACGACGCGGCGCTCGCAGATGCCAAGCGCTGCTGGGAGGGGGTGACCGCACAGCTCTCCGAAGCGGGCATGCTCACCGACGAGTACGAGAACGGGTACGACTGGTTCCACCAGGGCGAGTCGGTCCTGCTGTTCGCGGGCATCCGTGCGGCGGATCCCTCCGACACGGTCTTCGCCGAGCGCGCGCGCCGTTTCGCCGCGCTCTTCACCGATCCCGCGCGCGGCAACTACGACCCGGAGCACAACATCATCCGCGCCCCGCACAACGGTGCGCTCGGCGCCCGCGCAGGCCTGGAGGATCCGCAGCCGGAGGGATCCCCGCTCGCCGGGCGGGTGCGCCCCTACTCCGCCGGGCGCGCGGAGATGCGCCCGTACGGACTGCCGATCCACGGGCTGGACGGGATCTCGGAATGGGACGATCTGGCCGACCCCGGCAACGCGCAGCGCATGGCGGACGAGCTGCAGCGCCGTGCGGCGGGCGACGTGCCTGTGAACCTCGCCGCCACCTCGCTGCCCACGCTGCGCTGGCTCGACGACGGAGACGAGGGATCCGCGGCCTGGATCCGCCGCTACGTCGAGGGTTGGATCGCGCGCGCGGCGGCGAACGACGGCCTCGTGCCCGACAACGTCGGCCCCGACGGGACCGTCGGCGCCCTGCAGGACGGCCGGTGGTGGGGCGGCCACTACGGCTGGGCCTGGCCGCACGGCTTCCATTCGGTCGCCATGAGCGCCCTCATCGGCGCGATCAACCACTCCCTCGTCACCGGTCGCGACGATGCTCTGGAGCTGGTGCGCCCCGCGCTGCAGACCGTGCTGGAGCACGCGGTCACCGGCTCGGTCGAGGACAGCACCTACAGCCTGCGCGGAGGCTGGCGCGCCCGCCTGGGCGAGGCCGCGTCCCGCCCAGGCCTGCTCGTGCCCTACCGCCACGCCATCGACGGCTGGTTCGACTTCGGCCCGCTGCAGCTCGACATCCCGCTATGGCTGTGGTGGTGGAGCCGGACGCCGGCCGATCGCGCGCTGCTCGACCGCGCCCGTGCGGGACTTCCCGTGGGGACCGACCTCGTGGCGCCGTTCCGCGACAAGGAGGAGGCGGGACACGAGGCCGGCTGGATCGCGTTCCTGGACGGAGAGCTGCCCGACTACCCGGAGCGCGCCCTGGAGATGGCGCTCGGCCAGGTGTCGCGCCGGGTGGCGATGATGCTCGGCGACGACGCCGATCCCGACGCCGCGCACCTGCACTTCTGGCAGCGGGTCAACCCCGTGGTCACGGAGGTGCTCACCCAACTCGTCGGCGGCGCTCCGCAGATGCTCTACAACGGCGGGCTCCCCTTCACCGCGCTCCGCTACGAGGACGTCGAGCTCGGCCGCCCCGGACTCCCCCGCGACGTGGCCGCGCTCGTGCACCGCATCGACGACGCGGGCGTCGGGCTGCGCCTGGTCAACACGTCCGTGGTGCGGGCCCGCACCGTGCGGATCCGCGGCGGTCGCTTCGGCGCCGACCGGATCGTGCGGGTCAGCGCGACCGCCGAGGAACCCGGGGCGTTCCCCGGCGCGTCCGGGTCCTATCGCGCCGTCGAGAACCCGACGGTCACCACCACCTGGGAGTGCGACGACGACCTCGTCGTCACCCTGCCGCCGGCGCACGCCGCCGACCTCGACCTGATGATCGCCCGCGGGGCAGGAACGCCCCGACTCGACCCCTCCGGAGGAGACGCATGAGCGCCGACCTGATCCGTCCCGACTTCGCCCTGCCCGTGCGCGGCGCGGCCTACGCCCGTCCGCCACGGGAGCTCGTGGAGGACTTCGGCGGCCTCTCCTCGGCCACCGCCTGCGCCAAGCTGCACGGACTCGGCATCCGGCACAGCTACATCGACGGACCCGAGCCGCTCACCACCGGCAGCCGCGTGGTCGGATCCGCCCTCACCCTGCAGTTCATGCCCCAGCGCGAGGACATGGCCTCCGGGCAGGGCCAGGAGTACGCCGAGCGGCACACCGCGCTCTGGCACGTGCTGGAGGCCGTGCAGCCGGGCGACGTGCTCGTGATCCAGGCGTACGGCAGCCGCTTCTCCGGCTGCATCGGCGACATCCTCGCGCGCTACTTCGCGCGCAAGGGCGGCGCGGGGATCGTCGTCGACGGGCGGATCCGCGACGCCGGCAGGATCCGCGAGCTCGGCATCCCGGTCTGGTCCACCGGCACGACCCCGCACTACGCCTCGCAGTCCGAGCTGGTGCCCTGGGCCTTTGACGTGCCGGTGGCCGTGGGCGGCGCCCTCTGCATGCCGGGCGACCTCGTCGTCGCCGACGACGACGGGCCGGTGGTCGTGCCGCAGGCGATGGCGCCGCAGGTGATCGACTCGGCCCGCGACCACGAGGAATGGGAGGTGTTCAGCCGCGCGCGCCTCGACGACGGCGCCCGCCTGAGCGACTACTACCCCCTCACCCCCGACACCCGCGAGGAGTACGAGGCATGGCGTTCCGTGCAGAGCTCCGTCCGCTGAACCCCGCTCCTCTCCGCGGCGTCGCGTTGCGCGACGACCTCGGCCTCGGCTGCGCGCCCATCGGCAACCTCTACACGCCGGTCGCCGACGACGACGCCGTCGCGACCGTGCGCGCGGCGCTGGACGACGGCGTGCGCTTCTTCGACACCGCGCCGCACTACGGCGCCGGGGAGAGCGAGCGTCGGCTCGGGCTGGCGCTCCAGGGTGTGCCGCGGGACGACTACGTGATCGCGACCAAGGTGGGCCGGCGGATCGTCGATGCGTCGGGGGATCCGGTTCGAGGATCGGCGACCGGCCACGACACGATCGCCGACCTCAGCCGGGACGGCGTGCTGCGCAGCCTGGAAGCGAGCCTCGAACGCCTGCGCACCGACCGGATCGACCTGCTGCACCTGCACGATCCGCTCGACGTCGACGCCGGGCTCGCGGGGGCGATGGGCGCGCTCGCGGAGCTGCGCGAGCAGGGGGTCGTCCGAGCGATCGGCGTAGGGTTGGGCAAGCTGCCGCCCCTGCTCCGCTTCACCGCGGAGGCGCCGGTCGACGTGATCATGGAGGCGGGGCGGCTCACCCTGCTCGACCGCGCGGCGGAGGAGGAGCTCATGCCCCTCGCCGCCGCGCGCGGGATCGGCGTGATCGCCGCCGGCGTCTACAACACCGGGATCCTGGTCGCGCCGGACACCGCGCCCTACTACGAGTACAGGCCGGCCTCGCTCGCGCTCGTGGCGCGCGCCCTCGCGCTGCAGGACGCGTGCCGCGTGCACGGCGTCGAGCTCGCGGCCGCGGCGGCGCGCTTCCCGCTGCGGCACGGCGCGGAGGGCGTCGTGATCGGGGCGCGCACCCCGGCCGAGGTGCACGCGTTCACCCAGGGCCGCGATGTCGCGATCCCCGAGGAGCTGTGGCCGGAGCTGGACCGGATCGCCCTGGATCCGGCTGTGCCTTCGAGCGCCGGTGCTCCGTCTCCCGGGACCGAGTCTCCCGCACCAACAGCCGGACGCTGATGCGGATCCTCGACGCGCACGTGCACCTCTGGGACGTCGACGCCCTCCCGATCCCGTGGTTCCGCGACGACCTGGGCCTGCCCCGACGCGCCCTGCCCGAGACTCTCGGCGCGCTGTTGCGTGCGGCGGGCGTCGCGGGCGCGGTCGCCGTGCAGGCCGCCGACTCCGTCGCGGAGGCCCGGTGGATGAGCGGCATCGCCGCGGCGGATCCGCTCGTGCGCCGCGCGGTGCTGCAGTATGAGCCCGCGCCGGATCGGCCGCTCGGTCTGACCGCGGCGGTGCGGGACGCCCCCTCTTCGATCGCCGGCACGGCCGCCGCGGAGATGCCGCAAAGGGCCATCTCAACGGCCGCCGGCGCAACCGCGGCCGCCGTCGCCGGGATCCGCGCGGCCGTGCCGCAGTTCGCCGCCGACCTCTCCGACGTCGCCGGGCTCGAGGATCTCGCCGCGGCGGCGGGCGATGCCGGGCTCGTCGTCGAACTGCTGCTGCGACCCGAGCAGCTGCGGGGTGCCGCAGCGCTCGCGCATCGGCACCCCGCCACGGCGTTCGTGGTGTGCCATCTGGGACTCGGCGCGGCGGAGCCGGATCCGTCCTGGTTCCGCGACCTGGCGACTCTCGCCGCCGAGCCGAACGCGCACGCCAAGACCTCGGGGCTGGTGCACCCCGACCGCTCCCCGGCTGGGCTGGCGCGGGTCCTCGCCGCCGCCGTCGACGTGTTCGGGGCCGATCGCCTGCTGCACGGCAGCGACTGGCCGATCTCGGCGCGGCACACGCCCTACGCGGACGTCGCCGAACGCATCGCGACGGCGCTTCCCGCCCTCTCCCCCGCCGAAGCCGAGGCGTTCTGGTCGGGGACGGCCGCCCGGTTGTACCGGCTCTGACGCGAGGTCCGCAGAGCCGGTCTCAGTCGTTCAGCAGAGTTCCGGCCGCATGCGCGCGGAACAGCGCCGACGCGGCTTCGGCGTCACCGCCGTCGAGGGCGTCGAGCAGGCCCTTGTGCCAGTCCGCGACCTCATGCCAGTCGCCGGTGAAGGCCGGGTCGCCCAGCACGTGCATCACACGCAGGCTCGGCTCGAGAAGGTCCCACATGCGCGGCAGGTAGACGTTGCCGCTCGCCTCGATCACCGTCCGGTGGAACACGAAGTCGAGCTCGCGGAATCCGGCCAGATCCGATGCCTCGGCGGCCGCGTGCATCCGCTCGATGAGGCCGGTGAGCGCACCGCGGCGCTCGTCGTCGAGAGCTCCGCAGGCGAGTCGTCCGGCGAGAGCCTCCAGCTCGACGCGCGCGATCTTGGCCTGCGCCGCCTCTTCCGGGGAATAGCTCGCCACGAAGCTGCCCAGGTGCCGCACCTGCGACACCAGGCCCTCGTGCGCGAGACGCTTCAGGGCGTCGCGCACGGGCGCCTGGCTGACCTGCAGCTGCCGGGCCAGCTGCGACTCCACCAGCTGCTCGCCGGGAGCCAGCGAGGACTCCTTGATCATCGCCTTGATCATCGAGTAGATCTGATCCGACAGCAGCCCTCGCTGCAGGTTCGTCGAGGCCAGCGCGTCTGTCATGCTGCTCATTCTAGATCCATTATCGACTATCGCTAATGCTCGACGCGGCCGTCCACGCGTCCGCGATCAGGCGAGACCCTGCGGGCGTGGGGTGCACCCCGTCGGGGGCGAGCTCCGCCGGCGCCACGGCGCGTGCGGCCTCGGCGAAGAGCGCGTCCAGCGGTACGAAGGCCGCGCCGTATTCCCCCGCGATCTGCGCCGCCGCGGCGCGCTTCTCGTCGAGATCCTCACGCCAGGCATCCTGCTCGAGGGTCGGCGGCAGGAAGAACGGCTCCATCAGGATCAGCCTCGGCTCGTGCGCGGCCACGACGGCGTCCAGCAGTCGCCGATACGTCGCCGCGTACTGCGCAGTCGGCGTCGGATCCGCGCTGTCATAGCGGCGCAGCATCTCGTTCACCCCCACGAACACGGTCAGCAGATCAGGCGCGGTCGGCATCAGCTCGGCATCCCAGCGCGCGGCGAGGTCCGCGATGCGATCACCGGCGATGCCCAGGTTGCGCACTGCCGCCCCGCTCGCGATCAGCCCGGGCGTCAGCAGCGACACGTACCCGTCGCCGAAAGAGCCGGGATCGGCGCGATCGCGCCCGGCGTCCGTGATGGAGTCTCCGATGAACGTCACGCGCATCGTGGCACCTCTTCCTCGTCCTGCTTGATCTTCGGCCGCACCGAGATGTCGAGCGTCGTGCTCTGCCCCTGATAGGAGATCGTCAGCGTCTGGCGCGGGCGCACCTTGTCACTGTCGAATCCGCTCACCATATCCGCCGCGACCGGCGTGCTCGTGAGCGTGCCGTCGCTCCAGCGCACACCCAGGACCATCCCGGTGACGTCGAGGTCGTCGCCGACCACGTAGCGGGTCTTCGGATCCGCATCGGCGGCCCAGCAGATGCCCGTGATGGTCGCCGGCGGCGGAGTGGGCCGCACCGTCAGGGTGTTGGTCTTCGCGTAGTGGTACAGGTTGAGGAATCCGTCCGCCCCGATGCGCAGGTTCTGCCGTGCGTCGAGGGTGTTCCACACCGTCTTCCCGTCCACCCGCAGCACCACCCGGGTTCCGCCGGTCTCCTTCACCGCGCCCACCTCGATGCGGTGCGTGCTGTTCGGCGCGATCACCGTGTTCGGGATGACGTCGAGCATGGTCTGACCGGGCGACCAGCTCTGGAACTCGAATGTGTCCTGCTTCACGAGGAACAGGTACCCCGTGTTCGAGTTCTGCCAGGCCGGGATCCCGGTCTGGTCGGAGCGCACCTGGAACCCGTACCAGCCGCCGTCGAAGGCCCCGAAGTCCGCGTCGAACTGCAGCAGCCCGTCGCCGAAGCGCTCGGCCTTGTAGCCGTGCACGCCCTGTCCGCTGATCGTCACGCCGGCGTCGCCGACCGAGATCACGTCGGACGCGCTCCAGTTCGCGCCGTCCTTCAGCTGCGCGTCCAGGCGCACGGTCGGATAGGTCGCATCCGCCACGGTCACCGCGACCGCGGCGGTCGCCGTGGGCTCCGCCACGCTGGCGACGGTGATCGTGGTGGATCCGGCGCCGACCGCGGTGAGGCGCCCCGCGGCGTCGACGGTCGCGACGGCCGGATCCGCGCTGGTCCAGCCGACACGCAGGTCGCTCGCGTCCTCCGGGGCGATCTTCGCGGCGACGGTCCGGCGCTCACCGACGTTCATCGACACCGCGGAGGCATCGACGGTCACGCCCGTCACGAGCACGGCGGAGATCGAGAAGCCGATGTCGTCGACGTCGAGCGAGGGGTAGCCCTCGACGTAGAACCCGACGCGTCCCGCCGCGCCCGGGGCCGGATCCGCGCCGTCGAGGACGAGCTTTCCGCCTACGGAGATCCGGACGCGCCCGTCCTGCACCGCGACCCGCACATGCGACGTCTTGCCGTCGGGCAGCGCCTGGTCGGCCGGCAGCACCTTCTCCGCGACGGCCTTCCAGCCGTCGTCGAAGACCGTCCAGGTCGGACCGGCGGCGGCATTGCGGTAGCGGATGTACCCGCCGCCCTTGCCGTTGCGGTCGTAGATCACCAGGCCGGAGCCGGTGGCCGCGGGCCCTGCGGGCGTGGTCACGTCGACGTCGAGCACGAACGACGTGAAGTCCCGCGGGAGCACCGCGTTGGCGCCCTTGACGATGCGGTAGACGTGGTCGCCGGTGCCGTCATCGACGATCTTCCGGTTCGGGTCGGTCGGCCAGCCGTTCGCGCCCGACTCGAAATCGGTGAAATGCAGCACGCCGTCGCCCTCGTCCACCGTCACGGCGATCGTGGCCGTGAACGCCGGGTTCGACGCGGCGGTCGCGGTGACGGTGGTCGCACCCGGAGCGGCACCGGAGATCGTGCCGTCCGCGGCGACCGTCGCGATCGCCGGGTCGACCGAGGCGTAGGTCAGCTTCGCATCGGCCGCGTTCCACGGCAGCGGCACCGCGGCGGCGCGCACATCGTGCCCGACGTCGACCCGCACCGCATCGGCCTGGAAGGCGACGCCCTCGAGTGCCACCTTCTCGGGAGACTGGGACTGCCCGATCCGGCCCTGCACGCCGATCTTGTCGAAGGCGATCGCCTGGAAGCCGGGGATCTGCGAGAACACGGCGGCATCGGGCTTGAGGCGGTAGTCGCCGTGCGCCGCATCCACGAAGCCGGGGTCGGACGCGGCGACCATGTTGGTCTCGTAGTTGAGCAGGTTCTTGCCGTCCTTGGCGCCCTGCGCGTTCAGGCCCGACGGCTTGCGGTTCGGGTTCCAGACCACGTTCTGCGCGAAGGTGCTGTGGTTGGGGAAGTAGTGGTCGTCCTCGAAGAAATGGCCGAGTTCCGGATACTTCTCCAGATACGGGGTGCCGACGAAGTCGTTGTTGTCGGCGAACACCTGCTTCCAGGCGGGCATGTAGTCGCGGTCGACGACGTTGCCCTCCTGGTTGCCCATCCATTGCTCGTAGTTGTCGTAGGGCACGAGGTTGTCGATGAAGACGTTGTTGCGCGCCTCGATGTAGTCGGCGGATCCGCTCTTGATGCCGGAGTTGCCCATGTTCACGAACACGTTCTTCGTGATCTCGAGGTCCCATGTGAAGTTGTCGGCATAGATCCCCTCGACGCCCGCCATGCCCACCCCGATGTCGTGGAAGTAGTTCTCCCGGAACACGTGCCCGCGCTGCTGCGGCGTCTTGCCCGAGTTCATGTAGATCGCACCGAGGTCGTGGAACTGCTTGCAGACGTCGTACACCTCGTTGCGCTCGAACAGGTGGTCGTTGCCGTAGACGATGATCCCGGGATGCGGCGCATCGTGGATCTTGTTGTTCTTCGCGATGTTGCCGACCCCGTCGAACATCACGCCCGGGTTGTAGGCCTTGTGGTAGTACGCGAAGTCCGCGATCTCGGAGTTCTCCACGCGGTTGCGGCCCGGCGCGAGCGTGGTCTTGTCGCCGCCCTGCAGCACCGCTCCGATGCCGCCGATGTGGGTGATCCTGCTGTCGGTCACGGCGTGGTCGGTGCCGCCGCGGTTCACCGGGATGCCGTCGTAGGTGTACCGCCCGGGCGAGTTGATGAGCACTCCGCCATCGGAGAAGTTGCGGATGTCCGCGTGCGACACGGTCACGTGCGAGCCGCCGAGGATGACGGCCGCGGTCGCGCGCCCGTACTCCATCGCGATGTCGTCGAAGGTCACGTACGACGCCCCGTCGGTGCGCAGCATCGGATCCTTCAGCGTGGTCACGGTGATGTCGCCGCGGCCGGCCGCGAACGCCGCGTTCGGCATGAGGTACAGCACGCCCTTGTCGCGGTCGATGTAGTACTCACCGGGGGCGTCGAGCTCCTCGAGCAGGTTCTGCGCGAAATGGAAGTCGGGGAACCAGCTCTTCATGATCCCGCTCATCTCGCCGTAGCGCAGCGTGATCGTCTTCTTCTCGGTGTCGATCGACTGGATCTTGTTGTACGACCATTCCCAGCTGTAGCCGAAGATCCCGTCGAGCCACACGTCGTTCGCCTGGGTCCAGTACTTCGGACGGTCGTATCCGTAGGTGAACGTGCCGCCGCGGTCCTGCAGGTCGGCGTCCTTGCGGGTCGGCCCCGGGTCGATGATGTCGCCCATCTGCACGGTGGGCTTGACCGCGTCGGCGTTGGGCCAGCGCGCGAGCGTCATGCCCTGGCCTTCGATGTAGAGCTCCATGGGGGGCGTGGTGCTGACGTCGTTGGCCTTCCAGTACCCGTGCCGGCTGAGCTGGCCGTAGTCGGTGAGGCCGAGCGCACGCAGGTCGATCTGCTGCACCCTGTCGCGCGCCGACGCCTCGACGATCCGGTCGCGCACGGCCGGGTCGGTGACCGCGGTGAACCCGTCCTTGGGCAGGGTGCGGCCTCCGCTCAGCGTCGCGCGCTCGCCGGGATAGGACCGGTACGTGATCGGCGCCTCCGCGGTGCCGGAGTCCTGGGCGTCGAGCTGGAACGACGCGTCACGCTGGTATGTGCCCTGCCGCAGGTACACGGTCGCGCCTCCGGCGGGAAGGGATCCGGATCCCTTCAGCGCGCGGATCCGATCACGTGCGCCTTCGAGGGTGGCCAGGGGCGCATCGATCGCTCCGGAGGCGGCATCGTCGCCGCCGGGCGCGATGTAGAGCGCGCCGTCGTCGGCGGCCGCCGCGGCGGCCGCGCCTCCGGCGGTGAAGAGGGTGCCGAGCAGGGCGGCCAGGGCGAGTGTCGTCAGTGCACGCTTCATCGCGTCTCCGATATCTGGGGGCGGTGCCTGTCTGGGATGGGGACTGCGCCGTCGCGTCGCCGCGACTGATCGGACACTAGCGCAATCGATAATCGACTATCAAGCATCGATCTGGTCCGGACCCGCGGCGAGGCTCAGTGATTTCAAGGACGGAAAACCCCGATCGCTCAGTTCTAACCGCCTTTGCACAATTAATAACAGCGCTCGCTCGTTACCTTTTCGTGACAGATTCGTGTTGACGTGAACACGATTTGCCATGTTTACTGGGGCAAACGCACGGAGCACCCGATCTGTGCCACTCTCGCCAGCAAGGCCAAGGACGCCCTCGATGACAGAACCGCTCACTTTGTCTCACAAAGAGTCACAGAAAAGACCACGCCGCCTCAGTGATGGGATGTTCGCGTTCCTGCTCACGGTGCCCGGGCTCGCGCTCCTGCTCGCCGTGGTCGTCTACCCGCTCATCACCGCGCTCATCACCGCGTTCTTCAAGCAGAGCCTGGTGATGCCGGGCCGCGAGTTCGTCGGGATGCAGAACATCATCGACGTGCTGCAGGGCGACTTCCTTCGCCTGCTCGGCCAGACGCTCGTCTTCACGCTCGGCACCACGCTGGCCCCGTTCGTCATCGGATTCGGCCTCGCCTTGGCGCTCAGCACGAAGATCCGCGGCACGAAGGTGCTGCGCGGTCTCATGCTCATCCCGTGGCTCATCCCCGGGGTCGTCGTCTCGTTCCTGTGGATGTGGATCTTCAACGCCAACTACGGCGTGATGAACTCCCTGCTGCAGGGTCTCGGGCTCATCGACGAGCCGCAGGCGTGGCTCGCGCATCCGACCACGGCCATGATCGCCGTCATCGTCGCGAAGACGTGGCAGTCCTTCCCCTGGATGATGGTCATGCTGCTGGCCGGTCTGCAGACCGTGCCGCACGAGCTGCACGAGGCGGCCGAGATCGACGGCGCCGGCACCGTGCGCCGGTTCTTCTCGATCACCGTGCCGCAGATGCGCGGGATCATCGGCCTCGTCCTGCTGCTCGAGTTCATCTGGAACTTCCAGCACTTCGACATCATCTACGTGCTCACCGGCGGTGGTCCCGCCGGCGCCACCCAGACGTTCGCGACCGCCGTCTACGAGACGGCGTTCACCGGGTTCGATCTCGGCCACGCCGGTGCGATCGGCCTGCTCTGGATGATCCTGCTGCTCGGCCTCGTCGTCGTCTACGTCCGCTTCTCGGAGAAGGGGGAGAAGAAATGACCGCCGTGCTCGAGCAGTCCGCTCCCACCATCGCGCCCGCCCCCGCGCCCCGGCGGCGCCGCATCCGGCGCGATCATCGCGCGGTCAAGATCGCCGCCTGGGTCTCGATCGTCGTCTTCGGCGGATTCGCGCTGTTGCCGATCTACTGGCTGCTGGCGACCTCGCTCACTCCGCGCACGCAGGTGTTCTCCTATCCGCCGAAGCTCTTCCCCACCGAGATCACCTTCGACGCCTACGCCGCGCTCGCCGGCAACCCGGCGCTCTTCGGCTACCTGCGCAACAGCGTGATCGTCTCGGTGATCACCGCCGTGCTCTCGGTGATCGTGTCGGCCTACATGGGCTACGCGTTCTCGAAGTTCCGCTACCGCGGTCGTCGCAGCCTGATGTACTTCGTGCTCGCGTCGCAGATGTTCCCCCAGGCGCTGCTGCTCATCACTCTGTACGCGGTGTTCAGCGCCTACGGCCTGCTGAACACGTACACCGCGCTCGTGCTGTCGTTCACGACCTTCACGCTGCCGCTGTGCGTGTGGATGCTGAAGGGGTTCTTCGACACGATCCCGGACGAGCTCATCGAGGCCGCCCGGATGGACGGCGCCTCGCGGCCGCGCATCATCCACTCGATCGTCATGCCGCTGGCCGCTCCCGGCCTCGTCGCCGCAGGCCTGTTCGCCTTCGTGCGCGGCTGGAACGACTTCATCTTCGCGCTCACCCTGGCCGGTCCCGACAAGCAGACTCTGCCGCCGGGTCTCGTGAACACGTTCATCGGCGAGGCTTCCACCGCCTGGCCCGAGCTGATGGCCGCTTCCCTGGCGGTCTCGCTCCCCGTCGCCATCGCCTTCATCGCCCTGCAGCGCTTCCTCGTCGGCGGTCTGACCGCCGGCGCGGTCAAGGGCTGACCCCGCACGATCCCATCCACACCCTCGAAGAAGAGAGACCCGCCCATGAACTCCACCCGCCTCACCCGCCGCCAGCTGCTCTCGCTCGCCGGACTCGGCGCCGCCGGCGTCGCCCTCGCCGGCTGCATGCCCTCCGGCGGAGCCGCCGCAGGACCCAGCGCCGCTCCGTCGGGGTTCGCCGCCGGATCCTTCACACCCGCCGACTTCTCGTTCTCGAGCTGGTCGCTCACCGAACAGGCCGCCGCCCCGGCGATCAAGGCGCTGCTCGACGGCTACCGTGCGAAGCAGAAGAAGGTCACCGTCACGGAGGTCTCGTTCCCGTACAACGAGTACTTCAAGCAGCTCATGCTGCAGGTACGCGGCGGGCAGTTCACCGGAGCGGCGCACGTCGACGTCGCCTGGCTCGCCTCGCTCGCAGCCGTCGGCAAGCTGCAGGACGTCTCCCCGCTCACGAAGGGTCGCGACTACACCGACGCCGCCCTCAAGGCGGCCCGGTTCGACGGCGTGCAGTACGGCTTCCCCTGGACGATCGGCGCGATCGGCCTCGTGGGCAACTCCGAGCTGCTGACCAAGGCCGGCATCGATGAGTTCCCGACGACGATCGACGACTACGAGGCGGCGCTGAAGAAACTCAAGGCGCTCGGCAACGGGCTGATCCCGTACGCCGCGTCGACCAAGGCCGCGCAGCTCAAGGACATCCTCATCTGGATGCAGACGTTCGGCAGCCCGCTCGTGAAGGACGGCAAGGTCACGATCGGCGACGACGAGAGCGTCGAGGCGGTGACCTGGTACAAGTCGTTGTACGACCAGGGCCTGATCGCGGCCGATGTCGATCGCTTCGACGCCCGCTCGCTGTTCTCGCAGGGCCGCACCGCGATCTACGACGACGCCCCGGTGGGCCGCAGCGCCGTCACCAAGGATTCGCCCGACAAGGACCTGGACAGCAAGCTGGTCGCCCACGCCCGCCCGGTGCTGAAGAAGGGCGACACCCCGCGCGCACTGGTCTGGGGCGGCGCGATCGTGGTCGTCGGCGATGACAAGGGCGCCCGCACCGCCGCCGATTTCGGTCAGTGGGCCACGAGCGACCTGGACGCCGTGCTCGGCGACTACAAGCAGCGCGGGCTCCCGCCGGTCACGACCAAGGCGCTCGCGTCGGACGTGGTCGCCGCCGACGCGTTCGGCACGCAGTTCGCCGAGCGGATCACCAAGACCGCCACGACCAACCCGTTCTGGGTGTACCCGCAGTATGCGCAGATCGAGACCGTCGTCGCCGAGCGCGTGCAGGCGGTGCTCGTGGGTCAGCAGAGCCCGAAGGATGCCATGGCCCAGGCCGGCGAGGCCGCGCAGAAGCTGATCGGCTGAGACGTCGATGTCCTTGCGCACCTGGGGCGCCGCCGCGGCGGCGGCCGCGACCCTCGCGACGACCCTGCTCGCCGCCCCGGGGGCGGCCGCGGACGCGCCCGTCCCGTCACTCGATACCGTGCCCGTGACGGTCGACGGATCCAACCAATCCGGCTGGTGGAACCCGCTCGCCGTGGTCGGCGACACGACGTACTTCGCCTACAACGTCACCGCCACGACCGGCCGGCACGAGGTGCACCTGGCCGCCCGCGCCGCCGACGGCACCTGGACCACCGGCTGCCTGCGCACGGCCGCCGGCGCCTGTGCGAACTTCCTCGACGACAACGGTCACAATCAGCCCTCGATCGTCGTGGACGGATCCGGCGTCATCCATGCGTTCGTGTCGATGCACCACGAGCCCTGGCACTACTTCCGCTCCACCATCGCGGGGGATGTGACCTCGCTCGTCGACGTGAGCGCGGAGATGCCCGATCAGGGCGCGGCGATCTCCTACCCCGTCACCGCGCGCGGGGAGGACGGCGACGCCTGGCTCATGGTGCGCGTCGGCGCGGATCCGCAGGGACGCCGCGACGGGGTGCTCTACCACTACTCCCTCGCCACCGGCATGTGGACCAGGGAGACGACGATCGCATCGGCCGTGGGCTACTCCTTCTACGCCGATGACCTGACCGTCGACGAGAACGGCCGCGTGCACATCCTCTGGGAATGGGGCCCGTGGCCTGCGGGACCGTACCGCCACCTCGGCTCCTACGTCGTCTACGACCCCGCCACCAAGACCTTCCGCGACGTCGCCGGCACCGAGCTGGCAGGGCCCATCCGCCCGACCGGCCCTGGTGCGACGGTCTGGCGCTCGTTCGCCGCGGGAGAGACGGTGAACACGGTCTCCCCCGACGCTCCCGCCGTGCAGACCGCGAAGATGGCCGTCTCCGACGGACAGCTCGTCGGCGTCACGTATCGATACGCCGAGCAGGGCTCGACGGCGTTCGACGTGCACTGGGCGACGTGGAACGGCACGGGCTGGGCAGATGAGACGCTGATCGACACCCACGCCCTCGGCGGCGGGATCGATACGATCGCGGCCGTCGACGCCACCCGTTCCGGATCCGAGACGCGCGTCTACGCGGTGCTCTCGATGCCGGACTGCGGCACATCGCGCAGCCAGGTGATGATGCTCGCGTCGACCGGGTCGGGGTGGTCGGCGACGACGATCGGCGCCCCGGTGTCCGGCCAGCAGCGCCTGCGCGCCGCCACGGCCGACGACGGCGCCGATGTGCTCTACCTCTCCGCACCGGAGAAGGGCACGCTGACCTACGCCCGGGTGGCGCGCACCGGCACCGCGCCGCCACCCGCGACGGTGGCCGACGTCGTGGCCGGCATCCGCGGTGACTCCGGTGGTCAGAACCTCGCACGCACGGGCACGGCGACCGCGTCGTCGCAGCTGCGCAGCGACACCGGCCCGGAACGCGCGATCGACGGCGTCTGCACCGATGCGAGCCGGTGGATCTCAGCGACGGCGGACGCGCACCCCAGCTACACGGTGGCCTGGGCGCAGGCGCAGGCCCTCGAACTCGTGCGGGTGCGCAGCGGCTATTCGGTGGGGGATCCCGCCCTGTCCGTGCTCAGGGACTTCACCGTCGAGGTGCGCACGGCGGCCGGCTGGACGCAGATCGGATCGTTCGCCGGCAACACCGCCGGCACCGTCACGGTGAACGCCGGCGGGGCGACCGCCGACGCCGTGCGCCTTCTGATCCAGACCCCGTCGGCGTCGACCACGAACGTGGCGCGCGTGTACGAGGTCGAGGCGATCGCCGCCGTGCCCTGAAACTCGGGGCGGGCGCCGTCGCCCGGCGTCCGCCCCCATCCCTCCCCACCGATGCGAAACCCAGAACCCCCAGGAGCAGATCCCATGCGCACCCAGACCGTCGATGCCGACATCGTCGTCGTCGGAGGAGGACTCGCCGGCGTCAGCGCGGCCGTCGCCGCGGCCCGGCTCGGACGCCGCGTGGCGCTCATCAACAACCGCCCGGTGCTGGGCGGCAACTCCTCCTCCGAGGTGCGCGTGTGGGTGTGCGGCGCGACCGCGCACGGCAACCAGCGCTGGGCCCGCGAGACCGGCATCATCGGGGAGCTGTACCGGGAGAACCAGTACCGCAACCCCGAGGGCAACCCGATCTACTGGGACGACGTCGTGCTCGACGCGGTCCGCCGGGAGCCGAACATCGAGCTGTTCCTGAACACCGAGGTGATCGAGGCGCGCGCCGACGGACCCGATGACGCGCGCAGGGTGCGCTCCGTGACCGGCTGGACACTCGGATCCGAGATCCGCACGGTCTTCACCGCGCCGTTCTTCCTCGACTGCAGCGGGGACGGTCTCGTCGGTGCGCTGGTCGGCGCCCGGCACCGGCTCGGCAAGGAGGGTCGTGCCGAGTTCGACGAGGACTGGGCGCCCGCGGAGCCCGAGCGGGAGTTCCTCGGATCGACGCTGCTCTTCTACACGAAGGATGTCGGGCATCCCGTGAAGTACGTGGCGCCCGAGTCCGCGAAGGACATCAGCACGACCCCGATCCCGTCCTCGCGCATCATCCGCTCCGGCGACAGCGGCGCGCACTACTGGTGGATCGAGTGGGGCGGCCGGCTCGACATCGTGCACGACAACGAGCGGATCCGCGACGAGCTGCGCTCGGTGATTCTGGGCATCTGGGATCACATCAAGAACTCCGGCGAGTTCGACGCCGAGAACCTCACCCTGGAGTGGATCGGCAATCTGCCCGGGAAGCGCGAGTACCGCCGGTTCATCGGCGACCACACGCTCACCCAGAACGACGTGATCGGGCAGACCGCCTTCGACGACGGCATCGCCTTCGGGGGCTGGTCGATCGACCTGCACCCGGCCGACGGCATGTACGCCACCGGCGCGGGTGCCCTGCAGCGCTTCAGCGAGGGCGTGTTCGAGATCCCGTTCCGCTCGCTCTACTCGGTGAACGTCGAGAACCTGCTCATGGCCGGGCGCAACATCTCGGCGACGCACATCGCGTTTGGCGCCGCGCGCGTGATGGCGACGTGCGCGGCCATGGGCGAAGCCGCCGGCACCGCCGCCGCGATGTGCGTCGCGCACGATGTCACGCCACGCGAGCTGCACGCGACCCGCCGCGCCGAGCTGCGACAGCTGCTCCTGCGGTCCGACGCGACCCTGATCGGCGTCGCGAACGAGGATCCCGAGGATCTCGCGCGCGCGGCGCGCGTGTCGGCATCCGGCTTCCGCTCCGAGATCGCGACCGAGGGCGCGGATCCCGACGCAAAGTCGCTGACCGACGATCTCGGCCTCGTGATCCCGGTGCACCCTCGGCTCGACACCTTGCAACTGCTGCTCGCCTCTGACCAGGACACCGAGCTCACCGTCGAGGTGCACTCCACCGGCATCCGCCAGAACGTCATCCCCGCGCGCCTCGAGCACACCGCCACCGTCAGGGTGCCTGCGGGAGGACCGTCCTGGATCCGCGTCGACACGCCCTACGCGCCCGCGGTGCCGGAGAACGCGATCGTCGTGCTGCGCGCGAACCCGGCCGTGCGCGTGCACCTGACCGCCGCCGGAACGCCGCTCGCCCCGGGGGTGCTCACCCTCGTGCACCGCGCCGACAACGATGACCAGAATGTGCAGATCAGTCAGGACGAGCTGCTCGTGCAATGGCCCACCAAACCGCTCCGGGGCCGCGCGGTCGTCTTCCGCGCCGAGCCGGAGAGCGCCGCGCTCGCGCCCGAGCGCGCGGTCTCGGGCTTCAACCGCCCGTTCGGGGGGCCGAACATGTGGGCCTCAGCGCCGCTCGCGGACGGACCGGCCTGGCTGCGCCTGGACTGGCCGGATTCGGTCGCCGCGCGCGAGATTCGCGTGGTCTTCGACGACGACGTCGATCTCGAACTGAACACGCTGCATCACCACCGCAGCCCGGACGAGGTCCTCCCGCAGCTGGTCCGCGACTACCGCATCGAGGTGCTGCAGGACGGATCCGGCGCGTGGATCCCGGTGGCCGAGGAGACCGCGAACCGGCACCGCCTCCGCGTGCACCCTGTGCCCGCGCACGTCGGCGCGGTCCGCGCCGTGCGCCTCGTCGTCACGGCGACCAACGGCGCGCCGGAGGCACGTGTCATCGCCCTGCGGGTGCAGTCGTGATCGGCGGCGCTAACGTGAATGGCACCGGTCGATCCCGCCCGGCCCGACGCCTGAGCTCAGGGAGAGCCGTGACCCGCCCCGCTGACCCGCCCCGAGACGAGCCGCGCCGCTCCGCACCGGTCGTGCGGGCCGCGCGCACCGGGCTGGTCGCACTGGCCGTGCCGAACCTGGAGGAGCCCTATTTCGCCGAGCTCACGTCGCTGCTCGTGCGCAGCGCCGACGAGCGCGGGCTGGCGGTGCTCATCGTGCAGACCGAGGGCGACCACGCCCGCGAGATCGCGGTGGCCGACGGCGTGGGCCTGCCGCCCACCGACGGGCTCATCCACATCCCGCGCTCGCTCACGGTGAGCGACCTCACCCGCCGCACGGCGCCGGGCCCGCTCGTGCTGCTCGGCGAGCACATCCAGGCAAGTCCGTTCACGCACATCACGATCGACAACCGCGCTGCCGCTCGTCTGGCCACCGAGCACCTGCTCTCGGGTGGACGGCGTCGCATCGCGTTCATCGGACGCCGCGACTCCCGTCCGTCCGACGCCGTCGACCGCCGCCACACCGGCTATGTCGAGGCGCTCGAGGCCGCACGGATCCCGGCGGATCCGGCGATCGTCGCCCAGGTCACGACCTTCACCTCCGAGGAGGGCGCTCGCGCGACCGCCGAGATGATCGCTGCCGTCGCGGACCTCGATGCGATCGTGTGCGCCAACGACTCGATCGCACTCGGCGCGCTCGCCGCCCTCGATGCGGCCGGCCGCGATGTGCCGGGCGACGTGGCCGTGACGGGCATCGACGACATCCGCGCCGCGCGCTTCGCCGTGCCCGCGCTCACCACCGTCGCCCCCGATCACGCGCAGCTCGTCGAAGCGGCGTTCACCGAGCTGGAGCGCCAGCTGACCGCGCCTCCCGGCACGGATCTGCCGGTGCGCCACGTCACCGTCGGGACTCGCCTGGTCGAACGAGCGAGCACCGCGCGCCGATGATCGCCGCGGACTCAGCTCTCGCGGGGATCCGCGACGAGCAGCTCGCCGACGTGCGCCGCGAGCTGCGCGCGCGCGTCATCGGCAAGGCCGGCGTCGACGACGAGCCGATCGATGTCGTCGAGGTCGGCGACCGTGGTGAGCCCCACGACACCCCAGCGCCCGTGGTCGGCGAGCACCACGACCTCGCGGCCCGCGGCCATGAACGCGCGATCGGTCTCGGCCTCGAGCAGGTTCATCGTGGTCATCCCCGCCTGCACATCCAGGCCGTGCACGTCGAGGAACACGATGTCGCAGTGCAGCTGTTCGAGGGCCCGCACCGCCACAGGGCCGACCATCGCCTGCGCGGGGGTGCGCACGCCGCCGGTCAGCACGACCGTCTGCGTGTACGGCTCATCGGCGCGGTCGGAGCGGGCGAACAGGTCGGACACGGGCAGCGAGTTCGTCACGATCGTCAGCTCGGGGACGCCGACGAGTTCCTCGGCGAGCGCGAGCGAGATCGCACCGCCGGAGATCCCCACCGCCATGCCCGGCTCCACCAGCCCTGCGGCGAGCGCGGCCACGGCTCGACGCTCGGCGGTGACCGCCGCCGGCAACCTCGGTGCGGGCACCTTCGACGGAGCGCGCACGCCGCCGCGCACCTTGCGCACGCCGCCCTCCTCAGCCAGCAGATCGATGTCGCGACGGATGGTCATCGGGCTCACGGAGAGGAGCTGCGCGAGTTCGGGGATGGTCACCGTGCCGTGCTCGCTGACGTGCGCGAGGATGCGCTCTCGTCGCTCCGATACCAGCACCTGCGCTCCTTCCGATCCGGGCTCCAGTCTGCCACGCGGGGCACGGCAGCCCCGCTCATCGCCGGCGCTCGCACCCCCGGGTCGGCACCGCGAGCGTCTGCAGAGGCAGACTCCCGCATCCGATCCGGCCCCGCCGGCCGACGCCGTTCCTCGTCATCCTCCGGCCCTCGCTCGCGTCGGACCCCGGGGAGGATCCGGCCATGATCGACCCGTATGACCATTGGTTCCCGGATGCCGAGATCGACGGCACCTACGGGTACGACCTGGCAGCTTTGCGCGCAGTGGAACCGGTCCCCGCTCCCGAGGACTTCGTCGAGCGCTGGCTCGCGTGGCGGGCGGACGCGGCGCGGCTCGACCCAGCGCCGGCGCTGACCCCCGTCGGGGTGCAGGACGGCCGCCGCGTCTCGATCGTCGAGCACACCGGCGCCGACGGCACACGGCTTCGCGCCTGGTTCGCCGAACCACTCGAGCATCCGGCGCGGATCGGACTCGTGCACAGCCACGGCTACGGAGGGCGCCTGGCGCCGCAGTTCGAGCGTGTGCCCGCCGATGCCGCCGCGATCTTCCCGGTCGCACGGGGTCTCGGCGCGCTCAACAGCCGGATCGGCGCGCCGCCGGTGCGCGACGAGCACGTGATCGCCGGGATCGAGGACGCCGATCGCTTCGTGCTCGGGCTGTGCGCACGCGACCTCTGGCTCGCGGCCGACGCGCTGCAGGCGGTGATCGGATCCCTCCCCCTCGCATACGTCGGCGAGAGCTTCGGCGGCGGGGTGGGGGCGCTGGCCCTGCCCTGGGATCACCGGTACTTCGCCGCGACCCTGATCGTGCCAAGCTTCGGCCAGTACGACCTGCGCCTGGCCGCTCCCTGCCTGGGCAGCGGCGAGGCGATGCGCCGGCACGTGCTCGCCCACCCCGCCGCACGCGAGACGCTGCGGCGGTTCGACGCCTCGACGTCGATGCTGCACGCCCGGGTTCCGGTGCGTGTCGAGGCCGCCCTCTGGGACGCGAACGTGCCACCGCCCGGCCAGTTCGCGGTCGCGAACGCGGTGGAACGGTCGGCCGGATCCCTCGAGCTCGCGGTGCTTCCCGCCGGCCACGCGGACTACCCGGGGCGTCAGGAGGTCATCCGCGCCGCCGAGATCGCGGGCCTGGCGCACGTGACGCGAGCACGCCCACGGACCGGGTGAGTCGATAGGAACGGCGTTCACGCGCGGGCGCACCGAACGCGAGACGCAACGGCCGACCTCCGCGCGATCGCGTGGCGTGTCAGGCGGCGACCAGGTCCGTCTCGGCCTCCTGCGCATCGCGGGCCGACTCGGCGAGTACACGTCGCGAGCGCGTGAAGGCCGCTCCGATCACGACGAGCAGGACGCCCGCGACGGCCCACAGCGCCAGGCGCAGTGCGTCGAAGCCGATGCTCTGATCCGGGAAGTAGGTGAGCGCCCTGGCAGCGTCGAGCCAGGCGGCGCCGTTCCAGAACGAGTGCAGGCCCGCGAAGAACCAGGGCGACAGGCTGGCGGGATAGACACCGCCAGAACTCGTGAAGTTCAGCATCACGAACAGCGCGGTGAGTGCCGGCGTGGTCCACTTGCCGAGGATCGGGTGCAGGCCGATCCCGATCGACAGGATGCCGAAGACATAGAGGGCTCCGAGCAGCCAGATGCTCCACTCGTTGCCGTTCAGCGCCTGATAGACGCCCCCGCCGATGATCACCGCGATCGCGGAGAGGACGAACGACACGACCGCACCGATCCCGAGGCGCCAGCCGGCGCGCAGCCGCGCGGTGGCCGCGGCGATCGCGACCGCACTCGCATAAGCGCCCACGCTCAGAGCCACGAGCAGGAAGAAGAGCGTCTGCCCGCCCGGATCCTGCACGGTGCCGGGGCGGACGTCGACGACGTTGACCGGCAGATGCTGCTGGTAGGCGATCGGCAGGAAGATCGTCTCCGCGGTGGCGGCGCCGGCCTCGGAAGCCGCGCGGGAGACGTAGAGGTTCGCCCCCTCAGGCGTCGCCTCGTAGGCCGCGAGGATCTTCTGATCGACGATCCACCGCTTCGCCTGCGCAGCGTCGGCGACCGTGCGCACGGCGACCTTGCCGTCGCCCTTGTCGTTCAGCGTCTGCGCGAAGACGGCCGCCTGTGGCGTCGTCCCGACGACGGCGACCGGCAGATCGTGTGCGCTGGGGGCGTGGAATGCGCCCAGGTAGGCGAACGCCATGCCGATCGCGAGGAAGAGCGGAATGAGCAGGTGCGCCCCGATCGAGCGCCACGTGGCCGCGGACGGAAGGCCGAGGGCGGGGCCGCGCTGCGCGGAGGCGCGCGTCGGGGCGAGGGACGACGGAGCGGAGGCGGCGGTCAGAGTCGGCGCGGCGGTCACGATGCTCATTTCACGGGGGACGACATCAATGTTGCAAAACGCAACAGGAACGTCATGAACCATACCACGTAAGTTGTGTTAGGCAACACATGGACCTAGACTCCGGGCATGCCCTCCGACCGCATCTCCCCCGCGCCTCCACCGGATGACGCGCGCGACGCGGCGCTGGCGCGGGTGCACACCGGACTGAGCGTCGTCGCGCGCCGCGGCGCCACGCGCAATCGCTCCTCCGGCACCATCTCGCATGTCGACCAGACGCTGCTGAGGATGCTCGCGGACAATCCGGGCGCGCGCGTCGTCGACATCGCCGAGTACTTCGGCTTCAACCGGTCGACCGCTTCACGACAGACCGCCGCGCTGCTCGAGGCTGGGCTCATCGAAGAGTTGCCGGCGGAGGCCTCCAGCAGCTCTCGCCGCGGACAGCCGCTTCAGCTCTCGACACGCGGCCAGGATCTGCTCTCTGCGCAGGCGGGGGCGATGCGCGACGTCACCGACCGCCGCATGCGCGAGTGGACGACCGCGGACGTCGCGCGATTCGCCGAGATCCTCGAGCGCTACAACTCCGGCCCGGAGGCGTGAGCGCCACCGCACGCGGTGCCACCTGAGGCCGGCGCAGCCTGTGATGACTCGACACGACCTGACGCGGCCCGAACTGACACGACCGCGCTACCTCGGCCCAACCCGACCCGGCCGGGTTGGGTTGGGTCGACGCGCTGACGCGCCGTCAGCGTCCTCGCGTCACGCAGATCCTGCACTCGACGAGTTCGCGCGCATGTGCTCGTCCAGGGTCCGGAACACCACGTCGGAGCCCCCTTCCCAGGCAGGCAGCGGATCCGGCTGACCGGGCACCGGCTGATAGAGCCACCACAGATTGCCCCAGGGATCCGAGACCCGGGCGAGCGTCACCGCGCCGTAGAACGGCGTGGGCGGGGTGACGACGACACCGCCGCGCTCGACCGCACGAGCAACCACCGCTTCGGCATCGGCGACCCAGACCTGGAACAACCCCGGTCGCACGTCCCACCCCGGCATCGGATCCGACATGAGAATCGCGGAGTCGCCGAGCCGGATCTCCGCGTGGATCAGCCTGCCGGTCGGTGTGGGAGTGCGCACCTCGACGAGCTCACGCGCATCGAAAACCGCCTCGGCGAAGCGGATGAACCCGTCTGCGTCCTGCAGGATGACGAACGGGCTGAGTGACCGACCATGGCCCGGAACGGCGGCCGGGTCGAGAATCATCGTGCTCTCCATGCGGGCAGACTACGGCGGGGGTCGGACATCGCCGGGCACCGGTGGGCCGGGTACCGCGCCCCCTCGACGGACGGCGACACCCGATCCGCGTCGACGACCCCGGCTACCCTCGTTGTCATGACCTCCGACTGGACCGGATCCGCCATCGCCCTGCTCGAGGCGGACGGGAACCGCAGCGCCGACACCCATCTGCATGTGTTCCCGCTGCCCGCGGAGTGGGGTATCGACCTCTACCTCAAGGACGAGTCGGTGCATCCGACCGGATCCCTGAAGCACCGTCTCGCCCGGTCGCTGATCCTGTACGGACTGGTCAATGGCCGTATCCACGAGGGCACGACGCTCGTGGAGGCGTCGAGCGGATCCACCGCCGTGTCCGAGGCGTACTTCGCACGGATGCTGGGGCTGCCGTTCGTCACGGTCGTGCCGCGCTCGACCAGCCAGGAGAAGATCGACCTCATCGAGTTCTACGGCGGCCGCTGCCACTTCGTGGACTCCGGAGCGGCAATGTACGCCGAGGCCGAGCGCCTCGCCTCCGAGTGCGGCGGGCATTACCTCGACCAGTTCACCTATGCCGAGCGTGCGACCGACTGGCGCGGCAACAACAACATCGCCGAGAGCGTGTTCAGCCAGCTGAGCCGCGAGCGGCACCCGATCCCGAGCTGGATCGTCGTCGGCGCCGGCACCGGTGGCACGAGTGCCACGTTCGGCCGCTACGTGCGCTACCGCCGCCACGACACCCGCATCGCCGTCGTGGATCCCGAGGGCTCGGCCTTCTACGGCGGCTGGCGCAACGGGGATCCGTCGTTCACGACCGGCACCCCGAGCCGGATCGAGGGCATCGGGCGACCGCGCGTCGAGCCCTCGTTCGTGCCCGGCGTCATCGACGAGATGATCCCCGTGCCCGACGCGGCGTCGATCGCCGCGATCCGGCTGCTCAAGCAGCGCACCCTGCACTGGGCGGGCGGATCCACCGGCACGAACCTCGTCGGCGCGTTCCAGCTCATCGCCCGGATGCTGCGCGACGGCGAGCGCGGCAGCGTGGTCACCCTCATCTGCGACGGCGGCGCCCGCTACCTCGACACCTACTACTCCGACGACTGGGTCGCCGCGAAGGGCTGGGATCTCGCCCCGCACCGCGCGCGCCTGGAGCAGTTCCTCGCCACCGGGGAGTGGACCGAGGGCTGAGCCGGGCCTCGGCCCCAGCCGGCCCCGAGGATCCCGCGGCTGACCGCGAGACCGAAACGGCGTCCCGAGACCGACGTTCTTGTCCTCGGTCTCGGGACAGGGGTTCGGTCTCGCGGTCCGGGACTGGGCTCCCCTACGCTGGCGGCATGACCACGCTCATCCTCACCCTCGTCGGATCCGATCGTCCCGGTCTCGTCGCGACCGTCGCGCACATCGTCGACGAGCACGGCGGCAACTGGGAGAACAGCAGCCTCGCCGAGCTCGCAGGCACGTTCGCCGGTGTGGTCCAGGTATCGGTGCCCGTCGAGCGGGTCGAGGAGCTGCGCGCGTCGCTGCACGGGCTCGACGGACTGCTCACGATCGCGGTGCATCCGGGATCCGGATCCGAATCGGCCGAGGCCGCGCAGGAGCTGTCGATCCAGGTGCTCGGCAACGACCGGCCGGGCATCGTGCGCGAGATCTCCAGCGTGCTGAACGAGCACGCCCTGAGCATCGAGAGCATGACCACCGAGACCCGTGATGCGGCGATGGCCGGCGGACGCCTGTTCGAGGCGTCGGTGGTCGCACGTGTGCCGGCGGATGCGGATCCGGAGGCCCTGCGCGCCGCGCTGGAGCGGATCGCGCACGACCTCCAGGTCGACATCACCGTCGGCTGAGTGCCCCATCGGCAAGCGTCGGCACGCAGTTGGCGCGCTGGACTGCACCGTATTCAGGATGGATTCGGTTGCGAGGCCCGTGTTGACGTGCACATAGGCGCCGATTGCAAATCCAGCCTGAATTACGCACGCACGCGTCGGGCGAGACTCCGGTGACGGGCGACGGAGCCACGCAAGACGGCCCGGCCGCACAGGCTCGGGCCGTCTTGCGGGCCGGCCGTCAGACCAGGCGCTCCTTCGGCGACACCTCGTAGGTGTCCTCCGGATCGTCGTTCACGACGCCCGCGAGCGCCTCGTCGATCGCGGCGAGGGTGTCGGCGTCGAGCACCACGCCGGACGCCTTGACCGTGTCCGCGAGCTGCTCCGGGCGGGACGCGCCGACGAGGGCGGCCGCCACGTTCTTGTTCTGCAGCACCCAGGCGATCGCGAGCTGCGGCATCGTGAGGCCCGCCTGCGCCGCGATCGGCTTGAGCCGCTGCACAGCGGTGAGGATGTCGTCCTGCAGGAGGCGCTGGATGAAGTGCGCGCCCGAGTGCGGATCCGTCGCGCGCGACCCCTCCGGCACCGGCTGCCCGGGCAGGTACTTGCCGCTCAGTACGCCCTGCGCCATCGGCGACCAGACGATCTGCGAGATCCCGAGCTCCTCCGACGCCGGCACGACCTTGCCTTCGATCACCCGGTGCAGCATCGAGTACTGCGGCTGGTTCGAGATGAGCTGCACGCCCAGCTGCTTCGCCAGCGCGTGGCCCGCGCGGAGCTGCTCCGCGGTCCACTCGGACACGCCGATGTACAGCGCCTTGCCCTGGCGGACGACATCGGCGAACGCCTGGAACGTCTCCTCCAGTGGCGTCTCGTAGTCGAAGCGGTGCGCCTGGTACAGGTCGACGTAGTCGGTGCCGAGCCGCTTCAGCGATCCGTTGATCGACTCGAGGATGTGCTTGCGGCTGAGGCCGGTGTCGTTCGGGCCCTTGGGGCCGGTCGGGAAGTAGACCTTGGTGAAGATCTCCAGGCTCTCGCGGCGCTGGCCCTCGAGGGCCTTGCCCAGCACGAGCTCCGCCGCCGTGTTCGCGTAGGTGTCGGCAGTGTCGAACGTCGTGATGCCGGCATCGAGCGCGGCGTGCACCGTCTTGACCGCGGCGTCGTCCTCGACCTGCGAGGCATGGGTGACCCAGTTGCCGTAGGTGATCTCGGAGACCTTCAGACCGCTGTTGCCCAGGTATCGGTAGTTGACCATGGCTCCAGCGTAGGCGTGACCGGACACAGCTCGGGCCGGATCCGCCTCGGGATGTCACACGCGGGCGGCCCCGCGACGCGTCACTCGGACATCTGCTTGCGCAGCCAGTACTCGGTCTGCGCGACGTGCCCTGCTGCCGCCGCCGACGCCGCCGCCGGATCGCGTGCGATCAGCCCGCGGACGATCGCACGGTGCCCGGCGTCCGAGAGGATCTTCAACTGCGCCGCGTCCTCGTCGTCGAAGATCCGATACTGGCGCGTGCGCGAACGCAGCACCTCCAACAGACTCGTGAGCGCGGCGTTCCCCGCAAGCTCGGCGATGCGCATGTGGAACTCGTGATCGAGCCGCGAGGCCTCGTCGTGATCGGGGCAGTCGGCGATCCGCTCGACGAGTTCCGTCAGCCCGGCCAGCATGCCGTCGTCGCCGCGAGCCGCCGCGATCGACGCCGCGTGCGCCTCCAGCGGACGGCGTATCTCGACGAGTTCCAGGATCGCGTCCAGAGGCAGAACGTCCACCGTCAGGGACAGTCCGCGGATGAGGTCGGCGGGGCGCAGGCTGCTCACATAACTGCCCGACCCGTGCCTGGTCTCCAGCACACCGAGCGCCGACAGCGTGCGGATCGCCTCGCGCACCGATCCACGCGAGACGCCGAGCTGCTCGCCGAGCTCACCCTCGCTCGGCAGCTTGTCCCCCGGCTTCAGTTCCCCGTCGGCGATGAGCGCCCGCAATCCGTGCAAGGCGGTCTCACGAGCGCTCATGCTTCTCCTTCGATCCGTTCCCTTGAGTGTGCCGTTTCGCACGTTCGAGGGATAGTTGTTCTACGACTATGAGGAAATGAGATCGTAACAGTGGCATTTCCTCGAGATTCATGCCAAAGTTGTGCGACAAGTTAGCCTGCACTCCCACCCGTAAGGATCCACGCGCACCATGCCCGACGCCGACACGACCGTCCGCACCTTCCCCGTGCGCCTGGCCACTTTCGAGCGCGCACGCGACGCGTGGCCCCTCGACCCGGCGATCGTGCACCTGAACCACGGATCCTTCGGCGCCGTGCCGACCGAGGTCGTCGACCTTCAGGACTCCCTGCGCCGCGAGGCAGACCTCAGCCCGATCGGCTGGTTCCCCCGGATCGCGGAGAAAGTCGAGGCCGCGCGCAGCGAGGTCGCCCCGTTCGTGGGCGCCGACCCCGCCGACACCGCCTTCGTACCGAACGCGTCGGCTGCTGCCACGGTCGTGTACAACGCGCTGCAGCTGGATCGGGACGATGAGATCCTCGTCACGGACCACGGCTACGGCGCGGTCACCATGGGCGCGGCACGGCTGGCCCGCCGGTTCGGCGCCCGCCTGCGCACGGTCGCGCTGGGCCTGCTGGACGATGCGGAGACCGTCGTCGCCCGCTTCGCCGAGGAGATCGGGCCGCGCACCCGCCTCATCGTGGTCGACCAGATCACCTCCTCCACCGCCCGTCGCTTCCCCACGGCCGAGATCACCGCCCTCGCACACGAGCGCGGCGTGCGCGTCCTCGTCGACGGCGCCCACGCCCCCGGCCTGATCCCCGACGCGGCGGTCGCGGGCGGCGGCGACTGGTGGTTCGGCAACATGCACAAGTGGCCCTGCGCACCCCGCGGATCGGCCTTGCTCGTCACCCGGGCGCCCGACCGGGACGAGCTCTGGCCGCTCATCGACTCCTGGGCCGCGACGGACGCGTACCCCGTGCGCTTCGACACGCAGGGCACGATCGACGCCACGACCTACCTCGCGACCCCCGCCGCGATCGCCTTCATCGAGCGCGAGCACGGCTGGGAGCGCACGCGCCGCACCATCTCCGAGATCGCCGATGCGGGTGCGCGGATCATCGCGGACGCGTTCGAGCACGCCGCCGACGAGCCGGCCCTGGTGGAGCTTCCGATGCCGGTGCCCTCGATGCGTCTGATCCGGCTGCCTCTCGGCATCGGCCGGACCCGCGAGGAGGCCGACGACCTGCGCATGCGCCTGTTCGACGAGGTCGGTGTGGAGACCGCCTTCACGAGCTTCGCCGGCGCCGGCTACTTCCGCCTCTCTGCCCACCTCTACAACGAGCCCGCCGACTTCGAGGCGTTCGCCGAGCGCTGCGTGCCGCGGATCCTCGAACTCGCCCGACGCTGACCGGCTCCGCCCGGACGCTGGCCGACCGTCCCCTCCCCTGCACCGTCCCCTGCAACACCCAACGAAAGGAAGCCCCATGGTGAAGCGCACCCGACTCGCCTCGATCGCCGGGGTGGGCATCGTCGCCCTCCTCGCGCTCAGCGCCTGCTCCGGCGGAGCGACGAGCGGAAGCGGATCCGCCGACGGCAAGGTCACCCTCCAGATGGTGGAGAGCCTGACCAATCCCGACCGCACCAAGCTCATCCGCGGCCTGCTCGACGACTTCCAGAAGGCCAATCCGAACATCACGGTCAAGCTGGTCTCACCGCCGACCGAGCAGGCCGACACGACCATCCAGCAGATGCTGCAGTCCGGCAAGGGCATCGACGTGCTGGAGACCCGCGACATCACGGTCGGGCCGTTCGCCAACAACCACTGGCTGTACGACATGACCAAGGATCTGAAGAGCTGGGACGGCTGGAGCGCGCTCACCGACAACGCCAAGAAGGCCGGCGTCTCCGACGGCAAGACCTGGTTCGTCCCCTATGGCTTCTACGGCCTCTCGCTGTTCTACCGCACCGATCTCGTGAAGTCCGCGGGCTTCGACGGGCCGCCGAAGTCCTGGAAGGATCTGCTCGAGCAGGCCTCGAAGCTCCAGGATCCGGAGAAGAACCAGTACGGCTACGCATTCCGCGGGGGCAAGAACGCCAACTCGAACGTGGTCGCGGCGATCGAGGCGTACACGATCGACGATCTGGACACCTCGAACGCGTTCCTGCTCAAGGACGGCAAGACGATCTTCTCCTCGCCTGACGCGCAGAAGGGGGTCGACGACTACTTCGCGCTGTTCAAGAAGGCCTCTCCGCCGTCAGCCGTGTCGTGGGGCTACCCGGAGATGGTGGCCGGTTTCACCAACGGCACCACGGCGTTCCTGCTGCAGGATCCGGAGGTCATCGCCACGGTCTCGGCGTCGAGCCTGAAGCAGGACCAGTGGAACACCGCGCCGCTGCTGACCGGCCCGAGCGGCAAGGCGGCGCAGCCGCTGGCCGTCGCCGGCTGGGGCATCGCGCAGTCGAGCGCGCACAAGGACGCGGCCGTCAAGCTCGTCGAGTACCTGTCCTCGGCGAAGCCTGCCACCACCTTCGCGCAGAAGAACAGCCTCGTCCCGATCATCGCGGCTGCCGCCAAGGACCCGTTCTACTCGACCGGCCCGTGGACGAGCTACGTCACCATGACCGAGCACCCCGACACCTACGTCAACGTGCAGCAGCCCCGCGGGGTCTCGTGGTGGACGGAGTGGATCCAGAAGTCCGACCAGGACGTGCAGAGCGTGCTGCTCGGCAACATGAGCACCAAGGAGCTGCTCGCCTCGTGGGACCAGTACTGGACGTCCAAGTACAAGAAGGGCTGATGTCGTGACCTCGACCTCCGCCACCGAGCGCCCGGCCGGTTCGTCCGGCCGGGCGGCCCGGTCCGATCGATCGCGTCCTGCCTCTTCCGGCGCCGGGCGCCGCCGCACCACGTTCCGCGCCCGCCACGCGTTCACGATCCTCGCGTTCCTCGCCCCCGCGACCGTCTTCGTGTGCTGGTTCACCTACCTGCCGATGCTGCAGGGCGCGCGTATGGCGTTCCTCGACTACAACCTCTGGGATCTCACCTCGACGCCGTTCGTCGGCTTCGACAACTTCGTCAAGGTGCTCTCGGATCCGGTCTTCCCGACCGTCGCGGGCAACACGGTGCTGTGGGTGGTCGGATCCCTCGTCCCGCAGTTCGTGATCGGCTTCCTCATCGCGCTGGCGCTGCGCCAGCGGTTCCGCTTCCGCGGCGTCTACCAGGCGCTCGTCTTCTTCCCATGGGCCGTCTCCGGATTCCTCATCGGGATGCTGTTCCGCTGGATGTTCAACGCCGAGTTCGGCGTGATCAACGACCTGCTCATGAAGGCGCACGTCATCTCGGCGCCCCTGCCCTGGCTCGCGGATCCGAAGCTCGCGATGTTCGCGGTGATCGTCGCCAACATCTGGTACGGCGTGACCTTCTTCGCGATCATGATCCTCGCCGCCCTCCAGTCCGTGCCGGACGAGGTGCTCGAGGCGGCGAGCCTGGACGGCGCGGGCAAGGTCCGTCAGCTCTTCTCCATCGTGATCCCGTACATCTCCACGACACTGTTCCTCACGGTGCTGCTGCGCGTGATCTGGATCTTCAACTTCCCCGACATCATCTGGGCGATGACGGGCGGAGGACCGGCGAACCGGACCCACATCATCACGACCTGGATGATCAACTTCACGCAGCAGGGCAACTACGGCACGGCGAGCGCGCTCGGTCTCATCGTCGTCGCGGTGCTCTTCGTGTTCTGCGCGTTCTATCTCTTCGCGATGCGGAAGGCCAGCCGATGACCGCGACCATGACCCTCACGACCGGCCGCGCGGGCTCCTCGCGCCCCGTGCGCTCCTCCCGCTCCCGGATCACCGCGGGCGGCGTCGTCAAGGTGGTGGGGCTCGCCCTCTGGCTGCTGATCACGCTGTTCCCGCTCTACTGGATCGTGCTGACGTCGTTCAAATCGCCGCAGACCGTGAACCGGTTCCCGATCGAGTACTGGCCCTCCGAGCCCTCGGTGCAGAACTACGCGAAGTTGTTCTCGGACGCCAACTTCGGAGTATTCCTCGCGAACTCGGCGGTCGTCGCGCTCATCGCGGGAGCGACATCGACGCTCATCGCGCTGCTCAGCTCGTACGTGATCTCGCGGTTCGAGTTCCGCGGCAAGGGCGCGGTGCTCATCGCGTTCCTGCTGACCCAGATGATCCCCGCGTTCATCGCGCTCGGCCCGCTCTACACGATGATGACCGATCTGGGACTGGTGGACAGCAAGCCCGGGCTGATCCTGGTCTACATCGCCGTGTGCATCCCGTTCTCCACGGTGATGCTGCGCGGCTTCTTCGAGAACGTGCCGGATGCGCTCGAGGAGTCCGCGATGATCGACGGCTGCTCACGGCTCGGCGCGCTGTTCCGGATCCTGGTGCCGGTCATGACGCCCGGCATCATCGCCGCGTTCATCTTCAACTTCGTGAACTGCTGGAACGAGTTGTTCCTGTCGGTGGTGCTCATGCAGTCCGAGGAGAACCGCACGATCCCAGCCGCGCTGAACAGCTTCATCTCGACGTTCAACGTGGACTGGGGCTCGATGTCGGCGGCCGCGGTGCTCACGATCCTGCCGACGATGGTGCTCTTCGCCGTCGCCAGCCGCTGGATCGTGGCGGGACTCACCGCAGGATCCGTCAAGGAGTAGCAGATGCGAAAGGGCCCCCTCCGATTCGACCGGAGGGGGCCCTTTCGCGCCTGCTCAGACTCTGGCCGTCTCGGGCGAGGCGGGGTGAGCGGAAGCCGGAGCCGGGTGCGCGGAAGCCGGAGCGGGATGAGCGGATCCGATGCCCGGGTGTGCGGGCACCGGCCACGAGGGCGCACCGGACGGAACGGGCGGGGTCGGCGCGGGGTGTGCGGGCGGAGTCGTCTCGACGGCGACCGTGGGCGCGGGCTCACCCGCGAAAGCGGTCACAGCGACCGCGGGCGCGGTCGCACCCGCGAAAGTGGGCGCGGCGGGTGCCGGCTCCGTCTCGCTCGCGGACGTCCGACCCGAGTCGGCCGGGTTGGTCGTCTCGGCCTCGTGCGCGTCGGCGAAGGCGCGATGCTGCGCCTCCTCCGCGATGATGGCGGCGCGATCGCGGTAGCCCCTCGACGTGACGCGGTCGAGCTCGACCTGCTTCGCGATCGCCTCGGCCTTCTCGTAGAGCGACGGGTCGCCCCAGCTGGTCAGCACCTTCACGATGACCGGCAGCAGCTCGATCATGAAGAACAGGGCGGCGATCAGCCAGTGCGCGAAGCCCAGCACGGGCTCCTTCGCGGAGAGCCGGTCCAGCGCCGAGATCTGGCTGAGCAGGCCCACCGCACCGGCGTTCGTGCCGGCCACGGATGCCGCCCGTGCGTTGTACGCGTCGAGTGCGGTCTTGTACGCCTGCTCGGCGGCGGGGATCTGATCCTTCGCCTGCTGACGGTTCTGCGTCTCGGAGGCCGAGGTCGCCGACTTCGACGAGCTGTCCGCCGACTCCAGGTCGGTGTTGGCCTGGCGCAGCTGCGCGGCGAGCGCGTCGTAGGTCTGCTGGGCCTGATCGAGCTGCGACTTCGCCGCGTCCGAACTCGCGCCGTCGCCCTGCACGCCGGTGCAGCCGGGCACCGTTCCGGCGCCCTGCCCGGTCAGCTCGCACTGGTACAGCGCACGGGCCTGGTCGATGACCTTCTGCTGGTCGGTCATCTGGCCGGTGATCTTGGTGACGGTGTCCTGGGCGGCCTTCTGCGAGGCGGAGTCGCTGGAGGTGCCCTTCACGATGCCGGTCGAGGCCTGGTTCTGCAGGTCGGCGAGGCGGGTCGAGGCGGCGTCGAGCGCCTTCTTCTCGGGACCGCTGGTCACGGCCTTCTGGTCGGACTGCGCCTGCACCAGGTTGGTCGCGGTGACCTCGCGGGCGATGTCGTTGTGGAACGCCTGCAGCACGATCGGCTCGGCGACGACGAACCCGATGATCGCGGCCATCAGCACACGCGGGATCGCGAGCCCGAGCAGGCGCCAGAAGTTGCGCGTGGAGCGCATGGTCGAGGTGAGGAAGCGGTCGAGATTGAAGATCAGCAGTGCCCAGACGATTGCGAGCGGCACCGCCAGCCAGACCAGCACCTGCACGCCCGTGGTGAGGGCGAACAGCATCGACAGCGCGGAGACCAGCGCGGTGCCCGCCAGCACGAAGAACATCTGCACGAAGCGCGGCTGCTCGCTGGGCACGCGGTCGAGGATCGTGCCGTCGGCGCCGCCGAGGATCGCGAGGCGACGCCAGAACCAGCCCTGCGGACGGGGCTCGCGCGGCGGCTTCGGAGGCCTGGAGGCGACCGGTGCGGGCGCGGCGACGACGGGGGCGGGCTCGACGACGGCCGCCGGCGCCGGCTCCGCAGCCGGCGCGGCGGCCGTGGGGAACAGGTCCTCGATCCGCGGCGCGGGCTCGGGGAGCGGCTCCGGCTCGGCAGCGCGCGGGGTCACGACGGGCTCGATCGGGGCGGTCACGGCCTCCGCGGCGGGATCGGATCCGGTCGGCGTGTAGTCCCGCACGAAGATGAACGGGTCCTCCGCGGTCGGGTCGGAAGGGTTCGAGGGGTCGGTCTGTCCGTCGACGTCGAAGGCGATCCGGCCCTGGGAATCCATGCGGCCAGGGCGGTGGGCGGAATAGGACATCCCTCAACCGTACGAAAACCCGCCTGGGCAACCGATGGGCGAAGCCTGTACGCACGCCGGGCAGAGCGTTGGCGCCGGCTATGGAGGACTCCCCCCGCACACCGAGCCGTCACCGTCACCGCGCGCTCCAGCCGCCGTCCATCGTGTACGAGGCGCCGGTGACCGAGCCCGCCATCGGACCGCACAGCCATCGAGCCAGATCCGCGACCTCGTCGGGCTCGAGCAGGCGCTTGATCGCCGACTCGACGAGCATGACCTTCTCGATCACGTCGGCCTCGGGGATGCCGTGCGTGCGGGCCTGATCCGCTATCTGCTTCTGCACGAGGGGCGTGTTCACATACCCGGGGTTGATGCAGTTGCTCGTGACACCGTGCGGGCCACCCTCGAGCGCGGTCACCTTGGAGAGCCCCTCCAGCGCGTGCTTGGCGGTCACGTAGGCCGACTTGTACTCGCTCGCCCGCAGCCCGTGCACGGAGCCGATGTTGACGATCCGCCCCCACCCGCGGGCGTACATGCCCGGGAGCACCGCCCGGATGAGCAGGAACGGCGCGGTGACCATGATGTCGAGCATCCGGCGGAACATCAGCGGGTCGAAGTCGACGATGGGCGCGACGGTCTGCAGCCCGGCGTTGTTCACGAGGATGTCCGCGTCGAAGCTGCGCTCCGCGAGCGCATCGAGGTCGCCGAGGTCGATCCCAAGAGCCTCGCCGGCGATCTCGGCGGCCACTGCGGCGGCCGCCTCGGCGTCGCGGTCGAGCACGAGCACGTGCGCGCCGTCGCGTGCGAGCGCCCGGGCGCACGCCGCACCGATGCCGCTCCCCGCGCCGGTGACGAGGGCGGTGCGCCCCCGGAGGTCGGTGTCGGGGCCTGGGGATCGCTGCGCTGCCATGCTTGCACGGTAGTTCACTGTCGCGCACGGCGGAAGTGACCCGGCTATGCAAAACTGCACAGATGGACGCGCACTTCCCCGCACCGCCGCTCAGCGCGGACGACCTCCTGGTGCTGCTCGCCGTGGCGCGCAGCGGCCGGTTCACCGCCGCCGGCCAGCAGCTCGGGCTGAACCACACCACGGTCGCGCGCCGCATCGCCGCGCTCGAGGCGCAGCTGGGCGGACGCGTGCTCTCGCGCGAGGGAGCCGGGTGGGAGCTGACTCCGCTCGGATCGCGCGCCCTGGCCGCGGCCGAGGGCGTGGAGCGGGCTCTCGGCCGGCTGGACGGCGGAGACGGCACACGGATCGGCGGCCTGATCCGCCTCTCCGCGACGGACGGTTTCAGCGGGTTCGTGGCCGCTCCCGCCATGGCCGCGCTGCGGCGGGCGCACCCCGACGTGCAGCTGGAGCTCATCACCGGCACCCGTCAGGCCTCGCACCAGCGCACCGGCGCCGACCTGGAGGTCGTGGTCGGTCGCCCGCAGGTGCGGCGGGCGCGCGCGATCCACCTGGCCGACTACGCGCTCGGCTTGTACGCGAGCCGCGACTGGCTGCGCGAGCATCCGGAACCGAGGGATCCGGATGAGCTCGCCGGACAGCCGCTCGTCTACTTCATCGAGTCGATGCTGCACGTCGACTCCCTCGACGACGCGCGACGGGCGGTGCCGGGCATGCTCGACGCCGTCGCGAGCACGAACGTGTACGTGCACGTCGACGCCACCCGTGGTGGTGCCGGATTCGGCCTGCTGCCGGCGTTCCTCGCCGATCAGCACGAGGATCTGGTGCGCGTGCTGCCCGAGGAGATCGACGAACGTCTCCCCTACTGGCTCATCGCCCGTCCGGAGGCGTTGAACCAGCCCGCGATCGCGGCATTCCTGGAGATGCTGCAGGCACGCCTCGCCGAGGTGCGTCCGCAGCTCCTCGGCGAGCGGTAGCTGCGACGCCTGCGGGCGAGCCGCAGGGCGAGCCGCAGGGCGAGCCCCGGATCCAGCCGGCGAGCGTGCGCCGCCGCCTCCGCGGTGGCACGCTGGTGATCATGAAGACCCTGCTGCTGGCGCGCCACGCGAAGTCCGACTGGGACGTGGCGGGCCTGCGCGATCATGACCGGCCATTGAACGCCCGCGGGCACCGCGATGCTCCGGCGATGGCGCAGCGGCTCGTCGACGAGGGCGTCGGCGTGCAACGGATCGTGTCGAGCACGGCGACCCGCGCGCGCAGCACCGCCGACGCGTACGCGGCGACGTTCGGGCTCTCCGTGTCCGAGGATCCAGCCCTCTACGCGGCTTCGGCCCGTGCGATCCTGGGGGTCGCGGCCGCCCTTGCCGACGACGTCGATGTGGCGATGCTGGTGGGGCACAACCCGGGCATGGCGGACGCGGTGGCCGAGCTCACCGGATCCTTCGTGGAGTTCCCGACCTGCGCCGTCGCCGAGTGCGCCATCGAGGTCGGATCCTGGGCGGAGCTGATCGAGGGATCCGGACGACTGCTCCGGCTGCGCACCCCGCGCGACTGACCGGGCCCGTTGCGCAACGCACCCATTTTCCGAGTCGTCCCCCTCAGCAGGACCTATAGACCGTGCTGAGGGGGACGACTCGGAAGAAGGCGAAGATCGCGCGACGTCAGGCCATCGCGGCGGCGGCGGCCTCGTCCTCGGTCGTGGCGACGAGCTGGCCGCAGGCCCCGTCGATCTCCTTGCCGCGGGTGTCGCGGAGGGTCGTCGGGATGCCGGCGTCGTTGAGGCGGCGGACGAACTCGTCCTGCACATCCTTCTCCGACGCGGTCCAGATGGATCCGGGGGTCGGGTTCAGCGGGATCGGGTTGACGTGCACCCAGCCGCGCCCGCGGGCGTTGAGCTTCTCCGCGAGCAGGTCGGCGCGCCAGGCGTGATCGTTCATGTCCTTGATCAGCGCGTACTCGATCGACACGCGGCGACCGGTCTTCGCGTAATAGTCGTACGCGGCGTCGAGCGCCTCATCGACCTTCCACCGCGAGTTGACCGGGATCAGCTCGTCGCGCAGCTTGTCGTCCGGCGCGTGCAGCGAGAGCGCGAACGTGACCGGGATGTGCTCGTCGGCGAGCTTCTTGATCGCGGGAACCAGCCCGACCGTCGACACCGTGATGCCGCGCGCGCTCATGCCGAGCCCCTCCGGCTGCGGGGCGACCATGACGCGCACCGCATCCATCACGCGCTTGTAGTTGGCGAGCGGCTCACCCATCCCCATGAACACGATGTTCGAGACGCGCTCCATGGAGTGGTCGTCGGCCTTCTTGCCGCCGAGGCCACCCTCGGCGATGAGCCGGTTGGCGCGCACGATCTGCTCGACGATCTCGGCCGTCGACATGTTGCGCGTGAGCCCGGCCTGGCCGGTGGCGCAGAACGGGCAGTTCATTCCGCAGCCCGCCTGCGAAGACACGCACAGCGTGATGCGGCCCGGGTAGCGCATGAGCACCGACTCGACGAGCGCACCGTCGTGCAGACGCCACAGGAACTTGATGGTGTCGCCGCGGTCGGTCTCGAGCCGCCGCACCTCGGTGAGCAGCGGCGGCAGCATCCCGGCCACGAGCTCGTCGCGCTGGCCTGAGGGCAGATCCGTCATGTGCGCCGGGTCCGAGGTGTAGTGCGTGAAGTAATGCGTGGCGAGCTGCTTCGCGCGGAATCCGGGCAGGCCCAGCTCCTTGACCTTCTCCACGCGCTCGGTGGGCGTGAGGTCGGCGAGGTGCACGGGCGGCTTGCCCCGCTTCGGGCTGGCGAACTGCAGCAGCGGGCGCCCCTCGGCGTCCTTCTTCTGCGTCCAGCCTTCGGTGGCGGGGCGCACCTGGGCGGCACGCTTCGCGGGCGCGCCGGGGCGGGCGGACGCAGGAGTCTCGGACATGACTTCAAGGGTAGGGCCTGCAAGGTGCGAAGGCGCTGGGCGCGGTCCGGCGGATCCGCCCGTACGCTGACGGAATGGACCTCTGGATCTGGATCCTCCTCGCCGTCGCGATCGTCATCCTGTTCCTCGCCATCGCCGTGACGCTGCGGGCGATCCGGCCGAAGGCCCCGGAGCCGCTCGGCACGGCCTTCGCCGCGCCGTCATCCGCCGCACCGGCCGCGGTCCCGACGTCCCGCGGACCGCGCCCGGCGACATCGGATCCGCTGACCCCTGACGTCATCGCCGAGATCGACGGGCTGGTCGCCGCCGAGCAGAAGATCTCGGCGATCAAGGTGCTGCGCGAGCACTCCGGCCTCTCGCTGCGCGAGGCGAAGGATCAGATCGACGCCTGGGTGCCCTCGACTCCTGGCACGAGAGACGCGACGCCTGTCTCCCTCGCACATTCCGCCCCACGTCCCGCTGGAGCGCCGTCCTATGCCGGCGAGCTGTCCGTCGCCGACGCCGTCGCTCACCTCTCCCCCGAGGTACGGGCGGAGGTCGGCGGTCTCATCACCGCAGATCAGAAGATCGCCGCGATCAAGCTGCTTCGCGAGGCGACCGGGCTCGGCCTCAAGGACTCGAAGGACGCCGTCGAGTCCTGGCGCTGACCAGGGAGCGCCGCCCCTCGAGGCAGGACGCGGGTCAGTGCCGCCCGGTGATCACGTCTGCGAGGTGCGCGACGGGCGAGGTGGTTCCACGCCCGGCAAGCTCGGCCCGATCGGCCATGCCGTACGCCGCGTAGAGGCCCTTCGTCGCGATCCAGCGCAGCGGTTCGGGCTCCCAGCGCCGTACCCGGTGGTTCACCCAGGGCAGACCGGTGATCTCGGTCTCGTTCCCGAGGATGAGATCGGTGATCGTGCGCCCCGCGAGGTTCGTCGAGGTCACACCCGTGCCGACATAGCCGCCGCCCCAGGCGATCCCGGTGCTCGGGTCGAGCCCGACCGTCGCCGACCAGTCGCGCGGCACGCCGAGCACACCCGACCACACGTGATCGATCCCGGCCCCGGCCGTCGCCGGGAAGAACCGGCGCAGGATCTCGGTGAGCGTGCGCACAGTCGACATCGGGGTGCGACCGTCGGTGTCGGTCCTCGAGCCATACTTGTAGGGCACGCCGCGCCCGCCAATCGCGATCCGGTCGTCCGCCGTGCGCTGCGCGTACATGTAGACGTGGGCGAGATCGCCCAGCACCTCGCCCTCGCTCCAGTGCAGTTCGTCCCACACCTCCCGCGACAGCGGTTCCGTGGCGATGAGCGACGAGTTCATCGGCAGCCACAGCCGGTGCAGTCCCTTCAGGTTCGCGGTGAACCCCTCGGTCGCGCGCACGATGTATTCGGCGGAGACCGTGCCGTGATCGGTGCGCAGTCGGTGCGGGGCGATCTCGGCGACCGTGGTGCGCTCGTAGATCTCGACGCCGAGTCGTTCGACCGCCGCAGCCAGCCCCGCCACAAGCTTGGCGGGCTGGATCCGTGCCGCATGCGGATGCCAGACCGCAGCCCTGGTACCGCGCACATTGATCTTGGCGGTCGCCTCGGCCGCCTCGAGCAGGGCGAGGTCGGTGTGCGCCCAGGTCTGCTCGGCGGCGGCGAAGGCCCTGAGGCGCCCCTCCTGTGCGGCTGTGTACGCGACGCCGAACTCGCCGCCCTTCTTGATGTCGGCGTCGATGCCCTCGGCCGCGGCGACCGTGATCACCTCGTCGACGGTGTCGTTCATCGCCCGCTGGAAGCGCGTGGCGGCGTCGCGTCCGTGCGTGCGCACGTACTGCTCGCGCCCGCCGGTCACCGAGTTGGTGAGCCAACCTCCGTTTCGGCCGGACGCACCGTAGCCCGCATGTCGCTGCTCGATGACCGCGATCCGCAGCGCGGGCTGCGCTCTCTTCAGGTAGTAGGCCGTCCACAGCCCCGTGTATCCGGCGCCGACGATGGCGACGTCGACGCTGAGGTCGCCGGGCAGTTCGGGCCGATGCGCCGGGGCGCCGAGCTGCTGCCACCAGTGCGAGACATTGCCGTTGATCGGCGGGGCCACGGCGGCCATGCTGCTCCTTCTCCCATCAGCCCGGGGAAGCGCACCGTCGCGGATCCGTGCGCGTCGGGTTCGCGCGGGCTGTCGGAATGCATCGAACCACACTTCTGCCGCGCGTGCCGGTCGGCTCGCGCCTGCGCGCCGCGCCTCGTCGCTGCAGCGCACGTGTCGTGCGCCAGCCTCGGCGCGGCTGGGCCACTGCTGACCGGTTGCACGGCGAGCCGGACGGGTGCGGCCGGTGTTCTCAGGCCCGCCGACGGATCACGATCTTGTTCTGGTCCGACGGGTCCTGACGGTCGAACCAGACGTCGACCTCCTCGCCCTTCACCAGCGGATCGCGCACATGGATGGTCGAGGGTTTCGTGACCCAGCGCTGCACACCGGATCCATCGCGGAAGGTGTAGGTCACCGCGGTGATGACCTGGCTCGCCTCATCGAAGTCCGTGTAACCCTGATTCGTCACCGAGCCGGTGACGGGCGACGTGGTGCGCATCAGTTCCTCCGCCGCATCGAGTCGACGCGCCCTGCCCGCGCGTGCCATCGTCGCCAGCACCAGCAGCACGCCGGCGGTGGCGGCGAGACTGACGGCGACGAGGTCGAAGACCGGCTCTTGCAGCCACCTCGGTGGCAGCGCGACGACGGCGTGGCCCGCGGTCGCGCCGAGCACCGCGACGCCGATCCCGGCCAGCCAGCCGGGGAGGCGCGGATTGCGCGAAGCCGCAATGCTCCACGCTCCGAGCGCGATCAGGAGCACGAAGGACGAGCAGATCGCCGCGATGATCGCGGGAACGTCCTGATCCGCCGCGTCATCGGAGAAGCCGGTGGCCGCGCCCCGCGTCAGTCCCCATGCCAGGACGCCGCCGGCGCCCAACAGGAACAGTCCCGGCATGAGAAGGCTCGCTGCGGTGGTCCGTCGCAGGGGTCGCTCTCGCCGCGCGGCGTCAGGATCGATGGTGCTCATGCCACGATCCCACCACAACGCGGCTCTCATCCGCTCAGCGTTCTTCGCGTGCGATGGCGCGTGGTCACCGCTCCATGCAGGGAGGTCTCAGGAGGCACCCCCTCTCGCGTGGTATACCATTTCTATGCCCTCGGCCCTTCGCCCTCCCGACACTGCTCGCTCATGGAGCGCAGCCCCACGCCGCACGCGCGTCGTCGGCGCACTCGCCGGGCTCGGGGTGGCGGCAATGCTGGCTGGTTGCACAGCGAGCGCGACGGATGCGGCCGGCGTCCCGACCGTCACCACGACCCCGCCGTCCACCGCCGGCGCCCCCTCCTCCCCTGCACCGAGAACCGAGGCCGAGATGACCGCTCTGAACTCCCTCCTGTTCGAGGCCGCGACCTCTGGAGACGCCGACGGCGTGCGCGCCGCGATCACCGAGGGCGCCGACCTCGAGGCCCGTGGATCCGGCGGCATGACCGCATTGATCGCCGCCACGAAGGGCAACCGGATCGACGCGGCCCTCGCGCTCATCGACGCCGGCGCCGACGTGAACGCCAAGGACGACATCGTCGACTCGGCCTACCTCTACGCGGGGGCGCGCGGCCAGAACGAGATCCTCCAGGCGACGCTCGCGCACGGCGCCGACCTGCGCAGCACCAACCGCTACGGCGGCACGGCCCTGATCCCCGCGTCCGAGCGCGGCCACCTCAGCACCGTGAAGATCCTGCTCGCCGCGGGCGTGGATCCGAACCACATCAACAACTTGCACTGGACCGCGCTGCATGAGGCGATCGTGCTCGGCGACGGCTCGAAGACCTACGTCGACATCGTGCGCACCCTCATCGCGGGCGGCGCCGACGTCACCATCCGCGATGGAGACGGCGTGCTGCCCCGCGACCTCGCGGTGACGCGGGGCTATCGCGACATCGTGGCCGCGATCGACAAGGCCTGAGCGCGACCCCGCCGGATCCGAGCCCTTCAACAGGCTCAGGGATCCGGGCCCGGCCGGGACCGGGCCCAGCCGGGGCCCCGGGAAATCGGACCCGGATCCGCTCCGGATCAGTCCAGGAAGATGTCCGGGAACAGCTGGTCGTCGGGCGTGCCGGGCACGGCCGCGTATCCCGAGAAGTCGGTGATCCCGGCGGCCTCGAGCACGTCCTCCACGATGAGCGTCTGCCCGGTGTACCCGCGCGCCGACTGGGTGAGCACCGCGTAGGCGGCGTCGGCGTAGACCTCGGGCGTGCGGCTGACCTTCATCATGCGGTCGCCGCCGAGTGCGAACTGCACCGCGGCCGTGGCGATCGTGGTGCGCGGCCAGAGCGTGTTGGCGGCGATGCCGTCCTTGGCGAACTCGGCCGCGAGCCCGAGCGTCGCCATCGTCATGCCGTACTTCGCGAGCGTGTAGCCGGTGTGCGCACCGAGCCAGCGCGGGGTGATGTTCAGGGGCGGCGAGAGCGACAGGATGTGCGGGTTCGGGGCGTCCTTCAGCACGGGGACAGCGGCGCGGGACAGCATGAACGTGCCGCGCACGTTGACGTCCTGCATGAGGTCGTACTTCTTCGCGGCGAGGTCGAGGGATCCGGACAGGTCGATCACGCTCGCGTTGTTGACGACGATGTCGATGCCGCCGAACTCGCCCTGCGTCTTCATGACCGCGTCGATCACGCTCTCGTCGTCGCGCACGTCGCCGAGGATGGGCAGGGCGCGGCCGCCCGCCGCACGGATCTGCTCGGCCGCGGTGTGGATCGTGCCCTCGAGCTTCGGGTGCGGGGTGTCGGTCTTCGCGAGCAGCGCGATGTTGGCGCCGTCGGCCGCCGCGCGCAGGGCGATCGCGAGGCCGATGCCGCGGCTGCCGCCGGACATCAGGATGGTCTTGCCGGCCAGGGGCTTGTTCTCGGTCATGTGGTCCTCGGTTCGTGGGGGCGATGGAACGTCGTCATTCAGGTCGCACTATCTGCGCGAAAGACCCTCCCGGAAGAGCCGAAATCGCGACCTGAGCGCGGTCGGGATCCGGATCCGCTTACTTCGGCGCCATCCGGATGGCGCCGTCGAGGCGGATCGTCTCGCCGTTCAGGTAGCCGTTCTCGACGATCTGCTGCACGAGCGAGGCGTACTCGTCGGGGCGGCCGAGACGGGCGGGGTACGGCACCTGTTCGCCGAGCGAGTCCTGCGCGGCCTGCGGCAGGCCGGCGAGCATCGGGGTCTCCATGATCCCGGGCGCGATCGTGCACACGCGGATCCCGTAGCGGGCGAGCTCGCGCGCGATCGGAAGGGTCATCGCATGCACGCCGCCCTTCGACGCCGAGTACGCGGGCTGTCCGATCTGCCCGTCGAATGCGGCGACGCTCGCCGTGTTCACGATGACTCCGCGGTCGCCGTCGGCGGCGGGGTCGTTCTTCGCGATGACGGCCGAGGCCTGGGAGATGACGTTGAAGGTGCCGACCAGGTTGATCCGGATGATCCGCTCGAATGCGGCGAGGTCGGCGGGGTTGCCGTCGCGGTCGAGCACCTTGGCGGGCGGGGCGATGCCGGCGCAGTTCACCACGATGCGCAGCGGCGCGGCGGCCTGTGCAGCGGCGACGGCCGCGGCGACCTCGTCGGGGTTCGTCACGTCGGCCGAGGCGAAGACGCCGCCCAGCTCCTGCGCGACCTCGGCACCCTTCGAGCTCGGCAAGTCGATGATCGTGACGGTCGCACCGGCCGCGGCGAGACGGCGCGCGGTGGCGAGGCCGAGCCCCGAGGCGCCGCCGGTGACAAGGGCTCCGGATCCTGCGATCTGCATGAGTGTTCTCCTTCGAACCTGCAACTGAGTGCCAGCTTACGTGAGTCTGAGTCTCACCCTGCACGTCATGCACGCACGTGCGGATCCGGGATCCGGCGGCGCCGACGGGCGGGATCGTCGTCGAAGCGAGCCTACGGCTCGCGCCGGCACCGTCACAGCGTGGGACCCCGTCTGAATGACGGGGTCCCACGAGCTCAGCGAACCGCGTGGCCGGACTCCGAGGATCCGGCGATGCGGTCGTCAGTGGTCGCGCAGCATGTGGATGAGTTCCTGCTTCTTCTTGCCCGAGTATCCGTGCAGGCCGAGCTCCTTCGCGCGGTGGCGCAGGTCGTCGACAGTCCAGTCGTCGTAGGAGCCGGATTCGCCGCCGCGACGGCCGACGGCGCTGCGTCCCTCCTTGGCAGCCGCGTTCGAGATCCGGGCCGCCTTCTGCTTCGAGTTCCCCTCGTCGCGCAGCTTCTCGTAGAGCTCCGGATCCTTGAGCTCGGGTTGACGGGGCATGTCGTCCTCCTTCGGTCATGATGCGGTCAGTCGTGGCGCCCACGCTACGAACGGGCCCGACGCCGGGACCACGGGGTTGACAAACGGCGCCCGCTCGTTGCCATGCTGCGCGCTCCCCGTCAAGCCACTGGTGCAGCGGTACTCGTGCAGCGACCCTGCCGTCATGGACGAATGCACCGATACAGGCGCCATCGCCGCGGGCCCGCTCGTCATCGTGCTCATGCTCGTGACAGGCCGCCGGCGGCTGATGGACGAGCATCGCAACGGCCCGACTCCCCGCATCCGGGGCTGGGCGACCGCCGCCATCATGTGCGTCGCCGGTGCGTTCGGCATCTGCGCCGTGGTGACGGGATCATGAGTCACTCAGGCACGACCCCGGCCGCGGAGCCATCGCAACAAGACGTCTCGAGGCGGTGGGAGCAGATCCTGCAGGAGCTTCGGGTCACGCAGACCGGCACCCAGATCATCTCCGGGTTCCTGCTCTCCGTCGCCTTTCAGCCGACTTTCGCGAAGCTCCCCGGGCACGCACGTGTCGTCTACCTCGTTCTCGTCGTCCTCGCCTGCCTCGCGACGCTGCTGGGGCTTCTGCCCGTCGTGCAGCATCGCAAGCGCTCGGAGCGCGACCCGGATCGGCGGCTGGTCGCGACCGGTACGCGGATCCTCATCGCCCTGCTGGTGCTCGTCACGCTGCTCGCCGTCGGCGTCGCGGTCTTCGTCTTCGATGTGGTGCTCGGCGCCGGTGCAGCGGTCATCGCGGGCGGCGTCGCCCTGGCGGCCGCCATCGTGATCTGGGCGCTCCCCGTGCATCGGCGCGCCGGAGGTGGTCCGCGCAGGCAGACCAGGGAGGACGAAGGCCGCGACGCCATTGTCAAGGCCCTCGCCGTGACGCCGGCGATCACCGACCCTGGGCCGAGACAGAGAGACGAAGAGATCAGCAGAAGGAGAGACCGATGAGCGAGATCGACGACGAGGGCCTGCTGCCCCCCAACGTGCATCATGCGCGGCCCGAGAAGCCCGAGCAGTCCGACGAGGACGCCGATCGTGAACGCGCCGCAGAGGGTGCCGAGGAGGACGGGATCCGGCGCGAGGCGGATCCGAACGAGGATGCGAGGCGGCACCCTCATGCGGCGAGCGCGAGGCGTCGCGGGCCGGAGGAATCGGACGACCCGTACGCGAAGCCCGGTGAGGATCCGTACGGAAAGGACGCCGCAGCGACGACGGACCGCCCGGAGAGCGACGACGTCCCCGGAAGGGTCGATGGCGAACCGGCCGACTGACGGTTTCGGCGGTTCAGCCTGCCGTCACTGGATCTGACCGCTGTCGTCGATCTGCATCTCGTCGACCTGCGTCGGCTCTGGGATCATCCGGAGTCCTCCGGGAGTGTTCGCCAGCTGGCTGAGCGCTTCGATCCACAGCCTGTTCAACGGCGGGCGGCGGCCGCCGTGGTAGGTGAAGACCATGTTGCACGAGGGGTGGATCCACACCGAGGTGCGACCGTGTCCGATGCTCGGGTCGTCCTTCCAGGTGAAGTAGAACGGCTCTCCGCGGCGGAGCTTGTTGGCGATCACCATCTGCACGTGGGCGAGCGCGCGATCGTCGAGATCCGCGTGCGTCTGGCCCTCGTAACTGAATCTGCCCATCTCTTTCACAGCCTCCTTGCTTCTTTCCGCGCGTTTCCGCTCTGCACATCCCATCATGGCCGGTCCGGCGAGCGGCGGGGAGGCCCTCGACACGCGCCGGCCGAGGATGATACGTCGCCGGCGCCCCGACCGGAACCCCCGCGCGCCCACCGCGCACCGCGCTTACCGTGGCGGCATGCGGAGTCGCACGATCCGCGCCGTGGACGCGGTGGTCTCCGACGTCCGCTGCTGAAGAAGGAGGAGATCATGATTCCCGAGATCCACCTGCTGCCCGAGGTGCACCAGTGGTGGCCTCACCTGTCGGCACGGTCGAAGAAGAGGCTGGAGGAGCAGGACGACGGTGTCGTCCCGGATGACGTCCGCGAGGAGATCGAGCGGATCGTCGGCGAGACCGTGGATCCGTCGGCTCGGCTCAGCGACGGCGACCGCACGTTCATCCGCACGCAGCAGGAGATGGTCGATTAGCGCTCGATGTCGCGTTGCTCCTCGACGTCGCGCTGCTGGGCCATGGCTTCGTGCCGCGCGGCATCACGCGCCTGCGAGGATCGTCGCGGGTAGTCGGGCCGATCGGGCTGCTCCTGCTGATCGGAGAACTCCCCTCCCTCGCGACCGCCGAACGGCCGCCCGTGGTCGGCGAACTCATCGCGCGTGAACACGAGTCGCCACGGGCCGAGGGTGAAACGCGCGCCGGTGCGGAGGACCTCGACGTCCCGGCGTTCCTCCTCGGCCGACTTCTCGACGTTCGCGCTCGTCTCCCCCGGCCCCCGCATCTCCAGCGCGTACTCGTCGTGGGAGTCGTGCCGGATGACGGCGTGCACGGGATCCGTGTCCGGAAGCCGCAGGCCGGCGTGCTGAGCCGAGCCGATGGTGACCCCGTCGTCCGGGATGTCGAACACGAACCTGTTCGTCGCCGAGGCGACCAGCAGTCGGGGGCGTCCGGCGCCCCAGTTCGCGTGGGTCGTGGTCTCGGAGTGTTCTTCCGTCTCGTTCATGACGTCGCTCCTTTCGTGGGTTCCGTCTCGAGGGTGCCGGCGCTCAGAGGTGGCGCCCGCCCGTGACGGGGATGATGCCGCCGGAGACGTAGGACGCGTCTTCGGAGGCGAGGAAGACATACGCACCCGCGAGTTCCGCCGGCTGGCCCGCCCGGCCGAGCGGGGTGTCCTCCCCGAAGGTCGGCAGCTTGTCCGGCCAGCCCGTCGCGGGGATCAGCGGCGTCCAGATCGGTCCCGGCGCCACGCCGTTGACCCTGATCCCGTGCGGCCCCTGCTCCTCGGCGAGCATCTGCACGAAGGCGACCAGTGCCGCCTTCGTCAACGCGTAGTCGAACAGCCCCGGCGACGGGTCGTAGCCCTGGATCGAGGTGGTCGCGATGATCGAAGACCCCGGCCGGAGATGCGGCAGCGCCGCCTGCGCGAGCCAGAACGGCGCGTACAGGTTGGTGTGCATGACCTTGTCGAACTCCTCCGTCGGGATCTCGTCGAGCTCCCCCCTGCTGCGCTGGTATCCGGCATTGAGCACGAGGATGTCGAGGCCGTCGAGGCTCTCCGCGGCATCCGCCACCAGATCCGCGCACACCTGCTCGTCGGTCAGATCCCCGGGAAGGAGCGCCGCCTCTCGGCCGGCCTTGCGGATCCACTCCGCGGTCTCCTCAGCGTCCGCCTGCTCCTCGGGCAGATAGCTGAGCGCGACATCCGCGCCTTCGCGAGCGAACGCGATGGCGACGGCCCGGCCGATCCCGGAATCGCCGCCGGTGATCAGAGCATGCCGGCCGGGCAGACGTCCGGAGCCGCGATAGCTCTCCTCCCCGTGATCGGGGCGGGGTTCCGTCTCCCCCAGCAGACCGGGCTGGTCGTTGCGCGGATCCGGCGGATCCGACAGGGGAGGGTACTTCGTGCGTGGGTCCCTCATGCTGTAGCTCATGTCCGGAACGGTAGACAGAGCGACGGGATACGCGGAGGGGGTTGACGTTCGCGCCTGCGGTGTCTACAGGTCACCCGTCCCCACCCTCCGGACGGATCCTGTACGTCTGCCGGGGGCGCGATGCGCGCCCCGTTGATAGACCTCCGTCGCGCGGGCTGTCAAGAGCAGTGACGTCGACCGAGGCAGGGCTCATCCTCGACCGTGGACGAAGGGGAGTGAGATGTCGATGATGACACCGACGCGCTTCGAGATGCGCCGACTCACGGAGAACGAATGGCTGATCCTGGACGACAGCTTCGACCGCACCGACGCGCGACACACGATCGCCTGTGTCAGCCGCGTCTCGGTCGACCAGGTCGAAGTGGTCTGGCTGCGACCCGTGACCACGAGGACCCGTTACGGCTCCGTCGCCGACGTGCTGGATGCCGTGCGGAGTGCCCCCTCGCAACGGCCGCTCACCGGCGGGCCGGTGTGAGACGGGGCTCCTGCCACCCCGAACCCCTCGCCGTCAAGCCCCTGTGCAGCAGCTCACGTCACTGCCTACGTTGGTTCAGCGGTCGCACCTGCGGCACGCGTGGAAGGAGTCCGTCATGAACATCCTCTTCATCATCATCATCATCGTGGCCATCATCCTGGCCATCACGGGTGGTCTCGTGCAGTCCCTGAACTTCCTGCTCTGGGTCGGTCTGGTACTGCTCGTGCTCGCCGTGATCGCCTGGCTGCTCCGGTCCGTCACAGGCCGCCGGGCACCCTGATCAGTCGAACGCGGAGGCGCGGTAAGCCGCCATGGACGCCACACTCGACAAGAACGCGCTGAAGCACCTGCTCGGCCTGATCGACGAGGATCCGGAGCAGAAGGACTGAAGAGGGGGAGAGCTGCGACACCGGCTCTCCCCCTCTTCAGGCGGGCAGGATGGTTGCATGAGCATCCCCGTCGACAACGTCGCAGTTCCGGATCGGGTGCGCGAACTGGCCGGATCCGCCGCCCTCACCCCGGTATGGGAGAACGGGATCGGCGGGCTCACGTTCCGCACCGACGACGAACGGTTCCTCAAGTGGGGCCCGCGACACCTGGAGGCGTCGATGCGCGCCGAAGCGGAGCGGTTGCGCTGGGCGAGGGCGTGGGCACTCGTGCCGCACGTCCTGGACCAGGGCGAGGACGGCACGCACGAATGGCTCGTGACGTCATCGCTCCCCGGCCGCAGCGCCGTGGATCCGTACTGGATCGAGCGTCCCGAGATCGCCGTTCGCGCGGTCGGATCGGCGCTGCGGCGGCTGCACGACGAGCTGCCCGTCGCCGATTGCCCGTGGAGCTGGAGCATCGTCGACCGCATCGCGAACGCCTCCGAACGCGGAATCCACGTGCCGGAACACCTGCACGAGAGCCCACCGATCGACCGGCTCGTCGTCTGCCACGGCGACGCGTGCGTGCCGAACACCCTGCTCGACGACGCCGGTCGCGGCATCGCGCACGTCGACCTCGGGGCCCTCGGCGCCGCCGACCGCTGGGCCGACATCGCGGTGGCCTCGATGAGCACGGCGTGGAACTACGGCCCGGGATATGAGGATCTGCTCATCGAGGCGTACGGTGTGGATCCGGATCGCGAACGGCTCGCCTACTACCGCGACCTCTGGGACGCGACCTGAGCCATCCGCAGCGAAGGGCCCTGGCAGGAGTCCTGGACGGCGGGGAGTCTGAGAGCACGCACCGACATCGGAGAGGCGATCATGAGCGGGACCAGGATGCGCAGCCGGATGCGCTCCGCCGGCACCCTCGCGGTGCTCGCGATCGCGTTGACGGCCTGCGCGCCGACGACCGCCCCCACCGAGCCCACCGCCGCTGCGGCCCCGACGTCCTCCTCGCCACCCGCGCCGTCCGCTCTCGTCACGGGGCTGGCGGCGCCATGGTCGGTCATTCCGATCGGATCCGGGGCGCTCATCTCGCAGCGGGGCGACGGACGCGTGCTGCAGTGGACCCCGGCCCCGGGCTTGCACGAGGCCGGCACGGTTCCTGACGTGGTCTCCGGCGGCGAGGCGGGCCTGAACGGGCTCGCGATCCACAAGGACGGCAGCACGCGGTGGCTCTACGCGTATCACGCGACAGCCGCGGACAACCGGGTGGTGCGGCTGCGGCTCACCGGAGATGCGGGAGCGCTGCGGTTCGATCCGGCGACGGCGGAAGTCGTGTTCGCCGGCATCCCCCGCGCCGGGAACCACGACGGCGGGCGGATCGCGTTCGGTCCGGACGGGATGCTCTACGTCGGAACGGGTGACGCCGGGCAGCGCGATCGCGCCCGCGACCGGGACTACCTCGGCGGCAAGATCCTGCGACTCACGCCCGACGGCCGGCCGGCACCCGGCAACCCCTTCGGCACCGCGGTGTACAGCCTCGGGCATCGCAACGTGCAGGGACTGGCATGGGACAGCGCGGGCACGCTGTGGGCGAGCGAGTTCGGCCAGGACACCTGGGACGAGCTGAACCGCATCAAGCCCGGCGGTGACTACGGCTGGCCCGACCACGAGGGCGGCGCCGGCGCCGCCGATGCGATCGACCCGGTCGTGACCTGGCGCCCGTCGGAGGCGAGCCCGAGCGGCATCGCGATCGTCGACGATGTCGTCTACGTCGCGGGGCTGCGCGGGGAACGGCTCTGGACGTTCGACACGACATCGCCGGATCCGCAGCCGCAGGCCCTGTACGCCGGCGACTTCGGCCGCCTTCGAGATGTCGTGGCGGCCCCGAACGGCACCCTCTGGGTGCTCACGAACAACACCGACGGACGCGGCTCACCCCGCGACGGCGACGACCGCCTGCTGCAGGTGCCGGCGAAACGGTGACCTGCGGGAGATCACCCCGCGCTGCGCCCCGCGTACTCCGCCTCGGTGACGTGCTCCTTCCAGACCGTTGTCGTGGCGGGATCGTCTCCGGCCTCGAGCATCGCAAGGTGCTCCATGAAGCAGTCCGCCGCGGCGCCATGCCAGTGGTCCTGGTCGGGCGGCGTGTAGAGCGTCTGCCCCGGACGCAGCTCGACGATGTTCCCTTCGCGATCGCCTACGAGGGCGACGCCGCTGGTCACCCGGAGATACTGCCCGCGGGCGTGCGAGTGCCATGCGGTGCGCGCACCCGGGGCGAAGCGCACCAGGGCGACCGTCATGCGCTGGTCTGCTTCGTGGGGCGCGGCGATGCGGTCCAGCCACACGTCGCCGTGGAACTGCTCGGGCGGGTTCTTGACCGTCGCCGCGGCGGGTTCGATGTTCATCTCGGTATCCTTCGCTGTCTCTTTCGAGTCGTCCCCCTGAGCACGACCTATTGMYCGTGCTCAGGGGGACGACTCGGATCTTGTGGCTCTCAGTCGGTTGTCAGCAGCACCTTGGTCGCGCGGCGCTCGTCCATCGCGCGGTAGCCCTCGGCCGCGTCTTCGATCGACAGCGTCAGATCGAAGACCGCGCCGGGGTCGATGCGCCGCTGGAAGATCAGATCGACGAGCTCCGGAAGGAAGCGGCGCACCGGCGCCGGCCCGCCGTGCAGGTGCACGCTGGAGAAGAAGACCTCTGCACCGTCCAGCGCGACGTCGTGGGACACCCCCACGAACCCGATGTGCCCGCCGGGGCGCGTGGCGCGGATCGCCTGCTCCATCGACTCCTGAGTGCCGACGGCCTCGATCGTGGAGTGCGCGCCGAGGCCGCTCGTGAGCTCCTTGATCCGGGCGACGCCCTCGTCGCCGCGCTCTTCGACGATGTCGGTGGCGCCGAAGCGGCGGGCGAGCACCTGCCGGTCGGCGTGGCGGGACATCGCGATGATCCGCTCCGCACCGAGCTGCTTCGCGGCCAGCACGCCGAGCAGGCCGACCGCGCCGTCGCCGACCACGGCGACCGTCTTGCCCGGCCCCGCCTCGGCGGCGACCGCGGCGAACCAGCCTGTGCCGAGCACGTCCGAGGCGGCGAGCAGCGACGGGATGAGGTCGGCGGAGGGCTCCCCGGGCGTCACGACCAGCGTGCCGTCGGCGAGCGGGATGCGGGCGTACTGCGCCTGGGTGCCGACCGAGCCCATCATCACCTGGTGCACGCAGCGGGACTGGTAGCCGGCCGCGCAGATCTCGCAGGTGTTGTCGCTGGCGACGAAGGATCCGACGACGTAGTCACCGCTCCGGATGCGGGTGACTTCTCCGCCGACGGACTCGACGACCCCGATGTACTCGTGGCCCATCCGCTGCCCGCCCGCGCGGATCGGCTCGGCGCCGCGGTACGGCCACAGGTCGGATCCGCAGATGCAGGTCGCGGTGACGCGGATGATCGCGTCGGTCGGCTCGAGGATGACGGGCATCTCGAGCTCTTCGGTCCGGACATCGCCCGGGGCGTGCATGACGACTCCACGCATGATGTTCTCCTTCAGATGGTGGTGATGACCGCGGAGACACCGGTCGTGTCGCCGCGACGGGGACGGAGGGATGCGGCGAGCGCCGCGGAAAGCAGAAGCACGGCGGCGCTGGTCAGGAAGGTGGCGACGTGGCCGAGATGATCGAAGATCACGCCGCCGACAGTGGATCCGAGCGCGATCGACAGCTGGATCACGGCCACCTGGAGCCCACCCCCGGCCTCGGGATCCTCGGTCATGGTGCGCGCGACCCAACTGGCCCAGCCCACGGGAGCCGAGGTGCCGAGCATCCCCCACAGCGCCAGCAGCACGGCCACCGGGGCGAGCCAGGATCCGGTCAGCACAAGCGCGGTCGCGATGAGGGCCATGAGCATCGGGATCACGACGAGTGCGGCGTGCAGCCCGTGCCGGAGCACCCGGTCGATCGCGATGGTGCCGAGCAGACCGCCGATGCCGACCGCGAGCAGGACGATGGCGACCGCGGTCGCGTCGAGGCGGGTGACGCGCTCGAGGAACGGCCGGACGTATGTGAACAGCAGGAACTGCCCGGCGAAGAACGCGCCGCAGGCGGCCATGCCCCGCGCTACGGTACGGGAGCGCAGCGCAGCGAACACGTGCGCGGCGGATCGCGGCGGTGCCGGCATGGAGGGCAGACTGATCCACTGCCAGGTGAGCGCCAGCAGCGAGACCGGGACGAGGCACCAGAACGCCCCCTGCCAGCCGATCGCGGCGCCCAGGAAGCTGCCGATCGGTGCGGCGACGACGGCCGCGAGGGCGTTCCCGCCGTTGAAGATCGCGAGCGCCCGCGGCACGTGGTGGTCGGGCACGAGCCGCATCGCGGCGGAGATCGACATCGACCAGAACCCGCCGATCACGACGCCGATCAGCCCCCGGCCGACCATGTAGACGAGATAGGTGGGCGCTACGGCGATGAGTGCGCTGGACACGGTCATCACGGCGGTGAGCAGGAGGAGCAGCGTCTTGCGGTTCATCCGGCCGGCGACTCGCGAGATCGACAGACTGGTGATCACGGCGAACAGGCCCGAGATCGCGATCCCCTGTCCGGCCGCTCCCTCCGTGACCTGCAGGCCGGCCGCGATCGGGGTGAGCAGGCTCACGGGCATGAACTCAGCCGCGATCAGCGCGAAGACGCAGAGGGTCATCGCGAGGATGCCGCCCCAGTGCGCCGTCCGGGTGTTGTCGGGATTGCTCATGGGTTCTACTGTGCTCCCGTGAGTGCCCGCGCGGGAGTCCCTGTCGAGGGGTGTACCGGCAGGGCATCCCTCACGAACGCCGATCGGCTTACTCTGCTGTGCATGGACAACAGAGCCGAGGTGCGCGAGTTCCTGATGACCCGGCGCGCCCAGGTCTCACCGGAGGCGGCGGGGCTGCCCGCCGGGGCGAACCGCCGTGTCGTGGGTCTGCGCCGCAGTGAGGTGGCCGCGCTCGCCGGGGTCAGCGTGGAGTACTACGCGAAGCTCGAACGCGGTGCGATCGCCGGAGCCTCGGCCGCCGTGCTCGACGCCCTCGCCGACGCGCTGCAACTCGACGACGCGGAACGCGCGCACCTGCTCGATCTCGCCCGCGCCGCCGACGGTATCCCGACGAGCGGCCGCGCACGGCACCGTGGGAGCGGTCGCCCGGTGCCGCTGCGGCCGAGCCTGCAATGGGCGCTGTCCTCGATCACCGACGGGGTGGCGTTCGTCCGCGATCCGCGGCAGAACCTGCTCGCCACCAATGCCCTGGGGCGGGCCTTCTACTCACCCGTGATCGGCGACGGCGGGCGCACGCCGAACCTCGCCCGCTTCCAGTTCCTGGATCCGGCCTCCCGCGACTTCTACCCGGACTGGGATCTGTTCGCCCACATGTGCGTCGGTGTGATGCGCGCGGAGGCCGGACGGGATCCGCACGACACCGCGCTGCAGGAGCTCGTCGGCGAACTGTCCACGCGCAGCGAGGTGTTCCGCCGCCTCTGGGCCGCCCACGACGTGCGCCGCCACGGTGCCGGCACGAAGCGCTTCCACCACCCGATCGTGGGCGAGCTGACTCTCGCCTACGAGGAGCTCGCGATCACGGCGGAGCCGGGCAGTGTGCTTCTCGTCTACACGGCCGAGCCCGCGTCACCGTCCGCCGAACGCCTCGCCCTGCTCGCCTCCTGGGCGGCGACGCACGACGCGGAGCACCCCGCAGCCACTGCCGACGCGGAGGGGTGACCTCGCCCATCCGCGTCGTGCGTGACGGATCACACGCGGCAGAGGATCTCGCCGTGCAGTACCGACAGCCAGCCGTCCTCGCTCGCCGCCCACTCCCGCCAGCCGTCGCTGACGCCGCGCAGATCTTCCGGCGTCGCCGCCGAGGACTCGACGAGCTGGCGTGCGATCGCGGAGTCGAGGATCCGGTCGGCCCACATCCCGCCCCACCAGGCGCGGTCCTCCGGCGTCGCGTAGCACCAGGTGCTCGAGGTGGCCACGACGTCGGTGATCCCCGCGGCGTGCGCCCACGCCAGCAGCCGGCGACCGGCATCCGGCTCTCCCCCGTTCGCCTGCGCCGCGGTCCGGTACAGGTCGAGCCAGGTGTCCAGCGCCGGCACTGCGGGCCACCAGTTGAACCCGCCGTAGTCGCTGTCGCGCACGGCGATGATCCCGCCCGGCTTCGTCACCCGGGCGAGCTCCCGCAGGGCCTGCACCGGATCCGCCACGTGCTGCAGCACCTGGTGCGCGTGCGTCACGTCGAAGCTGTCATCGGGGAAGTCCAGGGCGTGCACGTCGGCGACGCGGAAGTCGATGTTGGTCACACCGCGGTCGGCCGCCGTGGTGCGGCTGAGCTCGAGCTCCTCCGCGCCGATCTCCGTCGCCACGACCTCGGCGACCCGGCCCGCGAGATCCGCGGTGATCGTCCCCGGTCCCGCTCCGACGTCGAGCAGCCGGTCGGTCGGGCGCAGGTGCGGCAGCAGGTATGCCGCCGAATTCTCCGCCGTGCGCCAGCGATGCGATCGCAGCACCGAATCGTGGTGTCCGTGTGTGTAGGCGGCCATCGTGTCTCCTCGCTGTTCCGAGTCGTCCCCCTGAGCACGGTCTGTGGCTCGCCCTCAGGGGGACGACTCATCACCCAGGGTTCCGGTTCGGCGCACGGCGCGGAAGACCGTAGTCTTCCTAGGAGCGCCGCACCCTCGCTGCCCCTTGGGAGCACTCGGCGGCGCCGAGGATCCTGTCTTTCTGAGCTGTGCGGAGGCTGCGGATGTCGAACCCTCTCGGTGACTTCCTCCGTGCCCGGCGCACCGACGCGCGGCTGCAGACCGAGGCGTCGAGGTCGGGGGCGCGGCGTCGCACCTCGGGCCTGCGCCGCGAAGAGGTCGCGACCGCCGCAGGCATCAGCGCCGACTACTACACGCGGCTCGAACAAGGACGCGAGACCCACCCCAGCGACGCCGTGCTGGACGCGCTCGCCCGGGCACTGCGGCTGGACCCGGACGCCGCCGATCACCTGCACCGGCTGCGCGACGCCCACCCCGGCATGCTTCGCCCCGAGACTGTGGAAACGCCCGCCCTCGACGACGCCCTGGTCGCCCGGATGACGATGCTGGTCGACGCCGTGCGCCCCAACCCGGCGTACGTGCTGGACCGGCTCAGCACGGTCGTGGCGGCCAACCCCGAGGGGCTCGCACTCCACGAGGGGCTCGCCGATCTCCCGCCCGCTCAGCGCAACACATGCCGTTCGCTCCTGCTCGACCCGCGCGCGACGTCGACGTTCGTCGAGTGGGAGGAGCTCGCTCGCGGCGCGGTCGCGCACCTGCGCGCCGCGAACGTCGACGACCTGCGGGATCCGCAGCTCGTCGCTCTCGTCGAAGAGCTGAGTGCGCAGAGCCCGCTGTTCCGGACCTGGTGGGGCGGCCATCTCGTGCAGCGCCGGCGGGGGGCCGTCACGCATGTCCGCTCCGCGGACGGCACCGTCGCCGCGCGCCGCTATGAGGTGCTGCATCTGCCCGAGGACGGGATGCGGATGACGCTCTGGCTGCCCGCGCTCTGACGCCATCCGCCGTGCCCCGCTCACCCTGGGGTCGTTGAGCGAGCGAAGCGAGACGAAACGTGGTGCGCTCGCGGATCACGTCCGTCGGCGCACCGCGTTTCGTCTCAGTCGCCTTCGCGTCTTCGCTCAACGACCCCGGAGAACGGGAACCTGATCCGGGGCAGGATCCGAGACGTCCGGATCCGGAGCCTCAGCCGCCGCGGATGACGCCGTATCCGACGCGCGGCGCAGCCGACCCGGCCACCAGATCCGGTCGCCCATAAGGGCGAAGATCGCGGGCACGATCACCGTGCGCACCACGAGCGTGTCCACGATCACGCCGACGCCGACGATCAGGCCGAGCTGGCCGAGGGTCACGAGCGGCAGCACCCCGAGGGCGGCGAACACCGCCGCCAGCACGATGCCCGCACTGGTGATCACGCCGCCGGTGTGCGCGATCGCCTCGACCATGCCCTGACGGGTGCCGCGCTCTGCGGCCTCGGCGCGTGCGCGGTGCACGAGGAAGATCGTGTAATCGATGCCGAGGGCGACCAGGAACAGGAACGCGAGCAGCGGCACCTGCAGATCGAGCGCGTGCTGGCCGAACAGCGCCCGGCTCAGCCACGCGCCGGCGCCGATCGCGGCGAGCGCGCTGGCGAGGTTCACGATCAGCAGCAGCACCGGTGCGACGATCGAACGCAGCAGGATCAGCAGCACGAGGAAGCTGACCAGGACCACGAGGGGCGCGATGAGCAGCAGATCCTGCTGGTTGCCGGCGCGGGCGTCGAGGTCGGTCGCGACCGCCCCGCCGACGAGGGCGTGCGCATCCGGGACGGCGTGCACGGCGTCGCGCAGCGCGGTGATCTGGCTCAGGCTCCGCTCCGTGCTCGGCGCGTACTCGCTGGTCACCATGATCTTCGTGAGGTCGCCGTCCGCCGTGGTGCCGATCGGCTGCACGCGCACGACCCCCTGGACGTCCTTCGCCGCGGCGATGACGTCCTGAGCCTGCGCCGCGTCGGTCACGACGAGGATCGGCTGCGCGTCACCCGCCGGGAAGTGCGCGGAGAACACTTCGAGCCCCGCCGCCGACTCCGACGGCACCCGGAACTTCTCCACCTGGTCGAGCCCGACCGAGGTGCCGAACAGGCCCGCCGCCATCACCACCAGCAGCGCGCCACCCGCGAGCAGCGCGACGACCGGGCGCTTCACGACACCGCCGGCGATTCCGCGCCAGACCCGTCCCTGCCGTCGCTGTTCGCCGGGGCGCGGTATGAACGGCCAGAACACCTTCGGCCCGCACACCGCGAGCAGAGGCGGCAGCAGGAACAGCACCGACCCGAGCGCGATCAGCAGCCCGATCGCCGAGGAGATCCCGAGCCCGTGCGTGCCCGGGATGACCGCCAGCACGAGCGTGAGCAGGGCGAGCACCACCGTGACGTTCGAGGCGACGATCGCGGGCATGGTCTTCCGCCAGGCCGTGCCGAGGGCACGACGATGATCGGGCTCGGCCTGCAGCTCCTCGCGATAGCGCGAGATCAGCAGCAGCGCGTAGTTCGTGCCGGCGCCGAAGACCAGCACGCTGATGATGCCCGCGTCGAACTGCAAGCCCCACGCGGATCCGGCCGCCGCGGTCATCCGGCCCGCGAGTCCGTCCGCGAGCGCCACGACCACCAGCGGGATCAGCCACAGGATCGGCGAACGGTAGGTCACGACGAGCAGGATCGCGACGATGAGGATCGTGACGATCAGCAGAGTGAAGTCCGCGCCCTCGAACGCGGAGGCGATGTCCGCGCCGAACGCGGGACCGCCGGTGACCTGCAGCGTCAGCCCGTCCGGTGCGTGCGCGGCGACGTCGGATCGCAGCGCGGAGATCGCCTTCGCATTCTCGGCGTTCGCCTCCGACGCCGTGATCGGAGTGATGATCACCGCGGCCTTCCTGTCCTCGCTGATCACGGGCCCCGACGGATCCGCCGTCGCGCGGGCACCGAGCACGGGGACCAGATCCTTCAGCGCCGCCAGGTCCGCCTCGGACAGCGCCGCACCGTCACCCCGCGACGCCACGACGAGCACCGACTGCCAGTCCGCGTGGGGGAAGGTCTTCAAGAGCTCGGAGACCCGGGTCGACTCTGATGCAGCCGGAGCCTGTGCATTGCCGCCCGGCGCCTTGGCCGAGCCGAAGGCGCCGAACAGCAGCACCATGAGGAGAAGGACGAGTCCGAGCGAGACCCACGCACCACGGCGCGAAGTCAGGGCATCGGAGAGGCACGAGCGCGCAACGGAATCTGCCATGCCTCCAGTCCACCGGCGCGGACTCCGTACGCCATCGTGCACAAGGTTGATCGAAAGATCGATCAAAGGGACGAGACCGGATCCGCCAGGGTCGTTGCGCGAGGACGGCGAGGATGACCGAGACCGCTGGTCGTTGAGCGAGGACGGCGGAGCCGACCGAGACGAAACGCGGCACTCGTCGAAGCAGGTCCGCAGGAATGCCGCGTTTCGTCTCGCGCCTCGCGGAGACCCACACTGAGCGAGCGAAGCGAGTCGAAGTGTCGGTGCTCGCTCAACGACCCCAGGGTTGACGAACGCGACCTCCCGGAGGAGACCGCGTTCGTGGTGCCGGGCGCTCCGAGCTCTCGGAGCGCCCGGGGCGCAGGGACCGTCAGTACCGCAGGCCGTGCCCGAACCGGAACGTCGGGTTCTCCGTGTCGAATGCCACATCCGTGCGACTGGCGGCGACGGCGGCGTCCGAGCGGGGCAGATCGAAGGGCAGCGCGCCCTGCGGGCCGCGCTCGCCGAACAGCACCCGCAGCACGGCCTCGTCCGAGGCCCCGTAGTCCGCGAGCACCGCGCGCGCACACTCCTCCAGGCCGCCGAGCACGGCCGGACGGTCGAGGTAGATGTCGATCACCGTGGGCACCGACTCGGCGATCGCGGTCAGGCGCGCGTGCTCGTCGGCCGGGAACTCGAGGGATCCGGAGTGGAACAGGTCGCTGAACCCGCCGCGGTCGCGGTCCTCGAAGGGGGCCTTGATGCGCAGGATCGCGACGTCGGCCTCCTCCGGGCTCGCGACGACGGACGCATACGCGGCGAGCGCCTCGGCGGCCACGCCCTCGGCGTAGACCTTCACTCCGCGCGCGAGCGGGAGGATCGGGGATCCGCCGTCGACCGCCGTGTTCGTGAGCAGCGTGAGCGAGTCGCTCTGCGCGTCCAGACCCTCGGCGACGAAGTCGGGCCGGCCGACGATCGAGGCCGCCGTCTCCTCATCGACGAAAGGGTTCTCGAACAGGCCGAGCCGGAACTTCTCGCGCAGCAGTCGCCGCACGGAAACATCCAGACGATCCTCGGAGACCTCGCCGCGCTCGACGAGCCCGAGCAGTTCCTCGGTGCACAGCTCGCCGCCGAACTGGTCGATGCCCGCGTCGAGGGCCTTGACCATGCGCTGCGGCCGGGTGAGGTGCTCGACGCCCCAGGCGCGGGCGGGCATGTCGGCGCCGAACACGACGACGTCGGTGAGCAGGCCCCAGTCGGTGCAGACGATGCCCTCGAAGCCCAGCTCGTCGCGCAGCAGATCGGTGAGCACGCCTTTGTTGAAGCCGAACCCGACCTCTTCCCAGTCGGTGCCGACGGGCTGGCCGTAGTACGGCATCATCTGGGTCGCTCCGGCACCGATCGCCGCGATGAACGGGCGCAGATGGTAGTCCCGCGCGTCGCCCGGGTAGACCTGCTCCTTGCCCCACGCGAAGTGCGGGTCCTCGCCGTCGAGCTGCGGACCGCCGCCCGGGAAGTGCTTGACCATGGTCGCGACCGAGTCCGGGCCGAGCTCGGAGCCCTGGAAGCCGCGGATGTAGCCGACCACGAGGCGCGAGGTGAGATCCGCGTCCTCGCCGAACGTGCCCGCGATCCGCGACCAGCGCGGCTCGGTGGCCAGATCGATCTGCGGATGCAGCGCGACGCGCAGGCCCACCGCGAGGTACTCCTGCCGCGCGATGTCGGCGAAGCGCTCGAGGCGCTCCGGGGAGGCGAGGGCCGCGAAGCCCAGCGTCTCCGGCCACTGCGAGAACGGACCCGCCATGAGCGAGGTGAGCGGGTTGTCGCTGAACGAGTGCCTCGGATCCGTGGAGAGCGTGATCGGGATCCCCAGCGGGGTGTCCAGGGCCATCCGCTGCAGGGCGTTGTGCCAGGCGGCGAACTCGCGGCCGCCGGGAGCGGCGCCGAGCAGGTTGAAGTGGCTCATCCGGCGCTTGCGCACCATGGACGAGATCGAGGGGAGTCCGAAGGTCGGGTTACTCTCGTCGAGCTCGGCGAAGGCCGCCATGGTGTGGAACAGCATGCCCACCTTGTCGGCGAGCTCCATCCGGCCCAGCAGATCCTCGACGCGCTCGTCGATCGGCAGGGAGGCGTCGCGGTAGGGCAGCACGACCTCGTTCACAGTGTCCGTCATCTCATGTTCTCCTCTACTTGACCGACTTGATGAACCAGACGCTGACCGCGCCGAGCACGCTCAGCACGATCGCGATCGGGAAGAGCGCTCCGTACCCGAATGCGAGCACGATCGCGCCGGCGACGCCGGGGGCGAAGGTCTGCGGCAGAGTCGCCGCGATGTTCACGACGCCCAGGTCCTTGGCGAAGTTCTTGGCGGACGGCAGGACCTGGCTCATCAGGGCGGTGTCGACGGCCTGGAACATGCCGAATCCGAAGCCGCTGATCACGGTCATGATCATCCACGACGTGTAGGACGGGGCGATCATCGGGAACACCAGCGCGACCGCCATGAGCAGGGAGGATCCGAAGACGAACGGCTTGCGCCGGCCGACCCGGTCGGAGAGCGGGCCCGACACCACCGTCGCGATGAGGATGCCCACGAGGCTGAGGATGCCGAGCAGCGGGATCACCGAGAAGGGGTCCTTCACGCCGAGGTAGTTCTTCAGGATGAGCAGCTGGAACCCGGTGACGGCGAAGTATCCGGTGTAGAGGAGCAGGCGGCCCGTGAACGCCCAGAAGAAGTCCGGGTGCTTGATCGGGCTGACCCAGAACGTGCGCAGGAACTCGCCGAAGCTGAACTGCTCGTTCTTGAAGTTGAGGCTGGGGTGGTCCGGGTTCGCGACGACGAACCCGAGCAGCACGACGACCGCGAAGACGGCGAAGATGATGTAGCCGAGCGTGATCGAGTGCGCGAGCTGGGATCCGATGATCTGACCGCCGAGCGCGCCGAACATGAGACCGATGCCGGAGAGCGCGGCGAACGTGCCGCGGCGGGCGACCGGGACGCGGTCCGGCAGGATCGCCGAGAGCGGGCCCTGCGCGAAGTTGTAGGCGACCTGGATCAGCGTCCACGCGATGATAATGCCCACGAGGTTGTTCATGAACCCGAGTGCGATGAGCGCGATACCGCCCACGATCGCGCCCGCGATGATCCACGGCGCGCGGCGGCCGAACCTGGAACGGGTGCGGTCGGAGAGCTGTCCGGCGGCCGGCTGAGCGATCATCGCGCCGAGGGCGCCGATCGTCGACACGATCGCGATGTTCGCGACCTGGGTCTTCTCGTCGGGGAACATCGCGATCAGCTGCGCCTGCAGCAGGATCCCCGGCACCGCGCCCCAGATCACGAAGATCGCGAAGTTCGCGGGGATGATCCAGGCGAGCAGCCGTCGCACGCCCTTGATCGGCGCGGGAGGGTCGTCCTCGCCGGACGCGGTCGCCACGAACGTGGTCTCGGTGATGGGCGGGCGCAGCTCTTCGGGCGTGTCGGATGATGTCGACGTCATTGTCAGTCCTTGGGGGCGAGCGGTGGGATCGGGTCGGGCCGACGAAGGCGCTCGACGCGTCCTCGGAGCCGGTTGATCGAAGCTAGCATGAATACCGGCACAAGTGTAGGTTTTTGTTCCGCAGGCATCTCAGGCGCCTTCGGCTGCGGATCCAGCCGCGGATCCGGTGTCAGCGCAACCCCCGCCGATGCCCGCCGACGCATACGATGGGACACCGATGACGACCGAACGCGGATACACCACGGGCCGCGCCCGGCGGGAGCGGATCATCGCGGCCGCGACCGCGCTGTTCGGACGCGTCGGCTTCAACAGCGCCACGATGCTCGAGATCGCGCAGGTCTGCGAGATCTCCCGCGCGGGTCTGGCCCATCACTTCCCCACCAAGGAATCGCTCATGGAGGCGGTGCTGGAGACCAGGGATCTGGAGGATCGCGAACGGTTCCGGCGCAATGGCTCGCAGGGCCAGGACGGCATCGGGATCCTGCGCGGCATGGTGGACCTCGCCCGGCACAACACCGAGGTGGGTGGGATCATCGCCCTGTACGCCGTGCTCTCCGCCGAGGCCGCCGACCCCGCGCACCCCGCGCACGACTATTTCGTGCGGCGCTACCAGCGGATCAGGTCCGGCACGGCCAAGGCCCTGCGCGACGCCCGCGCGGCGGGCCACCTCGCCCCGCACGTCGACGAGGACCGCGCCGCGGCGGAACTCACCGCCCTCATGGACGGCCTGCAGCTGCAGTGGCTGCTCGACCCCGGTTCGGTCGACATGGCCGAGGCCCTGCGCCGCCGCATCGAGGAGCTGCTCGTGGTGCCCCTCGGGGACGAGGCCGGCCCGCGGAGGCCCTGACTCAGGACGGTCCGAGGATCAGGCGCCACGTCCCGCCGGCGACGGCGACCGTGATCGCGATCGCCGGGATGAGGGCGCCCAGCGCGACCAGCACGGTGTCGGCGCGGGTCCACGGCGCCGCACGCGCCCACGTGCGCGGCGGCAGATCGTGCGCGCCGAAGCCCCGCGCCTCCATCGCCGTGGCGAGTGAGGATCCGCGCCGCACCGCCAGCACGAAAAGCGCGAACGCCATGCCGATCCCCCGTCGGATCCGGCCCTGATCCGCGACGCCGCGTGCCCGCCGGGCCAGCGCGAGCGAACGCCAGTCCTCGGCGAGCAGGCCGAGCATGCGCATGCCGGCCAGCGCGCCGATCACGAAGCGGGCCGGCAGCCGCAGGCGTTGCGCGAGGCCGTCCGCCAGGTCCGTCGGATCCACCGTCGCGAACAAGGCCACCGCGGGGAGCCCGATCGCGAGCACCCGCAGGCCCGTCGCCAGGGCGAGTGTGAGCGACCCCTCGGTGACGTGCACCACGAACCAGTCGAACAGCACGGCTCCGCTCGCCTGGCCGTACAGCGCGATGGTCACGGCGCTGAGCGGCGCCGCGATCCAGAGCACCGCGGTGCGCAGCCAGAACTCGCGCGCGCTGAGACCGCACCAGAGCAGCAGCGGGATCGAGAGCACCAGAGCGGTGAGCGCGGAGAGGGCGTCGACCGAGAGGATCAGCGGCAGCGTGATCAGCAGCGCGGCGGCGAGCTTCGCCAGCGCGCTGCGCGGCGCGATCGGTCCGGGGCGGACCGCACGGATGTCGGACAGGGCCAGCGTCATGCGCCGACCTCCAGCCGCCGCGCACCCAGAGCCCGCAGCACGTCCTCGTCGTGCGAGATCGCGATCACCGCGGTGCCCGCGTCGCGCACCTCGGCAATGATCGCGACCAGCTCCGCCCAGGTGCGGGCGTCCTGCCCGAACGTGGGCTCGTCGAGCACCAGCACACGGGGCCTGGTGGCGAGGGCCGCAGCGACCGTCAGCCGGCGCTTCTCACCGCCGGAGAGCGTGTACGGGTTCGCCGCCGCGAGCGCGTCCAGGCGGAGCCTTCCCAGAAGCTCGGTCACGCGGGCCTCGATCTCGGCATCGGGCAGGCGCAGCGCGCGGGGCCCGATCGAGAGCTCGTCGCGCACCGTGCTCGCCAGCAGCTGATGCTCGGGGCTCTGCAGCACGGTGCCGATGCGCGTGAGCAGTTCCCGCGACGACCACGAGAACGGATCCGTCCCCGAGGCGTCCGCGTGCAGGGCCGCAGTGGCGCGCACCCGTCCGCGCTGGGGCGGGATGAGACCGGCGAGGGTGAGCCCGAGCGTGGACTTGCCTGCGCCGTTCGGACCCGTGATCCCGAGCACCTCGCCGGCGCGGACCACGAGGTCGAACGGTCCGGCGACCGGGATCCCCTTCGTGCGGCCGACCACGAGACCGTCGGCGCGGAGCAGTTCCTCGCCGCCGTCGCCGCCCGCGCCGCGCTCGCCGGCCGCGCGACCCGGACCACGGCATGGCAGTCCGGAGACGGGTCCGGTGGGCGCCTCCGGTGACGGCGACGGCGCGCGGACCAGCGCTCTGGCCCGCGCCGCGACGTCGATGCCCGGCACCCACACGCCCATCGCGGCGAGCTCGTCGGCACGCTCCTCCAGCACGGCGCGCGGGTCGCCGTCGGCGATCACGACCGTCGTGTCGTCTGTCGTGCCGAGCACGATCACGCGATCGACGAGGTCGATCCACACGTCGATGCGATGCTCGATCACCACCAGGGTCGCCCCGGTGGCGTCCAGCGCCGAGCCGACCGCGCGACGCACCTCGGCGACGCCGGCGGGATCCAGGTTCGCCGTCGGCTCATCGAGCAGGATCGCCCCCGGACGCATCGCGAGCACGCCGGCGAGCGCGAGCCGCTGCTTCTGCCCGCCGGACAGCGCCGAGGTCGGCCGATCGAGGGGCAGGTCCAGCCCAACGGCGGCGAGGGCTGCGTCCACACGCAGCCAGATCTCCGCCCGCGGAACTCCGAGGTTCTCGCACCCGAAGGCGACGTCGTCGCCCGCGCGAGCCAGGATCGTCTGCGTGTCCGGATCCTGAAGCACCATTCCCACCCTGCCGCGGGCGCGGTCCGCCGGGACCCCGTCGACGAGCAGCGCTCCCTCGGCCTCGCCCTCGTCGGCGCCGCCGAGCACGCCGCCGAGGCCCTGCAGGAGGGTCGACTTGCCCGATCCGGAAGCGCCGAGCAGCAGCACGCGCTCCCCCGGCTCGATCTGGACGGAGGCGTGACGGATCGCCCAGCGACGCCGGGTGGCGTAGCGCCAGCCCCAGCCGTGCGCTTCGAGCCGCGCGGGCGTTCCTGGCCGTGCCGCGCTCACACCCGCGCAGCCGCGGAACGCCCGGAGGCGAAGCGGCTGAGGGCGCCCGTCGCGGCGAGGCCCCGCGTGATGAGCCACCCGCCGAGGCCCGCGACGATCAGGCCCGACACCGTGGCGGAGATCAGCGCGACCGTGATGAACAGGGTCCCGGATCCGGGGTACCACAGGATCAGGTCGTTGATGCCGCAGGCGAGACCGGCGGCGGCTCCCGCGAGCAGCGCGACGGGCAGCCGCCACGAGGCGTACAGGAAGACCAGGAACACGAGTTCGGCGCCGAGGCCCTGCACGAGCCCCGACACGATCGTCAGCGGGCCCCACTGGTTGCCGACGAGCGACTCGATCACCGCGGCGACGAGCTCGGTGTACAGCGCCGCACCGGGCTTGCGGATGATGAGACCGCCGAGCACTCCGGCGAGCAGCCACGGACCTGCGAGCAGCTCCTGCAGGCCGGGAAGCAGCGGGGTGAGCAGGGCGCTCGGCCCCACGTGGACGATGTCCCACAGCAGGAAGACGCCGGCACATGCGACGGCGATCACGCTGGCGACGACGATGTCGACGACGCGCCAGCGCCAGAGTCCCGGACGGCCGGGGCCCCGGCTCTGCGTGCTGTCTGCGTTCGTCTCGGACGCGCGGACGGATGTGTGCATCATGGAAACTCCTCCCTGCGCCGGCATGATCCGGATCAGGTTCGACGGTCGAAGCGCGATTCGCTCCCTCTCAGCCCGGCTCGCCGGACTCCCGTGGTGATCCGCCCATTCTAGCGCCGTGAGGAACCGGCGGCGACCGCCTCGTCGTGGTGCGACGCAGCCCATCCCCTGCGCTGTCGCCGGATGCCCTCGGTTCCCGCGGAGGGTCATCCTGCGGCGGTCTCGAGCGGGCGGATCGCCCTGACCGCGTCGTGATCGCCCCGGCCTCCCGGACCGCCCGAACGCGCAGGATAAACGCGCAGGATACCCGCTGTTGACAGGGGCGCCCGATACGGTAGGGGGGTGAACAATGACGACGGTCCGGGGGCCGCCCAGGTCGATCCGGAGATCGTCGACGCCGACGCACTCGATGCAGAGGGCACCGAAACGGAGATCGACGAGACCGCGGTCGAGCCGGCTGGACTGTTCTCGACGACGCCGGAGCGGAGCGGATCCGCGTCGCTGTTCCCCGCGCAGGACGTCCCTCCCGCCGCACCGCTGTTCCCCGCACCCGAGTCGACCCCCTCCGCATCGCTGTTCGGAGGAGCGACGGATGCGGCCCCATCCAGGTCGGCTGCGACCTCCGAGTCGGCGGTCGCCGAGAAGGATCCGGCCATCGAGATCGCACCGCCCGCCCTGTCGGCACCGACCGCACCGTCGGAGTCGGCGCCCGTCGCGCTGCCGGAGGATCCGATCGTCGAGCCGACGCCCCTCGTCCCCGCCATCGGCGCAGGTCGGACCGCCGTTACCGAACCAGCCTCCGTGCCACAGGCAGCCGCGGGCACTGATGCCGACCGGAGCCCCGTCGCCCCCGTGCGACCGCTGCCCTCCGCAGGGCTCGTCCGCGGCCCCGACCGTACCCCGACCGCCGCTCTCACCTGGGTGGACGTGGCCCGGGTGGGCGCCGGTACGGCCGCCGCGACGGCTCCCTCCCGGTCATTGCTCGACGACGCCCCGCACCGAACCCTCGTCCGGCCCGGCGTGCTGCTGCCGTTCGTCGGAGTGCTCGCCGTGATCGTGGCGTACGGCGCCACGACCGCGCTCTGGCCGCTGAACGCCGTGCAGCCCGTCGCCTCCGCGGTCGAGTTCCAGCCGGCCGCCGCCCCTGCGGCGGCTGCGGCCTGGCCTGCCACGGGCAGCGCCGCCGTGGGCGTCGAGGGCATCGGCACGATCGCCTCGGCCGAGCAGCAGGTGCCGATGGCCAGCATCACGAAGCTGGTGACCGTGCTCGTCTCGCTCGACAAGCTTCCGCTCAAGCCCGGCGAGCAGGGTCCGTCGTTCGCATTCACCCAGGCCGACAGCGACGACTACCTGAGCTACCTGAGGCAGGATCAGTCCGCGCTCGACGTGCCTGTGGACGGATCCCTCACCCAGTACCAGCTCTACGAGGGGATCCTGCTCGGCTCCGCGAACAACTACGCCGACCGGCTCGCCCGCGAGGTCTGGGGTACGGAGGAGAACTACGCCGCCGCCGCCAACCAATGGCTGAGCCAGCACGACCTCGGCGACATCACGGTCGTCACGCCCTCCGGTTTCGACTTCGGCAACGTCGCAACCCCGCGCGCGCTCATCCAGCTCGGCCAGATCGCCGAGAAGAACCCGGTGATCGCCGGGATCGTGAAGCAGAAGAGCGTCGAACTGCCCGGCGCGGGCAGCGTGAAGAACACCAACGGCCTCATCGACGACGCCGGCATCGTCGGCATCAAGACCGGGACGATCGGCGACGGGGACGACACCCGCTACAACCTGCTCTCGGCCAAGGACGTCTCCGACAGCGACATCATCGTGCGAATCTACGTCGCCGCCCTCGGGCAGGACAGCGATCAGGGCCGGGTCGATGCCTCACGAGCCCTGTACGCCGGCATCGAGGCGGCGCTGAAGGACCAGCCGCAGACCGTCGGCAAGGGTGCGACGCTGGGCACCGTCGACACGGCGTGGGGCGAGACCACCCAGGTCGTCGCGGCCGAAGACGGCCGGGTCGTGCTGTGGAACGGCGCCTCGGCCACCTCGACCACCAAGTTCTCGCTCGGTGACCAGTGGAAGGCCGGCGAGAAGGCGGGAACGCTCAGCCTGAAGGGTCCCCTGGATTCCGCCTCGGTGCCGTTGGAACTGCGCACCGCCCTGCACGGCCCCAGCCTCTGGTGGCGCCTCACCCATCCCCTCGAGCTGCTCGGACTCACGAAGTAGGGATCCCGGATCCGACCGGCAACGGTCGTCGGGCGAGTACGACCCTGTCGCAGCCGGTCGGTCCGGGTCGCGTTGGATCCGCTCAGGTCGCACTGGATCCGCTCAGGTCGCACTTTCTGCTCTGAAACCGGCCTTGGCAGAGCAGAAAGTGCGACCTGAACACACGGGGGCACGGCCCCGCCGCTGCGACGGCTGAGACTACGGCCGCGCCCCGCCGCGACCCCGAATCCGCCCTCGACTGCGACTTCGACTGCAACTTCGGCTGCGACTTCGACTGCGACTTCGGCAGCACCCGTCCGGGCCGCTGACCCCGGCCCCGACGCCAACCCCGGTGCACGGCGCACAATGTACGGCGCAATCCGGCAACGCGAAAGCGCCGCCGCCCAGCGAACAGGACGACGGCGCTCTCATCGAGGGGGACGGGTCAGGCTCTGTCGTCGCCGAACTCGATCGACGGGCCGTCCGGCCGCTCGGCCGATTCGATGACCCGCTCGGCCACCGCGACAGGAGCGGTCCCCGCCCCGGCGACGACGGCCCCGCCGGCCTCGGCCCCTTCGACAAGCTCAGGGACCGACGCGACGGATCCGTCCGTCGGCACCGTGACGGTTCCGGTGACGAGAGCCTCGTCCGCATCGGTGTCGCTCGCGGCCTGCTCGAACTGCGACTGGTACAGCCGCCAGTACGCGCCCTCGGCCGCGATGAGCTCCTCGTGCGTGCCCTTCTCCACGATGTCGCCGTGCTCCATCACCAGGATGAGGTCGGCGTCGCGGATCGTGGACAGACGGTGCGCGATCACGAACGACGTGCGCCCATGCCGCAGCGCCGCCATCGCGTGCTGCAGCAGCAGCTCGGTGCGGGTGTCGACGGCCGACGTGGCCTCGTCCAGGATGAGGATCGACGGCTGTGCGACGAACGCGCGCGCGATCGTGATCAGCTGACGCTCACCGGCCGAGACGTTCGAGGCGTCCTCGTCGAGCTTCGTCTCATAACCCTCGGGGAGGGCGTGCACGAAGCGGTCGACATATGTCGCCTTGGCGGCGTCGATGACCTCGTCATCGGTCGCGGTCGAGCGTCCGTAGCGGATGTTCTCCCGGATCGTGCCCGCGAACAGCCACGGATCCTGCAGCACCATGCCGGTGCGGGAGCGCAGGTCGGAACGCTCCATCTGGGCGATGTCCTGCCCATCGAGCAGGATCCGACCGCCGCTCAGCTCGTAGAACCGCATGATGAGGTTCACCAGTGTGGTCTTGCCCGCGCCGGTCGGGCCGACGATCGCGACCGTCTGACCCGGCTCCACCTGGAACGACAGATCCGTGATGAGCGGGCGATCCTCGGTGTACGAGAACGCGACGTGCTCGAACTCGATGACGCCCTTGCCGTCGGTGACGGTCGGTGCGTCCTCGGTGTCGGGATCCTGCTCCTCCGCATCCAGCAGCTCGAACACGCGCTCGGCCGAGGCCGTGCCGGACTGCACGACCGCCGCCATGCCGCCCAGCTCGCTGAGCGGCTGGGTGAACTGCTGCGAGTACTGGATGAACGCCTGCACGTCGCCGAGCCGCAGTTGGCCGCTGGCGACCATGAGGCCGCCGAGCACGGCGAGGCCGACGTAGGTCAGGCTGCCGATGAAGGTCATGGCCGGCATCATCAGCCCGGACAGGAACTGGGCCTTGAACGCGGCCTGGTAGAGCTCCTCGTTCTCGACCTGGAACTTGTCCAGCGCGTCCTTCTCGCGGCCGAACACCTTGACCAGCGCGTGGCCGGAGAAGGCCTCCTCGACGCGCGCGTTCAGACGGCCGACCTTCTTCCACTGGATCCCGAACGCCTTCTGCGAACGCGGTCCGATGACGCCGAAGATCACGGCCATGAGCGGCAGCGCCACGAGGGCGACGAGGGCCAGCTGCCAGGAGATCGAGAACATCATGATCAGGACGCCGACCACGGTGAGCACCGACGTGAGCGCGCCGGACAGCGATTGCTGCATGGTCTGCGTGATGTTGTCGATGTCGTTCGTGACGCGGGAGATCAGCTCTCCGCGCTGCACCTTGTCGAAGTACGACAGCGGCAGGCGGTTGATCTTCGCCTCGACATCCTCACGCAGGCGCCACATCGTGCGCACCATGATGACGTTGATGACGTACCCCTGGATCCAGCTCAGCAGAGCGGATCCGACGTAGATCGCGAGCACCGCGGTGATCACCCAGCGCAACTGCTCGAAGTCGATCCCGTCGCCGACCTTGAACGGCCCGAACGCGGCCACCATGTCCGCGAACTGGTTCTGCTTCGCGGCGCGCAGCTGCTCGACCACCTGCGCCTGGGACATGCCCTCCGGGAAGCCGGGGAAGCCGTTCTGCGGTTTGGCGAGCTGCAGAGAGGTGAAGCCCTCGTAGATGATGTTGGTCGCGTTGCCGAGCACCTTCGGTGCGGCCACGGCGAGCACGACGCCGAGCGCTCCGAAGATCGAGACCAGCACGAACCATACGGCGCTGGGCTTGAGCAGCCCGATCATCCGCTTGAAGCTCGGGCCGAACTGGTTCGCCTTGCCCGGGGCGGGCCCGTCGAACATCCCGCCGCCCTGCTGGCGCGCCTTCTCGGCCTGCTCGGCCTCCAGCTTCTCGGCGTCGGTCATCTCGACGGTCGCCGTCGATCCGCCGGCGTACTTCGCCCGGCGTTGCGCCATGCGCTCGGCGCGTGCGGCCTTCTTGTCCACGCCCTCGGTCCCTGAGCTTGTCGAAGGGCTCATGCGTCCACCCCCAGCTGCGACTCGACGATCTCTCTATAGGTGTCGCTCGTCTCGAGCAGTTGCTCGTGCGTGCCCGCGGCCACCATCGTCCCGCCCTCCAGCACGACGATGCGGTCGGCATCGGTGATGGTCGAGACGCGCTGCGCGACCACGATCTTGGTCACGTGCGGCAGCTCGCGCCACAGCGCCTGGCGCAGCCGGGCGTCGGTGGTCAGGTCGAGCGCCGAGAACGAGTCGTCGAAGACGAGGATCTCGGGCTGGTGGATGATCGCGCGAGCGATCGCGAGCCGCTGGCGCTGACCGCCGGACACGTTCGTTCCGCCCTGGGCGATGGTCGAGTCCAGCCCGTCGGGCATCTCCGAGACGAAGTCCTTCGCCTGCGCGATCTCGAGCGCGGCCCACAGTTCCTCGTCGGTCGCCTCCTCACGCCCGTAGCGCAGGTTGGACGCGATCGTCCCGCTGAACAGGAACGGGCGCTGCGGCACGAGTCCGATGCTCTTCCACAACGCGTCGACATCGGCCTTGCGCACGTCGGTGCCGCCGACGACGGCGGCGCCCCCCGTGACGTCGAACAGTCGAGGGATCAGCGAGATCAGCGTGGTCTTGCCCGCGCCGGTGGATCCGACGATCGCGACGGTCTCACCGGGCTCCGCCGCGAAGCTGATCCCGTGCAGCACCGGCGACTCGGCGCCCGGGTACGTGAAGGAGACGTCGTCGAAGGCAACGGATCCCGGCACCGGGAACGACGTCACGCCGTTCTCCGGTCGCGTCATGCTCTGCTCGGCGTCGAGCACCTCGCCGACGCGCTCTGCGGACACCGCGGCGCGCGGGATCATCATCGCCATGAAGCTGGACATGATGATGCCGAACATGATCTGGCCGACGTACTGCATGAAAGCGAACAACGTGCCGACCTCGACCGTGCCGTTGTTCACCTCGACGCCGCCGAACCAGATCACGCCCACGATCGTCACGTTCATGATCAGCATGAACAGCGGGAAGAGCAGCACGAACAGCGAGCCGACGTTGCGGCCGACGACCATGATGTCGGTGTTGGCGCCGCGGAAGCGCTCCTCCTCGATGCGCTCGCGCACGAACGCGCGCACGACGCGCACGCCGGTGAGCTGCTCACGCATGATCCGGTTGACGTTGTCGAGCTTGCCCTGGTAGCTGCGGAACAGCGGGACCATGCGGCCGATGATGATGCCGGCCACGATCAGCAGGGCGGGCACGGAGATGGCGATGACCCAGCTCAGCTGGAGGCTGGTCTGCAGGGCGTAGATGATGCCGCCGATCGCGAGCAACGGCGCGGTCACGAACATCGTCGAGCCCATCATCGCCAGCATCTGCACCTGCTGCACGTCGTTCGTGTTGCGGGTGATCAGCGATCCGGCGCCGAACTGCGAGACCTCGCGCTCGGAGAAGCCGCTGACGCGGGCGAACACGTCGGCGCGGAGGTCGCGACCCATGCTCATCGCCGCGCGCGCGGCGAAGTAGGTCGCGATCACGGAGGCGATGATCTGCCCGAGCGAGACGGCGAGCATGAACCCGCCGTGCGACCAGATGTAGGCGGTGTCGGCGTTGGCGACGCCCTTGTCGATGATGTCGGCGTTGAGGCGCGGCAGGGACAGCGAGGCATACGCACTCGCGAACTGGAACACCAGCACACCGAGCAGCAGCCACTTGTAGCGCTTGAGATAGCGGAAGAGGATCTTTCCGAGCACGGGCGGACTTTCCTTGTGGGAGCGGACTTCCCCAGGGGAAGCGGAATGAGTCGAGAAACGACCACGAAACACCCTGCCACGCGGCACGGACATTCACATCCCCCTTGAGGAGGATCGACTCAGATCTTCGCTGAGGGCGAAACGAATCCCTGCTCGCGTGGAGATTTCCGGATCCGGTTAAGAAACCCGGGCGCCCGGAGAAGCGCGCGTCAGCTCCAGAGCGGGACCGGGGGAACGTAGCCCCGCGCCTCGGCACCGGCATCGGGGGCGAGGTCGGTGAGGGTCTGCGGATCCCAGTGCGGATTGCGGTCCTTGTCGACCAGCTGAGCGCGGATCCCCTCGACGAGGTCGGGGTGGTGGTGCACGAACCACAGCACCCGTCGGTACTCCCCCGCCAGCGCGTCGCGCACGGAGTCCATCACGCGGGCCTCGCGCACGGCGTCCAGCGTCACGACGAGCGCGGTCGGCGCGAGGGACTCGAGCAGGTCTGCGGTGTCGGCGGGGGTGGGGCCTTCGCCCGGGACGGCCGTGTCGACCTGCCCGGCATCCGCGAGCGCCCGGAGGCGCCTGATGATCTCCGGCACCGTGTCGGCGGAGAACGCCTCGTCGATCCATGCCTGCTGCGCGGACAGCGGTGACGGATCCGGCGTCTCGTCGAACAGCATCACGATCTCGCTCGGCCCGGTCGGATCCGCCCGGTGTGCGAGCGCGTCGCGCAGCGCGTCCAGCCGCTCGGACGGGACCCAGAAGTCGGCGAACCCCGCGTAGAGCGCATCGGAGCCGTTCATCGTCCCCGCCGTGAGGGCCAGGAACTCGCCGAGCCGGCCAGGGGCGCGGCCGAGCAGCCAGGTGCCGCCGACGTCGGGCGTGAAGCCGATCTTCACCTCGGGCATCGCGAGCTGCGAGCGCTCGGTGACCACGCGGATCGCCGCATGCCCTGCGACGCCGATGCCGCCGCCCATCGTGATGCCGTCGGCGATCGCAACGACGGGCTTCGGGTATTCGGCGATCGCGGCGTTCATCGCGTACTCCTCGCGGAAGAACTCCACCGTGTCCGCGCTGCGTCCCGCGGTGATCTGGCGGTGCAGCTCGCGCACATCGCCGCCCGCGCACAGGCCACGCTCCCCTGCTCCGTCGATGTAGACGATCTCGATGTCGCTGTCGTCGCGCCAGGCATCGAGCGCTGCGTGCACCGCGCGGATCATCCCGACGTTGAGGGCGTTGAGCGCGCGCGGCCGGTTCAGCGTGATCCAGCCCAGCGCTCCCTCTGTGCGCACGAGCACCTCGGCGTCTGCGGCGGCGGATCCCTGGGCGTCTTCGACGGTGCTCACGGATGCCACGTTACCGCGCACGGCGCTCCGTCCGAGGTGCCGACGACCGGGTGGAGGGAGCACGAGCGTGCCTCCGCATCGCGGGCGCGGCGGCCCCCGCATTGGGCGGAATGCCCCGGATCAACCTGCGTTTTCCCTCCCCATCCGGCAGGATAGAGGGGTACTGCTGTATCTATGAGAGGCCGCGGATGACCGACGGACAAGTGCTCGAGTTCTCGCATGCGACGAAGCGCTTCGGCGTTCTCACCGCTGTCGACGACCTCTCCGCCCGTATCGAGCCCGGCGCGGTGACCGCGTTCCTCGGGCCCAACGGCGCCGGCAAGACGACCTCACTGCGGATGATGATCGGGCAGATCCGTCCGACCACGGGCACCGCCACCATCGGCGGCGTCGCCCATTCCGAGCTGCGCCACCCGCTGCGCACGATCGGATCTGTGCTCGAGGAGGCGGTCTACCGCCCCCGCCGCACCGCGCCGCGCCAGCTGACGATTGCGGCGAAGGCGAACGGCATCCCCCTCTCCCGCGTGCAGGAAGTGCTCGAGCTGGTGGGCCTGCAGAACGAGACCGAGACCCGGATCGGCGCCTATTCGCTCGGCATGCGTCAGCGGCTCAGCGTGGCCGGGGCCCTTCTCGGCGACCCCGGCGCCCTCGTACTCGACGAGCCCGCGAACGGCCTGGATCCCGAGGGCATCCGCTGGATGCGCCTGCTCATGCGCCAGCTCGCCGACGAGGGCCGGACGGTTCTCGTCTCCTCGCACGTGCTGAGCGAGATCGAGCAGATCGCCGACAACGTGCTGGTGCTGTCCAAGGGCCGCCTGGTCTACGCCGACAGCATCGGCAAGCTCTCGGACCCGACCACGGGATCCGTCGTCGTCGACGCCGACGACCGTGCGGCGCTCGCCGCCTCCCTGCAGAACGCCGGGCTGAGTTTCGACGTGCTGCGTTCGGGCCTGACCGTGCACAACACCGACGCCGCCGCCGTCGGCGCGGTCGCCGCGTCCGCCGGCCTCGCGCTCACCACGCTGCTGCAGCGCGGACCGAGCCTCGAGGAGGTCTTCCTCGACCTCGTGCACGGCCGTCGCGACTCCGCAACCGGCGCGATGCCGGTCGTCGGCGCACCGGAGGCGGCGACCGAGGCGCCCGTCACGGCCGATTCCGGTTCCACGGCGGATGCCTCCGACGAGAGCGCCGAAGAGCCGGCGACTGCCGACGGCATCCCGTCCGCAGGACTGTTCGGCGCGGCCGCGGCCGTGCCGGTCGTGGCCGCTGCGAGCGCCGGTGTCGCCGGCCTGTTCGACGCCGCGGGCGCGGCCGCCCCGGCGGAAGGCGCTGCCGCGGTTCCGACCACGCGCCGCGAGGCTGCCGAATTCGCCGCGGCGCAGTCGGCAGCCGACGAGAACGAGAACGCTGGAGGATCCGAGGACGAAGGATCCGAGGACGAGGGATCCGAGACGGCCGGCACGGACACCGAGGGCGCCGAGTCCGAGAGCGCCGAGACTGCGATCGACGGCGGCGAGGGTGTGCCCGAGGACGAGGCTCCCGCGACCGACGAGAACGATGCGGAGAGCGCGGACGAGGCTTCCGACTCCGACTCCGAGGAGAACGGGTCCCCGGAGGACGGTTCCGACGAAGGCGCTTCCGACGAAGGCGCTTCCACCCAGGACGGATCGGACCAGGACGGATCGGACCAGGCCGGATCGGACCAGGGCGAGGAGGAGGCCGACGCCTCCGGCACCGACGCCTCCGGCGAGAACGGATCCGCCGAGGGCGACACCGACACGGATGTCCAGGCGGACGAGGGCGAGCAGGACCAGTCCGAGTCGGAGTCGACCGAGGATGCGGAAGCGGAGACCGGCGTCGAGGACCAGGCAGAGCGCACCGACGAGGATTCCGCGTCGTCCGAGGACGCCCACGACGACACCGCCATCGCGGCGGGCGTCGCGCTGACCGCCCCGATCGACGCCGACTACACGCCGGGCGACGCGGCCCAGGACAGCGCGGACGAGGCGCGGCAGGACGAGGACTCCGACGAGCACGAAGCCCCTCTCACCCACGCCGCCGACGCCGGCGAGGAAGGATCCGCAGCACTCGGATCCTTCGAGACCGCCGCGCTGACCATCCCGGACGCCGCGCCGGTGTCCTTCGACGACCTGATCACCGGCGTGCCGTCGGCCCCGCAGACCTCCGACGTCGAGACCGCCGAGGGCGAGGACCACTCCGAGAGCCAGGAGCCGGACGCGGACGACCGCGACGACCGCATCGACGACGCCCCCACGGCGGCGACGACCGTGATCACGACACCCTCCGCCGACGACGAGTTCGCCACGCCGGAGCCCAGCACGGAGACCACCGAGATCGCCGGGATCGAGATCTTCGCGGCGCTCGCCGAGGGGCGCACACAGGAGATCCAGGTCATCCTCGACGAGTCGCCCGACGATGACGACGACCTCGAGGACGTGACGCAGGGCGAGATCGACCAGCACGAGGATCCGCGCGCCGCGGCCGTCAGCGCGTCCCTCGCCGCCGCGGCCCGCGCGTTCTTCACGGACGACGCTCCCTCCTACACGCCCGGTCCGGCCGGCGACGAGGAGTCCGCTGAGCAGTCCGCTGCGCACGACGAGTCGGCGCCGCAGGACGACCAGCAGCGCGACGGGTCACAGCACGAGCAGAGCCAGGACGAGCAGAACCACGACGAGCAGAACCACGATGGGGAGCGCCACGACGGCGACCACCACGGGCACTGACCGGGGCCGAAGCAGGAACGGAGCGGCGATCGTCTGAGAAGACGGTCGCCGCTCCGTCGTTCCCCCAACCTGCGAGTCGGGTGGATCAGGCGGGGCGGATCGCAGGCTTGCGCTTGCGCCTGGGCTTGCCCGCGGGCTCCACGACCGGGATCGCCCCGGTCGCGGCGATGTCGGTGACCTCCGCGAGCTCGGAGGTCGCATCGAGCCGCAGCGCCTGCGCGAGCGCCAGACCGTGCCGGGTCGTGAGGACGAGCCGCTGGAACTCGGCGCCCTCGAGGTCGATCACGACGCTGGGCTTGTGCCGCCGGATGAGCACGAAGTCATCGCCGTTCGCCGACTTCCAGGTGCCGGCGGCGAGCACGAGCGGCACATGCGTGCCGGGGCTGCCGACGCCGCGCAACCATGTCCAGGCGTCATCCGTGAGCTGCACCTTGACGATCGACTCGCGGGCGATGTGCAGGTTGTCGCGGCGGAACGAGACGGCGCGCTCGAGCGGAGAGAGCTCCACCTCGAGGCGGGTCCGATCCAGCAGCAGCGTCACCATTCCCCCAGTCTGCCAGCGCCGACCCGGATCCGCCCGCGAGGCACCTCACAGGACGGCAACGATCCCACTGGCGGTGATCCACAATCCGCGGTCCGGCGATGACGGCGCTCTCGTCCACTCGGTCCTGCTCACTGGTCGCGAATTGCGGCTTTCGCTCGCTCAAAGTCGCAATTCGCGACCAGTGAGCGGAGATGCCGGACGGGATCCGCGTCCGTGGGGTCAGGCCGTGGCCCGGGCCGCGGCCTGAGCGGCCGCGGGAAGCGCCGCCTCGATCGCTGCGAGTTCCGCCTCGCCGTGCGCGGCCGTGAGGAACCAGGCCTCGAACACGCTCGGCGGCAGCGCCACGCCCTGCTCGCGCATGGCGTGGAAGAACGGCGCGTACCGGAAGACCTGCTGCGCCTGCGCTTCGGTGTAGTCGCGCGGGGCCTCGGCCGCGAAGGCCACGCCGAACAGGTTGCCTGCGCGCGGCACGGCGTGCTCCACGCCCGCGTCGGTGAGCGCGCTGTCGAGCGCGGCGGACAGCCGGGCTGCGGCGGCGTCGATCCGCGCGTACACGTCCGGGGTCGCGAGGCGCAGGGTGGCCAGGCCCGCGGCGACCGAGAGCGGGTTCCCGCTCAGCGTGCCCGCCTGATACACCGGCCCGGTCGGCGCCAGCCGGTCCATGACCTCGGCACGCCCGCCGAGCGCCGCGAGCGGCATGCCCCCGCCCACGACCTTGCCGAAAGTGATGATGTCGGGCAGGTACTCCTCGCCCGCCGCCTGCTGCAGGCCCCAGAAGCCGGCCGCGTGCACGCGGAAGCCGGTGAGCACCTCGTCCAGGATCATGAGAGCGCCGTGCGCATGCGCGGTCTCGGCGATGAGCCGGTTGAATCCGGCCTGCGGCGCCACCACGCCCATGTTCGCCGCGGAGGCCTCCACGATCACAGCCGCGATCCGGTCGCCGTGCTCGGCGAACACGGCGGCGAGCGCCTCCGGGGAGTTGTAGTCGATGACGAGCGTCTGCGCGGCGATCGGGGCGGGGACACCCGCGGATCCGGGCAGGGCGAGGGTCGCGACACCGGATCCAGCCGCGGCCAGCAGCCCGTCCGAGTGCCCGTGGTAGTGCCCGGCGAACTTGACGAGCAGATCGCGGCCGGTCACGCCGCGGGCCAGCCGGATCGCGGTCATGGTCGCCTCGGTGCCCGTGGAGACCAGCCGCACCCGCTCGACGGGGCGCACGTCGCCGTGCCGCACGCGGTCGGCGATGAGCGCGGCGAGCTCGACCTCGCCCTCGGTCGGGGCGCCGAACGACAGCCCGCGGGTGGCCGACTCCTGCACGGCCGCGACGATCTCGGGGTGCGCGTGCCCCAGCAGCGCCGGGCCCCAGGACGCGACGAGGTCGAGGTAGGTCGTGCCGGCCGCGTCAGTGACCGTCGCGCCGGACGCGCTCGCCAGGAACCGCGGCGTGCCGCCGACCGACCCGTAGGCGCGCACCGGGGAGTTCACCCCTCCGGGGATCACGGCACGGGCGGCATCGAACAGGACGTCATTGCGGTCGGTCATGGATCCATTCTCCCGGAGGATCCTGTGCCCGGATGTCGGCGGGTCCTCCTCGTTTCAAAGCGCGCAAATGGCTCTATCCGAAGCCGAAATGGAGCCATTTGCGCGCTTCGAAAGCACCTGGGCCCGGTTCAGCCGCGGGCGAGCCAGCGGGCGGCCTCGGTCGCCCAGTAGGTCAGCACGACGTCGGCGCCGGCACGGCGGATGGACAGCAGCGACTCCAGGATCGTGCGCTCGCGATCGAGCCAGCCGTTCTGCGCCGCGGCCTCGATCATCGCGTACTCGCCCGAAACCTGGTACGCCCACACCGGCACGCGCACGGCGTCGCGCACCTCGCGCAGCACGTCGAGGAACGCCATCGCGGGCTTCACCATGACGATGTCCGCACCCTCGGCCTCGTCCAGCAGCGCCTCGCGCACGCCCTCGCGGCGGTTGCCCGGATCCAGCTGATACGTGCGGCGGTCGCCCTGCAGCTGGGAGTCGACGGCCTCGCGGAACGGTCCGTAGAACGCGCTCGCGTACTTCGCCGCGTAGCCGAGCAGCAGCACGTTCTGGAAGCCCTCGGCGTCCAGAACGTGGCGCACCGCGGCGGTCTGTCCGTCCATCATGCCGCTCAGCCCGAGCAGCTGCGATCCGGCGCGGGCCTGGGCGAGCGCCATCGCCACGTACCGCTCCAGCGTCGCGTCGTTGTCGACGGAGCCGTCGGCGGCGAGCACGCCGCAGTGACCGTGGTCGGTGAACTCGTCCAGGCACAGGTCGGTCTGCACGACGAGGGCGTCGCCGACCTCCGCCGCCAGCGCGGCGGTGGCGACATTGAGGATCCCGTCCGGATCATCGGCACCGGATCCTGTGGCGTCGCGCACGGCGGGCACGCCGAACAGCATGATCCCGGTCACGCCCGCCTCGGCCGCCTCGACGGCGGCGCGACGGAGGGAGTCGAGCGAGTGCTGCACGACGCCGGGCATGGATCCGATCGGGGACGGATCCGTCAGTCCCTCGCGCACGAAGGCCGGGAGCACCAGGTGCCGAGGAAGCAGATCCGTCTCGCGCGCCAGGGAGCGCACCGGGGCGGACTGCCGCAGCCGGCGTGGGCGGACATCGGGGAAGCCGGCCGATGCGCCCAGCCCGGCGGCGGCGGCATCAGAGCGAAGTCCGCCGGTCACGGGGCGAACTCGTCGGCCGCGTGCGGGAGGGTGAACTGGGCGACCGCGTCGATGAGCGCGTCGACCGTCTGCGTGTCGGCGACCACCGTGATCGGCAGGCCCGCCCTCTTGGCGTCCTTCGCGGTACGGGGCCCGATCGCGGCGAGCAACGTGGAATCCGGGATGTCCGGGAACTGCTCGCGCACCTGCTCGGCGACGGATCCGCTCGTGACCAGGATCGCGTTGATCCGGCCGTTCTGCACGTCGCGCATGATGCGCTCCGTGACCGGAACGCCGACGGTGCGGTAGGCGACGACGCTGGACACGTGATGGCCCGCCTTGATCAGCGATTTGGTGAGCAGGGGCTTGGCGATCTCACTGCGCAGCGTCAGGATCCGCTTCGGTTCCGGCTCGAGCGCGATGAGCTGGGCCGCCATTCCCTCGGCGGAGTTGTCGTCCTCCGGCACGAGGTCGACGTGATAGCCGACGGCGGCGAGCGCCGTGGCCGTGGTCTCACCCACGGCGGCGATCTTCGTGGAGACGGGGATCTCGGCGCGGTGCGCGAAGAGCACGTCGACCGTGGTCGCGCTCGTGATGGTGAGCCAGTCGAACTCGCCGTTCGCGAGCTTCGCGAGCGCGTCATCGAGAGCGGCCTGGTCGTTCGTCGGCGCGAAGTTGATCAGGGGCGCCACGACGGGGACCGCTCCCTGCGCGCGCAGAGTGGCGGCGACGCCGTCGCCCCAGGGGCCTCCGCGCGGCACGAGCACACGCCAACCCGTCAACGGCTTGGCCTCTTGCTTCGATTCAGTCATCATCATCGGATTCAGGGGCGCGGAATGAGGTCAGCCGCCCCACGTTCGAGCAGCCGACGGGCAACAGACAACCCGATCGCGCGCGATGCGCTGATCGGGTCCGCACCATCGGCAGAGTCCGCACCGTTGCCACTGCCGTTGGGACGAATATACTCCTCGCCCGGTGCCGCAGCCTTCACGGAGTCTGGATGCAGCGGCTCCGTGACGTCGATCCCGATCCGCCAGCCGTCGTGCGGCGCGTAGACCACGGCTCGCACGCGCAGGTCGCCGTCCACGATCTCCGCGTGCGCGGCCATCGGCGCCTGGCAGCCGGAATCCAGCCCCTCCAGCACTGCTCGTTCCGCGGTGACGGCGATGCGGGTGGCCTCGTCGTCAAGGGCGGCGAGCGCGGCCAGAAGCTCTGCCGGAGCGTCGACGGTGGTCTCCACGGCGAGCGCTCCCTGGCCGGGCGCCGTCGGCCACTCGGCGAGACCGAGCGGCTCGGCCTTCAGCTCGCCGAGGGGATCCCCGTCGAGCCTGCTGAGTCCCGCGGAGGCGAGGATCACGGCGTCGAGCTCGCCCGACGCCACGCGCTGCAGCCGGGAGTCGACGTTGCCGCGCAGATCGGCCGTGTGCAGGCGCGGGTTGCGCACGTGCACCTGCGCGATTCGGCGCGGAGATCCGGTGCCGATCGTGGATCCGCCCTTCAGCTCGTGAAGGGGCGTGCCGTCGCGGGTGACGGCCACGTCGCGGGCGTCGGCGCGAGCCGGGATCGCGGCGATGACGAGTCCGTCCGGCACCTGCGTGGGCAGGTCCTTCAGGGAGTGCACGAGGATGTCGCACTCGCCGCGCAGCAGCGCATCGCGCAGGGCCGTGGCGAACACGCCCTGCCCGCCGATCTCGCTGAGGGACGCCCGGTTGGTGTCGCCCTCGCTCGTGATCGGGACGAGTTCGACCCGACGGCCCGAGACCGCCTCGAGCGCCTTGGCGACGTGCCCCGACTGGGCCTGCGCGAGGGCGCTGCGGCGCGTGCCGAGGCGGATGACGCCCGCGCTCCCTGAACCCGTCGAAGGGGTCACTGCAGCACCTCGGGGATCTCCTCGAGGCGCAGGCGGCGCCCGGTGTAGAAGGGCACCTCCTCCTTCACGTAGCGGCGCGCATCGGTGTAGCGCAGGTCGCGCATGAGGTCGACGAGCTCCGTCGGGTCGTCGGCCTCGAGCGGCAGCAGCCACTCGTAGTCGCCGAGCGCGAAGGCCGCGACAGTGTTGGCGATGACCCTGCGGAAGGCCGCGCCCTTGCGCCCGTGCTCGGCGAGCATGCGGCGGCGCTCGTCCTCCTCGATCAGGTACCACTCGGGCGTGCGCACGAACGGGTACAGGCAGAGCCAGTCCTTCGGCTCGACGCCACGGAGGAAGCCGGGAACGTGCGCGCGGTTGAACTCGGCGTCGCGGTGCACGCCCATCACGTTCCACGTCGGCAGCAGGGTGCGCAGCAGTTCGGTGCGCCGGAGGCGCCGGAGGGCCTTCTGCAGTTCCTCGGGGTTCGGTCCGTGCAGCCACACCATGAGGTCGGCGTCGGCCTTCAGGCCGGAGACGTCGTAGAAGCCGCGGACGGAGATCCCGCCGTCCTCGATGTGCCGGACGATGTCCTCCAGCTCGGTGGCGTCGGACTCGACCACGGGAGCGGAGGGGTCGCGGCGCCACACGGCCCACAGGGTGAAACCCTGGGGCGAGGCGTCGGAGTCGGCGGCGAGCACGGGCGTTTCTGCAGCTTCAGCCATGGATCCAGTCTGCCCCCTCCAGCTATGTGGCGGAGAATCCGAGTCGTCCCCCTGAGGGCGACCTATAGACCGCGCTCAGGGGGACGACTCGGAGAAAGTCAGCGTGCGATGCTGCGGGCGACGGCCCAGACGATGCCGCCGACGACCGCAGCCACGCCGACAGCCGCGGCCATGGCGCCGACCGGGTTGCGCCGCGCGAACGCGCGCAGCTTCACCTTGCCCTCGACGGTCGCCTTCTCGAGACGACGGGGCACGTTGCCCTTCTCCTCGATCGCGAGCAGCGCCGCCTTCAGCTCGGCACGGGCCGAGGCGACGGGATCGACGATCCCTGCGGGCACGGCCGTGCGCGGGATGTTCACCGGGTCAACGGCCATTGCCGGCCTCCTTCACGATGCGGACGTCGGTGGCGACGGCCTGTGCGGGATTCTCCCGGCGCAGGACCTTGCGGAACTTCACGATTCCGAGCAGCGCGAACACGACCACGGCGAGCAGCAGGATCCCGAACGTGATGATCGCGGAGAGCCAGACCGGGAACCACGATGAGAGGCCGGCGATCGCGAACACGAGGATGACCGGCACGGTCCAGAACAGGAAGAACAGTGCGACCAGGAACCAGACACTGCCGATCCCTGCGTCCTTGGCGGTGCGGGAGATCCAGGTCTTGGCCGCGTCGATCTCGGCCTTGACGAGATTGCTGACGAGGTCGGGAAGGTCGCCGAGCAGCGTCAGCAGGCTGTCGTCGGCGCGATCCCGGAAGTTGCCGGCCATGTCAGGCGTCCGTGGTCGGCTTCTTCGGCGCAGCCTTCGCGCCCGAAGACGTGCGGGGCTTCGTCTTGCTCTCCGCCGCGGCGGCGCTCTGTTCCGCAGCTGCCACGGTCTCCTCCGCCGCCTGCTTGACCTCCGCAGCGACGGTCTTGCCGCTCGCGATGGTCGAGTCCACGCGCTGACCCGGCGTTCCGTCGGACGTGGCGGCCTTGACGATCTTCACGGCGCCGGTCCACAGAGCCTGCGGCACGGCGGCCGCCTGCGTCTTCGCGAAGTCCTGCACCTTGTGCACCTGCGCCTGCACGGGGTCGAGGTGCCAGACCTTGAGCCACTGCTTCTTGATCTGCTCGTAGCGCTCGCGCCCCGCGCGAGTGCCCAGCACGTATCCGACGCCGAGTCCGACGACAAGTCCGATCTTCCCCTTCATGGGGTCTCCTCACGATTGCGGTCTCTGCGGATCTCCAGCGTAACCCTGTATTCCGTTTTCGGCATCTATCGGGCGGAGGGGGTTGACTTCGCTCGGTCCACGTGCGGCGTCCTCCCGCAGCCGACCTGCGGACCACGGCCGCTTCCGCCGGGGTCAGCCCCAGAGGAGGGCGTGACGGATCCGCTCCGCCTCCTCCTTCGCGTGCGGGACGACCTGCGCGAGACCGGTGCCGCTGAGCCACGCCCCGGTCGCGCCGACGCCCGGCACCGCGGAGATCACGGCCGCCGCCTCGGTGCGGCGCTCGGCCGCTCCCCGCACGGCCGAGGGCTGCGCCTGCACGAAACGCGCGCGGTGGCTGCCCCGCAGCTGCGCGGCGCTCAGCTCGACGCCGAGCAGGGCCGAGGCCTCGGCGAGCGCGAGGGACGCGGCGGCCTCGTCGTCGAGGGCGGCGGTCGCCGGCTCTTCGCCCGCGGAGCCGAACGACACCCGGACGACCTGCCTGTTGCCGGCCCGCTCGCGCAACCAGGCCCACTTCGCGGTGCTGTGCGTCAGGGCCTTCGCTGTATGCGACCCGGGAACGGTGAGCACTCCGGATCCGCGCGGGGCGACGGCGAGTTCGGGGGCGTCGAGGACCAGCGTGACGATCTCGATGCGCGGGCATGCTCCGCCAGCGACCGCGGCCAGCTCCGGCACGTGTGGCGCGAGAAGCCGGCGTGCCGTGGGCTCGTCGGCGGCGACGATCACCGCGTCGAAGCGGGCAAGGCCGTCGGCGGGCTCGGTGCCGAGGCCGTCCGCGACGACACCGTCCTGCTCCTGCTCCTGCTCCTGCTCGGCGAGGCGCACGGTCCAGCCGAGGTCATCACGCTCGAGCGCCTCGACCTGAGCGCCCGTGCGCACCTCGGATCCGAGCAGTTCGATACGCGCGATCAGCGCGTCCACGAAGCCCGACATGCCGCCTGTGAGACCCTGCACCGCCGCACCGGGTGCCTTGCCCGATCCGCCGGTGATCTCAGCGACCGCGCCGGAGAGCGAGCCGGCGCGGGTGAGGGCCGCGTTCAGAGACGGGGCTGCCACGTCGACGTCGATGTCGTCGGGGTGCGCGGAGTACACGCCGGTGCTGACCGGGGCCACGAGGCGGTCGAGCACCCTGGCGCCCATGCGCTTGCGCACGAGACGACCCAGACTGTGGTCGTGGCCGATCGTGAGCGGCGGCAGCAGACGGTCGAGCCAGGCTCGCCAGGTGCCGCTCCACCCGATCACCCGGCGCACGTCCTCGGCGAAGGGATTCGCGGGGATCCCGAGCAGCCCGCCTCGGGGCAGCGGCGCGGCGCCGCCGGGGATGCCCGCGACCCAGGCGCCGCCGGGCTCCGGCGACACCACCCGATCGTCGAGTCCGAATTCGGCGAGCAGTGCACGCACGTGACCGCCGCGCACGGCGAAGCTCTCGGCGCCGGCGTCGAACACGATCCCGTCGGCCTCGCCGGCCCGCACGGCGCCGCCGGCCCGATCCTGCGCTTCGAACACCGTCGCGTGCGCGCCGATCGCGGCGATCGACTCCGCCGCGACAAGGCCCGCCACTCCGCCGCCGATCACGGCGACCCGCAGGCGCGCGGCCTTCTCGGCGAGCTCAGGAGCGTGCGGTTCGACGGCGGGCGAAGACCCCGGATCCGGTGCGGTCATCGCCCGGCGACCGCCGACTCGACCCGCACCTCGTGCACCAGCTCGACGATCCGGGTGAGCACGGAGGGATCCGTCTCGGGCGGCACCCCGTGGCCGAGGTTCAGGATGTGCGCGCGGGCGGCGGTGCCGCGGCGCAGCACGTCGCGGACGTGCGCCTTGAGCACGGGCCAGGGCGCGGTGAGCAGCGCCGGGTCGATGTTGCCCTGCACGGTCACGTCGTCGCCGAGCACGGCCACGGCCTCGTCCAGCGGCAGGCGCCAGTCGACCCCGACCGCGTCGGCGCGGCCGTCCAGGCGCATGTCGGCGAGGAACGGCCCCGTGCCGACGCCGAAGTGGATGACCGGAGCGTCGATGCCGTCGACCGCGGCGGCCGAGTGCGGCGCGACGAAAGCGCGGTAGTCGGCGGGGCTGAGGGAGCCTGCCCAGGAATCGAAGAGCTGCACGGCGCTCGCTCCGGCCGCGTGCTGCGCGTCGAGGAAGGTCCGCGAGATCTGTGCGAGCCAGCCCGCGAGCCGGTTCCACGAGTCAGGATCCGTGTGCATCATCGCCCGTGCGCGCAGGTGCTCCTTCGACGGCCCGCCCTCGACGAGGTAGGCGGCGAGGGTGAAGGGCGCTCCGGCGAACCCGATCAGCGGCGTGGTGTCGCCGAGTTCGGCCACCACGAGCCGCACCGCCTCGGCGATCTGCGTCGTGTCGAGCGACGCGGGGTCGATCGCCGTGATCCGGTCGACGTCAGCCGCGGTGCGCACCGGCGCCGCGAAAACCGGCCCGCGGCCCGGCTCGATCTCGACCTCGACGCCGGCGAGCCGCAGGGGCACCACGATGTCGCTGAAGAAGATGCCCGCGTCCACGTTGTGCCGGCGCACCGGCTGCAGCGTGATCTCCGCTGCGAGGTCCGGCGTGAGGCAGGCGTCGAGCATCCGGGTGCCGACCCGCAGATCGCGGTACTCGGGCAGCGAACGGCCTGCCTGGCGCATGAACCACACCGGGGTGGTCTCGGGACGGTCTCCGGCGAGGGCGCGCAGCAGGGGTGCGTCGTTGAGGGGCATGGATCCATTCTCCCCCGCCGCTGCTTTGCGGCTCATGAGGATCCGGACGTCGCCCGCACGGATTCCGGCCTCGCGGCGAACGCGACGGCGGTCGGCGGGTGGCGGGTGGCGGGCGCACTGGCGAACGCGGCGGCGGTCGGCGGACGCACTGACGTCATCACCGCGCTTGGCGCGCCGCAGGGCCAGGCAGCAGAATGCTGGACAGGGATCCGCCGTCCCCGGTCGCGATGCCGCGCACCGCGCACCACGCGAAAGAGCAGGCCATTGGACGCAGCGACCCCGCCCGTGACATCGGCTCCCGGCGGCCACGGCTTCCCCGGCCTCCGCTTCGGCGCCCCCGGCCCGCGCTCGGGCGATCACGGCTTCCCCGCTCCGCGCTTCGGCAGCGGATCAGGCCTGGCGACAGCGCCCAGCTCGGCGGCCGGCCCCGCCACGCGCCCTCCGATGTCCCGCCTCCGGCGTGGCTGGCTGTGGGCCGTCGCCGTCGTCGTGGCGATCGCAGTCACCGTCGGGGGTGCAACGGTCACCGGAGTCGCCGTCCTCGCAGCGATCCCGCAGGAGTCCCCATACGGTTCGGCCGCCACCGGGGACAGTTCGTCGACGAGCGCCGACGCCTGGGACGACAACGTGACGATGCGGCTGAGCGCCGCGATGCAGGAGAACGACCGCGCGGCGTTCGTCGCGGCGGGCGACGGGCTCGTCGCGAAGCATCTGGCGGCGATCTGGGATGAGACCAAGAAGCTGGGCTGGACCATCGGGGTGGCCGAGGCGACGGACGCGACCGGATCCGTGCAGCTCGCGTTCAACATGCAGCTCGGCGGCTTCCACGCGATCGCCGCCGACAACGGCACCGGCTTCGGCGGGGAGCTGCTCGCGACCTTCGTGTACGACGCGACGATCAGGGGGACGGGGTCGGACTCGAAGCTGACGGCGCTGCGCGCGGTGTCGGAAATGCCCTGGGACCGAGAGGAGCAGATCGCGGTCGCGCGCGGAGAGCGGGTCGCTCTGTTCGCAGACGCCGACGAGGCCGCCCTCGCGACGGACCGCATCCCCGAGGCCGAGGCCGCGGCAGAGGACGTGCTCGCCCGTCCCGAGTGGGCCGGGTCCACGGCGCGGCTCGACGGCTTCGTGAGCTATGTGACCGAGAACGACGACGACTTCCGTGCGGCGTACGGTCCGAACATCGCCGACGGCGTCGCGGGGTTCTGCCGGTTCGACTACCGGCCGAGCCGATGGACGGCAGAAGACGTACCCGGCCTCGCCAGCGGCCCCTACCCCGGCGGCGGGCTCGCGGCCGTCGGCCCGGACGGTCTGCTCGACGAGGACGGGTACGTCTTCGCGCACGAGTTCGCGCACTACATGCAGAACACCTATGCGCCGGCCCCCTACGCCGCTGACGGCACAAAGGCCGACGATCGCGCCTTCTCCGAGGGCTATGCAGAGGCCGTCGCGGCCGAGTACGCCGACGCCTCCGACGAGTTGTTCACGACCCGCGAGGTGCGGCGGACGGTGCTCGATGGAGACGTAGCGGCCGCAGTCTCCGCCGCGGCGTTCGACGACTCCGCCCGAGTGGACACGGCCTACCTCACGGCCGGGTCGTACTTCTACTTCCTCGACCAGCAGCACGCCGACTACCGCGCCCTGCTGACGACGGACGGCACGACTCCGTTCGTCAAGGAGATCGACACGGTCATGCCGCCGGGGCTCCGCATCGAGGACTGGCGGGCCTGGATGGCCGAACAGTAGCGGCGATCGCGGCCACAGCCGGATCCGCGTCCGCCGGGTTCGGGATCCGCATGTCGCCCTGCGGCGCCTTCCAGGATCTGCAAAGCACCGGGAGCGTAAACTCTCAGGGTGCTGCTCTGCGTCACGGCCAATCACAAGACGGCCCCCTTCGACCTCCTCGAACGACTCAGTCGCACCCCGGATGACCTGGCTGGATCCCTCTCCGAAGGATCCAAGGGCGCCGTCGTGCTCGCGACCTGCAACCGCTTCGAGGCCTATGTCGACGTCGACGGCACGGCGGACGAGACCGACGTCGCGCGGATCCTGAGCACCGTCTCGGAGCGCAGCGGGATCCCCGCCGACACGCTCACCGCGTCATCGTCGGTGCATTCCGGCGCTCGCGTCGTGGAGCACCTCTTCTCCGTCGCCTCGGGGCTGGAGTCCGTGGTCTCGGGCGAGGGCGAGATCGCCGGCCAGGTGCGCCGTGCGCTGACCTCGGCGCGCAAGCACGGCACCACGTCCCCCGAGCTGGAGCGGCTGTTCCAGCGCGCCAGCGAGGCGCAGCGCAAGGTCAAGAACGACACCGCCCTGGGACGCGCCGGCCGCTCGCTCGTGCGCCTCGCCCTCGAGCTGGCCGACAGCCGCATCGCCGACTGGAGCGCCGCCCGCGTGCTGCTCGTGGGCACCGGGGCGTACGCCGCCGTGACCCTGGCGACGCTGCGCGAACGCGGCGCTCAGGACATCAGCGTGCACTCGCCGTCCGGCCGCGGGGCCGCGTTCGCCGTGAAGCACAGCATCCGCGCCCTGCCCAAGGCCGAGTACGCCCGCGCCGCCGCGCACGCCACGATCGTGATCACCTGCACCAGCGCCGAGCTTCCGGTGCTGGATGCCGCGATCCTGCGCGCGGGGCGGGGTCCGGCGCTGACGGTGCTGCCCTCGCCCGACGAGGCCACGGTCGACTGCCCGATCCCGGGACACGGGCCCTCGGCCGGTTCCGCACCGACGCAGCTGATCGTCGATCTGGGCATGCCGCGCAACGTCGCTCCCGACGTCGCCGACGTCGAGGGCGTCGCGCTGCTGGACCTCGAGACCATCCGCCTGCACGCACCGCTCGAGGAGTTGCAGGCCACCGACGCCGCGCGCTCGATCGTGCGCGCGGCCGCGGCGACGTTCCACGAGGTGGGCGCCCGCGAGAGCGTCACCCCGGCCGTCGTGGCCCTGCGCGGACACATCTTCGAGCTGCTCGAGGCGGAGATCGAGCGCGCCCGGCGTCGCGGCGACGACGGCGGCCAGGTCGAGCAGGCCATGCGCCACCTCGCCGGGGTGCTGCTGCACACCCCCACCAGCCGCGCGCACGAGCTCGCCGCACAGGGACGCGGATCCGAGTTCATCGCCGCGGTCGAGACGCTGTACGGGCTGAGCGCCGAGGTTGAGGCGCGGCAGGACGACGCCGCCACTGCCTGAACCGACCGAGATGTTGTCTCTCGTGACCGCCGGGCCTGGGGGCGAACACCCGACCGCGGCGATCGCCCCGGTCGTCAAAGAAGGAATCCGTTGCTCCCGGCCCCTTCGGAGCGGCGTGTTCCTTCTGCGACGCGACGTAGGCCCACGACGAAACGGGCCGGCGTGGCTAGCCTGAGACGGTGAGCAACGTGACAGACGAGGGTCCCTTCTTCCACGGCACCAAGGCGGATCTGCAGCCCGGCGAGCTCCTCACGGCGGGGTTCCGGTCGAACTACCGGCCCGAGATCGTGATGAACCACATCTACTTCACCGTGCTGCGCGACGGGGCAGGCCTCGCCGCAGAGCTCGCCGCCGGCGACGGCGCACCCCGGGTGTACCAGGTCGAGCCGACCGGGGAGTTCGAGGACGACCCGAACGTCACCGACAAGAAGTTCCCAGGCAACCCGACGCGCTCCTACCGCAGCACGGATCCGCTCCGCGTGGTCGCCGAGGTCGACGACTGGACCCGCCTGACGCCCGAGGCGCTGCAGGACTGGCGCGACCGCCTGGCATCGCTTCTCGCCGACGAGCGCGGCGAGATCATCAACTAGCCGAAACGATCAGCACACGCGACAGGCGCTCTCCGTCGGAGCGTCGCGATGACGGGTGCTCAGAGACCGGCGGCTTTCAGGGCGGCCGCGACGTGCAGCGCCGTCGTCGGGAACACCGGCACCGGTGCGTCCTCCTGCCTGATGAGGAGCTCGATCTCGGTGCAGCCGAGGACGATGCCCTCGGCCCCCGCGGCGACCAGCTTCGCGATGACGTCGCGATACTTCTGCCGTGACTCCTCGGTGACGATGCCTTGCACGAGTTCGTCGTAGATGACGCCGTGCACGATCGCCCGATCCTCCGTGTCCGGGATCAACGTGGTGATCCCGTGCACGGCGAGGCGGTCGCGATAGAAGGCCTGCTCCATCGTGAAGGCGGTTCCGAGCAAGCCGACCGTCCGCAACTGCGCGTCGCGGATCGCTTCCGCCGTCGTGTCCGCGATGTGCAGGAAAGGAACGCTGATCGCGTCGGTGATCCGATCGGCGACCAGGTGCATCGTGTTCGTGCACAGGACGACGAGCCCCGCACCGGCGGCCTCGAGACCTTTCGCATGGGCGGCCAGAACGTCGCCCGCCGCCTCCCAGTCTCCGGTTGCCTGCATCGCTTCGATCTCTGCGAAGTCGAGCGAGTCGAGCAGGATGGGAGCGGAGTGGAAGCCGCCGAGCTCTGCGCGGACCTTTTCATTGGCGAGCCGATACCAGTCCAGCGATGATTCCCAGCTCATGCCTCCGAGGACGCCGATCGTCTGCATGCCTTCACGCTACTGCCGGATCCGAGGACGCGTCGCCACCCGCTCAGTCCACGGATCCGGCGCCGAAGTGCGCGGCGAGCGCGGCGAGCAGCTGGGTCCAGCCGGGCTCGAGCCCCGCGACCGCGGCGACCGCACCGGGCTGGACTGCGGTCGCCTCGATGTGCAGCTCAACCGTCGTCGCGGCGTCATCGCCGCTGAAGGAGACCGTGTGCACGGCGTCGAACATCGGCGCACCCGTCTCGTCGACCGGCGCGAGCGCGAAAACGAGCGATCGTCCCGGATCGGTCTCGAGCACGCTTCCTTCCGAGCGATAGATCGCGCCTCCCGGCTCGCCGAGCGTGAAGCGGATCGGCGCACCCGGTTCCGGAGCGATCGCGAGCTCACGGACGTCGAAAAGCGGCGGCGCCCACCACCGTGCGGCGATCTGCGGGTCGGTCCAAGCGCGCCACACCGCGTCGACAGGCCCATGAATCGCGGCGCGCAACGTCACGCTCCGGTCCTGTCCAGGATCCGCCTGCGTCTGCACGATCGCCTGATCGTAAGCCTGCAGCGCGTCATCGTCGGGGCCGGTCTGCGCCCATCCCCCGAGATGTGCGGCGAGCATCGCGAAGGAGCTCCGGTTCAGGCTCGCCACCCGGCGGCGGCCGAGTCGGTGGATCGTGATCAGGCCGGCCGCCTCGAGCGCCTGGAGGTGCTTCGTGGTCTGCGGCTGGAGCGCGCCGATGGCCTCGGCCACGCCGCCGACCGTGGCGGGGCTCGCGGCGAGGACTTCCAGGATGCGGTACCGGGTCGGCTCGCCCATCGCGGCGAAGGCGCGCTGGGGATCGGACCCGCCGCCAGGACCGCGATCGGGAGCTGCGTGCGGGGTGAGCGGCGTGGCCGACCCCGCGGATCCGGCGGTCATACCGCGGCGACGAGCGCGGCGAGGTTGTCCAGCTCGTTCGCCCGACCGGCGAGCAGGCGCTGCGTCCACACCTCGTCGTGCAAGGGCTCCACGTGCATGACGATGCGGGTACCGCCGTCCTCTGCCGGGTGCAGCTCGACCTCGGTGAGCTGCTCGTACTCGTCCTGGCCGGGCACGAAGTCGATGATCGAGGCGTAGGCGAGCCGCGTCGGCTCCTCGATCTCGGTGAAGCGCTTGCGCGACGCCGTGGACAGCGGCATCCCGTTCTGCTCCATGAAGGCCACCTGCTCCGGCGCGACGGCCGTCATCGTGTACTCGAGCGCGCCGCCGGGGCGCAGGTCGAGGGCGGTCACGTCGGTGCGGAAGCCGTCCGGCGCCCACCAGCGCGAGATCCCCTCGGGGGTGGTCCAGAGCTCCCAGACACGCTGCGGAGAGGCGGAGACGCTGCGTTCGATGATCTCGTTCATGGATCCATGATGCATTCGTCTAGACGAATATGTCAATCACTTTCTCAGGAGAATCCTCGGGCGATGCGAGACTGGATCCATGGCCCTTCACATCACCGGAGACACCGCCGCCGACGCTCTGCTGTCGGACAACCCTCTCGCGCTGCTCGTGGGCATGCTGCTTGATCAGCAGGTCGCCATGGAGACCGCGTTCGCCGGACCGCTCAAGATCGAGCAGCGCACCGGCGCGACCGACGCGGCGACGATCGCCGGCTACGACCCTGACGAGTTCCTCGCCGCGTTCAAGCAGACGCCGTCGGTGCACCGTTTCCCGGGGTCCATGGCCGCGCGCGTGCAGACGCTGTGCCAGGTGCTCGTCGATGACTGGGGCGGGGAAGCCGCGAACCTGTGGACCGCGCCCGACGCGGCAGGGAACGCTCCCGACGGGGCCGAGGTGCTGCGCCGTCTGAAGACGCTGCCGGGGTTCGGCGAGCAGAAGGCCAAGATCTTCCTCGCCCTGCTCGGCAAGCAGTACGGCTACACCGGCGCCGGCTGGCGCGAGGCGTCCGCGCCGTACGGCGAGGACGGATCCTTCCGCTCGGTCGCCGACATCGTCTCGCCCGAGTCGCTCACGAAGGTGCGCGAGCACAAGCGCGCGATGAAGGCCGCCGCCAAGGGCTGACCGGGATCCGACCCCTCCAGGTCGTTGAGCGAGGACGAGCGGAGCGAGGCCGAGACGAAACGTCGCCACCTCGCGAGATCACCGCGTTTCGTCTCGCTTCGGCTGCGCCGATGCTCGCTCAACGACCGGGGGCTCTCCGATCGCGGCGTCAAGCGTCGCGAACCCTTCCAGCGACAGGGCGGATCCGGCATTCCACGCCCGCTCCGCCATCGCACGCAGCGGGCCGCGGATCCCTTCGGCGACCTCGGCAGGCGTCTGCGCATCCGGCCGATCCGACCACACGGCGAACAGGGTGCCGAGCAGCAGCGCGGGATACGGACGCGTCAGCTCCTGCCGCACGGTGCTCTGCCCCTCGGACCCCCACAGGGCCGGGAACAATCCGGGATGCCAGTCCGCCTGCCAGATCCGCGCCGCCGTCGGGTAGCGGTAGCCCGCGTTCTCGCCGAGCACGTAGTAGAGCAGCGCATCGTTGACATTGACCAGCCGATGCTCGGCGGCGACCGCATCGGCGACCGGGCGCATGTGCGCGTTCCAGTTCGTCCACCACGTCAGCACGACCTCGGCATCCAGCCATTCCGCGGTGCTGCGCAGCAGGCCGTCGTTCCACGCGCGCGCCCCGAAGCCGCGCTCCCGCAGATGCGCGGCGACGCGGTTGACGAACGCCGTGAGCAGGTCGAATCCGGTGCCGTCCGCGCCGTAGCGTTCGACGGCCGCCGCGGCGAGCGCGGGGTACTCGGCGATGCGATCGAAGTCGACGAACTCGTCGCCGCCGAGGTTCCAGCGCGTGCTGTGCGGGAACACCGGGGTCATATCGTCGATCAGGGCGAGCGCGAAGCGGACCGGATCCTCACGCGTGATGTCGAGGGCGTGATCGGTGTCGAGCCCTGCCGCCTCCGGCAGCCGCAGCTCGGGGTGCGCGCAGAGCGCATGCCGCAGATGACCCGGCATGTCGAGCGACGGGACCAGGTCGATGTGCAGGTCGCGGGCGGTCGCGACGATCTCCGCGGCCTCGGCCCGGGTGATCCGGTCGGCGGAGACGATCTCGGGAAAGGCCTTCGACTCCAGCCGGAAGCCCTCGTTCTCGGAGAAGTGCCATTGGAAGACGTTGACGCCGATGTCCGCCGCGGCGTGCAGCTGTTCGATGATCCACGCGGCCGGATAGTGCTTGCGCCCCGCATCCAGGTGCAGCCCGCGCTCGGCGACGGCCGGCATGGAGATCACGACCCCGCGCGGCACCGCGCCCTGAGCGCGGAGGTTGTGCAGCAGTTGCCGGGTCGCGCGGAACACGCCCACCGGCGACGCGGCGGTGATGGTCACGTCATCGGCGATGTGGATCCGGAACGACTCGTCGGAGAGGGCGTCGCGTTTCGCCTCACGCCGGTTGCGCCGGTCTTCGCTCGACGATTCCGGGGGTGCGCCGGTCGATGGCGTGAGCTCGACCCGGGAACCCCGGCGCTCCGCCGCCAGCGGCGTGAGCGTGAGTCGCAGCGCGGGATCGGCGGCGGTATTCGCTGGTGCGATGTCCACGGCCGCCAGCTCGGCCTCGATCCGCGCGGCCTCGCGACGAAGGGCCGTCGTGGCCGCCACGACCCGCACCCGCTTCGGCGCCCAACCCCCGCCGGTGGGGCGGAACGACGTCGGCTGCGGGATCGCCCGCCAGCCCACGTCGTTCCGCTCCAGATGGGTCACGAGCAGGCAGGCACTGCGTACGGCAGTTCGATCGTGCTGGTGCGCCCGTCCGCGGCGGTCACGCGCAGGCGTGCCAGTCCGTCCGCGGTCATGCCCGCGCCGAAGCGCTGAACGACCGTGCGACTCGCGCCCGGTGCGATGTCCGCGAAGGCGCGGGATCCGGCCTGCGACTGCGCCTCGACCCCGAGCGCGGCAGAGTCGTCGTTGCGTGCGGTGAGCGTGAGCTTGACCTGGCCGCCCGCGCACGTCGCCGTGGCGGCCCCCTTCACGTCGAACCAGGGCGCGCGGTACGCCGTCGCGTGCCCCGTGAGCGGCTGGGTGATCCCGGAGAGGAACGCGGAGTGATCGCCGGCCGTGAGGTTGTAGGTCACGAAGACGCCGAAGCCCTCGTCGACGGTGCGCTGCGCGTACTGCGCCGCCAGACCCTGCTGAGAGGGCTGAGTGAGGTCGATCGCAGCCGCACCGGCACGGTCGGAACCGATACCGGGGATCTGCGGCGGCTCCCACGCGCCGTAGTACGGGTTCCAGGCGTAGTCGAGCAGCGATCCCGCCTGCACGCCGTCGTAGACCGTGCGCTCGGCCGATGGTCCGATGTTGTACAGCGTGAGGAGCTTGTCCGGGCCGAGCTTGGCGCGCAGCGCCGTGACGAGCTGCACGAACGACGCGTCGTTCGGCTGGCCGGTGCCGTTCTTGCCGTACTCGGCCCACTCGTCGTCGAAGTCGACGCCGTCGAGGCCGTACTGCTGCACGACCTGCGCCACCTGGTCCGCGAACGCGCTCGCCGCCTCCTGCGACGGGAAGTTGGCGAACCCGGCACCGCCGTGGTTGCCGAGGATCGACAGCAGCACCTTCGTGCCGCGCTGCTGCAGCGGGCGGATCTGATGCTCAGCGTCCTGCAGTGTCTCGGTCACGCGGTCGTTCAGGGACAGATATGCCTCACCCTTCGCCACGTCGTAGTTGATGTTCGCGGCGAAGATCATCGCCATGTCGAACGCGGGACGCTGGGTGCCTTCGAGGGTGTAGTCGGCGACGTTCGCCATGTCGTTGCTGTTCACCTCGACGTACACGACGCGCTTCGGATCCGCGTCGGCGGGGGCGGCGGGAATCGGCTTGCCGGCGTGCGCGGTGACCGCGGCCGCCGGTATGGCGGCCAGCACGGCAGCGGCCAGCACGGCACCGACGGCGGTGCCCGCGGCGGCGCGCCGGAGGGATCGGGGAATGCTCATGGTCTTTCTCCGTCTCTGCTTCGTTGCATGTGGTGGGAGGATCCGGCCCGGCATGGATCAGCGCGCCGGTTGCGGATCCTCCCGGACGTCGACCGCGGGATCCCCGAGGTCGAACAGTTCGATCTGCCGCAGCGCCACCGGCGACACCGCGCGCACGCGCAGCATCACGGTGGCCACGGAGGCGGCGAACGTGAACGGCACGGTGCGGTCGGCGGGCAACTCCTCGCGGTGCGTGGTCGCGACCGGGATCCAGGTCTCGCCGTCGGCGCTGCGTTCCCAGACCAGCGCGTCGGCGGGCGTCGTCGTGACAGCGGTGAGGGTGACGTCGGTGACCGTGGTCGGCGCGGCGAAGCGCCAGCCGACGGCCTCGCCCGCCGCGAGGGGGACGGCCGCGTCGGCGCCGTCCGCGAAGAGCGCCGCAGCGTCGTCCGGCCCGAACGGGGCGCCCGGCGATCCGGCGCGTTCGGCGCCGGGGACTTCGACGGGTCCGGTGAGATCCGCGCGCCACCCGGGAGCGCCGAGAACCGCATGGTTCGCAGCATTCCGAGAGGCGGCAACGCCGGAGCGGGCCCCCGCGTCCGCGCTCGAGCCGCGCGGCTGCCACAACGGCGAGCCCGCGGCACGGGCCGGATCGGCGGTCAGCACGACGTCGAGCACCGCGTCCGCGCGCCGGTCCAGCACCCGGACGTCGAGCAGCGGCCGCTCCAGCAGGGTGCCGTCGAGACGCACCTCGACGAGCAGCGCCGCATCGGGGCTCTCCCGTCGCGCGCGGATCCGTAGCGTCCGCCCGTCTGCGCGTCGCACCGTCACGTCGTCGAGCAGTGGTGCGCCGATCCGCAGAACTCCTGCGCCGAGCTCGAGCGGGTACAGGCCGAGCGCGGCCCACAGCCACCACGCGCTCAACTCGCCGTTGTCCTCGTCGCCGGGGAAGCCCTGCGCGATCATCGCGCCGGTGAAGAGCCGCCGCGCGAGAGCGTGCGCGGTTGCGCCGGCGCGCCAGGGCTCGTCGCCGAACACGTGCATCCACGGGATGTGGTGCGCCGGCTGGTTGGAGATCGCGCACATCCCCGAGCGCAGCGCCCTGGCCTCGCGCTGCTCGTGGATCACCGTGCCGTATGTTCCGCCGGATGCCGGATCCGCTGTTTCGGGCTCGGCGAGCAGCCGGTCCAGGTGCGCGCGCAGGCCGGCCGGTCCGCCGTGCAGCGCGGCGAGTCCCGCGCCGTCGTGCACCGGGCTGACGGACATGCCCCAGGCATTCGTCTCCACGTAGTCGCCGCCCCACACCCGCGGGTCGAACGGTCCGGCGGAGAAGGATCCGGATCCGTCCCGTCCGCGGAAGAACCCGGATGCGGGGTCGAACAGCGCGCGGTACGACAGCGCGCGGTTGCGGAACGAGCGGGCGAAGGCACGCCACCGCGCCCGTGCGGACGGATCGGCGTCGGGATCCGCGGCGAGCGCCTCGGCCAGGCGTGCGACACCGGCATCGCTGATCGCGTTCTCGATGCTCCAGCTCATGCCCTCGTGCACAGACGAAGGGATCCACCCGAGGAAGCGGCCCGCACCGATCCCCTTGCGTCCGCAGCGCGGATCCGCGGAGGGCTCGGACGCGTTGCGCCAGGCGCTCTCGAACGCGTCGGCGGCGGCGAACGGCAGGCCTCGGCGCGCGGCGTCGGCGAAGATCTGATCGCTGGACGTGCCCACCATGCAGTCGACGTAGCCGGGAGCGCTCCACCGCGCCATCCAGCCGCCGTCCCGCCACTGCCGCAGCAGCCCGTCGAGCATCGCACCGGTGCCGGCCGGATCCAGCATGCCCAGCATCGGCCACGCGGTGCGATAGGTGTCCCAGTACCCGTTCGTGACGAAGGCCGCGCCGTCGCGCACGACCGCGCCGGTCTCGTCCTCTCCGTGCGGCGCCGCGGGCGCGGTCGCATCGGCGTAGCGCGGCACGGGGCGCTCGGCGGTGCCGGTGTTCTCGTCCATCCGGCACGGGTACAGGTGCAGGCGATACAGGGCCGAGGCGATCCGCGCGGCGTCCTCCTCGTGCGCGAGGGCACGGCCCGCGTGCGCGTCGGCCGGCAGGGGCGGGATCCGCACAGCGCCGAGCAGCTCGTCCCAGCGCGCCTGCAGCGCGTCGCGCAGAGCGTCGAACGAGACCGTGTCCGGCAGCTCGAGCGCGAGGGTGCGCTCGGCCTGCGCGATCGACAGGTACGAGAGGCCGATGCGCACCTCGATTGCACCACGGCCGGCGACGTAGCCGGCGACCCGCTCGTGACCCGCGTCGGCGAGAGGGCCGGATGCGACGGATCGGCGCGCGCGGGGCCCCGCGTCCGGGCCGGATCCTTCCGCGTCGGACCGCGGGACGACCCTTCCGGCGAAGTATGTGCGGGGCGGGTTCCCCCAACCCGCCTCCCCCTCGGGAACCCACCCGGTGAACGCGGTCCCGTCGGCGGAGAAGGTGAGGCGCCCCTCCGCCCCGATCTGGTCGAGCACGAACCCGACGACGCTGTCGGGATCCTCGGCGGCCACCCGGAACGCGCCGCCGTGGTCCGTCGCTGTGACCTCCAGCCGTATCCGGTCCGCGAGCTCGGCGGTGTAGACGTGCGGCCGCGCCCGCTCGGTGCCCGGCACGATCCCGCGCCGCCGGGCCGCGCGGTCGGAGTGCGGCTCGCCGGTGAACGGCATGAGCTGCAGAATCCCGTGGTCTCCGATCCAGGGGCTCGGCTGATGCGAGAACTGCACGGCCTCGAGCCGGCGGACCCCGACACCCGCCTCGTCCGGATCGTCGTGAAGGGACGGCCGGTACGGCCACCGGGCGTCGCCCGCGTCGGTGGCCGGCGTGAGGAAGCAGAATCCGTGCGGGGCCGCCGTGATCGGGATCGTATTGCCGCGGGAGAACCGCGGCCCGGCGTGGCTGCCGCGGCGGGTGTCGACGCGCTCCGCGGGCGAAGGATCTGCGCCGGGGCGTGCGGGCGCCTCCTCGATGCGCACCTCGACGAATCCGGTGACCTCGCCCCCGGCGCCGTCCGCCGCGGGCGCCGGGGCGCCGGGCACCGGGGCACCGGGCGCTGCGGCGTCCGGTTCCGCGAGGCTCGGCGCGCCCAGCACGACCTCCACCTGTCCGCCCCTGCCGACGTACGCGCCGAGCGCGACCGAGTCGGCGTTCCACTGCTCGGGCATCGCCCAGGCGGCGTCGAACTGCGCCTGCGCGCCGAGGGCGAAGCCGTACCGGTCGCGCACCTCCGCGTCGTCGCTCAGCCGGGTCCCGTCGTCGAACACCACGTCGACGGTCACGGCGAGCGCCGCATGCGGGGCGACGGCCGCTGCGGGCCCGTCGGCGTAGAACGCCCAGTGCAGCACCGCTCCCGGACCGAGCGCGATGCTGTCGTTCCGCGGCAACGGGATCCGCTGCACGCCCTGGCCGGGTGCGAGCCGGAAGGCGAGCACCTCGCCGCCCAGCACACCCGTGCGCGGGCGGGAGGACGGCGGATCCGCCGGCCCCTCGGCCGGCCGAAGCGCCTCCCCCGCCCGCGGCGCGGTGCCCGTCATCCCTTGACCGCCCCCTCCTGGACGCCGGAGAAGAAGAACCTCTGCGTCACGGAGAACAGGATGATGATCGGAACCAGCGCAATGATCGTTCCTGCCGCGATGAGGCGCGGATCCGGAGAGAAATTGCTGTTCAGATACGCCATTCCCACCGTCAGCGTGTAGTTGTTCGGATCCGTGATCACCATGAGCGGCCAGAGATAGTCGTCCCAGGCGCCGATGAATGTGAAGATCGCGACCACGCTGACCATACCCCGCACGTTCGGCCACACGATGTGCCGGATCCTCTGCCAGGTGGTCGCACCGTCGACGGTCGCGGCATCCAGCACCTCTGCCGGGATCATCCGGCATGCGGTTGCGACCAGGAGCACGTTCATCGCCCCGATCGCACCGGGCAGGATCACTCCCCAGAGCGTGTTGGCGAGCCCCAGCCCGTTGATGGTGAGCAGGTTGGATGTGACGGTGACCTCGCCGGGCAGCAGCATCGTGGAGAACAGGATGCCGAGGGCGATCCCTTTTCCGCGGAACTTCATGCACGCCAGCGCGTAGCCGCCGAAGACCGCGAACACGACGTTGGAGATCACCTGCACCACGGCGACGAACAGGGAGTGCCACGCGTACTGGTACACCGGGATGAAGTCGGTGACCTTGGTGTAGTTCTCCAGTGTCGGCTGCGTCGGGATGAGGTTCGGCGGGAACGTGTAGAGATTCTCGCCGGCCCCTTTGAACGACGTGGACAGCTGCCACAGGAACGGGCCGATCACGAGGACCAGCACGATCACGAGCAGCACGTAGCGGAAGACCAGCCCGCCCACGGTCGGCTTGCTGATGTCCCCGGCTCCGCCGGTGCGGAACAGCTTCTCCCTGGCCGGCTTCTTCGAACCCTCCTGGACGATGGCTGCGGTGGCGCTCATGAGTTCGCCCTCTTCTCGCGGTTGAGCAGGGCGATCGCGACGAGCGGGATCAGAGTGAGCAGGAAGAGCACGACGGAGATCGCCGCCGCGTAGCCGAGATTGCCGTTCAGGCCGGATCCCGCCTGGCGGATCATCATCACGATCGACATGTCGTACCCGCCGGGTCCTCCGGTGTGATGCGAGAGCACGTCGAGTTCGGTGAAGATCCTCATCGCCGAGACGGCGATGAGGACGGCGATCAGCAGCATCGCCCCGCGCACGCTCGGGATCGTCACGCTCAGGAAACGGCGGAACGCGCCTGCTCCGTCGAGCATGGCCGCTTCGTGCAGGTCCTTGCCGACATTGCCCAGCGCGGCGAGGTACACGACCATGTAGTACCCGACGCCCTTCCAGACGGTCAGCAGGATCGCGCAGGCCAGCAGCCACCAGCGGTCCACGAGGAACGCGACGGGCTTGTCGGTGATGCCCATGAACTGCAGCGTCTGGTTGATGATGCCCTTGCTGTCGAACAGCCAGCCCCAGATCAGAGCGACGACAACGACCGAGGCGATCACCGGGAAGTAGAACGTCGTGCGGAAGAACGCGATACCGGGAATCTTCTTCTCCACCAGCAGAGCCAGCAGCAGCGGCAGGATCGTCAGCAGCGGTACGCACACGATGACATAGATGGCGCAGGTGAGCAGCGCATACCGGAACTGGTCGTCGCCGAACAGCTTCACGTACTGGTCGAAGCCCACGAACTCCGGGGTGCGCAGGGGCCTCGCGTTCGTGAAGCTCAGCACCACCGTGTTCAGGAACGGCCAGAGCGCGAACACCGCCACCCAGATCACCGCCGGACCGATCAGCAGCCACGGCGTGTACCAGCGGTGCGACTGGACCGGCCCGCTGCGCCGGCGGAGGCCGGCGCCCGAGGCGCCGACCGCCGTGCGGGTCAGAGGGCGTTCACTTGTCGATGCGGTTGTCATTCGCGTTCTTCACGATCTTGTCCAGCGCCTCCTTGGGCGTGATGTCGCCGCGCACGGCGAGCGCCATCTGCTGGTTGAGGAACGTGGTGTCGGCACCGGTCCACTGGTAGGGAGTGGCCTTGGCCTCGGGGAGCGCGGCGAACATGATCTTCATGGCCTCGGCCTGCGCGGGCGGCACGTTCGAGTCGCTCTCGACGGCCTTGACGACCTCGTCGGCACCGCTCGCGGTGCCAGGAGCGAAGCCGATCGCGAGCTTCACGAACGCGACCTGGTTCTTCTCGTTCGTCGCGAACTCGGCGAACGCGAGCGCCGCCGCCTTGTTCTTGGAGTCGGCCGAGACGTTCAGCCCCTGCACGAACAGCGGCGGGACCCCCGGACGCGCAGACGCGGCGGTCACGTCGACGAGCGTCGGAGCCTTGGTGCGCAGGTCGCCCGCGAATCCGGATCCGCCGGTGGAGTAGGCGACCTTGCCCTGCAGGTACATCTCCGCGTTGCCGGAGTAAGTGCCGCTCAGCGCCTCCGGCGGCATCGCGCCCGCCTTGTAGGCGTCGGCGTACTTCTGCACGATCTTCTCGGCCTCGGGCGTGTTGAACACGAAGTCGCCCTTGTCGTCCATCACCGGGATCCCTGCCGAGACGAAGGTGTCCAGGCCCGGCATCGAAGAGACCAGCATGACTTTGCCCTGCGAGTCGGTGGCGACCTTCTTCGCCAGGTCGAGCCAGGCATCCGTGGTGGTCGGGAGGTTGTCCTTGGTGACGCCGTAGGCCTTCAGCTGGTCGAGGTTCCACCAGGAGAGGTCGCTGCCCGTGTACCAGGGCAGGCCGTAGGTGCCCTTGATCCCGGTGTAGCTGCTGTACGCCTCCCAGCCGCCCTTGTTGTACTTCGCCTCGAGCTTCGGATCCGCTTCCGCGAGATCCAGGAGCTTGTGCGCAGCGACCAGCGGGTAGCCGATGTCCGGAGGCAGGTTCAGCACGTCCGGCAGGGTGTTCGAGTTGGCCTGGCTGAGGATCTTGTCCTGGTAGCCGTCGCCCGGCTGATCGAGCCACTCGACCTTGACCTTGGGATGCTCCTTCTCGAAGTCCTTGATGAGGCTCTCGAAGTACGGCGAGAACTTCTCGTTCTTGAGCGACCAGGTCTGGAACTTGATCGTGCCGCTCAGCTCGCCGGAGGTGTCGATCGCGCCTCCACCGCCCGCGGCGGAACCGCCGGCGCCCCAGGTGCAGGCCGTCAGAGCGAGGGCTGCGACTGCGGCGATCCCCACCGCGATGCTTGCTCGGAATTTCATGGACATTCTCCTTCGAAGTGGTCCTGCGGGTCCGTCGCCTCTCGGCTTCGGAAGCCCATCGCTAAAACGCTATAGTGTGCCTACTATGCCATAAGGGCAGGACGCCGTCCAACAATTCCGACGCGGGACCCTTCGTCGGACCAAACCCCTTCAGCGCCTCAAGGAGGAACGCGATGAGCAGTCCCCGTCGCCCGAACATCGTGTTCGTGCTGACCGACGATCACGCCTCGAATGCGATCGGCTGCTACGGCTCAGCGGTGAACACGACTCCCGGCATCGATGCGATCGCCGCCGCCGGGATGCGCTTCGACCGCGCCCTGGTGGAGAACGCGCTGTGCACGCCGAGCCGCGCCGCGTTCCTCACCGGCACCTACAGCCACACGAGCGATGTCACGACGCTCACGACGCACCTCGCGAACGACCGCGGGACGTTCATCACCGCGCTGAAGGCGGCGGGCTACCGCACCGCCATCTTCGGCAAATGGCACCTGGGGCACGGCCCCGACCACGACCCCGTCGGGTTCGATCACTGGGAGGTGCTGCCGGATCAGGGCGAGTACTTCGACCCGGAGTTCCACACGCAGGACGGACTCGTACGCTACGAGGGCTACGTCACCGACATCATCACCGAGCACGCGCTGGCGTGGATGGACGCGCAGGGCGATGAGCCGTACTGCGTGCTGGTCTGGCACAAGGCCCCGCACCGCCCGTGGGAGCCGCATCCGCGGCATGCGGACCTGTTCACGGATCCGATCCCGCTGCCCGCCACCTTCCACGACGACTACGAGGGTCGAGGAACCCCCGCGCACCACGCGACCATGCGGATCGCCGACGACCTGAACGACATCGACCTCAAGCAGGATCCGCCGTCCGAGCTCGGCTATGCGGAGCGTGCGGTGTGGAAGTACCAGCGCTACATGCAGGACTACCTGCGTTGCGTGGCCGCGGTCGACGAGAGCGTGCAGGCGCTCACCGGATTCCTGCAGGAGCGCGGTCAGTTCGACGACACCGTCACGATCTACGCCTCGGATCAGGGTTTCTACCTCGGCGAGCACGGCTGGTTCGACAAGCGCTTCATGTACGAGGAGTCGCTGCGCATGCCGCTCGTGCTCAGCTACCCCGCCCGCGTCGCCCCCGGCGGGAGCACCGAGGCCATGGTCTCGAACGTCGACATCGCGCAGACCCTGCTCGACTTCGCCGGTGTCGCGGCTCCCGAGAGCATGCAGGGGCACAGCCTCGTCGACCTGGTGACCGCGGACGACCCCGTACCGGTGCGCGATGCGCACTACTACCGCTTCTACGAGCACGACGACCGATCGCACCACGTGTGGGCGCATTACGGCGTGCGCACCGAGCGGTACAAGCTCATCTACTTCTACGCCGACGGAATGGGCCTGCCGAACACGCGCGATACGACTTATCCTCCGGAATGGGAGCTGTTCGACCTCGAGAAGGATCCGTACGAGCTCACCAGCGTGCATCTCGATCCCGCGTATGCCGACATCCGGCGTGAGCTGACCCTGAAGCTGTGGGATCTCCAGCAGGACCTCGGCGACTCGCCCCACCCGCGCCAGCCCGTCCCGGAAGGACGTACTCGATGACCCTCGGCACCGACGCCGCACTCCCCGCCGTCCCGGACGAGGCCGCCCCGCTGCGGTTCGGCGCGAACTACACCCCGTCGAAGGAGTGGATGCACGCCTGGCTCGATCTCGACCTCGACGCCGTGCGCCGCGACTTCGCCGGACTCGCCGCGCTCGGCCTCGACCACGTGCGGATCTTCCCGCTCTGGCCGGTGCTGCAGCCCAACCGCACCCTGATCCGGGAGAAGGCGATCGCCGATGTGCGGGCCGTGGTCGACGTCGCCGCCGAGCTCGGCATGGACGCGAGCGTCGACGTGATCCAGGGACACCTGTCGAGCTTCGACTTCATCCCCTCGTGGCTGTTCACCTGGCACGACAAGAACATGTTCACCCATCCGCAGGCTCTGAGCGGTCAGGTCGCACTCGTGGAGCGCCTCGGAGTCGCGCTGCACGACGCCCCGAACTTCCTCGGCTTCACGCTCGGCAATGAGGTGAACCAGTTCTCCGCGGCCGTGCACCCGCACCCGTGGCCGGTCTCGCCCGACGAGGCCGCGGGATGGCTGCGCGCGCTGCTGGAGGCGGCGGAGCGCTCCGCCCCCGGGCTGCCGCACGTGCACAGCGAGTACGACGCAGCCTGGTACATGGACGGGCACGGCTTCGTACCGACGCACGCCAGCAGGATCGGCGCGATGACCACGGTGCATTCCTGGATCTTCAACGGCACCGCCCAGCGCTACGGCGGACGCAGCGCCGCGAGCGACCGGCACGCCGAATACATGATCGAGCTGTCCCGTGCGTTCGCGGCGGATCCGCAGCGCCCCATCTGGCTGCAGGAGGTCGGCGCCCCGTCGAACTGCCTGGCGCCGGAGCAGACCCCCGACTTCCTCGAGGCGACGGTGCGCGCGGCGGCGCGCACGGAGAACCTCTGGGGCGTGACCTGGTGGTGCTCGCACGACGTGGGCCGCGAGCTCGCCGACTACCCCGAGCTGGAGTACTCCCTGGGCCTGATCGACCAGACGGGCGCGGCCAAGCCCATCGGGCGTCGGTTCGCGGAGATCATCCCCGAGCTGCGGAAGCGCCGCCCGGCTCCGGCCCGCACGACGGCGATCGTGATCGAGGTCGACGTGCATGAGATCCCGGTCAGCCGCGCGGCGATGAGCCCGGGCGGCGCCATCTTCCAGGCCTGGGTCGATGCGTGCGCAGCCGGCCTCGACGCCACGTTCGTCACCTCGCTCACCGCGGCGGATCCGGCCGCCCTCGCCGCCCGCGGGATCACCGACCTGATCCGCCCCGACCTCGCGACGGGATCCGGCATCTACTCCTCGAACAACACCGTCGTCGACGGCGCGGAGGCCGCCACCGGGATTCCCGCCTGATCCCCCCGGGGATCAGGCGGGATCTGCGCCGACGGCCTCGGCTACGACGAGGTCAAAGATGGATTTCGCTGCTCCGGAACCACCGGGAGCGACGTTTTCCATCTCTGACGCGCGCCCCGCGCCGCGTCGAAGATGGATCTCGTCGCGCCGGATCCCTCGCGAGCCGCGTTTTCCATCTCTCCGCGCGAGCGCGACGCCGGAGATCCAGGCCGCCTCTGGCTCCCGGACGAGGATCCGGACCGGATCCGGGGTCGTCGAGGGAGCACGACCGCAGGCCAGCAGGTCGTGTCAGGCGCGCGCCTCGCGCTCGGCTTCCTTGGCCGCCACGATCTTGCGCAGGCCGGAACTCGAGAAGCGGTGGTCGCGGCTGTTGAAGTACAGCTCGATCCCCGCCTCCTCGCAGTAGGCGCGGCCGGTGAAGTCACGGTTCTCGTACTCGTCGCCGACGATGCGCACGTCGAGCTTGAACGAGCGGAGGATGTCCTCCAGGTCCTGCTCGGTCGAGTACGGCACGATCTCGTCGACGTACTCGCACCCGCGCAGTTGGATGTAACGCTCGACCACGGTCTGGGTGGGAGCGTTCTTCTCCGGGCGGTCCAGGGTGGGGTCCATCTGCAGTCCGCAGATGAGGTAGTCGCACTGCCGCTTGGCCTCGGCGAGCATCATGATGTGCCCCGCGTGCAGCAGGTCGAAGGTGGAGAAGGTGATCCCCACGCGCGGCCCCGGGTTGTAGTCCTGGTGCTTCTTCACGGTCTCCGGCGTCATCTGCGAATCCTCTCGTCGGCCCAGAGCACTCTATCGAACGCGCCCGAATGCACCCTCTGCGGCTGCGTAGCGGGTCGTATCCGGGTGTCGCGCGGTCGACCGCGATCGACCGGACGGCGACGGGGAGCCACACTCGACGAGGGCGGCACCGGAGGGATGCTGCACTCGGCGAGGGCCGCACTCGAGGGGCGCTGAACTCGATGAGCGACACTCAGCGCGACGGCGCCGCCGTGCTCTCCCGGATCGTGAGCGCCGGCGCCGTTCCACGGCGGGACGGCAGCGGCTCCGCGGATCCGATCCGCTCCAGCAGGAACGCAGCGGCCTGCTCACCGAGCGCGAAGGTGTCGCGGGTGAGGCAGGTGATCGAGGGGTGCACGAGCCCGGTGACCACGGAGTCGTCGAACGACGCCACCGACAGCGCTTGCGGGACCGCAACGCCCATCTCCTGCGCGACGCGGAGGCCCGCGATCGCCATCACGTCGTTGTCGTAGACGATCGCCGTGGGTCGCGTCGCGCGGCTGAGCAGCGTGCGGGTCGCCGCGGTCGCGGCGGCCGGGGAGAAGTCGGTCACGAGCGTCTCGCCCGCCGCACCGCGGGCGGCCAGCGCCGAGAGCACATCGGCGCGAATACGCGTGTGCTGGAACTCGGCCGGTCCCGACACGTAGGCGATCTCGCGGTGGCCGAGTGCCGCGAGGTAGTCGAACAGCGCGTGCGCCGCGGCCTCGTCGTCCAGCCAGATGGCGGGCGGATCCCCGGCGCTGTCACTGCTGCCGATCACCACGGCCGGCAGCGGCAGGGTGGGCAGCAGCGTGAGACGCGGGTCGTCATCGCGGGGATCGATCACGATCACGCCGTCGACCTGGTTGGCGCTGCGCCAGCGCCGATAGGTCGCCATCTCCTCCTCGATCGAGGAGACCACGACCAGCTGCAGCGCGACGCCGTGCTGCGCCAGTGCCGACTGCACCCCGGCGATGAGGTCGGTGAAGAACGCCTCCGTGCCCAGGGTGCGCGCCGGACGGTTCACGGCGAAGCCGACCACCCCCGCCCGGGATCCGACCAGGGCTCGGGCGGCCGAACTCGGCTGCCACTGGTGCTCCTCGGCGACGGCGAGGATGCGCTGGCGGGTCTGCTCGCTGACGCCCGGGCGCCCGTTCAGCGCGAAGGAGACCGCGCCGGGGGACACTCCCGCGAGACGGGCGATATCGGCGATGGTGATGCGCTTCGCCTGTGACATAGACTCACCGTACTAGATCGTTTTAGTAGACCCTGCGGAACGGGATTCCCCAGGCGTCCTCACATTCTCGCACCGCGAAGGAGCACCCCGTGCACGAAGAGACCTCGCTCACCGTCGGCCGCGTCACCCGCGTGCTCGGCGAGCGCGTGCGCCCCGCCGTCCACTCCACCCGCATCCCGCTGGAGATCGCCGCGCACGCGCTGCCCGGCGAGCCGATCCCCGCCGCCGACGGACTGGCGCTCGAGTACGCGCCGTTCGCCGCCGGCCAGCAGTGGGGTCCCGCGTGGGGAACCACGTGGTTCCGCGTGCGCGGCACCGTGCCCGCAGAGTGGGCCGGCAAGCGCGTCGAGGCGCTCGTCGACCTCGGCTTCGACATCAACATGACCGGCTTCCAGTGCGAGGCGCTCGCCTACCGCGTCGGCGCCGACGGCGAACCGGTCCCGGTGAAGAGCCTGAACCCCCGCAATCAGTGGCTGCCCATCACGGAGCGGGCCGAGGGCGAGGAGGCGATCGAGCTGTTCCTCGAGGGCGCCTCCAACCCCGTGCTGCTGGACTACCATCCCTTCCTGCCGACGCAGGAGGGCGACATCCTCACCTCGTCCCCGGATCCGCTCTACCGCGTCCGCCACATGGATCTCGCCGTGTTCGAGCCCGAGGTGTTCGAGCTGTCCCTCGACCTCGAAGTGCTGCTCGAACTGCAGGCCGAGCTGCCCGAGACCAGCCCGCGCCGGATGCGGATCCTGCAGGCGCTCGACGACGCGCTCGACGTGCTCGACCTGCAGCGCATCGTGGAGACCGCGGGCGACGCCAGGGCGCAGCTGGCTGACGTGCTGGCCGCCCCTGCCGACGCGAGCGCGCACCGCATCGCCGCGATCGGGCACGCGCACATCGACTCCGCCTGGCTGTGGCCGCTGCGCGAGACCGTGCGCAAGGTCGCGCGCACCACCTCGTCGATGACGACGCTGCTCGAGGAGCAGCCGCAGTTCCGCTACGGCATGTCCAGCGCGCAGCAGTACGCCTGGATGAAGGAGCACCGCCCCGAGGTCTATTCGCGGATCAAGGCCGCGGTCGCCGAGGGCCGCTTCCTGCCGCTCGGCGGCATGTGGGTCGAGTCCGACACCGTGATGCCGACGGGCGAGTCGCTCGTGCGGCAGTTCTCGCACGGCCAGCGCTTCTTCGAACGCGAGTTCGGGATCCGCTCGAAGGGCGTGTGGCTGCCGGACAGCTTCGGCTACTCCCCCGCCCTGCCGCAGCTCATGCGCCGCGCCGGTTTCGAATGGTTCTTCACGCAGAAGATCTCGTGGAACCAGCGCAACGTGTTCCCGCACCACAGCTTCGACTGGGAGGGCATCGACGGGTCGCGGATCTTCACGCATTTCCCGCCGATGGACACCTACAACTCGCAGCTCTCGGGCATGGAGGTCGCCAAGGCCTCGCGCCAGTTCAAGGAGAACCGCGTCGCGACGCGCTCGATCGCCCCGGTGGGCTGGGGCGACGGCGGCGGCGGCACCACCCGCGAGATGACCGGCAAGGCGTCCCGCCTGGCCGACCTCGAGGGCAGCGCGCGAGTGGAGTGGATCCACCCCGACGAGTTCTTCGACGCCGCCAAGGCGGAGCTGCCGGATCCGGCCGTGTGGGTCGGCGAGCTGTACCTCGAGCTGCACCGCGGCACGCTCACCAGCCAGCACGCCACCAAGGCGCTGCACCGCTGGGCGGAGCAGGCACTGATCGAGGCCGAGCTGTGGGCATCGACCGCCGCCGTCCGCCTTGGTGCGGCCTACCCGCACGATGAGCTGGACCGGCTGTGGGAGACCGTGCTGCTGCACGAGTTCCACGACATCCTCCCCGGCACCTCGATCGCGTGGGTGCACCGCGAGGCGGTGTCCGTGCTGTCCCGCGTGCTCGACGAGGCCCGCGCGCTGTCTTCGGCTGCGCGTGCCGCTCTCGCCGGAGACGGGGACGTGGAGCTCGTGTTCACGCCGACGTCGACCGGTGTCGCACCCGGCGCTCGCGCGCTCGGCGCGGCACCCGATCCGGGCACCGCGACCGGATCCGTCTCCCTCTCGGAGACCGGATCCGGCTTCCGCCTCGAGAACGACCTCGTCGCGGTCGTGATCTCGCCCGAGGGTCTGATCACCTCCGCGATCGACAAGGCATCGGGCCGGGAGACCATCCCCGCCGGCAAGTCCGCGAACCTGTTCCAGCTGCACCAGGACTTCCCGAACATGTGGGACGCGTGGGACATCGACAAGTACTACCGCAACCGCGTGGACGACCTCACCGCGGTGTCGTCGATCTCCGCGTCCGTCGACGACGACGTCGCGACGATCGTCGTGGAGCGGCCATTCTCGGTGTCCTCGCTGCGGCAGACGATCACGCTGCGTCCCGGATCGCGCACGGTGCTGCTGCGCAACGAGATCGACTGGCACGAGACCGAGAAGCTGCTCAAGCTCGCCTTCCCGCTGGACGTGTTCGCCCGCGAGACCGCGGCGGAGACGCAGTTCGGCTTCCAGCGCCGGGTCACGCACGTGAACACGAGCTGGGAGGCGGCGAAGTTCGAGACCTCGATGCACCGCTTCGTGCTGGTGCAGGAGGACGGCGGCTTCGGCGCTGCACTCGTGAACGACTCGATCTACGGCTTCGACACGGCGCGCGACGTGGACGGCGACGACGTCACCACCACGGTGCGCCTGTCGCTGCTGCGCGCCCCGCGCTTCCCCGATCCCGACACCGACCACGGCACGCACGAGATCCAGGTGGGCCTCGTGATCGGCGCGGACGCCGCGATCGCGACCGCCGAGGGCATCGCGCTGAACGCGCCGTCGAGCGTCGTGCGCGGCGCCAACGAGGTCGAGCCGCTGGCCGCCGTGTCCGGCGAGGGCATCGTCGTGTCGAGCGTGAAGCTCGCCGACGACCGCTCGGGCGACGTGATCGTGCGCGTCTACGAGTCGCTCGGCCGACGTGCGACCGGATCCCTGTCGGTCGGCTTCGCGCACCGCGGCATCCGCGAGGTGTCGCTCATCGAGGACGAGCTGGACGCACCGCGCACCGGGGAGGCCCTCTCTCTGCGCGCCTTCGAGGTGCGCACGCTCCGCATCGCCCGGGCCTGACGCCGCGTCGCCGCGCGCTCCCCGGTTCGCGCCGAGGCCCCTCGCAGCACCGACGCCCCCTCCCGCTGACACATCCGACAGGGGGCGTCGGCGTGCAGAGGGGGCGTCGGCGCTTACGGGAGGCCCGGACGGCGAAGCAGTTCAGGCCAGGATGCGGGTGAACGCGTCGCGGCTGATCCCCTGCTCGAGGATCCGCGCCGACCATTCGCGTGCGCCGTGCAGGCTGTGGTCGCGGTAGTTGCCGCACTCGATCGCGCTGACGCCGGGGACGTCGCTCCACTCGGCCTTCTCCGCGATGAAGCGCAGGCTGTCGGTGATGGCCTCGACGAGCGCCGGAACCTCGGGGCGACCCCAGGTGATCAGGTGGAAACCGGTGCGGCAGCCGAACGGCGAGATGTCGATGACCCCGTCCACGCGGTCGCGCAGCAGCGAGGCGAGGGTGTGCTCGATCGTGTGCAGTGCCGCCGTCGGGATCTCGCCCTCGTTCGGCTGGACGAAGCGCACGTCGAAGTTGGAGATCTCGTCGCCGCGCGGGCCCTGCTCGACCCCGATCAGGCGGATGTAGGGCGCCTTGACGGCGGTGTGGTCCAGGGTGAAGCTCTCGACCTCGGCCATGGCGGATCTCCTTCGCGGTGCGGGTGGAATGAGGGACGGATACCGATGTCGGAGCCGGCCCGGGTCCGAGGCTACTCCGCTCACCTCGGACGAGGGCCGCCGCCCGCAACACGATGACGGACAGGGTGGCGCCGCTCTGCGCCGTCCCCCAAAGAAGGAAAACGCCGCCGGGGCGCGACGAGCAGCGTTTCCTTCTTTGACCCGGGCGATGGCGGAGCTCAGCCAGCCGCTCAGGCCTCGCGGATCCCCGCGAAGAAGGCGCGGACGTCGCCGGCGAGCAGGTCGGGGCGCTCCAGAGCGGCGAAGTGGCCGCCCTCGTCGAAGCGGCTCCAGTGCACGATGTTGTCGTTGTCGCGCTCGGCGAAGACGCGGATCGTCTGGAAGTCGTCCTTGAAGACGGCGACGCCGGTCGGAGCGTGGTTGACCTGCGGCTCGGCCTGGGCCTGCGCGTTCTCGAAGTAGCTGCGGCTCATGCCCGCCGCGGCGTTCGCGAACCAGTTCACGCTGACCTCGAGCAGGATCTTCTCCAGCGGTACGAGCGAGGTGCCGTTGCCGAAGCTGTTGAACAGCTCGCTGTACGCCAGCAGTCCGATCGGGGAGTCGCTGAGGCCGACCGCGACCGTTTGCGGGCGTGAGGCGTTCATCGTGTTGTAGCCGCCGACCGACTGGAACCACTGCATGTGCTCGAGCCCGGCGTAGTCGGCCGGCTCGAGGCGCTCGAACTCGGATGGGTCGCCCGAGGGGAACGAGAACAACTGCAGCACGTGCAGGCCGAGGAAGCCCTCCGGGTTCAACAGACCGAGCTCGCGAGCGACCATCGCGCCGTTGTCGGACCCGTGCACGCCGTAGCTCTCATAGCGGAGTCCCCGCATGAGCTGGTCGTATGCCTTGGCGACGCGGGGCATCGTCCACCCGGCGTCCGTCACGGGCTGGGAGAAGCCGTATCCCGGCGCGTCCGGGACGACGACGTCGAAGGCGTCCTCCGCGCGGCCGCCGTACGACACCGGGTCGACGAGGCGGTCGATGACGTCGAGGTAGTCGACGGAGGATCCGGGATACGTGTGCGCCAGCAGCAGCGGCGTCGCCCCTTCATGCGCCGAGCGGACGTGGATGAAGTGGATGTCCTGGCCGTCGATCTCGGCGACGAAGTGCGGAAAGGCGTTGATGCGGGCCTCGGCGGCGCGCCAGTCGAAGGCGCGCCAGGCGGCGAGCGCCTCGCGGAGGTAGTCGTTCGGTGTGCCGGTGGTCCAATCGTCGGCGGGGGCCGGCTGCGGCAGGCGGGTGCGCGCCAGACGATCCTGCAGATCGGCGACCTCGGCGTCGGTGACGGAGACGGTGAAGGGGCGGATGACGAGAGCTGCGGTGGTGTTCATGTGTTCCACGGTAGAAGCCCATTAGGCTGTATTCGTTCCTAATGAAAGAACTTCTTCGAGGATCCGATGACAAGCCCGTCCGCCCGCCTGCTCGCCCTGCTCTCGCTGCTGCAGACGGGCTCCGGCCGCACCGGGGCCGAGCTCGCCGCCCGGCTCGACGTGAGTCCGCGGACCGTGCGCGCCGACATCGAGCGCCTCCGAGACCTCGGCTACCCGGTGGACGCCGTGCGCGGATCCGTGGGCGGATACCGTCTCGGATCCGGCGGGCAGCTGCCGCCGCTGCTGCTGGACGACGAGGAGGCGGTCGCGGTGACCGTGGGCCTGCAGATGGCTGCGGGCCTGACCGGCATCGAGGAGTCCGGCGCCAGGGCCCTTGCCAAGATCGAGCAGGTGCTGCCCTCCCGCCTGCGCCCGCTCGTCGACGCCCTCGGCTCGACGATCGACCGCGGCCAGGAGAACGTCGGCACCGACGCCCCCGATCCGGAAGTGGATCCCGCCGTGCTGGCCGCCGCCGCGGCCGCGATCCGCGACGTCGAGTGGCTGCGCTTCGATTACCAGGACTCTCCCGTGCTCGTCGAGCCGTACCGCCTGCTCAGCTGGCAGCGGCGATGGCACCTGGTCGCGCGTGATCCCGTCACCGATGAGTGGCACACCTACCGGGTGGACTGGATGTCGCTCCGTATGCCGACGCGCCGCAGGTTCAACCCGCAGCCGTTGCCGGGCGGCGACTACACGGCGTTCGCGATGCGCACGATCGCCGCGAGCGGATGGGCGGTGCACGCCCGGCTGCGGATCGATGCGCCGGCGCAGGCCGTGCTCGACCGGATCAATCCGACGGTCGGCGTCGTCGAGCCGATCGACGCCGACCACTGCGTGCTGGTCACCGGCGCCGACAGTCTCGACACCGTGGCGGCGTACATCGGGATGCTGATGATGGACTTCACCGTGGAGTCCCCGCCCGAGCTGATCCCGCGCCTGCAGGTGCTGTCGGAGAGGTATGCGCGCGCCGTCGCCGGATCCTGAGGACCGGATCCGGATCAGCCTCCGTAGCGCGTGACGATCTCCTCGGTCAGCGCGGGCCAGATCCGCTTGTGCTCCTCGCCGAACGGGACGCCGGAGAGGAACGCGGCGGCGAGGTCCCGCGAGCGGTCGACGAGCAGGAAGCTGCCGAGGGCTCCGAAATGGCCGGCGGTCTCGGGTGGGAACGAGTCCGCCAGCCAATGCGGCGACTTGACCCCCTTCAGCTCGAAACCCAGGCCCCACTGGTTGTCGGCGTACGAGCCGTAGCCAGGGACGATCCCGCGCAGCCCGGGGTGCGAGACGGTGAGGGCGAGGTCGCGCAGCGCAGCCGGGATCAGTGTCGGCCGCAGTACCTCGCGCCCGAAGATCAGCAGGTCCTCGATCGAGGCGGATGCGCCTGCCGACGGACGTCCGGTGACATCCGTGCGCTCCATGCCGAGCGGCAGCGCGACCTCCCGCAGCATCCAGTCCGCGAAGTCCATGCCGACGGCGTCGGCGACGTGCGCGGCGAGCGCGTCGAAGCCGGCATTCGAGTAGATGCGCCGCTCACCGGGGGCCTTCAACGGCCCCTCCCCCTCCATGGGCAGCCCGCTGGTGTGGTCGAGCAGGTTCAGCACCGTCGCTCCTGCGGGCCCCGCCGGCTCGTCCAGATCGACCAGCCCGCACTCGATCGCGACGAACACGCCCCAAGCGGTCAGCGGCTTGGTCACCGAGGCGAGCGGCAGGACGGCCTGCGGATCCCCCTGAACGGCGAGCGTCCGCTCGGGGCCTGTGACGCCGACCAGAGCCGTGTGCGGGAAGCCGTCGGTCGCTGCGAAGGTCGTCGTGTCCACGGATCCATCGTCCCATGGGACCAATTCGGATCCGGATGTCACACATCGCAGCCGGGCGGTGTCTCCATGTCGAAGGCGCGAGAAGCGCGCCGCAGAAGGAGCAGATCATGACGACCCAGACCCGCGTCCCCGCGACCGAGGTGACCGGACTGTACGGCGCCGTGGTGAAGTTCGCCACGAAGAAGATGTTCGGCCGGGTGCCCGACTCGATCGGGGTGCTCTGGCATCACCGCCCGGTGTTCACCGACATGATGAACTTCGGACGCAAGACCGAGAAGTGGCACGAGCTCGACAAGAGCCTGTCGACACTGGCCACCATGACGGCGGCCGCGACCGTCGGCTGCAGCTTCTGCCTCGACCTGCACTACTTCATGGCGCACGACCACGGGCTCGACGAGGACAAGGCGCGCGAGGTGCCGATCTGGCGCGAGTCCACCAGGTTCACGCACAGGGAGCGGCTCGTGATGGAGTACGCCGAGGCGATGAGCTTGACACCACCCGCCGTCACCGACGAGCTCTCGGACGAGCTGCTCGCGGAGCTGGGCGCCCCGGCACTGCTCGAGCTCGCCGCGAAGGTCGGCTACCTCAACGCGACCGCTCGCGCGAACATCGCGCTCGGGATCCACTCGGACGGCTTCGCGGACGCCTGCGGGCTCGCGCCGCTGGCTACGCTGGCCGAGACCCGCGTAACGTCGCCCGCATGAGCGACGCGAGCCGGCCGGCGCCCGAGGATCCGTTCGTCACGCACCGCGGCCTGCTGTTCACGGTCGCGTACGAGATCCTCGGATCCGCCGCCGACGCCGAGGACGTCCTGCAGGAGTCGTGGCTGCGCTGGGCGTCGGCCGATCGCGACGACGTGCGCGATCCCCGCGCCTATCTGGTGCGCACCGTGACCCGGCAGTCCCTGAACCTGCTGCGGACGGCGTCCCGCCGGCGCGAGGAGTACGTGGGCCCGTGGCTGCCGGAGCCGTTGCTGACGACCGCCGACGTGGCCGAGGACGTGGTGCTCGCCGAGAGCGTGTCGGTCGCGATGCTCACGGTGCTCGAGACGCTGGGCCCGACCGAGCGCGCGGTGTTCGTGCTGCGCGAGGTGTTCGACGTGCCGTTCGACGAGATCGCCGACGCAGTGGGCAAGACCCCGGCGGCGGTGCGGCAGATCGCGCACCGCGCCCGCGACCACGTGGCCGCCCGCCGCCCGCGCATCGCGGTCGACGCCTCCGAGCACGATCTCGCCGTGCAGCGCTTCATCGCGGTGATGAACTCCGGCGATGTGCAGGGGCTCATGGACGTGCTCGCTCCCGACGTGGTGTCGGTCACCGACAGCGGCGGGCTCGTGCGGCACGCGGCACGGCGTCCGCTGCACGGCGCCGATCGTGTGGTGGCGTTCCTGCAGGGCAGCATCGCCAAGCTCGACACGGCCTTCGCGGTGATCCCGCTGCGGGTGAACGGCATGCTCGCCGCGGGGATCCAGGTGGGTGGCGAGCTACTCGCGGCGGTGAGCTTCACCGTCGAGGAGAGCCGCATCACGCAGGTCTTCTCGGTCGCCAACCCGGGCAAGCTCTCCGGGCTGGACGCCGAGGCGCCGCTCGCCCGCTGATCCCGGTGCAGCCCCCCGACCCGCCACAGCGCGAGGCCGGGTACCTGCGACCATCCGCCACGTCTCATTCCTTGCACATTGCGAAGGATCCCAGGTTCTTTCACGACAGATCGCCCAGAAGGGCGGGCGAATGCACCGGAAACTGGATCCAAGCCCCCCTGTCTACAAGGAGCATCTCCATGGAACGCGACCCCGAACTGTTCGACTCCGACGCGCTGCTGCACATCGGCCGCCCCGTCTGGTTCGAGAAGCACCCCTCACAGGCCGAGGGCGAAGACTTCTGAGCGCCCGACGCTGAGACGGCGAAAGGGCCGCGATCCACACGGTGAATCGCGGCCCTTCGTCATGCCCGGTCAGGCGCCCTTGAGGCGCTCCGACAGATAAGTGTCGAGCTCGGCGAGCGGCACGCGCTCCTGCGCCATCGTGTCGCGGTCGCGGACGGTCACCGCGTCGTCGTCGAGCGAGTCGAAGTCGATCGTGACGCAGAACGGGGTGCCGATCTCGTCCTGGCGGCGGTAGCGGCGGCCGATCGCACCGGCGTCGTCGAAGTCGATGGCCCAGTGCCCGCGCAGCTTGTCGGCCACCTCGCGGGCCAGCGGCGAGAGGCGCTCGTTGCGGCTGAGCGGCAGCACCGCGACCTTGACCGGCGCGAGGCGCGGGTCGAGCTTCAGCACGGTGCGCACGTCGGATCCGCCCTTGGCGTTCGGCACCTCCTCCTCGACATAGGCGTCCACGAGGAACGCCATCATCGAGCGGGTGAGGCCGAACGACGGCTCGATCACGTAGGGGGTGTACTTCTCGCCCGAGGCCTGGTCGAAGTAGGTGAGCGAGGATCCGGAGGCCTCGCTGTGGTTGGTCAGGTCGAAGTCGGTGCGGTTGGCGACGCCCATGAGCTCGCCCCACTCCTTGCCCGCGAAGCCGAAGCGGTACTCGACGTCGATGGTGCCGGCGGAGTAGTGCGCGCGGTCGTCCTCCGGCACATCGAACTGACGCATGTTCTCGGGGTTGATCCCGAGGTCGATGAACCAGTCCCAGCACTCCTGCACCCAGTGCTCGAACCACTCCTGCGCCTCGGCGGGCGGCACGAAGTACTCGATCTCCATCTGCTCGAACTCGCGCGTGCGGAAGATGAAGTTGCCGGGCGTGATCTCGTTGCGGAACGCCTTGCCCACCTGGCCGATGCCGAACGGCGGCTTCTTGCGCGAGGCGGTGAGCACGTTCGAGAAGTTCACGAAGATGCCCTGCGCGGTCTCCGGGCGCAGGAAGTACACGCCGGACTCGTCGTCGACCACGCCGAGGTAGGTCTTCACGAGACCCGAGAACGCCTTGGGCTCGGTGTACTGGCCCTTGGTGCCGCAGTTGGGGCAGGGCACGTCGGCCAGGCCGTTCTCGGCGGGACGGCCCTTGCGGGCCTCGAAGTCCTCGATGAGGGTGTCGGCGCGGAAGCGCTTGTGGCACTGGAGGCACTCGACGAGCGGATCCGTGAACGTCGCGACGTGGCCCGAGGCCTCCCACACCCGCTTGGGCAGGATGATCGAGGAGTCCAGACCCACCATGTCGCCGCGGCCGCGCACGAACGTCTGCCACCACTGCCGGCGGATGTTCTCCTTGAGCTCGGTGCCGAGGGGGCCGTAGTCCCAGGCCGAGCGTGAGCCCCCGTAGATCTCACCCGCCTGGAACACGAACCCGCGGTGGCGGGCGAGGGCGATGACCTTGTCAAGACGGGACTGTTCGGCCACGGTGGCTCCAATGGTCGCGATGATGCGGGGAATGCGCACGAAGAGGCGCGACTCAATCCTATCCGGGACCTCTTGTCCTCGACGCGGGGTTCGTGCTCGGGGCGGTGGGCTGAGTCGGGCCTTTCCGCGGCGCGCGCCGGCGCGGCTTACGCTGGAATGATGAGCACCGCACAGGAGACCGAGAAGCACGGCGACCACGACACCCGATTCTTCGGGCAGCCGTGGGCCCTCGCCCACCTGTTCGGGGTGGAGATGTGGGAGCGGTTCAGCTTCTACGGCATGCAGGGGATCCTGCTCATCTACCTGTACTACTCCGTCACCGACGGAGGGCTCGGCCTCGACAAGGGCATCGCCGGCGGCATCGTCGGCGCCTACGGCGGATCCGTTTATCTGGCCACGATCCTCGGCGCCTGGGTCGCGGACCGTATCCTCGGATCCGAGCGCACGCTGTTCTTCAGCGCGATCGTGATCATGGCGGGCCACATCGCCCTGGCGCTGCTGCCGGGCGTCGTGGGCGTGGGCGTGGGTCTGGTGCTCGTGGCGATCGGATCCGGAGGCCTCAAGGCCAACGCCACCTCCGTGGTCGGCACCCTCTACGCGGCCGAGGACCCGCGGCGCGACGCCGGCTTCTCGCTCTTCTACCTGGGCATCAACCTCGGCGGATTCTTCGGACCGATCCTCACCGGTCTGCTGCAGTCGACGCTGGGCTTCCACTTCGGCTTCGGCCTCGCCGCGATCGGCATGGCCGCCGGCCTCGTGCAGTACTCGTTCGGACGCCGTGGGCTGCCGGCCGAGGCCAGCCGCATCGCGAACCCGCTGCCGCGCAACCGCTATCTGACGGCCGTGATCGTCGCGATCGCCGCGATCCTGCTCATCGTCGTGCTCGTGCTCGTCGGCGTGATCCGCGCGGACAACCTGTCGACCATGGTGATCATCGCGGCCACCGTCGCCGCGATCGCCTACTTCGCGGTGATCCTCACGAGCCGCCGCATCGACGCGACAGAGCGCTCCCGGGTGTGGGGGTTCCTGCCGCTGTTCATCACGAGCGTGGCGTTCTGGTCGCTGTACCAGCAGCAGTTCACCGTACTGACGGTGTACTCGGACGAGCGCCTGAACCGCGACCTGTTCGGCTGGGAGATGCCGGTGTCGTGGGTGCAGTCGATCAACCCGGTCTTCATCATCGTGCTGTCGGGGGTGTTCGCCGCGATCTGGACGAAGCTCGGCGCTCGTCAGCCGTCGACGCCGGTGAAGTTCGCGCTGGGCGCCATCATCATGGGTGCCGCGTTCCTGCTGTTCCTGCCGTTCGCCGGCGGCGCCGCGAACTCGACCCCACTGCTGGCGATCATCGGGATCCTGTTCGTCTTCACGGTCGCCGAGCTGCTGCTGTCGCCGATCGGCCTGTCCGCGGCCACGAAGCTCGCGCCGGCCGCGTTCCACACCCAGATGGTCGCGCTGTTCTTCCTGTCCGTGTCGCTGGGCACCGCGATCTCGGGCTGGCTCGTGCAGTTCTACGACCCGCACAACGAGGTGCCGTACTTCTCGATCCTCGGCGCGATCGCGATCATCGTCGGGATCGGGCTGCTGGTGTCGGTCAAGCCCGTTCTCGCGCTCATGAAGGGCGTGCGCTGACGCGGACGCCCGGCTCCCAGGGCTCTAAGCGCCCTTCGTCTTGCTCCGCTCGCTCACGAACCTGTGCGTGAGCCGAAAGGCGGGGCCGGGCGATCAGCGCCCAGCCCCGGCCTTCGTGCTCAGCGCGCGGAGACGCTCTCGCCGAGATACTCGCCCTCGGCGAGCTGCGCGACGAGCGGGCGCGCGGTCGGCGCCCATCCGAGCTCGGCCCGGGCCTTCGCGCCGGTGGCCTGCTCGTCGAGCAGGAGCGCATCGGCGAAGGCCTCGCCCAGACGCTCACGGGTCTCCGTGACGCTCTCGGCGCGGACGCCCTCCGTCACGCCGTAACCGGCGGCGATCGCCTCGCCGAGCTCGCGCACGGTCGGGTTCTGCCCGGACGCCCCGATGTACGTCTCGCCCCGGCCGCCCTTCTCGAGCGCGAGCACGTACAGCGCGGCCAGGTCGTCGACATCGACCGTGGTCCAGTGCTGGCTGCCGTCGCCGATCAGGAGCACTCCGCCGTCGGTCTCGTCGGTGAGCAGCCGCACCAGTCCGCCACCGCGGCCGTACACCGTCGCGGGCGCGACGACGGTCCCGCGGAGGCCGTCCGCGCCCAGGACGCGGGCCTCTCCCGCTCCACGCCAGGCCGTGAGGGCGGGCCGGTCGAGGGCCGTGTCCTCGGTGATGTCGTCCGAGGAGCCGTAGCTCCAGATGCCGCCGGTGTGCACGAACGGCTTGCCGGTGCCCTCGAGCGCGCCGAGCACGGCGTCGATGAACGCCGCGTCGCCTTCGGGCGTGGAGGCCGTGTGGATGACGCCGTCGACCGCGCGCACCGCTTCTGCGATGAGCGTCGCGTCGGTGACATCGCCGACCAGCCCTGTCGCCCCCGCTTCTTCGACCACGCGTGCCTTCGCCGTATCGCGGACCAGGGCGGTGACCGCGTGCCCCTCCGCGAGCAGCCGGTCGAGGACGGAAGTGCCGATGTATCCGGTCGCGCCGGTGAGAAGAACCTTCATACGTTTCGCGAACGCGCCGCACGCAGGGTGGTATTCCCGTCCGCGGCGCGTCGGATCCGTTCCGGTACGGAATGGCGTGCCGGTCAGCGGGTGATCGTGCGCCCGTCCGGATCGTCGGGGCCGAGCGGGCGCAGGCGCGCCGGAAGCGGCCACGTCAGCGTGTACTGCTGCGTGGGCGGGCGTTGCATGTCGCCGAAGTCGTCGACCTTGACCGTGATCCGGCCGTCGCCCTCCGGCACGACCTCCACGATCTGCACCCGCAGCGGCTCCGGTCCCTCGCCCTCCAGGATCCACGGATCCGCGAGCCAGCGGATCCCGTGCTCCTCGAGCGCCGCCTCGGCGTCGAGCCAGTCGATCTCGCCGGTGACCTCGCGCCCGAGCACGTCGACGGCGAGCCAGTCGGCGCCCTCGGGGCGGATCCAGCCCAGGAGTTCGCCGTCCTCGCGGCGATGCGGGGTCCAGTCTGCGGGGATCATGGGGCGAGCCTAGTCGGCGCTCCCGGTCGTTGAGCGAGCCCCGAGCGCAGCGAGGAGCGAGACGAAACGCGGTGCCCAGGGCCTCGAGAGCACATGCTCCCCGCGAGTGCACATGCCCACCGCGCGACGGGGATGTGCGCTCGGCGAGAGGATGTGCTCTCGGCGGGGCGGGGCGGGCAGTGCAACCGCCGAACGACAGAACGCCCACCCCGGAGATCGGGGCGGGCGTTCGCGCGGTCAGACGATCACCAGATCGTGACGCGCTCCTCGGGGGCGAGCCAGAGCTTGTCCGACTCGGTCACGTCGAACGCCTCGTAGAAGGCGTCGATGTTCCGCAGGATCTGGTTGCATCGGAACTCGTTGGGCGAGTGCGGGTCGATGGTCAGCAGGCGGATCGTCTCGGCCTCGCGGCTCTTCTGCTGCCACACCTGGGCCCACGACAGCAGCAGGCGCTGCGCGCCGGTGAGGCCGTCGATGACGGGCGCCTCCTCGCCGCCGAGCGCGAGCTCGTACGCCTTGAGCGCGATGCCGAGGCCGCCGAGGTCGCCGATGTTCTCACCGATCGTGAGGGCGCCGTTCACGTGGTGCTCGGCGCTCAGCCCCTCCGGCACGAGCGCGTCGTACTGCGCGATGAGCGACTTCGTGCGCTCCTCGAACGCGGCGCGGTCCTCGTCCGTCCACCAGTCCTGCAGTTTGCCGTCGCCGTCGTAGCGGCTGCCCTGGTCGTCGAAGCCGTGCCCGATCTCGTGGCCGATGACGGATCCGATTCCGCCGTAGTTGGCCGCCGCGTCGCGGGAGGCGTCGAAGAACGGGTACTGCAGGATCGCCGCGGGGAACACGATCTCGTTCATCAGCGGGTTGTAGTACGCGTTCACCATCTGCGGCGGCATGAACCACTCGTCGCGGTCGATGGGCTTGCCCACCTTGCCGATCGTGCGGTCGTGCTCGAACTGCGCGGCGCGACCGGCGTTGCCGATCAGGTCCCCGGCGTCGACCGTCACGGTTGAGTAGTCGCGCCACACCTTGGGGTGCCCGATCTTGGGCGTGAACGTGTCGAGCTTGGCGAGCGCCTTCTCGCGGGTCTCCGGGCTCATCCACTCGAGCGTCGTGATCGACTGGCGGTACGCCTCGAGCAGGTTGCCGATGAGCTCGTCCATCGCCGCCTTGGCGGACGGCGGGTAGTGCCGCTCGACGTAGACCTTGCCGACCGCATCTCCGAGCGAGCCCTCGACGAGCGAGACGCCGCGCTTCCAACGCTCCCGGATGGTGGGCACGCCGGTGAGCTCGGTGCCGTAGAACGAGAAGTTCTCCTGCACGATGTCGTCGGTGAGGTAGGCGGCGAGACCGTGCACGACCTTGGCCCGCAGCCAGGCCTTCCAGTCGTCCAGGCGCTCTGCGGTGAGCAGGGATCCGAGTCCCTCGAAGAAGCTCGGCTGGTAGACGACGGCCTCGGCGAACGCGTCGGCTCCGGCCGGGCCCGCGACGGCGTCGCGCCACGAGGCGAGGTCCACACCGACGAGAGTCTGGAACTCGTCCCAGCTCTTCAGGTTGTACGTCTTGACCGCGTCGCGGCTCTCCACGTTGTCCCAGTGGTGCCCGGCGATGTCGTGCTCGAGCGCGAAGGCGCGGTCGGCCTGCCCTGCGGCGTCCGCGACGCCGGCAAGGGCCAGGATCCGCTCCAGGTGGGCGCGGTAGGCGGCGCGGGTGCCCTCGAAGCTGTCCAGGCGGTAGTAGCTCTCGTCGGGCAGCGAGATGCCGGCCTGCACCACGAACGGCACGTAGCGCTCGGGGTTGCCCGGATCCGGCTCCACGAACACGCCGATCAGTGCGGCGATGCCCTGGCGGTCGAAGGATCCGACCGTCGCGAGGAACTCGTCGATCGTGGTGATCGCGTCGACGGCCGCGAGCGGTTCGGCCAGCGGAGCGGTGCCGAGCGCGGCGATGCGCTCGGTGTCCATGAAGCTCGCGTACAGGTCGCCGATCTTGCGCGCCTCGGTGCCGGGCTCAGCGCCCTGGGACTCCTCGATGATCGCGCGCACGTCCTTCTCGGACTGGTCGGCGAGGAGGTGGAAGGATCCCCAGCGCGCCTTGTCTGCGGGGATCTCCGTGGTGGAGAGGAACGTGTGGTTCACGTGCCGGTAGAGGTCGTCCTGAGGGCGGATCGCGGGGTCGAAGTCGCCGGTGGCGAGGCCGGAGGGAAGAACGTCGGTCATGAGGCCCAGCCTATGCGGACGCCCCGACAAGAGGAGAGCGGATCCGTGCCTCGGCTGTTCGCTGGTCGCGGACTGCGGGGAGTGCTGCCGGATCCGGTGTCCCCGTCAGGACTCCAGGAGCGCCTTCGCCTTGTCGAACGCGGCCATCTCGCCGTCCATGCTCTTCTGCACCGGCCCGCTCATGAGCAGCTTCTTGAGGCCGCTCAGCTCGACCGACAGCTCGAACGTGACGAGGGTGCCGCTCGGCACCTCGGCGAAGGTGTAGCTGCCGAGGGGGCGCACCGGGCCGGCGATCGTGGCGAACGCGTAACGGCTGGGCGCGGAGTACTCCGTGATCCGGAGATCGGCGTCGATCGATCGTCCGCCCGGGCCCGCGATCACCTGATGCACGGTCGCGCCCACGCCGGGCGCGCCCTCGGCCCGCATCTCCTTGACGGCTGGGCGCCAGGTCGGGTCATTGCTCGGATCGGCGAAGAACCCGAACACGGTCTCGATGGGAGCGGCGATCTCGATCGTCCGCGATGCGGAAGGCATGTGCCCAGTATCGTGCTCCGCTGGCCGGCGGTACAGGACCGGAGCGAGAGATTCCGGACCCGCGATCGCACGCGGAGGCCGCGTCGGGCTGCCGACCGGAATATCGCCCTCCCGCTCGAGCCCGTGCGGCCCTAGGATGAGCACAAGAGCGGCGTTTGGGGCGCTGCGGGATGGGGATCCCATGCGTGGTCTGGGGCAGATGCTCGTGCTGACCGGCGCTGCGCGCGCCGAAGACGTGAACTCCGCGATGTCGGCGGTGGGCGACGGAGACGCCCTGCCCGACTATCTGCTGCGGCACGGCCTGGTGAACGAGGTGCAGCTGGCCGAGGCCGTCTCGGTGGCGACGAGCACGCCGTACGTCGATCTCGGCTCGTATCCGCTGGATCCCGAGGTCATCTCGCTCGTGCCGGGTGTGATGTGCCGGCGCTACCGGCTGCTGCCGCTGCGGCAGTACCGCGACCAGCTGACCGTGGCGATGCTGGATCCGACCGACATCATCGCCCTCGACGACGTCGCCAGCATCACGGATCTGCGGGTGAGCCCGGTCGTGGTCACGGGCGAGGCCCTGAACCAGGCGTTCGAGCGGTTCCTGCGCTCGGATGAGGAGCTCACCGACCTGTCCGAGCAGATCGGCGAGGCGTCCGGATCCTCCTCGCACATCGTCTTCACGGAGCAGCTCGACGATCAGGACGCGGACGCGCCCGTGGTGCGGTTCGTGAACCTGCTCATCACGCAGGCGATCAACGACCGCGCGAGCGACATCCACATCGAGCCGGGCGAGCATCGGCTCACGGTGCGGTTCCGCATCGACGGTGTGCTGCACGAGATGCAGCGCGCCGACCGCAGCATCCAGGACGGCGTCATCTCGCGGCTGAAGATCATGTCGTCGATCGACATCGCCGAGAAGCGGGTGCCGCAGGACGGGCGCATCTCGGTGCTGCACGAGGGCCGCAGCGTCGACCTGCGCGTGGCGACGCTGCCGACGGTGTGGGGCGAGAAGATCGTGATGCGCATCCTCGACAACAGCGGCCAGGTGATGCTGATGTCGGATCTGCTGTTCTCCGACACCAACGCCGAGCGCTTCACGCAGGCGATCTCGCGCCCGCACGGCATGGTGCTGGTGACGGGCCCGACCGGATCCGGCAAGTCCACGACGCTGTACACGGCGCTGCGGGCGGTGGCGAACCCGCGCGTGAACGTGATCACGGTCGAGGATCCGGTGGAGTACCGGATCCCGGACATCAACCAGATCCAGGTGAACCCGCGGGCCGGCCTCACGTTCGCGACCGCGCTGCGGTCGATCCTGCGCGCCGACCCGGATGTGGTGCTGGTCGGTGAGATCCGCGACCGCGAGACCGCGGCGATCTCGATCGAGGCGGCGCTGACCGGCCACCTCGTGCTGTCGACCCTGCACACCAACGACGCCCCGAGTGCGCTCACCCGGCTGGTGGAGATCGGCACCGAGCCGTTCCTCGTGGCGACGGCGCTGAGCGCGGTGATCGCACAGCGGCTCGCGCGGCGGCTGTGCACGAAGTGCCGCCTGCCGATCGACGACGACCGGGCGATGCTCGAGGCCGTCGGCATGCCGGTCGAGCTCATCGACGACGCCACCGTGTTCCGCGCGGTGGGGTGCACGGCGTGCTCCAGCACCGGCTACCGCGGCCGGGTCGCGCTGCACGAGGCGATGGAGGTCACCGACCGCATCGAGCAGGCGCTCGTGGGCCGCGCGACCGGCGGCGAGCTGCGCGAGATCGCCCTGGAGCAGGGCATGATCCCGCTGCGCGACGATGGCTGGGCCAAGGTCGCCCAGGGCATCACCACGATCGAAGAGGTGCTGCGCGTCTCGGTGTGACGCCCGGAGGCGCGCACCGAGCCCGTTCAGTGCTGCTTGGCCAGGTCGCCGTACAGCGTGAAGATCGGCAGGTAGAGCGAGATCACCATGCCGCCGATGACGACGCCGAGGCCGACGATCAGCACGGGTTCGATGAGCGACGACAGCTGCTCGGTGGCGGTCTCGACCTCGTCCTCGTAGAAGTCGGCGATGCTGGCGAGCATCTCGGCCAGCGTGCCCGATTCCTCGCCGACCGCGACCATCTGCGACACCATGGGCGGGAACACCTCGGCCGCGGCCAGCGGCGCGGCGAACGAGCGCCCGCCGCGGATCGACTCCTGGATGTCGCGCACGGTCTGCTCGATCTTCCAGTTGTTCGACGCCTGGCCCACGATCGACAGCGCCTGGATGATCGGCACACCCGCATCGAGCATCATCGACAGGTTGCGGGTGAACCGCGCCACGGCCATCTTCGTCAGCAGCTTGCCGAAGATCGGCAGCTTCAGCAGGAACGGATCCACGACCTTGCGGTACGCGTCCGTATAGCGGTTGCGGGCCCACCAGATCCACACGATGATCGCGAGCACCGCGACGGACGGCAGGATCCAGACCATGTTCTCCGAGATCGTGACCAGGATCTGGGTGGGCAGCGGCAGGGTGGTGCCCAGCCCGGCGAACATGTTCTTGAACACCGGCACGACGAACGTCAGCATCGCCGCGACGCCGAGGACCGCGATGATCAGCACTACCAGCGGATAGGTCGTCGCGGAGCGGATCTTCGCGTGCAGGTCGGCCTGCTTCTGGTAGGTCTCGGCGATCGAGTTGAGCGCCTTGCCGAGGAAGCCGCCCGCCTCGCCGACGCGGATGATCGACACCATGAGCGGCGGGAACACCTGCGGGTGCCGCGCCATCGACGCGGAGAGCGACGATCCCGACTCCACGTCGGTCTGCACGACGATGAGCACCTGCTGCAGCTTCTTGTCGTCGGCCTGCTCGGCGAGCACGGTGAGGGTGCGCAGCAACGGCAGGCCCGCATTGATCAGCGCCGCCATCTGCCGGGAGAAGATCGCGAGCGTCTTCGCCGGAACGCCCTTGCGCAGCGACGGCAGCGAGATCTCCCGATGCAGACCCGTCTTCGCGACGGGCTCGACACGCAACGGCGTGAGGCCCTGGGCCTTGAGCTTGGCGGCGACGGCGCTGTCGCTGGCCGCGTCCATCGACCCCTTGACGGTCTGCGCCGTCGCCGGATCCAGCGCCTGGTATTCGTACTCCTGCACCCCGGCCATCAGGATCCCCATTCGTCGAGCTGCGCTCCGGCGGCGAATGTCGACCACGACTCCGCGTCGAGGTCGGCAGGCTTCACGTGCACGCCGTCGATCGACTTCGGATCGACGGCGAACGTGCGCGCCACGTGCGCCGCGATGAGCCCCTCGCTGACGAGACGGCGCAGGTCCTGGTCGAGCGTGTGCATGCCGACGGATTGGCCCGCCTGCATCGTCGAGTAGAGCTGCGACACCTGCCCCTCGCGGATCAGGTTGGCGACAGCCGGGGTGTTGATGAGCACCTCGGTCGCGATCGTGCGGCCCGCGGTCTGCGCGCGCGGCAGCAGCGTCTGGCTGATGATGCCCTGCAGCGTGTCGCCGAGCTGGGTGCGGATCTGATGCTGCTGATCGGCGGGGAACACGTCGACGATGCGGTTCACCGACTTCGCCGCGCCCTGGGTGTGCAGGGTGGAGAGCACGAGGTGGCCGGTCTCGGCGGCGGACAGGGCGGTGGAGATCGACTCCGGATCGCGCAGCTCGCCGACGAGGATCACATCGGGGTCCTGCCGCAGCACCCGGCGCAGCGCCTCGGCGAACGACTCCGTGTCGGATCCGACTTCGCGCTGATGGATGAGCGCACGGTTGCTGGTGTGATGGAACTCGATCGGGTCCTCGATGGTCACGACGTGCACGGGCCGGGTGTTGTTGATGATGTCGACCATCGCGGTCAGCGTCGTCGACTTGCCGGATCCAGTCGGGCCGGTGAGCAGCACCAGCCCGCGCGGGCGCAGCGCGAGGTCGTGCGCGATGGCGGGAGCGCCGAGCTCCTCCAACGTGAACACCCTGTCGGGGATGTACCGCAGCGCCATCGCGATCTCGCCCAGCTGGCGGAACACGTTCACACGGAAGCGCCCGATGCTCTCCGCCGCGTGCGCGAGGTCGACCTCGTGGTTCGACGCGAACTCCTCACGCTGCGCGTCGTTCATCAACCCGTATGCGGCTCCCTCGACCCAGTCGGCGCCGAGCGGTTCCGCATGCCGCGGCACCGGGATGAGGTCGCCGTCGACACGCATGAGCGGGGCGGCACCGGCCGTGATGTGCACGTCGCTCGCCCCGGCACGGGCGCCGATCGCGAGGATGCGCGTGAGCTCGGTGGCGCTCATTTCGAGGCCCCCGCCGTCGGAGTCGCGGTGAGGAACACCAGCAGATCGACGCGGATCTCCAGTCCGCCGTTGCCGGGGGTGAGCGTGGCCTTGTCCACCGCGAGCAGTCGGGCGGATCCGCGCAGCCCGTCGAGGAATGCCTGCGCCGCGACCGCATCCGGGACGCTCGCGATCACGGCGACCGGGATCTGTTCCCGGGCCGCCGTGGCGACACCGCCGCCGGTGGGCGCGCCCGTTCCGCTCTGTGCGGCGGTGCCTGCCCCTGCTTGAGAAGTCTGGGCCGCGTTGGCGTCAGCCTGTGCAGCGACGTTCTTCGCATCGCCGACCGGACCCGTCCCCGTCGTCGGCTGGGGCGTGGGCTGCGGCTGCGGCGCGGCCTGCGCCTTCTGCTGCGCGGCAGCACCTGGACCCGCAGGAACCGGTGCAGGGCGCGAGGCGAAGACGGCGAGGTCGCCGCGGGTGGCGCTGGTGAGGATCGCACCCGAGGCCTGCGCCGACGTGGCGATGATGTCGAACACCTGATCGAGTTCGGGTGAGGCCGGGATCTGGCTGCGCAGCGCCTCGACCGAGGCATCGATCTCGCTCTTGCGCTGTTTCTGCTTCTGCAATTCCGCGATCTGCGCCTGGTACGCAGCGTTCGTGGAGGCGACCTGGCTCGTGCTGCCCAGCGCCGTGAACGATTGGCCGACCAAGGGGAGCACGCCGAAGACGACGGCGAGCACCACGATCGCGATCGAGACGAGGGCACCGATGAGGGTGATCAGCTGCTTGCTCACTTCGTGGCCTCCTTGCCGAACTGGCCGGAGTACACGGTCTGGTTGAAGGTGATGTCGACCGTGTACGTGTAGCGGCCTGGCGACTGCTGGCTGGCGGTGTTGGCGCTGCCGTCCGCGGCGAGAACCCCGTCCACGCCGCGCAGCGTGCGAGCCAGGACGCCGAGGTCGATCGCGTTCGGGCTGTCGATGGTCAGTGTGCCCGTAAGACCCACGGCCTTCTTCGCCGCATCTTTGTCCTTTGTCGCAGCGTCAGGTGCCGCGCCGGGAGTGAGCTCGAACCCGGTCACGGTGGTCCCCGGGGGGAGGGCGCCGCGAACCCGGTCGAGAACTTCGCTCCAGGCGAGATCGGATCCCATCGCCTGGCTTCGGAACGCGTTCAGCTCGCTCTCGGTCGCCAGGGCGCTGCTGACTTCGTTCAGTTGCCCGATTTGACCGATCAGCTGCGTCGAACGCGCCTGCTCGGCGGCGAGCTGCTGCTGTGTGAACTGGTTCCAGACGAACGCGCCGCCGATGAGCACGACGGCGAGCAGCACAGCCAGTAGCCCCACCCGCACCCAGGCGGCGGAGAGCTTCTCGCGTTCCCGGCGATCGATCTCGGAGCGGGGCAGCAGATCGACCCGGGGCGCACCGCCCGGGGTCGCCACGATGATGCGGGCCATCAGCGGTCCTTCCCGAGGGCGAGTCCGGCGGTGCTCACGAGGTCGAGCGCGAGCTCACCGGTGGGTTCGGCACCGCGCGCCGGCATGAGGTTCTGCAGAGTGAACGTGCGCACCGGCATCTCGACGGCCTCTGCGAGGCCGGACGCGACGCCGTCGACGGCGGATCCCGCGCCACTGAGCAGCACCTGCTCGATCGGCGGCGAACCCGGCTTGTTCAGGTAGAACGCGAGGGTGCTCCGCATCCGTCCGATCACATCGACCACGGGGCGCAGCGCGACGTCCACGCGGAGCGAGCCGCGAGCCACGATCCCCGCGGTCCCGGTGAGATCGTCGGTGAACGCGCGGGTCGGGTCCACCGCTCCGTCGGTGATGAATGTGCCGTCTCCGATGCCATCAGGGGCGAGCATCTGCGACGCTCGGCGCCGCACGGCGCCGGTCTCGAGGTCGACGGGCGTGATCCGCACGAAGTCGGGGATCCCGTCGCGCAGGATCACGATCTGCGTGGTGTGGTCGCCGATGTGGATCGCGGCGGTCGTACCCGTCGGTGCGACGAGCGCGGCGGACCGAGCAAGCCCGAAGGCGGCGAGGTCGACGCCGTCGATGCGGATCTTTGCACGCGCGAAAGCGCCGATCATCGCTTCGACGGTGTCGGAGACGGCAGCCACGAGCAGGCCGTGAAGCTGATCGCCCTGCTGCGAGGTCGGGTAGTAGTCGAGAACCGCCTGGGCGACCGGGACCGGAAGCAGATCCTGCACCTGGAACGGCAGTGCCTGCCGCAACAGCTCGGGAGCCATTGCCGTGGTGGTGTGCTCGCGCACCAGCACGCGCCTGCTCGCGATGCCGAGCGTGGCGGATTTCGACTTGATGCCGGCCGTCCGCCAGAGCTGCTGGATCGCGAATGCGACGGCCCCCTGGTCGAGCACCTCGGAATCGTGCGCGGCGTCGGGCGGCAGCGCGACCTCGCCGAAGGCGGTCACCTGCGGTTGGCGCTCGTTGCTTACCTCGACGGCGCGCACGCTCTCTTCGGTGATCTCGACACCGACGTGACTTTTCGCCATGTTTCTCTCCCCAAGTCCCCAGTGCTTCTCCTGCCCCCACGGCAGATTCAGCTCAGTCCCAGCATTCCGACATACCAGCGCCCGACAGGCTCACCCACTGCGATCCCAGCCCAGGCGCCCGCGATCATCCACGGCCCGAACGGGATCGCCGTCTTGCGTTTCGCTCGGCGGAGCAGGATCAACCCGATGCCGAACACTCCGCCGAACACGAACGCGGCGAACGCTCCGACCACGAGCGTTGCCCAGCCGCACCACCCGAGGTACAGGCCGACGAGCGCCGCAAGCTTTACGTCTCCGCCGCCCATCCCGCGGGGGCTGACAACCCGCACGACGTAGTAGAACGCGTAGAGAATCGCCGCACCGGCCAGCGCCCGCAGGAACGTCCCCCAGTTGGTCGCTGAGCCTGTCGAAGCGCCCACCGCGGCAGCGATGCCGAGCAACGCGATCCCAACGGCGATGCTTGGCAGCACGATCACGTTCGGCAGCCGCTTCGTGTCGAGATCGATCAGCGTCAGTGCGATCGAAACGGCCGCGAAGGACAGAAAGGCGACGAGCACGACCCAGAACACCGGATCCGTGACCGCTGCCCAAACGGGGTCGTTGAGCGAGCGAAGCGAGACGAAACGCCCACCCACGGCCCACCACATCACCGCGACGAACGTCACACCCGTGAGCGCCTCGACGATCGCATACCGCCCGCTGATCGGCGCGGCGCAGTTCGCACACCTGCCCCGCAGCAGCACCCACGACAGCACGGGCACGTTTTGCCACCATCGGATCCCCGCGTCGCATTCGGGGCACCGGCTCTCCCGCATGAGGGAGATCCCGGCGGGCACGCGGTATGCGACGACGTTGAGGAAGGATCCGATGACGAGCCCGAACAGACCCGCGAAGACGAGGAGGAAGGCGGTCATGGCGCGACCTCCTGCTCGGAGGTCAGGGTCGGCGGGAGGATGGTCGTGATCGTGGATCCGGGTGAGCCCGCCGCCGTCGCCACCTTGCAGCCGAGGTCGATGACAGGACTCCAGGTCATCGGCGTGCAGGTGAAGTCGGGGTGCACCCAGTGCGGCGTGCCGTCGTTGTTGGCGTAGTACTGCCCCTGGAAGATCAGCCCGTTCTGCGAGCTGTTGTTGAGCCCGCAGGGTGTGTAGAACATCAGCCGCGCCTGCACCGTGCTCGGCAGGGTCAGCGCATCGCTCGCCGATCCGGATCCGCAGCTGGGCGCGGTGTCGGTCAGGTTCGCGTCAGCATGGATGAAGAACAGCTGCGGCGCCGTCGCCAGCGAAGGGGCGCTCGAGGTGAGCGGCCCGGAGACGTTGACGTTCATCGGCGACCCGGACGCGATCAGCATGACGGCGTCGTTGACGAGCCCGGTCGCGCCGATGTTCACGGTGACCGTGCCGGTGCACGAGCTGAAGTCGATGCCGACGCGCGTGTTGGGCGGAGTCGGCGCGGCCGCGAGCAGGGCGCTCACGTTGGATCCGTTGCACGGTCCGGTGGTCCACTGGATGTTCGATCCCCACGCGGCACGTGCCGAGCCGAGGTTGCGCCAGGTGGTCATCGCCGTCACGGCGACGAGCGTCGGGTTGGTGCGATTGGTGCCGGGCTTCGCCGCGGGCGTTCCGCAGAGTGAGGCGTTGGCCGCAGGCGTCGGGCTCGTCGAGCAGTTCGCGACCGTTTGCGCGGGCTTTCCCACGACGCCGGCGCCGCTGAACCCCTTGCCGATCGAATAGCCGCCCATGATGACGGGCTTGTTGCCCAGGGTGAACGTGCCGTCGGCGTACACGAACCCCGAAGTCGGGACGGCCGAGTCCCCGAGCGAGAAGCCGTTCGCCACGAGGTTGACGTTGCCCGCGGTGATCAAGTTTCCCTTCACGGTCGCCGCGTTTCCGCCGCTGGCCGTGATGTCGCCCAGCGCGTAGACGTTGCCGTTGACTGTGCAGTTCGCGCTGAGATCGACGGCGCCGTTGGGCACCCAGAGGTCGCCCGTGATCACGGACGACGAGTTGCAGCTGTAGTTGCCGCTGCGGATCACCAGATCGCCGGTGTAGTTGGCGTGGGTGGCGAGGAACGATCCGTCGAAGTACGACATCGTCCCGCCCGGCGTGTTCGAGAGGGAGATCGGCCGCTGATAGAGCGCGACGATCTTCGTCGCCGAGCCGTCGGGTCCCTTGCCGCTGGCGGTGATCTGGATCGTCGAGGTCGCGGTCGCGCTCAGGCACGCGTCGGTCAGATGATCCTTGTCGGGCCCGAACAGCGCGCTGACCGAGTAGTAGAGGGGTGCGGACCCGGCGTCCGGGATGGACTTCGTACACGGGTTGGCGAGCACCCTCGCAAGCATCTGGTCGCGTCCCGACTCGGCGGCGACGAACGCCTGGGTCGTGCTCTTGTTCTTGGCATTGGACTGGATCGTGAACATCACGGTCGCGGCCACCAGCACGGCGGCGACCACGCCGACCACCATCACGATGAGCACCGCGACCAGCGCCGCACCGCGGTCGTCACGGTCCGCCGTCTCGAGTCGATCCCGGATCACCAGCATGGGCTGAGGCTTCCTGCTGCGGAGTTGCGCATGTAGGCCGTGCCCTGGAAGTGCACGGGCGCCGCCACCGCCTGGGCCCCCGACTTGCTGAGCGCATCGAAGTTGTACGCGACGCTGTTGCCGCTCTGTGAGATGAACGCCCCGGATCCGGCGGCGACGTCGGCCTGCCAGACGGGCCAGCCCGAGGAAGGGGCGGGCGAGGAGGAGACAGTCATGTGCAGACCGTCCGCGGCGAGCTGGAACGCCTGGCACTGGAGCCCGCCGCCGAGCGCGGTGTTGACCCGGATCGTCGATCCGTCGGCCGAGACGTCGAAGGCCACTGCATTCCGCATCGCTCGCTCCACTTCTGATGCGACCAGCTGCCCCCGGGTCGTCGCCTGACTCTGTGCTTTGACGGCTTCCTGCGAGCGCCAGATGTTGCTGAACAGCGTTCCGAGCACCAGTCCGACGATGCCGAGGATGACAACGACCACCACCAACTCGATCATGGAGAGACCCGCGTCGTCCCGCGTTCGGCTGGTCATGGGAGGGTCACCGCATCGGGCGGAATGATCACCAGCGCATCCGCGGTGGCGAGCGTTGTGCCGCTCTGCGTCGCGGTGACACGGATCGACACCGTCGAACCCTTGGCGCAGGATCCGATCGCCGCCTGAGTCGTGAAGCGGTTGCCACGACCATCGAGGAATGAGCGTGGCGTCGCCGAGGTGCCTAGGACCGAACCCAACGTTCCGCAGTCCGGATTTTGCCTGACCTGGTCGATAAGGCCATTGATCTGCCGTGTCGCAGTCGCAACGGACGACTGCTGAGCGGAGAGCTGCAGTCCATTCATCAATGCCGGAAGGATCGAAACAGCGATGAGGGCGAGCAGGAACATCGCGATGACAACCTCAACCAGGCCGAGACCGTCGTCGTTACGCAGTCGAAGCGGCATGTGAACCCCACAGTGCGAGTGCGGCTGTGGAGGCCCTTGCTACTGCGGGGCCTCCACAGCGGAGTGGGTGGATTAGCAGCCGGGCCCTGAGGTTGCGGTGGCAGCCCCCGCAAGCGCCTTGCCCGCGACGGGGGCCGCCGTAACACAGAAGCCATCCAGGGTGAAGGTGCCGCCGATCGTCAGCGTGGCATCCGCCGACTTGTAAACAGTCGTCGGCACAGCCCCCAGTCCCGTTACTGTCGGCGGCTGCAATGCCATCCCGGCCGCCACTGCGGACGCGGCGCTTGCCGCGATCGACTTCATCGAGTTGTCCTTCGCCTGCTGTTGAATCCCGGCGAAGATCGGAATCGCGATCGCGACCAGGATGCCGAGGATCACCACGACGATGATCAACTCGATGAGTGAGAAGCCGGCCTCTTCGCCGTCTTCCCGTGCCTTCTTCTTCGCCTCGAGGGCGCGCTGAATAGCGAGCATTGCTTGTCCCCATTTCAGAGAGTCGTTTCGGGTTAAAACGCACTCTGTGAACCGGCGCGTCCCCTGCGCCAAACGAACAAGCTCCGGTTGGTTCCGGTCCCCAGATTCGGAGTCGAGCTGTCCCATAGCTCTCGTCCTGGACAAAGGATGGACCCAACGGGGCACCGACGCAAGACCTATGTCGAAACCGCTATTTCGGCATACCGAGACGCAACGGGGCTCCGGAGTCCCACGAGGCACAACCGATCTCCATGGTGTGCGCCCGCCGGACTACCGCTAGGGTGCTCCCCATGGACTTCTGGGGAGTTCTCCGCACGGCCGAAGCTGGGTATCTGTACGCCGGGGCCGTGCTCGGCGCGCTGGTCACGCTCGCCGTCTTCGTCATTGTCAACGCGATCGTTCGCGACTCCCCCGCGCGTCGGATCCGTCGCGCCGAGCGCGCGAAACGTCGCCTCGATCGTGCCGTGCGATCAGCAGCTCGGCACGGAATCGTTCCGCGTCCGGCACAGTCCGCGCCGCGTCCGTTCTCGAAGAGGGTCGGCACCATCGGTCCTCTGGATCGCACGGGGTTCGTGGATTCCGGCGCACCGCAACCGGGTCCGCGCGATTGGGCACCGGGCGGGCACTGAGCAACCACCTTGCCGCGGCTGAAGCCACTGCCGAACTCCGCGCGCGCGTGCAGCGAGCGGTCCGAGCACTCGACCCGACGCGGGCGTTCCCGCAAGGCGGTAGCTAGTCGTTCCGTCCTTCACAGGGAGCGATCCCGACGAGTTCTCCACAGATTCAGTAATCCTGTCTGATCTGGGGTTCAAATGTCGGTGCCCCTGAGTTGAATAGGGGTATGGCATCCACGACGCGAGAGCTCCTGGAGCAGGTCGAGCACCTGCTCCAGGAGGTCGCTGCGTCCGAGGAGATGGGCGCTCAGTTCGACCGCGTGACGGACGGCGAGACGATCGAGACGCTGAAGGCGTTCGGCCGGGTGCAGCGCCTGCTGGATGGCCAGATCACCACGATGACCGTGCACGCCCGGCAGCGAGACGTGGGTGCCGCGTCGACGACGATCAGCACGGCGGCGGGGTGCACGGATGTGACCGAACTGCTGCGCCGGGCGCTGCGGGTCGACGTGGCCACGGCTCGCCGATTTGTGCGCGCTGCGGAAGGGGTGGGCAGGGAGTTCCTGTTCTCCTCAGGCGCGCACGGACCAGCCCGCTACGAACGGCTCGGGCAGGCGCTGCGGGACGGCGTGCTCTCGGTCACCGGACTGCTCGCCGCGATCGGTCCTGTGGAGGCGGCTCGTGCCCGAATCGGTGACGACGCCCGCGAGGCGGTCGACGTGCTCCTCGCGACCACCGCTCGGGGCCTGGATCTGCCCGACGAGCACGGCAACCCGGGGCCCGTCCCGTCGACGGACGAGCTTGCCGACTACGCGAGGGCATTGATGCTTGCGCTCGACCCCGATGGTGCCGAACCGGCGGATCGGAAGGCCGAACGCAACCGCGGGGTCACGATCGGACGCCTCAACGCGAACGGCGTCCATCCGGTGCACGGCGGGTTGCTGCCCGAAGTCGCCGGGGCGCTGCAGCGACTCTTCGACGCGTTCAACAATCCCGCTGCGGCGGACGCACCCGATCTCGATGGGCGGCTCGACCAGGATCCAGAGCGGGGATCCAGGGGGGCGCATCCCCGCGACGGTCTCGACGACGCCGATCCGGAGAAGACGTTCTCCGCAGGCGACGGTCAGGATGAGACAGCCGGGAACGTCCGTTTCGCCGCGGACGACGAAGATGCAGCCGAGTCCGTGTTCCCCGGCGGTCCGGCCGCCCCGGTCGACACCCGCACGCGGCCGCAACGCAATCACGACAATCTCGCCGCGATCCTGCACGCCGCCGCCGGATCCGGTACCGTCCCCGACCTGGGCGGGGCCGCACCGACCCTCGTGGTGTCGGTCACCGCCGAGGCGTATGTGACCGGGGTGGGCCGGGCATTCATCGAAGGCACCAGCGACGACGTTCCCCTCAGCGCGGCACGGCATGCCGCGTGCGCCGGCGGGATTCAACGGGTCCTATTCGACGAGCACGGGCAGATCGTGTCCATCGGCACGACCGCCCGGATCTTCACCGCCCTGCAACGCCGTGCCATCCAGCTGCGGGACCGGGAATGCCTCATCCCCGGCTGCCACGTGCCCGCGACCTGGTGCGAGATCCACCACGTCCAGGAATGGGCCGAGGGCGGCGCGACTCACACCAGCAACGGGGCCGCCCTCTGCTGGCACCACCACCGCACCCTCGAGGTCTCCGGATGGCAGATCCGCATGCGCCACGGAGCACCGGAGCTTCGCGGACCGCGCTGGTGGGACCCCACGCGCACCTGGCATCGTCCCCGCACCCGCGGCGGGGGCCCGCAGCACATCCACCGGATCCCCGCCGACGTACACGCCGGAGCGCCGCCGGGCTGACGCCGGAGCACTCCCGGCTGAGGCCGCCGTCGGCGCCAGATCCGACACATGTATCACCGCGCCCATCGCCGCCTCCTCACCGTCACACACCCACGGATGGAGGCTGCGCCATGCCCGACTTCAACGATCTCGTCCAGACCCTCGAGCGCCTGCGCGATGTGATCGATATGCGCTCGCCCCTGCTCACGCAGCGCCCCACTGGCATCGAGGTGACCCAGGCGGTGCAGTACTACCACGCGTCGGAGCATCTGACGGATCCGGGCGATCGCAAGAAGGACAATGCGGCGCTTCTGGTCGCTTACAAGCCCGCGCTGGTACGCGTGTACGTCGCGCCCTCGGCCCTCGTGAGGACGGGCGACCCGATCGGCGGCACGCTGCTGCTCGAGCGCCGTCAGGGCCTGTTCGGACCGTGGCGCACGATCGTGACGATCGCGCCCTGGCTGCTGTCCACCGTCACGCCCATGGACGACGGCTACGACGACGAGCGCAGCCGCTTCGACCGGACGCTGAACTTCCGGATCCCGGCGGAGCAGTTCTTCGGCGACATGCGACTGACGGCGACGCTGGACGACGGGCAGCAGTACAGCACCACGGTGTCGGCACGTCTCGTGCAGACGCTGCGCGTCCGCGCGATCCTCGTCAGCTACCAGGGCCCCAGTACGGCCAACCCGGCACCCGGAACCATCGCGCCCACCATCTCCCTTGCCGCCCCGACGCTCGCCGACGTGCAGACCACCGCGGCGCTGGCGTTCCGGATGATGCCCGTGCAGCAGACCGGATCCTTCATGACCGCCGGCACCCTCGCCTGGACGCAGCCCCTCGATGACGTGCGCAGCTCCCCCGGCGCCTGCTCGACGAACTGGGGCGCCCTGCTCACGGCGCTGGGCAACATCCGCACGAACGACGGCAACCGCGCCGATGTCGTCTACTACGGGATCCTGCCGTCGGGGATCCCGCTCAACGTTCCCGGCTGCGGCAACGACGGACTCGGAGCCGGCGCCGCGGGTGACACCGCCACGTTCGTGCACGAGATCGGACACGGCTACGGCTTCCCCCACGCCCCTGCAGGCAACGCGGGAACCACGGATCCCGACTACCCCGTCTACGAGCCGAACATGTCCGGATCCATCGGCGAGTACGGCACCGACATCCAGACCGGCGCCGTCTTCAACCCGGCGACCTCCACCGACTACATGAGCTACGGCGCCAACCGCTGGATGTCGCTCTACCACCACGCGAAGCTCATCGAGCATGACCGCCTCGCTCCCAGTTGGATGTCGGAACCGAACCCGTTCGACCGCACCGCCGTGGAATTCGATCCGAAGCACCTCTGGTGGCCCAACCCGCCGTGGAGCCGCGACGAGATCGAGAAGTACGCCACCCACCGGATGATCGTGATGAGCGGCGTCATCGACGAGGCCGGCGTCGTGACCGTCGACTCGGTGGCTCGCGTCGAGGCGAACTCCGCCCTGATCGGTCCGCCGATCAGCTGGTCCGCCCAGCTCGTCGGCGCAACCGGAGAGATCGCTTCGCGCGTGGTCATGGCGCGGGAGCTGCAGTACGGCGAAGACTGCGGCTGCGCTCCCTCGCATGGCGACGACGACCCCGACCGGCTTCCGCTCCGTTTCCGCGCGCTCATGCCCGACACCGAGCTCGGCTCGGCGCTGCGCATCGTCGACGGACGTGGCGTGGAGGTGTGGGTCAGGAAGGCTCCTGCGGATCCGGCGCGGTTCACCCGGGTCACGGCCGAGGTCGTCGAAGGGCGCGCCGTGCGACCGCGCTGGGACATCGCGGGTGAACCCGCGACGGACGTGTGGGCGCAGGTCAGCACAGACGGCGGGCAGACCTGGCGCGGACTGGCGGTGGGGCTCGGAGGCGGGTTCGGTGAGGGACTCGCGGATCTGGACCTCACCGGCCTGCCTGCCGGAGAGGCGCATGTGCGCCTGCTCGCGCACGATGGGTTCAGCACGGCCGTCTCCGACACAGCGTCGATCGACGTGCCCGAGCTCGCACCCTACCCGGCGATCCTCTTCCCGCCCGACGGCAGCGATGTGCCGGCCGGCGTGGAGATGGAGGTGCACGGTAGCGCCGTGAACCAGACCGGGGATCCGATCGATGACGAGCTGCTGAGCTGGGAGGTCGACGGGGAAGCATTCGGGCGCGGTCGCATCGGCACCCTGCGGCTCGAACCGGGCGAACACGTGCTGACGCTGCGCTGCGAGACCCGCCTCGTGGCGGATGCCTCGGTGCGGATCACCGCGCTGCCATTGCCTCGCCGGACGCGGTGACGACGGACCTGCCCGGACCTCAGGATCCGGGCTCGCCCACCGGCAGCAGCACCTTCAGGCAGAAGCCGTCGTCGGTGTGCTCGGCGAACACGTCGCCGCCGTGCGCCCGGGCAAGACCCCGCGCGATCGCGAGGCCGAGACCGGCCCCCGACGCCACTGCATCCGGCGCGGTGCCGCTGGTGCGGGACGGATCCGAGCGCCATCCCACCTCGAACATGCGGTCCAGGTCCTCCACGGCCACACCGCTGCCGTGGTCGAGGACGGCCAGCACCAGCCGGTGCGGCGACGGCGATTCGGCGAAGACGAGGATCTCGGATCCCTCGGGCGCATGCCGCACCGCGTTGGTGAGCAGGTTCACGATCACGCGCGTGAGCTGATGCGGATCCGCCCACAGCACGTGGCCGTCGATGCCCTGCTGCACGATCCGTACGTGGTGCTCCCCCGCGGCGGCGCGCACGTCGGCGACCGCGTCCGAGACCACGTCGAGCAGTTCGACCTGCTCGGTGCGCAGCCGCAGCGAGCCCGAGGTGATCCGCGACAGCTCGAACAGGTCGTCGACCATCCGGCCCATCGTCTCGACCTGTGCGCGGACCTGACCGGGGAACGCCTCCGGATCCGCGAGCCCCTCCTCCGCGGACTCGGCGAGCGCGCGGATCGCGGTGAGCGGGGTGCGCAGGTCGTGCGAGATCCACGCGAGGAAGCGCCGGCGGTCGGAGTCCAGCCGTTCCAGCTCGGCCCGCGCGTCGCTGAGCTTCGCCGACACCTCGGCGAGCTCGACGGACAAGTCGTCGAACTCGCGCCAGCCGCTGGATCCGCGGTCGACGACATCGCCCTCGCCCACCCGACGCACGGCCGCCGACAGCCCCCGCACCGAGCTCCGCGCCGCGCGCGCCGTGATCCACGCCGTCGCGAGCGCGCACAGCAGCGCGGCGCCGAGAACCCACACCAGCACCGTGAAGTCATGCGCCGACAGGTACATCTCGGCCGAGATCGCGAGCACGCCCGTCGCCAGCGCGAGCACCGATGCCACGCCGACGACCACCAGGCGCAGGGTCAGCCCTGCCCGGCGCGCGCGGCGCAGCACCAGCACGGCCGCGCACGTCACGACCGCGGCGCAGACGAGTGCGGTGAGCAGGATGAGCAGCACATCCGCGAGGCCGAGGGGCATCACGAGCCGGATCCGCTCCGCTGCTGAACGCGCACAGCCCGCCCGGGCACGCGCCGGGTCCGCCCCGCAACCGAGCGCAAGCGCACCATCATGAGCCGGATCCGTCCGCCGAGAACCGGTAGCCGGCGCCCCATTCCGTGAGCAGGTGCAGGGGGTGGCGCGGATCGTGCTCGATCTTCTCCCGCAGCCGGCGCACGTGCACAGTCACCGTGCTGGCCTCGCCGAACGACCAGCCCCAGACCTCGCGCAGGATGTCGTCGCGCGAGAGCACCTCCCCGTCGTGCTGCACGAGGTGCGCGAGCAGCTCGTACTCTCGGGCGGCGAGCGGCACCTCCTCGCCGCGCACGTGCACCCGGCGCCGGGCCGGATCCAGTCGGAAGTCGCCGCGCACGATCTCCCGCGTCGGCGCGGACGCCGCCAGGGACCGGCGCAGCAGCGCGCCCACCCGCAGCAGCAGCTCGCGCAGCGCGAAGGGCTTCACGAGGTAGTCGTCGGCGCCGGTCTCCAGCCCCTCGATGCGCTGCTCCACCTCGCCGAGCGCGGTGAGCATGATGATCGGCACGGCTGAGCGCGCCCTCGCATCGCGCGCCAGCTCGTCTCCGCTGATGCCCGGCAGCATGCGGTCGACGATGAGCACGTCAGGCGGATCCGCCTGCACTGCGCGCTGCGCCGAGACGCCGTCGCCGAACCCGTCGACGCGGTAGCCGTTCGCTGCGAGATAGCGCTCGACCGCGGCCCGCACGGTGGGATCGTCTTCGACGAGCACCACCCGGGGCAGAACGGATCCGGGCATCTCCATGCTCAGAGGCTAGCCCCGGCGACCGAGGCGGATCCGACTTCCTTACGGCCCCGAAAGAACTCCCCCGCGGCGATTCCGGCCGTTCTAGCGTCGCCACTGTCCTCGAAACCATGTGGCGGATCCCGCCACGGAATGGAGCAATCATGCGCAAGACCGCTTTCGTCCCCGCCTCGCTCGGCGTCGCCGTCCTCGCCCTGGGCCTGACTCTCGCGGGCTGCAGCTCGACCCCCGCGGCCTCACCGACCTCCGGCGACACCATGTCGTCGTCCACCCCGATGCCGTCCTCCTCGCCGATGGCGTCGGACATGCATGACATGTCGAAGACCGGCACGTTCATGGGCCTGAACGGCAAGAACGTGAAGGGCACCGTGACGATCTCCGGATCCGAGCTGACCCTCTCCGGCTTCTCCTCCGACGAGGGCCCCGACCTGCACGTCTACCTGACCAACGGCACCGATGAGGCCGCGGTCTCCGCCGGCAAGCAGATCGACCCGGTCGCCTTCGACAAGGACTCGCAGACGTTCATGCTGGACGGTGTCGACGCGTCGATGTACACCGACGTCGTGATCCACTGCGACAAGGCCAAGGCGGTCTTCGGGGCCGCTGCGCTGTCATGACCGCGACGGCGGTGCGGACCGGCACGGGGACGCCGGCCCGCACCGCGCCTTGGCTGACCGCCTCGGCGTTCCTCGGTGCGGTGGCTCGGATCGCCGCGGGCGTGCTGTGGCTGAACGAGGGGATCCTGAAGTACCGCGCCGGGTTCGGATCCGCCGACATCCTGCTCGTCTCGCAGAGCGCCGCGGGCAACACGCGGGTGCCGTTCTTCTTCCACCCGCTGGGGGCGCTCATGCAGTCGGCGCCGGGGCTGTTCGGGATCGCGATCCCCGTACTCGAGGTGGGGCTGGGCGTGCTGCTCATCCTCGGCCTCGGGCGGGTGCTCACGACACTCGTGGCGCTCGGATCCGTCGCCACGCTGATGCTCTACTGGTCGTCGGACCAGCTCATCGCGCAGTATCCGGCGATGGTGCTGCTGTCTGCCGTCGTGCTGGCGCTGCCATGGTCGGGGCGCATCGGCGTCGCGTGGTGGTGGGAGCGGCGGCGCGGGCGGGGCTCGGCTACGCCGGCTTCGTCCAGGCGGTGAGGGAAGCCGTATCCGGCCGGGGGCAGGTGGGGCTGGGAACCGCGTTCGGCTGGGTCCGGGAGGTGAGGCTGGAACCGCATTCGGCCGAGTCGGAGCGGTGAGGCGTTCGCTGGTCGCCAGATGCCCTTTCGCGAGGGACGAAAGGGCTTCTGGCGTCAGGTGAGCGCCTCGTTCCAGTGGGGTCCGGAATCAGCGTCCCGAGTGCGGTGACACGGATCCGGATCCGGTCCGTCAGGCTTTCCGGAACCAGCGCTTCTTCCGCTCGGCGGCGGGGGCGGGCTCGACCCTGGCTGCCTCCCGGCGGTCGCGCCGCTCGTGCCAGGCCTCGAGCTCAGCCTCCACGTCGCGGGGCTTCGTCACGACGGGTGGCCCGCCGAGCAGCTGACGCCTGGCCTCGATCACGCGGCGATTGAAGTCCTCCACCACGGCGCGCACGTCGTTCTCGCTCCGCAGGTCGTCGAGCTGCGAGTCGAGTTCGCGGTCCTCGACGCGCAGCATCAGCGCCGGCGGACCGAGGCCGGTGAGGTTCTCCCGCTCGATCTTGCGCCGGATCCACCAGTCCGGATCGTGATGGTCGCCGAGCCCGGGGATGGGCTTGCCCGCTCCAGGGAGGTCGTCGAACTGACCCTGACGGATGGCCACCTGGATCGCGGTCTCGACGATCGCCGGCATCGTCTCGGCGTTCAGGACCGCGGGCGGGGCGGTGGGCGGCGTGGTGGCCGCGCTGGACTCTGGGGGCGTGCGGCCTAGCAAGCGCTCGGCATGCGAGCGGCGCCGGTGCGCTTCATCCGTCATGACGCTCCTCCGGTTCTGGTCGGACCTCGGGTCCTTCCAGACTACGGGGATGCGGGTGGCGCGGCGTCGGGTTCGTTTCGCCCCCTCCTTCTGCGCCCGTTCCTTCCATCCCTCGTTCCTTCATACTTCGTTCCCCCTTCTGTTCGTTTGCCCGCCTGCTCCGCGCGTTTGTCCCTCCGCTCAGTGGTCGCGAATTGCGGTTATTCGGGTCGGAGAACCGCAATCTGCGACCACCGAACACGTCCGGTTCGTCCTCCACAGGTGCGGATTCTGACGAGATCTCCACAAGTTTGGTTCTGCGGCCTGATCTGGGGTTCGAATGTCGGTGGCCCGGAGTTGAATGAGGGTATGACATCCCCGTTGCGTGAGGCTCTGGAGCAGGTTCAGCACCTGCTCCAGCAGGCGAGCGTGCGGAGTGAGCTCGACGCCCAGTTCGAGGGGACAGAGGATGCGGAGACGATCCGGGTCCTGCGCGAGTGCGGGCAGGTGCAGCGCCTGCTGGACGCGGCGATCACCAGCGCGGTGGCGCGCGGGCGCCACCGCGACACGGGGTTGCCCTCGGAGAAGATCACCACCTTGGCTGGGTGCCGGGATGTCACGGAGCTGATCCGGCGGGCGCTGCGGGTCGACGCCGGCACCGCGCGCGGGTATGTGCGAGCCGCCGACGCCGTGGGCAAAGACTTCCTGCTCTCCTCGGGCGAGCACACCGCAGCCCGCTACGAACATCTCGGGCAGGCGCTCAGGGACGGTGAGCTCTCGGTCACGGGACTGCTCGCCGCCATCAGCCCGGTGGAACGTGCCGGTACCCGGATCAGCACGGACGAGCGGGAAGCGGTGGACGCCCTGCTCGCGAACACCGCACGCGGGTTGGACCTGGCCGATGAGCACGGCCGGCCAGGGCCGGCACCGTCGACGGACGAGCTCGCCGATTACGCACGGGCGTTGATGCTCGCCCTGGACCCGGACGGTGCCGAACCCGACGACGCCAAAGCGGACCGGTCCCGCAGTTTCTGGATCGGGAAGCTCCGTGACGGCACGCACCCGTTCGGCGGGCGCGCCCTGCCCGAGGTCGCCGGGCTGCTGCAACGGCTGATGGACGCCTTCAACAACCCCGCCGCACCCAGCTCCCCGAACCTCGACTCCGGGACAGTCACCTTCGAGACCGACGACACGGACCCGGCGGGTCCTGATCCTGCGGTTGATTCGGATCCTGGTCTCTTCGACGGTCTCCCCGCTCCCGAGGACCCGCGCACCCCGGCACAGCGCAACCACGACAACTTTGCCGCGATCCTGCACGCCGCAGCCGCCTCCGGGGCCACCCCCGACCTGGGCGGGGCGGCACCGACCCTGGTCGTGTCCGTCACCGCGCAGGATTACGCCGCCGGGCGCGGGCGGGCGTTCATCGAAGGCACCGGCACCGACGTGCCGTTGTCCATCGCCCGGCACACCGCCTGCACCGGCGGGATCCAACGGGTCCTGTTCGACGAACACGGACAGATCGTGTCCATCGGGACAACCGCCCGTATCTTCACCGCGATCCAGCGCCGCGCCATCCAGCTCCGGGACCGGGAATGCCTCATCCCCGGCTGTCACGTCCCCGCCACCTGGTGCGAGATCCACCACGTCCAAGAACACGCCCACGGCGGCCCGACCCACACCAGCAACGGCGTCGCCCTGTGCTGGCACCACCACCGCACCCTCGACACCTCCGGATGGCAGATCCGCATGAACGCGGGCGTCCCCGAAATCCGCGGACCAGCCTGGTGGGACCCGCACGGCACCTGGCACCGACCGCGCATCCGCGGCGGCGACCCGCAGCACATCCGCCGGATCTTCGCCGACGCCCTCGGCCCACCCGGATGACCGCACGACGGAGACTGCATATGACGCCGGCCGCCGAACCCCACGGGGCGGCCCGCCGACGCGGACGAAGCGGGACGGCGAGACCGATGCGAAGCCGACGCGGGACCGAGGGCGGACCGATGCGGGTCGATGGAGGACCGGCGGAGGCGGACGCCGGACCCGCGCGGGCCGCCGCCGGCCCGCCGCAGACCCGTGTCCCCGCCGGCCCCTAGGCTCGTACAGTGCCCTCCCCGACGCCGAACCCGCAGCCGGGCGACACCCCGCGTGGTGTGCCGCACCCGGACTCGGCGCCGACCCTGAACCGCGAGATCATCCGCCTCGCCGTACCCGCCCTCGGCGCGCTCGTGGCAGAGCCGGCGTTCCTGATGGTCGACGCGGCGCTCGTCGGGCACCTCGGCACGACGCCTCTCGCGGGGCTCGGCATCGCGTCGGCGGTCCTGCAGACCATCGTCGGGCTGATGATCTTCCTGGCCTACTCGACCACGCCGGCCGTCGCACGAAGGTTCGGCGCCGGCGAGCATGGCGATGCCGTGTCGGTCGGCATCGACGGCATGTGGCTGGCGCTCGGCCTCGGTGCGGTGCTCGCGGTGATCGGGTCCCTGCTCACCCCCGCGGTGATCCCGCTGTTCGGCGCCACTCCCGCAGTCGCAGCGCAGGCGGCCGCCTACCTCGCGCCGTCCATGTGGGGGCTGCCCGCGATGCTCGTCGTCTACGCGGCGACGGGCCTGCTGCGCGGCATGCAGGACACCGTCACCCCGCTGTGGATCGCGGGCATCGGCTTCGCCGCGAACGCGCTGCTGAACTGGCTCTTCATCTACGGCTTCGGCTGGGGCATCGCCGGATCCGCGTTCGGCACGGTCGTCGCCCAGTGGGGCATGGTCGGGGCGTACGTGCTCGTGATCGGGCGTCTGGCGCGCCGGCACGAGGCCTCGGTCGCACCGGAGCTCGCCGGAATCCGCGGATCCGCGCGCTCCGGCGGCTGGCTGTTCCTGCGCACCGTGAGTCTGCGAGTGGCACTGCTCGCGACGGTGGGCGTCGCGACCGGTATCGGCACGCGCGAGCTCGCCGGCTGGCAGGTCGTGTTCACCATCTTCTCCGCCGCGGCCTTCGCGCTCGACGCCCTCGCGATCGCCGCGCAGGCGCTCATCGGCAAGAGCCTCGGCGCGACGGATCCGAACGGTGCCAGGCACGTACTCGCCCGCACCGTCGCGTGGGGCGCCTGGTTCGGCGTGATCGTCGGAGTGCTCATCGCGGCGCTGTCCACCGTCATCGGGCTCGCCTTCACCGGCGACCCGGCCCTCGCCGCGCTGATCCAGCCCGCACTCATCGTGCTCGCCGTCGCCCAGCCCATCGCGGGCATCGTGTTCGTGCTCGACGGCGTGCTCATGGGAGCCGGCGACGCGCGCTACCTCGCCCTCGCCGGCGGACTGAACCTCGTACCGTTCCTGCCCGCGCTCGCGATCATCGCGGCGACCGGGGTGAACGGCGTCGCGGGCCTGATCTGGCTCGCCGTCGCGTTCTTCGGCGTCTACCTGTGCGCAAGGCTGGCGACCCTCGGCCTGCGCGTGCGCACCGGACGCTGGCTCTCGATCGAGGTCTGAGGAGGACGGCCTCCGCGGCTCGATCCGGATCCGTCCGCACAACCCGGAAGTTCGCCGAGGTGTGCACCGGTCCCGCGATGCACGGCGCGCGATGCCGTCAGTCCTGGAAACCTGGACGGATACGCGCGAGACTGGAGGGGTGCTGACCATGAATGAACCGCAGGTGTGGACGCTGATCGGCGTGTTCGCAGCCGGAATGTTCGGCATGGTCACTGTCGTGACCACCATGTTCACGCGCGTGCTCCGCAGCGAGATCGGTGGCCTGCGTGCGGAGGTCAGCGGAGAGATCAATGGCCTTCGTGCAGAGTTCAAAGGTGACCTCGCAGAACTGCGCACCGATCTGAAGGGCGAGATCGGTGGCCTTCGTACCGAGATCCGTTCGCTCGACCGAGACGTCAGCGCCCTCATGAAGCACACCTTCGGCATCGACCGCGACTGACCATCGATCCGGATCCGTCCGCACCCAGAGGCCGGCGTGCGACCAGGCGGATGCTCTCAGCCGGCGTGCCTCCGGCACCACTCGTACATGATCACGGCCGCGGCCGCTCCGGCGTTGATCGAGCGGGTGGATCCGTACTGCGTGATCTCGACGTGCCCTGACGCCGCCGCGAGCGCCTCGTCCGACAGCCCGGGCCCCTCCGCGCCGAACAGCAGCACGCAGCGCTCCGGCAGATCCGCCCGGTCCACGGGCACGGCGCCGTCGAGGTTGTCCACGGCGATGATCGGGATGCGCTCGGCCTCTGCCCACGCGGTGAACGCCTGCACGGTGTCGTGGTGCATCACGTGCTGGTATCGATCGGTGACCATGGCTCCGCGCCGGTTCCAGCGCCGTCGTCCGATGATGTGCACGGTGTCGGCGAGGAACGCGTTGGCGCTACGCACGATCGAGCCGATGTTCATGTCGTGCTGCCAGTTCTCGATCGCGACGTGGAAACCGTGCCGCCGGGTGTCGAGGTCCGCGACGATCGCCTCCATCCGCCAGTACCGGTAGCGGTCCACGACGTTGCGCCGGTCGCCGTTCGCGAGCAGCTCGGGATCGAGGTGATCTTCGGCAGGCCACTCCCCCTCCCACGGGCCGACGCCGTGCGTGGGCTCCGGTTCGGGCGCGGGCTCGGGAGCACGCGCTGGCTCGGGTGCAGCAGTGGACTCGGGCGTGGGCTCGGACTCGCCGACGACCTCTGGATCCTGCATCCCGCCAGCGTATCTGCGCGCGATCCCCCACCCGGCGCTGTCGAGCGGGCGCGCCCACCTCGGGTCGTCGAGCACGCACGCCCGCGAACGGGATCCGACTATTTCGGCGCACCTAAAAGTGGGGTAGGTTTTCGGTGTGCCTAAATCCACGGTGACCTTCGCACCCTCGCGCGCCGATGCCGCGGCGTCCGCCCGCGGTGCGGCGCTGCTCGGCCCTGCGCTGGTGGCAGGAGTCGCCTATGTGGACCCGGGCAACGTCGCCAGCAACATGACGGCGGGAGCAGGCTACGGCTACCTGCTGGTCTGGGTGGTCATCGTGGCGAACGTGATCGCGTGGCTCGTGCAGTACCTCTCCGCGAAGCTCGGCGTCGTCACCGGGCGCAGCCTCCCCGAGCTGATCGGCGACCGGCTGCAGCACCGGTTCGCGCGGCGCGCGTACTGGCTGCAGGCCGAGCTCGTCGCGATGGCGACCGACATCGCCGAGGTCATCGGCGGCGCGGTCGCGTTGCAGCTGCTGTTCGGGATCCCCCTGCTGCTCGGCGGCCTCATCACGGGCGCGGTCTCGATGGCGCTGCTCGCCGTGCAGGGCCGACGCGGCGCCCGGCCGTTCGAGTTTGTCGTGATCGGCCTGCTCGCCGTGGTCACCATCGGGTTCCTCGCCGGGCTGCTGGTCGCCCCGCCGGATCCGTCCGCCGCCCTCGGCGGGCTCATGCCGCGCTTCACCGATTCCGGATCCGTGCTGCTCGCCGCCTCGATCCTCGGCGCGACGATCATGCCGCATGCGATCTACGCGCACTCCGCCCTCGCCAGGGACCGATTCGGATCCGCCCCCGTGCACCCGGGCGGAGACCCCGAGCCGACCACGCGCACCCCGATCGCGCGGCTGCTCACCGCCACCCGATGGGATGTCACACTGGCGATGGTCGTCGCGGGCGCCGTGAACCTGGGCATGCTGCTGCTGGCCGCCGCCACGCTGCCCGGCGTGGACGGCACCGACTCCCTCGAAGGGGCGCACGCCGCGATCAGCGCGCAGCTCGGTCCGCTCATCGGCACCCTGTTCGCGGTCGGCCTGCTCGCGTCCGGCCTGGCCTCGACCGCGGTGGGGGCGTACGCGGGCGCCGAGATCATGCACGGCCTGCTGCGGATCCGCATCGCGATGCCGGTGCGGCGACTCATTACGCTCATCCCGGCGCTGCTGATCCTCGGGCTCGGCGTCGACCCCACCTTCGCCCTCGTGCTCAGCCAGGTGGCGCTGTCGTTCGGGATCCCGTTCGCGCTCATCCCCCTCGTCGCGCTCACCGCCCGGCAGCGCACGCTCGGGCGCTACGCCAACCGACCGTGGACCACGATCGCGGGCATCATCGCCGCCGCCCTGCTCATCGCGCTCAACGCCGTGCTGCTCTGGCTGCTGCTGAGCGGGTCCTGACACCGGACCGGATCCGGCGTCCGCGTTTCCTGACCGCGAGACTGCAACGGAGTAACGAGACAGCGACTCAGGCGTGCAGTCTCGTTACTCAGTTGGAGTCTCGCGGTCGAAGGGACCCGGATCCGGATCCGTTCTCGGACACGGCCGGTGAGTCGCTTCCGTCCTCCTGGACGTGCGCCTCCGCCCGGACTTCGGCCCGGGTCTCCGCCGCTCTCGCCGTCGCCTTCGCGGCGGCCACCTCGGTCGCGACGTCCTGCGCATCGACGTCCGTCGCGGCCGCCCCACCGGTCTGCGCCGGTACCAGTGCGCGGGCGATCCCCTGCAACTCGGCGATCATCTCGAGCTGGCGACGATTGATCTCCAGCAGCGCCTCGATGTCGACCCTGGCGGCGACGTTGGTGTCGAAGTCGTGCTGAGCGAGCGCGGCGGAGATCGCGTCCTGCCGCTTCGCGGCGATGAGCAGGATCGCGCCCTGCAGACCGGCCAGCATGCTGAGGAACAGGTTCAGCAGGATGAACGGATAGGGATCCCACGCCGTGCTCTTGATCGTATTGAGGATCCACCACACCGCCATGAACAGCACGAACCCGCCGACGAAACCCCAGCAGCCCATCGCGTTGCGCAGGCGATCGGCAGACCGCTCCCCCCAGTGTGAGGTGCTCCTGCGCCTGTTCGTGCCAGGTGCTCTCCGGCAGCGGGCGTGCGCTGCTCTCCGGCAGTCGCCCGAGGAACGCATCGAGGTCCTCGCTCGAGATGGCCTGCTGGCTCGACATGGTCTGCTCCCTCGCCCGCCCGCGCCGTCGCGGGGTCGGACCCAGTCTCCTGCGTCGTCCCGGCATGCCATGGCGGCGCGCTGGGCGGGGCGACGCGGGGGTCCTGGCGGATCCGGCCCCGTCCCCGGGGCCGGGCCGGGGCGCAGCTCACACGCCCGGGATCCATCGGACGGACGATACGGCGCAGGCAGGACGCACAGCCTCCGCCGGTAGGCTCGAGGGATGGCCAGATCCCGCCGCCCGTCCGCCGCGCAGCGCGCCGCCGAGAAGGCCGAGGCGCAGGCATCCGCACGCCGGGCCGTACGCATCTGCACGTGGGCATCGCTCGTCACGGGCGCACTCGGGATCCTGCTCCTCGCCGTTCCGAAGCTGCTGCCGGCGGGCGGCCCCTGGGTGCAGCTCGCATTGGGTGCCCTGACCCTGATCCTGTCGTTCCGCGCTCGCGCGATCGGCATGCGCGGCGTCGAGGGCTTCGACGGGCGCCTCTCGCTGCTCGGCGCGTTCGCCGGCTTCGGGATCATGTTCTTCGCCGGCCAGGCCGCGTTCGCCGTGCTCTCCGCGATCGGCCACTGACCTCGTTCCTCCGGGGCCCTCGCCCCGCGTGGCCCCGGGGGCTGAGCGCCGGGCGCCAGTCGCGCTCGCGGGGCCGGCTCGTGCCGAGAGCCGTGCCGGTTAGGCTGGACCCGTGGCATCCCCTGCGGCCGACGACTACCTGAAGACGGTGTTCGCGCACACCGAATGGCAGCCGGCGCCGATCACGCCGTCGCAGCTCGCCGCGAAGCTCGGCATCGCCCCGTCCAGCGTCACCGAGATGGTGAAGAAGCTCGCCGTCGCCGGCCTCGTCTCGCACGTACCCTACGGCGCAGTGCGCCTCACCGAGGAGGGGGAGCAGCGCGCCCTCGCGATCATCCGCCGACACCGCCTCATCGAGACCTGGCTCGTGCGCGAGTTCGACTACGCGTGGGACGAGGTGCACGACGAAGCGGAGGTGCTCGAGCACACCATCAGCGACCGTCTGCTGGAGGGCATCGATGCACGCCTGGGACGGCCGCGATTCGATCCGCACGGTGATGCGATCCCCGACGCAGACGGCCGCATCGAGCGCGAGCCGTTCGTGCTGCTCGCCGACGCCGCCACCGGCCACGCGGGCCGGGTGCTGCGCGTGGACGACCGTGATCCCGAGCTGCTGCGCGCTCTGGAATCCGCGGGCCTGGTGATCGGCGGCGAGGTCGTCGTCACCGGCGACGGACTGCGGATCGAGGGTACGGACGTTCCGCTCCCCTCCGACGGCGCCGACGCGGTCTGGCTGTCGGCCTGACGGCGGTCATCAGATCCACGGCACCGGTTCTGCAGCACCCAATCCGCGGCACCGGATCCACGGCGGCCGCTCGGCGGCAGCGGGTGTCGGCGTGCCGTATTCAGGACGGATCTCGCAAGATGGCGTGAACATGGCCGGATCCGGGCCTCCAGAGCAGATCCGACCTGAATTACGCACGGGGCCACGCTGTCATCCCCCCGTAATCCGGGGGTCCTAGGCTGGGCGCATGGCACAACGCGACGACATCGAATGCTGGCTCACCGACATGGATGGTGTGCTCGTGCACGAGAACGACGCCATCCCCGGAGCGTCCGAGCTGCTCGCCAACTGGGAGAGCAGTGGCATCCCCTACCTGGTGCTGACGAACAACTCGATCTTCACCGCGCGGGATCTGTCCGCACGTCTGCGCACGAGCGGGCTGAACGTGCCGGAGGAGCGCATCTGGACCTCCGCGCTCGCGACCGCCGATTTCCTTCAGCAGCAGCTCCCCGGCGGATCCGCGTTCGTGATCGGCGAGGCCGGGATCCTCACCGCCCTGCACGACGCGGGCTTCATCATGACTGAGACGAACCCCGACTTCGTCGTGGTCGGCGAGACCCGCAACTACTCGTTCGAGGCGATCACGAAGGCGATCCGCCTGATCAACGACGGCGCCCGGTTCATCGTCACCAACCCGGATGCCACGGGCCCGAGCGCGGACGGACCGCTGCCCGCCACCGGCGCGATCGCCGCACTCATCACGAAGGCGACGGGCAAGGATCCGTACGTCGTCGGAAAGCCGAATCCGATGATGTTCCGCTCGGCACTCAACAAGATCGGCGCGCATTCCAAGCGCACCGGCATGATCGGCGACCGCATGGACACCGACGTCGTCGCGGGCATCGAGGCGGGCCTGCACACGATTCTCGTGCTCACCGGGATCAGCGACACCGCGGAGATCGAGAAGTACCCGTTCCGCCCGGACGAGGTCGTGCAGTCGGTCGCCGACCTGCTCCCCCGCATCACGGAGACGATCCGCACGATCCCGCAGAAGGCGCCGAAGACGAAGGGCTGATCCATGGGCGCACTCGACGAGGGCGAGCGGGTCGTCGCCACCGACGCCGCCGCCTGGCGGACCTGGCTCGCGGAGAACCATGCGACCGCGACCGGCGCCTGGCTGGTGCGGCCGCGGCCGGGGAACGAGGACGTGCACGTCGGGTACGAGGAGGCCATCCTGCAGGCGCTCTGCTTCGGATGGATCGACGGTCCGGTACGCAGCTTCGATGAGCGGATCGGCGGGCTCTGGTTCGCGCCGCGCCGCGCGTCCAGCGGCTGGGCGGCGACGAACAAGGCCCGCATCGCCCTGCTCGAGGAGGCCGGCCTGCTCGAGGCCGCGGGGATCCGCGCGATCGAGGTCGCCAAGGCCAACGGCGCCTGGAGCGTGCTGGACGGTCCCGAGGCCGGCATCGAGCCGGACGACCTCATCGCCGCGCTCGACGCATCCCCTGCCGGGCGCGCGGGATGGGACGCCTTCCCGCCGTCGGCGAAGAAGGTCGGCCTGACGCAGATCGCGATGGCGAAGCGGGCCGAGACCCGGGCCGCGCGCATCGCCAAGATCGTCGCCGACGCGGCGGAGGGGAAGCGGCCATGACGTCGAATCCGATCATCTGGGTCGCGGCCGTCATCGCGCTCGGCACACTCACCGCGTGGATCGTGCAGTTCGCGCGCAACTGCCGCGGCGGCTCCGCCCGCGACCGCGGCGCGTGGTGGGAAGGCCCCTGGGATGAGGACGACAAGGGCTCACCCGGTCGTTGAGCGCCCCTCGACCACCGGACCGGTGAGCGCGCCATTCCACAGGACTTTCGCACTTCTGTAGGACGGATCCGTGGATTCCGTCCTACAGAAGTGGAGCCTTCCTGGATCTATGCGCGCAGCACGAGCGCCGCGGCGCCGATGAGCGGCCCCTCGTCGCCGAGCCCGGAGCGCACGACGCGCGTGCGGCGGGAGTAGTCGTGCTGCGCGCTCTCGGTGAGCGCCGCCCGGACCAGGTCGATGTAGTCGTCGGCGACGCGGGAGAAACCGCCTCCGATCGCGACGACCTCCAGATCCACGAGCGTCGAGGCGTCGGCGAGCGCCGCACCTACCGTGCGGGCGGAGCGCTCGATCGCGGCGCGCGCGATCGCATCCCCCGCCTGCGCGTCGCGGGCCAGATCCTCGCCCTGCTGTCCCGACCATCCCTGCGTGCGGGCCCAGGCCACGCTCGCAGGACCGGAGGCGACCTGCTCCACGGTGAGCTCGGGTGTCGCATGCACCTGGCCGAGGTGGCCGGCGTTGCCCGAGGATCCGGGCAGGTAGCGGCCGTCCACGACGAACCCTCCACCGACGCCGGTCGACACCACGATCGACAGCGACGCCGCGGCGCCGCGCGTGGCGCCGTACCGCGACTCGGCCAGCGCGAGGCAGCCGCCGTCGTGCGCGAGCACGGTCTCGACGGCGTTCCCGTGCACCTCCTCGGCGGCGGAGCGCACGGCGTTGCGCAACCCGAAGCCGTGCGCTCCGGGCATGTTCACCGGGACGATCGTGCCCTGCACGCGGTCCACCGGGCCCGCGCTGCCGATGCCGGCGCCGACCAGCTCGTCATCCGCGCTCAGCCCGGTGAGGGCGTGGGCGACGACCTCCCCGACCGCGGCGCGCAGCGAGTCGAAGGTCGCGTCGGGGCCGGTCGGGCGGCGGCTGCGCGTGCCGTCCACCACGGTGCCGTCGGCGCGCACCAGGGCGGCCTCGAGCTTGGTCCCGCCCACGTCGACGGCGAGCGCGACCCGGCGGTCTGCGGATCCGGATCCGGTCATGCGATGCTCCTGATGTCGGGGACGGATGCACGATCCGGGGACGGATGCAGGACGGGATCCGGGATCCGATCGTGCAGACGTCGCAACGTCGTGCAGACGTCGCGGAGAGCCGCGGCCGAGGTCGCGGCGAAGGTCACTGCGGGTCGAGCCCGAGGTCGTCGAGGTCGATCGCGGCGAGCCACTGCAGGCCCGCTGCCTCGATCGCGGCCTGCGCGCCGGTCTTGCGGTCCACGATCGAGATGACGGCGACCGGCTCGGCGCCCGCGGCGCGCAGCACCTCGACGGCTTTCAACGGGGATCCGCCCGTGGTCGAGGTGTCCTCGACCACGACGACACGCTTGCCCGTGACGTCGGCGCCCTCGATCTGACGCCCGCGGCCGTGGTCCTTGGGCTCCTTGCGCACCACGAAGGCGTCGACCGGAGCTCCGGCGCGCACCGACTCGTGCAGGACGGCGTTGGCGATCGGGTCGGCGCCGAGCGTGAGACCGCCGACGGCGGCGATGTCGCCGAGTCCCTGCATCAGGTCGAGCACGATGCGGCCGATCGCCGGCGCCGCCCGGTGATCGAGAGTGAGCCGGCGCATGTCGACGTAGTACGTCGCCTGCTTGCCGCTGGCCAGCGTGAAGTCGCCGTGGAACACCGCCTCATCCTTGATCAGGGCGATGAGGGCCTGGCGGTCGGCTTCGAGTTCGGGGGTGCTGAGCGTCACGGCACAAGTCTAGGGCGGCGCTCCCCGGCCTCAGGAGCTCCCGGCGGATCCGGATCCGCGCTGGTCGCGTCCGGCAAGACGGTGCGAGGATGGGCCGTGGCCGCCACGGCGCCGCGAACGACGCGACGGCGCGGCCGTGACTGGAGGTTCCGCATGCTCGACGTCGACACCTACGCCGCCCTCGCCCGGCTCAAGCCCGTGCCTCCGCTGGAGCTCTCCAGCCCCGACTTCGACGCGGACGGCCCGCTGCCGGTCTGGGCGTGGTCCGCGTCCCGCGGCGGGGACGACCGCTCCCCCGGCCTGGTCTGGGGCGAGCCGCCGGCAGGTACGAAGAGCTTCGCCCTCTCGATCTACGACCCCGACGCCCCGACCGGATCCGGCTTCTGGCACTGGGCCGTCGCGAACCTCCCCGCCGACGTGCGCTCGCTGCCCGCGGGCGCCGGCGACGGCGAACCCGGATCCCTTCCCGCCCCGGCGATCACGGTGCCGAACGAGGCCCGCCTGCAGCGCTACATCGGCGCCGCCCCTCCCGCCGGCACGGGCGTGCACCGCTACGTCATCACGGTCGATGCGCTGGACATCGAGCAGATCGACCTCGACGGCGACGAGACGCCCGCCTACCTCGGCTTCAACCGGCACTTCCACGTGCTGGCGCGCGGGATCCTGGTCGGGACGGCGGACCCCGCCGTTCGCTGAACGAACCAGATGGGATACCAATTTCCGCCTCCTTCTTTCGAGATGTGGAACTTAAGCTTCACATTGTGGTAATCTCGCGTCGAGAGGTAATCTCGACATCGAGATAAATCACGCCGAGGAGACGCCGATGTCCACACACCGACAGACCGTCACGATCACGTACGAGACGGCCGCGCGCGCCGTGGCGCTCGCCCTCGAGATCGGCGCCGAGCGCGGCCTGCCGACAGTGGCCGCCGTCGCCGATCCGTCGATGACTCTCATCGCCTACGGCATGGCCGACGGCTCGACGCCGCACAGCGCCGACACCTCGCAGCGCAAGGCGAAGAGCAGCGCCTCGATCCGCCGCCGCACCGGACAGATCGCCGAGGCCCTCTCGGCGACCCTGCCCCTCGGCACGGGCGGCACCATGACCACGATCGACGGGGGCATGCCGATCTTCTTCGGCGAGCTCCACGTCGGCGGCCTCGGCATCGCCGGAGGTCCGCCCGCGCTCGACGCGGAGATCGCCCTGGAAACCCTGAAGCGCCTCGGCGCCCGCACAGAAGGAATGGAACTATGACCTCGTACCTCTCCCGCGCAGACCTGTCGGTCGCCGCGCCGATCGTCGAGTTCGCTGAAGCGTCGCTTGCCGATTCCGGTCGCGACGCCTCGGCGTTCTGGGCGGGCGTGAGCGAGATCGTGCACGACCTCGTGCCCCGCAACGCCGCGCTGCTCGCCCGGCGCGACGAGCTGCAGCAGCAGATCGACGAGTTCCACCGGCAGAACCCGGGCCAGCCGGATCCGGCCGCCTACCGCGCCTTCCTCACCGAGATCGGCTATCTCGTGCCGGTGCCGGAACAGGTCGCCGTGACCACCGAGAACGTGGATCCCGAGATCGCCACCATGGCAGGCCCGCAGCTCGTCGTCCCGCTGCTGAACGCGCGCTTCGCCCTGAACGCCGCGAACGCGCGCTGGGGTTCGCTCTACGACGCGCTCTACGGCACCGACGCGATCGAGCGCACCGGCGAGCTCGCCCCGGGCAAGGAGTTCAACCCCGCCCGCGCGGCGGCTGTCGTGTCCTTCGGGCGCGAACTGCTCGACGAGATCGCACCCCTGGCCGAGGGCTCGCACCGCGACGCCACCGGCTACCGCGTCGATGCCGACGGCCTCGTTGTGGCGACCGCGACCGGCGACCGTCGGCTGGCGGATCCGGCCCGCTTCGTCGGTTACACGGGCGAGGCCGACGCGCCCGACACCGTGCTGCTGGTGCAGAACGGCCTGCACGCCGAGATCCTCATCGACCACGACGGCCCCATCGGCGGCACCGACGCCGCGGGCGTGCAGGACATCATCCTCGAGTCGGCGCTCACCGCGATCCTCGATCTGGAGGACTCTGTGGCGGCCGTCGACGGCGACGACAAGGCGCTCGGCTACCGCAACTGGCGCGGCTTCATGGACGGCACGCTCACCGAGTCCGTGACCAAGGGCGGCAAGACCTTCACCCGTGCGCTGAACCCGGACCGCGTGTACCGCACCGCCGACGGCGGCGAGGTGACGCTGCCCGGCCGCGCCGTACTCTTCGTGCGCAACGTCGGCCACCTCATGCGCACCCCCGCCGTGCTCGACCGCAACGGCGACGAGGTCTTCGAGGGCATCCTCGACGCGATCATGACGGCGCTCGGATCCCTGCCCGAGCTCGAGGGCGTGAACAAGGGCACCAACTCGCGCACCGGATCCATGTACATCGTGAAGCCGAAGATGCACGGCCCCGAGGAGGTCGCGTTCGCGGCGGAGCTGTTCGGCCGCGTCGAGGAGCTGCTGGGCCTGCCCGCGAACACGATGAAGATCGGCATCATGGACGAGGAGCGCCGCACCTCGGCGAACCTCGCCGCTTCGATCGCCGCCGCGAGCGACCGCGTCGTGTTCATCAACACCGGGTTCCTGGACCGCACCGGTGACGAGATCCACACCTCGCTGCACGCGGGCCCGTTCCTGCCGAAGGCCGGGATCAAGGCGCAGCCGTTCATGCAGGCCTACGAGGACCGCAACGTCGCGATCGGCGTCGCGAGCGGCCTGACCGGCCACGCCCAGATCGGCAAGGGCATGTGGGCCGAGCCCGACCTCATGCACGACATGCTGCAGAAGAAGATCGCGCACCCGCTGGCCGGCGCGTCGACGGCGTGGGTGCCGTCGCCCACGGCCGCCACGCTGCACGCGCTGCACTACCACCAGGTCGACGCGTTCGCCGCGCGCGCGGCGCTGCCCCCGGTCTCGGCCGAGGCGCTCGACCGGCTGCTGGTGCCGCCGCTCGCGGATCCCGCTGCGCTCACGCCCGAGGTCGTCGCGACCGAGGTCGACAACAACGTGCAGTCGATCCTCGGCTACGTCGTGCGCTGGATCGACCAGGGCATCGGCGTCTCGAAGGTGCCGAACATCCACGACGTCGGCCTCATGGAGGACCGCGCCACGCTGCGCATCTCGAGCCAGCTGCTGGCGAACTGGCTACAGCACGGCGTGATCACCGAGGAGCAGGTCGACGACAGCCTGCGCCGGCTCGCCGTCGTCGTGGACGCCCAGAACGCGGGCGACGAGAACTACGAGCCGCTCGCCTTCGCGGAGGGTGAGCAGCCCGGCATCGCGTTCACCGCGGCCCGCCGCCTGATCACCGAGGGCGCCGCGCAGCCGAGCGGTTACACCGAGCCGCTGCTGCACGGCCTGCGCCGCGAGAAAAAGGCCGAGCAGGCCGCCCGGGTCTGACCCCTCTAACGCTTTCGAAGCGCGCAAATGGCTGCATCCATGCCCTGGATGCAGCCATTTGCGCGCTTTGAACGGACCCGTTCGGGTTACGACGCCGCGTGTGAGTACGTCGCGCGCCAGATCTGCTCGAATCCCTCCGGGTCCAGCTCGCCCGCGCGGTAGGACGCGCTCGCGTGCTGCATCGTCTCGGCGAGTGCGTCGAGCCGGCGCTGGGCGTCATGGTCGGGTCCGTAGGCGAGCAGGAGGGAACCGCAGGCGGAGACCCGCGCCGCGCCCCGGCGCACCGCGCGGGTGCGACGGGCGAGCAGCACGCTCACCAGGATCCCGACCGTCGCGATCACCACGATGGCGACCAGCGGCGAGATGCCGGCCGCCGCGAAGCCGATCCACGCGAGCAACGCGACGCCGGCGGCGACAGCGCCGTAGGACCGGGAGGCGTCGGCCCAGCGCCGATCGCGCTCCGAGACGTCCGGCGAGTAGATGACGAGTTCGCTCGACACGACGCCGTACCGGCTGACCGAGCGCGACAGGTAGCCCCAGGCCGGACGGGCCCGGCGGGCCATGCCGGTTGGATGCCCGTGCTGCGAGGGCGTGAACCGCTGTTCGATGACCATGGCTCCACCCTGCGCCGCCCGTCGCCGGGCCGGAGCCGTTCCCTACGGAACGCAAACGGGCGCGGGCCGGATCCCTGCGCTTCCCGAACGCCCTGCCGGGTTCGGGGAGCGACGCGGATCCGGTTCCGCATCGAGTCACGGCAGACATCGCTCCCTGAACGCAGTGCTGGATCCGTGGCAGGGCCGGGCGACGTCCCCGCCCGCCCGTAGGCTGGATCCATGCGCCTGGCCACCTGGAACGTCAACTCCATCCGCACCCGTGTCGCCCGCACCGTCGAGTTCGCCGTGCGCGAGGACATCGACGTGCTCGCGATGCAGGAGATCAAGTGCAAGCCGGAGCAGTTCCCGTACGCGCCGTTCGAAGAGGCCGGCTACCACGTCGAAGTGCACGGCCTGAACCAGTGGAACGGCGTCGCGATCGCCAGCCGCGAGCCGATGACCGACGTGCGCACCGCGTTCGACGGGATGCCCGGCTTCGCCAAGGGCCACGAGGGCCCGGACGCGCCGCAGGAGGCGCGGGCGATCGGCGCGATCGTCAACGGCGTCCGCGTGTGGAGCCTGTACGTGCCGAACGGCCGCTCGCTCGACGACCCGCACCTCGCCTACAAGCTGCACTGGCTGGAGGCGCTGCGCACCGCGACCGCGGCTGAGCTCGCGGCCTCGCCCGGCCTCCCGCTCGCCCTCGTCGGCGACTTCAACATCATCCCGTTCGACCACGACAACGGGGATCCGGACATCGTCGTCGGCAAGTCCACGCATGTCTCCCCCGAGGAGCGCGCGGCGTTCTTCGCCCTGGAGTCGGCGGGCGTGCACGACGTGGTGCGGCCGCTGCTGCCCGAGGGTTACACCTACTGGGACTACCAGCGGCTCAAGTTCCCGCGCAACGAGGGGATCCGGATCGACTTCGTGCTCGGATCCTCGACCTTCGCCGACGCGGTCAAGGGCGCCTCGATCCACCGCAACGAGCGCAAGGGCGAGCAGCCCAGCGACCACGTGCCGGTGGTCGTCGACCTCGAGCTCGGCGCGGCCGACGAGGACGACGACGACGACATGCCCATGATCTTCGCCTGATGAGCACCGTCGCGGATCCGGCCGAGCGCGACTCGACAGCGACGTCGGCCGCTTCCGGATCCCGGATCCGCCTGATCGCGACGGATCTCGACGGGACCCTGCTGGACCCGTCCGGGCACGTCACCGCCCGCACCCGGGCTGCGCTCGACGCCGCACGTGCCGCGGGCATCGTCGTCGTGCCCGTCACCGCCCGCCAGCCGATCGGGCTGCGCGCGATCGCCGCGGAGGCGGGGTTCGAGGGCTGGGCGCTGTGCGGCAACGGCGCGTACGGCATCCACCTCGGCACGCACGAGCTGCTGTTCGCATCCGAGATCGCGGTGCCGGTGCAGCAGCGGATCGCGCGGGAGCTCGGCGAGCGGGTCCCGGATCTGCTGTTCGCGAGCGTGCGCGAGGGCGGCGAGGTGTTCGTCGCGCAGGACGGGTACGCCGCTGTCGCGACCCTCAGCGACCACAAGCGCGACCCGCGCACGATGGGTGCCGTGCCGCTCGCCGACGTGCTGGCGGCGCCGAGCCTCAAGCTCGTGATCCGGCACGCCACGATCTCCCCGGCGGAGATCTTCGCCGTGCTGGGCACCCTGGATCAGGCTGGCTTCGCGGCGACGCTGTCCGGAGCGCCGTTCGTCGAGGTGATGGCCGAGGGCGTCACCAAGGCCACCGGGCTCGCGCAGCTGTGCGCCCGGCTCGGCATCGACCGCACCGAGGTCCTCGCCTTCGGCGACGCTCTGAACGACGTGGAGCTGCTGGGCTGGGCCGGCCGCGGCATCGCCATGGCGAACGCCGAGCCCGAAGCACTCGCGGCCGCGGACGAGGTCACCACGTCGAACGCCGAAGACGGCGTCGCGGTCGTGCTGGAGCGAGTGCTCGCGGACTGACGCCGTCAGCCCCGCGGGATCCGGTTCTCGTTGATCTGGCTGGGCCTGGTCGTGTTGAGCACGGTTGGCGTGCCGCTGGAGGTGTCGATGAAGTAGATCCCGTCCTCGCCCGCCTCGGTCACGGGGAACGCCCACGTACCGCCGACCGTCTCCGGCTGAGGCCCCTGCACGACCTGCATCGGCGAGGTCATCGTTCCCTTCAGCACCTCGATCGGGGTGAGGGTGGCGGATGTCGAGAAGTCGGTCCGTGGCATGCGCAGCGTGACGTGGTCGGACGCGCCGCGGGCGGTCGCGAACACGATGATGTCGGCCCGGGCAGTCCAGTCCTTCAGCTGCGCCTCGGTCGCCGCGGGTACATGCTCGGGGTGCCCGGCGAGCACGCGCTGGAAGGCCGGCAGAGCCCCGGCATCGTCCTGCACGCCGGTGTTGCCGAACAAGACGTAGCCCTCACCGTCGCGCTTGAGGGTGAAGACCCCGGCCCACTTGGCGTCGTACGACTCCTCGGTCGTATCGGTGAGGAAGTACCAGGTGCCGGCGGGCTTCGTCACCGTGATCGTCGTGGGTGCATCGCCCTTCAGCACCTGCTCCACCGTCACGGTGGCGGTCTGCGCCGTGCGCGGACGCGGATGCTCGGCATCGATGACAACGTCGACGGAATCGACCTTTCCGAACACGACGAGATCGGCTTCCGCGAGCAACTCCGCAACCGGCTCCTGCGGATTCGGATCCGCCGCCGCGGCGGACGGCGAGGGCGTGGACGATGTGCGCATGGTTTCCTCCTCGGGATGTGCGCTGCACGCGGTCAGCAGAAGGCACGCGGCGATGACGACGACGCCGGTGCGAACGATGGGCCCGCGCATCACTTCTGGATCTCCACGGCGGTGAAAGCCTTCGCGAAGTCCGCGAACGACATCGTGAAATAGCCGTCATCCGGGTCGTGCAGAGTGCCGCCGGCGTCGCGGATGGCCCCCTCGTGCCCGTTGTTGCTGCCCCATGGATTGCGGATCTCAACCATCGCCACACCGTCCTTGTCATAGGACCGCGTCACGGTGAGGGCGTGACCGCCTCCGTCGAAGCCGAGCGCGCCGTCCGAGGCGATCGCGACGACCGGACGACCGTGCGAGAGGGCGTCCTTGATCTGGCCGCCGCTGTCGTCGATGTCGTTACCACCGGTCAGCCAGTCCCAGATGCCGCTCTTGTTGTCCTTGTAGTCGGCATCCCCGCCGTAGATGGCCTTCATCACAGCCGCGGGGTCGCCGCCGTTGTCGAACTCCTCGAAACTGCCCTCGTGCACCTGGTATGCGCCCTCGATGACGCGCACCCAGTCGGCCTGACCGTCGTCGGGCAGCTGGTCGACGCGCACCGTGATGTCGCCGTCCTTGAAATGGACCGTGTAGGTGCCATCCGCGTTGGCGGTGATCAGATGCTTGATCTTGTCCGGGTCGCCCTTCGCGATCCCTGCGAGCACCGACAGCAGATAGCAGTCGCCGACACTGCCCTGGTCCACATCCGTCGGATCCGGATCACCGTTGGGGAACAGAGTGAGCGGCGTGACCTCCGGAAGCTCTCCCTTGCGGATGGCCTCCAGTCGCGGATCCGAGAGGCTCGTCACCGCGGAGGTGTACTGGGCGAACCAACTGACGTAGGTGTTGTTCCAGAGCGTCGCATTGTGACTCCATGCGTCATACGCATCCATCACCTCGGTCTCCGCCTTGGAGCGCTCTCGCTGCTTCTGGTCGTAGTCGGGATCGTCCGGTGCCGGTGCGGTCGACGACTTGTACGCGGCGAGCAGCCGCTGATACGTACGCCACTGCTCCTGGCAGGTGAGCGCCAGTTTGTTGAGCTCGGTCTGATAGTCGCTCGTCTTGGTCCCGTAGATCTCCAGCGCCTGCCCGATGGGGGCGTAGAGAGCGCTGGCGATGGCGAGCATCTGTGCTGCCTCTGCCACTCCCGACCTCAGCTTGTCCGTGGCCTTGCCGGTAATCCGCCACTCCGCGATCTCGGAATCCTTGATCATCAGCAGCTGCTGACCGACCTCCGTCATCAGCCGGCCGTAGCCGGACATCGCGTGACCCGCCTTCTGGACGGTATCCGGCTCACCGACCATCGATCGGATCTCCTGCCCGGTGCTGACCGCGACGCCCGCGGTGCCGCCCTCGACCGATCCACCCATCAGAACCACCGGTCCAGTCCGTAGTACGAATCGATGACATCGCTGATGTATCCGGAGACGTCCTCGAGAGAAGTGATGAGATCTTCGCGGCGGGACTCCCATTCACCGCGGAAGTCCCCGGCGAGTGCCTGCAGCTGCGGCTGCTCGAAAGGACGGTCGATCGCGCCGGCCGCATCGTGCGCGTTCTCGGGCGCATCCTTCAATGCGGTGATGATCGTCCTGATCGACGTGCGCACACCGTCCAGCAGGTCGTAGTCGATGACGACTTTCTCCGCACTCATGGTTCCCCCCGGAAGCTCCTGTGCTCTCGAGGCTACTGACCCTTCCGGATCGACGCGACGGGGAGAACTCCCCATGTGCCGGCGAAGGGGTCCGGGGCGACGTACTGCTCCGGGGGACGTCGTCATGCGTGTCGATGCACCACGGGCGCCCCGCCGCCGAAGCATGCGAGGCGCCCGCGAGGCGTCGATCCGATCAGGCCTGCTGCCGACGGTGGATCCGTACGAGCGCGGCCCCGATGAGCAGCAGCAGGGCACCGAGCAGCAGAGCGGCGTCCGGGATCTCCGCGCCGGTCGCCGGAAGCTGCGCAGTGCCGGACCCCGACGACGCTCCAGAGGGGTCCGTTCCCGTACCGGCCGATCCGGTGCCTGTTCCGGGACCTTCGGATCCGCCGGGCCCCGCAACTCCCGGAATGGTCAGCGCAGCACCGCCTGTCAGCGTTGACATCTGGCCCTTGAGCACGATCCGGTGCGCTCCGGCGGGCGCGTCTGCCGGAATGGTGACGGTCGCGTCGATGGTGCCGTCGGCGCCGGCAGTGACCGATGCGAGCTGGACGGGTACGGAATGCAGTTCGATATCGACTGGCTCACCGTGCGCGAAGCCAGACGCAGTCACGTGGACCGTATCGCCCGGATGGGCCGTACCCGACGACAGCGCGACGCCCGCAGTGAGCGAGGACACGTCGAAGTCGATGCCCGTGACATCGCCGGTGCCGGAGACGACGACCGGGGTCGCGCCCGCCTCGGAAACCGAGTGCGAGTAGTACTGCGGCGCGATCGCGTAGGCGAAGCCCTCCGTGCCCTCGACGCGCACCGTGTAGGTGCCGGGTCCGATCGACAGGGCGTACGTGCCGTCGGGGTGGACATAGCTCATCCCGACGAACTGGCCGTCCGACTCGGCGATCACAGCGATGCTCGAGGAATGACCGCGCAGATCCGTCGATCCGTCGAGGAGCACGGAACCGCGGATCGCCACGGTCGCATCGAGGCTCGCATCGATGCCCGTGAGCTGCGAGCCCTCGAGGAGTGTGATCGGCGTCGCGTCCTGTGCACTGGCGGCACCACTCCACCACTGGGTGGCGAACGTCTGATAGTTGTCGCGGAACTCGACGGCGTACTGCCCCGGCGCGGCAGAGATCCGATAGGCGCCGGTGTCATCGGTGGTCGCCCAGTAGTACCCGCCGGTACCGCTCGCGCTCACCGAGATGCCCGCCACCGGCGTTCCATCGGATGCTCGCGTCACGGTGCCGCTGATCTGCGACGGAAGTGCCTGCAGCGCCGCGTCGATGCCGCTCACCGTCTGGCCGGCGGCGACGGTGACTGAGGTCGCCATGGCCGCTGTCGCGGCGCCGGCCCAATACTGCGGGAGCAGGCTCGAATCATTGGACGAGAACTTGACCTTGTAGTCGCCCGGGCGGATCCCGTCGATCCGATATGTGCCATCGATGGAGACACCCGCCTGGGCGACCGTATTGCCGTTCGCGTCCAAGACGGCGACCCAGCCATTGGTGACGGCGGAGCCGTCGGAGGCCTTCGTGACCATGCCCTGGACGGATCCGCCCGCCGAGAGCACGGCATCGATTCCGGTGACCGCGCCACCGGCCGCCACGGAGACCCTGGTCGCGGAGAAGTAGTCAGCCGCGTTGTTCCAGTACTCGCCGACGAGCCCGTCCCAGGTCCCCTGGAACTGGACCACGTAGGAATCGGCTGCGAGGCCCGGAATCGTGTAAGCGCCCGAAGAGTCGGTGAACCCGCTGCTGAAACCCCCATTCGCGCCGTTCGCCCAGACAGGACTACTCGCGACGGGCATGCCGTCTTCCCGAGTGACGACCCCGCTGATGGAGGCGCCGGCGCTGAGCCCCGCGTCGATCCCGGCGACGACGGCGCCTTCCTGCACGTCCACCGTCGTCGAGCCGAAGTAGCTCGACGAGTTGTTCCAGTACTCGCTGATGTACGGCGTGCCATAGGTCAGGAAATGCACACGATGCGCACCCGCGCGCAATCCATCGATTCGATAGGTGCCGTCCGGGCCGGTCGTCGCCCCGGCGAGGGAGGAGGCGTCATTGTTCTGCGCCTCGACGTACACGCCTGCGATCGGGGATCCGTCGACGTCGCTCGTGACGACACCCGCGATCGACCCACCAGTTCCCGGCGTCGGATCGGCATTAGCTGCCCCTACTCCGGTGAACATCAGCGCCGCGGCAAGCAGCGCGACGAGTGCGCCCTTCCAGCCGCGACGTGCAGACACGCCTGTAGACATCCTGGTCCCCCTCGGGTCAGCGACCGTTGCCCTTCGTCGGGCGCGGCCGGAGCCTGAAGAACCAGGCGTCGATGCAATCTATCGTCACAGGGTTCTCTCAGGAAAGAGGAAATTCCTGCGACCGGATCCGCACATGGGAACACCCGCACTCCCCAGAGTGCGGGTGTTCGGGTCAACATCCCCACGCGTTACGGATGACTGTAGTTTCGCGACCGACTCCCGGAAAGACGGATCCGCGATATTCCGGTCACGAATGCGACACGCGGTCTCGCGGGCTCACATCGTGCCGGTGGTGGGCTCCCCGGGCAGCGGCGCGTAGCGCAGCAGCAGTGTGCCGCCGTCGCCCGACTCGGCGTGCACGAGGCGCAGATTGTGCGGGGTCGCCCCATCGGGGAACACCTTCTTGCCCTGGCCGAGCACGATGGGATACACCCACAGCTGCAGCTCGTCGTAGAGCTGCTCGGCGAGCAGGGTCTGCACGAAGTCGACGCTGCCGATCACGTGCACGTCCTGGTGCTTCTCGCGCAGCGCCGCGATCTCGGCCGGAAGATCGGCGCCGACCCGGCTGCTGCCCTCCCAGTCGAGTTCGATGTCGGCGTCGCGCGACGCCACGTACTTGGGCACGCGATTGAACAGCTGCCCGATGAAGCCCTCGGGGCCCGTGGTGTGCTCCGGCCAGTAGCCCGCGAAGATGTCGTACGTGCGGCGCCCGAGCAGCAGCGCGTCGAGGGTCTCCATGCCCTGGGTCACGCTGCGCATGACCGCCTCGCTGGGCAGCGTGGCCTGCCAGCCCCCGAAACGGAAGCCGTCGCTGGTGTCCTCCTCGGGGCCGCCCGGCGCCTGGGCGACGCCGTCGACGGTCGTGAACAGGTCGATGATGATGCGTCCGGTCATGATCTCCTCCTTCGGGGGTCGGGCCCTTCGACCGGTTGCTGAGCCTGTCGAAGCACGGGGACCGACGTTTCGGCGTAGCGTCCCACGGCGACGCTACGCCGCGAGCCGGTCGATGTGGAAGGTCTGCGCGAAAACGCCCAGGATCCGCTCCTCGCCGCGCACGACGGCGACCAGATCCTGCGCGATCGCCTCGTGCGGCGTGACCTCGCCGCCGATGAGGTGCCGGATGCCGGGGCCGGCGACGAGGACGGCCTCGGGGTCGCCCGGCGGAAGCACGCCGCCCACGGGCGGGGCGGACGGGGCGATCTGCGCGACCGACAACACCCCTCCGCGGACCACCGCCCGCAGCGCGACGTCTCCGACGTGCAGCTCCACATCGAGGTCCTTTGCGCGGTCGGCGCGGAACGCGGTTCGCAGCGCCATGGTGAGCGAGTCAGCCGTGACGACGTCGCCCTCGCCGGGATCGCCCATCGTCTGGAAGCCCCAGCGCCCGAGCGCGAGCACCACCGGTTCGAGCGCCCGACCGTATGGCGTGAGCTCGTACACGAGCCCGCAGCCGTGCAGCGGCACCCGGCGCACGACCCCGCCCTCCTGCAGCTCCTTGAGCCGGGTGGACAGGATGTTCGTCGGAATCCGCGGCAGCCCCTGCTTCAGGTCCGTGTAGCGGCGCGGGCCGACGAGCAGATCGCGCACGATGAGCAGCGCCCACCGCTCGCCGATCAGCTCGACGGCGGTGGTGACCCCGCAGTACTGGCCGTAGCTGCGTGCGGCCATGTCAGCGCCCGCCCCGCATCAGACCCCGGCGTTCTGGGTCGCCGGCTGCGCGTCGGCGTCCTGCCGGGCATCCTCCGGCACCGAGTACAGGAAGCCGAGGGCATTGCCGTCGGGATCGTTCAGATCGCGCATGTACATGAAGCCGTAGTCCTGCGCGGGCTGCGGCTCGGTGCCGCCCGCGGCGACGCCCTTCGCGATCATCGCATCCACGTCCTCGCGCGAGTCGCGGGAGAAGTTGATCGAGACCTGCACCGCGGTGTGCGGATCCACGATCGGCTTGTCCGTGAAAGTCGCGAAGAACTCGCGTGTGATGAGCATGAGGAAGACGTTGTCGTCCCACGCGAAACACGTGCCGTTCTCGTCCGAGAAGTCCGGACGGAACTCGCAGCCGAGCGCACCGTAGAAGGCCTTCGCGCGCTCGAGGTCGGACGTGGGCAGGCTGATGAAGACGTTCGTCACGATGACTCCTCTGTCGGCGGATCCCGGATCGGGTCCGATGCGACTAGCTTGCTTTTTGCAAGTTCGCTTGTCAAGAGCAAGTAAGGTCGTGGTCAGCTCCCGGCGGGCGGGCGGCGGAACCCGAGAGCGGCGAGGATCCCCGCGCCTGCTGTCAGACCGGCCACGACGACGAGGCCCACGCCGGGGAGCGTCACGGTCGCCACGGCACCGGCGACGAGGGGTCCGCCCGCGTCGCCGAGTTCGCGGCCGAGCTCCGCGGAGCCCATCGTGCGCCCCATCCGGTCCGACGGCGTGGTGGCGGCCAGGTGCGAGAACGCGAGCGGCGTCGCCAGCCCCACACCCGCGCCGATGAGCACAGCCGCGACGACGAGCGTCGGCAGCAGCGGCCACAGTCCGGCGACCAGGATCCCGGCCGCCAGCAGCGCGAGCCCGCCGACCGCGCCGGAACGCACCGGAAGCCGTCCGCGGTCGTGCAGGGATCCCGCCAGCGGCTGCACGACACTGCTGACGACGGCCAGCACGGTGACGAGCGCCATGCTGCCGACCGTGCCGATGCCGGTCTCGCGGCCGAGCAGGGGGAGGAACCCGACCGCGACCGCGAGGCCGCCTGTCGCCGCCGCGAGCACGAGGGTCGGCACCAGGAACCCGCGTGCGGTGACCTCGCGCGCGAGATCCGCGAGGGTCACGCGCTTTCGGGGCAGCACCGACACCGCCGGCACGCCGAACCGCACCCACGCGGCCGCGACCAGGGCGACCGCGGCGAGCGCCCAGAACAGCGCGGGCAGGCCCGCCCAGACGACGAGCCCCGCACCCAGCAGCGGGCCCAGCGCATAGCCGAGACTCTTCCAGGATCCGTAGCGTCCGAAGTAGCGACCGCGGGAGGCGTCGTCTGCGAGCCGCGCGACCGCGGCCGACGACGCCGGAGAGAACGCCGAGGCCGCCGCACCCTGCCCGAACCTCGCCACGATGAGCCCGACGGTGCCGGGCACGAGCGCGCCGACCACGGAGAACACGGCGAACGCGAGCAGCCCTGCGACGATGACGGGTCGCACCCCGATCCTGTCGCTGAGCGCGCCGAACACGGGTTTGAGCAGCACCTCGGCGAGGTCGTACAGCGCGAGCGTGAAGGCGAATGCGAGGAGGGTCCAGCCGATGTCCTCGGTCTCCGCCCCCAGAGCAGCCGCGATCCCGTGCGCGCCGAAGGCGGTGGTGAATCCCGCGAGATACAGCGGGGCGAGGCGCGGGCGCGGCGGTACCGGCGAGGGCGAGGTCACGTTCCAGTCTCGCATCCGCGGATCCGCCGTACGGGGTCGCATCGAGCCGGATCCGTCGTACGGGGGATGCTCTCCGGCCGGGGCCCGCCCTACGGTGGAGGGATGCCGCCGTTCACCCGCACCCCGACCCCGCGCGAACTGCGGCAGGACGTGCTCCTGGCCGGCGTCATGCTCGTGGGAGGGATCCTCAGCGCCGGGCTCTCCTCGATCGCGAAGGTCTACGGCGCGGACCAGGCCGAGCTGTGGACGGCCATGCCGTACGTCATCGTCATCTCCGCGGCGCTCGCGGTGCGGCGCCGGTGGCCGGCCGCGGTCGCGATCGTCGTCTCGCTCACCTTCGTGGTGGCTACCTCGCTGAAGGTCCCCGAGATCTACGCCGGCAACATCGCGATGTTCATCAGCCTCTACACGGTCGGCGCCTGGATGAACACGCGCCGCAGTGCGTTCCTGGTGCGCACCGGGATCATCGTCGTGATGGCCGTCTGGCTCGTGATCGAGATGTACCGGCAAGCGATCGATCAGGCGCACAAGGCGGACGTCGTGGCCGGGATGTTCTCCCCGCTCGTGGCGTTCCTCATGCTGCAGGTGCTGCTGAACGTGCTGTACTTCGGCGGCGCCTACTACTTCGGCGAGCGCAGCTGGAGCGCCGCCCGACAGCGAGCCGCCCTCGAGCAGCGCACGGCCGAGCTCGAGCGCGAGCGCGCGCTCAGCGCGGCTCAGGCGGTGGCGCTGGACCGTGTGCGCATCGCCCGGGAGCTGCACGACGTGGTGGCGCACCACGTCTCGGTCATGGGCGTGCAGGCGGGAGCGGCGCGCATGATGATCCCGCAGGATCCGCAGGCGGCGACGGCGATCGTCGCCGGCATCGAGACCGCCGCGCGCGACGCCATCCGCGACTTCCACCAGCTGCTCGACACGCTGCGGGCGCCCGGCGACAGCGACGACGGATCCTCGACGGTCGGTGTCGACGACATCGCCGAGCTCGCGGCAGCGTCGACGGCGGCGGGCCTGCCCACGCGGCTGCAGGTGATCGGCGAGGCCGCGCCGGTGCCGCGCCTGACCGCGGTGAACCTCTACCGGATCGCCCAGGAGTCGCTCACGAACGCCCGCCGCCATGCCGGCCCCGACGCCGAGGCGGATGTGCGGATCCGCTACGAGCCGGGATCCGTCGAGCTCGAGGTCGTGAACACGGGGCGGCTCGTCACCGGACTGCGGCCCGGCCTGGGCCAGCTCGGCATGCGGGAGCGTGCGACGGCATCCGGCGGATCGATCGAGCTCGTGCCGCGGCCGACCGGCGGGTTCCGGGTGCGGGCGACGCTGCCCGTGGGCGCTTCCGGCCCTGGCCCGGTGCCCGCGCCCGCGCCCGGTTCCACGCCCGCGCCCGATTCCACGCCCGCCGGCGCCCTGGCGGAGTCGGGATCCGGTGCGCCGGGCCGCGGCGAGGAGTCCTTGTGAGCGCTCCGATCCGCGTGCTGATCGTCGACGACCACGCCATGCTCCGTGCGGGGTTCCGCACGATCCTCGACCTGCAGCCCGACATCGAGGTCGTCGGAGAGGCCGGCACCGGATCCGAGGCGGTCGACCTCGCCGGCTCCCTGCTTCCCGACGTGATCACGATGGACGTGCAGATGCCCGACATGGACGGGCTCGAGGCGACCCGGCGGATCACGGCGGACGGGCGGATCCGCTCATCGATCGCGATCGTGACGACCTTCGACCGCGACGACTACCTGTTCGACGCGCTGGATGCCGGAGCCAGCGGGTTCCTGCTCAAGAACGCCGGACCGGAGGAGCTCGTCGCCGCCGTGCGCGCACTCGCCGCCGGGGACGGCATGCTCGCGCCCGAGGTCACCCGCCGGGTGCTGCAGCGGTTCGCGGCGCAGCCGGCGGCGGTCCGGCCCGCCCTCGAGACGCCCGCGATCACGCTGACCGGATCCGCCGCCCTGCCCAGCGCCGAACTGCCCGACCCGCTCACCGAGCGCGAGGCCGAGGTGCTGCGCCTCGTCGCCGAGGCCTGGAGCAACGCCGAGATCGCCGCAGAGCTGTTCATCGGCGAGGCGACCGTGAAGACGCACGTGTCGCGGATCCTGCAGAAGCTGGGCGCCCGCGACCGGGTGCAGGCCGTGGTGCTGGCGCATCGGCTGGGTCTGGCGTAAAGCATCACGCCGGGTACCGGCCCGCTCGGGATCCTCGCCCCATTTCACAGGACGTTTGCAACTCTGCAGGAGGATCCCGCGAGCTTCGTCCTGCGGAGTTGCAAACGTCCTCCGGAGTTGAGACCGCAGACCGCCGCGAAGTGTCGGCCCGCTCCGCCCGTCGCTCCGCCAACACCCCGCGTGCTCGGCGCACCCGCGCACCCCGCTAGCCTCTCCCCATGCCCGAAACGTCGAGCCCGCCGGTCCCCCGCCCGTCCTCGTCCCGGCCGATCATGGCCGGGGTCGTCACGGCGCTCGTCGGATTCACGAGTTCGTTCGCGGTCGTGCTCACCGGCCTCGCCGCCGTCGGAGCGACCCACGCCCAGGCCGCGAGCGGGCTGCTCGCCCTCTGTCTCACCATGGGCATCGCCTGCATCGTGCTGGCCTGGCGGTACCGCATGCCGATCACCGCGGCGTGGTCGACCCCGGGCGCGGCGCTGCTCGCCGCCTCCGGCTCGATCGAGGGAGGGTGGCCGGCGGCGGTCGGCGCCTTCCTCATCGTGGCCGGTCTGATCCTGCTCACGGCGCTCGTCCCGCAACTCGGATCCCTCATCGCCGCGATCCCGCCGTCGATCGCGCAGGCGATGCTCGCCGGCGTGCTGCTGCCGCTGTGCCTGGCCCCGATCGTCGGTCTCGGGAAGAACCCGTGGGGCGTGGTCCCGGTCGTGCTGACGTGGCTGGTGTTCGCCCGGCTCGCACCCCGGTGGGCGGTACCGCTGGCCTTCCTCACGGCGACCGTCGTGATCGTTGTGGGGATCGTGACAGGCGGTCCTTCGACGGGCGCGGGGACCGGGACGGGCGCGGGCGCGGTCCTGGATCCGATCTCCCTGCTGCCGCACGTCGAGCTGACGATGCCGACCTTCACCGTCGGGGCGCTGGTCGGCATCGCGCTGCCGCTGTTCATCGTGACGATGGCGTCGCAGAACGTACCCGGCGTCGCGGTGATGCGCAGCTTCGGCTATGCCGTGCCATGGCGCCCCGCGATGCTGGTGACAGGCATCGGGAGCGCGCTCGGCGCCCCCGCGGGCGGGCACGCGATCAACCTCGCCGCCATCAGCGCCGCCCTCGCCGCCGCACCCGACGCGGAGCCGGATCCGAAGCGCCGCTGGATCGCCGGCGTCTCGACCGGGGTGTCGTACCTGGCGCTGGGCGGATGCTCGGCCGCGTTCGCGGCGCTCGTGGTGCTCGCCCCGGTCGCAGTGATCCCGGCCGTCGCCGGGCTTGCTCTCTTCGGCGCGTTCGGATCCGCCGTGCAGCAGGCGATCGACGACCCGGGCGAGCGCACCCCGGCTGTGGTGACGTTCGTCGCCGCCGCCAGCGGCATGGCCTTCTGGGGCGTGAGCGCAGCGTTCTGGGCGCTGCTCGCCGGACTGCTCGTCCGCGGCGTCCTGCACCTTCGGCGGCGCTGAGCGCACGTCCGTCCCGCGAAGGACGCCGCCGGATCCACCGCAGGGGGGATGCCCCGCGCCTCCGCGGTGAATAGCGTTGCTCTCATGACCACAGTGCTCACCCGCACCCCGACCACGGGGCTGCTCGAACTCGATGGCCTCACCAAGAGCTACGGTGCCCGGCGCGTGCTCGACGACGTCTCGTTCCGCGTCGAACCCGGCCGGCTCACGGGCTTCGTCGGCGGCAACGGCGCCGGCAAGACCACCACGATGCGGATCGTGCTGGGTGTGCTCGGCGCCGACGGCGGCACGGTGCGCCTGGGCGGGCACGACGTCGCGGCCGCCGACCGCCGCCATTTCGGATACATGCCCGAGGAACGCGGCCTGTATCCGAAGATGAAGGTGCTCGAGCAGGTCGCCTACCTCGCGCGGCTGCACGGGTTCGGCAAGTCCGAGGCGACCGCCCGCGGCGAGGCGCTGCTGACCGAGCTCGGCCTCGGCGAACGGCTGCACGACACCATCGAGTCGCTCTCGCTCGGCAACCAGCAGCGCGCCCAGATCGCCGCCGCCCTGGTGCACGACCCCGAGGTGCTCATCCTCGACGAGCCGTTCTCGGGACTGGATCCGCTCGCCGTCGACGTCGTGGCCGGGGTGCTGCAGGCCAGGGCCGCGCAGGGCGCGTCGATCCTGTTCTCCTCGCACCAGCTCGACGTCGTCGAGCGACTCTGCGACGACCTCGTCATCATCGCGGGTGGCACGATCCGGGCCGCCGGCTCCCGCGAGCAGCTGCGCGCGCAGCACTCCGCCCCGCGCTACGAACTGGTCTCCGACGCCGACGCGGGCTGGATCCGCTCCGAGCCCGGAATCACCGTCGTCGACTTCGAACGCGGCACCGCCGTCTTCGACGCCGACACCCCGGAGGACGCCCAGCGCGTGCTGCGCACCGCGCTCGGCCACGGCGTCGTGCACTCCTTCTCCCCGCAGCATCCCACCCTCGCCCAGATCTTCAAGGAGGTCATCCAGTGAGCACCGCAACCCCGCAGAGCGGCGCACTCTCCGTCTCGAGCGGCATCTTCCTCGTCGCCGAGCGCGAGATCGGATCCAAGCTGCGCAGCAAGGCGTTCCTGATCTCCACGGGGATCCTGCTGCTCATCGCCCTCGCCGGTGTGCTCATCGGCGGATTCATGAGCAAGAACACCTCGGAGACCAAGATCGCGGCAGTTGACGGGACTCCGCCGATCACGCTCTCGATTGACGGATTGGCCGTGATCGGCGTGAAGGACGTGGCCACCGCCGAGAAGGAGGTCCGCGACGGGAAAGTCGCGGCCGCACTGGTCCCTTCGTCCGATTCGACCTTCGGCTTCGAGGTCGTGGTGCTCAAGGACACGCCCAGCGGTCTGCTCAACGCGCTCGCGAAGACGCCCAAGGTCACGATCCTCGAACCGGACACGACCAATCCGCTGCTGCGGTACCTCGTCGCCATCGGCTTCGGCGTCGTCTTCCTGATGGCGGCGTCCACGTTCGGAATGACCATGGCGCAGAGCGTGGTCGAGGAGAAGTCCACCCGCGTGGTCGAACTGCTGCTCGCGGCGATCCCCGCGCGGGTGCTCCTGGCCGGCAAGGTCCTCGGCAACACGGTGCTGGCGATGGCGCAGATCCTCGCGCTCGCCGCGATCGCGATGGTCGGGCTCATCGTCACCGGGCAGAACGCCGTCTTGGAGGGGCTCGGAGCGCCGCTCGTGTGGTTCGCCGTGTTCTTCCTGTTCGGCTTCGTGCTGCTGGCCTCGTTGTTCGCCGCCGCCGCCGCACTGGTGTCGCGTCAGGAGGACATCGGATCCACCACGATGCCGATCACGATGCTGGTGATGGCGCCGTACATCCTCACGATCATCTTCAACGACAACCCGGTCGTGATGACGATCCTGTCCTACATCCCGTTCTCCGCCCCGGTCGCGATGCCGGTACGGCTGTTCGTCGGCGATGCGCAGTGGTGGGAGCCGCTCCTGTCGCTGGTGATCCTGCTCGTCGCCTGCGTGGCCGCGATCCTCGTCGCCGCGAAGATCTACGAGAACTCGCTGCTGCGCATGGGCGGCAGGGTCAAGCTGTTGGAGGCGCTGAAGGGCTGACCGGATCCGGGTCGCGCCTCGGCGCGTCCGGGGCCTCGGCGGGTTCCCGTCTACCTACCCGCGAGACTGCATCTTCGTCTCGAGACAGCATGAATGGACTGCAGTCTCGAGACAGAGATGCAGTCTCGCGGTCGTGGAGGGCGCGATCCGCGGGTCCGGGTTCGGGTTCGGGTCTGGCGCTCTCCGAACGGATCCGAACCCGCTCGGAATATTCACGTGCATGGATCGTTAACCCCTGCTGTACGGACGATGAGGTCCGGCAGCAGACAACCCGATCCGAAAGGCCTCATCGCCATGAGCACGCCCGCCATCGACCGCACCGCGGTCACCGACGCCCCAATCCTCGACGTCCTCGCCGAGCGCTGGAGCACCCGTATCTTCGACGCCACCTCCGCCATCGACGAGGCCGCGCTGGCCAGCGCACTCGAGGCCGCCCGCTGGGCGCCGACCGCCGTGAACTTCCAGCCCTGGCGCGCGATCGTGGCGCGCCGCGGTTCCGAGGCGCACGCGAAGATCGTGGCGACCCTGGCCGGCTTCAACAGCGGCTGGGCCCCCGACGCTGCGGCACTCGTGGTGTTCGTCGCCGAGACGACCCGCGACGGGGAGCCCATGACCTGGGCCCTGTACGACACCGGCCAGGCGGCCGCGCACTTCACCGTGCAGGCGCACGCCAACGGCCTGTCCACCCACCAGATGGGCGGCTTCGACCGCGACGCCATCGCGGCCGCGTTCGACCTGAGCAGCGACTTCACCCCGATCTCGGTCATGGCCGTCGGCGAGCTGGGCGACATCCGCACCGCGTCGGAGGAGCTGCAGCAGCGCGAGAACGCGCCGCGCACCCGCCGTCCGATCGCCGAGACGCTGCTCGTCAACGACTGATCCGACCGGATCCGAACGCCCTCTCCGCGCACGGAGGGGGCGTTCGTCGTCCCGGCCACGGTCGCCCGCATTCCGCGTCAGGGCGCGTCCGTCGCTACTCGGTCGAATGCCCAGGCGACCACGATGTTGCGCTGTGATCGCCCTTCCGGGTCGTCCGACTCGCGCAGGCAGCCGATTGTGAGGAGGCGTCCGGGCTGCGCGCCGGTGCCCCAGATGTCCGTGGAACCGGAAAGCGAATCCGGCCCGTCTCCGTACTTCAGCGGGCGGAAGAAGTCCGCGGCGCGGTAGACGAGCCAGTTCGCCCCCGAGGTCGACGTCCGGATCCAGATCTCATCACCCGCGTGCACGGTGAAATGCGGATCCGGCTCATCCCAGTCGTAGAGCGCGTTGAACGCCGCCGTGCCGATGTTGCCTTGCCAATCGGCACCGTTTCGCGCCCAGGTGTGGCCGGCGATCGCGGCCAGGTCTGGAGCGCCGGTCGAGGGCAGCGCATACGGTTTGCCCTCCACGACGAGGGTGCACGCCTCCTCCGGGGTGTCGATATCCGGCGTGATCATCCCGTCGACGAGGGGGCACGGATCCGCGGCGACTTGCACGGTCAGCCCTATGGCAGGGATGCGCATCTCCTGCGGCATGCCCGGTCCCACCTCGACCGGAGCGGTGCTCGCGGAAGGCACCGGGTGCTCCCCCCTGGTCGGAGCACCCGAGCTCGGAGCCCCGGTGGACGAGCCGGCCGTGGGGAACCCGATACTGCATCCGGCGAGCACCATCACCCCGAGCACCGCAGCGACCATGACGAGCGCCACGCGCGGCCGGCTTCTCCCCGGCCGACGCGTGGCCCTCGTCAGATGCGCGGCGCCCCGCCGCTCGTGGTCGCAGCCCGCGTGCTCAGCGACGCCGGAGCCCATCGCGCGAGAGACGGCGCCACAGGAGCAAGACGCCCGCGGAGAACCCGGCCGCGCCGAGCAGCAGACCGGCGACAGCGCCGAGGTCGGGGGCGGGCTGCGCAGTGCGCGCCGATCCTGTGATGCCCGTGTCGACGCCGATGCCGCGATCCGGAACGACGGACTCGTCCGAATCCGGGCACGCCTGCGTCGGCAGGTCGGCGGAGATATAGCTCCGTCCGGTCATGCCGTGCGTGCCTCCCGCCAGTTCGAACCAGACAAGTCGAGTTGCATCGTCCCAGTCGCTCTCCGTCAGCGTCGTCACGATGCTGCCGCCGGCGTTCACCGGCACAGGGTCGGGGCGCTGATCGCCCAGCGCGAAGTGCATCTCATACTCGGGAGATTCCGGCCATCCGGAGGTCAGATAGTCGAGCCGATACGCGCCGTCCGGTAGCACGCAGAATGCGAGATCCATCGTCGTGTCGGGAGGCGGCGGTGCCGGCTCTGCCGCAGCGGGAACCGCAGAGAACAGCGCGGACACCGCGATGAGAGCTCCGGCGGCGGTGATGGCGATCGCTCGCCCGGGATTGGTCATGACGGCCTCCAGTCCGGGGATCCGTAGGTCCCGGCATCGATCCTGGCAGACATCTCCCGCCCGTGACCAGTACATCCTCCTCGGTGTGGTGGGACCGGAGTATCGGCGCGCGGATCTGGATCTGCGACACCGCGCGGATCACCGTTCGCGGTGGGCCGAGCCGGCGAGCGCGTCGGCGGCCCGCACGAGCGACAGGTGCGAGAACGCCTGCGGTGTGTTCCCGACGTGCCGATGCCCCACCGGGTCGTACTCCTCGCTCAGCATGCCGACGTCGTTGCGCAGCGCGCACAGCCGGTCCATGAGCTCCCGCGCCTCCGCCATGCGCCCGGTGACCGCATACTGCTCCACGAGCCAGAACGAGCACGCGAGGAACGTGTGCTCACCGCCGGGCAGACCGTCCACGCCCGACCCGGTGCGGTAGCGGTTCACCAGCCCGCCGTGGATCAGGGTCTGCTCGATCCGCTCCACGGTCGCCAGCATGCGAGGGTCGTCGGGCGCGCAGTACCCCGTGCGCGGGATGAGCAGCAACGATGCGTCGACCTCGTCCGTCTCGCGGTGCTGCACGAAGCGGCCCCCGCGGACGCCGTGCGCATCGATCTCGGCGCGCAGCCGATCGCGCACCTCGCGCCAGCGATCCACCTCGCCGTGCTCGCCGTCCTCCTCGACCGCACGCACCCCGCGGTCGAACGCCGCCCACAGCATCACCCGGGAGTGGGTGAAGAACTGCGGATCCCCGCGGATCTCCCACATGCCGTTGTCCGGCCGATCCAATCGCTGCTCGGCGTGCCGCAGCAGCACCCGCTGCAGCGACCAGGAGCGCGCGGAGTCGTCGAGGCCCGCCCGGCGCGCGGCGGCGAGCGTCACCATCACCTCGCCGACGACGTCCGCCTGGAACTGCTCCGCCGCGGCGTTGCCCACGCGCACCGGAGCGGATCCGGCGTAGCCGGGCAGAGAGCGCATCTCGCGCTCGTGCAGATCTCGCTCCCCCGCCAGTCCGTACATGATCTGCAGATCGGCCGGATCCCCCGCGACCGCCCGCAGCAGCCAGTCGCGCCACGCGCGCGCTTCGTCCGCGAGGCCGTGCGCCAGCAGGGCCTCGAGCGTGAGCGCCGCGTCGCGCAGCCAGACGTAGCGGTAGTCCCAGTTGCGCGCACCGCCGAAGTCCTCGGGCAGGGACGTCGTCGCCGCGGCCGCGATGCCGCCGGTCTCGCGGTTCGTGAGCGCGCGCAGGATCAGCAGCGAGCGCCGCACGTCGTCCTCGTGCGGACCCTCGTGGGCGATCCCGTCGGCCCAGTCCTGCCACCACGCCCGGGTGGCCCGCTCCGCGGCCTCCGCGTCGAGCGGCGCCGGAGCCGGGCGGTATGACGGGAACCAGGTGAGAGCCAGGTCCACGCTCTCACCCGCGGCGACCTCGACCGTGCCGACGTGACTGTGCCCGTGCGGCTGCAGCGCGGTGCCGCGCACCACGACGGCGTCGGGGCCGGCGGTCGCGGTCAGCTCCGGGGATTCCGGGCTGCCGGTCTGGCGCACCCACGGCAGCGCCCTGGCATAGTCGAACCGCAGGCGCAGCTCCTGCACGAAACCCACGCGCCCGGTGATGCCCGTGATCCGCCGGATGATGTCGGTGCGATCTGCGCCCAGCGCGGCCCGCGCTCCCTCGAGCGACCCCGCATCCTTGGGAAGCGGGATCGGCATCCACTCGGTCACCTCGGCGACGCCGTCGGCGGTGGACCACCGGGTCACGAGGCAGAACGTGTCGCCGTCGTAGTGCCGCGTCGCGGTCGCGTCAGGATCCGCCGGGCGCAGACTCCAGTGCCCCTGCTCGACCCCGCCGAGCAGGGCGCCGAACAGCGACGCGGAGTCGAGGCGCGGCGCGCAGAGCCAGTCGATGCTGCCGGCCCGCGACACGAGCGCGGCGGTGCGCCCGTCGCTGAGCAGCGCGTAGTCCTCGATCGGCACGGCCGGCACGTCACCCTCACCCATGGCCGCAGTCTCGCACATGCGTTTCTCCGCCTCCCCCATTCGAGTCACAGGATCCGGGGCCAGCCCGGGTCACCGACAGGAAGGGCGCGGCGCGGCCTATCGTGGGGGCTATGACCACCCCGACGACGCTGCTCATCCTCGGCGCTTCCGGCGACCTCACCTCCCGCCTGCTGCTGCCCGCGATCGCGCAACTCCTGAAACGCCAGCCCGACCGCGCTCTGGTGCTCCGCGGCGCCGGATCCGACGACTGGTCCGATGAGCGCTGGCAGGAGGCCGTAAGCACCGCATTCGCCACGGTCGACGGCACGGATCAGCTGCCGCGGATCGCCGGGACCACGTACGTCAAGGCCGACGTCACCGACCGCGATTCGCTGGCGGGGCTCATCGCGGGCACCGAAGGCTCGCTCGTGATCTATTTCGCGCTCCCGCCCGCCGTGGCCGAGGCCGCGTGCGAGAAGCTCGTCGACATCCCCCTGCCCGCGGGCACGGTCCTGGCGCTGGAGAAGCCGTTCGGTCATGACGAGCAGAGCGCCGCCGCGCTCAACGCTCTGGTCACCCGGATCGTGCCGGAGAACCAGGTCTTCCGCGTCGATCACTTCCTGGGCCGCTCCACGATCCTCAACGTCATGGGCGTGCGCTTCGCGAACCGGCTGGTCGAGCCGGTCTGGTCGGCGGATCACGTGCAGTCGGTTCTGGTGCGCTACGACGAGTCGCTGGCCCTGGAGAATCGGGCCCGCTACTACGACAAGGCCGGGGCGCTGGTCGACATGATCCAGAGCCACCTGCTGCAGGTGCTCGCGATCCTCGCGATGGAGCAGCCGGCGGATCTGGACGAGATCGACCTGCGCGACGCCATGGCCGCCGCCCTGCGCGCGACCCGGATCCTCGGCGACGACCCGGTCGTGTCGACCCGCCGCGCCCGCTACACCGCCGGCACGAGCGGCGACCGCGCCGTGCCGTCCTACGCGGACGAAGAGGGCGTGGATCCGGCGCGCAACACCGAGACCCTCGCCGAGATCACCTGCGAGGTCGACACGGCGCGTTGGGCGGGCGTGCCCTTCACGCTGCGCAGCGGCAAGGCCCTCGGCGAGCGCTGCGCCGAGATCGTCGTCACGTTCCGGCCGGTGCGGCACATCCCCGGCGGGCTCACCGGGACGCCGACCGACGGCGGCGTGCTGCGCTTCTCGCTCGGCCCCGACCGGATCGCGCTCGAGCTGAACGTGAACGGCGGCGACGACCCGTTCGCCCTGCGCCGCGACGTGCTGTCCACCGAACTCGGCAAGGGCACGCTGCTGGCCTACACCGAAGTGCTCAGCGAGATCCTCGACGGCGATGTGGCGCTGTCCGTCCGGGGCGACGCGGCGGAGCAGTGCTGGCGGATCATCCAGCCCGCCCTCGACGCCTGGCGCTCGGACGCGGTGCCGATCCAGGAGTACCCGGCCGGATCCACGGGTCCCGAGGACTGGGCGACCACGCGACGCTGAGGTGCCCGGCCCGGATCCCGCCTCCGGCCCGGATCCGCCCCGGACCCGGATCCGCCCTCGGCCCGGATCCGCCTCGGACCCGGATCCGCCCTCGACCCGGATCCGCGCCCGGCCCTGCTCACTGGTCGCGAATTGCGGCATTCGAGCTCGCGAAGCCGCAATATGCGACCAGTGAGCAAGGGGGTCGGCGGCCCGGGGCGCGGCGGCCCGGGCCTCAGCCGTGCCGGGCGAGCAGCCGGCGGGCCGCGGCGCTGTGCTCGGCGATGAGCTGCGGCACGTCCAGGCCGACGATCTGCCCGTCGAGCACGCGCCAGGCGCCGCCCACCATGACCCGGTCGGCGCGCTCGGCGCCGCACAGCAGCAGGGCGGCGAGCGGGTCGTGGCTGCCCGAGAAGCGCAGCTCGTCGAGGGTGAACATCGCCAGATCCGCCTGCTTGCCCGGCGCCAGAATGCCGATGTCGTTGCGGCCGAGGGCGCGCGCCGAGCCCTGCGTCGCCCAGTTCAGGGCGTGCTCGGGCGTGACGGCGGCGGCGCCGTAGCGCAGGCGCTGCAGGTACAGGGCCTGGCGCACCTCCATCATCATGTTGGAGCCGTCGTTCGACGCGGATCCGTCCACGCCCAGGCCGACCGGCACGCCCGCTGCCTCGAGCTCGACCGCCCGTGCGATGCCCGAGGCGAGCCGCATGTTCGAGGTGGCGCAGTGCGAGACGGCGGTGCCGGCCGCGCCCAGGCGCGCGATCTCGGCGTCGTCGAAGTGGATGCCGTGGGCGAGCCAGGTGCGGTCGGAGAGCCAGCCGACGCTCTCGAGGTAGTCGACCGTGCGCAGCCCGAAGGTCTCGCGGCAGAAGTCCTCCTCGTCGATCGTCTCGGCGAGGTGGGTGTGCAGGCGCACGTCGAGGCGCTCGGCGAGGGCGGCGGTGTCGCGCATCACGCCCGTGGTGACCGAGAACGGAGAGCATGGCGCGAGACCGATCTGCACGAAGGCGCCGTCGCCGCGCTCGTGATACGCGCCGACGAGGCGCTCGCTGTCGGCGAGGATGACGTCGGCGTCCTGCACGGTGCTCTGCGGCGGCAGCCCTCCGTCCTTCTCGCCCAGCGACATGGATCCGCGGGTCAGCGTGGCGCGCATGCCGAGGCGCTTCACGACATCGACCTGCACGTCGATGCCCTCCTCGAGCCCGTTCGGGAAGAGGTAGTGGTGGTCGGCGGCAGTCGTGCAGCCCGAGAGCAGCAGCTCCGCGAGCGCCGCGGTCGTCGCGAGCTCGAGGTCGCGCGGGGTGAGCCCCGCCCAGACGCCATACAGCCCCTTCAGCCAGGGGAACAGCTCGGCGCTGACCACGGGCGTCCAGGCGCGGGTGAGGGTCTGGTAGAAGTGGTGGTGCGTGTTGATCAAGCCGGGGATGATCACGTGCCGCGAGGCGTCGTAGACCTCGTCGACCGGCTGCGACGGGGATCCGCCGGCGGGCACCGCCTCGAGGATCGTGGAACCGGCGACCACCAGGCCGCCGCGGGCGTCGGCGGTGTCGCCGGTGTGGATCGCGAGCGGGTTCTTCAGCCAGACGGTGCGAGTGGATTCGGACATTGCGCAGACTCCCTGTGGATGAGGCGGAGCCGGATCCGGCCCCGCGGGGGCCAGCTCAGTGTTGACCTGTCTGCTGATCCAGGTGCGTCCCCGATGAGGGAGACAGTTCAGATCTATCACTGCTCCGATGTCGAGGTCAATGCTTTTCCGGATCCCGGATCCTGATTTCCGCTATTCGGATTGCGGATCCCGAGCGCCATCCGCCTCCGACTGTCCGAACCCGCGAGACTGCAGCCCCGTCTCGAAACTGCAGGATTGTGCCGCAGTTTCGAGACTCAGTTGCAGTCTCGCGGGTCCAGGGTCAGTGCGACGGACGCTCGACCGCGACCTCGTTGCCGTCGCGGTCGACGATCTTGCCGTCGATGATCGAGTCGCCGTCTTCGAAGGCGTCCAGGTACGCGACCGGGATGCTGCGCGTCGGCGCCGACACGAAGGCGTTCTTGCGCTTGGCGCTGCCGAGGTGGTTGAACAGCAGGTTCAGCAGGATCGCCGTCACCGCGGCCGAGCTGATTCCGGAGTGGAAGATCGTCACGAACCAGGCCGGCATCTGCGCGTAGATCGACGGCACGGCGATCGGGAGCATGCCCACCGCGAGCGACGTGGCGACGATCACGAGGTTCATGTTGTCCTTGTACTCGACCTTGGCGAGCGTGCGGATGCCCGATGCGGCCACGGAGCCGAACAGCACCAGGCCGGCACCGCCGAGGACCGGCGACGGGATGGCGCCGACGACACGGCCGAGCACGGGCAGCAGGCCCAGGATGACGAGCACCCCACCGCCGGCGGTGACCACGAAGCGGCTCTTCACGCCGGTGATCGCGACCAGGCCGACGTTCTGCGCGAACGCGGACTGCGTGAACGTGCCGAAGATCGGCGAGACGGCGCTGGAGAGCATGTCGGCGCGCAGGCCGGCGGCGATGCGCTTGGAGTCGACCTTGGTGCCCACGATCTCGCTCACGGCAAGGATGTCGGCGGTGGTCTCCGTCAGCGTCACCAGGATCACGATGAACATCGAGATGATGCCGGCGAGCTCGAACGTCGGCATGCCGAAACCGAAGATCCGCGGAAGGGCGAAGATGTCGCCCTGCCCGACCTTGCTGAAGTCCGCCTTGCCGAGGAAGACCGCGACGATGGTGCCGAGCACGATCGCGAGCAGGATCGCGAGCCGCGAGATCGCGCCCACCGGGATCTTGCTGAGCACGAGCACGATCACGAGGGTGATGGCCGCCAGCAGCAGGTTCTCCGGCAGCGCGCCGTCCGCCGGGTTCGCACCGGGACCGTAGATCCAGCCGGCGGCGACGGGCAGCAGGCTGAGACCGATCGTGGTGATGACCGTTCCCGTCACGACCGGGGGGAAGAACCGGATGATGGTGGCGAACACCGGGGCGATCAGCAGACCGATCACCGACGCGGCGATGACGGATCCGAACACCGCCGGCAGCCCGCCGCCGCTCGTGACGATCGCCCCCATCGTGGCGACGCCCGCGAACGAGACGCCCTGCACGAGCGGAAGCTGCGATCCGAAGAACGGCACGCCGACCGTCTGCAGGATCGTGGCGAGTCCGCCCATGAACAGGCACGCGGCGATGAGCACGCCGATGTCAGCCGGCTTGAGGCCCGCGATCTGCCCGATGATGAGCGGCGGGGCGATGATGCCGCCGTACATCGTGAGCACGTGCTGGATGCCGTAGCCGATGGTCGCGCCGATCGGCAGTCGCTCGTCCTCGGGGCGGACGAACTCCTTCTTCTGCTTGGTAGTCAATTCGACCTCTTCGTCGGGTGCAGGCACCGGGTGAGCCGAGCGCCGGCCGGCATGCATCGCCGGTGTGGCGACGCGGTGCGGGCGCTCCGTCCGCCTCGCGAGCGGGGCGGATGCTGTTGGTCCAGGTGCATCTCCAGCTCTGGAGACCCCCTCAGGCTAAGGGGAGCACTCGTCCAGAGTCAAGACTTTTTTCCGAATCTCGGATGGTACTTTCCGTAATGCGGATAAGTGCAGCATCCCATCGCGGTCGTGCAAGCACGAAAAAGGGGCCCGGATCAGGAAGATCCGGGCCCCTGGCGTGACGGCGCCGCGTGTCAGTCGTCGAGCAGCTCGGCCTCGATCGTCTCGTCGTCCGAGCCCGTGTCCGCCTCCCGCGGCGCAGTGGGGCCATCACTGGTGAGGACCAGCGAGGATCCATCGGCGGCGACATCCACCCGCACGATGTCGCCGTCGTGCACGCGGCCGGAGAGCAGCGCCGACGCCAGCCGGTTCTGCACCTCGTTCTGGATCAGTCGCCGCAGCGGCCGGGCTCCGAACACCGGGTCGTAGCCGCGCTCGGCCAGCCAGGCGCGCGCATCCGGGGTGACGGCGAGCGTCAGCCGGCGGTCGGCGAGGCGGCGCTGCAGCTGGTCGATCGTGAGCTCCACGATCTGGGCGAGGTCGTCCTCGGTGAGAGCCTGGAACATCACGATGTCGTCGAGACGGTTGATGAACTCGGGCTTGAACGCCTGCCGCACGAGCGCCATCACGGCCTCGCGCTTCTCGTCGGGCGAGAGCGTCGGGTCGATCAGGATCGGGGATCCGATGTTGCTGGTGAGGATCAGGATGACGTTCGAGAAGTCGACCGTGCGGCCCTGGCCGTCGGTGAGGCGTCCGTCGTCCATGACCTGCAGCAGCACGTCGAACACCTCGGGGTGCGCCTTCTCGACCTCGTCCAGCAGCACCACGCTGTACGGGCGCCGCCGCACGGCCTCGGTGAGCTGGCCGCCCTGCTCGTACCCGATGTACCCGGGAGGGGCTCCGACGAGCCGGGAGACCGAGTGCTTCTCGCCGTACTCCGACATGTCGATGCGCACCATGGCGTGCTCGTCGTCGAAGAGGAACTCGGCGAGCGCCTTGGCCAGCTCGGTCTTGCCGACGCCGGTGGGGCCGACGAACAGGAAGGATCCGGTCGGACGACCGGGGTCGCTGATGCCGGCGCGCGAACGGCGCACCGCGTCGGAGACGGCCGCCACCGCCTCCTTCTGACCGATGAGGCGACGGCCGAGTTCGCGCTCCAGGTGCAGGAGCTTCTGGCTCTCGCCCTGCAGCAGCCGGCCCACGGGGATGCCCGTCCAGGCTGCGATCACGGCCGCGATGTCCTCGTCGGTGACCTGCTCGTTGACCATGCGCGGCTCGTCGCTCACCGCGTCCGCCTGGCGCTCGGCCTCGGCGAGCTCGGCCTGCAGTTGCTTGATCGTCTCGTACTCGAGCTTCGACGCCTTCACGTAGTCGGCGTCGCGCAGAGCCCTGTCGCGCTCGGTGAACGCCTCGTCGAGGCGCTTCTTGAGTTCGCCTACCCGGTTCAGGCCGCCGCGCTCGCGCTCCCAGCGGGCCTCGAGGCCGGCGAGCTCGGCCTCTGCCTCGCCCATCTGCTCCCGCAGCTTCGCGAGGCGCTCCTTCGAGGCCGCATCCTTCTCCTTCTTCAGCGCGAGCTCTTCGAGCCGCATCCGGTCGACCGACCTCTTGAGCTGGTCGATCTCGACGGGGCTCGAGTCGATCTCCATCTTGAGCCGGCTCATGGCCTCGTCGATGAGGTCGATCGCCTTGTCCGGCAGCTGGCGGCTCGGCAGGTAGCGGTTCGACAACGAGGCGGCCGCGACGAGTGCGGAGTCGCTGATGGTCACCCCGTGGTGCGCCTCGTAGCGGCCCTTGAGCCCGCGCAGGATCGCGATCGAGTCTTCCACGGAGGGTTCGCCGACGTAGACCTGCTGGAAGCGCCGCTCGAGCGCCGCGTCCTTCTCGATGAACTCGCGGTACTCGTTGAGAGTGGTGGCGCCGATGAGGCGCAGCTCGCCGCGGGCGAGCATGGGCTTGAGCATGTTGGACGCGGCGACGGATCCCTCTCCCCCACCCGCGCCCATGAGCACGTGCAGCTCGTCGATGAAGGTAATGACCCGGCCGTCGGACTCGGTGATCTCCTTGAGCACGCTCTTCAGGCGCTCCTCGAACTGGCCGCGGTACATGGCGCCGGCGACGAGGGCGGAGATGTCCAGCGACACCAGCTCCTTGTCCTTGAGCGACTCGGCCACGTCGCCGGCGACGATGCGCTGCGCGAGGCCCTCGACCACGGCGGTCTTGCCGACGCCGGGCTCGCCGATCAGCACCGGGTTGTTCTTGGTGCGGCGGGTGAGCACCTGGCTCACGCGGCGGATCTCCGCATCGCGTCCGATCACCGGATCGAGCTTGCCCTGGCGGGCGCGATCGGTGAGGTTGATGCCGAACTGCTCGAGCGCCGACTGCTGCTCGTCCTGCTGTGCCGTCTGAGGGGTGGCCATTCGTCCTCCTGGGTTCTCCTTGCATGTGAGGCGCAAGAGCCGGATCGGATCCGACCCTTGAAAGTTGAGTTGATAAGACTCAACTTTACCGGATCGAACGTTCCCGGGCAAGAGACCGGGCGGGCGAACTTAACGTCGCCGTTACACGGAGGAAACCCGTGACGGAGAGCGCATCAATAGCTTCATCTCAAGGTCTCGAAGGCGCGATCCCTGCATCACCCGCGGCGCCGACGGACTCGGCGGACCTTCCCGAAAGGCACCCCGAGATGACTCCTCCCCCTCCCCCTTCCGCGAGCTCTGCCGCCCCCGAGACCAAACCGCACGACATCGTCGAGGCGGCCGGCCTTCCGGTCGGAGCAGGCAATATGAAGCCCGAGTACGACCTCCGTCTCGCCAACGAGGATCTCGCGCCTCTGCGCAAGCAGGGCTGGAGCGCGTACAACATCTTCGCGTTCTGGATGTCCGATGTGCACTCGGTAGGCGGCTACCTCACGGCCGGCTCGCTGTTCGCGCTCGGCCTCGCCAGCTGGCAGGTGCTGGTGGCGCTCGTCGCAGGCATCGTCATCGTCCAGGTGTTCGCCAACCTCGTCGCCAAGCCCAGCCAGAAGACCGGCGTGCCCTACCCCGTGATCAACCGCGCCATCTTCGGGATCCGGGGCGCGAACATCCCCGCCATCATCCGCGGTCTCATCGCGATCGCCTGGTACGGGGTGCAGACCTTCCTCGCCGCCGAGTCGTTGAACATCGTGCTGCTGAAGTTCGTGCCGGGCACCCACGACCTGGTGAATCACTCGTTCCTCGGCCTGTCGGCACTGGGCTGGATCTCGTATGCGATCCTCTGGGTTGCTCAGGCGGCGCTGTTCTGGCGCGGCATGGAAGTCATCCGGCGCTTCATCGACTACGCCGGGCCGGCGGTGTACGTCGTGATGATCGTCCTTGCGATCTACCTGGTCTCGCAGGCGGGATGGGGCCACATCAGCTTCGACCTCTCGGCCGGCAAGCCGCTGGACTTCTGGTCTTCGTTGCCGGTCATGGCCACCGCGATCGCGATCGTGGTGTCGTACTTCTCCGGCCCGATGCTGAACTTCGGCGACTTCGCGCGGTACGGCCGCTCGTTCGCCGCCGTCAAGCGCGGCAACTTCCTCGGTCTTCCGATCAACTTCTTGTTCTTCTCGCTGCTGGTCGTGATCACCGCCTCGGCCACCGTGCCGGTGTTCGGCGAGCTCATCACGGATCCGATCAAGACCGTCGAGAAGATCGACAGCGTCTTCGCGATCCTGCTCGGCGGGCTCACCTTCGTGATCGCCACGGTGGGCATCAACATCGTCGCGAACTTCATCTCCCCCGCCTTCGACTTCTCCAATGTCGCTCCGCACCGCATCTCCTGGCGGATGGGCGGCATGATCGCCGCCGTCGGATCGGTGATCCTCACGCCGTGGAACTGGTACTCCAACGACACCGCCATCCACTACACGCTCGGCGTGCTCGGCGCACTGATCGGCCCCCTGTTCGGCATCCTCATTGCCGGCTACTACGTGGCCGCTCACCAGCGGATCAAGGTCGACGCGATGTACACGATGGACGCGAAGGGTCCGTACTGGTACCGCAACGGCTACAACCCCAACGGCGTGAAGGCGATCCTGATCGCCGGTATACCCACCGTGATCCTGGGCGTGTTCCCCAAGCTGTTCGCCGACCTCGGCGCCTTCGACGTGGCGTGGATCGGGAACTACACCTGGTTCATCGGCTGCGCGCTCGGATACTTCTCCTTCGTGCTGCTCGAGAAGCGCGACCCGCAGGTGCCCGTGTTCGAGGGCGAGGCCGAGGGTATCTCGGACGGCACGATCGACGGCGCAGCCGCGACGCCCGCGTCGGAACCGGCCGCGATCTCGCAGGAGATCCCGGTTCTGCAGGAGAAGCTGTGAAGACGGCGCGCGTCTGAGCCGCATTGCGCGGCGCCCCGCCCGGTTGGGTGCGACAACTCGGGTCTCGCGGGACAAGACCTGGGAGCGCGCGAAAATGCCGGCCCGATACAGAATCGGGCCGGCATCCGCCGTTCAGGATCACCAGGATCCGCCGACGATGAGGGACGCCGTTGTCCGCACACCGTCGACGAGCTTCGAAGCGCCTCCCACTTCCGAGTCGTCCCCGTGAGCGCGGCCTATGGCTCGCGCTCACGGGGACGAGAAGTCCGCGTCGTAGCCGGGCGCGATCCGCCCCTTGCCCGTGAGACCGGCGAACTGCGCCGGCTTCTCGCTCATCCAGCCCACCACCGTCTCCAGCGACAGGCCGCGCTGACGCGCCTCGGTCCAGATCAGCGACAGCCCGAGCTGCAGCGACGCGACGCCGCCCCAGGCCACGGCGAAGTCGCCGTTCTCGAGGTCCTTGAGGTCGAGGGTCGAGGGCGAGTGGTCGGACACGATGAAGTCGATCGTGCCGTCCTCCAGGCCCTGCCAGAGCAGTTCGCGGTTGCCGGCCTCGCGGATCGGGGGGCAGCACTTGAACGCGGTCGCGCCGAGCGGGATCTCCTCCGCAGTGAGCGTGAGGTAGTGCGGGCAGGTCTCGACCGTGAGCTTGATGCCGTCGTGCTTGGCCGAGCGCAGCATCGGCAGCGCGTCCGAGGAGGACAGGTGCAGGATGTGCGCGCGGGCGCCGGTCCAGCGGGCGCGCTCGATGACCTCGGCGATCGCGAGGTTCTCCGCACCGCGGGGGCGCGAGGCGAGGAACTTGGCGTAGTCGTCGCCGTCGGGCTTGGGCGCGCGGTCGATCGCGCGGGAGTCCTCGGCGTGCACGATCATGACCGAGTCGAACGTGGCGAGCTCGCGCATGTCCTCCTCGAGCTGATCGGGGTCCAGCGGCGGGAACTCGTCCACGCCGCTGTGCAGCAGGAAGCACTTGAACCCGAATGCGCCCGCGTCGTGCAGGCCCCGCAGCTTGTCGATGTTGCCCGGCACGGCGCCGCCCCAGAAGCCCACGTCGACGTGCACCTGATCGCGGGCGACGTCGCGCTTGATGTCCAGCGCCTCCACGTCGATCGTCGGCGGGATGCTGTTCAGCGGCATGTCGAGGATCGTGGTGACGCCGCCGGCCGCGGCGGCCTTGGTGGCCGAGGAGAAGCCCTCCCATTCCGTGCGGCCGGGCTCGTTCACGTGCACGTGCGTGTCGACCAGCCCCGGGATCAGGGTCTCGTCGTCGGCGAGCTCGATGATCTCGTCGCCCCGGAGCCCGTTGCCGAGCGGCTGCATCGCGATGATGACGCCGTCGCGGACGCCGACCTCACGGGGCCGGATCCCGGAGCTGGTGAGCACCCGCTCGCCGCGGATCACCAGATCGTAGTGCTCACCGGTCGGGTCGAGCGAGGCGTGTTCTTCGGTCTCCTGGGACATGTCCGCGGATTCCCTTCTGCCGGCGACGTCGCCGGCGTTGTGAGGTGGTTGACGGGTGGGTGTGGGGTGATTCGATTGTGCTCCGGAATCAGCGCGCCGTCGCCGGGAAACCGGTGACGCGCTTCGGTCGGGGCGGGGCATAGGTGCGGACCTTGGAAGTGGTGAGCCCCAGGCGCACCAGGCTCTCGGCGACCTGGACGGCGGCCTGCACACCGTCCACGACCGGCACGCCGCACAACTCGACGACGCGGTCCTTGAGCTCGGCCATGCCGCCGCAGCCGAGGACGATGACCTCGGCGCGGTCGATCTCGACCGCCTTCTGCGCCTCGGCGGCGATCGCCTCGACCGCGCGCTCCGGATCCGACTCCAGCTCCAGCACGCCGAGACCCGAGGAACGCACCGAGGCGCACCGGCCGTGCAGTCCGGCGAGGATCAGCCGGTCCTCGATGAGCGGCACCGTCCGGTCGAGGGTCGTCACCACGGAGTACGAGCGACCGAGGTACATCGCGGTGGATGCGGCCGCCTCGGTGATGTCGACGACGGGCACGGTGAGCAGCTCCTGCAGGCCTTCGCGGCCGTGCTCGCCGTAGCCGGCCTGGATGACGGCGTCGTACTCGCCCTCATAGCGGACGACCTTGTCCATGACCGCGATCGCGGCGAGGTAGCTCTCGAAGTTGCCTTCGCAGCTCTCGGCGCCGAAGTCGGGCGTCAGGCCGATGATCTCCGTACCCGGTGACGCGGCTGAGCGTGCCGCCTCGGCGATGGCATCGGTCATCGCCTCGGTGGTGTTGACGTTCGCTATGAGAATGCGCATGGTGTTCCTCCTCGCGCTCAGTGGGTGACGTCCACCGCGATCGCGGTGCCGTCGACATCGTGGAACGGGCCGCGCCGGTCGGCGATGATCGCGTAGATGATCGCGGCGGATCCGGCGGCGACGAACCAGGAGAAGTCGCTGATGGCGTGGAAGACCGGCAGGAACGTGAACAGCAGCGACAGCGCGCCGGCGATGATCAGTGCGATCACGGCACGCGGGTTGAAGCCCTTGGTGTACGCGTACTCGCCCATCGGGGACTCCGAGTAGAGCTGGGGCACGTTGACCCGCTGCTTCTTGATCAGCCAGTAGTCGACCATGATGATGCCGAACAGCGGGCCGAGCAGGGCTCCGAGGCCGCCGAGGAAGACGCCGATCACGACCGGGGAGTTGTACATGTTCCAGGGGGTGATCACGATCCCGATCACGGCCGAGATCAGCGCGGCGCGGCGGAAGTTCAGATGCCGCGGGAACAGGTTGTTCAACGCATAAGTGGGAGCCACGAAGTTCGCCATCAGGTTGACCGCGATGGTCAGGGCGATCAGCGCCAGCGAGGCGAGTACCAGCAGGAACGTGTTCGGGATGGCGGAGACGATCTCGGAGGGCGATGTGATGAGCGTGCCGTTGATCTTGAAGCTGCCACCGGTGAGGATGACGACGATGACGCCGAAGAACAGCATGTTGATCGGGATGCCCCAGAAGTTGCCCTTCACGATCGCCTTGCGCGACTTGGCGCCGCGGGTGAAGTCGCAGAAGTTCAGCACGAACGTGCCGTAGATCGAGACCCACAGGGACGCCGCGCCCAGCATGTGCAGCCAGCTGTCGGCGCCTCCGGCGGACTTCGTGGGCGCCCAGTCGACCTGGAATCCGGACTGCACGAGAACCCAGACCGCGAGGATCACGAAAGTGGCGAGGATGATCGGGCCTGCGAAGGCCTCGTACTTGCGGATCATCTCCATGCCGTAGCTGACGATGATCACCTGGATGATCCACAACGCGACGAACGTGATCCAGCCGAGCGCCGACAGCCCGAGGAAGGACCCGCTCTGCAGGTTCGTGAGGCCCGGGGCGATCGCGATCAGCACGACCTGCAGCACCTGGGAGGCGAGGTAGGTCTGGATGCCGAACCAGGCGATCGCGACGCCGCCGCGGAGCAGGCCGGGGATCTGCGCGCCGTGGATGCCGAAGGCGACCCGGCTCATCACCGGGAACGGCACGCCGGTCTTCTCGCCCATGAATCCGGAGAAGGTCAGCAGCAGGAAGAGGAACAACGCGCCGAAGCCGAGCGCGCCCAGGATCTGCCCGCCGGACAGGCCGAGGGTGAACAATCCGATCGCGAATGCGTAGTTGCCCAGGCTGTGCACGTCGTTCGCCCAGAGGGTGAAGATGCTGTACGCGCTCCAGTGGCGGCTCTGGCGGTTGGTGGGAGCGAGGTCCCGGTTGTACAGGCGCGGACTGATTCCCGCCTGCACCGCGAACACGCCGGAGGGAGCCTCATCGAGCCCCTCAGAGCTCCGGCTCGGGACGTGGACGTAGTCATTGGACGTCATTGTGATTTGAACCCCTCTCGACGGCGACAGTGCCGTCGACACTCGATTTCACAATCCGGAATGAAGGTTTCGGATGCAGATATCGTCGCGCTCGGACGCGGAGGCGACAACACCGTTTGCACAATTTGGACAGGCACCCTCGCGTGCCGCGCCATCGGCGCTCCACCGGCGCGGGATCACGGGGCCGACTCGCCGCCTGACCCCGGCCGCCGTGTCGACGCACGTTCCACCAGATCGAACTCCAGTCGCAGATGCGACGTGAGCGGAGCGGCGCTGTTCAGCCGGCGCTCCAGCAGCCGCGTCAATTGCGACGCCCAGACCTGCATGTTGGCCTTCATCGCCGTGATCGGCACCGCGGCACGCTCGGCGATGACGCTGTCCATCATGTTCGCGACGAGCACGTCGTCGGGAACGCGAAGCCCGCGCGCCTGAACCGCCTCGATCGCTCCCACCGCGAACACGTCCGATGAGGTGAGGAATGCGTCGGGCGGGGTCGGCGTGCGCAGCAGCGACTCGGCCGCCGCCGCTCCGCCCTGCTGTCCACGCACCGGCTCCAGCTCCCTCACCAGCACGGGCAGCCCCCGCGCGCGCATCTCCTGGACGTAGACGCCGGCGATCGACTCCAGATACGTGTTCTGCGTCGATCCGACGATCAGCGCCGGGCGCTGCGCCCCCCGCTCCAGCAGGTGACCGAGGAGAATGCGCGCGTTGGCGACGTGGTCGGCGCTGATCCACCACGGGAAGTCGTCGTCGTCCGGATCCCGATCCAGCGTCACGGTCGGGATGTCGCGCTCGATGAGCGCACGGAGCACCTCGTCGCCACGGCGGGGATGCAGCAGCACGAAGGCGTCGAGCCGGCCGACCTGGGCGCCGATGTCCTCGAGCGTGAGGAACGAGGAGACGGAGAACCCGGCGCTCAGCAACGCGACCAGCACTGCGCCGGCGACGGAGGTGAAGGCGTCGGAGCCGGACGCGAACCCGCGGATGGCCTCGGGCGGGCGCAGCAGCAGGCCGACGGTGCGCTGTCCCGCATCGCGCTCCATCACGAAGCCGAGGTCGAACGCGGCCTTCAGCACCGCGGCCTTCGTCGCGGCCGATACCGGGCGATGCCCGCTGAACGCGTGCGAGGCCGTCGTCGGCGAGACACCGGCGAGGGCGGCCACGTCACGCAGACGCGGGCGCTCCGTCATGTGTCCACCTCGTCTGCGAGACCGTTCACCACATCCTCGGTATCGTTCACCGACCTCCGATCCTACGCGGCGGTGACGTCGGCGCCGCTGCCACGACGACGGATCCCGGCGATGACGGGCGGGCGCTCAGCGCCGCGGCACGAGCTCGCCGACCTCGGCGCCGATGCGGCGGCCCACCTCCGTGAGGAGAGCTGTGGCCTCGGCCATGCTGCGGGCCGGATCCGGCTCGAGCTCGCTGAGCGCGTACACGCGCTCGAACCCGGCCGACCTGGCCGCCTCGGCGCTCAGCGTGGAGCGGCCGCACACGGCGATGACGGGGATGCCCGCCGCGCGCGCAGCCGCGGCCACGCCGAGCGGGGTCTTGCCGCCCAGGCTCTGGTCGTCCAGGCTGCCCTCGCCGGTGATGACGAGGTCGGCCCGGGAATCGCCGGCGCCCAGCGCGTCGGCGAGGCCGGTGAGGCGCTGCACGACCTCCACGCCGGGCTCGCGCCGGGCACCGAGTGCGGCCAGGGCGGCATAGCCCACCCCGCCGGCGCCGCCCGCTCCGGGCAGTGTCGTGGCGGCGCGGATTCCGGGCTGCTGCTCGAGCAGCGCGGCGTAGCGGGCGAGGGCCGCGTCGAGCACGGCCACGTCCTGGGGGCTCGCCCCCTTCTGCGGGCCGAACACCGCCGGAGCGCCACGCTCGCCGAGCAGCGGGTTGTCGACGTCGCTCGCGAGCACGATCTCGACCCCGGCGAGACGCGGATCCAGATCCGACACGTCCACCGCGGCGATGCGCGCGAGCGCCCCGCCGCCCCCCGGCAGCTCCTGCCCCTCGGCATCCCGCAGCGAGACGCCGAGCGCCTGCAGCATCCCTGCACCGCCGTCGGTGTTGGCGCTGCCGCCGATGCCGAGCACGATGCTGGTCGCGCCGTGGTCCAGCGCCGCCGCGATCAGCTCTCCGGTCCCGCGGCTGGTGGCGCCGAGCGCATCCTTGACGCCGCCGGGCAGCTGGTCCAGTCCGCTCGCGGCGGCCATCTCGATGATGGCCTGCTCCCCCCGCACGCCGAAGCGCGCCTCGACGGGCTGCCCCGTGGGCCCCGTCACCGTCGCGGTGACCGCCTCGAATCCGGCGGCGAGGGCGGCGTCGACCGTACCCTCTCCGCCGTCCGCGACGGGGACCGCGTCGATGGCGGTCCCCGGCGCGGTCGCGGTGATCCCGGCCGCGAGTGCGGCCGCGACCTCGGGTCCGGTGGCGGAGCCCTTGAATTTGTCCGAGGCGATCAGGATGCGCATGGCCACCTTTCTGGTTTCCGGTCGGCTACGCCTACAGGCTACGGCTCAGCGGGCGCCGGCTCAGTCCAGCAGCGCGTAGATCGCCTCGGGAGCGTCGGCGGGCGACGTCGCGAGGTCCTCGAACTCGTTCATGGTGTCCAGATCCGCACCCATCGCGATGTTGGTGACGCGCTCGAGGATGACCTCGACGACCACCGGCACCTGGAACTCGTCGCGCAGACGCTGGGCCTCCGCGAAGCCTGCGGCGAGGTCCTCGGGGCGCTCGACGCGCAGCGCCTTGGCACCCAGACCCTCAGCGACCTTGACATGGTCCACGCCGTAGCCCGTGGCGATCGAGGACGAGTCCTGCGGAGTGTTCACGTTGTCGAATGCCAGCGACACCTCGTAGTCCATCTCGAAGCCGCGCTGCGACTGACGGATCAGGCCCAGGTAGCTGTTGTTCACGACGACGTGGATGTAGGGCAGCTTGTGCTGCGCGCCGACGGCGAGCTCCTCGATCATGAACTGGAAGTCGTAGTCGCCGCTCAGCGCGACGACCTGCTCGCCGGGCTTGCCGCGCACGACGCCGAGAGCCGCGGGACCGGTCCAGCCCAGCGGGCCGGCCTGGCCGGCGTTGATCCACTTTCGCGGACCGTAGGCGTGCAGCAGCTGCGCGCCGGCGATCTGGGAGAGGCCGATCGTGGTGACGTAGGTGGTGTCGCGGTCGAACGCCGAGAGCATCTCCTGGTAGACGCGGTGCGGCTTCATCGGCACGTTGTCGAAGTTGGTCTTGCGCTGCAGGCGCGCCTTGCGGTCGCGGCACTCCTCGGCCCAGGAGTTGTAGTCGGGCAGCTCGGCGACGCGCTCGCGGGCGGCCTCGAGCAGCACGTCGATGAACGCGCCGGCGTCGGAGACCACGCCGTAGTCGGGTGCGAACACGCGGCCGATCTGGGTGGGCTCGATGTCGACGTGCACGAACGTGCGGCCCTTGCGGTAGGTGTCCAGGCCGCCGGTGTGACGGTTGGCCCAGCGGTTTCCGATGCCGAGCACGAAGTCGCTCTCCAGGAAGCTCGCGTTGCCGTAGCGCTGCGAGGTCTGGATGCCGACCAGGCCCGCGGCGAGCGGGTGGTCGTCGCCGATCGCGCCCCAGCCCATCAGGGTCGGGAACACGGGCACGCCCAGGGTCTCGGCGAGCTCGACGAGCTTCTCCGAAGCGCCCGAGTTCACGATGCCGCCGCCTGCGATGATCGCCGGGTGCTTCGCTGCCACGAGCAGGTCGAGCACCTTCTCGGCCTGCGCGCGGGTCGCAACGGGCTTGGCCACGGGCAGCGGCTCGTAGGTGTCGATGTCGAACTCGATCTCGGTCATCTGCACGTCGAACGGCAGATCGATCAGCACCGGGCCGGGGCGGCCGGAGCGCATGATCTGGAACGCCGACTGGAAGACGCCGGGCACCTGCGCACCCTCGAGGACGGTCTTGGCGAACTTCGTGACCGGCTTCGCGATCGACGCGATGTCGACGGCCTGGAAGTCCTCCTTGTCGAGCTTCGCCACCGGCGCCTGACCGGTGATGCAGAGCATCGGGATGGAGTCGGCGATCGCGGCGTAGAGGCCCGTGATCATGTCGGTGCCGGCGGGGCCGGAGGTGCCCAGGCACACGCCGATGCGGCCGTCGCCGGTGCGGCTGTAGCCGTCGGCCATGTGGCTCGCGCCCTCGACGTGGCGGGCGAGGGTGTGCCGGATGCCGCCGTTGGCGCGGATCGCGGAGTAGAGGGGGTTGATGGCGGCGCCGGGGAGGCCGAACGCCTCGTCCGCGCCTTCCTTGATCAGGATCTGGACGATCGCGTCGACTGCACGCATGCGGGTCATGGGAGTTTCCTTAAGTCTGGGTTGTGGTCGTTGAGCGAGCGAAGCGAGACGAAACGCGGTGCCCCGTCAGTGACGCCGTTTCGTCTCGGTCGCCTGCGGCGTCCTCGCTCAACGACCCCGAAAAATGGGTCAGTTCTTGCCGGAGAGCTCGGTGGTGAGCTTGAACAGGCCCGAGTGATCCAGGCCCCCGTCGCCGCGGGCGACGAGCGCGTTCACGAGCTGTGCGACAGCGGCGCCGAGCGGGACGGTGACCCCGACCGAGCGTGCCGCGGAGGTGACGATGCCCAGATCCTTGTTGTGGAGGGCGAGGCGGAAGCCGGGCGCGAAGTCGCGGTTCAGCATCTTCTGGCCCTTCTGGTCGAGGACCTTGGATCCGGCGAGTCCCCCGCCGAGGACCTTGAGTGCGGCGTCCGTGTCGACGCCGAACGCCTCGAGGAACGTGACCGCCTCAGCGAGCGCCTGGATGTTGACGGCGACGATGAGCTGGTTGGCGGCCTTCACGGTCTGGCCGGCACCGGCGGGACCGACGTGCACGATGGTCTTGCCGATCGCGTTCAGGACCGGTTCGGCCTTGGCGAAGTCATCCGGGGATCCGCCGACCATGATCGACAGGACGGCATCGATCGCGCCCTGCTCGCCGCCGGAGACGGGGGCGTCGACGACGCCGAGGCCGGCGGCGACCGCCTCCTCGGCGAGCTCCTTGGCCACGTCGGGGCGGATCGAGGAGTTGTCGATCCAGAGCGCGCCGGCCTTCGCGTTCGCGAAGACCCCGTCCGGGCCCTGCACGACACCGGCCACGTCCGGGGAGTCCGGGACCATCGTGATGATGACGTCGGCGTCCTTCACGGCGTCGGCGATGCCTGTGGCACCCGTGCCGCCGGCGGCGACGAGCTTGTCGATCGCCTCCTGGCTGCGGTTGTAGCCCGTGACGTCGTAGCCGGCGGTGACGAGGTTCTTGGCCATGGGCAGGCCCATGATGCCGAGGCCGATGAATGCGATGCGGGTCATGTCTTCGCTCCTTCGCGGGAAATCTGGTGGGTCAGGCCTGGGCGGCCGCGGTGGTGATCCAGGCGAAGGGATCCGCCTGGGTGGCCTTGTACTCGAGACCGATGACGCCGTCGTAGCCGCCGGCCTGAGCGTCGGCGATCCACTGCGCGAGCGGCAGCTCGCCGGTGCCGGGCTCGCCGCGGCCGGGGGCGTCGGCGATCTGGATGTGGCCGAACTCGGCGGCGTGGCCGGCGATCACCGCGGGCACGTCGTCGCCGTTGACGGCGAGGTGGTAGAAGTCGGCCAGGAGCTTGACGTTGTCGACGCCCTCCTCCTGCTGCACGCGCTCGATGATCGCGAGCGCGTCGGCCGCCGTCTTCAGCGGGTAGGTCTCCATGCCGCTGACCGGCTCGAGCAGCACGACGCCGCCGAGCTCGGCGACCGCGCGACCCGCCGCGGCGAGGTTGCGCACGGCCAGGTCGTCCTGCGCCTTCGGGTCGACGCCCTCGAGGCGGTTGCCGTACAGGGCGTTGAAGGCCTTGGTGCCGAGGCGGTGGCCGATCTCGACGACGACGTCGATGTTCGCGGCGAACTCGTCCTCACGACCCACCCACGACACCAGGCCGCGGTCGCCGCCCGGCATGTCGCCCGCGAAGAAGTTCAGACCCGTCAGCTGCACGCCGGCGTCCTGGATCGCGGCGACGAACGCGTCGACCTCGTCCTGCGCGGGAACGGCGACGGAGAACGGCCACCAGTACTCCACGGCGTCGAAGCCGGCGGCCTTCGCGGCGGCCGGGCGCTCCAGGATCGGCAGCTCGGTCAGCAGGATCGAGGCGTTGACGGTGTAGCTCATGAGATCGTCCTTGATGTCTGTCTCGGGTTTCGGGCTATTTCCGAATTGTGGAAATAAAATCTTGATTGATGAAAGTTTAGGCTGGGAGGGTGCGGTTGTCAACGGGTCGCGGGACCCGGATCCGCGTCCTCTTCGGCTCCCCTCGGCTCTCCCTCGCCGTGAAGATCGATTTCGTCGCTCCCTGAGCGCTGGGAGAGGCGTTTTCCATCTCTCCGGCCGGTGCGCGTCCGAAGAGAGATGGATTTCGCCGCTCCACGCCCGCTGGGAGAGACGTTTTCCATCTCCACAGTGGATCCGAGGGGCGTTTTGGGCGCCGCACTCACGGGGACAACGAACGCCGCCCACCCGAGGGCGAGCGGCGTTCGAGGGGCCTTTCGACAGGCCCGCTTCCCGAGCGTCAGGTGAGCTTGATCTGACGGTTCATGTCCTTGTACAGCAGGTAGCGGAAGTCCTCGGGGCCACCGGCGTAGCAGGCCTGCGGGCAGAACGCGCGCAGCAGCATGTAGTCGCCGGCCTCGCACTCCACCCAGTCGTCGTTGAGCCGGTAGACGGCCTTGCCCTGCAGCACGAACAGGCCGTGCTCCATGATGTGCGTCTCGGCGAACGGGATGGATCCGCCCGGCTTGAACGTCACGATGTTGACCTGCATGTCGTGCGCCATGTCGCTCGCGTCGGAGAAGCGGGTGGTGGCCCAGACATCGTCGGTGTCCGGCATCGAGACGGGCTCGATGTCGTTGTCGCTCGTGACGAAGGACGCCGGAGCGTCGACGCCCTCGAGGTACTCGTAGGCCTTGCGGATCCAGTGAAAGCTGGTGATCTCGGATCCCTCGTTCGCGAGCGACCACTGCGCGCCCGGCGTGATGAAGGCGTAGCCGCCCGCCTCGAGCACGTGCCGCTCGCCCTCGAGCGTGAGGGTGAGCTCGCCGGTCGTGACGAAGAGCACGCTCTCCACTCCGGCCTCCGGCTCGGGCTTGGCCGCCTCTCCCCCGGGCGCGATCTCGACGATGAGCTGCGAGAACGTCTGCGCGGAGCTCGGCGTGGGACGCGCGATGATCCATGCCCGCGTGTTCGAGAACCCGGGCAGGCTGCTGGTGACGATGTCGCGCATCACGCCCTTCGGGATGAAGGTGTAGGCGAGCTTGACGACCGCGCGGTCGGTGAGCAGGTCGGTCTGCGGGGGCAGCCCGCCGGCGGGCGTGTAGTAGGTGCGGGTGCTCAAGAGACGGCCTCCTTGGTTGCGAGTTTCGGGTGTGCGAGGCGGACCAGCTCTGCGGGCTCGGATCCGGTCGCGGAGCGGACCTCGTCGGCCGTGAGCGCGCCGCACTCCAGGCCGCGCACGACGAACCGCGCCAGGGCACGGGCCGTGGCCGGCTCGTCCATGATCGTGGCGTCGCTGCCGTGCAGGTAGTTGTCCAGGCGCTTGGCGGCCGCGGCGAACCCCTCGCGGTAGAACGCGTAGGTCGCGAGGTACCGAGTCGGCAGTTGGGCGGCGTGCAGGTCCCAGCCCTGGTAGTAGCCGCGCTCGAGCGAGCGCCGCACCAGGCGGGCGTGCAGCTTCCACGCCTCGATGACGTGGTCCGGATCGCCGACGGGGATCACGTTCGTGGATCCGTCCGAGATCCGCACGCCGGTCTCGGCGACCGCCACCTGCATGACCTGCTTGGCGAAGTCGGCGGCGGGGTGCTCCATGGACTGGTAGGCCGCGGCGATCTGCAGCGAGGAGCTGTAGTCGTAGGTGCCGTAGTGCAGCGCACTCACCCGACCGTCGGCGCGGTGCAGCAGCGTCGCGACCGGAACGGATCCGTCCGCGGCGACGATGAGCTGCGGCGTCTCCATCTGCACCTCGAAGCGCAGCCGGCCCGCGGGCAGCCCGAGGCGCTCCTCGAACCGCTCGCACAGCGAGACCATCGCCTCGACCTGCTCGACCGTGGTGACCTTGGGCAGCGTCAGCACCAGGCCGTCCGGCAGCGGACCGTTCGCGGCCAGCGTCGACAGGAAGAGGTCGAGCGTGCGGATCCCGCGCCGGCGCGTGGGCGCCTCGAAGCACTTGAACCGGATCCCGATGAACGGGGGCGCGACGCCGGCGGCGACGGCCTGAGCCACCCGCTCGGCGGCGAGGACCGCATCCGCGTCCTCCTCGTCGTCACCGCGAGCGCCATAGCCGTCCTCGAAGTCGAGGCGCAGATCCTCGATCGGCTCGGCGACGAGCTTGGCGTCCACGAGAGGCGCGAGCTCGTCGGCGAGCGCACCGAGGCCGACAGCCTGGGCGAGCGCCACGGTGCCGCCGAAGTCCGCCACGGCCTGTGCGGCCGTCTGGCCGAACTGCGCCGGCAGGTCGAGCCGGAACCGGTCGGCGGGTACGTACAGGGTGTGCACGGGCTGGCGGGATCCGTCATCGCCGGGGTACTCGGTCTTCAGCAGCGTGTCGGTGCCGGAGAGGCGGGCGTCGATGTCGGCGAGGTCGGCCTCGCCCAGGGTGCCTGCGGACAAAAGGCTCACTCCTTCGACGACTCGACGACGCGCACGATCGCCTCGGCGACGGCGCCGGCCACGAGCGGGTCGAAAACGCTGGGGATGATGAAGCTCGCGTTGAGCTCGTCCTCACCGACCCGCTCCGCGATCGCCTGCGCAGCTGCGACCAGCATAGGCGGGGTGATGTCCGACACGCCCGCGTCGAGGAGGCCGCGGAAGAACCCGGGGAACGCCAGCACGTTGTTGATCTGGTTCGGGAAGTCGCTGCGCCCGGTGGCGACCACGGCCGCGTGCTTCGACGCCACGATCGGGTCGACCTCGGGGGTGGGGTTCGCCATCGCGAACACGATCGCGTCGTCGGCCATGCCGGCGATGTCGTTCTCGTCGAGCACGTTCGGAGCGCTGACGCCGATGAACACGTCCGCGCCGACGAGCACCTCCTTGAGGGTGCCCTTGGCGTTACGGGGGTTGGTGGTGGCGGCGAGCTCGATGCGGTGCGCGTCGGTGTACTCCTCGTCGCGGTTGATCGCGCCGTTGCGGCCGCAGGCCACGATGTCGACGGCCCCCTCGGCGAGCAGCAGCTGCACGATCGCGTTGCCGGCGGCGCCGACGCCCGACACGACGATGCGCACCTCGCCGATCGTCTTGTCGACGACCTTGAGGGCATTCTGCAGGGCGGCGAGCGTGACGATCGCGGTGCCGTGCTGGTCGTCGTGGAAGACGGGGATGTCGAGCTCGTCGCGCAGTCGCGCCTCGATCTCGAAGCAGCGCGGGGCGGCGATGTCCTCGAGGTTCACGCCGCCGTAGACCGGGGCGATCGCCTTGACGATCTGAATGATCTCCTCGGTGTCCTTGGTGTCGAGGCAGACCGGCCAGGCGTCGACGTTCGCGAACTGCTTGAACAGCGCGGCCTTGCCCTCCATGACGGGCAGCGCGGCCTCGGGTCCGATGTCGCCCAGACCCAGCACGGCCGTGCCGTCGGTGACGACGGCGATCGTGTTGCGCTTGACGGTGAGCTGGCGGGCCTTGCTCTTGTCCTCGGCGATGGCCATGCAGACGCGGGCGACACCCGGGGTGTACGCGCGGGAGAGGTCGTCGCGGTTGCGCAGCGGCACGCGCGGCACGACCTCGAGCTTGCCGCCCAAGTGCATCAGGAACGTGCGGTCGCTGACCAGACGGACCGTGACCCCCTCGAGGGCATCGATCGCGTCGCGCACCTGATCGGCGTGCTCCTCGCCGGTGGTGTTGCAGGTCAGGTCGACGACGATGGTCGACGGGTGCGACTCGACGACGTCGAGCGCGGTCACGACGGCGCCGGCGGCCGCGGCCGCCGCGGCGAGCTCGCTCGTGACGGTGAAGTTGGACGGCGCGTCGATGCGCAGCGTGATCGAATTTCCGGGACCCGGGTTCGCCATGATTCCTCCTCATCGAGGCGTCCCGGGCGGAGGCCTCGGGCGCTGTTGCGGTGATGAACTGTTTACAAGTTTCGTATTGTGGACACTATTATCTCTATCGTGGAAGTTTCGCGCAAGATGAGATTCGGATCCTCTTGGATTTCCGGCTCGGGACTCTCGCATGATGGAATTACCCAAGGACGGGAGCTGACATGGCAGAGAATCCGAGCACCACAGGCGTGAAGGTCACGGAGCCGAAGACCGGCAGAAGCGCGGGATCGGGCGTGCAGTCGGTCGAGCGCGTGTTCGAGCTGCTCGAGCTCGTGACGGATGCCGGCGGCGATGTGACGCTCAGCGAGCTGTCCGCGTCGACGGACCTCCCTCTTCCGACCATCCACCGGCTGCTGCGGACCCTGGTCTCGCTCGGCTATGCGCGTCAGCTGCCGAACCGGCGCTATGCGCTCGGGCCGCGCCTGATCCGCATCGGCGAGGGCGCATCCCGCCAGTTCGGCGCGCTCGCCCGCCCGCAGCTGAAGAGCCTGGTGGACGCCCTCGGCGAGAGCGCGAACATGGCTGTGCTCGACGGCGACATGGTCGTGTACGTCGCCCAGGTGCCCTCGCAGCACTCCATGCGCATGTTCACCGAGGTCGGCCGCCGTGCCAACGTGCACGACACCGGCGTCGGCAAGGCGATCCTCGCCCAGCTCGATGACGACGTCGTGCGCGGCATCGTGGGCCGCACCGGCATGACCACCCCCACCGAGTACAGCATCGGCACCGTGGACGCGCTGCTGAAGGAGCTGGATCTGATCCGCGAGCGCGGATACTCGATCGACGAGCAGGAGCAGGAGATCGGCGTGCGCTGCTACGCGATGGCCGTGCCCGGCGCCCCCACACCGACGGCGGTGTCCGTGTCCGGTCCGATCGCGCGCGTCACCGAGGAGTTCGCCCAGCGCGCCGTGCCGCGGCTGCGCGAGGCCGCCGCCGCGATCGCCGCCGACCTGCAGGCCTAGCCGGCTCGGGGGCCCGCACCGGGGGCATCCCGGAGGTCCCTGAGGGCCCGCCCGGGGGTGACGTCCCCACAACTCCGAAGGACGGATGCAATTCCGCAGGACGGATCCACGGATCCTGTCCTCTGGAGTTGCATCCGTCCTTTTTCTGGATCGTTGAGCACGGGGTCGTTGAGCGAGCGCAGCGAGACGAAACGCGGCGCCCTCCCGAGGTCCGCTTCGAGAGGCACCGCGTTTCGTCTCGGTCGTGCTTCGCGCGTCCTCGCTCAACGACCCGGGACCGACTACTCCGCGTCGGTGCCGCTCGTGCCGGCGTTGACGTCGAGCAGGCGGTACTTCTCGGCGGCCCGGGCCGGGATCGACGCGTCGATCTCGCCGCGCTTCGCGAGCAGCTGGAGCGTCCGCACCACGACCGACGGGCCGTCGATCTTGAAGTACCGGCGGGCGGCGGCGCGGGTGTCCGAGAAGCCGAAGCCGTCGGCGCCCAGGGTGGCCCAGTCGTTCGGGACGAACTGGCGGATCTGGTCCGGCAGATCCTTCGCGTAGTCGCTCACCGCGACGATCGGGCCGTGGGATCCGGCCAGCTGCGAAGCGAGGAACGACGTGCGCGCACCGCGTCCGAGGAACTCGTCCTCCTCGGCGGCGACCGCGTCGCGACGGAGCTCGGTCCACGAGGTCACCGACCACACGTCGGCGTCCACACCCCAGTCGTCGCGGAGCAGTTGCTGCGCCTCCTGGGCCCAGGTCACGCCGATGCCCGACGCGAGCAGGTGCGCCTTGGGCGCCTCGACCGGGGCGATCCGGTGGATGCCGCCCAGGATCCCGGCCACGTCGACGCCCTCGGGCTCGGCCGGCTGCACGATCGGCTCGTTGTAGACCATGAGGTTGTAGATGTAGTTGCGGTCGGTCGAGTCCGCGCCGTACATGCGCTCGATGCCGGCGCGCATGATGTGGCCGATCTCGTAGCCGAATGCCGGATCGTACGTGATCACCGCGGCGTTCGTCGCCGCGAGAAGCGGCGAGTGCCCGTCGGCGTGCTGCAGCCCCTCACCGGTGAGCGTGGTGCGCCCGGCGGTCGCCGAGATCAGGAAGCCGCGCGTCATCTGGTCGGCGGCCGCCCACAGCGAGTCGCCGGTGCGCTGGAAGCCGAACATCGAGTAGAACACGTACACCGGCACAAGCGGCACGCCGTGGGTCGCGTACGCGGTGCCCGCCGCAGTGAAGGCCGCGATGGATCCGGCCTCGTTGATGCCGACGTGCACGATCTGACCCGCCGTCGACTCCTTGTACGAGAGCACGATGTCACGGTCGACGGCGAGGTAGTTCTGCCCGTTCGGGTTGTAGATCTTCGCAGTCGGGAAGAACGCGTCCATGCCGAAGGTGCGCGCCTCGTCGGGGATGATCGGGACGATGCGCTTGCCGAACTCGGGGTCGCGCATGAGGTCCTTCAGCACCCGCACGAACGCCATGGTGGTCGCGGCCTGCTGCTTGCCGGATCCGCGAGCCGCCACCTCGTACGCCTTGGGGTCGGGCAGGGCGATCTCGCCGGAGGCGTTCGGGCGCCGCTCGGGCAGGTACCCGCCGAGCGCCGCACGACGCTCCTGCATGTAGCGGATCTCGGGGGCGTCGGCGCCGGGGTGGTAGTACGGCGGCTCGTAGGGGTTCGCCTCGAGCTGCTCGTCGCTGATCGGCACGCGCAGGTGGTCGCGGAAGTCCTTGAGGTCCTGCAGCGTCATCTTCTTCATCTGGTGCGTGGCGTTACGCGCCTCGAACCGCGGGCCGAGACCGTAGCCCTTCACCGTCTTGACGAGGATCACGGTGGGCTTGCCGTTGTGCTCCATCGACTGCTGATACGCCGCGAACACCTTGCGGTAGTCGTGGCCGCCGCGCTTGAGGCCCCAGATCTCGTCGTCGCTGAGGTGCTCGGCGAGCTTGAGCGCGCGCGGGTCGCGTCCGAAGAAGTTCTCCCGGATGAACGCGCCCGACTCGCCCTTGTACGTCTGGTAGTCGCCGTCCACGGTCGTGTTCATGACGTTCAGCAGCGCCCCCTCGGTGTCGGCGTCGAGAAGCGCATCCCACTCCCGGCCCCAGACGACCTTGATGACGTTCCAGCCCGCGCCGCGGAAGAAGCCCTCGAGCTCCTGAATGATCTTGCCGTTGCCGCGCACCGGGCCGTCCAGGCGCTGCAGGTTGCAGTTCACGACGAAGGTGAGGTTGTCGAGCTTGTCGTTGGCGGCGAGTTGCAGCAGCCCGCGGCTCTCCGGCTCGTCCATCTCGCCGTCGCCGAGGAACGCCCAGACGTGCTGGTCGCTGGTGTCCTTGAGCCCGCGGTTGTGCAGGTAGCGGTTGGACTGCGCCTGGTAGATCGCGTTCATCGGGCCGATGCCCATCGACACGGTCGGGAACTCCCAGAACTCCGGCATGAGCCGGGGATGCGGGTAGGAGCTCAGGGCATGCCCCTCGCGGGACTTCTCCTGGCGGAAGCCGTCGAGGTCCTCGTCGCTGAGGCGGCCCTCCATGAACGCGCGGGCGTACATGCCGGGCGAGGCGTGGCCCTGGAAGTAGATCTGGTCGCCGCCGCCGGGGTGGTCCTTGCCGCGGAAGAAGTGGTTGAAGCCGACCTCATACAGGGTCGCGGCGCCCGCGTAGGTGGAGATGTGGCCGCCGACGCCGATGCCGGGGCGCTGCGCGCGATGCACCAGGATCGCGGCGTTCCAGCGCATCCAGGCGCGGTAGCGGCGCTCGAGCTCCTCATCGCCGGGGTAGGCGGGCTCATCGGCGACCGAGATCGTGTTGATGTAGTCCGTGGTCGCGTTCGGCTCGTCGACCACGCCGGCGCGGGCGGCCAGCGTGCGCACGATGTGCTCGCCGCGCTCGGCGCCGCGCTGGGCGACGAGCGCATCCAGCGACTCGAGCCACTCGGCGGTCTCTTCGGGGTCGTGATCCAGGGTCTCGGATCCGAGGGCGGCGGAGCTGCTCTGTTCGTGCATCTTCGGCCTTTCTGTGGGATGTATCGGGAGGCTGCCGGTCGGGCAGCGGGGCTGATCTGCTAGATGTAGGTGGCTGCGGGTTGCGCAGCGGGTCTGAGGTTCGAGGAGTGACGATGAGCGGACGCATCGCCGTGGTGACGGGTGCAGGATCGGGGATCGGGCGCGCCGTGGCGCGCACGATGCTGGAGGCCGGCTACCGCGTGGCGCTGGCAGGGCGGCGCGAGGCTGCGCTGGCGGAGACGGCGGCCTGGCATCCGGACGCGCTGGTGCTCCCGACAGACGTGACGGTCGAGGCCGAGGTGGACGCGCTCTTCGACCGCGTGGTGCGGGAGTGGGGCCGCGTGGACGTGCTGTTCAACAACGCCGGCGCGTTCGGCCCCGCGGTCTCGGCGGCGGACATCGAGCTCGCCGATTGGGAGCAGACACTCGCGGTCAACCTCACCGGCGCGCTGCTCTGTGCACGGGGTGCGATGCGCGTGATGCGCGCGCAGAGTCCGCAGGGCGGCCGCATCATCAACAACGGATCCATCTCCGCCCAGGCGCCCCGCCCGCTGTCCGTGGCGTACGCCGTGAGCAAGCATGCGCTCACGGGGCTGACGAAGTCCGTCGATCTCGACGGCCGACCGTTCCGGATCTCCTGCGGTCAGATCGACATCGGCAACACCCGCACCGAGATCATGGACGAACTCGGTGTCGGATCCGGGGCGCTGCAGGCCGACGGCAGTCGCAGAGTCGAGCCCACCTTCGACGTCGAGGCCGCGGCGCGCACCGTGCTGCTCATGGCGGATCTGCCCACGGAGGCCAACATCGGCGCACTCACGATCACCGCGAGCGGGATGCCATTCGGCGGGCGCGGCTGAGGGATCGCGGGGGTTCGCGATCATCGGCGGACCTCCTCGTCCCTGCGCCCTCGTGTCGTGGCCGCGGGTTCGTGCTCGATTCCGGATCCGATTGATTTCAGATCGTGGAAGGTTTCTTTCAGATTGCGTAACTATTGTCCTCCCGCGAGGGACGCCTTGTCAAGGCTCCGAGGCATCCCGCTCGCCCGGAGACGACGAATGCGGGGCCCGGCGAACCGGGCCCCGCATTCTCGTGTCGGCAGTGGTGCAGCGCTCAGCAGAAGCCTGCGATGCCGTCCCACGACCAGTGGTCGGCGTCGGCGCCATCACGCAGGAACGACGCCTCGATGAGGCCGTAGGGACGGTCGGCGGCGAAGAACACCTCGTTCGGGTTCTCCAGGCCGAACGGCGACAGGTCCACGACGAAGTGGTGCTTGTTCGGGGTCGAGAAGCGGATCTCGTCGATCTCGGGGTGCGCCTCGAGCACGGCCTCGGCCATCTCCTTCAGCGTGTGCTGCAGGGCGTAGGAGTAGTTGCGCGAGAAGCCGGCGAGGAGCAGGCGACGGACGTCCGCGTAGACCTCGTTGAAGTCGAGGTCGTTGCGGTTGTAGCGCCACTTGGCCGTCACCGAGGTGGCGAGGATGCGGTCCTCGGTCTCGGGGAGGGTCGTGTACTTGTCGCGCGGGTAGCCGACGAAACCACTCGCGGTCGACTTGAGGACCGTGAGGTCCTGCAGGCCCGCGATGATCGTGGTGTCGTCGCCGTCGATCTGCACGACCGCGGTGCGGGTCTCGGTGCCGCCGCGCACGAACGCGTGGTCGTGCTCGCCGTTGTCGCCCTCGATGCGCAGCCAGGTGTACTGCTCCGCAGCCCAGCGTCCGCCGGTCACCCAGTCGAACTCGCCGGTGAAGTGACGACCCAGACGCACGAGGAACTCCTCCGGGCTGCCGATGCCGTCCTTGGCGAAGGCGTAGACCGTGTTCTTCTGGGTATCGGTGGCGACGACGTTCTCGTTGTTGCCGTCGAAGTGCGCGGAGGCGAAGTCGCCGCGCAGCTGCGAGGTGACGTTCAAGTCCTCGATCTCGTGGCGGTCGGTGTCGCGGGTGATGCGGACGACCCGGTTCTCGGCCTTGCCGTACTGGTTCTTGCCCAGGATGATGTTCGTCATTTCGGATCCCTCTTAGCTTCCTCGGTAGGTGGAATAGGCGAACGGACTGAGCAGCAGCGGCACGTGATAGTGCGCCTGCTCGGCGTCGACCTGGAAGGTCAGCACCACCTCCGGGAAGAAGGCGTCCGTCTTGATGCCGGCGAAGTAGGCCGCGGTGTCGAACCGGAGTCGGTAGGCACCGCTCTCCAGCCGCTCCGGGCCGAGCGCTTTCACCCGCCCGTCAGCATCGGTGAGGCCCGTACCGATCCCCGACCACCCGTCGCCGACTCGGGCCTCGAGTACGACGGCGACGCCGGACGCAGGGCGCCCGAGTGTGGTGTCCAGGATGTGGGTGGTCACGTGGGAGACGCTCATGCGCTCGCTCCTTCGGTCTCGATGGCCGCCGCGAGGCGCAGCGCTGCGATCTCGCGCAGCTGCTGGTCCACGACGGCGAGCTCCTGCTCGTCGGTGCTGCCGAGCCGCTCGCGCAGCAGGGCCAGGATGTCCTGGGCGCTGCGGCCGGCGGCGCGGATGAGGAAGACGCGGTCGAACCGCTCCTCGTAGGCGCGGTTCCCCTCGGCGAGGGCCGCGGCCGTGACCTCATCGACGCTCGGCTGCTCGCGACGCGAGTGCGCGGCCTCGGCGCTGGTGCCGTCGACCTTCGCGCCGATGCGGGGGTGGTGCGCGAGCGCCCCGTCCAGCTCGGCCTCGGTGAGCGGCGCCGCGGCCTCGAGGGCGGCGGCGGAGAGCGCGTCGACCGAGGGGTACGGGCGGCCGTCGACGATCGCGTCGATCCAGCGGGTGATGTCCAGTGCGGGCTTCACGACGGCGATGGCGTCGTCGCGGCCGACGGAGTTGAACTCCTCGAGCAACATCTTCGATCCTCAGACCATGCTGGCATCCGGCGTGTAAGGGCTATACGGACGGATCCTATCGACAGGATCCGATCTCATCCAAGGGAGGCGTTTCCGTATGCCGGAACTGTTGTTTCAGCATGTGTAACTAGTGTGCGGAGCGGATCCGCGGTTGTCAACCCCCATTTCGAGTCGTCCCCCTCAGCACGACCGATGGCTCGTGCTGAGGGGGACGACTCGCTGGTGGTGGATCGGATTCAGACGCCGAGCTCGGCGCGCAGGCGCGCCACGTGGCCCGAGGCGTCGACGCCGTACTCGGCGCGCTGCACGACGCCGTCGCCGTCCAGCACGAACGTGGAGCGGATGACGCCGTCGAAGGTGCGGTCGCCCACGGTCTTCTCCCCCCACACGCCCCACGCCCGCGCCACGGCGGCGTCGGTGTCGGCGAGCAGCGGGAAGGTCAGGCCCTCCGCCTCGGAGAACGCGCGGATGTCGGCGACCTCGTCGGGCGAGACGCCGATCACGGAGTAGCCGGCGGCGTCGAGCGACGACAGGTTGTCGCGGAAGTCGCAGGCCTCGGTGGTGCAGCCGGGGGTCGCAGCCTTGGGGTAGAAGTACACGACGACGTTGCGTCCGCGGTAGTCCTCGAGCGAGACACGAGCGCCGTCGGCGTCGTCGAGGGCGAAGGCGGGCGCGGTGTCACCGGGGGCGAGGCGAGTGGTCATGATGTCTCCGTTCGGATGGGTCAGCGGGTGGGCAGCACGCCGAAGGCCTCGGCGAGATGCATGATCTTGCGGGCGCGGCCGAGACGGGGCAGGTCGCTGCCGTCGCGGACGATGCGACCGCGCGCGTCGAAGTCCTCGAGGAACTCGTAGGCCCACTCGACATCGGTGCGGGTGGGGCTGATGACCTCGTTGACGACAGGGGTCTGGTCGGCCTGCAGGCAGAGCTTTCCGGTCATGCCCATCGACACGGTGATGGCCGACTGCTCGCGCAGGATCGGGTGACTGGATCCGACGGTCGGACCGTCGATCGGGCCTGGGAGCCCTCCCGCACGGCTGGAGATGACCAGGCGCGCCCGCGGGTAGGCCATGGCCTCCCGATCGGCGGACATGCCGGTGTCGCGGCGGAAGTCGCCGCTGCCGAAGGCGAGCCGGAACACGCCCTTGGCCCGGGCGATCTCCGTGGCGTTCTCGATGCCGATGGCCGACTCCACGAGCGCGACGACGGGCACCTTCGCACCCAGGCGGTTGAACGTGTCCATGACCTGGCCGCCGTACTCGGTCTTGGCGAGCATGACGCCTTGCAATCCGGGGGCGTCGCGCAGTCCGTCCAGATCCGGGGACCAGTGCTCGCTGGTCGCGTCATTGATGCGCACCCAGGCGCGGTGGGGGTTGCCGTCCTCATCGGCACCGTGCAGCCAGCGCACGACGTCATCCCGCGCGGAGTCCTTGTGGCTCGCATCGACGGCATCCTCGACGTCGAGGATCACGGCGTCGGCGTGCGAGCGGGCCGCGTCGTCGAACGTCTCCGGCCTCGTCGCTGCGACCAGGAGCCACGAGCGCGCCAGCTCCGGCGCGATCTCGCGCGGACCAGGGGTGGGCAGCGGAGCGTTCATGCTATTCCATTCTGTGAAACTCTACTTTTACAATACGAAAACTGTACTCCTGCGTGCAAGCGGGCGCCAGCCTGGTGCCCGGCGCGGGCCTCAGTCGCGCAGGGCGACCACAGCGTCCCACAGCGCCGCGGCGACGGTGCGCTTGGACCCGGCCACCGCCGCGACGACCGCTCCCTCGGGGCCGATGATCTCCACGGCGTTGTCGTGCTTCTCGAACCCGTGCTCGGCGTCGGCGAGGTTCACGCCGAGCAGATCGGCGCCCTTGCGCTCGCGCTTGCGGCGGGCGCGCTCGCGCCGCGCCTCGGGATCCGTCGCGGTCTCCGCGGCGAAACCGACGAGGACCTGCCCCTCCGGCGCCGCACCCGCGCGGCGGGCTGCGCCGAGGGCCGCCAGCACATCCTCGTTCTCGACGAGGTCGATCCGCTCGAGGATCCCGTCCTCCTTGGTGAGCTTGTGCGCGGCGGCCTGCGCGGGCCGGTAGTCGGCGACGGCGGCAGCCATGACCACGGCATCCGCACGGGTCGCGGCCTCCTTCACCGCGGACGCGAGCTGAGCCGCCGTGGCGACGGGACGGATCCGGATCCGCGGATGGCTCGCCGCCGCGAGGACGTCTCGCGCGAGGTTAGCCGCGACGAGCTCGACCTCGGCGCCTCGGGTCGCCGCCTCGACGGCGAGGGCCGCACCCTGACGGCCGCTGGAGCGGTTGCCGAGGTAGCGCACGGGATCGATCGGCTCGCGCGTGCCACCCGCGGAGACCACGACCGCCAGGCCGGCGAGGTCCTGCGGGGCGAGCAGGCGCAGCGCGGCCTCGGCGATCGCCTCGGGTTCGCTCATCCGGCCGGGTCCGCTGTCGCCGCCGGCGAGCTCGCCGTCGTCGGGCCCGATCAGGTGCACACCGCGGTCGGAGAGCGTGCGGATGTTCGCCTGGGTCGCGGGGTGCGCCCACATCTCGGCGTGCATCGCGGGGGCGATGAGCACGGGCGCGGTGGTGGCCAGCAGCGTCGTCCCGAGCAGGTTGTCGGCGATGCCCGCGGCCATGCGCGCGATCGTGTTCGCCGTGGCGGGGGCGACGACGACCAGATCGGCGCCCTGGCCGAGCGCGACATGGCGCACCTTCGCCACGTCGTCGTGCACGCTCGTCGTGACCGGGTTGCGGCTGATCGCCTCCCACGTCGGCGCGCCCACGAAGCGCAGCGCATCCTCGGTGGGGACGACTGTGACCGCGTGCCCGGCCTTCACCAGGAGCCGCACGAGCTGCACCGACTTGTAGGCCGCGATGCCGCCGGAGACCCCCACCACGATGTCCATCCCTCGATTCTGCCATTCGGCGCCGTGCCCGGGCCTGGAGCGCTCGTCGACCGGATCCGGATCCCATCGGGGTCGTTGAGCGAGCACGGAGCGCAGCGAGGAGCGAGACGAAACGCGGTCGTCTCGCGGGATGACGTAGGCGCGGCCCATCCGGATCCGGTGGCCCGCGCCCTGCCTAGACTGATCCCGTGTGCACGGTCGTGATCGAGGTCGACGGGACGGGGGCGCGGCTGCTGGCCGTGCGGGATGAGGATCCGTTGCGCGAGTGGGATGCGCTCGGCGAGTGGTGGCCCGAGCACCCCGGCGTCATCGGGATCCGCGACCGCCGCGCCGGCGGAGCCTGGCTCGCCGTCGACCCGGAGTCGCGCCGGCTGGCCGTGCTGCTGAACCGCGCCGACGTGCTCGACCTGCCCGACGAGCTGGCCGTCTCTCGCGGCACCCTCGCACTGGCGTCCGTGGCGGGCGTCTCGCCGAGCGGCTCGGAGCGCATGCACGGCTTCAATCTGCTCGAGGTCTCCCCCGCCGGTGCCCGCGTGCTGTCGTGGGACGGCACCACGCTGTGCGAGACCCCGGTGCCGACGGGCGTGCACATGATCGCGCACTCGGATCTGGACGATCCTGAGACCGCGCGCATCGCGCGCTGGCTGCCCGAGTTCCGCGCGCACCCGACGCAGGATGAGGACTGGCCGCAGTCCTGGATCCGGCTGCTCGCGACGACCGCGGAACTGGATCCGGCCGACGACCGCGCGATCATCCGCGACAACCGCCCGCACGGCTATCCCACGCAGTCGCTGCTCTACTGCACGGCTTCGGTCGGCGCGGAGGGCGTCGACGTGCGCGACCACGCCCTGCCGGCGCCGGCGCACTGGGGCTGACGGTGCCCGCGGGATCCTCCGATCGCCTCGTCCCCGTGCGCGGAGACGTCATCCGTCAGTCGTCCCCACGCACGAACGACCTCGAGCGATCCGTCGAACTCCTGCGCCAGGTCGCTTCCGGGGACGGTCCTGAGCGGGTGCTGCGCCTGTACACGCCGGCGCCGACGCTCGCGCTGACGCGGCGGGAGAGCCTGATGCCGGGCTGCCAGACCGCCGTGTCCGCGGCCGAGCGCCTCGGGTTCGCGCCGGCGATCCGCCCGACCGGCGGCCGCGCCGTCGCCTACGACGAGACGTGCCTCGTCTTCGACCTCGTCGAGCGCGAGGAGGCGCATGCCGACCCCACCGCGTTCTTCGCGCAAACGGGCAGGACGATCGTCGACGCGCTGCGCGGGCTCGGCGTCGACGCCCGTCTGGGTGAGGTGCCCGGCGAGTACTGCCCCGGCGAGTACAGCATCAACGCCCGCGGCGCCGTGAAGCTCGTCGGCACCTCGCAGCGCGGTGTGCGCGGCGCACGCCTGCTCAGCGGGATGCTCGCGTTCGGCCCCGTCGACCGCTTCGTCGCCGTGCTCACGGAAGCCAACGCCGCACTGGGGCTCGACTGGGATCCGCAGACGTTCGGATCCATGCTCACCGAGGCGCCGGCGGTCTCGCGCGACGACGTCGAGAACGCGCTGGCGGCGGCGCTCATCGCCTGACCGACATGGGCAGCGCTGCCCATGTCGCGAATGCGCCGGTGCCGGTAGCGTCGGCGACATGAGCGATCCCCAGCAGCAGTTCCCGCCCGCACCCGGCGCGCAACCGCCCGCGACCGCGTCGACTCCCCCGCAGCCGCCCTACGGATCCACGCCCGCCTATCAGCCGGCATATCCCGGAGCCACCGCGCAGAACGGCCATCCTGCCGGGGCGCAGAACGGCCTGCCTGCGACGGCCGGGGCGGGCCGCAGTGCGGACGGCAGCGCCCGCGTCGCCCTGGTGCTGGCGATCGTGAGCGTCGCACTGGGCGTGCTGTACACCTTGCTCTTCCGCTTCGCGATCATCCGACTCTCGTACGACTTCCACCTGGGCGCAGGGGTCATCGGGACTTACAGCCTCGTCGGGCAGACCCTGCTCTTCCTCGCTTACGCCGTCACGCTGATCTTCGGGATCCTCGGCGCCCGCGGCAGTCGATCGGTGCAGGCGGGTATCGCGATCGGAGTCGGTGGCGCAGGCATCATCGGCATCGCGTTCGCTCTGCTGTCGAACGTGATCCCCACGTCGTTCTGACGGATCCGTGTTCCGCCGGGCTCAGCCTGCGATCGCGCGACCGTAGACCTCGAGCATCGCGGCCGTCCGCGACGACTGCCGGAAGTCGGCGGCGACCTGCGGGTCTGGCTCGGGCGCACGGCCGGCCGCGATGTCCGCGGTGGCGATGCGCAGCGTGTCCGCCAGAGCCGCGATCCGGCGGGATTCGTCGGCGCCGACGTCGGGCACGGCCCACAGCCCGCCGCGCAGCTCGCTCGCGATGTCGGGGTCGCTCACGACCGTCGGGGTGCCCAGGGTCGCCGCTTCGAAGGGCGTCATCCCCTGCGTCTCGAAGCCGATCGACGTCTGCACCACCGCGTCGGCCGCAGCGATCCGGGCGAGCACGTCGGCGTAGCCGATCCGGCCGGCGAAGTGGATGCCGGGGCGCACCGCGCGTGCGGCGATGCGCTCGGCGGCGCGGCGCTCTCCCCCGCCTCCGACGATCTCGATGTCCGCATCGACGTCGCTCGCGACGACGGCCTCGAGGAACGGCAGCAGACGCTTCTCCGGGCTCATCCGGCCGAGCCAGATGAACCGCGGCCGCCCCGGCTTCCGCTCCGTGCCCGGTCCCTGAGCCTGTCGAAGGGCGGCGAGCACCTGCTCGCGCACCTCGTCGTCGATCCCGTTCCAGATCACGTCCACGGATCCGAAGACGCCGTGCTGCTCGAGCCGGCGGGCGAAGTGCCCCGACGGCGCGGTCACCGCGCGCGACTCCGCGGCGATCCCCGCGAGGTACGCCCACCCGTCGACGCCGCGCGGCTGCACCCCGATCCCGCGCAGCGCCGCACGGCGCCACAGGTTCAGCGCGCCGAGCACGGGCTTGTGCAGAGGGGTCACCGCGGCGATCCCGACGTCGACGCGGTTGTGCATGGTGTGCACGGCGGGGATGCCGTGCCGGTGCGCGAAGCGGTGCCCGATGTACGCGCCCCAGAAGTCGGCCTGCACGTGCACGAGGTCCACGGGCGGCCGGCGGGTGAGCGCACGGTCGAGGAAGCGGTCGGTGCGCCGTCCCGGCCACGTCAGCGAGTACTCGCGGTCGGCCGTGATCGGGATCGACGGGAGGTCGACGTAGCCAGGGTCGCCCGCGGCCGCGGCGAGCCGGGCCGATCCCGGAGCCGAGTGCATCCGCGGCGCGACGATCGTGACCGTGTGACCCGCCCGCTCCAGGTACTTCCGCTGCAGTCGCATCGAGACCTGCGCCCCGCCCAGCGACTCGGCGTGCTGGTCGCCGAAGAAGACGATGTGCATCCGCGCCTACTCCGGCAGCGGCTCGTCGCGGTACAGCGCCTCGAAGGTGTCCAGCGTGCGGTTGATGTCGTGCACGACGACCCCGTCGAGCGAGGCGCGCTGCATGCGCTCGTATTCGGCCGGGTCGGCGGTGAGCACGTCGGTCAATCGCGCGGCCAGCTCGTTCACGTTGCCGGGCTCGAACAAGTAGCCGTTCTCCCCGTCGTGCACCAGGTGCGGCAGCGCGACGGCGTCCGCGGCGACGATCGGCAGCGCCGAGGCCATCGCCTCCATCGTCGCGATGGACTGCAGCTCGGCGATCGAGGCGATCACGAACAGCGAGGCGCGGCTGAGGATCGCGCGCAGCTCGGCATCGGTCGTGCGCCCGTGGAAGGTCACCCGGTCGGCCAGCCCGAGCTGCTGCGCGAGCGCCTCGAGCTGTTTGCGCTGGTCTCCCCCGCCCACGATGTCGAACGTCACGTCGAGAGCCGGATCCAGTTTGGTCATCGCCTTGAGGATGACCTCGACCTGCTTCTCGGCCGTGAGCCGGCCGACGAACACGATGCGGTTCTTCTCACGCGGGCCGATGACCGGCGTGTACTGGGTGCGGTCGATCCCGCAGCTGATCGGGATGACGCCCTCGACGTCGATCGTGCGCTCGAGGAAGTCGGCCGCGCGGCGGGTCGGCGTGGTCACGGCGCGGGTGAGAGCGAACGTGCGCGCCGCGTCGGCCCACGCGAACTTCAGCACGATGTCGTCGACGAACTTCGGCATCGTGGTGTGGTCGAGGATGTTCTCGGCCATGACGTGGTTCGTGGCGATCACGGGGATCCCGCGCTGATGTGCGATGCGCGAGAGCCCGCGCCCGATCACGATGTGCGACTGGATGTGCACCACGTCGGGCTGCACCTCGTCGAGCACTTTGCGTGCGTAGTGCTTCGCGCGCCACGGCCAGACGAACCGCAGCCAGTCGTGTGGCGCCCAGCGCACCGACGGCAGCCGGTGCAGCGTCATCGCCTCGCCCTCGATCACCTCGATGCGGGGCTTCGCCGTGCGGTAGGCCTGGTTGGGGGCCACGACGTGCACGTCGTGGCCGCGCTGCACCAGGCCGGCGGCGAGGCGCTCGGTGAATCGGGCGGCGCCGTTCACGTCGGGTGAGAACGTGTCGGCGCCGATGACGATGGTGAGCGGGCGCGGCGCGGCCGCGGACTCAGCCGAGGCGGACGCGGCGGTGTCGGGGGTGGCCTGCGGGCGATGATCGCCGGGGGAAGTCACGTGATTGCTGCCTTTTGCTGGGCCGCGGCGCCGGCGAGCGCCTCATCGGCCGCTCGAACCCCGCGGAGATGGCCTGGATCGGGCGCTGGCCACTCTACCCGAGCGGACTGAGGATGCCGGGGAGGCGGATCCGGCACCGCACGGCAGCGTTCGGCGGTCCGCGGCGTCCCGTGCTCAGGATGGATCGGTGTTCGCCGCCTCTTGCCGACCGGAACGTCGCGGTTTCGGAGAATCCATCCTGAATTGCGGACACCAGGGGCGATGGCGGAGTCCGCGATCCAGCGTCCACCGCACGGCTCCACGGCCGGCCCGCTGATCGGCGGGCCGGCCGTGGACAGGATTCAGACTCCGAGCACGACGCGCTTGGCGTGCCCGTGCCCGTCGAGGTCGAACTCGAGGGTGAGCGGCGACGTGCCGACGATCCGAACCCCGTCGTCGGCCTCGACCACGGTCGACTCCACGACCCCGGCGAGCACGACCTGCGCGGTCGCCTGCGTGCGGCTCGGGTCCGAGAGCGCGACCGTCGTGCGCCCGCCCTCGGTGTGCACCGCGAGCGAGCACGGGCCGCTCACCGTCACTCCGTTGCCCGGGGTCGTGCCCGACGGCGTGGCCTGGAAGAAGTTCCCGAGGGTGAGGCCCTGCCCCGCCACGCGGATCACCTGCGCCTGGGCGTTGTTCGCGACGACCTCGACGGTCGGCGCATCCGACTCCGTGAACGTGACCGAGTGGTCCACGTTCGGCAGCACTATGTACGCGTAGCCGCCGCCGGACGGATCCGTGCCGTGGTGGTGCGTCACCGTGACGTAGTCGCGGTTCTTGACCTCGGTCGTGCCGCCGGTGTCGGATCCGGAATTGATCGTCTGCCAGTCGCCGGAGCGGGGCACGACCTGCACATCGATCGCGCCCGAGACGTTCTCCCCCTTGAGGAAGACGTATCCGCCGTGACCCATGATGTGCACGTTGCGCTTCACGGTCACCGCACCATCGGCCGCGGTGAGCACGCGGTTGCGATTGTCGGTGCGCACGTTCGGCACGGTGCCGGCCGCGAACGAGCGGTTGTCGATCGTGGTGAACACGTCGTTGCCGGAGGTCGACGCGATCGCCGCGCCCAAGCACACCACCTTGTCGTCGAGGAAGAACCAGGACTTGCGGGCGCTCAGCGACTTGTCGAAGTTCAGGTGATCCATGCCCTGGATGCCCCAGCGCTCGTCGAGCGCGAGCCCGCCGCCGAACGCCTGGAACGCCCGAGGGATACCCGTGCCGTCCGTGGCTCCGTTGGCCCGCGTCGCCGCCGTGACGGTCGTGCCGGGCAGCCGGTACGGGTCGACCGTGGGCCAGAAGTCCGCACTGTACTGCGCCGGATCCGCAGCGCTGTAGAAGAAAGTCAGCCCGTCGCCCTGGTACCAGCCGAGGTTGTTCTCACGGTTGCCCCATTCGTAGCGGCCGATCCGCTTCGAGGAGACGTTGACCACGGCGCTGAAGCCGGGGCGGTGGTGCACCAGGCGGTCCTGGTCGCCGAATGCCCGCGTGTAGACCGGGGCGTCGGCCGGCGTCACGCTGTCGTCGCCGAGGATCGAGGTCACCAGCAGCGACTTGGCAACCGTCTGGGTGGGCAGGCCGTACAGCTTCTCGTCGGTGCAGCGCTGCAGCCAGCCCTTCACGAGCGAGAGGTAGCGGCTGCGATACGGCTCCCCCGCGCCGGGGGCGAGCAGCAGGATCGCGGTGATCGCGGCGGCCCCGTCGACGTAGTCGGGCTCGGCCTGTCGCGAGACCGCCCGGCCGCGGACGGTCTCCATCATCCGGCCGTTCCAGATGAACGGCGCGTACGAGGCCTCGACCGCATCGAGGACCACCGACTTCTTCGGATCCGTCACCGCCCAGTCGCTGCCGCCGAGCAGGCCCAGGATCTCGGCGATGCCTCCGAGCGTGACCACGCCGTAGGTTCCGACGTAGGGCAGGTAGCTGTGCTGCACGAAGGATCCGTCGGCGTAGAAGCCGTCGCCGCTGGTGACGTAACCGAACACGCTGTTCTTCCCCGCCCGCACCGTGTCGCTGAGGGCGTCGCGGGCGAGCGCGATCTCGTCAGGACGCCCGTCGAGGATTCCGCGCAGCGCGCAGGACAGGGCTTTGTCGGTGCGGTTCGCCCCCGTCTCGGCGAAGCTCGTACCGCGGCCGCGCCAGTTCGGGTCGGGCGTGAAGTAGCGCGCGGCCGCCAGGAGCGCGGTGCGCACGTCGGCCGGGACCGCGTCGTGCAGCAGGATGCAGATGTCGGCCGCCTTGCGGGGCACGCCGATCTCCCAGAACCACCAGTTGCCTACGGCGGACTTGCCCGCCTTGTAGACGTTCGCGCTGAGCCAGGTCAGCGCGTCCACGAGGTCGGCCGCGAGCGCGGCATCGCCGTGCTGCGCGCACCCCGCGGTCGAGTAGGCGAGGGCGAGGTCGAAGATGCGGTTGAACGTCACGCCCATGTTGCCCGACATGACGGTGCCACTCACCCCGGTGAGAGGCAGATCGGCCCAGATTCCGGGAGACGCGGCGGGCCGCACCATCGCGTTCCACGACGCGGTCGCCGCGGTGCTCATGCTGCTCAGCACGTCGGCGAGTTCGGGGATGGACGCCGCGCTGCCGTCGCCGGCCAGCATCACGCGACGGCGCTCGATGAGCACCGCGAGCGGGTCGTCGGCGACGGCCGGGACGCGGCCGGACAGCGGCCGGGCGCTCGCGGATTCGCCGGCGACGGCGACGAGGGCGCCTGCGCCGAGCAGCCCGAGCAGGATGCGGCGGTTCATCTCAAGAGGGGACATCATCGGCCTCCGGGTCGTTCGGGGAAGGATTCGCGCACCATGGTATGCGCTTTCCCATCCGAATAGTAGAGGCGGTGTACATATTTCACGGCGCAGTGGACGCACGGCTGGCCCCCACCTTCGCCCCCTACGCTCTGAGCATGCGCCTGCTCGCCGACGCCGACCCCGCACGCTGGATCCCCGTGACCGGATCCCTCGGTCTACGCGGCCGGCGGCACCGCAAGGCGGCGATCCGGATGCTGCTCGGCCAGGCCGGCGCGGCGGTCGGCGCTCCTCCGACGGCCTCAGGAACCAGGGGCGGATCCGGCTTCGGTGCGTGGGCGCTCAGCCAGGCCGCGCCCTTCCTCATGCGGAAGGCTGACGGCCGCGTACTGGTATGGACCTGGAAGGCGGAGCCCGAGCTCATCGTGGCCATGGCGAGCGCGCAGGAGCTCACCCCGCAGCTGCGCACCGCCCGCGCCATGATGCCGATGGAGTACGACGACACCGGGGAGTTCCGCAACCCCTACCTCGGCGCCGGGGAGAAGCTCGTCGTGCCGCTGCCGCAGCCGGGGCCCACGGGGCAGTCGGCACCGCCGTTCGCGACGTACACCTGGGACACCGGCACGCACCTCATCACGCTGCAGGCGGTCTGCGCCGACCGGGAGCGATTCGGCACCGTCATCTCCGCCGTGGACGAGATCGCGCGCACCCTGCGCACCGCGGACGACCTCGCCGTGGGCGAGGCGGGTCCGGTGCTGCGGCTGCCACCGGCCTGAGCGCAGGACAGCGGATCAGTCCGTCCTGTCTCGGGGAATCAGCCTGTGGCTCTGATCGTCAGTCGCCCTGAAGCGCAGCGGCGAGGCCGTTCAGGCGAAGGGTCGTGCCCCCGCGCAGGTGCGGGAAGTCGTCGCCCCCGTCACCGGTGCGGGCCAGGAACGCGACCTGCTCGGTCCACGTGAGCAGGCAGCCCGTGCCGTCGTCGGCGAACAGGACGGTCACCAGCGACGCCCACCGCGGCACGTCGTTCACCGTCGAGGTGTAGGAGAACACGATCCGACGGTCGGTGACGATGTCGAGATAGTGGGAGTGATAGGCAAGCTGCTCCGGTGCCGCATCGGGAACCGGGAAGCTGCTGGTGGCATCCACGCCGCCACCGACCCGGAACTCGTGACGTTCAGCCGTCCGCTTCCCCGGCAACCGGAACCATCGTCGTCGCTCCGTCTCATCGGCGAACGCGGCGAACACCGACGAGGCCGCCGCCTCGAAGCGGCGCTCGATCGTGAAGGCGTCGTGACGTACGTCTAGGGCGGCGGGCGTCCACCTCGCGTCGTCGTGGGGTGCGGGGTGGGCTGTCATATCGTCTCCGGTTCATCAGCGGGTTTCTCGGTGACCCTCAGGAAGAAACGTGAACGGACGGCGATGATTCCGCCCGCGCCATGCAAGCTCCGGTCACCCTCAGTTCAAGCCGCGCTCGGCCAGCCACGCGCGACCTACCGCCTTCGGCGCGCGGAGCAGCCACGCGTCGGCGATCACCTCGCCGAGATGATCGGGCACGATCGCGTCGAGGCGCAGCAGCACGGCGGGGTATCCCGCGAAGTGCGGGATGGTGAAGAAGACGTCCGGATCCGCTGCGATCAGCTCCTCGGCGAGGGCTGCGGTCTCGGTGTGCACGGCGACCACCGCCCCCTCCGGCCAGGTGCGGCCGAGTTCAGAGAGCTGCGCCAGATCCGTCTTGCGCGGTCCGCGCATCCACGCGATCTGGCCGCCGTTGCAGCGCCAGGCCGGTTCCCCAGTGTGACCGCCGGTCCTCTCCTCGACGCCGGGCAACGCAAGGGCCAGCGCACGGACATCATCGATCGTCGCCATGGATCCGATCCTCGTCCCGTCCGGGACGCGGCTCAAGGGGCGGGCGGTTGCAGGACGTCGCGACGGATGCAGGACGGATCCGGCGATCACGTCGTGGACGCATTCGTGGCGGGACTGCTGCCGCGAGCCTGACCCGTCGCCGCCGCCGCGCTTGTCGCGACACGATGGATGGCCCAGGGTGAGTCAGACGTTCACGTCGCCCACGAGGTTGACGCGGATCCCCATGCCGTCCAGCATCGCAGCCTTAGCGACGAGCGCCTTGTCGGCGGTCTCGGCGTCGGGCGCGTAGACCAGCTGCGCGTGGTTGGCCTTGTGCCTGGCCATGAACTGGTCCCGACTCTGACCGTGCAGCACGACGTGCGCGATCGGCCACTCCGGGTTCGTGGCGTCCTTCCGACGCTGGGTCTCCTCGGCGGGCAGCTCCACGACCGTGCCGCGGAACACGTCGGCCTGCAGCACCCCGTCGGCGATGAAGATGCGGGACAGCACGACTTCGCCCGGCTTGGAGACGCCGTTGATCGTGGCGCCGCCGGCGGGGAAGAACACGTGACCCTGCCGCCATCCTTCAGCCCTGTCCCAGCCGCCGAGGTGCGAGGCGGGGACGGATCCGGAGATCTCGTAGACCCAGACGAACTCGCCGTCGTAGTCCTCGCCCCAGCGCACGTCGTGCAGCGTGTTGTCGGGCACGAGGCCCATCGCCCGCCACACCCGGTCGGTCACGAGGGCATCGACCGCGACCCCCTCGTCGGCCTCGTTGAAGTGCGGGAAGGCGCGCCCCTCGTGCAGGATCCGGGATCCGTCGCGCGAGGTGACCGGCGGGCGCTCCGTGGAGTTCAAGATCCCCTCGGCGAGATCCGATGCGGGCACCAGATCCTTGAGGCCCTGCTGGTACTGGATCCCGACCGCGTCCAGGCCGAAGTCGTCGGCGATGCGAAGGGCGGCGATGTACATCTTCAGCTGCCACTGCACCTGCTCACGGGTGAGCTCGGTGGCGGCGTCCTCGCCGTAGACGAAGGTCATGCCGTGCGCGATGAGCCAGTCGTAGGCGGCGTCGGCCTCGGCGTCGGTCACGGTCAGCATCTCGGCGTACAGCGCGGACTGCGACAGGCGCTCCTTGTAGATGCCGGTCCCATTGAGCAGCTCGTCGTCGAAGATCGCGTTGTACATGCCCATGCAGCCCTCGTCGAACACGCCGATGATGGCCTTGTCGGCGCGCAGCTGCGCGGCGAGCGCCTCACCGAGTTGCTTCTCCGGGCTGTCCGGGAGCACGGGCAGGGCACGTACGTGTGAGGCGTCGTGCGTGATGCGGCCCGTCTCCGTCCACTCCTTCAGGCCCGCGCGGAACCAGTCGTCCGTGAAGTCGACCGACCAGATGGTGGAGTAGGGCTTGCCCATCTTCGTGAGGCCCGCGTTCAGACCGAGCAGACCCACGAGCCCCGGCCAGTCCGGAGCGAAGTTCGCGGTGGTGAGGATCGGGCCGCGGTGCGTGCGCAACCCTGCCAGCACGTGGTGCGAGTACTGCCAGTTCGCGGTCGCCACGATGAGCGGTGCGTCGACGGGGATCCTCGTGAACACCTCCATGCCCATCCGCTGGCTCGAGATGTAGCCGTGACCGGTGACCGGATCCACGCCGAAGGGGCGGATGACGGTCCACCCGAGGTCCGCGAAGGCGGCGGTGACGGCAGCCTCGGTCGCGGCCTGCACCGGCCACCCCGCGACGTTCGCCGATTCACGGAGGTCGCCGGAGGTGATCAGGTAGGCGGTCTTCGGTGCGGAGGCGGGGCGCACGGTCGGCGCGGGGATGGCGTAGCTCATGGGATTCTCCGTTGCTGGATGGGGGTCTCGTCAGTGGTGCCGGTGGTGCCGGTGGGCAGCGGGAGGGTGCGGGTCTCGCCCGCGACCATCCGCAGGTCGCCGGCGACGACGGCGTCGTGCAGGCGGAGCTCGGCGAGGTCGAGCGCTCCGCCGTGGAGGTGGAGGGTCAGCGTGCCCGGGTCTACTTCGGCCAAACCCCACCCGGTCCCGGTGGTGAACAGGAATCGCGCAGGGGCATCCACAGCGAAGGCGCCCAGGGTCGGTGCGAAGGACAGGGTTCGCGCGGGCGCGTCCCACTGCGCGCCGCTCGCGGCGAGCAGCAACGCCCAGGAGGCGAGGGAGCGGGCGTAGTGGTTGCCGCACTCGATCTCGTTCCACGGATTGCGGTGAACGCCGTCATAGCGGGAGCGCAGGGTGCGTTCGACGAGCAGGGCGTCCTCGACCCGGCCTGCATAGAGCAGCGATGCCGCCACCTGGTGCTCGATGCCGGTCCACACCTCGTCCGAGTACACGAACGGGATCGCGGGCCGCCCGCCGCGTGGCCAAGAAGCGAGCAGCAGCCCGCCCTCATCGTTCAGGGCGTACACGCGCTGCGTGCTCTCGTGCACGGACAGGTCGGCCCGGTGGTTGTGCGCCACGATCGCGGCGAGCGCGGAGTCGAGATGCTCGGGTGGCAGCAGCGCTCCGAGCCCGTTCACCCAGGCGTGGAACTGCCCGAGGAGCTGGTCCGACAGCACACCCTCGCCATACTGGTAGCGGTGCGCGTCGACGTCGTCGATCACCTGCCGGTAGTACTCGCCGCTGTACAGCACGTCGTCCATCGCCCCGGCGACGTGGTCGGCACGGGCCGCCCAGTCGCGAGCACACTCGGTCTCGCCGAGGTGGGCCGCCATCCGCGATCCGGCCCGGAGTGCCGCCAGATAGATGCCGTTGGCGAGCGGATCGATCCCGTGGAACTCGATGTCGTAGGTGTTGTGCAGCTCGCCGTCCAGCAGGCCGTCGCCGTCGCGATCCCATTCCCGGATGGCATGTTCCAGGGTGCGCACCGCCGCCGGCCAGAGCTCGCGCAGGAACGCGTCGTCGCCGGAGAACCGCCACTCGCGATGCAGCCGCAGGAGTGTGCCGAGCTGGCCGTCGACTGCCGGACCGATGAACCACGACGGGGATCCGAAGATCCGGTTGCCGCGGAACTTCTGCGCGCCGTCCTCGTCGGTCTCGAGCAGGAACTCGGGCCGGCGGGCGCTGCGCTCGAGCGAGGGGAACAGCCATGCGACGGTCTGCGCGTACGACCAGACATGGGTGCAGGTGCCCTCGCAGGAGCCGCCGTGGTCGAAGGATCCCTCCCACGCGGCGAACACCGGCCCCTCCCCCAGGACCGGGTTCGGCGACTCCAGCACGAAGCAGGTGGTGGAGCGCGCCGCGGCGATGTTCGCCCCGGCGGCTTCGGCGAGCACGGGATCCAGGGTGCCGCCGTAGAGGGCCTCGACGAACGCGTCGGTCGCCGCCTCGAGCGCGGGCAGTTCGCGGTGCAGGTGCACGGCGGCCGCCCACGCGTCGGGCCAGAGCGACGCGTAGTGGTTGCGCACGACGGGTGGCAGCGCGGGATCCACCGGTTCATCGTCCAGGATGATGTGCCCGTGCCAGCCGCGCCGTCGGTTCGGGAACGACCAGCTCAGCACGAACTCGAAGTCACGAGCCTCGCCGGGCGCGAGCGTGTGCAAGATCCCGAGGGACCCTGTGCGCAGCCGCGGCAGTTTCGCGAGCATCTCCTGCTCGGTGAGCGGCGGGGCGTCGGGGTCCGCGTCCCGCTCCGCGAACAGGCCGCGCGGGCGGTCCTCGAGCGTGAGGCGGGGTTCAGGGTCGAGCAGTCCGTCGGCGGTGAGGTCGCTCCAGAACATGCGGGCGCCGTCGGGCCAGTAGCTCGTGACCCACTGCGGCTTGACCGTGGTCGACGCGTCGCTCGTGGTGAGGGCGAGGGTGCCGTAGCCCGGATCGTCCTCGGGCAGATCGATGCCGAAGTCGAGTCCGCCCACGGCGCCGTCGTCGCGCCAGCGCACGGTCTGCGTGCCGCGCATGCCCCAGGGAGCATCCGGTCCGGGCTCCCCGCGGCCGGCTGTGTGCGAGACGCTGCCGGCGATCGTGACCGCGATCGGCACGACGCCCGGATTGACGACCCGGTAGCGCAGTACGGCCGCGGGGATGCCCGAGGCATCCGCATCGAGCGGCACGAGCGGGGTGAACGCATGCAGCGACACCTCCACGGGCAGCACGCGGTCGGCGAAGTCGATGTCGACCACGGGGTACTCGCCGTGCATCGTGGCGCCGTCGAGCCGCGGCAGGCCCGCGAGGTCATCGAACGAGAACCCGGCATCGAGGTCCCGGCGGCCGGTCACGCGCGCCTCCAGCACGCGGGTGACCGGATCCGCGCCCTGCGGCGCCGCGTGGATCGCGAAGAACGTGCGCGGGTTGCGCCGGTCCTTGTCGGGATGGTTCTCCAGCTCCCAATCGCGCAGCTCGCCGCGGGCCCCGAGCGACACGTTCCCGGTGCCGATGCCGCCGAGCAGGAACGCCGCGCGCTCCGCGGTGTGCGGGATGGGGCGGGCGCGGCGCGTCATGCGGACGCCTCCTTCTCGTCGGCCCTCTGCTGCGCCGCGAGCTCGTGCACGACGTCGGCGGTGCCCGCGTAGAGACGCAGGTAGCGGTCGAACAGCGCGTTGTAGACCGGGGCGAGTGCGGGGTCGGGGGTGATCGTGGCGACGGCCGGGTTCCAGTCCGCGATCGCGGGGGCCGGATCGGAGACCGCGCCCGCCGCGAGGAAGGCCGCGCCGTAGCTCGCACCGATCGTCACCTCGGGCACCTCCTGCACGAGCCCGGTGACGTCGGAGACGATCTGCAGCCAGAGCCGGCCCTGCGTGCCGCCGCCCACCGCGACGACGCGCCGGATGCCGGCGCCCGCGTCGCGCATGGTCTGCACGTTGTGCCGCACGCCGAGCGCGGTGGCCTCGAGCGCGGCCCGGTACAGGTCGCCGCGGCCGTGCGCGAGCGTGAGACCGGCGATCACGCCGCGCGCGTCCGGATCCTGGATCGGCGTGCGCTCGCCCGCGAAGTACGGCAGCAGCACGAGCCCGCGCGCTCCGACGCCGGATGCGTCCGCCTCGGCGAGCAACTCGGCGTAGTCGGACCCGGTGAGGTCCTTCAGCCACGCGGTGAGCGCGCCGGACGTCGACAGCCCGCCGGCGAGGTTGCGGGTGCCCGCGAAGGCGCCGGCCGTGGTCCACATCGAGGGGGTGCGCAGAGTCTCCTCCCCGGTCGCGATGAGGAACATGGTCGTCCCGTACATGAGCATGAGGTCCCCGACGCCGTGGGCCCCGACGCTGACCGCCTCGGTCCACGCGTCGATGGTGCCGGCGATGACCGGCGTACCCTCGGGGATGCCGGCGAGGGCTGCCGCCTCGGCTGACACGGCCCCGGCGACGTCGCCCGCCCAGCACAGGGCGGGCTGCTCGATGGGCGCCGCGTACCGCTGCCACCATCCGTCGTGCCAGCATTCCCGTTCGATGTCGTAGAGCGGAGACACCTGGCTCGCGGACTGGTGGTCCAGCACGTAGGCGCCGGTGAGCCGGTGCGCGAGCCACGAGGCGGGCATGAAGAGCCGATGCGCGCGGCTCCACGCCGCCGGATCCTCGTCACGGATCCAGAGGATCTTCGGACCACCGGCCTGAGAGGTGAGTTCGGATCCCCCCACCCGCGTGATCTCGGCGACACCCAGGTCTGCCGTCATCCGCTCGATCTGCTCGCCGGCCCGGGTGTCGACACCGTAGAGGATGGCAGGACGGACGGGTTCGCCCGCGTCGTCGGCCAAGAGGATGCACGGTCCCATGCCGCTCACGCCGACGCCGGCGACCTCGGCCTCCGGCACCTCGGCCAGCAGCTCACGGGACAGGGAGACGAACTCGTCCCACCAGATCCCGCCGTCCATCTCGACCCATCCGCTGCGCGGACGCATCACGTCATGCGTCCGCGTGGCCTGGGCGAGGATCGCACCGTCGGCATCGACGAGGACGCCCTTGCTGCTGGAGGTGCCGATGTCGACACCGATGGTGCACCGCACGCGCATCCTCCTCGATCGCTCGCCCTGACCGGACGGCGATCACACTACGCGAAATCGATTTCAAGTGCAATCGGCCTGGAAACACTTCGCGAGGATCGGCATTTGCGTGGTCTTCGCGCTGATTTCGTGAAACCGATCCACATGCTCAGTGGCCAAACGAATCCCCGCCGGATGGTTCGTCCCCGCGCTCGGCTCTGCTCTGCTCTGCTCGGACCAGCTCAGCGCGAGACGGTCGCGGCCTGGATCTCGTTGCGGAGCACGATCGTGCGCGCGGGCTGGTCGTCGCCGCCGATCCGGTCCAGCAACATCCGTGCGGCCGTCACGCCCATGTGGCGCGCAGGAAGACGCACCACGGTGACCACGCTCGGCGACAGCGTCGTGAACGGCAGCGAGCCCACGACCGCGACGCCCATCGCGGGCGGAGTGAGGCCGTGTTCGGTGAGCACCTGGATGGCACCGACGCCGATGAGGTTGTTGCCCGCGACCACGGCGTCAGGCGGCTCGGGGAGCGCCAGCAGCTGCTCCATGGCCTCGCGGCCCCCGTCCACCCGGAACGACGAGAACCGCAGCAGGTCGGGGATGACAGGAAGACCGTGGGAGGCAAGAGCCATCCGCCAGCCGTCCACGCGTTCGACCGCTGTCTCGATGTGCTCGGGCCCGGCGATGTGCGCGATGCGGGTGTATCCGGCGTCGATCAGCTGCTCGGTCGCGCTGCGGCCCGCGTCGCGGTTCGCCATGACCACGCCGTCGATGTCGTACCCGGTGCTGCGGTCGACGGCGACCACAGGCCGCCCCGCCGCCATGATCTCCTCGAGGCTGGTGTGATCCGATGCCGCGGCGAGGATCACCCCGGACATGTGCTCGGCGATCGCGATCCGCAGATACGTCTGCTCCTTCTCGACCTGCGCGTCGGAGTTGCACAGCACCACGGAGAAGCCTGCTTCAGAGGCGACGTCCTCGACTCCGCGCGCCATCTCGGTGAAGTAGGGGTTCTCGATGTCGGGGATCACGAGCGCGATCACCTCGGAGCTCTGCCGCCGAAGGGTGCGCGCGGTGCGGTTCGGGAAGAACTTCAGCTGCGCGGCGGCCTGGCGCACGGCCGTGACCTTCTCCTCGGAGACGCCGACGCCGTTGAACACGCGGGAAACCGTCGCCGGAGACACGCCCGCGAGACGCGCCACGTCGTAGATGGTCGCCATCCCGCCCTGCCTTCTGTTGTCCGTCAGGACACACTACCGTGATGAAATCGATTGCAACAGTGGGATGGAATCGGTAGGGTGGCCGCACGCGCTGCCACGCCCTGCACGCGTCTTCACCCACTCGACACGAGGATGTGCCCCGCCATGACCTTTTCCGACCTGTCGTCCCTGTCCGCCTTGCGCACCGTGCAGACCCGGTCCATCTCCCCGGAGAACTTCGACGGCTCCGTCGGCGGCGGCGCCAGGGCGACCGAGGGGACGGGGGCCGACTGCGCCCGCGACCTGGGGCCCGGCTGGAAGATCTCGCCGAGCGTCGACATCGCAGCGGGCGAGACGTTCGATCTCGCCGTGATCGAGGGCGCGGGCAGGATCACCCACATCTGGATCACCACGCACACCGACAACTGGCGCACTCTCATCCTGCGCGCGTACTGGGACGGCGCGGCCGAGCCCGCCGTCGAGGTGCCCTACGGCGACTTCTTCTGCAACGGCTGGGGCGTTTTCGCGCAGGTGAACTCGCAGGTGATCGCCGCGAACCCGCATGGCGGCTTCAACTCGTACTGGCCGATGCCGTTCCGCGACGGCGCCCGCCTCACGATCGAGAACACCTCGGCGGTCGATGTGCGCGTCTACTACCAGGTGACCTACGAGACCGGCGGCGACTACTCCGCCGACGGCTACTTCCATGCGCAGTGGCGCCGCTCGAACCCGCTCGAGGAGCTCGTCCCGCACACGATCCTGGAGGGCATCGAGGGGCAAGGACAGTACGTCGGGACGTACATCGCGTGGGGTGTGAACTCCAACGGCTGGTGGGGCGAGGGCGAGATCAAGTTCTACCTCGACGACGACACCGACCACCCCACGATCTGCGGCACCGGCACCGAGGACTACTTCGGCGGCGCCTGGAACTTCGACATCCCCGGCCAGGGGTACACGGCGTTCTCGACGCCCTACCTGGGCATGCCCCAGGTGATCCGCCCCGACGGGCTCTACGTCTCGCAGCAGCGCTTCGGCATGTACCGCTGGCACCTCGCGGATCCGATCCACTTCTCCACCGGCCTGCCGAAGGTCGACATCCAGGCGCTCGGATGGCGCAGCGGATGGCGCTACCTCCCCCTCCGCGACGACATCGCCTCCACCGCGATGTTCTACCTGGATCGCCCGACAGCCCGCCGCCCGAAGGCGCCGAGCGCTGACGACATGGAGGTGCACCTAGGAACGGCCCCGGTGCCCGACCTCGGATCCACTCCCCCGCGCGCACCGCGCAGCTGAACCCGTCGCGCGGCGAGTGCCGGCGACGCGAAGAAAGGAGAGGGCGATGAAGCCCCTGACCAGGATCGCGGCGGGCGCCGCGATCACCTCCCTCGCCGTCGTCGCCTTCGCGGCCGCGACCGCGCCTCCGCCGGCCGTGGCCACCACTGCGACGACCCCGGCCACCGTCGTCGAGAAGCTCACCGGACCGGATGCTCCCAACAACACCTGGGGGCGCTGGGACGTGAAGGCGACCGATCTCGGCATCGGGTGGGACGACGGATCCGGCCACGTGCTCACCGCGTTCGGCGACACCTTCGGCAACTCCTGGACCGGCCCCGGCGGCGGTGCGCCGCCGAACGGGAACTGGCGCAGCAACGTGCTGCTGCGCTCGAGTGACACGGACCTGGCCGACGGCATGCTCTTCGATCACGCCGCGCAGGATCCGCAGGGGATCGCGAAGCAGATCATCCCGTCGAAGAAGATCAACGGCGACGAGATCACCGTCATCCCTACGGCGGGCATCTCGGTCGGCGGGCGGCAGTACCTCGGCTTCATGTCGGTGCGGCAGTGGGGTCCTCCCGGGGTGTGGGACACGAACCACGCGGGCATCGCCTACTCCGACGACGACGGCGAGACCTGGACCGTCTCCGACACCCGCTGGGACAACCCCGACGGCCACGACCCGTTCCAGATGCAGGCCTATGTGCAGAAGGGCGGCACGATCTACGTCTTCGGCACGCAGAACGGCCGCAACGGCCCGGCATCGGTGGCGAAGGTTCCCGCGCAGAAGCTGCTCGACAAGGCCTCGTACCGGTACTGGGACGGATCGTCGTGGAGCAAGGACGAAGCCGCGGCGAAGCCGGTCATGGACGCGCCGATGAGCGAGATGTCGGTGCAGTGGGACGACTACAGCAAGCGGTTCCTGATGATGACGCTCTCGGGCGAGGACATCATCCTGCGCACCGCGACCAGCCCCGAGGGTCCGTGGACGCCGGCGCAGACGGTGGCCAGCTCGACCGATTACCCCGCGCTGTACGGCGGCTACTTCCATCCGTGGAACAAGAACGGCGAGATCTACTTCACGATGTCGCAGTGGAATCCGTACAACGTGTATCTGATGCACCTGCGCATCGATCGCAACGGCACGATCATCGATCCGAATCTCGTCGCGGATCCGAGCTTCGAGCGCGCGACCGCTCTGGGCGACGGCACCAACGGCACCTGGGGCGCCAAGCCCAACTCGGGGATCGACAACGCGCCTGCCGCGGGTTTCACGGGCGACCACCGCGTGTTCGTGCGGTACAACCAGGGCTGGCGCGACGTCTGGCAGGACGTGGCGGTGCAGCCGCACACGACCTACCGCCTGACGGGCTTCGTCCGTACATCGGTGAACAGCGACGCCGGCTACTTCGGCGCCCGCTCGCTCGACGGCACGGTGATCTCCGAGGCGCACTTCACCTCGGTGGGCGCATGGACGCGCTTCACCGTCACGTTCGACTCCGGAGACCGCGATCAGGTGCAGCTCTACGGCGGCGTCTGGACGAACAGCGGCGACATCTGGATGCAGATGGACGACGTGGCGCTCGTGCGGGTGCCCTGACCCCGCGCTGAAACGCCGGAGCCGGCGCCGGCGTCGCCGGCAGATCCCCAAAGATGGAAAACGTCGCTCCGAGCCGCGTCGGGCAGCGAAATCCATCTCGCAGCCCGCGGCGCGGGATCCGAAAGATGGAAAACGTCGCTCCCACGGCCCTGGGAGCGACGTTTTCCATCTTCGGCGCCGCTTGCGGTTCAGGCCACAGCGGTTCAGGCCAGTGCGCGCACCGGTCCGCGCAGAACGGCGCGGTCCAGGCCGTAGCGGCCCGCGCCGGTGAAGGCGAGCGCGAGGGCCCCCGCGCCGAGCACGGCTGCGAACTCCCAGCCGCCGTCGCCGACCCAGATGCCGTTTCCGAGGTGCACGAGCACGATGGCTCCGACCATGTCGGCGGCCAGCAGCACGCCGACGGGGCGTGTGAAGAGACCGGCGATGAGCAGGATCCCGCCGATGAACTCGAGGAATGCGATCACGGGGCCGGCGATCTCGGGCAGCGGGGCGCCCATGCCCGCGAAGGCCTGCACCGTGCCGGGCAGGGTGAACTCGAAGACCTTCTGGGCGCCGTGCGCGGCGAAGACGCCGCCGATCACGAGGCGCAGGACCAGGAGTCCGAGAGAGGCGGCGGGCTTCGTGGTGTTCGTCATTCCGGACAGCTCCTTCGTGGCAGGACACGAGCTGCGAGCTCGCCTCGGGGCATCCGCCCCGTTCCTCCACGCTACGGAGCCGACCCTGTCATGTTTCTGAACGCGGGCTCAATATCCGGTGACGGATCCTCGGGAACGGATGCCGTCATCGCGCCAGAGCGCCCAGAGCCGGGCGTAGGCGCCGCCGGCGGCGACGAGCTCGTCGTGGGACCCGAGCTCCACGATCCGCCCATCGTCTACGACAGCGATTCGGTCGGCGTCATACGCCGTGGACAGCCGGTGCGCGATCGCGATAACCGTGCGCCCTTGCATGGTCGCGGCGAGCGCCGCCTCCAGATCGCGCGCCGCGGTCGGATCCATAGCGCTCGTCGCCTCGTCCAGGATGATCGTGTGCGGATCCGCGAGCAGCACCCGGGCGAGCGCGAGCTGCTGCTCCTGGGCCCCCGTGAGCGGATGCCCGCCGGATCCGACCACGGTGTCCCATCCGTCGTCGAGCGTGTCGATCCAGCCCATGGCACCGATCCGATCCAGCGCATCCGCCACCTCGGCATCGGCGGCGTCGAGGTGCCCCAGCAGCACGTTCTCGCGCACGGTCGCCGCGAACACATGGTTCTCCTGGGCAACGAGCAGCACGTGCCGTCGCCGGAGGGCGAGCGGGATCGACGCGACGTCCGCTCCCCCGACGAGGGCGCGGCCAGCCGTGGGTCGGTCGACCCCGGCGAGCAGCCGAGCCAGTGTGGACTTCCCGGCGCCCGAAGCGCCGACGATCGCGAGACGCTCCCCCGGCACGATCCGCAGCGACACGTCGTGCACGACCGGCCGCCCCGGTCGGTAGGCGAAGGTCACGTCGTCCAGTTCGACCTGGGTCGCCTGCGGCTCGGCACCGTCCTCCGCGTGCGGCGCCTCTGCGGCTTCGTGCACGCCAAGGATCCGCGCGAACGAGACGAAGCTGCGTTGCAGCTCGTCCGTCCAGTCGATGAGGGATTCCAGCGGCGCGACCAGCGCCGAGGCGTACAGAGTGGCGGTCACGACCGCGCCGACCGATACCTCGCCGCGCACGGCGAGCCAGCCTCCCCACGCGAGCGACGAGAAGACGGGGATCGCGAAGGCGAGGTTCGCCCACGGGAGCATGGTCTGGCGCAGCCGGATCCGGCCCACCGCGGCCCGCCAGTGCAGGGCGAGCGCATCCGAGATCGAGCGCCGGCGCGCGCCCTGCAGGCTCAGCGCCTCGACCGCGCGGGCTCCGTTCGCGGTCTCGTCGAGGGAAGCGAACGTGGGCCCGTAGCTGTCTCCGAGCCGCTGATAGACGCCAGGGGCCCTCCGCGTGTACCAGCGCATCAGCAGGACCAGCACGGGCAGAGCGATCAGGTACACCGGCGCGATGAGGGGCGCGGCGATCGCCGCGGCGACGAGGGTGAGTACCACGGTGAGCGCGGATATCAGGCTCCCTGGGAGCGCCCAGCGCACCGTCTCCGCCACCGTGCTGATGTCCTGCGTGGTGCGCGTGACGAGCTCGCCCGTGCCCGCAGACTCCACCACGCCCATCGGAACAGCGAGGACGTCGGAGAGGAAGTCGATCCGCAGCCGGGCGAACACGTCTTCGCCGAGCCGCCACGCGCTGCGCGCGGCCGTCAGCACGAAGAGGGTCTGCACGAGAACGCCTGCCAGCATGGCGGAGCCGTACAGCGCCACCTCGCCCGCCCCCGCCCCTGCGCGGAGCCGATCGATGAGCAGTCCGATCAGCCGCGGCGGCACGAGCGACGACGCGGCGGCCCCCGCGTTCAGGGCGATCACGAGCACGAAGCGCGCCCGATGCCGTCTCCAGATCGCGGCGAGCTCCTGCCGCACCCGCGCGGCGCTCGCCCGGGGCAGCGCCTGCTCGTTCTCGTCGGTCATCGTCATCATGCGACCCCCTCGGCCCGCAGCACCGCGCGGCGATACGCGGGATCCAGCCCGATCAGCTCCTCGTGCGTGCCCTCGGCGCAGATCTGGCCGTCGTCGATCACGACGACCCGGTCGGCGGCGCTGAGCACGAGCGGGCTGGTGCTCACGACGACCGTGGTCCGCCCGGCGCGATGCACGCGGATCCCGGTCGCCATCCGCTCCTCCGTCGCGGCATCGACCGCGGACGTCGGATCGTGCAGCACCAGGATCGGCGCCTCGGTCAGAAGAGCCCGCGCGGCGCCGAGGCGCTGCCTCTGACCGCCGGAGAACTCGACACCGCGTTCGCCGACACGCACATCGAGCCCTTCCGGAAGCTGCTCGAGGACGTCCTCCGCATCGGCCGCCGCGACGGCGCGCAGGATCCGCGCATCGTCGTGGCGTCTCCAAGGGTCCAGCAGATCCCGCAGCGTCCCGCTGAACAGGAACGGCACGGGGCCGGACACAACGATCTGCGCTCGCACGGCCGACACGGCAAGGCTCGAGGCCTGTCGCCCACTCAGCAGCACCGGGTCGGCGATGTCGTCGCCGAGGCGGCCGAACCGATCGACGAGAGCCTGCGCCTGCTGCGCGTCGCGCACCACGACGGCGACGACTTCGCCGTCGCGCACGGTGAGTCCCGTGCGAGGATCGTGCAGCGCGGGCGCTCCCGCCCCTGGCGCCGGCACGGCGTCGTCGGGGCCGTCCGTCCAGAGCGGCTCGACCGCGAGGAGCTCCACGATGGCGCGCGCCGCGATCATCCCGCGCACGACGACCCGGACGACCTGGTTGAACAGCGTGACGGGCAGCACCATGAAGCCCGCGTATCCGTAGAACGCCACCAGCTCGCCGATCCGCAGCTCTCCGCGGGCGACCATCGCGGCGCCGATCCAGGTGAGCCCGACGACGAGGACTCCCGCGATCAGCACGCCGAGCGCGTCGGCGAGCGACACCGGCCAGGCGACCGCCTGCTGCGCGTCCCTGGCGCGCTCCGAGCGGCGGCGGAACCGCTCCAGGAACCAGTCCTCGCCGCCGATGCCGCGGATCACCCGCAGCCCGCGCACACTGTCGGTCGCGACCGCGTTCATGTCGCGGGTCGCATCCCTGGCCGCGCTCTGTCGAGAACGGAGGATCCCGACGAGGAACACCTGCAACATCGAGAACGCGGGCACCGCGACGATCACCAGCACGCCGAGCAGCACCGAGTCGCGCAGCAGAAGGACCGAGACCGTGCCGAACGAGACGAGCGCGGAGACCAGGGTGCCGACGTTGATCGGCACGAATCCGAACCACCAGGCGTCGTTCGACGCCATCGTGACCGCGGATCCGGATCCCAGCCGGCGATCGGCGGCGATCGTGATCCGCGTCGCGGTGTGCACGATCACCTGATCGACCCGGCTCACCCCGCGCTCGTAGTTGATGGATCCGGCGCGGTCGCGGAGCCCCTGGATGAGCGAATGCTGCAGCTGCAGCCACACGACGACGCCCAGCCAGCCGAGGAAGGCGCTGTAGTCGCCCGCGACCAGGCCCTCGTCGATCGCCCTGCCGATCGCCCACGGGGTGAGCGCGAGTCCGAGCAACCAGACGACGTCGCACACGACGCCCTGCAGCACCGTGGTCCACTGCCGGCGTACGAGCCAGGCCAGGAAGCCGAGCGGTGTCACTCCTGACGGCGGGGGGACATAGGTCTCGGGAAGGGCGATCATCGCCCGGCTCCTCTCGCGGGGGAAACAGAGTCATCGCCCCTCGGCGCACGCGGCCGGGGGCGGAAAGGATCACAGGATCCGGGGAGCTCTGTTCAACGGCGCATGCCGCCACGCTAGCGGATTTCGCGTGAAATCGATATCACTGATTTCGGGAGATGCGGAACGAGATCTGCCTCAGGCCGTCGGGATGACGATGATCGGCTGGCTTGTGGGCTTTCCCGTGGGGGATCCCCCCGCCGGCTCCACCGTCACGGCGATCGCGTCGCCGGCGTGCATGTTCCCGCTCAGTTGCGCGGTCGTCGTTCCCTGCTCCGCGGCGAAGACGCCGGCTGAGACGGGCCCATCGCCCCGGACGAACCACAGCTCGTACGTCTGCTTCGCGTCCAGCGGCTGCAGCCCGTCGGACACGAGCACCGCCGAGCCGATCGACGCCGACCAGTGCGCCGTCGCGTGGCCCCCGGAGGGCAGCGACACGGTCTTCTGCGCCGCATCGGGTGCGTTCTCGATCTTGTCCAGCGCGACGACGGCCGCGGGGCGCAGCAGTTGCGGGATCACGACGGAGGCGGCCACGCCGAGACCGACGATCAGCACGAGGCACGCGGCCAGTGCGAACAGCAGCCTGCGCGGACGACGCGCGGGCTCCGCTGCGGCGGCCTCCGGAGCCGGGGCTGGATCGCCCTGGTCGGAAACGGCCGGCGGCTCGTCCGCGGGCGCTGCGTCGTGGCCGAGGTTCTGGGGCGTCACCGCGATGCGGGCGAGAAGCGCGTCGCGCAGCGCCGGAGGGGGCGCGACCGGGGGCACCCCGTCGGCAAGGAGGGCTGCAGTGTCCGCGTCGTCGGAGACGATCGACGACCACTCGGGGTGCGCGGCGAGCGCGGTCCGGTAGCGCTGCTCGTCCTGCACCGACAGCGACCCGAGGCTGTGGCCTGCGGCCAGCTCTGCGAACTCCCGCTCGTTCATGCGTTCACCCCCCAGTGCGTCCGAAGACGCGTGAGTCCATCTCTCATGCGGGTCTTCACCGTTCCCAGCGGTGATCCCGTGATCGTGGCGATCTCGCTCTGCGAGTAACCGCCGTAGTACGCGAGCACGAGTGCCTCGCGTTGCGCGTCCGGCAAGGCGGAGAGGGCATCGACCACCCGGTCCGCATCGATCGACAGCTCGGCCTGTTCGGCGACGCTGTCATGGGCGACGTCGAGGTCGCGTGCGCCGATCCGCACGTCCCGGTCGGCGCTGGCCTGCGAGGCACGCACGCGGTCGACCGCTCGACGATGCGCGATCGTCAGGATCCAGGTCCTGCCCCGGCCCCGATCGGAGGTGAAACGGGAGGCCGTCTGCCAGATCTCCAAGAAGACCTCCTGCAGCACCTCTTCGCTCTGCGACCGGTTCACGAGGACGCGGAGGATGAGGCCGAAGACGCGCGAGGAGAGCATGTCGTAGAGCTCGGCGAACGCTGACTGATCGCCCTGCGCGACGCGCAGCAGCAGCGCGGACGCAAGGTCGTCGCCGCCGTCCTGCTCGGCGTGCTCCCGATCGTCGATCACCATGGGTTCCAGCATGCCTCACCTCCCTGCCCCGCATCGGCAATGCGTCGAGGGCGAGCACTGTCGCGTCTTTCTGTATGCCCCTCCCCGCCGGACCGGATCGCATGCTCGGACGGTGCCGTCGATCATGCGATCCGGTCTGCGTGGCGGATCCGCAGGTCCTTACTGGGCCGGCGGCATCAGGACGGAGTCCACGAGGTACACGGTCGCGTTCGCGGTGTGGACGCCGCCGCAGATCACGTTCGCGTCGTTGACCTTGAGGTTGTCGCCCGAACCTGTCACGGTCACGTCGCCGCCCTCGACGGTCTTGTGCGTGCCGACGATGTCCTTCGGCGAGATCTGACCGGCGACCACGTGGTACGTCAGGATCTTGCTGAGGGTGTCCGCGCCCGCATCCGTCTTCAGCGTGTCGATCGTCGCGGGATCGATCTTCTTGAAGGCGTCGTCGACGGGTGCGAAGACGGTGAACTCGCTCCCGTTCAGGGTGTCGACCAGGTTCACTTTCGGGTTGAGCTTGCCCGAGACCGCCGCGACCAGCGTGGTCAGCAGCGGGTTGTTGCTGGCGGCCGTCGCGACCGGGTCCTGCGCCATCCCGGCGACGGAGCCGGAGCCGGACGGGACCTGCTGCGCATAGGCGGCGCATCCCGGTCCGACCAGATCGGCCGCCGGATCCATCGTCTGAGACGGAGACGCGGCCGGCGCGCTGGTCGATGGCTCGGAGGACGAGCCGGAAGATGAGCCCGACATCGACGAACAGCCCGTGAGGGCCAGGGCCGCGGCGGCGAGCAGGCTGGCGGCGGCGAGCGACGCCCTGGCGTGCAGGCGAACAGTGGATCGCATGATCTTTCTCCTTTGACTGGTGCATCGTGACCGTTCATCGGCCGACACGATGCATTCGGAGCCGCACCCGCACCGGATTGGATCCGGCCCGATCGCCATCCGATCCGCCGATCGCGACGAACCACGGATATGGATGAGAGCACAGGGAATGCCGGCGCACGGATCTGGGCCGCTGTCGCGGGGGTCGTCAGCGGCATGGTGTTCGTCGCCGCCGCCGAGATCACGGCCTTCCTCGTGGCGCGCGACGCGAGTCCGCTGCTCGCGGCGGGCTCGTTCGTCATCGACATCGTGCCGCAGTGGGCGAAGGAGCTGGCGATCGAGCTCTTCGGCGCCAACGACAAGCTCTTCCTCCTGCTGACCCTCGGCGTCGGCGTGCTCGTCGCCGCCGCGGCCGCCGGCCTCCTGGAAGGTCGACGCCGCTGGATCGGCGTCGCGGTGTTCGCCGTCGCCGGCGCCGCCGGGACATTGGCCGCGCTGACCCGCACGGGGGCGACGCCGTTGTCCGCCTTGCCGTCGCTCATCGGCGCGATCGCGGGCTGCGTGTTCCTGCGGATGTCGATCGCAGCGCTGCGCCGATGGCGCGCCCTCCGGGCCGCGGATGGCGCGGGTGGCGGCCCGGATCGGCGGCGCTTCCTCCTGCTGACCGCGGTGGGAGCGGTCGCCGCGATCGTGGCGGGAACCGGTGCCCGCCTCGGAACCGCGGCGACCACCTCGATCGCAGCGGTGCGCAAGGCGCTGCGACTGCCGGAGCCGCTGTCGCGGGTCACGGTCCCCGAGGGAGCCGAGCTCGACATCCCGGGCCTCTCGCCGCTGTTCACCCCGAACGCCGACTTCTACCGTGTCGACACCGCGCTGACGGTGCCTTCGTTGGCACCCGCAGATTGGCGCCTGACGGTCGATGGAATGGTCGGCGAGAAGGTGGAGCTGAGCTTCGACGAACTGCTGCGGATGGGCCTGCGGGAGTACGCGGTGACCCTGACCTGCGTCTCCAACCAGGTCGGCGGCGATCTCGTCGGCACGGCACGCTGGCTCGGCGTGCCGGTGCGCGAGATCCTCTCCCGCGCGCTCCCCGCGAAGGGGGCCGACATGATCCTCTCGCGCAGCATCGACGGGTTCACCGCGAGCACACCGCTCGACGCGCTCACGGATCCGCACCGCGACGCGATCCTCGCGGTCGCGATGAACGGCGAGCCCCTGCCGCCCGAGCACGGTTTCCCGGTGCGGATGGTCGTCCCCGGGCTCTACGGGTACGTCTCGGCGACGAAGTGGCTCACCCGGATGACGGTCACGACATTCGAGAAGGACCAGGCCTACTGGACGCCCCGCGGGTACAGCGCGCAGGCGCCGATCAAGCTGTCGAGCCGCATCGACACCCCGCGCATCGACAAGGAGATCCCGCCGGGGGCCGCCCGGATCGCCGGGGTCGCCTGGGCGCAGACCGTCGGGATCCAGCGGGTCGAGGTGCAGATCGACGGAGGGGCCTGGCAGACTGCGACGCTGTCGGCTCCGGTCAGCGACGACACCTGGGTGCAGTGGTTCCTCGACTGGAACGCGACGAGCGGCAGCCACTCGCTGGTCGTCCGCGCCACCGATCGGCACGGCCGGATGCAGGAACAGCAGCGCACCCCGATCGCTCCGAACGGATCAACCGGATGGCAGTCGACCGTGGTCCGGGTCGGCACGGCCGGCTGAGCGGCAGCGGGAAGCGCCGACCCCCGAGCCGGCGCCCGCCGTCAGACGAGCCCTTGGATCCGGAACTGCTCGACGTGGTAGACACTGTTGTCGCCGGTGTTCCACTGACTCACGCTGAGATGCAGATCCGGCAGCGTCGAGCCGGGCAGGATGTACCCGCCATAGAGCTGGGCGACGTGGGTCGCGTCCTCGGCGCCCCAGTTCCCGCCCCAGAGCAGGGTGGTCTTCGCGGCTGTGTAGAGGTTGTCCGTCGGAGTGTTCACGATCATCGCGTCGATCCGGTAGGCATCGGCGTTGAACCAGGTCAGGATCCACTTGCCTCCGAGAGGTCGCAGGCACATCTCGCCGAACTTTCCCGGCAGCACCTCGGTCGCGGGGTTTCCCCAGCCCCACGCACCGTTCGCGTAACCCCACGGCTGGTACGCCGACAACGTGGTCATGCTGTTCTGCGGCACCCGGTAGAGCACGATGCCCTTGTCGCGCTGGAAGCCCGTGCCGTAGATGTAGACGTAGCCGTCGTTGCCCTGACCCCACGTGATGCACTGGAAGTGCCCGTTGGCCATGTCGGCCGGGAACTTCAGCCCCGTATGCTGCCAGGTCGCCCCGGAATCGTCGGACTGCCACAGTTCGGTCCAGCGCACCGCCCCGAACGTCGGCCCGTTCACGATGGCATGCAAATACATCCGGGATCCGATCGTGATCACGTCGGAGGGGATCACGGTCTCGTAGTACGCATCGTGCGGGTAGTACCAGAGCTGGGGCGCCGTGACCTGGGTGTTCGCACCCGCGCCCGCCGCGCCGTTGAACACGACCCCGGTGGTGAGGTCGGTGGTCGAGGAGTACAGCGCGACCGGGGAGCGCCAGTTCGTACCGCCCACCGTGTCGGCCCAGGTGTCGCCGAACATGAACAGCAGCCGCCCGTCGGGCGTGCGAGCGGGTATCCCGAGATCGGTCGCGCCGATCCCGTACTGCACCCCCGCCTGCGTGCCGGCGAGCACCTTCATACGGGTCACGGTGAGTCCCGCGGCCGCCGCGGGACTCGCGCCCAGCGCCGAGACGCCGAATGCGGCGCCGGCGGCGAGCGCTCCCTGCAACAGGCTGCGGCGGGTGAGCCCGCGGGCAGGTCGGATCGCTTCTTCGGACATGGCCTTCTCCCCTTCGAGAACGCGACCGGCTACTTGAGCCCGGCCATTTTGATGTTGCCGATGATCTGACGCTGGAAGATGAGGAACAGGATCACAACCGGCGCCGCGGCGAGCACGGATCCGGCCATGAGCAGGCCCAGCTCGCTCGAGCCGCGGCCGGTGCGGAACTCCGCGAGGTACTGCTGCAGCACGAATTTCTCCGGCGACGTGATCGTCATGATCGGCCACACGTAGGAGTTCCAGTAGGCGAGGAACGCCGTGATGCCCATGACGACGAACGGCGGCTTGGACAGCGGCAGGAAGATCCGCACGAAGATGCCGAACCGGCCGCAGCCGTCGAGCATCGCCGCCTCCTCGAGGCTGGCCGGGATGTTCAGGTAGAACTGCCGGATGAAGAACACCGACGCGGCGCTGGCCGCCCCCGGGATCACCAGCACGGCGAGCGTGTCCAGCATCGCCAGCTTCGTCACGACGATGAAGCTGGTGAGCAGGATCGTCATCCCCGGGATGAACATGGTCGTGAGCACGGCGACCCACAGCGTGCGCTGGAACCGGAACTCGAGACGCGCGAACGCGTAAGCCGCGAACGAGTTCACCGTCAGGCTGAGCACGGTGAACAGGATCGCGCCGAGGAACGTCCAGCCGAGCGTGCGCAGGAATGTCTCGTCGCCGAGGATCTTGCCGTAGTTCTCCCAGTGCCACACTTCGGGGAAGAACTGGAACGGAGTGCTCAGCACTTCGGTCTTCGCCTTGAAGCCGGCGATCACCATCCAGGCGAGCGGGAACAGCGCGGCGAGCAGGAAGATCAGGCCGACCACGCCCTTGCCGACGAAGGCCGCCCAGCCACCGATGCCGTGCGGCACCTTGAGCCGGCGGTGATCCTTGCCGTCCAGGACGATGCGGGTGGTCTCGGGCACGGTCGCGGGGTACGTCGCGCTCATCAGTCGACCAGCCTTTCGGAGTTGATGAACTTGAACACGAGGGCCGACACGGATCCCAGCACCACGAACAGCAGCAGCGCCGCAGCGATCGAGTAGCCCACGTTCACGTCGTTGCGGAAGTGGTTGAAGATGAACAGGTTGGGCAGGGTGGTCGAGTCCAGCGGACCGCCCTGCGTCATCACGAGGGGCAGCTCGAACTGCTGGATCGCGGCGACGAAACCCGTGATCAGCAGGTACAGGAACACGTTCTTCATCTGCGGCATCGTGATGTAGAAGGTCTTCTGCCACCAGCCGGCGCCCTCCATCGCCGCTGCCTCGTAGTACTCCGTCGGGATGTCGACCATCGCGGCGACCATGATGAGCGAGGTCAGCCCCATGCCGAGCCACACAGCCGGCACGGCCACGGCGAGCAGCGCCCAGGCCGGATCCCCGATCCAGGAGACCGCGTCGATGTGGAACGCGGCCAGAACGGCGTTCAGGATTCCGCCGTCATAGGCGTAGATCACCACGAAGATGATGGACGCGATGACTCCGGAGATGATCGTCGGGATGTAGATGCTGACCTTGAGGATGGTCGCGAGCCGACGCGACAGGCTCACCACGAGACTCGCGAACAGGAAGGCCAGCACGAGCATCGCAGGCACCGTCATCAGCACGAACAGGAAGCCTCGGCCGATCGTGGCGACGAACAGCGGGTCCGTCAGCACGTCGGCGTAGTTCTTCCACCCGACGAACTGCGGATCCTTGTAGAAGCTCCAGTCCTGGAAGGAAAGGAAGCCGGCGTACACCGCCGGCCAGGCTACGAAGATGCCGAGCAGGATCACCACGGGGGCGAGCATCAGGTACGCGAGCTTGGTGTCTCGGTTCCGGTACCGCGCGTGCCGGCGCCTGACGGTGTGCCGGTCGTCGGTGACTTCGGCGGGCATCGTGCCTCCTCGTCGTTCTGAGGTGCGGGGCGTCGGCTGCGCGGTCGGGGACGGCCTCGCAGCGGTCCCCGACCGCGCCGCGCTCACTTCTTGGGAGCCTTGCTGGGCAGATCCTGCGACTGGATGACCTTCTGGATCGCGGCATCGGCCGTGTTGATCGCGTCATCCGGCGAGGCCGCGCCCTTCATCACCGACTCCATGGCAGTTCCGACGGCGAGCGAGACGTCCCAGGGGTAGGTCGGCTCGGGGATCGCGTCCGGCGCGATGTCCTTCGTGATCACCTTCGACCACGGGGCCTTGGCTGCGGCCTCATCCTTCGCGACGGCATCCTGCACGGAGGTGCGCACAGGGACCTTGGTGAACTGCGTGTTCACGAAGAACGGCACGAGGTTCTTCGGGTCGCCGGCGAGAGACCACTCGAGGAACTTCCCGGCGGCGTCGGCGTGCTTGCTCTTCGCGTCGATGACCCACTTGAAGTTGCCGAGGGTGGTCGCGGTGCGGCCGTCGGCGCCCGAGGCGTTCGGGAAGGCGCCGATGCCGGTCTTGGTCAGCAGGTCGGGATAGTCGGATCCGATCTCGGACATCATCCACGAGCCGGAAACCTTGAAGGCGACCTTCTTCTGGCCGAAATCCTTGCCCTCGACATAGGCGGCGAGCGCCTGCTTGGGCATGTATCCCTTGTCCCAGAGCTCCTTGTACTTGGACATCAGGTCACGGTACGCCGCGTTGTCGATGTCCGGCTTGGCCCAGTCGTCCGTGAGCGCCGTGTGCCCGGCGAAGTTGTACTGCTGACCGACCGTCGACCAGGCGAAGGTGATCGCGTCGGACGCCGGCGAGATGCAGTACTGACCCTGCGCGAGCGTCGGCTGGATCTTGGCGCAGTCGGCGAGCAGGTCGTCCCAGGTCGCCGGGGCCTTGTCGGTGTCGACGCCGGCCTTGTCGAGCATGTCCTTGTTCCAGAACAGCACCGTCTGCGCTTCCTGCAGCAGCGGGTAGGCGTAATAGGTGCCGCCGATCTCGGACACGGACTTGGCGGAGTCGATGATCTCGTCGAGCTTCGACTTGTCCACGACCTTTCCGAGGTCGTAGAGCTGCCCGGCGTTGACCGCGTCCTGGATGCTGCCGGAGTGCGTGTAGATGTCAGGGGCCTTGCCCGCCGCCTGGGCAGCCTTCATCTTCTGATCCCAGGCATCCGCCGGGATCTCCGTGTCCTTGACGACGATCTTGTCCTGGGAGGCGTTGAACTTCTTGACGATGTCCTTGTACCAGGCGTTCTCGGGCGGAGTGAACGTGCGGTGCCAGAACTCGATCGTGGTCTTGCCGGAGGAGTCGCCTCCGTCGCCCGCGGCCTGCCCCGGCGTGCTCGAGCCGCAGCCCGCGAGCAGTCCTACCGCCGTGATGCCGCCGAGAGCGGCCATCACCACCCGGCGCGTGCGCTGTGTGTCCGTCTTCATGGGTTCCTCCTCGGGAACACGACTTCCTCGTCGAATCGGTGCTGGGTCCGGCACAGAGGGCCGGGTCCGCGGTCGCGCTGAGTCGGCATCGACCGGGCTGCATTCAGAGTAGGCGAAATCGATTTCAGGCACAAGACGCTCTTGAGCGATCTGCGCAACCCCCTGCGAGTGAAAGCCGATTCCTCTTCTCTCCGCACCGCGCCCACCCTTTCGGCCGCGACCAGAACGCCCCTAGAGTCGTTCGACAGGAAATCGATTTCAGATGAGGTTTGCTCGTCCAGTCGTGAGGACACTCGCGAAAACCACGAAGGAGCTCCCATGATGACGTCCGCCGTCGGATCCCCCTCACCGGCCGATCTCTCCGGGCGATGGATCCGTCCTGCCGGTCCTGTCCCGCGCGAACCCCGCTGGGGCCATCCCGCGGGGATGCAGCTGGGCATCAGTTCCGCACCGCGCGGGCTGCTGCAGATCTTCACCCCCTATCTGGAGCATCCGCCGGAGCGACTGGTGAACTACATCGCCGTGGAGCCGGTGCCTGCGGGCAGCGCCGAGCGCGGCTATTCAGAGCTGGAGCCGAGCACGCTCGACCCCGGCGAGCGCGGGAAGCGGATGTGGGCCGTCGACCATCCGTCCGATGCCGCGGTGCGGGCACGGCTGGATCCCGATCCCGGAATCGTCGACACCGCGGACGGCGTGGAGCGGCTCACGATCTGGATCCGGGTCGAGCCGTTCGATAACGGGGCGCAGGTGCAGGTGCGGGCGCGGTTCAGGGCCGATCGTCCGCACGAGGTGGAACTGGCGGGGTACAGCGACTCCGGCTCCGTGCCTCTGGACCGGCTCGTACTCAGCGCGACCATGGGCAACTGGGCGCGGCTGCGCCGGCTCGAGCTCGCGGACCGCGTGGTCACGCCTGCAGAGCTCTGGCCCGGGTTCACCGGCACCGGGTTCGCCGCGCACGCCTCCTTCGGACTCGACGAGCTCGTCCGCGAGGGCGGGGCTGCGCTCGTCTCCGCGACGGGCGACGAGGACGACCCGTGGTCCGTCGGCTACAGCGCGGACACCGCGGAGCACTGGCGGTTCCTCGGTCGGAGGATGCGGCAGACATGGCGGGTGGACCACCCGCATCCCGCCCTCCGTGCACAGGTCAATGCGCGGTGGTCGTACTGGGCGAGCGCCTCGGAGATCCCCGGCGGTCCCGCCTACGAGAACCTCGAGGTCGTGCAGCCTTTCCGACAGGGCGCCGCACTGCGCTTCATCGTCGAGCCGCTGGACTGATCGCCAGCGTGCACGGCGGAGGCCTGCACCGCCGTCTCGGCTCTGCCTGCGCGTGTCAGCGCCGGCGCGGTCTCTGCGCCGCTGTGCTGCCTCAGCGCTGGCTGTCGTCCGGATCGTCCGCGGTGTCGTCGGCACGCTCCGGGCCGCTCAGCCACGGACGCCACAACACCACCTCGGTGGAGCGGCGGATCCGGCGCCCGGACGGGACGGCCATGACGGATCCGGTCGTTCCGGCGGCGAACACACGCACGCCGGGGCGGTTCGCGCGCTCCTCGCGCAGGTCGTGCTCGAGCTCGCCCACACGGCGGCGCAGCGTGCGCACCTCGTCCTCGAGGTCGAGCAGGCGCGCGATCGCGGGCAGGCTCATCCCCTCACCGGACAGCTGGGCGACCTCGCGCAGCTGCTCGATGTTGCGCATCGAGTAGCGGCGGGATCCGCCCCTGGTGCGGCCGGGAACGACCAGGCCGATCCGGTCGTACTGCCGCAGGGTCTGCGGGTGCATCCCGGCGAGCTCGGCGGCGACCGCGATCGCGAAGATCGGGGTCTCGGCGTTCATGCGCTCATCGGCCATGACGCACCCTCGTCCTTCGCGCACGGCGCATCCCGAGAACACCGGTCGCGCCCCGCAAGCGGGCGCGCGTACCGGAAACAGGAGAATGCACCGAGATCAGGAGGATCCGCGAGGAATCGTCCTGATCTCGGTCACTGTTCCTGATTCCGGGACGACGCGGCGAGCGGCGCCCGGTGTCCGCGTCGCGCGCGGACCCGATCGACGGCGCAGGTGAACTCATCCCCGGGCCTTCGCCAGCAGCTCGGTGCGCGGGTTCTCGGCGGGCTCCGCCTCACGGAAGCGCTCCAGCGCCTCGCGCGCGGCGTCGTCGAGGTGCGACGGCACGGCCACCTGGACCTCGGCGAGCAGGTCGCCGACGCCCTTCGACGTCGTGACGCCGCGGCCCTTGACCCGCAGCACCCGGCCCGACGGAGTGCCCGGCGCGACCTTGAGCTTGACCGGATCTCCACCGAGGGTCGGCACCTCGATGGTGGCGCCGAGCGCGGCCTCGGTGAACGTGACAGGAACCGTCACCCGCAGGTTCAGCCCATCGCGGGTGAACACGGGGTGCGGCTTCACGGCCACCTGGACCACGATGTCGCCGTTCTCGCCGCCGTCGGGCGAAGGCCGCCCACGGCCGCGCAGACGGATCTTCTGCCCGTCCTTCACGCCCGCGGGGATCTTCACCTTGAGCGGGCGGCCGTCCTCACCCTGCAGCGTGACGGTCTCGCCCTGCACAGCGGTCGCGAACGACAGCGTCGTGCGGGCCGTGACGTCGGCGCCCTTCTGCGGGCCGCCGTAGCCGCGGAACCCGCCGGAGGGCTGGCCGAACCGACCGGATCCGAACCCGCCGCCGCCCTGGTTGAACATCGCGAAGATGTCGTCGAAGTCGGCGGACTGCCCGCCACGGCCCCGGTTGAACGCGCTGAACACGTCATCGAAGCCGCCGTTGCCGGCACTGCCGGGCGCAGTGAACCGCGCCCCACCGGCGCCCATCGCGCGGATCTGGTCGTACTCGGCGCGCTGCTCGGTGTCGGAGAGCACCGAGTACGCCTCGCTGATCTCCTTGAACTTCGCCTCCGCCGCGGCATCGCCGGGGTTGGAGTCGGGGTGGTACTTGCGCGCGAGCTTGCGGTAGGTCTTCTTCAGATCCGCCTCGGACACGTCCTTCGAGACGCCGAGGGTCTTGTAGAAGTCCTTGTCGAACCAGTCCTGGCTAGCCATCGATCACCCCCTACTCAGCAGGAACGGCGACGACGACCTTGGCAGGACGCAGCTCCACATCGCCCAGGCGGTAGCCCACCTCGACGACCTCGAGCACGACGGCCTTCTGCACACCCGGGGTGGGCTGCTGGAAGATCGCCTCGTGCTGCTGCGGGTCGAACTCGTCGCCCTTCTCGCCATACGAGACCACGCCGAGGCGCTCCACAACCGAGCGCACCTTGTCGGCGATCGCGGCGAAGGGAGTCCCCTCCTGCAGATCGCCGTGCTGGGCGGCGCGGTCGAGATCGTCGAGCACGGGGATCAGGCCCTTGGCGGCCTCGCCCTTCGCGCGCTGGATCTCGACGCCGCGCTGCTCCTCGGTGCGGCGGCGGTAGTTCGCGTACTCGGCCTGAAGACGCTTGAGGTCGACGAGCAGCGTGTGCTCGGCGTCGGCGAGGGCCGCGTCCTCGGCGGCGTCCTCGGCGAGCGCGTCGTCGCTCTGCGCGATGTTCAGGATGTCGTCGACCGTGAGCTCGTCATCGGCGCCGGCGTTCGCTCCGGAGTCCTGCCCTTCCGGCTGGGGGCCGGACGCGTTCGCGTCCGACCCCTCGCTCGGTCCTTCGACAGGCTCAGGAACCGCGGCGTTCTCGTCGAAGTCCTTGGGATCCGTCATTACTTCTTCTCGTCCTCGTCGTCCACGACCTCGGCGTCCACGACGTCCTCATCCGACGCCGCGCCCTCGGCCGCCGGCTCGCCCTGCGGGGCGGCCGCGTCAGCCTGGGACTGCGCGTAGATGGCTTCGCCGAGCTTGCCCTGCGACTGGTTCAGCTTGTCGAACGCGGTCTTCACGGCCTCGTCGTCATCACCGGCCAGCGCGGTCTTCAGCGCGTCGACGTCGGCCTTGACCTCGGTCTTCACGTCCTCGGGGAGCTTGTCCTCGTTCTCCGAGATGAGCTTCTCGATCGAGTAGGAGAGAGTCTCGGCCTGGTTGCGGACCTCGGCCGACTCGCGGCGCTTCTTGTCCTCAGCGGCGTGCTCCTCGGCCTCGCGCACCATGCGGTCGATGTCGTCCTTGGACAGCGAGGAGCCGCCCGTGATCGTCATCGACTGCTCCTTGCCGGTGCCCTTGTCCTTGGCGGACACGTGCACGATGCCGTTCGCGTCGATGTCGAAGGTGACCTCGACCTGCGGGATGCCGCGCGGAGCCGGCGCGATGCCGGTCAGCTCGAAGGTGCCCAGCGGCTTGTTGTCGCGGGTGAACTCGCGCTCGCCCTGGAAGACCTGGATCGCGACCGACGGCTGGTTGTCGTCGGCGGTGGTGAAGGTCTCGCTGCGCTTGGTCGGGATGGCCGTGTTGCGCTCGATGAGCTTGGTCATCATGCCGCCCTTGGTCTCGATACCGAGGCTCAGCGGGGTGACGTCGATCAGCAGGACGTCCTTGCGCTCACCCTTCAGCACACCGGCCTGCAGGGCGGCGCCGACGGCGACGACCTCGTCCGGGTTGACACCCTTGTTGGCCTCCTTGCCGGTCTCGCGCTTGACGAGCTCGGCCACAGCGGGCATGCGGGTGGATCCGCCGACGAGCACGACGTGAGCGATGTCGCCGACCTTGATGCCGGCCTCGCGGATCACGTCCTCGAAGGGCTTCTTGGTGCGGTCCAGGAGGTCCTTGGTGAGGTCCTCGAACTTCGCGCGGGTGATCGTCTCGGAAAGCGACACGGGGCCGTTCTCGGTGAGCGACAGGTACGGCAGGTTGACGCTGGTCGACGTCGAGGAGCTGAGCTCCTTCTTCGCCTGCTCCGCGGCCTCCTTGAGGCGCTGCAGCGCGATCTTGTCGCCCGAGACGTCGACGCCGGTCGAGTCCTTGAACTGCTTGATCAGGTAGTCGACGAGACGCTGGTCCCAGTCGTCGCCGCCGAGGCGGTTGTCACCGGCGGTGGCGCGCACCTGGATCGTGGAGAAGTCGTCGTCCTTGCCCACCTCGAGCAGCGAGACGTCGAAGGTTCCGCCACCGAGGTCGAAGACGAGGATGAGCTCGTCCTCCTTGCCCTTGTCGAGGCCGTAGGCCAGGGCCGCCGCGGTGGGCTCGTTGATGATGCGCAGGACGTTCAGGCCCGAGATCTCGCCGGCCTCCTTGGTGGCCTGGCGCTCGGCGTCGTTGAAGTACGCGGGGACGGTGATGACCGCGTCGGTCACGGTGTCGCCCAGGTAGGCCTCGGCGTCGCGCTTCAGCTTCATCAGGATGCGCGCGGAGATCTCCTGCGGCGTCCACTTCTTGCCGTCCACGTCGAACGACCAGTCGGTGCCCATGTGGCGCTTGACCGAGGCGATCGTGCGGTCGACGTTGGTGACGGCCTGGCGCTTCGCGGTCTCGCCGACGAGCACCTCCCCGTCCTTGGTGAAGGCGACCACCGAGGGGGTGGTGCGGAATCCTTCTGCGTTGGCGATGACCTTGGGCTCGCCGCCCTCGAGGACGCTGACGACGGAGTTCGTCGTACCGAGGTCGATACCGACAGCACGTGCCATTTGTTTTCTCCTTCAGTCGGAAGTTTCGTGGAAGTCTGCGCGAGCTCCGGATCCTTGGGGATGACCCTGCGAAACCTGAGTCGCGATGACTCAACGATACGCCCACTGTCAAGAGATGTCAAACAAACTTGATACGAGTGCGCTCAACTTTCACGAGTGGCGTCGCATGGATAGTTCACCCCATCGTGCGGACGCACAGCAGATCCCTAGGATCGGGGCATGACCTCACGCACCCGCACCGCATCTGCCGCGATCCGCCTCGGCGCCGCCGCGCTCCTCCTGGCCACCGCGCTGCCGCTGAGCGCCTGCCTGAACCCGTTCGACCTCATCCCCAAGGGGCCGGCCAAGACGCCCACGTCCGAGCCGACCGCCGATGCCGGCACCGTGACGGACGCACCGGCCGACTCGTCCTCCTCCGGATCGCTGTACTTCGAGGACCCGTCTCTGCCGGCGGGTACGGCCGCGGAGTGGTCGGACGGCCTGATCAGCGACAGCGAGTGGGACTACACCACTCCCGACGACGGCAAGGGCAACTGGGGCTTCACCCGCAAGGACGGCGTCTGTCAGGCGAAGTTCTGGCAGGGCACCATGACGTGGAACGGTCAGACCGACGACCGATCCGCGTCGGACGCGGTGCTCGCGGCCGTCCTCGGCACGACGCCCGACAAGGCCACCGAGCGCGCGACGGATGACACGCTGATGAACGCGACCAGCCAGACGAAGGACATCGCGAGCCGCACGCTGACCTACCCCGCGGACAAGGGCAGCGGATATGCAGCGGCGCGTGGATTCCTGAACGCCGGCCTGGGATTCTACGTCGCGGTGACGTGCACCGATGGCTCAGCATCCTCGGTCGTGAGGGACGTGCTCGACAAGGACGCAATCCTCATCCACTGATCTCGCACGGCGCGAGGACGGCCGTCTTCTTCGAGCCTGTTGTCGTCCAGTCCCGCCTGAGGTGGCCGCGGTCACACCCCGGTCAGTGGCTCCCGCCGGGCGGGCCGATCAGCAGCAGCACCGCGAACAGTGCGGCGACGGCGGCGACGATGAGCAGCCCGAGCACCCACGGCCGGTGCAGGAACCAGCGCATCGTGCGGTCGTACCAGGCGGCGTCACGCGGGTCGTCGGTCTGCGCGAGACGCCAGTCGCCGGCGAGGCGGCCGGTGCGGTGCAGCCAGATCTCGGCGGGGATCGTGGCATAGGGCACGATCGCGCTGGCGATCGCGAGGATCGCGACACCGACGCCCCAGCGCTGGTGGAACGCGAGCAGCACCGCGGTGGCGCCGTAGGAGAGGAACACGAAGCCGTGGATGGAGCCGGCGATGGTGACGAGCACCGGCGGCAGGCCCGTGGCGCGAGCGATCAGGGCGCCGATCAGCAGAGTCCAGGTGATGGCCTCCGCGATCGCGAGCACGCGGAACAGGCGGGCGGGGGTGGTGAACACGTCTCTCCTCGGGTCGAGTATCTTTCCAGCGTAGGGAGCCGGATCCCCCCGCCGCCTCCCGCCGGCCTCCACCTTTCGGACGGTTTCTGAGGCACCCTCCCGCGAGGCACCACATGCTGCCCGACGCACCCCGCGCGCCGTGATGCCTCAGGCAGGATCTGGCTTCCCACGGTCGTGTCACCGTATGACGCGCGATCCGGCGGGGCGGCACCGAGGCGGCCTACACTCCCCCCATGCCCCGCCCCGCGCTGCTCGCCGTCTCGCACGGCACCTCCGACGCCGCCGGCGCCGCCGCGATCGCGCTGCTGGTGCGCCGGGTCGCCGACCGGCTCCCGGACGTCGCCGTGCACTCCGGCTTCGTCGACGTGCAGCAGCCCGACGCGCCCACGGCCCTCGCCGCGGTCGACGGACCCGTGGTCGTGGTGCCACTGCTGCTTTCGCAGGGCTTCCACGTACGGGTGGACCTGGGGCGGGCCGTGTCGGAGCGCTCCGACGCGGTCGTGACGGATCCGCTCGGGCCCGATCCGCGCCTCGCGACGGTGCTCGCGCTCCGGCTCGCGGACGCCGCTGCTGCGGCGCACCCGGCACCCCGGCTCGCTGGTCGCGAATTGCGCCTTCACACGCCCCAGGAGCGCAATATCCGACCAGTGAGCGGCCCCATTCGCACGGACCCCGCTGCGCCGGTGATCCTCGCCGTCGCCGGCTCTCGGGATCCGCGTTCGCTGCCCGACGCCGAGTCGATGGCCGCGCAGCTGGGCGAGGAGCTCGGGCGCGCGGTCGTGCCCGCCTACCTCGCCGCGCGCGAGCCGGCCCTCGCCGACGCCCTCGCCGCGCATCCGGGCGCAGCTGTCGCGACCTATCTGCTCGCGCACGGCTACTTCTTCGACGTGGCGGAGCGCGTGACCGGATCCGCCGTGCTCACCGAGCCGCTGCTCGACGATGGCGAACCGCCCGCGCCGCTCGTGGATCTCGTCGTGGACCGCTACCTGGCAGGCGAGGCCGAGCTCAGGCGGCTGCGGGGGCACTGAGCGACTGTCGGCACGCCGCCGCGGTGATCGCCAGGGTTCCTGACGAGCTGTTCCCCTTCCGTTCACGCATTAGCCACTCGCGTCGGGCTCGCGAGCGCGCGACCGGATGGGCTCGACGGGGGCTGTGCGGCTGGCCGCGACGCGCCCCCCACGGCGTGACGCGCCCTCACGCTCGGTGACGGCTGGCCGCCCAGCGAAAGGTGCTTTCGTGCACGCCGACGCGGCCGGACGCGCTCACGGAGTCTGCGTTCTCCGTGCGGCACATCCGACCGCGCACTCGGCGAAGCGATGTCCACCCGTCGACACCGCCCCACCCCGCGTCGCCCGATCTGCGAACCCCGGACGACGACGCTTCGGCCTATCCCCCGAGGTAGGCGTCGGAGAGCAGATCCCGCGCGACGAGGCCCTGCACCGTGCCGTGGCCGACGACTCGGCCCTCGGCGAGCACGGAGACCGTCGAGCACAGATGCTGCACGAGGTGCGTGTTCTGTTCGACGAGCAGCACGGTCAGCCCCTGCGCCGCTACCGCCTCCAGCAACACGCGCACCTCCTGCACCGCCACCGGCGAGAGACCGCTCGAGGGCTCGTCCAGCATCAGCAGGCGCGGATCCGACATCAGCGCTCGGGCGATCGCGACCAGCTGCTGCTGCCCGCCGCTGAGCCGCCCCGCCGCCTCTCTGCGACGCTGCGCGAACCAGGGCGTGCGTGCGTATGCCGCGTCCAGGCGCTGCCGCGCGATCCTGCCGCCGGCATGGCTGGCTCCGAGCAGCAGGTTGTCCTCGATCGACATGCTGGGGAACAGCCGCCTGTTCTGCATGCAGAGGGCGATGCCGGCGTCGACGATCCGCCGGGTGGGATCCTGCCCCCGTTCGACGCCGTCGAAGCGGACGCTCCCGGTGCGACGCGGAGTCGCACCCATGATGCCCATGAGCAGCGAGGTCTTGCCGGCGCCGTTGGCCCCGAGCACCCCCGCGACCGTGCCCGCCTCGACCTCGAGCGACACGCCGTGCAGCGCCTCGACGGCGCGGTAGCCGACGACGAGGTCGGTGATGGTGAGAAGCGCCATGTTCAGCTCCCGAGGTACGCGGCGATCACCGCAGGGTCGTTGCGGACGTGTTCCGGGGATCCCGCCGAGAGCACCTCGCCGGACGCCATCACGACGATCTCGTCGGCGAGCGGCATCAGGAAGCGCATGTTGTGCTCGACGACGATCACGCTCGTCGCCAGCTCATCCCGTACGCGGGCGACGACGCTCTGCAGGTGATCGGTCTCCGCGACGTCCATGCCCACGGCCGGTTCGTCGAGCAGCAGCACGGTCGGTGCGGCGGCGAGCGCGGTGGCGATCATCACGAGACGCTGCACGGCGCTGGGGAGCGAGGATCCGACCCGATCCAGATCGGCCTCGATGCCCACGATCTCCGCCGTCCGTTCGACCGGCGGGGATCCCGGGCGGGCGCGCCGGGCCAGGTTCAGGGTCTCCCGCACCGTCCAGCCGTGGAACAGCCGCGTCGTCTGGAAGGTGCGGGCGATGCCGCGGCGCACGGTGCGGTGCGGGTTCAGCCGGCTCACGTCCGCCCCGTTCAGCAGCACCCGCCCGGACGTGGGCGGGATCGTTCCGCCGATCATGTTGAGCAGGGTCGTCTTGCCGGATCCGTTCGGGCCGATCAGGCCCAGCACGCGCCCGCGGTCGACGCTCACCGACACCTCCTTGACCGCGTGCACCCCGCCGAAGTCCTTCGACAGCGCGTCGATCACCAGGACGCTCATGCCTTCCCCTTCCCTGCGGACCCGCCACGGCCGAACGCCGCGCGCACCGCGCCGAGCAGGCGCTCGACACCGCCGACGACACCGCCAGGCATCAGCAGCGTCACCAGCACGAAGATCACGCCGAGGACGATCTGGCTCACCCCCGGATACAGCGTGAGCAGCTGTGAGAGGCCGACCACGACCAGCGCTCCGATGACCGGCGTGAACAGCCGCCCGTAGCCGCCGATGCCGATCGCGACGAACATCAGGAAGCCCTGCACGAACGTGAACTGCGAGGGCGCGATCACGCCGTTGTACTGCGCGAGCAGCACTCCCGCCCACGCGCCGATCACAGAGGAGATGATGAACGCGATCGCCTTGGTGCGGGCCGTGGGTACGCCCGCGTGCTCGGCGAGGTCCTCGTCGGCGCTGATCGCGCGCAGCCGCTCCCCGAGCGCCGACCGGCCGAGCACCTCGAACAGGACGAGCGCCGCGACCAGGGATCCGACGATGAGGGCCATGACCGCCTCCAGGGGCAGCCCGAGCGCCACCGGCATGCCGTTCGGCCCGCCGGTGAGCTTCGCCTCGTTGACGAACACGAGCGTGCACACGGCGCCGAAGAACAGGGTGCCGATCGCGAAGTACTGCCCGCGGGTGCGGCTGAACACGAACGCCACCGCGGCTCCGACGACGCCCGCGATCAGGACCGCTCCCAGCGCCGCGGCGATGAAGGGCAGCCCTGCGTTCACCAGCAGCGACGACGCGTAGGCGCCGATCCCGAAGAAGCCCGCCTGCGCGAGGCTCGGGTAGCCGCCGAGACCCTGCACGATGTTGAGGCCGACCAGGGCGATCGCCCAGATCACGACGAGGACGGCGACGAGCCCCTGATCGCCCTGCAGCCCGGTGACGGCGAGGGCGGAGACCACGCCGATGACGGCGATCCCGGCCCAGCTCGGCCACCGGCGCCGGCGTTTCGGCGCGGCCGTGCGCGGGGGCGCCGTGAGTTCGAGGACGGACATGCGTCAACCCACTCTCTGTGCGTTGGTGGTGCGGATGCCGCCGGGCCGGAGCACCAGCACCGCGACCAGAAGGAGGAATCCGAATGCGCTCTGATAGGCGGGGTCGACGAAGGTCCCTCCGAGGCTCTCCACGATGCCGAGGGTGAGCCCGCCGATCACGGCGCCGGCGATGCTGCCGAGGCCGCCGATGACGACCACGACGAAGGCGCTCAGCAGCAGCGGATCCGCCATGAACGGCGAGACCTGGTAGGTCGGGGCGAAGGTCACGGCGGCGATCCCCGCCAGGATCCCGGCGATGAGGAACGCCAGCAGATACTGCCGCTGCACCGAGACGCCGAGGATGCCGGCCGCCTCCCGATCCTGCGCGACCGCGCGGATCGAGCGACCGAAGCCCGTACGGTTCATCACCAGGGCGAGCAGCGCGACGCTGACCGCGGCGACGAGCACGACCACGACCTTCACCCCGGCGATGCGCAGGCCGCCGAGCTGCAGCGTCCAGTGATCGTAGGGCGTGTTCAGGGCCTTGCCCTCGCCGCCCCAGATCACGAGGGCGATGTTCTGCAGGATCAACAGCAGCCCGAGCGCGATCGCGGGCGCTGCTGCCGGGTTGCTCCGGATCCACCGGTACGCGAGCACCTCGGTGAGCACGGAGAGCACCCCGGCCAGCAGCACTCCGGCGGCGATCGCCCACAGGTACGGGACCCCGGCGGCCTGCAGCGCCCACGCCGTGTACGCGGCCAGGACGATCACTCCCGCGTGTGCGAAGTTCGGGATCTCCATGATGCCGTAGACGAGCGTGAGGCCCAGGGCGACCAGCGTGAACAGACTCCCGAGGAACACCCCGTTGACGAGCGCCTGCGCGATCATCAGCCCGCGGCCCCGCACGGCGCATCGGTGATCTTCGGGTCGGCGATCTTGCCGCCGAGTCCGTCGAACACCATCGCGGTCGCGATCGACCCCTTGCCCGTGCACCACTGGGTGACCTCGGAGAGCGTGCGCGCGTTGCGGTCGGTGAAGAGCGCGCCCTTGCCCGACGGCAGCCACCCGCTCACGGTGCCCTTGGGCACGTCGATCGCGCCGAGCGCCTTCAGGATCGCGGCGCGATCGGTGGTGGATCCGGCCTTCGTCATCGCCTCGGCGACCACGAACGGCAGGTCGTACGCCCACATCGTGAGGTCCTGCGGCACCTCGTCGTACTTCGCCTGATACGCCTTCGCGAAGGCCTGGGCGGCGGCGTTGTCGGCCGTGGTCGGCGTCGTGCCCGCGCAGTCGAGGTTGTTCGCCATGAGGGCGTCGAAGCCGTCACCGAGGATCGCCTTCGCCTGCTCGGGGTTCACGCCGGCGCTGTGCAGCACCGGGCCGGTGTAGCCCGCCTGGCGCAGCTGCTTCAGCACCGGAAGGATGACCCCGGTCACGCTGGAGAGGTACACCGCGTCCGGCTGCGTGGCGAGGGCGCCGGCGATCGCGCTGCCGTAGTCGGCGCTGCCCAGCGGCGCCGACGTGACGGTCACGTCGAGGCCCGCCGCGGTGCCCTGCTTCTGGATGAGCTGGGTCAGCCCCTCGCCGTAGGGCTCGCCCTTGGTGTCGATGACGCTGATCTTCGTGGCACCGAGCTTCTGCTTCGCCCAGTCGACGCATCCGACCGTGTACGTCTCAGATGCGCCGCGCATGAGCACGATGTCGTCGCTGTAGCCGAGGATGCTGGGATAGGTGCTGTCCAGGATGTTCACCATCGGCACGGGCGTGCGCTGCAGCTGCGGGGCGTAGGTGGAGGATCCGAGGCCGAACGCGATCAGCGGCAGTTTCTCGGACTGGACCATCTGGCGCAGGGCCGCGACGCCCGTGGTGGCCGGGTCGCTCTTGTCGTCGGCGTAGCTGAAGGCCAGGGTGTGGTGTGTGCCGGCGACGTCGAAGCCCTTCTCGTTGAGGGCGGCGAGGCCGAGCTCGATGGCGTTCTTCTCCGAGGGACCGAGCGTGGCGTACACGCCCGACATCGAGAGGATCGCGCCGACGGTGACCTTCTCCTGGCTGCTGCCGGAGCCGCCGCCCTGCGGGGCGCAGGCCGCCGTGGCCAGCATCACGGTCGCGACGATCCCCATCGCGGCGAGGTTGCGGATCTTCATGTTCTCTCCTTTGAGTGGTGGCCCGATCGAGCGGTCGAGCGAGTTATTGCAACTTGTTGCATCAGTGGCCGCAGAAGACGCGGCGCGATGCGAGGGACAGTGCGCAGATCCGGCCGGACCCGGCGGACTCAGCGGGTCGGGACCGGCGCCCGATCGCCGAGGGCGCGCAGCTCGCGCCGCAGGATCTTGCCGGCCGCCGACTTGGGCACGGCGTCGATGAACTCCAGCAGCCGGATGCGCTTGTACGGCGCCACCTTCGCGGCGACGAATGCCATCAGCTCCTCCGGATCGATCGTCCGCCCCGGCTGGGCGACGACGAAGGCCTTCGGAATCTCTCCCGCGTCCTCATCCGGCACGCCGATCACGGCGGCGTCCGCGACATCCGGATGCTCCAGCAGCACGGCCTCCAGTTCGGCGGGCGGCACCTGGTAGCCCTTGTACTTGATGAGCTCCTTCAGGCGGTCGACGATCGTGACGTTGCGGTCGGCGTCGACCACGACGACGTCGCCGGTGCGCAGGAATCCGTCCGCATCCAGCACCTCCGCCGTCGCTGCGGGGTTGCCGACGTAGCCGCGCATCACGTTCGGACCGCGGACCCAGAGCTCACCGGGCTCGCTGACGCCGGCGGAGGGCACGGCGATCTCGCTCCCGTCCGCGCCGACGACGCGGTTCTCCGAGTTGGGCACCGGGGTCCCGACGCTCGCCTTGGGGGCGCTCTCGCCGCGGCCGACGAAGTGCGACACCGGGCTCATCTCGCTCATGCCGTACCCCTGGCGCACCGACACGTCGAGCCGGCGCTCGACGGTCTCGGCCAGATGCTCGTCCAGCGGCGCCGCCCCGGAGAAGATCTCCCGCAGGCTCGACACGTCGTACTCGTCCACGAGCGGATGCTTGGCGAGCGCCACCGCGATCGGCGGGGCCACGAAGGCGAACGTCACCCGATGCCGCTGGATCAGGCTCAGGAACTGCTGCAGGTCGAAGCGCGGCATCGTCACCAGCGTGGCGCGGCGCTTGAGCGCGAGGTTCAGCAGCACGGTCATCCCGTAGATGTGGAAGAACGGCAGTACGGCGATCACGACGTCTCCCCGGTCCACGCCGATCCGCTCCTCGATCTGGCACAGGTTCGCGACGATGTTGCGGTGCGTGAGCTCGACGCCCTTGGGGTGGCCGGTCGTGCCGGAGGAGAACGGCAGCGCCATGAGCTGCGTGGCGGGGTCGAACGCGGCATCGGGCAGCGTCAGCGCGCCGCCGTCGCGCGCCCGGCCGGCGAACTCGAGCGAGAGCACCGCGTCCGGGCCGAGACCCGCCGCCCCAGCGCCCTGCGCGGCGGTGTCCCGCAGCGCCGGTGCGGCGTAGATGCGCCGGGCCCCGGCGACCCGCAGCTGCGTGCAGATGTCCTCGGCGACCGCGAGCACGGGCACGGTCGTGACGGCGACGCCCAGAGCACCGCACGCGTGGAACAGCACCGCGAACTCGAGCGAGTTCGGCGCGTGCAGCCCGACCACGTCGCCGGCGCGCAGGCCGCTGCGGCCGAGCTCGTGCGCCGTCGCGGCCACCAGATCGCGCAACCCGCCGTAGTCGACCTCGCGACCGGATGCGCCGTCGATGATCGCGGTCTTCGCCCGGTCGTGGTCGGCGAGCCGCCCGAACACGACCTGGGGCAGGGATGCCTCCGGGATCACGACCGCCGGGTGCGGACTGGAAAAGCTCATGAGGACTCCTTCGTCGCTCTGGCGGGTGCCGGGTCGCCGGTGTGGCGGCCCGGAGATGCGGGGGTCGGGTTCAGCGGCGGATCGGGACGTGCTTCGCGAGGAAGTCGATCACGTCGCCGATCACCTCATCCCGGTTGGTCTCGTTGAAGATCTCGTGACGCGCGCCGGGGTAGCTCGTGTGCTCGCCGCCCTCGCCAATGAGATCGGGCAGCACAGCCGCCGCGAGCGGGTAGGGCGCGATCGGATCCGCGTCGCCGTGCAGCCAGATCGTCGGCAGTGCGCCGACGTCGGGCCCGTCGGCGATGTCCTTCAGGGCGACCTCGATCGCGAGCAGCGTCTCGCGCAGGAACGGCCCGTGGTAGACGTACTCGTCGTCGAGATAGGCCTGCCCGGTAGCGGGGTCGCGGGAGAGCCCGTCCGGATCGATCGGCACATCGGGGATCGGGTCGAGGTTCACCAGCCCCATCAGGTCGGGGTTGCCTCCGATGAACGGCCCGCTCAGCACCAGTGCGGCCAGGGCGCCGGTGCCTTCGCGCTGCACGTAGCGCGCCGAGATCGCACCGCCCATCGAGTGCCCGATCAGCACCACCGGGAGGCCGGGGTGCGCGTCGATGGCGAGGCGGATGACCGCGTCGAGGTCGCGGGCGTAGTCGTCGAAGGTCTCGATGAACACCCGGGCGCCCTCGGACCGGCCGTGACCCTGATGGTCGGGGGCGTACACCTCGGCGCCGGCCGCAAGCAGGCGCTCGACGACGTGGTCGTAGCGGCGGGCGTGCTCGCCGTAGCCGTGCGCGATGACGGCGACGAACTGGGGCGCGTGTCCGGCCCAGTTCCACACGGCCACCCGCCCTGCGGTGCCGGCGAGGTCGAGCTGTTCGGGTTCGGTCATGATGTCCCCTTCGGGTCGTGACGGGTCGGGTTCTCGGCGGTCGAGTCCGCCGCCGGGGCGTCGAGGGCCTCGAGCTGGGCGATCGCGGCATCGGCCCAGTCGAGCCGGGCCTTCTGCAGGTGCAGGCCCCACTGCAGCACGAGGTACTGGCGGCGCCGGGTGTCGGAGAGCGTCCCCTGGAAGTCGCGTTTCTCGATCGCCTCGTACTCGGCGAGCTGGCGGGCGTGGATCTCCCGGTGCCGTCGGATCTCCGGCAGCAAGTCCCCCCCGAGCGAGGACGACGCGCGCACCCGCACCATCAACGAGTCCTTGATGTGCTTGGGGTCCTCCGGCGCCGTCATCCAGCGCCGGAGCTCGTCGCGCCCCTCCTCGAGGATCGCGTAGGTGCGCTTGCCGCCCCGGCCGCCGCCATCGGCGACCTCGACGATCAGGCCGTCCCGCTCGAGCCCCTTGAGCTCTCGATAGATCTGCTGGTGCGTGGCTGGCCAGAAGTAGCCGATCGAGCGGTCGAACCGCCGGGCGAGCTCGAGGCCGGAGGACGGCCGCTCGTTGAGCGCGGTGAGGATGGCATGAGCGAGAGACATGCGATCAGGATACGAACGCGACCGTCCGGGGACGCGCTCGCCTGCGGCGCGAGGCGCGGGACGGGTGAGCACGTTCATGGGGGATCGACCTCTCTGTCGTGGCCCGGCGGGCAGTCCACCAGAAGTCTGAGTGATACTCAGTGTCATTCTTGATGGAACCGGGTAGCAGCGATGGTACCGATGTTCCGACCTTTTTGCAACAAGTTTCATTCTAGGTGCGCGGCGAGCTCGACGCCCTGCCTGATCGCCCGCTTCGCGTCGATTCCGGCCGCCTCGTCCGCGCCCCCGATCACGTGATGGCGGAGCCCCCTGGCGCGGAGATCCGCCACGAGCGCCGCATTCGACTCCTGCCCCGTGCACAGCACGACGGTGTCCGCCTCGATCAGCCGCTCCTCACCGTCGACGACGATGCGCACGCCGTGCGGCGTCACGGCGAGATAGTCCGCGCCGGCGATCTCCTGCACCCCGCGGCGGCGCAGCTCGGCGCGGTGGATCCACCCGGTCGTCTTGCCCAGTCGCGACCCCAGCCGACCCGGCGAGCGCTGCATCAGCACGACGGACCTCGGCGAGTGCTCCGGGGCGGGCTCGACGAGGCCCCCGCACCCGCGGCCGCCTTCCGCGATCCCCCACTCGCGCTCGAACGCCCGGAGGTCGTCCTCGCCCGCCCGGTGTCCAGGGTGGGTCAGATAGGCGGCGACGTCGTAGCCGATGCCCCCGGCGCCCAGGATCGCGACACGACGACCGACCGGGCGCCCCTCGCGCACGACCTGGGCATAGTCGAGCACGTGCGGCAGATCGAGGCCGGGGATGTCCGGTCGGCGCGGCAGGACGCCGGTCGCCACGACGATCCGATCGGCGCCCGCCAGCATCTCGATGTCCGCGGTGACGCCGAGGCGCACGGCGATGCCGAGCTCGTCGACGCGATGCCGGTAGTAGCGCAGCGTCTCGTCGAACTCGCTCTTGCCGGGGATGCGTCGCGCGATGTCGAACTGCCCGCCTATGTCCGCCCGTCGCTCGAACAGCTCGACCCGATGACCCCGCTCGGCCGCCGCCACCGCGAACGCGAGGCCGGCTGGCCCCGCCCCCACCACGGCGATGCGTTCCGCCGCGCGCGTCGGTCCGAGCCGGATCAGCGTCTCGTGGGCGGCGCGGGGGTTCACCAGGCAGCTCGTGACCCGGCCCGTCAGGGTGTGGTCGATGCACGCCTGGTTGCAGCCGATGCACGTGTTGATCCGGTGCGCCTCGCCACGCGCCGCCTTCGCGAGGAGCTCCGGATCCGCGAGGAACGGACGCGCCATCGACACGAGATCGGCGTCCCCCGCGGCGAGCAGGCGCTCCGCGACCTCCGGCGTGTTGATCCGGTTGCTCGCGACCACGGGGATCGCGACCTGTTCCCGCAGGCGTCGCGCCGCCGCGGCGAACGCGGCACGCGGCACGAGGGTCGCGATCGTCGGCACCCGCGACTCGTGCCAGCCGATGCCGGTGTTCAGCAGGTCGACGCCCGCCGCTTCCAGGTCCTGCGCGAGCGCGATCGTCTCCTCCTCGGTCGATCCGCCCTCGACGAGGTCGACCGCGGAGAGGCGGAAGGAGAGGATCGCGTCGACGCCGAGCGCGGCTCGGACGGCGCGCACGACGGCGATCGGGAACGCGCGGCGCCGATCGGGATCCCCGCCCCAGGCGTCGTCGCGGTGGTTGGTCGCCGGCGCGAGGAACTCGTTGAGCAGATACCCCTCCGACCCCATGATCTCGACACCGTCGTATCCGGCCGCGATCGCGAGCGTCGCCGCGTCGGCGAAGCCCCGGATCACGTCGAGGACCTCGCGGTGCGTCAGCGCGTGCGGCACATGCTCGGCGATCGGCGCCTGCAGCGCACTGGGGGCGACGAGGTCGGGGTGGTGGGCGTAGCGCCCGAAGTGCAACAGCTGGAGCAGGATCCGGCCGCCCTCGGCGTGCACGGCCTCTGTGATGAGCCGGTGTTCGGCGACGGCGTCCGCGGACATCACCGCACCGCCCTCCCAAGGACGCCCCGCCCGATCGGGCGAGACTCCCCCGGTGACCATGAGCGCGACGCCGTGCCGCGCGCGCTCCGCGTAGAAGGCCGCGAGGCGCGCGAAACCGCCGTCGAGCTCCTCGAGCCCCAGATGCATCGACCCCATGAGCACGCGATTCGACAGCGTCACCGCGCCGACGCGGATCGGGGTGAAGAGCGCGGGATAGGGGTTCATCGTCGACCTCCAATTGCAACAAGTTGCATAAGCATGGTCTTGATCCTCTCACGCCCGGGCCGCGTTTCGTCCCGGCGGGTTGCGGAAGCCGCATCCGTACCGCGCTCCCCGCCTCCGGCCGGGGAAGTTCGCCGGCCGTTCACCCTCCGTCCATCCGCACGCCCCCGTGACTCGGAAGGGGTGGACGAGGCGCCGCCCCCGTTCCGGCACGCCCCCGACGAAGGAGCCTCGCATGCACGTCCCCCGTACCCTCGCGGCCGCATCGGCCGCAGCCGTCGCCCTCTTCGCCGCGAGCACGGCCCCCGCCGTCGCCGCGGACGCGCCCGGCCAGGACAAGACCGGCCACTACTCGTTCGCCGTGATCGGTGATGTCCCCTACGGCACCGCACAGCAGGCGCTGTTCCCGCAGTGGATCCAGGAGATCAACGCTGCGGATCCGGAGATGACGTTCCACGTCGGCGACATCAAGAACGGTTCGACGCGCTGCGACGACGCCCTGTACCAGCAGATCAAGAGTGACTTCGACACCTTCACGAACCCGCTGATCTACACCCCGGGCGACAACGAGTGGACCGACTGCCACCGTGCGAACAACGGGGCGTACAACCCGCTCGAGCGCCTCGCCCACGACCGCTCCGTGTTCTTCGCGAACCCCGGAGTCTCCCTCGGGCAGAACCCGGTGAAAGTCGACGCGCAGACCGCGGCCGGGTTCCCCGAGAATGTGTCTCTGCGTCGCCAGGGCGTCGACTTCGCCGCGATCCACGTCGTCGGTAGCAACGACGGCGTCCAGCCGTGGGCCGGCCTCGGTGACACCGTCGCGCGCCCCGAGCAGCTCGCCGCGGAGCAGGCGCGCATGGCGAACGCGATCTCGCTCGTGAAGAGCACGTTCGCGACGGCGAAGCAGAAGCACGATCGTGCCGTGATGGTGCTGCTGCAGGCCGACATGTTCGACCCCACCTACACGCCCTCCTGGTCGGACATCTCGGCCTTCCAGCCGCTCGTGCAGACTCTCGTGGAGCAGTCCAGCGCTTTCGACGGCGAGGTCTACCTCGTCAACGGCGACAGCCACGTCTACAACTCCGACAAGCCGCTCGCGGCCGGATCCCCGTGGCTGACGACCTATGGCGTGACCGGATCCGCCGACAACCTCACGCGCGTGACGGTCGACGGATCCTCGAACAACAAGGACTGGCTGCACGTCACGATCAACCGCCCCGGCGCCGACCACGTGCTGAGCTGGGAGCGCGTGCCGTACCTCGCGCACTGATCCGTATCGCGCTCGAGGACTCCGCCTGCGCTCGCGCTCGGGCGGATTTCTCGCGTTCCAGAGGAGGGATTCGCGGATCCGCTCCGCCGGTGGCTGCGTTCTCCTCCCGAGCGTGCGGGCGACCGGATCCCAGCTCGAGGGCCGCACCGCGGACGCTCCATTGAACAGCATCCTCCCCGGAGGAAACTGGACCATGTCGAACAATGACGCTCCGTGTCGGAGCCGATGACACACACGAGCGCCCGCGCGGATCCGCCCGTAGCTTGTCGGCATGCCTCCCGAAGCGATCGTTCCTGTGCGTGGTGCCCGCACGCGCACCGCCCGCGTGCCCACCAAGCCGCACGGGCAGTGGGCCGTCGACGGCCACGAGCCCCTCAACGGCAACGAGGAGTGGAAGCTCGCCGACGGCGGGCTGAGCGTGCGCGAGCGGATCGAATCGACGTACGCCGCCGGCGGCTTCGCCTCGATCGACCCCACCGACCTGCACGGCCGGTTCCGCTGGTGGGGCCTGTACACGCAGCGCAAGCCCGGGATCGACGGCGGTCGCACGGCGACGCTCAGCCCGGAGGAGCTCGAGGACGAGTACTTCATGCTGCGCGTGCGCATCGACGGCGGCCAGCTCACGACCGAGCAGCTGCGCGTGATCGGCGGCATCTCGACCGAGTTCGCACGCGACAGCGCCGACTTCACCGACCGGCAGAACATCCAGCTGCACTGGATCCGCGTCGAGGACGTCCCCGAGATCTGGCGCCGGCTCGAGGATGTCGAGCTCAGCACCACCGAGGCCTGCGGCGACGTGCCGCGCGTGATCCTGGGATCCCCGGTCGCCGGCATCGCCGCCGATGAGATCATCGATCCGACCCCGCAGATCCTGGAGATCGCGGAGCGGTTCATCGGCGACGAGACGCTCGCCAACCTGCCGCGCAAGTACAAGACCGCGATCACCGGCCACCCCAGCCAGGACGTCGTGCACGAGATCAACGACTGCGCGTTCGTCGCTGTCGAGCACCCCGAGCTCGGCATCGGCTACGACCTCTGGGTCGGCGGCGCGCTCTCCACGGTGCCCCGCCTCGGCGAGCGCCTGGGCGTGTTCGTCAGCCCCGACCGCGTGGCCGAAGTCTGGCACGGCGTCACCCAGATCTTCCGCGACTACGGCTACCGGCGGCTGCGCAATAAGGCCCGGCTGAAGTTCCTGCTCGCCGACTGGGGCACCGAGAAGTTCCGCGAGGTGCTCGAGGGCGAGTACCTGGACACCCCGCTGCCCGACGGCCCGGCCGCGCCGAAGCCGGTCGGCAAGGGCGATCACGTCGGTGTGCACCTGCAGAAGGACGGCCGCTACTACGTCGGTGCCGCCCCCACGGTCGGCCGGGTCTCCGGCACCGTGCTCACCGGGCTCGCGGACCTCGCCGAGGCGCACGGATCCACCCGGATCCGCACCACGCCGTACCAGAAGGTCCTCGTGCTCGACATCGCCGAGGATCGCGTCGAGTCGCTCGTCGCGGGCCTGTCGAAGCTGGGACTCGAGGCCCGTCCGAGCCTGTTCCGCCGCGCGACCATCGCGTGCACCGGCATCGAGTACTGCAAACTCGCGATCGTCGAGACCAAGGCCAACGCGGCCATCGCGATCGACCAGCTCGAGCAGCGCCTCGGCGCCCTCGAGCCCGAGATCGGCCGCCCGATCACGCTGCACGTGAACGGCTGCCCGAACTCGTGCGCCCGCATCCAGACCGCGGACATCGGCCTGAAGGGCCAGCTCGTCATGATCGACGGCGAGCAGGTGCCCGGCTACCAGGTGCACCTCGGCGGCGGGCTCGCCAATCCCGACCGCGAGGAGGCGGGCCTGGGCCGCACCGTGCGCGGCCTGAAGGTGCCGGCCGACGGGATCGCGGACTACGCCGAGCGGGTGATCCGCCGCTACCTCGCCGACCGTGCCGGAACCGACGAGACCTTCGCGACCTGGGCGCACCGCGCCGACGAGGAGGCGCTGCAGTGAGCACCGTCGTGGACCTCGACCTGCGCCCGGCCCGTCGCTCGCCCGACGAGCTGCGCGCCCTCGCCGAGCGCGGCGCGGCAGAGCTGCGCAGCGGATCCGCCGACGAGGCCTCGCCCGCCGAGGTCGCTGCCTGGGTCGCTGCGAACGTCTCCCCCCGCCTCGCCGCCGTCGCCTGCTCGATGGCCGACGCCGCGCTGCCGCATCTCGTGGCCGAGGCGATCCCCGGCGTCGACGTGCTGTTCCTCGACACGGGCTACCACTTCCTCGAGACGACGTTCACCCGTGACGAGGTCGCCCGCACGCTCGACGTGCGCATCGTCGACGTCAAGCCCGCGCAGACCGTGCGCGAGCAGGACGCCGAGTTCGGCAAAGACCTGTTCGCGCGCGATCCCGCGCTCTGCTGCGAGATGCGCAAAGTCGCCCCGCTGCACCAGGCGCTCGGCGGCTACGAGGTGTGGTTCACCGGCGTGCGCCGCGAGGAGGCGCCCACCCGGGCGAACACGCCCCTGATCGCCTTCGACGAGCGCAACGGGCTGATCAAGGTGAACCCCGTCGCGGCGTGGTCGTTCGACGACCTCATCGCCTACGCCACCGCGAACGACGTGGTGGTGAACCCCCTCGTCGCGAACGGGTACCCCTCGATCGGCTGCGCGCCCTGCACCAAGCCCGTCGCCGCCGGCGAAGACCCCCGCTCCGGCCGCTGGGCCGGACTCGCCAAGACCGAATGCGGACTCCACGTATGAGCATCATCGACACCCTGCCCGCACGCACGCCGGCCGACGCCGGATCCCTCACGGGGCTCGATCTGCTCGAGGCCGAGGCGATCCACATCATCCGCGAGGTCGTGGCCGAGTTCGAGCGCCCCGTGCTGCTGTTCTCCGGCGGCAAGGACTCCGTGCTCGTGCTGCACCTCGCCGCTCGCGCCTTCGCGCCGGGCCGGATCCCCTTCCCCGTGCTGCACGTCGACACCGGGCACAACTTCGACGAGGTCATCCGGTTCCGCGACGAGACCGTCGAGCGCCTGGGCCTGAAGCTCGAGGTCGCCCGCGTGCAGGACTACATCGACGACGGCCGCCTCGCCGAGCGACCCGACGGCACCCGCAACGTGCTGCAGACCCAGCCGCTGCTCGACGCGATCACCGCGGGCAAGCACGACGCCGTCTTCGGCGGCGCCCGCCGTGACGAGGACAAGGCACGTGCGAAGGAGCGCATCATCTCGCTGCGCGACGAGTTCGGGCAGTGGGATCCGCGCAACCAGCGCCCCGAGCTGTGGAGCCTGTACAACGGCCGGCACACGCCGGGCAAGCACGTGCGCGCGTTCCCGATCTCGAACTGGACCGAGCTGGACGTCTGGCGCTACATCGCCCGCGAGCAGATCGCCCTGCCGCCGCTGTACCTGGCCCACGAGCGCGAGGTCTTCCGCCGCGACGGCATGTGGTGGGCCGTGAACGAGTTCGCCCAGCCCCGCGAGGGCGAGCAGGTCGAGCGCCGCGTGGTCCGCTACCGCACGGTCGGAGATGCGAGCTGCACCGGCGCCGTCGAATCCGACGCCGCCACGGTCGACCAGGTGGTCTCCGAGGTCGCCCGCTCCACCCTCACCGAGCGCGGCGCCACCCGCGCCGACGACCGCATCAGCGAGGCCGCCATGGAGGACCGCAAGAAGAACGGATACTTCTGATGAGCACGATCGAGACCGCCCCGGCGCTGCTCCGCGACACCACCCTCTTCCGGTTCGCGACCGCGGGCTCCGTCGACGACGGCAAGTCGACGCTGGTCGGCCGGCTGCTTCACGACGCGAAGGCGATCCTTGCCGACCAGCTCGAGCAGGTCGCGCGCACCTCGGCCGACCGCGGCTTCGCGCACGGCGAGTTCGACTTCGCGCTGCTCACCGACGGCCTGCGCGCCGAGCGCGAGCAGGGCATCACGATCGACGTCGCGTACCGCTACTTCGCCACGGACGCGCGCAGCTTCATCCTCGCCGACTGCCCCGGCCACGTGCAGTACACGCGCAACATGGTCACCGGATCCGCCACCGCCGACGCGGTGGTCGTGCTGATCGACGCGCGCAAGGGCGTCGTCGAGCAGACCCGCCGGCACCTCGCCGTCGTGTCGCTGCTGCGCGTGCCGCACGTCGTGATCGCGGTGAACAAGATCGACCTCACGGGCTTCGACGAGGAGCGGTTCCGCGCCGTCGAGGAGCAGGCGCTCGCCGTCGCCGCCGAGCTCGGCCTCATCGACATGCACGTGATCCCGGTCTCGGCGCTCGAGGGCGACAACATCGTGGATCGGTCCGACCGCACCCCGTGGTTCGAGGGCCCGACCCTGCGCGAGCTGCTGGAGACCCTTCCTGCCCGCCAGGCCGAGGAGGACGCCGCATTCCGCCTGCCGGTGCAGACCGTGATCCGTCCGCAGGGCGGCATCTCGGCACTGATCGACGACGCCGAGACCGACGAGCTGCGCGACTACCGAGGCTTCGCCGGGCGGGTGTCGAGCGGATCCGTCCGCGTCGGCGACCGCGTGCAGGTCTTCCCCGGCGGTCACGAGACGACCGTCACCGGCATCAGGGTCGCGGGCCGCGTGGCCGAATCCGCGCACACCGCGCAGTCGATCGCCGTGACGCTCGCCGACGAGGTGGACGCCGCGCGCGGCGCCCTCATCGCGACCGCCGGCACCGTGCCGGACGGGCATGCGGAGGCCGAGGTCGAGATCTTCCAGCTCGACGTGCGGCCGATCGCCCCGGGCGCCCGCGTGCTCGCCAAGCACGGCACCGCCACGGTGCAGGCGATCGTGACCGAGGTGCTCTCGCGCCGCGACCTGGACACGCTCGCCCTCGAGGACGCCGCAGAACTGGCTGTGAACGAGATCGGCCGCGTGCGGATCCGCTTCGCGTCGCCGCTCCCCCTCGAGCCCTATGCCGATGACCGGGAGGGCGGCGCCCTGCTGCTCATCCACCCGGTCGACGGAGCGACGCTGGCTGCCGCCACGGTCGTCGCGGCGACGTAAGGGGTCGTTGAGCGAGGACGGCGAAGCCGACCGAGACGAAACGCGATAACCCGCATGAGCACCGCGTTTCGTCTCGCTTCGCTCGCTCAACGACCACGAAGAAGAACCAGACCCGCAACACCCACCCAAGAAACGCCCTAAGGAGGCGACAGTGAATCGCAAGACCCGCATCAGCACGGCCCTCACCTCTCTCGGACTCGCGATGGCGATGCTCGCCGGCTGCGCCTCCGGTCAGGCGGCTGCCTCGGGCCCGTCCGCCTCCCCGACGCACGACGACCTCGCCGAGCTGCACCTGGGCTACTTCGCCACGGTCACGCACACCCCGGCCCTGGTCGGCGTGCAGGAGGGCCTGATCCAGAAGGAGCTCGGCTCGACCCAGCTCAAGACCGAGGTGTTCAACGCCGGCCCCGCGGCCATCGAGGCGCTCACCGCGGGCGCGATCGACGCCGCCTACATCGGTCCGAACCCGGCGATCAACTCGTTCATCAAGTCGGGCGGCGCCTCCGTGCGCGTGATCGCCGGCGCGACCAGCGGCGGCGCGGCCCTCGTGGTGCGCGACGGCATCACCAGCGCGGACGAACTCAAGGGCAAGACGCTCGCCACTCCGCAGCTCGGCAACACGCAGGACGTGGCACTGCGCACCTGGCTCTCCTCGAAGGGGCTGAAGACCAGCGTCACGGGCGGCGGCGATGTGAACATCACCCCGACGGAGAACGCACAGACCCTGACGCTCTTCAAGAACGGACAGGTCGACGGCGCCTGGGTGCCGGAGCCGTGGGCCTCGCGCTTGGTGGTCGAGGCCGGCGGGCACGTCCTGCAGGACGAGCGCGACCTGTGGCCCGACGGCACGTTCCCGACCACGGTGCTGCTGGTCAGCAAGGATTTCGCCGACAAGCACCCCGGCGCCGTGAAGGAGCTGGTGGCGGGTCACCTCGACTCCCTGGACTGGATCGCGAAGCACAAGACCGAGCTGCCCGGCGCGGTCAACGACGCACTCAAGGCCGCGACCGGCAAGCCGCTCTCGGACGCGGTGCTGACCAAGGCGCTCAGCACGGTGTCGTTCTCGGCCGATCCGAGTGCGAAGGCGTTCGCGACCCTGGTCAAGAACGGCGTCACCGCGGGCACGCAGACGAAGGGCTCGATCGACGGCCTGTTCGATCTCGCGGCGCTGAACGCCGCCCTGAAGGAGCGCGGTGAGAAGGCCGTGAGCGACGGCGGGCTGGGAACGAAGAAATGACCGCCCCGCTCGCGCCGAGCTTCGACGGGGTCACCCCGGTCCTGCCCGCACCGGATCCGGTGGATCCGGCCGTGCGCCTCGCGCATGTGACCAAGCGGTACGGATCCGGCCCCGTCGTGCTCGACGACATCTCCCTGGACATCCTGCCGGGAGAGTTCGTCTGCCTGCTCGGCGCGAGCGGCTGCGGCAAGTCCACCCTGCTGAACCTCATCGCGGGCCTCGAGCCGCTGAGCTCGGGCTCGCTGACGGCTCCGGACGAGGGCGCCGCCGTGATGTTCCAGGATGCGGCACTCATGCCGTGGCTGAGCGCCCGGCGCAACGTCGAACTCGCCCTGCGTCTGCGCGGGGTGCCGCGCGCGGAGCGGCGGGCGGAGGCGCTGCGCCTGCTCGGGATCGTGAACCTTGCGGACGCCGCGGACAAGCGCCCGCACGAGCTCTCCGGCGGCATGCGGCAACGTGTCGCGCTCGCCCGCGCCCTGGCCCAGGACCGGCCGGTGCTGCTCATGGACGAGCCGTTCGCCGCGCTCGACGCGATCACCCGCGACCTGTTGCACGAGGTGCTGGAGAACGTGTGGCGCGAAACAGGCCGCACGATCGTGTTCGTGACCCACAACGTGCGCGAGGCGGCCCGCCTCGGCGAGCGCGTCGTGCTGCTCGGCAGCCGCCCCGGCCGGATCTCGCGCGAATGGCGCGTCGCACGCACCCGCGGCCGTCGTATCGAGTCGCCCGAGGTGTCGGCGCTGGCCGCCGAGATCACCGTCGAGCTGCGGAAGGAGATCCGCCGCAATGCCTCTTGACAAGATCAGCCGCAATTCGGGGTCGCCCCGCGAGGACGAGCGAAGCGAGACCGAGACGAAACGCGGAGGCCTCGCAGGGGGCGCCGTTTCGTCTCGCTCCGCTCGCTCAACGACCGCCGCTCGCTCAACGACCGTCGAGAGTGACGACGACCTCGCCCGTCTCGAAGCGGGCCTGGACCGGCTGCAGACCGCCGAGGCCGGATCCGTCTCCCCCACCCGCGAGCGCCTGCGCGCCATCCTGCCGCCGGTGGGTCTGCTGGTGCTGCTGCTCGCCGCCTGGCAGCTGTACATCGTCATCGCGAACCCCCGGCCCGACAAGGCGCCGAGCCCCCTGCAGGTGCTGGGCGCGCTCGGAGACGCCTGGCAGGCGGGCCGGCTGCAGGAGGCTGTGCTCACGAGCCTCGAGCGCGGCGGCATCGGCTTCGTCATCGCGATCGTCGTCGGCACGCCGATCGGCCTGCTGCTGGCTGAGTGGAAGCTGCTGCGCCGTGCCGCCGGACCCCTGATCTCGGGGCTGCAGGTGCTGCCGTCCGTGGCCTGGGTGCCCGCCGCGATCATCTGGTTCGGCCTGTCCGATGCGACCGTGTACTTCGTGATCCTCATGGGCGCGATTCCCTCGATCGTGAACGGACTGCTCTCCGGAATCGACCAGGTGCAGCCGCAGCTGCGCCGTGTGGGCACCGTGCTCGGCGCGAACCGCTGGCAGGCCGCCACCGCGATCGTGCTGCCGGCTGCTCTGCCCGGCTACCTCGCCGGCCTCAAGCAGGGCTGGGCGTTCTCCTGGCGGTCACTGATGGCGGCGGAGATCATCGCGACCGGCGGATCCATCGGCTTCGGACTCGGATCCATGCTCGACCAGTCCCGTCAACTCGCCGACCTGCCGGGCGTGCTCGCGACCATCATCCTGATCCTGGCGATCGGCATCCTGATCGAGCTGGTGCTGTTCGCCCCGCTGGAGCGGGCCGTGCTGCGCCGCCGCGGACTTCTGCTCGGAGGCGCATGATGACCAACGGAACCGTCACCCTCGTCGGGGCCGGCCCCGGCGACGCCGGCCTGCTCACGATCCGAGGACTGCGCGCCCTCGAGCGCGCCGATGTGATCGTCGCCGATCGTCTGGGTGCGCGCGCCGTGCTCGACCAGCTCGCCGCGGAGGGCACAGTCCTCACCGCCGAGGTGATCGATGTGGGCAAGACCCCCGGCCACCACCCCGTGCCCCAGCACGAGATCAACGCTCTGCTGGTGCGGCATGCGCGTGCCGGGCGCGAGGTCGTGCGCCTCAAGGGCGGAGACCCGTTCGTGCTCGGCCGCGGCCGCGAGGAGGCCCTCTACTGCGAGGCCGAGGGCATCGCGGTACAGGTCGTGCCGGGCATCACCAGCGCGATCTCGGTGCCCGCCGTCGCCGGCATCCCGCTCACCCACCGCGGCGTCGCCACGGCCTTCACCGTCGCGAGCGCGCACGATCCGATCGAGCAGCTGCCTGGCGGATCCGACCACACGGTCGTGCTGCTCATGGGCATCGGCACGCTCGCGCACACCGCGGGGATCCTCGCCCGGGGTGACCGCGGCGCCGACTGCCCCGTCGCGATCGTCGAGGACGGCTACGGCCCCGGCGAGCGCGTCACGATCGGCACGCTCGGCACGATCGCCGCCGTCGCCGCGGTGCGTCAGGTGCGCAACCCCGCCGTCGTCGTCGTGGGCGACGTGGTGCGGCTGAGCCCGCACGCCTCGCCCTCGCAGACCGCATCTTCGTCGCCCCTTTCCTGGTCGTTGAGCGAGGACGCCGGAGGCGACCGAGACGAAACGCCGCACGCTCGCGAGAGCACCGCGTTTCGTCTCGCTCCGGCTGCGCCGGTGCTCGCTCAACGACCCCGTTCTTCCGCCCGATCCGACCGAAAGACCCTGCAGCCGTGACCGCTCTGAACTCCTCCGCCCCGCTCCGCGTCGCGATCGTCGGCGCGGGCCCTGCCGGGATCTACGCCGGCAACATCCTCGCGAACGCCGTCGCCGCCCGCGCGAACGGCTCGTCCGTCGGCGCAGCCGGCGACACGTTCGGCACCGTCGGCGCAGCCGGCGACACGTTCAGCACCGTCGAGATCGACCTGTTCGAGTCGCTGCCCGCGCCCTACGGGCTGATCCGCTACGGCGTCGCCCCCGACCACCCCCGTATCAAGGGCATCGTGAACTCGCTGCACGAGATGCTCGACGCTCAGGGCGTCGATGCCGAGCGTCGCACGATCCGCTTCCTCGGCAACATCGAGGTCGGCCGCGACGTGTCCCTCGACGAGCTGCAGGCCCGCTACCACGCCGTGGTGCTCGCGACCGGTGCGATCCGCGACGCCGCCCTGCGCATCCCCGGCGTCGAGCTGCCCGGATCCTACGGCGCCGCCGACTTCGTCTCCTGGTTCGACGGCCACCCCGATGTGCCGCGCACCTGGCCGCTCGTGGACGAGCAGGTCGCGGTGATCGGCAACGGCAATGTCGCGCTCGACGTCGCCCGCATCCTCGCGAAGCTGCCGGAGAACCTGCGCAGCACCGAGGTGCCCGACAACGTGCTCGCGGGACTCGAGGCGTCCGCCGTTACCGACGTGCACGTGTTCGGCCGCCGCGGGCCCGCCGACATCAAGTTCACCCCGATCGAGCTGCGTGAGCTGGGCGAGGTCGCCGGAGTCGACATCCTCGTCGATGACGCAGACTTCGAGGGCGTGGATCCGGCCGCCGCGCCCAACAACCAGCTGAAGATCATGCTGCGCACGCTGAACGCCTGGCGCGACCGTCCCGAGAACCGGGGCGAATCGACCGGCGCCCGCCGCCGGCTGCACCTGCACTTCTGGCACGCGCCGGTGGCGATCATCGGATCCGATCGCGTCGAGAAGGTGCGCTTCGAGCGCACCGCTCCGGCCGAGGACGGATCCGTCTCGGGCACCGGCGAGTTCGTCGAGTACCCGATCACCGCCGTGTACCGAGCCGTCGGCTACTTCGGCTCGCCGATCGTCGACGCCCCCTTCGACGCCCAGCGCGGCGTGGTGCCGAACGAGAGCGGCCGCGTCGACGGCACGCCGGGGCTGTACGCCACCGGCTGGATCAAGCGCGGTCCGGTGGGCCTCATCGGGCACACCAAGTCCGATGCAACCGAGACCATCGCGAACCTGCTCGAGGACGCCGAGGCCGGTCGACTCGTCGCCCCCACCGAGTCCGCCGACGTGCTGGAACTCCTCGCCGAGCGCGAGGTCGAGGTGACCACGTGGGACGGGTGGCTCGAGCTCGACGCGCACGAGCGCGCTCTGGGGGCCGCACACCAGCACTCGCGCGAGCGGGTCAAGGTCGTGCCGCGCGAGGAGCAGGTGGAGATCTCGCGCCGCTCTGCGCTTTCCGGCACCGGAGCGCTCGCCCGATGACCTACGTGATCGCGCTGCCCTGCGTGGATGTGAAGGACCGCGCGTGCATCGACGAATGCCCCGTGGACTGCATCTACGAGGGCGAGCGCTCCCTCTACATCCACCCCGACGAGTGCGTCGACTGCGGCGCCTGCGAGCCGGTCTGCCCCGTCGAGGCGATCTACTACGAAGACGACCTCCCCGACGAGTGGACGGACTACTACAAGGCCAACGTGGAGTTCTTCGACGAGATCGGATCCCCGGGCGGCGCCGCCAAGGTCGGCCCCTACGCGTTCGACCACCTGCTGGTCGCCGCGCTGCCTCCGCAGGCGGACGACCATGACTGACGACGTCTACGACGTGCTCGTCGTCGGCGGGGGCCCGGCCGGCCTCTCCGCCGCGCTGAACCTCGCCCGCTCCCTCGCCCGGGTGCTCGTCGTCGACGCGGACCGACCGCGCAACGCCGCGACCCTCATCTCGCACGGCTTCCTCACCCGGGATGGGATCCCCCCGCACGAGCTGCGGCGGATCGCGCGCGAAGAGCTCGCCGCCTACCCGAACGTCACGATCCGCACCCGCGAGCGGGTGTTCCAGATCGAGGCCGACGGATCCGGGTTCGTCGCCGAGATCGGCCGACGCGCCCCCGAGGTACGGATCGCCGCACACCGCGTGCTCCTCGCCACGGGCCTGCGCGAGACGCTGCCCGAGGTGCCGAACCTGCGCGGGTTCTACGGCGTGAGCCTGTTCAGCTGCGCGGCGTGCGACGCCTGGGAGCTGCAGGACCGCCCCCTCGCCCTCATCGGCGAGACGTCGGACCTCGCCGCCCGGGCCCGGCTCATCGCGCGGTGGACGAAGGAGCTCACGGTCTTCACGAACGGCGCCGACACCGTCGACACCGCGGAGGAGGCCGAGCTCGCGGCCGCCGGGATCGCGGTCGAACGCAGCCCGATCGCCGAGCTGTACGGAGAGCGCGGGGCGCTCACCGGCATCCGCCTCGCCGACGGATCCATGCACGCGGTCGAGGGTGGCTTCGTGCGCCCCGAATGGGAGACCGACCTCTCGTTCCTGCCCGCACTCGCGCCCGATCTCGACGCGCACGGTCACCTCGCTGCCGACCGCGCGGGCCGCACCAGCGTGCCCGGACTCTACGCCGCGGGCGACGTCGCCTCGCCCGGTCCGCAGCAGCTCATCGTGGCCGCCGGTGCCGGGGCGCGGGTGGCCGCGGTGATGATCCACGACTCGATCGGCGTCGCGACGGCCCACTGACTCCGCCGGCAGCACTGCGTCGGGGATCCGGCCAGGGAACATCGTTAACCTGTGCGCATGAGAGCCCGTCGCGGTATCGCCGTCGCCGCCGTCGCCCTGCTCGCGGTTCTGACCGCGGGGTGCACGGCCCCACCCGATCCGAAGGCATGGCTTCTCGAACCGGTGCCGTTCGCGCCGGGCGGGGAGGCCGCGGTCGATGTCGCGTATGCGCAGGACCAGCTCGTCCCGGACGGCGCCGGCGGGTTCTGGGGCGCGTCCAGCACGACCTGGCTGCATGTCGACGCCGCAGGCAGGACGCTCGCGCACTTCAACATAGACATCTCGGAGCTCGGCGCGCGGATGCCATTGCTCGCGCCGCTGTCGACGACAGAGCTTCTCGTCGCGGATCGGTTCAGGGCACAACTGGGGATCCGCGACAACGCCGCGGGAACGACGCGCGTGCTCGGATCCCTCTTCGCCGATGGCGGGTATGCGCCGATCGCCGCGCTCGCCGCCCGAGGCCGCGTCGCGTACGTAGGCCTGCTGAGGCCGGGCACGCCCGATGCGCCGAGGACCCTCACGCTCGAGATCGTCCGCCTCGATGTGGACGACGGCACCCGGGCGGTGCTGCATACTGAGCCGATCACGATCCTGCCGGCGAACAGCTCCGACTCGGGGCCGCGGGTGCGGCTCGACGTCCAGGAGAACGGCTCGATCTTGCTCCTGACGCCGACGGGGCTCGCTCTGCTCGCACCCGACGGATCCGTGCACTCGCGCATCGACTCCGACCAGCCGATGTCGGCGCTCGCTCTCGGAGCCGGGAGCGAGGTGCTGTGGTGGGGCGGATCCGTCGCGTTGCTTCCGTCCGCGACGCGCGAGTCCGCCGCACCGGTCCGCGTCGAGGTGCGCGGTGGCTCGGCCGAGGCGCGCGCCTCGGTCGAGCGCCATTCGACCTGCGACGACGGCCGCACCCTGCGGCTAGTCTCGACCGGCGGCGGCACGCTGCAGACCACAGCACGGCTGCCGTTCCTCTGCGATGGGCGTGCGGGCGTGTGGACGGGATCCTCGTGGATCGTCTCGATCGGCGGAGAGGGCGACGGCGTGCTGGTGCGGGTGACGCCGCCGCGGGCCTGAGCGGCGTCGGGCTCGAGACACCGACGCACGGACGCCGGTCGGTATCAGGCCCGCGCCACGACCTCCGCGACCGCGTCGAGCAGCGCCACGAGCGGATCCGGGATCCGCTCGGCGGGGAGGGCTGCGACCACGTCGGCCGCGAACCGCGTCTTGCGGCCGCTCGCGGTGCCGGCGAAGCGGTGCAGCTGCGCCTCGACCGAGCGGACCCGCTGCGCGGGCTGACCTTGGAACACCCGGAACAGCGCGAGCTCGCCACGCGCGGCCAGCGTCTCCAGCACCAGATCGGATCCGGCGGCGCGGATCACCTCGTCCTCGAGGTCCTGGTCGCAGCCGAAGAACCCGACGTGCGTCACGGCGGCCGGATCCGTCTCCCCGTCGGACAGCACCCCCGCCGCGATGAGGGCGCCGAGCACGTAGCGCAGCTCGGCCGCGTCGTAGAGGCCGAGCACCGGCACAGCCGGATCCCGCCGCTGCAACCAGGACCGCAGGTTCGTGATGCCGCCGAGCGAGACCACGTCCGCCCGGACGTCGTCGCCGCGCAGCTGTGCCGCGGCGATCAGGGCGAGCCTGTCGCTCTCCCCCTCCACGAGCACTACGGGCAGCACGGGCAATCAGACCCGGGTCAGTGGAAAGTGCGGCGGGGACGGCAATTCGACCTCGATCACATCTCCGGGGACCACGGATCCACCGCGTGAGACGATGCCCATCACCCCGGCCAGTCGCACCACGGACCCCTCACCGTCGGCATGCACGAGCCGCTTCAGCAGCCCGGACCGGAAGTCGTTGATCTGCTGGCACGGATTGCGCAACCCGGTCACGGTGACTACCGCTTCGGATCCGACGTGCAGCCTCGTCCCGACCGGCAGCGCCAGCAGATCCACATCGCCGGTCGTGATGTTCTCGCCCAGCTGCCCCGACGCCACCTCGTAGCCGGCCGCACGGAGGTCGCCGAAGAGCTCCTCATGGATCAAGTGCACCTGACGGAGGTTCGGCTGCGAGGGATCCACGGCGACCCGCGAGCGGTGCTGCACCGTGGGACCGGCGTGGGCATCGCCGGCGACCCCCACACCCTCGACCAATGCGATCTCGCCCTGCGTGGATTTGCTGAACCCGTGCACCGGGCTGGTAGAAACCGCGACCACTCGACCCGTCATGGGTTCATCGTGCCACGGGCGCCTTGCCGCTGAGGCGCGGTCCGGCGTCTCGAACTCAGTCGATTCTGCCCGCTACGCCGCATCAGGCACTCGAATCAACCGGATCGGCGGAGTTCGGAACGGAGTCCGCCGACCAGAAGTGAGCCGACAGGACCGCGGATCGCGCATCGGCGCGCCGCTACCTCTCGTTCACCCCCACCCACGAGACTTCCTGCATGAGCAACGGCGATCATCCCGAACCCCAGGCGACCGCGAACAGCGGAGCCGTCGCGGTGGTGGGCCTCGAGCTGCGCGGTGACGAGCCGGCGCCGAAGAAGCAGATCTACTCCTGGGCGCTCTGGGATTGGGCGACGCAGCCGTTCCACTCGGTGATCCTGACCTTCATCTTCACCGCGCTGTACCTGACGTCCGACGCATTCCTGCCGGCCGACCTCGCCTCGCTGGCCGACAAGGACCCGGCCAAGGTCGCCGGCATCGCCGAGCTCACGAGCGGACTCGGACTCGGCGGCACGATCGCCGGGCTCGCCATCCTGCTGCTCGCCCCCGTGCTCGGGCAGCGGGCCGACGCGGCCGGCCGCCAGAAGCTGTGGCTCGGGATCGGCACCGGTGCGCTGATCCTGTGCATGCTCGGACTCTGGTTCGTCACCCCGACGCCGTCCCTGTTCTGGTTGGGCGTCGCGCTGATCTCTGCCGGCGTCGTGTTCAGCGAGATCGCCTCGGTGAACTCGAACGCGATGCTCATCTCGATCGCGAATTCGAAGACGGTCGGACGAATCTCGGGCCTCGGCTGGGGCTTCGGCTACCTGGGCGGCATCGTCGCGCTCGTGCTGGTGATCGTGTTCTACATGGCGGACTGGTTCGGGCTCTCCGCGGACGGCGGTCTGCCGTTCCGCATCATCGCCGTCGGCTGCGCGGTATGGGCGATCGCGTTCTCGATCCCGATCTTCCTGAACGTGCCGGAGCCGTCGCTGGGACGGGCGGACCGGAAGGTCGGCTTCTTCGCGTCGTACGTGCTGCTCGTGAAGGACGTGATCGGGCTCTACCGCAACCCGAGCACACGCACCACGTTCTGGTTCCTGGTTGCGAGCGCGGTGTTCCGCGACGGCCTGGGCGCGGTCTTCACGTTCGGCGCCGTGATCGCGAGCACGGTCTTCGGCTTCAAGTTCATCGAGCTGGTGATCTTCGGCGTCGCCGCGAACCTCATCGCGGGCGTGTCCACGATCCTGGCCGGGCGTCTCGATGACCGCTGGGGCCCGAAGCGGCTGATCCTCATCTCGCTCGCCTGCATGTGCGTCGCGGGCATCGCGGTGTTCGCCCTGGTCGACACCGGGCGGATCGCCTACTGGATCGGCGGCCTGATCCTGTGCGCGTTCGTGGGACCCGCGCAGTCGGCAGGGCGGTCGTTCCTGGCCCGGGTCACCCCGGCCGGCCGCGAGGGCGAGATCTTCGGCCTCTACGCCACGACGGGCCGAGCGGCGAGCTGGATCGCCCAGGGCGCCTGGACGGTGCTGATCCTGCTGACCGGCAACACGAAGTTCGGGATCCTCGGAATCGTGGCGGTGCTGCTCGCCGGCCTCCTCCTGCTCCTGCCGGTGAAGGAGACGCGGCGCAGCGTCCACCTCTCGCGCTAGGCCGTATCGCCCGCCGCAACCCATCGGCTCACCAGCACCACCTGAGCTCAGAACTCCTGGAACGCGGGCGCTTGAGCACGTTGCGTGGCCGTGGCCTGGACGTTCAAGCCCGTGCACCAGCTCGGATACACCCGGAAGCCGCGCTTGCCCGGCCACCTTCCTGACGTGATGCCGAGCTCCGCGAGATGCGTGCCGGTGAACCGGAACACCCCTCTCCGACCCTGTTGCTCCACGAAGACGAGCAGACCCGCAGCGCGATCGTCATCGCTGAACGGCGCCGTGCTTCCCTCAGCGTCCCGTTGCCAGAACGCGACGAAGGCGCCCGGCTTGGTCGGAGTGGTACGCGCGGTGCGGATATGCCAGGCCTCGTCGCCGATCTGGACGATCCCGGACTCGTAGTCGCTGTTCTGCATCTCGGGGATGACTTCGGCCGCCGTGCCCACCCCCGCCGAGTACGCCGCAAAGGCAGTGAAACGCATACAGCCACGCTAACCTAGAGCACATCCGGCGGCCCGGACCTCCGCCCGGCCAGTTCAGGTCGCGATCTCTCCACTCAGGTCGCACTCTCTCCACTCAGGTCGCACCTTCTGCGCCGAACGGCGGCTCCGAAGAGCAGAAAGTGCGACCTGAAGCGGATCCGGCCGAAGCGGATTCGGCTCGCGGCGGAGCGGTCGCATAGCCCCGCCGAACCCGCCGGACCCCGCGAGACCCTGCGGGGTCGCCGCGCCCTGAGCGACAGACCGGCCGCTCAGCGCCAGTTGGCGGCGACCTTGGCCAGCAGGCGGGCGAACTCGGCCTGCTCCTCGGCCGTCAGCGCCGACATCGCCGTTCGCAACGCCTCGCGCCGGTCGCCGCGGATGCCGCGGCCCATCCGCCGCCCCTCGTCGGTGAGCACGATGCGGGTACGACGGGCGTCGTCCGGGTCCGCCTCGCGAAGCAGCCAGCCTCGTTCCACACCCTGCTGCACGAGGCGCGATGCGCGCGGCTGATCCACGCCGATCGCCTCACCCAGCGCGCTCACGCTGAGCGGGCCCTGGGCCAGCGCCTCGAGCATGCGCAGCCGCGCAGGCGCCTCGCCGCGAGCACCGCCCCACGGCCCCGCCCCGCGCGCGCGCGGATCCCCGTGCGCGGCTCCGTGCGCGCCGCGCACGTGCGGACCGCCGCGGCCCCGGAATCCGTCGCCACCATGCCCGAAGTCGGGATCGTGCATCCCGTGCCGATGCTCGCGCGGCGGGCGCAGGCCCCGACCGCGCAGTAGGCCGAGCGCCGCGACGATCGCGTCGAGGGGATCCGGGTTCTCGGCATCGTGAGGCATGCTCCGATTTTACATGCGACTTGACATGGATCCGGATTGCATGTCACACTGCATATACATGGCAGATGACATGGATCCGGAGAGTCCGGAGAGGCAGCCCCGCCGCGAACGGCGCCGAGCAGCCGGTCATCGCCCCGAGACCTGAAGGACTTCGCATGAACACCGCAGAGAACAACACACAGAACACGCCCACTGACCGGAGCCGCCCGTTCGGCTTCTGGATCACCGCCGTCGACCGCCTGATGGCGGCCAAGTTCGCCACCGCGTTCGAGGACGAGGGGATCACCCGCCGCGACTGGCGGATCCTCAACGTCATCGACGGCACCGTTCCGACGGGCCGCGAGCTTCCGGCCGGCAAGGTTCGCCGCCTGGTCGCGCTCGGCTGGGTCGAGCCCGGCGCTGAAGGCTGGGCGCTCACCACGGACGGCACGGCCGCCAAGGCTCGCCTGACCACCGCCGTCGAGGAGATCCGCGCGCAGGTCGCCGGTGCCCTCGAGCCCGACGAGTTCGCCACGATGACGGGCTCCCTCGAGAAGCTCGCCCGCAGCCTCGGCTACGAGGAGGGCACTCGCCTGCCTCGTCGTCGCGCCGGCGAGCGCCGCGAGGGCGGCCACGGCCGTGGCCACCGCAGGCACCACCGCGGATACGGCGACCACCGCCGCAGCCACGGTGAGCACCGCCACGAGGCCGGGTTCGGACACGGCGAGGCCGGGTTCGGACACGGCGAGCGCTTCGCCGGCGGCGAGCGTCCGGGCTTCGGCGAGCGCCCCGGCTTCGGCCGGTTCGCCGACCACCCCGGCTTCGGCCGCGAGTGGCTGCAGCGCGAACACCTCCGTCAGGAGCACGCCCGCCACCAGCGCCGTTGCGACGGACACGCCGACGGTGAACGTCAGCACGGCGAGCACTCGCACGGCGAGCGTCAGCACGGCGAGCACCAGCACGGCAAGCACTCCCACGGCGAGCGTCAGCACGGCGAGCGCCTGCGCGAGCGCCGGCAGGGCGAGCACCGGCACGGCATGGGCCCGCGCGGCGGATTCCACCGGCACACGCCGGAGCAGATCCACATCCACCTGCACGGCGGTCGTCACGACGGCTGATCCGCTTCCCCTTCCGGCCCCTGTCCGCGCACGCGGCAGGGGCCGGACCCGTCTCCTCCGCCGGCCGCCGGAATAGAGGCCGCGCGGCCTCGGTTTCCCTTTCACATGACACTTCTCGCCCCGGACAGGACGACGCCCGCCGTCGTCGTGCCGGGCGCGATCCCGCCCACCGGCGGCGCGGTCGATGCCCTTCTCTCGGCTGTCGACGTGCGGCTGATGCGGCAGGTGCGGATCGCGCCGGATCCGGCCGAGACCATCGCGCTGGACCGTGACGCGCTGTCGATCGTGTACGTCATCGATGGCGCCGTGCACACCCGCTGCGGCGACAAGCCGATGTCCCTCGCGCGGGGCGACGCCATGCTGACGCCGGGACGGGTGCCGATGTCGGTGAAGACCGATCCCGGCACCCGGATCCTCGTCTCCACCCTCACGCTGGTGCCGCACGCGGCGCACATCGCGAACGCCCTGCCCGACGTGGCCCTGGTGCGCGATTTCGCCCACCACGAGCCGGCGGCGGCCGCGCTGGCCGCCCAGGTCGGACTCGATCTCACAGCCCTGCCGGTCGACGCCGCTGCGTTCGAAGCCGCCGGCCGCGACGGCGACGCCGTGATCTGCCGCATGATGGCGAACACCGTGCTCGCGTCGGTGATCCGCGCCTGGGCCGCGCACGGCTGCGCCCCCGCGGGGTGGCCGGCGCGCACGAGCGACCCCTTCCTGGAGAAGGTGATCGACGCGATCCACGCCGCACCCGGCAACGACTGGAGCGTCGAGGGCCTCGCCAGCGTCGGCGCCATGTCGCGGACGGTGTTCGCAGAACGCTTCCGCGCCGCCTTCGGCACCTCGCCCGCGAGCTACGTGACCGAGGTGCGGATGCGCGCCGCCCAGGACCGGCTCGTGCTCGGCTGCCTCGTCAGCGAGATCTCCCGCGACCTCGGCTACAGCTCCGACGAGGGCTTCAGTCGCGCCTTCCGCCGCCGCACGGGCCAGACCCCGACGGCGTGGCGCGAAGCTCGCACCGCCTGACGCGCCCGCGGAATTGCGGTGCGCTGCTCCGCTCAGCGATCCGCGCGGGCGCGGACGACGTCCGGCTCGCTGTCGCGCCCGGACCGGATCCGTCTCGGGCGCATCCGCTCCTGCCCGGACGCTTCCGTGATTCCGCAATAAGGACGATGGCAACTTCTCAGGACGGATCCGCCCGGATCCTCCTGCAGAGTTGCCATCGTCCTCCAGAATTGCGGCGCGCTGCTCCGCTCAGCGATCCGCGCGGGCGCTGATCCTGCTCGATACCCCGAACAGCAGCGCTCCGACCACCAGCACGACCGCGCCGATCACGTAGACCTGGGCGATCCCGATGCCGTCCACCAGCAGGCCGCCGACGCCGGCAGCGGTCATGATCGCCGCCTGGAATCCCATGACCACGAGGCTTCCGCCCGCCTCGAGCCGGTCCGGCATGCGGTGCCCGATCCAGGTGTTCACGATCAGCAGCCACGAGGCGAAGAAGAATCCCCAGACGAACGCCACCACGCCGATCGCCCAGAGGGATCCGGTCATCGCGTCCATCAGCAGCACCGCGCCGGCGATCACGAGCGGGGTGATCACGGCGAGCGTGCGGTAGCGGCGGTCGACGATCACGCCGATCGCGATGTTGCCGATGAAGCCGCCGATGCCGAACAGTGCGAGCAGCAGGATGATCGTCCCCTCGGTGATCGCGGCACCGCCCTCCTGCACGCGCTCGAGCGCGACCCGGATGTACGTATAGGCGAGGAAGTGCCCGAGCACCACCAGCACGTGGCCCACCACGCCGAGGCCGATACCGCGGCGGCGGAACGTCTCGACCAGAGTGGACAGCCGTGCGGCCCCCTCTGCGGGCACGCTCGGGAGCAGGATCCGCAGCAGGACGGCGAGCACCGCGCTGGCCGCCGCGGCGATCCCGAAGACCCCGCGCCAGTCGAGCACCTGGCTGAGCAGCACGCCCGCCGGCACACCCGCCACAGTGGCGAGCGACACACCCGCCGAGTTGAACATCATCGCCCGCCCCAGGCGCTCCGGACCGGCGATCCGCGCGGCGACCGTGACAGACATCGACCAGAAGCCACTCAGCGCGGCGCCCAGCAGCACGCGCGCGACCAGCAGCAGCGGCAGGTTCGGAGCGACCGCGACGATCAGGTTCGAGACGGCCGCGCCGATCGCCATCCACACCAGCAGGGAGCGGCGGTCCAGGCGGGGCAGCATGAGGCCGATGGTCGGAGCCACGATGAGCCCGGCGAGCGCCGTCACGGTGACCATCTGCCCGGCCTGGCCGGGCGTGACGCCGATCTCCGCCGCGATGTCGGTGAGCAGGCCGCCGGGGAGGAACTCCGCGGTGACGAGCAGGAACGCCGTCGCCATCATGGCGAGCAGGGCGCCGTAGTTCAGCCGGCGCGGGGCGGAGGCCGCGATCGTGGGCACGGGGGCGGTGGTGGTCATGCTTCCAGCCTGGCGCACGACGGGGTGCGGCGCCCGACCGTGCGTCCGGCCGATCCGACCGATCGTCCGGATCGGATCCGGGCGTGCTCGATCGCGGCGGTTGTCAGAGCAGCGGCAGCACGGCCGGCACCGCGGCGGCGACCGGGAACGGCCAGGCCGCGTTCGCGATGAGCACGGCGATCAGCACGATCGCACCGATCAGCAGCACGACGAGGATCAGGAACACCAGCGCCACCAGGCCGGGGTAGCCGCCTCTACCCGCCTCGGGGGCCGACGGCGGAGATCCTGGCCGCTCCGGCGGGAGCGCAGGAAGCGGCAGTCCGGTCGGCGGCACCGGATCGGAGTCGCGGGCGGGGACCATGCCCGCGGGCGTCGGGTCGGCACGCGGGGGCTTGGCGTCGCGGCGGGAATCCCAGGTCTGCCTCACGGCGGCCCCCGGCGCCGACGGGTGCCCCGTCGTCTGCGCGGTGTCGGGTGCGGCTTCTGTGCCCGACCGGGCCTCGGAGGCCGGCTCGCCGAACAGCGCGGGGTCGGGATCCGCCAGGATCGCGGCGAGGCCCGGAGTCTCCTCCGCGGGCGCTGCCGCCTCAGGGCTGGCGAGCAGTCGCGCGAGCTCGGCGTCGTCCCGGGCGGGCGCGATCTGGGGGTCGGCGAGGATCCGCGCCAGCCCTTCGCTCTCCACGGGCACAGGCGCCGGATCGGCATCACCAGGAAGCGGTGCCGGCTGCGGGAGCGACGTCGGATCGTCGGCACGCCCGGGCTCGGGCGCATCGTGGACGGGCGGCTCAGGGACGACGGACGGGGTCGGCGCGACCGACGGACCGGGCGGTGCGGGCGCGGAGGACGGTTCGTCCCGGGTCGGATCCGTCTCGTCCGCGGTCATGTCAGCCTCCGGTGGATCCCGCGTCGGTCACTCCGACGTCGGTGCGATGGAAGTTCTGGAAGGAGCGCGAGGCGGTCGGGCCGCGCTGCCCCTGGTAGCGGTTGCCGTACGGACCGGATCCATAGGGGTTCTCCGCCGGCGAGGACAGCTGGAAGAAGCACAGCTGACCGATCTTCATGCCCGGCCAGAGCTTGATCGGCAGGGTCGCGACATTGGCGAGCTCGAGCGTGACGTGCCCCGTGAAGCCGGGGTCGATGAAGCCGGCCGTGGAGTGCGTGATGAGTCCGAGGCGGCCCAGCGACGACTTCCCCTCGAGGCGCGCGGCCACGTCGTCCGAGAGCGAGACCTGTTCGAAGGTCGCGCCGAGCGCGAACTCGCCGGGGTGCAGCACGAACGGCTCATCCGGTTCGACCTCGATCAGCCTGGTCAGCTCGGGCTGATCCTCGCCCGGGTCGATGAAGGGGTACTTGTGGTTGTCGAACAGCCGGAAGTAGCGGTCCAGCCGCACGTCGATGCTCGACGGCTGGATCATCGACGGTTCGAGCGGATCCAGTCCGATCCGCCCCGCGTCGAGCCCCGCCCTGATGTCCCTGTCGCTCAGCAGCACGGTTTCAGCGTAGTCGGTGCCGTCACTGCGAGTCGGTCAGGCCGTTGCGGAACGCGAAGACGACCGCCAGCACGCGATCACGCATGCCGAGCTTCTGCAGCACCCGGCCGACATGGGTCTTGACCGTGGACTCGCTCAGCCAGAGCTTCTCCGCGATCTCGGCGTTGGACAGCCCCTGCACCAGTGCGTCGAAGACCTCGCGCTCACGGTCGGTGAGCACCTGCAGCCGGGCCGCGGCGGCGGCACGGTCGTCGTCCCTCGCGCGGCGGCCGGGGTCCTCCGCGGCGCGGCTGAGCACGCCGAAGCGCCGGAGCAGTTCCGAGGTGACCCGTGGTGCGAGCACGGCGTCTCCGGCGGCCACGGCGCGGATCGCGGCGACGATGTCGTCCGCATCCGAGTCCTTGAGCAGGAAGCCGCTGGCGCCGGCGTCGATCGCACCGAACGCATAGGCGTCGAGATCGAAGGTCGTGAGCACGAGCACGCGGATCCCGCTGCCCGACGCCACGAGCTCCCTGGTCGCCTCCAGGCCGTCCTTGCGGGGCATCTGCACGTCCATGAGCACGACGTCGGGCCGGTGCACGGTCGCGAGCGCCACCGCCTCGATCCCGTCCTGCGCCTCTCCCACCACCTCGATGTCCGGCTGCGCGCCCAGCACCATCGCGAGACCGGCGCGGATCAGGGCCTGATCGTCGGCGATGAGCACCCGGATCGCGGTCATGACGCGCTCCTCGGCAACGCCAGGCGCACGACCCAGCCCCGCGGCGCAGTGGGTCCGGCCTCGAGCGCACCCCCGTAGAGGGCGGCGCGCTCGCGCATCCCGAGAAGGCCCCGGCCCACGCGACCGGAAGGCGCCGTGGATCCGGATCCCTCCACGCGCCCATGCTCCGGCGGAGCACTGTGCCCTGCGCGGGCGCCCTCGGGCGCGACCGGCGTCGTGCCGTTGTCCCGGATCTCGGCGTGGATCGCCTCGGCGGTCACCCGCACCTCGACCCGCACCTCGGTCGGCGCCTCGGCGTGCCGCAGCGCGTTGGTGAGGGATTCCTGCACGACCCGGAACACCGTCATCTGCAGACCCGCCGGGACCGCCTGCGCAGCGCCGGTCGCGGATCCGGTGGCGGCGTCCTGCTCCGCGCGCCCCAGGTCGAGATCCAGCCGCACTGGCAGCCCGATCCCCCGGTAGACCTCGGCGAGGCGCGGCAGGTCGTCCAGACCCGTGCCGTTGCGCGTCGATTCCTGCCCGTTTGTCCGTTCGAGCACCCCGATCGCCCGCCGCATCTCGTCGAGGGAGGAACGCGCCACCCCGGCGATCTGGCCCACCGCCTCGCGCGCTCGGTCGGGATCCGCGTCGAAGACGGCCCTCGTGCCGTCGGCCAGCCGCACGATCACGCTCAGCGAATGGGACACGATGTCGTGCACATCACGGGCGATGCGCGACCGCTCGGCGAGAGCGGCGAGCTGCGCCTCCTGATCACGCTCGTGCTCGAGGATCCGCGCTCGCTCCACGAGCGCCGCCACATATCGGCGGCGGTTTCCCGCGTTCTGCCCCCACAGCAGTGCGACCAGGAGCAGCAGCAGGTCGAACGCCGCCCAGGACAACGCCGTGTCCAGCCGCGAGCCCGAACGGTTCACCGGTGCGAACCCGAACCCGGTGAGCAGATGGACACCGCCCAGCGCCAGCGTCACCGCATAGGCGATCGCGCCGGCGATCCACGCGCGGGACATCCGGTCGTACACGGCGATCGCGAACACCGCGTAGGCGACGGCGAACGCCCCCACATCCAGCCAGAACGGCAGCAGTACGAGCGGCAGCGTCAGTGTCACGAGGTACAGCAGCATCGGGTTGCGCCGGCGGAACAGCACCATCATGGTCGCGACGATCGCCACGACCACGAGTCCCAGGCCGATGCCCCAGACTCCGCCGGGCCGCACGACGACCGGGTCCCCCGCGGGGGCCGTCCCGAGCATCGGCACGACCGTCAGCACGACCCAGCTGAGCGTCGTGAGGGCGTCGGCCCAGTGCGGATGGCGCTGCCAGCGCGACGCGGCGCGATCCAGGGCGCGCGCGGAGCCGTCGGTCACGTCGCCAGTCTCCCACGGTCCTCCGGGTCGGCCGAGGCCGCCCGGTCCGCGGTCGTGCGCGACGAGCGTGACGCGGGCTCGCCGGCGCTCAGCGGCAGCACGGCGACCGTCTCCGCCTCGGACGACGCCGGATCCTGCCCGGTCTCGAACACCTCGACACCGGCGCTGCGGCGTTGGCGACGGGCCTCGCGACGCTCCCTCCGCGCCTGCCTGCGATCCCCGCGGCGCTCGTAGAGCACGACCAGCGCCGGCACCAGCAACAGGGTGAGCACCGTGGACGAGACCAGACCGCCGATGACCACGATCGCGAGCGACTGCGAGATGAATGCCCCGCCGCCGGTGATGCCGAGGGCCATCGGGATGAGCGCGAAGATCGTCGCGCACGCGGTCATGATGATCGGCCGCAGGCGCAGGCGCGCCCCGTGCACGACCGCGTCGTCGAGCCCCGAGCCGTTCCGGCGGTACTCGTTGATGAGGTCGATCAGCACGATCGCGTTCGTGACCACGATCCCGATCAGCATGAGCATCCCGATGAGCGCCGGGATGCCGAGCGGGGTCCCCGTGATCAGCAGCCCCGCGATCGCCCCCGTCGCCGCGAACGGCACCGAGACCAGCAGGAGGAGCGGCTGCACGAGGGAGCGGAACGTCGCCACCAGCACGATGTAGACCAGGGCGATCGCCGCGAGCATCGCGAGCCCGAGCTCGCTGAACGACTGTGCCTGTTCAGCGGCGGCGCCGCCCTCGTCCAGGTTCACGCCGGCCGGCAGGTCGACTCCCGCCACCGCCGTCTGCACGCCGTACGACGCCGTGGAGAGGTCGGCTCCCTCTGCGGGCGTGGCCGAGATCGTGACCGCGCGAGCGCCGTCGATCCGGGTGATCGTGGCGGGAGCCGAGACCACATCCACGGCGGCGATGTCGCCGACGCGGATCGGCGTCGCGCGCAGATGCTCGAGGTCGCGCTGCGCCTGCGTGAGCCGGTCGGTCTCGGCCTGCTGGCGCGACCCGTCGGCGATCGCGGTGCGCGCCGCGGAGATCTGCTCGTCGAGGCCCGTCAGCCCGCTCTCGGCCCCGGCCACGGCCTGGGTGAGCTGCTGCACGAGCTTCTGATACTCGAGTGCGCTGAGCTGACCCTGCGTCGCGGGCTGGGGGTCGGCGGGCGGCGGCGAGGCGAGCAGCTGCGCGAGCTGCTCGCGCAGCGCGGCCAGGTCCGCCGCCCCGGAGGAGCGGGCGTCGTACAGCGTGGAGAGCTGCTCATCGGCCTTGTTCTCCGCCTCGGTGCGCGCCTGGGCGGACATCGTCTCCTGCTCGCGCTGCAGTGCATCCGCCGCATCCTTCTGCGTCTTCTGGGCCTGCAGAGCCGAGATCGGCAGGGTGAGCGCCTTGACCGCCTCGGGGTCCGTCGCGGTCGACTGCGCACGGACCACCAGATCCGTGGCGGTGCCGTCGATGCTGACGGAGCCGAGCCGCTCGCCCTGGACGGCGGAGGAGATCGCCGCCCCCACCTCGGCGGTGGTGAAGCCCTGCGCCGCCGCACGCGCGGGGTCGACGGACACCTTCAGCACGGGCAGATCCGCGGCGAGGTCGCTCTTCACCGTGCCGATGCCGTCCACCTTGCCGAGAGCCGCCGTGAGCTTCTCCGACGCGCTCGCCAGCGCCTTGTCATCGGGGCTCTTCACGATCACATCGATCGACGACGACGTGGTCTGCGTCGCCTGGGTCGAGACGGTGATGCGGTCGGCCTCCGGGAGCCCGGCGACGGCCTTGCGGATCCGCGGCAGCACGGCCTCGGGATCCGCATCCGGCGCGATCACGATGTCGAGCGTGACCGGCGCCCCCTGCTCACCCGCCGTGGTGCGGTACGAGGCGACCCCGTCGAGATCGCGGACCTTCTTCTCCAACGCGGTCGCGGCCTTGTCCGATACGGCGAGCGTGGTGTCCAGCGGCATCGTCTGGGTGACGGTCACCGCGCGCTCGTCGGCGAAGCTGCCGAGCATGTCGGTCTTCAGGAAGGTCGCCGCCACGATGGTGCCGGCGAACACGACCACCGAGATCAGCACGACCGTGACCGGCCGGCGCAGCGCGAACAGCAGCGAGGGCAGATAGGCCCGCTGCATGCGCGTGACGCGCTCGGCGGGATCCTGCGCCGCCGCATCAGCGCCCGCGGCGGTCACGCCCGACGTGCCGGCCTGTTGCGGATCCGCTACGGCGGCGTCCGTGGGATCCGTGCTCTCGACGGCGGTCATCGCCGCCTGCTCGGCATCCGCGGCCTCGGCATCCGCGACGGCGCCCCTCTTCGGACGGCGCAGGAACCAGTACGCGAGCACGGGCACGATCGTCAGCGACACCAGCAGCGAGGCCAGCAGCGCGATGGTCACGGTCAGGGCGAACGGCCGGAACAGCTCCCCCGCCATGCCGCCGACGAGGGCGACCGGCAGGAACACCGCCACCGTCGTCAGCGTCGACGCCGTCACGGCGCCGGCCACCTGGCGCACCGCGGCCAGCACATCGCCAGGGGTGAGCGGCGCGGATCCGCGTCGCCGCGCGATGTTCTCGATGACGACGATCGAGTCGTCGACCACGCGGCCGACTGCGACGGTCAACGCGGCGAGAGTGAACACGTTGAACGAGAACCCGCCGACGCGCAGCCCGATCACCGCGATGAGCAGCGACAGCGGGATCGAGACGGCCGTGATCACGGTGGCCTTGGGCGAGAGCAGGAAGACCAGGATGATCAGCACCGCGAACACGAGGCCGAGGCCGCCCTCGACGGCGAGGTCGTGCGTCGACTTCTCGATCATCGTGGACTGGTCGAACAGCACCGAGCTCGCGGCGTTCGCGCCGAGAGAGGGCAGCGCCTTCGCGACCGCGGCCGTCACCGCATGCGACACCTGCACGGCGTTCGCCTCGGGCGTCTTGGTGATCGTCAGGCTCAGCGCGGGACGGCCGTCGGCGCGCGAGATCGTGCTCTGCGGGACGGGGGCGAGCTCGACCGTCGCGACCTCGGACAGCGGCACAGGCCCCTGCATCGTCGGGATCGGCATCGCCGACAGGCGCTCGATCGAGGTACCCTCCTGGCCGACCTCGATCGCCATGGCGCGCGTGCCGTCGCTGCTGGTGCCCGCCGGCACCACGACGCCGGCGGTCCGCAGAATCCCCGACACCGCGGCCGCATCGATCGAGCGCGCCGACAGCTTGGCCGGATCCAGGGTCACGAGCACGCGCTCGGAGGCGCGGCCCGACACCTGCACCGCACGCACACCCGGCACGTGCTCGATCGCAGGGACGAGGGTCTTGTCCACCCGCTCGGCAAGGGCGCCGACGTCGCCGTCACCCGTGATCGCGAGACTCTGCACCGGGATGTCGGCGGAACTGCCCGCGTAGACCTCGGTGTGCACGCCGTCCGCGGCGGATCCGGCGGCGGACGCGGCGGCCTTGAGATCGGCGAGGATCTTGGTGTCATCGCGGCCGAACGCCCAGTTCACGGTCAGCTGCCCGCTGCCGCTCGAGGTGCTCGTGCGCACCTCGTCCACCCCGGTCACGGAACCGAGCGCATCTGACAGCGGCTTGACCACATCGTGGTCGAGGGTCTCGGCCGAGGCGCCGGGCTTCGTCACGAGGACGACCGCCGCGGGCTGCGACATCGACGGCAGCAGCTCCTGCTTCATGCTGCCGGTGGCCCACAGGCCCGCTCCGACGATGAGCACGGTGAACAGGGCCACGACGGCGCGGTTGGCGAGGCTGAGTCGGGTCAGCGGGGTCACGGATCCTCCAGGCGATCACGGGCGGGCGCAGGGGCACCGCGACTGCCGCGGGCTGCGACGAGCCGTACCTTCAGCCAACCGCGCACCACGAGGCCGGCACATCCGCTTCGGGGAGGATCCGGTCCGTCCCGGGGTGGTCCTCAGGTACCACATCCTCCGGCCGCGTCCGCAGACGACGTCGCCCCCTCCGCACAGTGCGAAGGGGGCGATGTCGGCAGATCCGCGGGTCAGGCGTCGCGCGAGCGCAGCACCACCCAGGATCCGAGCAGGCCTGCGGCGACCCAGGCGCCGAGGGTGAGGAACGCCACGCCTGCGGACATCGGCGCGGTGTCGCTGGGCAGGATCGCGTTCTGCGCGGCCGACAGCGGAAGGTAGTTCGCGGCGTCGAGCACCCATTTCCAGGACTCGCCGGCGAAGGCGAAGAAGTTCGACATGATCGGCAGCACGAACAGCAGTCCGACCGTGGCGGCGATCGCACCGGCACCCGAACGCAGCATGAAGCCGAACGAGACGCCGATCAGCGCGCACACCGCCATCGTCGCGGCGGCGGCGAGCAACGGCAGGATCACCTTGTCGGGCGCACCCCACTCGAGCCCCTGGCCGTGCGCGCCGAGGATCGCCGACACGATGACCGCGGCGACCACGAACATCACCAGCGACGCGAGGAACAGGAACACCCCGAGCACGACGGACTTCGCCACCAGCACGCGCCCGCGGCGCGGGTCCGCGGTGAGCGTGGAGCGGATCATGCCCGTGGAGTACTCGCCGGTGACGGCGATCGCACCCAGAATCCCGGCCAGCAGCGCGGTGAACTGGATGGGCGTGACCACGGCCATGATGCCGTTGAGCCCGCGGGGCGCCTCACCGGAGGTGGTGAGGGCGAAGGCGATCAGCACGGCGATGCCGATCGTGAGTGCGGCGGTGATCGCGATCGACCACCAGGTGGAGCGCAGCGTGGTGAGCTTGATCCACTCGCTGCGCAGGCTCCGCGGGAAGCTCAGACGGAACCGGCTCGCGGCGACGGGCACGGTGGGAGCGACGGCGCTCATGCGACCACCTCCGGGATCGGGGCGCCGGCTTCGGAGACGGCGCGGGTGCGGTACTCGACGGACTCGCCCGTCAGAGCGAGGTAGGCGTCCTCGAGCGAGCCGCTGGTCGGGGTGAGCTCGTGCAGCGCGATGCCGCGCTCGGCCGCGAGGTCGCCGATCCACCACGCTTCGGGGCCGGTGACGTCGATCGTGTCGTGCCCCGAGCCGTTGACCACGGCGCCGGCGGCGAGGAGCAGATCCGCCAGCTCGGCGGCGCGCGGGCTGCGCACCCGCACCTGGGCGGTGGTCCACTGCTGCACGAGCTGCGCCAGCGGCGCGTCGGCGAGCACCCGGCCGCGGCCCAGCACGATGATGTGGTCGGCGGTCTGCGCCATCTCGCTCATGAGGTGGCTGGACAGCAGCACGGTGCGGCCCTCCGACGCGGCGTGCCGCACGAAATTGCGCACCCACATCACCCCCTCGGGGTCGAGGCCGTTGACGGGCTCGTCGAGGATGAGCGTGTGCGGGTCGCCGAGCAGCGCGGCGGCGATGCCGAGGCGCTGCCCCATGCCGAGGGAGAACCCGCCGGCGCGCTTGCGGGACACGGATCCGATCCCGGTGATCTCGATGACCTCGTCGACGCGCTTCGAGGGCAGGCCGTGCGTGGCGGCGAGCGCGCGCAGGTGGTTGCGGGCCGAGCGGCCGGTGTGCACGGCCTTGGCGTCCAGCAGCACGCCGACCTCGGTGAGGGGCGCGTGCAGACGGCGGTACTCCTGCCCGTTCACGGTCACGCGGCCCGCGCTCGGCCGGTCCAAGCCCACGATCATCCGCATCGTGGTCGACTTGCCGGCGCCGTTCGGTCCGAGGAAGCCGGTGACGGTGCCCGGCCGCACGGTGAACGACACGTTGTCGACGGCGGTCTTGGGTCCGTATCTCTTGGTGAGGCCCTCTGCGGTGATCATGTCTTCGACGCTATGCGGCGGCTGTGCCTCGTCGCATCCCTCTGGAGGATGACTCCGGGGATCCCCGGGGATGATTCCGGAAACCCCGAACGTCGCCCGCCCCTGCCCGGGCTCCTCGCGGGTTCTCCCCTCACTCCGTTTCCCTCCCCTCACTCCGTTTCCCTCCCCTCACTTTGTTTCCCTCCCCCGGTCGGCGCCCGTGCGGGGAGGGAAAGTCGCGGCGGGGAGGGAAACCGTGCGATGAGGCAGGGCGGATCCGGGATCCCGTGGGCGTTTGTTATGCTGGCCAGGCGTCACCGACGCACGGGGCTGTAGTTCAATGGCAGAACTTCTGCATCACAAATTCTGAATCCCGCAACTTCCCGGAAGCTCCCGCCGCGGTCGATTCTCCTGCGCGATTCCGCGGAACGCTGGCCGCTTGACATCCCGCCCGGTCCCGGCCGATCCCGCAATTTCCTCGCGCAAAGCGCGGGGTAAACGCGTGGCAATCAGACCCCACGATGCATGCACATCGGATAGAACATAGATTTGAATGCGGGTAGAGTGTGGCCGCACGCGTCGTTTTGCGACAACCGCACCAGCGTGTTTGACTGAAGTTCCGCGGAGCCCGTAGATTCCGCGCATGAACCGTGGAACGAAACTGGGGTTGACCTCGGTCGCTATTGTCGTCACCTTTCTCACGCTCTGGCCCTCGAACGCGGTTCTGGCGGCCACGTCGAAGCCTGCGGTGGACCTGACGCAGCCCGTTCCACCGAACGGGCAGTTGGTGTCGAGCCTCAACGCCGAGGGCCGATGCCTTTTCGACAATGGCGTCTACCCGGCGGGTGGCGTGGGTTACCGAGACAGCTCTCTCCCTTATGACGACCTTGAGCCCGTACCTCGAGCCGAACAGACGTTGCGCGCCCAAATCCTGCGGCAGCACGCGGGGCAGGTGATGGAGGTATCGTTCGCGGGGAAGACGGGGACCGTCACGGTCAGCAAGGCGTCGGTTCAGGGTGCGACGTCGACCGTCGACGAGCTGGCGGGAGCCGACCCTGCAGCCGTCGACGCGTTGGCGACGTTGCGAGCTGCGGGAACTCAGATCGGCGTGGAGTCCAAGGATGCGCCGTCGCTGTTGGATGTGTGTACGATCCGAAGCGCCATCAGCACCGTCGCCACCAAGATTCCCACTCTGTCCGCCTCCGCCGTGACCAACGCAGCCGACGGCAAGGTCGATATCACCGTCAATGCCGAGTCCTTGCTCTCGCTTCAGGCAGCACTCTCCGGCTTTGCGCCGTGGATTCGACTGCAGAGCGGGGACGTCGAGCCGGCTTCCCGGACCGCCGATAGCGCACCATGGTACGGGGGCGCCAGGACCAATCGTTGGGACGGCGAGCCCTGGTGCTCCACGTCTTTCCGGTTCAACAACGGTTCTCGGTACCTTCTCACGGCGGACCATTGCGGCCCATCAGGGTACAAGTGGTACAACAACGGCGACATGTACAACGGCGGCTACGTGGGGTTCAGCGCTTCTAATCTCGGCGCCTACGGCGTTGATGCGGCCGTCATTGCCGGCTCTTCCTACGGTTCCAGGGTGTACACAGGTTCGCCCAGTTCCTCGACCTCCATCGAGGCAAACGGTGTCTATCCGAACTCCGCCCTCAACTACCTCGACCAGCTGGTGATCTCTGGGGCATCTTCAGGACAAGGCAACATCACCTCGGCAGGAAACAGTCAAACCTGCCGTTGGTATGAGGGAAAGAACTATTGCCACCTGCTGTACTTCTCCGCTGTCGGCGGCCTCTGCATCGGTGGCGACAGCGGCGGCCCAATCGGCGTCTACGACCCCGCGAACGGAAGGTTGATCGCCTCGGCTATCGTTTCGGCCACAGAGGGCGACCGGAATGGCAATCATTGGTGCCTAGGTACCGATATCTCTGCCGCCATTTACCTTTGGGGTGGTGGGACCATTGGCTGAAAAGGGACGATGATGCAAAAGACACGACCAACACGATTCGCCGGAACGAAGCGTGCGACCTCCTATCTCACGATCGGCGTAGTCGCGGTGCAGCTCCTGCTGACTTCTTGTTCGGCCTCGACGGGGACAACAGCCGAGACCGGGAGCAGCAGCACCACATCCCCATCAACGCCCACGCCCACGCCCACGCCCACGCCCACGCCCACAGTGTTCGAGCCAGTGACCGCAGGACGGGTGCTTGTGGCCCTGCGCCCAGGAAGCCTTCCGATCGGCTCGATTAGCGGGCCTGCGGAGACGTGGTTCATCGCTGCTGGAAGGTGCTCGGCAGAAGGATGCGCGGGGGGCCCCTACACCTTCGCCAGTCAGGGTGAACTTCCGCCCGGGATGACTCTGGAACCAAACACAGGGCGGCTTACGGGGACCTCCACGAAACTGGGCACCTGGAAGATCACTATCACAGCGACCGACGTGAACGATCCGTCAGAAACCGGATCACTCACCCTGGACTACAGCATCTTCCAGACGGAGGCCGCGGACGGTAGCTCCCCCTCGCCCTAAATGCCAGGGACGATGCGCTGCGGCCTCATCAGGTGCGGCTCGCTCGTTGAGTTAGACGATGGCGCGGCTCGATTTCGTTGCGTCAGGAGGGGCCCTAGAACAATACCCACGAACGAGAGAAGGCCCCCGCCCCCCGGCATTGCCAGGGACGGGGGTCTTCTCTGTCTGCAGTATTCGCAACTTAGCGCCAGGTCTGGGCGGTTGAAGCACGCAGCGCTCAAGGGGACCGCGTTCGAGGGCCGGCTACCGAGGGAGTTTCGCTCCACCGTTGCCACGCTGCTGCGCGACGAGGCCGGCATCGAAGCCGCTCAGCACCAGCTCAACCATGCGCACATGTCTACGACAGAGGACAAGTACGCGGTGCACGTCACGGTCCTTCCGGACCAGACAGTCATCCTCGAGCAGTTCGATGTTCTCTCGGATTGAAAGCGCGGGGTAAACGCGGGGTTTGCCCGTCTGACATGCAACCTATAGACTCGCAAAGTCGCTACAGCCGCGGAATTACGCGGCTGTTTCGGTGCGGGGCTGTAGTTCAATGGTAGAACTTCTGCTTCCCAAGCAGACAGCGCGGGTTCGATTCCCGTCAGCCCCTCCACTCCGACAAGGCCTCCGTCACCGACGGGGGCCTTCGTCGCGTCAGACGCCGTACGGATCCCGCTCCGGGGCTACTCCCGCACGCGCACGAACAGTCCCGGGTACTCGAGCACGAGCCCCGCGGCGTCGACGAGGATCTCCCGGCGGAAGTCGCTGTCCCGCGACTCGTAGAGGTAGCGCTCTCGGCTGCGGCACGTGTAGCGCTGCGGATCCGGCAGCACCTCGAGCGCGTCGGTGACGTAGGCGGTGACGATGTCCCGGGACTCGCCGGGTCTCAGCGCCAGGCGGCGGATCGGCAGCGTGTTCGTGAAGGGGCTGAAGGACAGGTCGATGTCGATCGCCGCACTCAGGTCGGGGCGCGGCACGTCGTTCACCCGCCATTCGCCCGCCGACGATCGGGCCAGGCGCAGGGTTCCGACGCGGTCGTCCTCGACCGTGAGATCCGCGAACTCCCACCGCTCCGTCAGCCGGGCGGCATAACGGATCACGCGACCAGGGCTCTCCACGACCGATGTCGCATCCACGCCGCCCGTCGCGACGGACAACTCCAGCGTCTCCGTGCTCCCCGTTTCGACGCCTCGCCAGCGGATCCGCATGACGCCGTCAACCGATCGATTCGGCGAGGGAGACGATGATGCCCTCCGGACCGCGGACGTAGGCCATCCGGATGGCGTGCTGCCATTCGCCGACGCCGCCGACCAGCGCGTATCCGTCGCCCACGACCTGGTCGATCATCGCGTCGAGGTCGTCGACCATGAAGGCGACGTTGCGGATGCCGAGCTCGTTCGCCATCGGAGCCGGCGAGCCGGGCTCGTGATCGGGGCGGGTGAAGCTGGACAGCTCCAGCGTCGTGCCGCCGGAGGGAGCGCGCAGCATGACGATCCGAGTCCGGGCGTCGGGGATCCCGATCACCGTGTCGAGGAATTCGCCCTCCACGGCCATGGGATCGCCGAGAACCTCCAGCCCGAGGCCGGCGAAGAACGCTGTGACCGCCTCCAGGTCGGCGACCGTGATTCCGACGTGATCGAAACTGCGCACCCGCGGCGCACCAGCAGGGTCAGACAGGGGCTTCTGCGTGCTCATCCTCGAACCTCGTTCCTGTGGGGGTGCGGGTCGCTGCCCGCGGGCTGAATGGCTTGCGGGAAGTCGAAGAACCGGTGCGGGTCGTAGCGCAGCTTGATTCCGGCGAGACGGTCCGCGTTGGCGCCATGGTAGGCGGCCAGCGGATCCTCCAGTAGGAGGTCGGGGAAGTTCGGATACACCCGTCCGGATCCGGCTTCGTGGGCGGCGTTCCAGGAATCGTCGATCCACGGGTCGCCGGGGTCGCCGACATGCTCCAGCAGGAAGCGGGTGCCACGGTGCGCGAACGTGGTCTCACCCGAAGCCACCCGGTTGTACGCCCCGCCCATCGCCGTGTACGAAAGCCTGCGCGGCCTGCTGCGGTCCGCGTCGGCGAGCAGCGACAGGATCCGCTCCAGGATCGGTTCTTCGATCGTGTGCTCGAAGAACTCCGACCGCAGGCGGACCGGACGCTGCGGCAGCGAACGCCGCTCGTCGGCGTGCGTCTCCTTCACGGTCGAGTACGGCACCGGATCTTCCACCCGCAGCCGCGCCGACCCGGCTCTGCCGAGGAGCTCCCGCAGCCACGCGTTGGTCACGGACGCGGGAAGGCTCGAGACTCCGACCGCGCGGATCTGCACGCCGGGGACACCCGGCTCCTGCTCGACGACCAGATCGACGGTCAGGCCGTCCGGCGCATCGGGGGCGTGCTCCTGCCAGTCCGTCACAAGAGCACCGACGTCGACATTCCCCGGTATCACGACCTCGACACGGGAGACCATGGGCTCGGGCACGGTCGCGAATCGGAACGTGCCGACCACCCCGAACTGGCCCCCTCCCGCGCCGCGCAGCGCCCAGAACAGATCCGGCTCGCGATGCTCGTCGCAGTCGACGATGTCGCCGTTGGCGAGCACGACCCGGGCGCCGATCAGCCGGTCGCAGGTCAGCCCGTGCTGCCGTCCCAGCAGCCCGATCCCGCCGCCGAGAGTCAGCCCCGCGATGCCCACGGTCTCCCCGCATCCCGCCGACAGCGTGCGTCCCACCGCATGCAATGCGCCGTACACCCGGCGCAGCCGGCACCCTGCGCCGATCGTCGCCGTACCCGACGGATCGACGCGGACCTGATCCATCGCGGCGAGGTCGAGCACGATGCCGTCGGTGGTGGATCTGCCGGCGAAGCAGTGGCCACCGCCCCGCGGCACCAACCGCATCCCGGTCGCCGCGGCGTGGCCGATCTCCCGTGCGATGTCACGCTCCGACGCGCACGCGACGACCAGCGACGGCCGCACGCCTGACGACGCGGTGCGATGCTGCTCTGGTGCGGACATGACTCGACCGTACGAACCACGTAGGCGCTGAGGATTGAACAGAACGCGCATCGTCCAGCACTCCGAGGAGGCCCGCCGGATGCTGCCGGCGGTGCCGACGTGTCGAACACCGCACGAGGATCGCCGGCCGGCTCACGCACCACGGGTACGGCATCAGATCCCGCTGTCAGTTTCCTATGGGTGTCTGTTGCTGTTCGGATGCGGCCTCTAGGCTCTCTGGCGAGCGCGGCACATCCGAGCCGAGCCGGAGCGAAGGAGTTCCCTATGGCCGACTGGGCCGCTGACGTCAAGATCTACCGTCCCGACGCCGATGATGCTGCGATCGCGGGTCTGCTCAAGACCTACCGACTCGTCATGGACAGCCAGGACTCGGCGTACGTCGCATTCTCCGACAAGGACGAGGTCGAGACCGTCAAGACCAATTTCCTCAAGAAGAAGCTCGGCCTCACGGAGTCGGACGCGGTGCTCGACGCCGCGCTCGACGAGGTCAAGGAGACCATGAAGGCGGACCGCACCAAGAGCCGCATCACGGTCTACTACCTCCTCGCGGAGAAGTTCGGCAAGCTGGGCCAGTTCCACTGAGCACCCGCTCCGCCGCATGACGAGGAGGGGCCGCAACCGCATGAGCGGGTTGCGGCCCCTCCTCTTGTTCTGTCGACCGCGGCACTCGTCTGTCGTCCGCGGCGAGTCACATCCTCAGGCCCCGGTCTGCCTGCGGAGCTGATCGATCTCGTCCCGGTTCAGTTCGGCGGCGCGAGCCAGCAGCTCCGCGGCGAACTCGATCTGCTCGTCGCTGAGCGTGTCCAGGTATGCGTTCCACCGCTCGGCGACCCGGCCGTAGATCGGACCGACGCCGGCCAGGATCGGATCCGGGTCCGCGGTGACAATCACCTTGCGACGATCCGACTCGTCCCGGGCACGGTGCACATAGCCCGCGCGCTCGAGGCGGTCGATCATCGCCGTGACCGCTCCCCCCGCCGTGAGCCCGGTCCGTGCCGCGAGTTCCCCGGGGGTTGCGGGGCCGCTGCTCAGCAGCAGGCCCACGGCCTGCAGGTCGGTGCCGTTGAGCCCGACCGACCGTGCGACCGCATCCTGGAAGAGCACTGCCCGTGCCATGAACTCCTGCATGGCCTCACTCTGACGGGTGATGGCGTCCGCACGACGTGCGGTCGGTTCGGTCATCTGATATTCTCTCTAATATCGAGAGACTCTGATCGCGAGACTCTCTCTGTCCTCCAAGACTATCGAAAGGCAGATCCGATGCCCAAGGCACTCATCATCGGTGGCGGAGTCGCCGGCCCTGCCGTCGCCCTCTTCCTGCGCCGCGCCGGCTGGGACGCGGAGATCTATGAGGCCCGGCCGGCCCCGGATGCCTTCGGGGGCCTCTTCCTCAATGTGGCGACCAATGGTCTGGCGGTGCTCGAGACCCTCGGGCTGAACGAGCGCCTGCTCGGCGACGGCCACCTCAGCCCGTACATGCAGATGTGGAGCGGGCGCGGGCGAAAGCTCGGGACCGTGCCCAACGGCCCCGCCGGCGAACCCGATCGCGGGAGCGTCGTCGTGCGACGGGAATGGCTCAACACCGTGCTGCGCGAGTCGACCGCGGAGGCGGGCATCCCGCTCACCTGGGGCGCGCGGCTCGACCGCATCGAGGAGACACCGAACGGCGTCATCACGCACTTCGCGGATGGCACCACGGCGAGCGGCGACATCCTGATCGGCTGCGACGGCGTCGGCTCCCCGACCCGGCGGTGGATCGACCCCGCCGCGCCGGATCCAACGTACGCCGGCCTGCTCAGCATCGGTGGCTTCGCACGCGTCGAGGGGCTCGCACCGACCCCGCTCACGCAGCACATGGTGTTCGGCGCCCGTGGCTTCTTCGGATACCTCGTGCGCGAGGACGGCACGGTCTACTGGTTCGCGAACCCCGCCAAGGCTGAGATGGACCGAGACGAGCTGCGGGCGGTGCCGAGCACCACTTGGATCCATGAACTGCGCGCCCTGCACGCGAACGACCCGTACCCGATCCCGCAGATCCTGGACGGCACGACCGGCACCGTCGGCGCCTACGGCATCTACGAGCTGCCGCACGTGCCGCGCTGGCACCGCGGGCGGGTCGTCGCCGTCGGCGACGCCGTGCACGCGACTTCACCGAGCGCAGGCCAGGGCGCCTCGCTCGCCTTGGAGGATGCGGCGACCCTCGCCCTGTGCCTGCGCGACCTGCCCGACCACCAACAGGCGTTCACCCGATATCAGGCGCTTCGCCAACGTCGCGCGGAGGACATCGTGGCCTACGCCCGGGCGATCGGCCGGCAGAAGACGGGGAGCTCGTCGAAGCTCTCCATCCTGATGCGGGACTTCCTGCTCCCGCTGTTCCTGCGCGGCGCGATGAAGGACACGCGCAACAACCACCTCTACAACCACACGATCCCGTGGGAGAGCTCGATCGTCGACACGTGACGCCCGCCCGCGGCGTTCCTCGACATACTGGCGGGATGACCTCCCCCGAGTACCGCGCGCGCTTCGGCTTCGACATCGCCTTCACCAACGGCGGCGGGATGCACGGCGACGGCTTCCGTCTCGACCTGCCCTCCCCCGACCTGGACGCCGAGGCGATCGGCCTGCTCCTCATCCGGCACCTCGGTCTCACCCTCGTCGAGTCGGTCGTGCTGCACGATCTCGAGATCGTCGCCGAGCAGCACCGCGGCAGCCGCGGGGTCGAGGCGACGCCCACGTCCGCCCGCCGAATCGTGGATCTGTCGCACCCGATCCACGCCGGCCTCGTCACCTACCCCGGGCTGCCCGCGCCCGAGATCACCCCGTTCCTCACCCGGGAGGACTCGAGGGCGAAGTACGCGCCGGGCACCGAGTTCGCGATGGACGTCATCACGATGATCGGCAACACCGGCACCTACATCGACTCGCCGTTCCACCGCTACGCCGACGGCGGCGACCTCTCGTCGTTGCCTCTGGAGAAGCTCGTCGACCTGCCCGCCGAGGTCTTCCACCTCACCGACGCATGGTCGTCCGGCCGTCGTGGGATCGGATCCGCGACGCTCGCCGACCGCGACCTGGTCGGCACGGCCGTGCTGCTGCACACGGGCTGGGACCGATACTTCGGCACTACGGAGTACGGCCGGGGCGCGCCGTTCCTGACCGGAGCCGGGGCACAGGCGCTCGTCGACGCCGGGGTCGCTCTCGTCGGCATCGACTCGCTCAACATCGACGACACCGAGTCGGGCGGCGAGCGCCCCGCCCACTCGACCCTGCTCGCGGCGGGGATCCCCGTCGTCGAGCATCTTGCGAACCTGGGCTTGCTGCCGGCGCGCGGCGCCCGGTTCACCGCCGCACCCCCGGCCGTCGCGGGTTTCGGGACCTTCCCCGTGCGGGCGCACGCGATCGTCTAACCCGGCCGCCCACGCGACAGGGCGGCCCGCCGTCAGAGACCCTCGATCGACCCTTCGAACCCGAGCATCGTGTCCACCGTGGGCGGCGGGAGCAGGCCGCCGTCGTCCTCGTCCCGCGGCGGACCGTTCTCGACCGCCTCCTTCTCATCCACCACTGCTTCGACCTGATCGTCGTCTTCGTCGTGCCCCATCTCTTCCTCCTTCACGAGGGAGCCGGCCCGCGACGCCTCGTCAGCATGCCCGCCGGCGGCGGGTCCGGATCCCGACTTCTTCTCCGCAGAGTATGCCGACCCGCAAGGGGTCACAAGAGGACGATGCACCCCGTCGCCGGGGTCGACGGCGGCCACGTCGTCCGAGCCTGCGGGTAGCGTGGGCCTATGTCCACAGGACCCGCCGTCACCCTCCGCGCCCGCACCGAAGCCGACTACGACGCCCTGTACGCGCTCGCTGCGGAACTCGACAGCTGGGAGGAGCGCAGCCCGCTCCGGCCCGCCGCCATGACGCGGAAAGGCTGGGAGGCGCGCGTGGCCGACTACGACGCGGACCCCAGCGGCAACCTCGGATTCGTGATCGACGTCGACGGCGAGGCCGTCGGCACGGTGAGCCTGTTCGACATCGACGGCTTCACCGGAACGGCCGAGGTCGGCATCGCCCTCGTCCGATCCGCGCGCGGCCAGGGGATCGGCACCGAGGCCATCGCGCAGATCCTCGAGTTCGGATTCGTGCGCGCCAACCTGCGCCGCGTGCATCTCGAGGTGATCGCTTCCAACGCGGCGGCGATCCGGTCGTATGAGAAGGCCGGTTTCGTCGTCGAGGGACGCCAGCGCGAGCACGCCTGGGTGCGAGGGCGCTACGAGGACATCGTGCGGATGGGGTTGCTCCGCGACGAGTGGCGGGAGAGTCGCGCCGCGGGCTGAGTCCGGCGATCCGCCGTCGAGCGCGCCCGCATCGGTGCGATGTCTCCGGGTCGCCGGCGGGGATGGCGTAGCGTCGGACCAGACCGCGATCGAAGGGGATCCGCATGGCGACGCACACCGTCACGAACCAGGCCCCGCCACGAGAAGGCCTCGATGAGTACGCACTCCACCTCCCCCTCGTCGAGGGTGTGCGGCGACACGGCGCTTCCTGGGCCGAGCCGGAGCTGACCGCGAGCGGGATGCTGGTCGGATCCGCCGCCTTCCAGCACGACGCGGAGCTCGCGAATGTGCACGAGCCGGAGCTCGTCGCGTTCGATCGCTGGGGGCACCGCATCGACGAGGTCGAGTACCACCCCTCGTACCACCGGGTCATCGGCGCCGCGGTCGCCGCCGGAGCGCACACCGCCGCCTGGGCGGATCCGCGTCCTGGCGCGCAGGTCGCTCGCGCCGCCCAGTTCCTGCTGTTCGCGCAGATCGAGCCCGGCCACGCCTGCCCCGTGTCGATGACGCACGCGGTCGTTCCCGCGCTGCAGCAGTTCGGGTCCGCGCACCTGCAGGACGAGTGGATGCCGCGGCTGCTCTCCCGGGATTACTCGCCCGCACTCGCCCCCGGCAAGACGTCGGCTCTGTTCGGCATGGCGATGACGGAGAAGCAGGGCGGATCCGACGTGCGCGCGAACCGCACCTCCGCGGCGCCGACCGGCGACGGGTCCTGGATCCTCACCGGGCACAAGTGGTTCTGTTCGGCGCCGATGTCCGACGGCTTCCTGGTGCTCGCTCAGGCGCTGGCCGGGCTCACCTGTTTCCTCGTGCCGCGCGTGCTGCCGGACGGATCCCGCAACCCTTTCCTCATCCAGCGCCTCAAGGACAAGCTCGGCAACCGCGCGAACGCCTCGAGCGAGGTGGAGTTCGACGGCACCCTCGGCTGGCTCGTGGGCGAGGAGGGTCGCGGTGTCCGCACGATCATCGAGATGGTCAATCAGACCCGGCTGGACTGCATGCTCGGCGCCGCCGCCGGCATGCGTCAGGCGACCGCCGAGGCGATCTGGCATGCGCAGCACCGATCGGCCTTCGGTGCCCTGCTCGCCGACCAGCCCGCGATGACGCAGGTGCTCGCCGACCTCGCCGTGGAGGCCGAGGCCGCGATCGCCTCCTCGCTGCGGGTCGCCGCAGCCTACGAGGCCGACGCGCCCTCCGAGGACGAGCCGTTCCGCCGGCTCGCGACGGCGGTGCTCAAGTACTGGATCTGCAAGCGCGGGCCCGGCCACGCCTACGAGGCGCTGGAGTGCCTGGGCGGCAACGGCTACACCGAGGCGTTTCCGCTCGCCCGGCGCTACCGCGAGCAGCCGGTGATGGCGGTGTGGGAGGGATCCGGCAACGTCATCGCGCTCGACGTGCTGCGCGCGATCGCCCGTGAGCCGGAGACCGCCGACGCGCTGCTCGCCGAGGTGCGCCTCGCCGCCGGGGCGGACGCCCGCCTCGACGCACACGTGGCCGACACGGAGCTTCTGCTGCGCGCGGCGCAGCGAGATCCCACGTCCACCGAGGCGCAGGCCGGAGCACGCCGACTCACGGAAGCGCTCGCGGTGGCGCTGCAGGGCTCGCTGCTGCTCCGGCACGCGCCGGCACCGGTCGCCGACGCCTTCGTCGCGTCCCGCCTCGGCGGCGCACGCGGCTTCCTCTACGGAGCCGCGCCCGCTCGGGCCGCCGCCGCGATCGTCGCCCGCCACGCCGGCTCGCCATGAAGGCTGTCCGCCGAACCGGCTCGATGCCGGCGGCGACGTCGACGGCCCGGTCGCTCACTCCGAGCGCCCGGGCCGTCGTGCCGATGCGCGGGCCGGCTCCAGGAGGCCGGCCCGCGTGTGCCCGTCGGGCGTCAGCTGCAGCCGCCGCCCTGCCCGAGATGCTTGCCGTTGTTGCCGGCGCAGTACGCCGGCTGGACGATCGCGCCGGTGGCCGGATCCAGCGTCAGGTTCGCGTCCTTGCGCGGGTGCGAGAAGTCGAGCATGTTGCCGAGGGAGCCGGCGACCGCGTCCACGGATCCGTCGCCGAGCCGGCCGAGGCCCCAGTTGTCCTCGATGAACCGCGAGATGGACGACTGCTGTGTGACGGTGTGGTCGACGAAGTCCTTCTTCGCGAACGGGGAGATCACCAGGAGCGGCTGACGCGGTCCGGGGCCGCAGCGGTCGGCGTAGCCGCCCAGGATCGGCGTACCGGAGGCGGCCGCGTCGAGGCACCAGGCCGCATCGTTCTGCGGATCGTTCGACGCGTTGGTCACGGTCGCCGCGACGTGGTCGTACCAGCCGTCGGAGTCGTCGTAGGCGAGCACGATCGCCGTGGATCCCCAGTTCTTGGACTTCTGGATGGCGTTGATCTCGTTCACGACGAAGGCCTGCTCGTCGATCGGATCCGAGTACGACGCGTGCCCGTCCTGGTAGTTCGGCGCCTTCAGGTACGAGACCGCCGGCATGTTGTCGGTGTCGACGACCTTGTTGAAGTCGGTGATGTCGTACTGGTGGTTGGCCTGGCCGGCGTGCCCGATCTCGGCGTCGGAGGCCGGGGCGAGGTGGTGCGGGTTGGCCGTCGACGCGAAGTACTGGAACGGCTCGTGGTGCGGGTTGTAGTCGGTCGACGAGACGCCGGCCACGTTCGTGTGCGTGGTCGTGCACTGCGCATAGTCGATGCCCTTGATCGTCTTGGTGCCTTGCGGCGTGAAGCCGCCCTGGAACCAGCCCCACGACACGTTCTTCTCGTTCAGCAGATCGCCGATGTTGCGACCCTGCATCGCGGCGAGCGCATAGCTCTTCGCGTGGCTGCCGTCGGAGCAGTCGTCGAAGGCCGGATCCGGATCCTCCGTCATGGTGCCGACGCCCTGCGCGTCCGGGCTCTTCACCGTGTACGGGTCGGGGGTGGCGGTCTGCGCGCCGGTGAACGGGTCGACGCTGATCACGCCGTGCGTCTGCCCGGAGACGAGGTTGAGCGCACCGGGGCTCGACGGGCCGAAGGTGTCGGAGAAGCTGCTGTCGCTGAGCGCGTAGTGCTGGGCGTAGTTCCACAGGCCGGTGACGGTGTTGCCGTCGTAGTAGTCCATGGTCATGCCCGGGGTCGCATACCGGGGATCGCCGGGGTTGCCGCAGGTGTCGGTGCTGGTGTTCTCGACGAAGCGGTCCATGGCGCCGCCGTTGTACGCCTTCTGCTCGGCGAGGTACTCGTGGTCCTGGTCGCAGGTGACGGACTGACCGGGGGTGAGCCGCTTCGGCTGCACGGTGTTGGGGTTGTTCGGCGCGAGCAGCCCGGCGTTCGCGAGGGTGGCGATGTCGGTCGGGGTGTCCTTCGCGGCGGTGAACGCGGAAGCCGGCGCCCCGGTGCCCTGGACCGTCTCGCCCGCGATGTTCGCGGCATTCGGGTAGGTCGCGAAGTAATGGTCGAAGGACACGTTCTCGCCGAAGATCACGACGACGTGCTGGATCGGCGTGGAGGTGGCGGCAGCGGGACGCGGAGCAGCGGCGGCCGGCAGCGCGCCGGCTGCACCGCCGGCCGCGGCCGCCAGCACGAGGGCGCCGAGCGCCCCGGCGGTGCCGAATCGGGAACGGAACATCGAGGGACCTTTCGTGAGAGGAAGGGGCCTCGATGCCGCGGAGGACGCCAGGCGCTCCCCGGCATCGGGTCCCGCACCGAAGGTAGGCCCGCACGACCGCCGGCGACAGGGGTCGAAGGCATCATTCCCGATCCGTTCACCGGATCCATCGGGTTCTCCCAGGAAAGCGGCCCGCGAAGACGCGCGCGCGCTCAGGAAAGGCCGGCCCGCAGGCCCTCTCGTGCCGAAGGTCGGCCCCCGTCAGGGAGCCGATCTTCGGCGCACTGGGCGGCGTGGATCAGAGCGCCGCGATGATGTCCTCCACGCGCTGCTTGGCGTCGCCGAACAGCATCTGCGCGTTCTCCCGGAAGAACAGCGGGTTCTGCACGCCCGCGTAACCGGCGGCCATCGAGCGCTTGAACACGATCACGTTCTCGGCCTCCCACACCCGCAGCACCGGCATGCCGGCGATCGGGCTGCCCGGATCCTCCGCTGCGGCGGGGTTGACGGTGTCATTCGCGCCGATCACCAGCACGACGGAAGTCGACGCGAGGTCGTCGTTGATCTCCTCCATGCTGAGGACGATGTCGTACGGCACCTTCGCCTCAGCGAGCAGCACGTTCATGTGGCCCGGCAGGCGCCCCGCGACGGGGTGGATGCCGAAGCGCACGTCGATGCCGCGTTCGCGCAGCTTGGAGACGAGGTCGGCGACGGGATACTGGGCCTTCGCGACCGCCATCCCGTAGCCCGGGGTGATCACCACGCTCTTCGCGGAGGTGAGCATGTCGGCTGCGCCCTCCGCGGTGATCTCCCGATGCTCGCCGTGCTCCTCGTCGCCCGACGCGGACGCCACGATCCCGAAGCCGCCGGCGATGACGGACAGGAACGACCGGTTCATGGCCTTGCACATGATGTAGGAGAGGTAGGCACCACTGGATCCGACCAGCGCACCGGTGACGATGAGCAGGTCGTTGTTGAGCAGGAAGCCCGCGGCGGCTGCCGCCCAGCCGGAGTAGCTGTTCAGCATCGAGACGACGACCGGCATGTCGCCACCGCCGATCGAGGCGACGAGGTGCCAGCCCAGCGCGAATGCGAGCAGGGTGACCGCGATGAGCAGCCACAGCTGCTGGTCGATCACGAACCACACCGTGAGAACCAGGAATGCCACGAGCGCCAGGATGTTCAGCACGTTCTTGCCGGGCAGCATGAGCGGCTTCGAGGAGATCCGCGCCGACAGCTTGAGGTAGGCAACGATGGATCCGGTGAAGGTCACACCGCCGATGAAGATGCCGATGAAGACCTCGGCGTTGTGGATTCCGACCAGGGCAGGGGCGATCTTCGCGTGGGCGAGGTGGCCGTTCCAGCCGACCAGCACGGCGGCGAGGCCGACGAAGCTGTGCAGCAGCGCGATGAGCTCGGGCATGCCCGTCATCTCGACGACCCTGGCGCGCCACAGGCCGATCCCCGCTCCCACGATCAGGGCGACGAGCAGGAAGACCAGCCCGATCACGGCGCCGCCGGACCAGGCCTGCGCCACGGTCAGCGCCACGGTCGCGACGAGCGCGATGGCCATGCCGGAGATGCCGAAGATCACGCCGGAGCGTGCGGTCTCGTGCTTGCTGAGCCCGGCGAGGCTGAGGATGAACAGCAGGGCCGCGACGATGTACGCGGCAGTGGAGAGAGCCCCGACGGTCACTTCTGGCCGCCCTTCGTGAACATGGCGAGCATGCGACGGGTGACCGCGAACCCTCCGAAGATGTTGATGGATGCGAGCAGCACGGCGATTGCGGCGATCACCTGGACGACCGGATTCGGATCCGTGATCTGCAGCATCGCGCCGACCACGATGACGCCCGAGATGGCGTTGGTCACCGACATGAGCGGGGTGTGCAGCGCGTGGTGCACCTTGCCGATCACGTAGAAGCCGATCACGACGGATAGCGTCAGCACCGTGAAGTGCTGAGGCAGCGGCGCGGGCGCGAAGGCGTTCACCGCGAACAGCGCGGCGATGCCGAGCACGATCAGCAGCGCCTTGCGGCCGGCCGACATGCCCTTCTTCGCCGGTGCCGCCCCATCCGGTCCCTGAGCCTGTCGAAGGGCGACCGGCGCCTTCGCCGGAGCCGCCGCGACCTGCACGGGCGGTGGCGGCCAGGTGACGGCACCGTCGCGCACGACCGTGACCGAGCGCTGCACGACGTCGTCGAAGTCGATCGTGAGCACGCCGTCCTTGCCCGGGGTGAGCAGGGCGACGAGGTTCGCCACGTTCGTGCCGTACAGCTGCGAGGCCTGGGCGGCCAGGCGTGAGGCGAGGTCGGTGTAGCCGAGGATGATCACGCCGTTCTCGGTGACGATGCGCTCGCCCGCGACGGATCCCTCCACGTTCCCGCCCTGGCCCGCCGCCATGTCGACGATCACGCTGCCGGGCTTCATCGCGGCGACATCGGACGCCGTGATGAGCCGGGGCGCGGCACGCCCCGGGATGAGCGCCGTGGTGATGATGATGTCGACGTCGGCGGCCTGCTCGGTGTAGATCTCGGCGGCGCGGCGGTCGTACGCCTCGCTCGTGGCCTTGGCGTAGCCGTCGGAGGACTTCTCCACAGCCACGTCGACGGGCAGGTACTCGCCGCCGATCGAGGTGACCTGGTCGGCCACCTCGGGGCGCGGATCCGTGGCGCGCACGATCGCGCCGAGGCTCGAGGCCGCACCGATCGCGGCGAGGCCGGCGACGCCCGCGCCCGCCACGAGCACCTTCGCCGGCGGCACCTTTCCGGCGGCGGTCACCTGGCCCGTGAAGAACCGGCCGAACTCGTGCGCAGCCTCGACCACGGCCCGGTAGCCCGCGATGTTCGCCATCGAGCTCAGCACGTCCATCGACTGCGCCCGCGAGATGCGCGGCACGGCGTCGAGCGCCAGGGCGGTGATGCCGCGCTGAGCGAGGGACTCGACGAGGTCGGGGCGCAGCGCCGGTGACAGCAGCGCGATGAACGTCGCCCCGTCGGCGAGCAGAGCGATCCGCTCCGGATCCGGCGGCGTGATCGCCAGCACGATCTCACTGCCCCACGCCTGCGAACGTTCGACCAGCGTCGCCCCCGCGGCCGCGTAGGCCTCGTCGGGGTACGACGCATCCGATCCCGCTCCGCGCTCCACGACCACGTCGTGACCGAGCTTGCGAAGCTGCGCGATCGTCGCCGGGGTCGCGGCCACGCGCGCCTCGCCCGCAGGCTCGCGCACGATGCCGATGACTGCCATAGCTACCTCCTCTGTGCCCGTCAGCGATGACGGGGCTCCAGGCGACCTCGCCCGGACAACCTGCTCAGAGTACTGAGCCGGACGGCGGGGATCCCTCGGCTTTTCGCGATCTTACGCGCAAAGAATCGCGGATCTTTCCAGTCCGACAACGCCGCGCGCTCCCCGCGTAGGCTCGTCCTCATGGCACCGGATCCTCGGCTGAAGGCACTGCTCGGCGACTGGACGGGGACGGAGGAGCTGTACCCGACCGCATGGACGGAAGCGGGATCCGCCCGCGGTGCCCTCAGCATCGAGCCAGGCCCCGACGGGATCCTCCTCGACTACGTGGAATCGAGGGACGGCGCAGCCGGCGCACCCCTCGTGGCGCACGCCGTCGTCGCCGGCGCCGGCTTCTGGTGGTTCGACACGTACGGCTTCACTCCGGCGACGCCCGGCACCGCGGTCTGGGACGGCGAAACCCTGGTGCTCGACCGTCGATCCGACCGCGGCCGCACCGTGATGCGGCTGCGGCCGGAGCGCGACCGCCTGATGCTCGAACTGGACACGGCCGTGCCGGCGGACGCGGATCCGTCTCCCCTCGTGCGCGGCGTCTACACGCGCGGCTGATCGGCCGCCGGGAACGCGGAGCCGGATCCGCCACGCCGGGGCGATGCCTGCGGGCGGTCGCGCGAGACGCTTAGCTGTCCTCGTGAAGGCCACTGCATCCAGGCTCCTCGCGACGCCGCGCCCCGCGATCAGCGCCCGCCTGTTCGACACCCTCGACATCGTGGCGACCGGTCTGTTCGCGGTCGAGGGTGCGGCGGCTGCCGCGCATGCCGGCCTGGATCTGCTGGGTGTTCTGGTGGTGGGCTTCATCGTCGCGCTCGCCGGCGGTATCCTTCGCGATGTGCTGCTCGGCGACCTTCCTCCGGCGGCGTTCTCCTCGCGGATCCGGATCATCGCCGCGCTCGGCGCCTCGCTCGCCACGTTCGGGGTTCTCGCCGCGGTCGACGAGATCCCCGCCCTCGCGCTCGCCGCTGCGGACGCGGTGGGCCTGGCCCTGTTCGCCGTCGGCGGTGCGGAGAAGGCCGCCTCCCGCGGCGCCAATCTGTAGGTGGTCGCCGCGCTCGGCACGATGACGGCGACGGGCGGCGGCCTCGTGCGGGACGTGCTCCTGAACCGCGTGCCGTTCGTGCTCTCGCAGAGCGTCTACGGCACGGCCGCACTGGCCGGGGCGCTGGTGACGGGGATCCTGCTGCGCTGGACCCGGGCACGCGGACTCGCGCTGCTCGCCGGATTCGCGGTGGCGTTCCTGCTGGGCATGCTGGCCGTGGTCTTCGACTGGCAGCTGCCCCGGCTTCCGGTCTGACCGGTTGTGATCGGCACCGGACTAGAGTCACTCGTGCCGCGCGCGATACGACTGACCACCGAACAGGAGCCATCGATGACCTGGTTCTTCAAGCTCAACGTCATCGACGGCCCGCTCCCGCTCACGATCTGGGGGCTGACGATCGTGGCCGTGATCGTCGTCCTGATCCGCCGGCCCAGCCCGGCGTGGTTGTGGCGGATCGTGATCGCCCTCGCCGTCGGGATCGGCGGAGGCGCTGCACTCGTGGCGTTCGTGAACACGTCGCACGCCTTCGGGCCGGCCTTGCCCTACGCGTGCTGGTTCTGGGTGCCGGCAGGGTTCGCGGCGATCCTCCTGGGCATCGTGTCGTTGTGGGAGCGCCGGGTCTGGCGGAAAGTCGTCGCGATGCTGGTGGTGGTCCTCTCCCTGCTCTCTACGACGCTCGGCGTCAATGCGGCGTTCGGCGTCAACACCACGGTCGGCTCGATGCTCGGCATCGCGACCGACGACAAGATCGACGTGCTGCCCAAGCCGGTCCCGACCGAGACCACGAGCGGCCCGCTCTACGAGTCCTGGTACCCGCCGGCGGACATGCCGAAGACCGGCGAGACGGCCGTGCTCAGCGGCTCGCACGCGATCCCCGCCACCGGCGGCTTCCGGCCCCGCGATGCGGTCCTCTACCTACCGCCCGCGGCGCGCACCGCGAATCCCCCGCGGCTCCCCCTGATCGTGATGATGATGGGCTATCCCGGCGATCCGGACGCGACGTTCATCGCAAAGGCGCTCGATGACCTCGCCGCCAAGAACAAGGGCCTCGCGCCCATCGTGATCGTCGCGGATCAGCTCGGCGTCACCAAGTCGGATCCGGTCTGCGCGAACACCGCCAAGTACGGCGACGTGCCCGCCTACTTCAACACCGACATCCCGGCCTACGCGACGAAGAACCTCAACGTGCTGCTCGACCACAGCTACTGGACGATCATGGGCTACTCGAACGGCGGCGCCTGCGCGTTCACATGGGCGACCCACCACCCGGACATCTGGGGGAACATCGTGGCGATCTCACCGGACGAGTACCCGGGCGTGGAGTGGCGCGACGAGGCGATCAAGACGCTCTTCGGCGGCGACGCGGCGAAGTTCGACGCGCTCAAGGCCGAGGCGGGGATCGCGGAGAACCCCGGGAAGTTCGCCGGCCACCTCGCCGTGTTCACCGTCGGCGGTGCGGATCCGGGATACATCCCGGGGACGAAGCGCGACGCCAAGCGCGCCGAGGACGCCGGCTTCACCACCACGTTCCATGAAGCACCGGGAGCCGATCACGTCGCAGGCGCCCTGAACACCGGGATCCCGTTCGCCATGGAACTGCTCTACAAACATCTGGGCCTTTCGGCTCCCTGACCCCCGCCCCGTGCGCAGCGCATGACCGGCGGTCCGCCGGCTGCCGAGCCGGGCGAGACCGCCGCTCGGTCACGACAGGGCGGCGCCGATCAGTGCGGCGTCGCCGAGCCCTCGGCCCGCGCGGCCGTGTTGCCCGGCGAGAGCCGACGCAGCACGAGCGGCGCCGCGATGCCGTGCAGCAGGATGCTGCCGACGACGGTGACGACCATGACCAGGAGCACGATGTTGCCGTCCTCATCGGGCAGCGCGTTGTACGCGAGCAGGCCGAACACGATCGTCGCCGTGCCGCGCGGCCCGAGCAGGCCGATCCGCACCCGGTCTCCGCGCCCCACGGAGCTGCCCATCAGCGAGAGGTACACCGGGCCGAGCCGCAGCAGGGTGAGCGCGAGCAGCGCCAGCACGAGAACCCGCCAGTCGAAGGAGTCGGTGAAGGCGAGCAGCGCCGCACCGCCGAGCATGAACCAGACGAAGTTGGCGGTGAGCGTGCCGACCTCCTCGACCAGCAGCAGCTCGGCATGAGGGATCACCCGCAGCTCCATGCCGCGGGTGCGGGCCACGCGGTACATCAGACCGGCGACGAAGGCGGCGACGAAGCCGTTCGCCTCGAGGGCCGGGATCGTCGCGATGCCGTACGCGATGAGCGGAAGCAGCAGCATGGCGTAGCGCGCACCGCCCTCGCTCGCGATGTTCCGGTCGCGCGCGATCCGCAGCACGAGGCCGACGAGACCGCCGAGCACCACGCCGATCACGACGGCCCAGAGCGTGGCGGGCACCGCATTCAGGAATGCCTCCGTCATCTTGTCGACGTTGTGCCCGAGATCCTCATCCGTGACGTTGACCGTGTCGGATCCGGTGGCGATCGCCTGCCGGACCACGGGGGCGAGCACGACGGCGATCGGCAGCGCCATCCCGAAGATCGGCGAGACGAGGCCGTCGTTGTAGCCGCTCTCCACGTTGAGGATCGCGCGGATCCGCTCCGGCAGGCGCTTGGTGCGCAGCAACCGGGCGGCTGGAGCGAAATCGGTCGGCATGACCACGCACGCGATCACCCCGATCACCACGAACGACTCGGGGATGAGCAGCACGCTCGCGATTGCCGTGAGGATGAGCGACAGCGGCAGCGCGATGAGCACGAGCCGCGCCGTGACCCTGCCCTCGCCCCCGAAGATGCCGCCGCGCACCTCGGTGGCGTCGGCGAACAACAGGAGGGAGAGGATGACCTCGACGATCTTCTCGGTGACCGGAGAATCCAAGGCGGTCGCATAGGTCGGCAGGTCCCACACCGTGGTCGCGGCGCCCAGCACCAGCAGCATCGCCGGGCCCGCGACGCCCCAGCGCTCGAAGCGGCGCGACACCAGCGACCACAGCAGCACCGCGGCGAGGCCGAAGAGCACGAGCGAGGGCATCCGGTTCCTTCCGACGATGGCGACGGCGGCGCGACGGCCGCAGTATCGCGACGAGGTGAGACTATCGCGCCGAGCGTCCCTGCTTCGCCGCCCGTTCCTTCGCGGTCGCCACGGCCACCTCGATCAGCTCCCGGGCGGCCGGGGAGAGGTCGCGCGCTCCCCCGCGCCAGAGCGCCGTGATCGGGCGGATGACGGGTTCGCCGGCGGTGCGCACCGCGCGCAGTCGGCCCAGCCGGATGTCGTCGGCGGCCTCCCGCCGGCTCATCACCGCGGCCCCCAGTCCGCCCGCGACCGCGGAGCGCACGGCGGCCGAGGTCGGCAGCACCACTGCCGGCTCCGCGGCGTCCCGGCCGAGCCGGCGGCGCACCTCGTCCTCCCAGGCGCGCCGGGTGCCGCTGCCCTGCTCGCGGGCCACGAGCGCCTCGTCGGCCACCGTGTCGAACTCGACGGGGCCGCGCGCGTTCCAGGGGTGCTCGGGCGCCACGACCAGCACGAGCTCGTCCTGGTCCACCATGGTCGCGCCGAGCTCGACCGGCACCTCGGTCGACTCGATGAACGCGAGATCCGCATGCCCGTCCCGCACCAGCGCAGCGGCGTCCGTGCTGTTGCCCGAGAGCAGCTGCACGGCGGTCGGCGTGCGCCCGGCCTCGACCTGGCGCCCGCGCAGTGCGACGAGCCACGGTGGCAGCAGCTGCGCCGACACGGTCTGGCTCGCCGCGACGGTGAGCCGTGCGGTGCTCTCGCCACGCAGGGTGCGCGTCGCGGTGCGGAACCGGCCGACCGCCGCCAGCACATCGTCCGCCCAGGACGCCACGACCTCGCCCTCGAGCGTGGGGCGGGTGCCCGACGGGGCGCGGTGGAACAGCGACAGTCCGAGTTGACGCTCCACCGCGCGCAGACGTGCCGACGCCGACTGCTGGGTCACGCCGGTCTCCCGCGCCGCGCCGGAGATCGAGCCGGTGCGCACGACGGCGACCAGCAGCTCGAGCGCTCCGAGGTCGGGCATCGCTCCCTCTGTCACCTGGCTTGCCACAGTCCACGACTGTACCCCTATCGAGCGCCGCCGGATACCGCGGTCGACGTCGACGGACGAGCCTGGATCCATGATGTTCCGCCCTGCCCCCACGTTCCCCTCCCGCCTCGTCGCGCGCGGGGCGGACGTGCTGCCGGGCTTGGCGCTCACCGTGCCGATCGCCGTCGTCGCCACGCTGATCGGCGCGGCGATTCCGGTGCTCGGATCCGCCCTGCCCGCGATCGTGATCGGCGTGGTCATCGCGGTGATCCGTCGGCCCGGCGCGCGTTTCCAACCCGGTGTGGAGTACTCGGGGCGGTTCCTGCTGCAGTTGGCCGTGGTGCTGCTGGGCGCGCAGCTGTCGCTCGACGCGATCCTGCGCGTGGGCGCGGAGACGCTGCCGGTCATGCTGTCAACTCTTGCCGTGTGCCTGCTCGGCACCTGGGTCATCGGCCGGGCGCTGCGCGTGCCCCAGCGCCTGCGCACCCTGATCGGCGTCGGCACCGGAGTCTGCGGGGCCTCCGCGATCGCCGCGGTGTCGCCGGTGATCGGCGCGCTCAGCGCAGAGGTCTCGTACGCGGTGTCGACGATCTTCGTCTTCAACATCCTCGCCGTGGTCCTCTTCCCCCTGCTCGGTCACGCCCTGAGCATGGATCCGCACACCTTCGGACTGCTCGCCGGCACCGCCGTGAACGACACCAGCTCGGTGGTCGCCGCGGCGAGCGTCTTCGGAGCGGCCGCGCTCGGGTATGCGGTCGTGGTGAAGCTCGTGCGCACGCTGATGATCATCCCGATCTCGATCGGACTGTCCGTCATCGAGTCACGCCGGGCGACCGAGGGGCGGCGGCTGACCCTGCGAGGTGTGATCGGGCTGGTGCCGTGGTTCCTCGTGGGGTTCCTCGTCGTCGCGGTGATCGGATCCCTCGGGGTGATCCCCGCCGGCCCACGAGAGGCGATGGTGCACACCAGCGGGTTCCTCATCGCCACCGCGATGGCCGGCATCGGGCTGTCCACCGACGTGACCGCGCTGCGCCGTGCCGGCTGGCGGCCCCTCGCGCTCGGCGCGATCCTGTGGATCCTGGTCACCGTCACCGCCCTCGCGGTGATCGCGCTGACGACAACTGGTGGTTGAGCGAGGACGCGCGAAGCGCGACCGAGACCAAACGCGGCGCTCTCGCGAAGGACGGCGTTTCGTCTCGCTTCGCTCGCTCAACGACCCCGGTCGGTCAGAGCCAGCCGCGCTTCTTGAAGACCAGGTACAGGGCGAATCCGCCGCCCACCATGAGCGCGATCGCCATCGGATAGCCGGCGGCCCATTTCAGTTCTGGCATCACCTCGAAGTTCATGCCGTAGATGCCCGCCACGATGGTCGGCGCGAAGAAGATGGCGGCCCAGCTGGAGATCTTCTTGACCTCCTCGCCCTGCCGCATGCTCTCCTCGGTCATCCGGCGCATCTCCTCGTTCTGGCGCCGGGCGACGATCGTCGCCTCCACGGTGAGCGCGTTGTCGAGATTGGCGCGGAACGTCGAGACGCGCTCGGACAGGGTCAGGATGTGGTCGAGCACGTCGCGCAGGTAGCGCTGCAGCTCCAGGTCGACGGCGTACTTCGCGGATCCGCGCAGCAGGTTCTCCAGCATCGGCTGCAGCGGCTGCGTGGCCTTCTGGAAGTCGATGACCTCGCTGCTCAGCTCGTAGATGCGCTGGGTGACGTCGGACTCCTCGAGGAACAGCTGCGCCTCGATCTCGTCGATGTCGTTCTCCAGACCCGCCAGCACCGGCGAGTACTCGTCGACGAGCTCGTCGAGGACCGCGTAGAGCACGGCCTCGGGGCCGCGGGCGAGCAGCTCGGGGTCGTGCTCCATACGGCCGCGCACCCTGCTCAGGCTCGGCGTCTCGGCGTGCCGGATCGTGACGACGAAGTTCGGGCCGACGAACACGTGAAGCTCGCCGAACTCGACCTCCTCGTTCGCGTCCAGATAGCGAGCGGGGCGCAGCACGATGAACAGGGTCTCCCCGTAGCGCTCGAGCTTGGAGCGCTGATGCCCGGTCAGCGCATCCTCCACGGCGAGCTCGTGCAGGCCGAACTCCGCGGCGACCTGGCGCACCTCCTCCTCGCTGGGGCGGTACAGGCCGATCCAGCCCATGCCGCCGCGGCCGTGCATGAGCTCGAATGTCTCATCCAGCGTGTGCGGGGTGTCGGTGCGGACGCCGTCCACATAGATGCCGTTGTCGACGATCGCCATGGTTGCTCCTCGGGTCGTGCGTGCGCCTCGACCTGCAAGCCGGTCGAACGCGGGAGGCGTCGAGCCGTCCGCTCAGCTGTCTTCCGGCAGATGAGCGGACCAGCCGAACCAATACTCCCGCGCTCGACGGGAGTATTGCATCAGCCTTGCGGCAGCGGGCAGATGGCCGCGCCGTCGACCGCCTTAGCGTAGTCGTCCGAGGTGAACGGCAGGGCGAATTCCGGCGCCGTCCTGCCCTTGCCCGCGGGCGCCTTGGAGGCGATCGCCGCGAGCTCGAACGCGAGGTCACCCGCGAACGCGTCGCCGACCGTGGAATCGTTCAGCACCACGGCGACCGTGAAACCGGTCGCCGGGTCGGAGTAGGCCGCAGTCAGGTAGCCGGGCGTCCCGCCGTGCTGGCCGATCATCGATCCGACCAGCTTCGCGCCGCCGGTGGTCTGATACCAGCTCGGGGCTCCGTCCGCGATGGGGAGCGGGGTGCCGAAGCGCTTCGGGGTCTTCTTCACCCGCAGCGCCTGCGCCGCCTCGGCCTGCACGTACCGTCCGAGATCGGCGATCGTGGAGACCACTCCCGAGTCGGTGTAGCCGTTGCTCGACGAGCTCACGGTGATGTCCGTGGGCTTCGCGCACTGATAGGCGCCGTCGACCTGGGTCAGGTAGGAGCCCTTCAACGCAGGCGACGGGGTGGGCGCGGCGGCCTGGGGACCGGGCAGCGACGTGGAGCCCAGCCCGAGCGGAGCCGTCACGTACTGGCGGATGAGCTGCGCCGCGGTCTGGCCCGTGGCGCGCTCCAGCGCCTGCCCGAGCAGCAGATACCCCGCATCGGAGTCGCGGTAGCCGGTGTGCGGGGGCGTCCGGTTCTGGGCGAGCCCGTAGGACGCCAGCTCCTTCGGCTCCCACTGCCGGTCGGGGTTGCTCAGCCACATCGGCATCGCCGTCGCCTGGGAGGAGCCGATCCCGCCGGTGCCGTTGCACAGATCCAGCAGGGTGACGTCCTGCAGATCCGGCACACCCGAGACGTACTCGGTGATCGACGCGTCGAGCTTGACCGCGTCGCGGTCGGCCAGCGCGTACAGCACGTCGCAGGTCATCAGGCGAGTGACATCGCCGATCCGGAACGACATGTCGGTGCTCACCGGGGTCTTGTCCTCGACGGACACGGTGCCGAGACCCTCGACGTAGGATCCGCCCCAGGGCGCCCACACGCCGACGATCGCGCCGCTCGAGCCGCTCGCCGCCATCGCGCGCTGGACGGCCGCCTTGATCTGGTCCTGCGTATCGGACGGCAGCCCGCCCTGCACCTGCGGTTTCGGCGAGTACGAGGGCGCTGCGGCAGTGCCCGAGCAGCTGCTCAACGCGAGTGCCGCCGCAACGGCACCGGCGACCAGCGCCCCTATCCGACGGCCTGTGATCCGACGCATTCGCCCCCCTGACATCCTCACGATTGTAAGCGGCCCTTCTCAGGGCGACGTCATCCCTGAGGATGATCCCGGACATCGGGCGAAGATCGTGATGTGCGGGATACGCGCCCACTGTGCCTCAGACGCTCCCGAGTCCCTTCGCGATCGCCTGCGCGCGATCGCGCACGCCCAGCTTCGCGAACAGCGCGTTGACGTGCGTCTTCACCGTGGCCACCCCGACGTAGAGCGCCTCGGCGATCTCGCCGTTCGACCGGCCCCGCAGGATGAGCGCGTAGACCTCCCGCTCCCGGGCTGTGAGCGCGGGGAAACGCGTGGCGAGGGCCGTCGCCGAGGCCGGATCCGGATCCGGATCCGTGTCCGCGAGGGAAGGCTCGACGCGCCCGTGCGCATCCGGCGCGGCGGCATCGGGGGTGACGGCGTGCGGCGCGCCGATCCGTCCCAGCAGCACGTCGCGCACCGGGGCGGAGAACGTGGACTGTCCTGCGGCGACCGCGCGGATCGCGGCGGCGAGCTCCGCCCGCCCCGCGTCCTTGGTGAGGTAGCCGCGAGCTCCGGCGCGCAGCGCGGCGACGATGTCGGCGTCGTCGGCGAAGGTGGTGAGCACCAGCACGGCGGTGCCCGGCGTCTCCGCCGTGACCCGCCGAGTCGCGGCGGCGCCGTCCAGCACCGGCATCCGCAAGTCCATGAGGGCGACATCGGGATGGGTGGCGGCGATGAGCGCCACGGCCTCGGCCCCGTCGCCGGCGGCGCCGACGACCTCGAAGTCCTCGACGAGGCCCAGCACTGTCTCCAGCCCGTCGCGGATGATCGCCTGGTCGTCGGCGAGCACGATGCGGATCCGCTCGGTCACGCCGGCGCCTCCACCCGCAACTCGAAACGATCGCTCCGTGCGCCCGCACCACCGCCGGTCCCTGAGCCCGTCGAAGGGTCCGGCACCAGACCTGCACGGGCGGTCCCGCCGAGCGCGGCGAAGCGCTCCCGCACCCCGCGCAGCCCATAGCCGCCACCGGTCGCGACGAGCCCCCTGTCCTGAGCGGGCGCCGCGGGGGCCGGGTTCTCGATCGTGCACTCCACCCGGTCAGGATGCCAGATCAGCCCGACCCGCACCTCGGCGCCCGGCGCGTGCTTGCGCGCGTTGCTCAGCCCTTCCTGCACCGCGCGGATCAGCGCCTCGGCGAGCGCGGCCGGTACCGAGCGCGGCACGCCGACGACGTCGAGGCGGGCGCTCTTCTCCCCGGTGACGAGTGCGCGGATCCGGACCTCGAGTTCGTCCGGCGCTACCGGTGCTGCCGTGTCGGACCCCGGTTGCTCGGCCGGCTCGCGCAGTGCCCGCACGGCCTCACGCGCCTCTTCCAGCCCGTTCACGGCGAGCCGCCTCGCGGCTGTCACCCGTTCCGCCGCGCGACCGGCGTCACCCGCGTCGAGCAGCGCCTCGGCCGCGTCCAGCTGCACCACGAGGCCGCCCAGGCTGTGCGCCAGCACGTCATGCAGGTCACGGGCGAGCGCCACCCGTGCGGCGGTGGCCTGCGCCCGCAGTGCCTCCGCGCTCGCGCGTTCCCTCTCGATCAGGAGCACGCGCTGCGCCCGCCGGCCGAGCCCCGCGATCACGCACAGCACGAGGGCGGCGACGATCCCGGCGAACCCGAGGACGTCGACCTCGGATCCGGCCGTCCCCGTCGCGCCGGCCTGCGCGAGCGCGGCGCCCAGCGCGATCCCGAGCGCCCCCACGACCGCGACGCCGCCGAAGACCGGCAGCGGCGTCTGGGGGTCGCTCGTCACGGTCATCACCGCCACCACGAGCAGCGCCACACCCACCCCGCGCGTCGGAACCGCGGTGAGGCTCCCCGCGATCGTCATCACGGCGAGCAGACCGATCGCGAGCAGCGACGCCCGGCCGGATGGCGGAGACGTCCTCGCCTGAGCGGCCGGCGCCTGCACCCCTGTTGGAGGAACCGGATCCGTTCCGCCCCGGGTCGCAGCGACCAGCGTGCGGATCACCCAGGCCGCGAGCCCGACGAGGGCGAGGGCGGTGACCCACGGCGAGACCACGGGGGCGGCCCGCCACAGTCCGTAGGCGACGGCGAGAGCGCCGGCGAGATTGATGCCGGCGCTCCACCAGGTGAGCGGATTGATGCGGGTCACGAGACCATGATGCGCGCTGATGCGTCCTGCGCGGTGCCGCGGCGCAGCCCTTCGACTCGGTGGTGCAGGACGAGGGTCCTGGCTGCGCGGTTCGCGGCGAGCACGAGCAGGATCAGTCCGCCGGAGATCCCGAGGTGGCTGCCGAACGACTCGAACGCGAAGGTCAGGCCCACGCGCACGCCGATAAGCACGACCCACAGCGCAAGGCCCCAGGGCGAGGTGCGGGTCTCGAACTCGGCGGCGGCCCTGGCAGCGGCCTTGACGGGCATCCCCGCCGTGACCGGGACGGCGCCGTCCGGGCGGGCGATGCGGCGGATGTGCGCGATCGCGCCCATCGCGGCGCCCACGACCACGGCGATCACGATCTCGACGACGAACGCGACGACGTCGATGACCCCGAGTCCGCGCCCGTTCAGGGACTGCAGCAGCAGGGCCACGCCGAGGATCGCCGCCACTGCGGGGAAACTCCAGTCGCGGGTGCCGAGCACCGGACGCCAGGTCATCTGCCGGACGGCGATCACGCCGACCGCGACGAGGATCAGCAGGACGTTGGAGACGATCGAGAGGTTCATGTCCTCGATGCTCCTCGGATGCCGGATCCGGCGGCACCGCCCTGGGGTGGAGATCCGCGTTCGGCGGGTGGAGATCTGCGGCCAGCGCGCGGAGTCCGCGCCCGGCGGGTGGAGATCCGCGTCCGAGCCCGCGATGTGGTGCAGGCACCACATCGCTGTGGTGGCACGACCATCGGCCGCCGGCGCGTCGATTTCTAGCCTTTTCAGTACGAGAACTTCCCGGATCGGGATGCCGCAGACGCCCTTCGCGGGCAGTGAGAGAAGGACACCATGAACACCACGAAGACCACTGACAACACCACCGCCAGACGCCTCGTCGGAGCCGGGCTCGTCGGCGCCACCGTGCTCGGCTCGATCGCCATCGGCGTCGCCACCGCCGCCCCCGCGTCGGCCGCGACCCCGGTGCGCGCGGCGGCCACGGCCGACGTCACCCGCGGTTTCGACATCGTCAACATGACCAAGCACACTCTGGAGCTGACCGGGATCGGCAGCCCGGGCGAGCGCGATCAGTACCGGCCGACCGGGACGAAGATCCTCCCCGGTCAGTCATACCGCTACGAGAAGGTCTACTACTTCGCCAAACGCGGTGAGACGACCCTCACATTCAACTACAGCGAGAACCTGCCCGACGGCTCGATCCGGCTCGGAACCTTCGAAGCGACACTCGTCGTCGACGCCTTCAGTGGCACCAACATCCGCACGGATGCCGGTGCCACCTTCACCGTCGAAAACCAGGGCATCACCGCCGGCCGGCTGATCCTCTCGGAGAAGGAGTTCTCCACGATCTCGGTGCCCGCCTCCGACGCCCAGCGGCAGGCCGACCTGCTCAACCAGACCTGCATCTCGGGGATGGCGTCGTGCACGTTCACGCCGGTGACGAAGGTGGACGGTCCCGATCAGCGCAGGCTGGTCGCCGGTGGCGCGAACAACACCGACACGGCGCGTCCGGAGAGCTTCACCACCAAGGTCGTGGCCACCACCACCTCCTCGGTCGAGACAACCGGATCCGCCAAGCTGACGATCAAGGGGATCCTCGAGGCGGGCCTCAGCCACAAGTACGGCGGCACCTGGTCCGACACCAAGGAGACCACGAAGGTGCACAACTACACGATGAGCCCTTACTCGAACTACAACATGTGGTCGCGGTCGCTGACCGACCGGGTGACCGGCGACTTCACCGTCACGATGGGCAAGACCACCTGGAAGCTCACCGGGGTGCACTTCGACATCCCGAAGAAGGACGCCGACCCGCTCTACGACAGCGTCGCACGCCCGCTCACCGACCAGGAGAAGGCGAACCTGCCGCAGGTCGCCGAGATCAAGCCGATCGCGCCGGCCGACTGACCCACTGGGGACCCGGGGGATCCGAGGAGTTGGGGAACCACGGATCCGAGCCGCCGCCCGCACCCGAGAGGTGTGGGCGGCGGTTCTGCGGGAGTACTCTCGGGGCACCGGCGGGATCGCACACCGGCAGGCAGGAGCACGTATGCGCGTCGTCATCGCCGAGGACGAGTTCCTGCTGCGGGAGGGGATCTCCCGCATCCTCGCGGATGAGGGTCACGAGATCGTCGCGACGGCCGGCGACGCGGACGACCTGCTCGGCAAGGTCGCCGCCTACCGGCCGGATCTCGTGCTCACCGACATCCGGATGCCGCCCGATTTCGCCGACGACGGTCTGCGCGCGGCGAAGCGGATCCGTCGAGAGTTTCCCGGGACGGCCGTGGTCGTGCTGTCCCAGTACGTGGACGCCACCGGTGCGATGGAGCTGCTCGCGGACGGCGCGAACGGCATCGGCTATCTGCTGAAGCGCCGCATCCTCAACCTCGAGGACTTCCTCGACTCCGTTCAGCGCGTCGCCGACGGCGGATCCAGCATCGACTCGGATGTCATCACCTCGATGGTGCGCCGCGAGGTCCGCAACCACCAGGACGGCGGCATCGCGCAGCTCACCCCGAGGCGGCTGGAGGTGCTGCAGCTGATGGCGCAGGGCTACAGCAACGCGCGCATCGCCCGAGAGCTCTTCGTGACGGAGAAGGCGGTCGCGCGCAGCATCGCTCTCATCTTCGTGGCCCTCGATCTGCCTCCGGATCCCGACGACCATCGCCGGGTCCTGGCCGTGATGCGCTTCCTGGACCGGTGACGGATCCGGCACGCTCAATCGGTCCCTGAGCTCGTCGAAGGGCCCGAACCCGTGCGTGGGTGCACTATGCCTCGCGATGGCCGAGTGGAATCTCCGCGCGCAGCCTCGTCCCGCCGGGAACGGCCGGCTCGAGTGTCATCGTCCCGCCCAGGGTCTCGATCCGGTCCCTGAGGCTGCGCAGGCCGAATCCCGGGACCGCCCCGACCGGCCCCTTCCCGTCGTCGCTCACCGCGATCTGCAGGCGGCCGTCCCGCACGGCCAGGTCCACGACGATCTCGCGGGCGCCGGCGTGCTTCACAGCGTTGGTCAGGGCCTCGGCGATCACGAAGTAGGCGGTCGACTCGATCTCGGCCTCCATCCGACCGAGAGGAACGGCGGCCTCGACCCGCACCGGGATCCGGACCTGGTCGGCCAGCGCGGATACGGCGGCCTCCAGGCCGTGGTCCTTCAGCCGGCTCGGCATGAGGCCCTCGACCAGGCCGCGCAGCTCGTCGAGCAGGGATCCGCAGCGCTCGGCGATCTGCGCAGCCTCCGCCCGGATGTAGTCCGCGTCGTCGGCCTGCCGCGCCATCCGCTGCACGTCGATGCCGACCAGGACGATCCGCTGCTGGGCGCCGTCGTGCAGATCCTGTGCGATGCGACGACGTTCGGCGTCCGCGGCCACGACGATCCGGCGCCGAGAGGTCTGCAGCTCCTCCGCGGCCACGTGGAGCTGCTGCACCGCGGAGCGCAGCTCGACGATCAGCCGCTGCTTGTCCATCGCGAGTCCGAGCTGTGCGGCCACGGTCGCGACCAGCCCCCGGTCCGCGATCAGGTCGCGGTCATACAGGAGCGCGCCGGTGGGGGCCTCCGGCGGGCCGATCGGCCACCGGCCGCTCTCATCGGGTACGGCGAGCTCGCGCCCTGCGCTGTCGACGAAACGCGCCGGGTCTGTGTCCGCCGTCCAGAGGATCCTGGCGCTGGGGTCGCCCAGAGCCCGCACCGCGAGCGCATCGAGCAGCGCCGGCTCCACGGATGCCGCGGAGATGCCCGCGGCCACCTCCGCGACCTCACCCGCGTGACCGAACGCGCCGAAGGTCAGCCCCACGAGGAAGGCGACGGGCAGGCCACCGAGCATGAGCAGCTGGACGACGGTCGCGGCCTGCTGCACGCCGGGGCGGGAGTCGAGGTGCAGCATCACGACCGTCACGCCGATCACCGCGATGGCCGCGCACCCGTAGCCGATGAACGGGAGCAGTTGGCGGCGCGGGAGTGTCGCCATCCGCGAGAGCCGGATGCCCCAGAGGACGACCGTCGCCGCCAGAGCGAGCATGCCCACCGCCGCCTGCAGGGTCCAGACCACCTCGGTCACACCGGGTTGCAGGACGACGATGATCTGCGGGGCCACGGAGACGAGATAGGCCACCGCCACGATGGCGCGGGCGGCCCTGCCGGGCAGCCGACCGGAGGGGAACGCGAGCAGCAGGTGCAGCAACAGGGCAAGCGGGAGGCTGGACGTCAGCGTGCCCAGGACGCGGAGCGCCGGGATGCTGTCGTCGTAGGTGCCGGAGGCCCACAGCGCCAACGCGGTGAGCAGCATCAGCCGCCCGATGGCGTTGTGCGGGCGCCGGTACCACGCGAGGAGGCCGGTGATGGTGAAGACCGCGACCAGCACGGTGTCGAGCAGGGATCCGCCGAGGCCCCTCGTCGAGGGGATCGCGAGCTCGACCAGGCAGAGGACGGCCATCAGGATGCCGACGCCGACCAGCGCCGCACGCAGGCTCGGCGTTCCCGCCCCCGAGGAGCGTCCGTCCGCGGTCGGCGGGCGCCGGTCGGCCGCCGGAATGCGGCCGTCCGCCGAGCCGTTGAGCGGTGTCATGCGTACAGGATCCCAGGACCGGCCGACGGGCGGAACGGTTCCCAGGTGTTCCGCCGCCGCACCGGCTCCGCATCGGTTCGGTCGCCTGACGGCGCGTGCCGCATGCCCGCCTACGAACCGACCTTCGGCGTGGAGTCGCCCTGGCGGGCCTCCCACGCGGCGCGCATGAAGCGGCGCACGTCCTCGTCGACGCGGATGTCGCGGGGGCGCAGCGGGCGGGACAGGTACAGCCCGTCCAGCGAGGTCAGCCGCGACAGCGCGACGTAGGTCTGCCCGGGCGCGAACGCGCCGGATCCGAGATCCACGATCGCCCGGTCGTAGGTCTTGCCCTGGGACTTGTGGATCGTGACCGCCCACGCGAGCCGCAGCGGGAACTGCGTGAACTCCGCGACCACTTCGCGCGAGAGCGTCTTGGTACCGGGGTTGTAGATGTACCGGTAGCGCTCCCAGACCGCGGGTTCGACGTCGACCTCCTCGCCGTCGATCTCCACGCGCACGGCATCGCCGAGAATGCGCACCACCGTCCCGATGGTGCCGTTCACCCAGCGCGGCGGATCCGGCGACGCTGCGATGTCGTTGCGCAGGAACATCACCTGCGCGCCCTCCTTGAGCTGCAGCTCCTGGTCGGCGGGATAGTTCGCCTCGCCGCGGCCGAAGTCGCCGGAGATGTCGGCCTTGGCCTTCTGCACCTTGCCGGGCAGCGCCGCGAGATGGCGGGCGTTGATGCCGTTCACGATGTCGTTGCGCGTGGCGAGCGTGATGATCGGGATCTCGCCGGGTGCCGGATCCGGCGGCGTCCTCGCGCCCGCGTCGTTGAGCGCACCCGCGATCTCGGCGGTCACTCGGCCGTAGCGCACGGCGTTCAGCATCGCCTTGAAGCCCGCATCGGACTGCCGGTGGATGTGCACGAGCTCGCGCACGTGCAGCGTCGCGCCGTGCGTGCCGATGTCGAGCAGTCCGTCGGTGGCCTCACCACCGGTCCACACCTTGGCGTCGAAGAACCAGAAGGAGCGGTAGTGGTCCTGGATGTAGCGCAGCTCGTCGCCGCGTGGCGGCACGGGGGCCAGCTGATACGGATCCCCGAACATCACGACCTGCACGCCGCCGAACGCCTCCGCCTTGCGGCCCCGCGCCTGACGCAGCGACCGGTCGATCGCGTCCATCAGATCCGCGTTGACCATCGACACCTCGTCGATCACGAGCGTGTCGATCGCGTTCAGGATCTTGCGAGTCGCATCCGACTGGTCGATCTCGCTGTCGGCGATGAGGCCGATCGGCAGGCGGAACAGCGAATGGATCGTCTGACCCTCGACGTTCAGCGCTGCCACCCCCGTGGGGGCGCAGACGGCGATCTGCTTCTGCGTGTTGTACGCGAAGTGCTGCAGCAGCGTGGACTTGCCGGTTCCGGCGCGGCCGGTGATGAACACGTGCTCGCGGGTGTCCTCGATCAGTCGGAACAGTTCTTCCTGTTCGGCGGAGAGGGTCGGCGTGCTCACGGTCCTCGAATTCTACCGGCGAGCGTCTTCTCTGACCGCGAGACTGCACTGGAATAACGAGACAGCACTCCGGGAGTGCAGTCTCGTCACTCAGTTGCAGTCTCGCGGACCCGGCCGGGCCACTCGGGGTTCCTGCAGGCGGACTTTCGTAGACTGGCGCACATGGTGCAGTCGGCGGGGGTGCTGACGCCAGGCGTGCGGTCGCGCCGGGCGCGGAGTGCGCGTCGCCGTGCCTCGCTCTGGTCTGACCTCACCCTGCTGGCTGTCGTCGGCGCCGTGCTGGTGGCCGCCCTCGCCGCGGGCGGACTCACCATGTACCGCGAGTTCTACAGCCCCTCCGCCTTCGTCACGCGCTATCTGACGCTGCTCAGCGAGGGTCGCGCGGCCGACGCCCTGCAGCTGCCCGGCGTCGCCCTCTCGCACGGCGACCTCGACACCGACGCGTTCCGCTCCGCTTCCGATGCTCTGCTGCGTCATGACGCACTCGGCACACTCACCGACATCGTCGTGACCGACGAGCACCCCGACGGCGACGCCACCTCGGTCACCGTGACGTACAAGGCCGGGGGTCACGCCGGATCCTCCACCTTCCGCGTCGCTCAGGACGGCTGGATCGGCGTCGCACCCGCGTGGGAGTTCGCGCAGAGCCCGCTCGCCGTCATCTCGCTCACCGTGCGCGGATCCGACCGGTTCTTCGTGAACGGCTTCGAGCTCGACCGCCGCCAGGTCGCGGCGCAGGGTGCGGACTCATCGGCGCTCGACGCGGTCCCGATGCTGGTGTTCTCCCCGGGGCTGTATTCGGTGTCTGTGAAGACCGCGACCGCGACCGCGACCGGCATCGGGGTGCTGGCCGACAAGCCGCTCGCCGACGTGCCGCTGGATGTGCAGGCCAAGCCCACCGACGCCTTCGTCAAGGTCGTGCAGCAGCGCGTCGACGATTTCCTCGCGCAGTGCACGACGCAGCATGTTCTGCAGCCCACCGGCTGCCCGTTCGGTCAGACCGTGCCCAACCGCGTCGTCGACGGCCCCACCTGGAGCATGGTCAAGGGACCCGACATCACCCTGCAGCCCGACGGCGAGGGGTGGAAGATCGTGGCGACCCCGGCCACCGCACACATCGAGCTCGAGGTGAAGTCGCTCTACGACGGATCCGTGTCGCACGTCGACGAGGACGTGCCGTTCGAGGTGGACGGGACGATCCGGTTCCTGCCCGACGGATCCGCCTCGATCAGCATCACCTCACCCGAGCAGTCCGCTCCCCCGCCCGGATCCGAAGGCTGAGCCCGCCCCGCACGTGGTCGTTGAGCGAGGACGCCGAAGGCGACCGAGACGAAACGCGGTGCCCTGCCGGGGTGCCGCGTTTCGTCTCGCTTCGCTCGCTCAACGACCCCGTGGGGGCCTCAGCGCCCGCGGGCGGCAGCCCTGGCGTCCTTCTCGGCGAGTTCGGCGAGCCGCGCGTTGTACTCCTCGAGCTCCGCATCGCCCGAGCGATCGGCAGCCCGGTCCTGACGCTTCTGCACCTTCGCGTCGCTGCGGCTCCACTGGATCGCGACCGTGATGGCGAGGATCAGCGTCGGGATCTCCCCCACCGACCATGCCACGCCGCCGCCCACGTACTGGTCCTGCAGCGGCGTCGCCCCCCAGGTGCGGCCCATGGATCCGAACCACTCGGCGACCATCAGGCCCGACTGCATCATGATCGCCATGCCGAAGAACGCGTGCGTGGCCATCACGGCGATGAGCGTGATCAGGCGTCCGGCGTACGGCAGCCGCCGCGGAACCGGATCCGCGCCGATGAGGCTGAGCACGAACAGGTATCCCGAGATGAGGAAGTGCATCGTCATCCACTCGTGCCCGATGTGGTCGGTCATGGCCCAGCGCACGAGGTCGGTGAAGTAGAACGCCCACAGCGACAGCACGAAGATCGCCGCCGCCACGAACGGGTTGGTGACCACCCGCGAGAACGGCGAGTGCACCGCCCACAGGATCCATTCCCGCCCGCCGCGGGTGCCGTCGTCGCGCTTGTCGATCGCGCGCAGGGCGAGCGTGACCGGTGCGCCGGCCACGAGCAGCAGCGGGATCGCCATGGAGAGCATCATGTGCCCGAGCATGTGCACGCTGAACAGGGTCTCCTGATACGCGTTGATCGCGCCCCCGGTGACCCACACCAGCCCCAGCATCCCGAGGATCCAGAACACCGTGCGGTGGATCGGCCAGGCGTCGCCGCGCTTGCGCAGACGGAGGACTCCGAGCACGTACAGCGCGATTCCGAACGCCGCGGCGGTCGCCCAGATCAGGTCGATGTTCCACGCCGTGATCCAGCGGATCGGGGTGAGTTCGGGGGGCAGCGGGGAGCCGGTGAGGATCTCGGCCGGCGTGCGCACGGTGGCCACCTCGAGGCCGGTGGGCGGCGCGGTGCGCGAGAGCGCGGCGGCGAGGCCGGAGGCGATGCCCATGAGGGCGAGCTCCAGCAGCACCAGGGTCCAGAACGGGCCGGATCCGCCCGCGTTCGCCGACGCGGAGCCGGATCCGTCCTGCTCGAGCTTCGGGATGAGCCGGGTGCGGTAGCGGGCTCCGAGCGCACCGAGCAGGATCAGCACGATCGCCTTGGCGACGATGAGTCCACCGTAGGGCGTGAGCAGACCGGCCCAGTCGCCCACGGCGACGATGGAGCGGGCGATGCCTGAGACCGCGACCACGATGTACGCGGCGAGGGCGAGGGAGGAGTAGCGGCGCACGAGGTCCGCGAAGGTGAGGGCACCCCTGGTCTTCTTCGCGCCGGCGGGCCTCTTGGCGCTCTTCGCCCCGGGCTTGGCGGAGGCGTGCGCACCGGCCGTGGCGCTGCCCTTGCGGGCGCCGCCACGCCCGGCGTCGGCGAGCTCGCTGCGGGATCCGCGCAGCACGATCAGCAGCACGAGGCCGCCGATCCACACCGCGGCGCCGACCGTGTGCAGCAGCAGCGAGTTCACCGCGGCGTCATGGCCGCTGAGCTCGCCCGCATGGCCCTGCGTGGCGAGCGGGACGAACGAGGCGGCGGCGAGGATCGCGGTGAGCAGAGTGGCGGTCCAGCCGCGGAAGGCGAACGCGGCGATCGTGATGACGGCGCCCGCGAGCACCGTCATCAGCCAGGCCTGACCGAGAGGGAGCTCGAGCAGGAACCGGCCCAGCTGGGCGCCGAACTCCGGCCCCGCGCTGAGCTTCACACCGAGCGTCTGCAGGAACGTGAACAGACCCGCCACGGCGCTTGCGACCGTGTAGACCGCGGCACCGATCGAGGCGGTGTCCAGTGCGATCTCGAAAGAGCGCGCCCCGCTGCGCAGGGCGAACAACGCGAGCACGAGGGAGCCCAGCATCGCCGCCGCGCCCAGGTTGCTGATCGTCTTCACGACGGGCAGGCCCCAGCGCACCACGGGTCCGGGATCGAGGAGCAGGTTGGGCGCTGCGCCCCCGCCGAACGCGAGCCCGGCGACGACGGCGAGGATCGCGGCGCCGACAAGGATCACGGGACCGGCGATGCGCAGCGTCGGGGATCCGGCGGGCAGGGCGGAGCGGGCGGCGTCCGACCCGGTCTCGGGGCGGACCCCGGTGGCGGGGCGATTCACCCCTCCAGCCTATTCCGGTGTCGCTCGGGGTCTGCCGGGAGCCCGGCCGATTGCGAGGCCCCACGCGAAAGGCCGCCCCTCCGAGAGAGGGACGGCCTTGCGAGGCGAAGCCAGAATTACTTGACGGCAGCCTTGAGCTTGGAACCAGCGGTCACCTTGACGCGCTTGCCGGCCGGGATCTTGATCTCGGCGCCGGTCTGCGGGTTGCGGCCCGTGCGGGCGGCGGTGGCGACCTGCTCGAAGGAGATCCAGCCCGGGATCGAGACCTTGCTGCCCTTGGCAACAGCGTCCGAGACCGTCGCGAACAGGGCATCGAGAACGCCGGAGACGGCAGCCTGGCTCTGGCCGGTGGCGCTGGCGATGCTCGCGACGAGCTCGGTCTTGGTGATGGACTTGTCAGCCATTTCATCCTCCAGCGACGGGATCCCGTCGCTTCGTATCAGAGTTCCGGATGGGCGGATGCCCCCCGTTGGTCGAACGACCGCCTTGAATGTATCAACCAAACCCCGGATTTCCGCGTCATTTCGCGGGTTTTGACGTTTTGAGACGGCGTGTCGCGCCTCATTCGTCACTCCAGTCACAGGGGCGGGCGCCGATTCCCCCTCCGTCCACCCGCACGGGAGGACTTCTCCCGTTCGGGAGGAGGTCCAGGATCCGATCGTCCTCCCGAACAGGAGTTCTCCTCCTGAGGCTGTGAGCGGCTCAAGGCCCCGGTAGACATTGCCACGCGCGATCGCGCAGTTCGGCACGCGCCAGGCGGATCGCCGAGGGCTCAGAAAAGTGCGGTGCGGCGCGGGCTTCAGCGCGCGAGATGGAGTCGCTGGGCGATCGCCATCAGAATCGCGGCCTGCACCTCGGGCCAATGCTTCATCAGGCGGTCGTATCCGATCCGGATGACGTGGTAGCCGTGCAGCCGGAGCAGAGCATCGTGGCTGTTGTCCTTCTCACGCTGCTCACCGACATGGTGCCCACCGTCGATCTGCACCACGAGCCGCTCGCCGATGAGGAAGTCCACTCGATGGCCGAGCAGCCACACCTGCGGCGTGATGGGGATATCGAGCCACGCGAGCCGAGTGCGGAAGATGCTCTCCGTTCCCGCATCCGCGAAAGGTCGAGCCTCCGCGAGCATCCGTCGAGCGTCGGGCGGCAGCGGGAGGCGCTCGAGCACCGCTGGGTCCACGACACGCTTGCGCATCGCCGACTCCCACACTGCGAGCGCCGCCTCGTACGGCTGACATCTCGCGATGAGAATCAGGGCGTTCTCGAGCGAGTCCTCCAGCGCATCGGGATCACGTGGCAGCAACGGCGCACTCCAGTGGATGACGCCCTCCGACACCTGGGCATGCCCCGACCGCGGCGGCGCCGCGAGATGCGGCTCGCGTGCGTCGAGCACCCAGAGCCCCTTGCGCTCCGCGCCAGCGTGATGCAAGTCAGCACGACGCCGCGCCGCGCTGCGGCCACCAGAGACGGGTCTGCCGCGGGCAGGGCGACCCAGCCTCTGCGCACAGAGAACAGCCCGCCCGCTTCGCGCGCGCGGCGGAGCTCGTACGCGGTGACGCCGGCACGCCGAAGCACATCGATGCGCGCCACACCGCCGCGTCGCCGGAGCTGTTCGATCGGATCCATTCCTCGATGGTGAACCTGCTCGGGATTCCATAGGACCGGATCCCGAAACCCGTGCGGAAACCACCGCAGCGCCGACCTGTGCAGGGAGTTCTCCTCGGGAGGAGAACTCCCGGATGGGAGGAGGATCCGCCTCGGATCCTCCTCCCATCGAAGAGGATTCGCCCGATCTGCGCGACCTCAATGCTGCGCGAGCAGGAGCGGGGGCACTCCGGACACGCAGAAGGGGCGAGGATCCGAAGACCCTCGCCCCTTGCGTCCCTGGGATGAACTCAGGGACCGGTAAGACTTACCAGCTCGACTTGGTCACGCCGGGCAGCTCGCCACGGTGCGCCATGTCACGGAAGCGGACACGCGAGATGCCGAACTTCGTGAGGACACCGCGGGGGCGGCCGTCGATGGCGTCGCGCGAACGGACGCGGGCAGGCGACGCGTTGCGCGGAAGCTTCTGCAGGCCGACGCGGGCGGCCTCGCGGGCCTCCTCGGTCGCGTTCGGGTCGACCAGGGTCTTCTTCAGCTCGGCACGACGCTCGGCGTAACGCTCGACGACGACCTTGCGCTGCTCGTTGCGCGCGATCTTGCTCTTCTTAGCCATGGATCAACGCTCCTCTCGGAATTCGACGTGCTTGCGAACCACCGGGTCGTACTTCTTCAGCACGAGGCGGTCGGGGGTGTTGCGGCGGTTCTTCTTGGTCACGTAGGTGTACCCCGTGCCCGCGGTCGAACGCAGCTTGATGATCGGACGGATGTCCTGAGCCTTCTTGGCCATTAGAGCTTCACACCCTTCGCCTGGAGGTCCGCGACGACCCGCTCGATGCCGCGGGCGTCGATCACCTTGATGCCCTTGGCGGACACGTTGAGCGTGATCTTACGACCGAGCGACGGAACGAAATACGTCTTCTTCTGCACGTTCGGGTCGAAGCGGCGCTTCGTCCGACGGTGCGAGTGCGAGATGTTGTGACCGAAACCGGGAACTGCTCCGGTCACCTGGCACACTGCTGCCATGATGACTCCTTCTCTACCGTGAGGCCGGACGGCCCCACCCAAGATCCCTTGTCTGCACGCCTCTCCCCTGCCCGATCGCTCGGTTCAGAAGGGGAGGCACACGAACTGCGCACAGGAGTGTGCGCAGACAAAGAGCTACTTTAGCACGGATCAGCGGCCGGGCGTGTCGGCGGCTGCGGCGGCCTCGGCGGCGCCCCGGCCCCAGCGGAATGGGGACACGGTCGGATCCCCGGGGATCCAGAACCGCCAGGGGAACGCATCCGTGCCGGCGTGACCGGCCACCCCCACTCGCGGGCCCGTCGCGACCTCGGCCAGCGGCGAGCCGAGCCAGAGCTCGGCCCGCGCTCCCGCCTGCTCGCCGCCCGTGACGGCGTCGATGCCGTCGTGCCGCGGGTGCCGCAGGCCCGACGCCTGACCGAGCCGGCCCGGTCCGCGCGCGAGGTCGCGCAGCTCCCGGGTCTGAAACTCAGTTGATCCGGCGCTGTCCAGCGCCGGATCCGCGTCGGCACCCCCAGATCGACTGAGTTTCGGACGCACACCGCGCCGCACCGCCGCCGCCTCGACACCGGAGACGACCTCGCCGGCCCGCAGCAGCACACCACCGGCGACGCCGTCGGGTGCACACACCACGTTCACGCAGGAGTGGATGCCGTGGCTGAGGTACACGTACAGATGCCCGGGCTCGCCCCACATCGTGGCGTTGCGCGCGGTGCGGCCCATCCGGGCGTGGGAGCCGGGATCCGGCACCGGGCCCACACCCTTGCCGTGGTAGGCCTCGACCTCGGTGATCCGCAGCTGCACCTCGGCGCCGTCCACGAACGTGCGCAGCCGGGCGCCGAGCAGGCGTGGCGCCACCTCGAGCGGCAGCGCCTGCAGGTCCTCCCGCCGGGCGCGGCGCAGGCCGTGGCCGGCGGGCGGAAGACCCGCGCCGGTCATCACCGGTGCGGCGCCTGCGCGCACCACGACGGGTCGAAGCCGGCGAGCACGACGCGCTCCTTGCCGGTCTTCGTGTCGATGATGTGCGTCTGCATCGTGGTCGGCAGCGGCAGCAGCGACTGGTCGTAGGGGTTGTTCACGAGCTTGGGGGCCACCACGATCGCGCTGTACTGCCCGCTCGGAGACGGGCAGGCCTGCATGATCGCGTCGGATCCGGTCACGCTGAACAGCTTCGTCGCCTTGCCGTCGTCGTCCACCCGGGTGACGATCTGCCCGGTCGGCAACCCGGTGGCATCGCGGGTGGCGACCTGTCGCAGCGTGCCTCCGGGGAAGGGCGCGATCGTGCCCGGCACGCCGAAGTCGGGGGTGGAGGCGGCCAGGGGCTTCTCGGATCCGTCCGCCAGGTTCAGCTCGACCAGGTCGTTGCCGCGGCTGACGATCGCCGTGTAGGTGCCTCGGGAGATGCCCTCGACGGTCTGCGCGGCGCCGAGGGCCGTCGGCTTCGCCTTCGCATCGGAACGGTCCTCGACGTACAGCGCACCGCTGAAGTCGATGAACAGTGCCGAGGAGGAGTCGGGCACGAACGCCCACTGGGCGATGCTCGGCATCTTGTCCCCGACCGTGACGATCTGCGGCTCGCCGTCGCCCGTGAGCGACTGGCTCACCAGGATGCTCGCCCGACCGCTGGTCGCACTGATGCCCTTGTCGGTGAAGGTGTAGCCGACGAGGTTGCCGCGCTCGGACACCTGCAGGTTCGAGAGGAACCCGGGGCCGGGCAGCTTCAGCTCCCGCTGGTTCTTGCCCTTCCGATCCATCACCAGCAGCACCGACGTGCCGCCCTTCTCCGTCGCCACCACGAGGTGGTCGGCCGTGGCGCGGAAGTCGTCGATCTTCTCGTGCTGCACCACCGGGACGGCGTTCTTGCCGCCGAGGTCGGTGAGGAAGATCGTGTCATCGCCGTCGGCGTTGCGCTGCAGCAGGAAGATCGTCGACTTCGGCGTCTGGAAGGTCGCCTGCAGTGTGCTCTGACGCTGCTTGTCGGTGCCGGTCGCATCCTTGACGGTGACCGTGTAGGTCGTGTCGTCGTCGAGCGGCACGGTGAAGCGGATCCCGAGGTTGCGCCCCGACGTGTCGACGGTGAATGGAGCCTTGGGACTCACGCTCACCTGTTTCGGATCCACCTTCGCCAGCGGCTGGCTGGCGGTGATGATCATGCGCGTACCGGAGGCGTCGATCGCCGACTGCGCGTCGATCTTCACGCTGCTCACGCGCGGTCCCTGCAACAGCGTGATCACCCCGAACGCGGCGACCACGAGCACGAGCGCCCCGATCACCGCACCGAGGACCAGGGGGAACCGTCGGCGGCGCGCGACCGGCGCCGGAGTGGGGTGCGGTTGCCACTCCGGGGGCTCGAGCCGCGGGTCCGTGGGTGGCGCGAGCTGCGGATCCGCCGGCGGCTCTTCGACATGCGCATCGTCCGGCACGAGGGGCGGATCCTCCTGGTGCACGCGCGTCGCCGCCGCCGCGGCCGGCGCGGGGGCGACGTCCGGGAACTCGGCCTCGGCCTGCGCCGGAGCGGCATCGGCCGTCGAGGCGCTTGTGCCCGATCCTGCGTTCGGCGTCCGCCGCGGTCCCGGAGTGTCGTCGAAGACCTGCTCGGGCGCCGCAGAGCGGGTGACCGGCTCATCCGCGGTCGGCACGGCGGGGACCTGCGGAGCCTCAGGAGCGTCCGCCGCAGTCGAGGCCCTCGGCGCAGCGGCCTCGGAAGGCTCGGCCGGCTCGGAATCTTCCGGCGCCGCGGCTTCCACCCCGGCAGCCGCCTCCTCCGCCGCACGGCGCGCGCGCAACTCGGCGCGGGTGAGGGGGTGATCCGCGTCGTCAGTGCTCATAGGGGTCCTTCGGCTCCGAGATCTTCGACACACTGGCCGGCACGATCGAGAGCTTCCCGTCCGCGCTGGCGCGAACGGTCCCCTTCACCTGAATCCAGTCGCCCACAGCGTACTGGCCCTGCCAGCCGCTGATCTGCACGGGCACCGACGCCGGCTGCGCGTCGAGCACGCAGTGCGTGATGACCATGCGGGTCAGGTGCGCCTGATCCTTCGCGGATCCGCTGGGCGTGAGGAAGCCGGTGAGGGTCACCGTGGATCCGTCGTACTTCTCGGGCCGGGAGCCCGTGGCGAACACGCTGGCCCAGCCGCCCACGCCGAACGTGCTGGTGTCGGTGTTCGCTCCGAGGGCGACGTCGTCGGCGCCGGCGAACAGCACGTTGCCCATCGGGGCTCGCTGCATCGCCATGTCCACCGAGAGGGACGCAGGAGGCAGCAACAGAGCTCCCGCGACGACACCGGTCGCGATCACTCCGCCCGTCGCACCCAGCACCGTGCCCAGCACGCGGCGGCCGGACCGGGCGGGCGCGTGGTCGTGGTCATGCCCGTGGTCGGCGTCTCCGTGATCGTGACCGTGGTCCTGCTCCGCGCCGAGCGGCAGCACGCACGACCATACGGCGCCGACCAGCGTCGCGATCGCTGCGGCCACGGCGAACCACACCGTCTCGGGGCTGATGTAGAGCGTGAGCCGCCCCGTGAAGGCGAGGACGAGGGTGGCGATCGCGAGCGCGACGGCCAGACCGGCGCCGAGCCAGCGGGTGCCGAGTGCCTGCGCACGAGAGGGCCGGTGCGCGGTCGTCGTCTCAGGAAGAACCTCAGGCAAAGACGTTCACCCCGATCCCCAGGGCGAAGCCGAACAGGATCACGATGCCGACGATCCCGCCGAGGGTGCGGGCGGTGAAGGTGGTGCGCAGCAGCGCCATCATCTTGATGTCGACCAGCGGACCCACCAGGAGGAAGGCGACGATCGCGCCCGGCGAGAACGTCGAGGCGAACGAGAGCGCGAAGAACGAGTCCACGTTCGAGCAGATCGCCACCGAGATGGCCAGCGCGATCATCGCGACGACGGACAGCAGCGGGTTGGAGCCGATCGCCAGCAGCACGTCGCGCGGGACGAGCACCTGCACGGCGCCCGCGAGCGCGGATCCGATGATCAGCGCGGGCATCACGGCGCGCAGCTCGATGAGGAACTGGGCCAGGCTCCGGCGGATCCCGGATCCCTGCTCGTGCACGACGACCTCGCAGGTGTCGCGGAACCGCGCGGTGAGCAGCGCGTCGGGATCGGGATGCCGGCTGTACACCCAGCCGATCAGGTTGGCGACGAGGTAGCCGCCGACGAGACGGGCTACCAGGATCCCGCCGTCGAAGCCGAACGCGGCATGCGTCGTGAGGATCACGATGGGGTTGACGATGGGAGCCGCGATGAGGAACGTCAGCGCCTCCGCAGGTCCCAGCCCGCGCATCATCAGCCCGCGGGCGAACGGCACGTTGCCGCACTCGCACACCGGGATGAGCATGCCCAGCAGCGACAGCACGGCCCTGCGCGCCCAGCCACGCTTCGGCAGCACGCGCTCGATCACGCCGGCGGGCAGCCATACCTGCACCGCGATCGAGAGCAGCACCCCGAGGATCACGAAAGGCAGCGCCTCGAACAGCACGCTCAGTGACAGGGTGAGCCCGTCCTGCAGCCGGTTCGGCAGGCGGGCGGAGAACAGATGCGGCGCGAACACGTCGATTGCGACGAGGGCGGCCACTACGGCGACGCCGATCGCTGCACCGATGAGTGCCGTGCGCCCGGACAGCCGCGGCGGCGGGGTGCGCAGCGCGTGCGGAGTCGTCGCGCCGTCGCGCGTTGCGGTCGTACGGCGGCCGGGGGTCGTCAAGGTCACGCGGGGATCACTCCTGGGCGGCGTTCGCGCAGTTCGCACACAGTCCGAAGATGTCCACCACGTGCTCCGCGTCGCGGAAGCCGTGCTGGGCCGCGGTGCGCTGCGCCCACTGCTCGACGTCGGTCGCCTCGATCTCCACGGTCATCCCGCAGGAGCGGCAGATCAGGTGGTGGTGGTGGCCCTCGCTGCTGCACGCGCGGTAGAGCGCCTCACCCTCGGGGCTCTGCAGCGAATCGGCCTCACCGGAGGCCGCGAGTCCGGCGAGGGCGCGATAGACGGTGGCCAGGCCGATGCCGGTATTGGCCTCGCGCAGGGCCTGGTGCAGCGACTGCGCGCTCACGAATCCGCGCAGGTCGGAGAGCTCCTCGCGCACGCGTTCGCGCTGCCACGTGTTCCGCTGGGCCATGCCTCGAGTCTAGAGCGGGGTGCTGGCCTGCGGCTGGGAGCAGCGTATCCGTGACCTCCGAGCGAGGATGGGGTCGTTGAGCGAGGACGCCGCACGGTCGTTGAGCGAGGACGCGCAGCGACCGAGACGAAACGCAGGCCGAGACGAAACGCGGCGACCTTGCGAGATCACCGCGTTTCGTCTCACTCGCTCTACGCGCGTGTTCGCTCAACGACCCCGGAAGGGGTCAGGCCTCGGTGCCCTCCGCGGGTGCCTCGGCCCCGTCGGTCTCTGCCGGGCTCTCCGTCTCCGCAGCGGCGGATCCGGATCCGGATGCCTCGCTGCCGAGCGCCCCGTCGGGGCGGATCAGCTCGCGCACCTCGGCCATGAAACTGGTGAGCTGCTGCTGCTGCCAGCGCAGCTGCCGGGCCCGGTCATCGGCGTCGCGCACGACGTTCGCCGTGTGCGCGGTCACCATGTCGACGATCTTCTGCGACTTGGTACGGGCGCGGTCGAGGGTCTCGCGGGCGCGCACCTGCGCCTCGGCCTCGATCGCGCTGGCCTGCGAGCGCATCAGACGCTCGTAGTCCTCGGCCTTGGCGGAGATCCGCTCGGCGTGCGCCAGCGAGGATGCGACCTGCTCGTTCGCATCGGCGGTGATGCGCTCCGCGTGCGCGACGGCCTGGTTGTGCAGCACGAGGAACTCCTGCTGCGCGTCGTCCTGACGGCGCGTGAGGGATTCCTCCATCTCCAGCACTCGCGCGTTCATCTCCCGCACCTCGCGCTCGGCGGAGACGCGCAGATCGGTCGTCTCCCGGGTGACCATCGCGCGCAGCGCCGCGGCGCCCTTCTCAGCCTCGGTGCGGATCGAGTGCGCCTCCTGCTCGGCGTGGTTCACCTTCTCCGCGGCGTGCGCGGCCTCGCGCTCGACCTGCGCGGTGTGCGCCGTGAACTCGGTCTCCATCTTCAGGCGCACCTGGTCGGCGTCGCGCTCGGCCTGCGCCGTGATGCGCGCGACGTCGGCATCGAGCTCGGCGCGCTTGGCGGCGGCCTCGTCGCGGGCGGCGTCGAGCAGACGCTCCGCCTGCACCGCGGCGTTCTGGATCAGGACGCTGGCCTGCTCCTCCGCCACGCGCAGCACGGTCTCGAACTGCGAGCGCGACGTGGCCTCGTCGATGTCCTCCTGGGACCCGGCCAGAGCGGTGCTCAGCGACTGGATCTGCTGCGCGGACTCGGCGATCTTGGCGTTCGCCGTCGCGAGGTCGGACTCCAGTTTCGCCGCACGCTTCTCATGCGCGGCGGTCGCCTTCTCCAGTTCCTCGCGGTGCTTCTCCGCGACCTTGCTGAGCTCGCCGCGCAGGTGCGCGTCGGCCTTCGCGCCGGACTCGGACGCGCGCCGCAGCTCCTCCGTGAGGGCGGTCAGGTGCGCGTCGACCTCGGTCTTGTCATAGCCGCGGAAGCCGATCGTGAAGGACTGCTGCGTCGTAGGGTTGTCCAGCAGCTGATCGAAGAAGTCGCCCTGGGGGCCTTTGTCCTCGGTTGCTCGGTCCTCGGTTGCCTCGGCCACGTGCCGCGCCTTTCTGTTCGCCCCTCCTTCTCCCGGGCAGGGGGGATGTGCCGGAAGGATGGATGCGGAGGGTGAATCGCGTCGTCCGGCGCCCCTGGGTGCGGGGTCCGCGATCCGCGCGAGTCCTGAAGATCCTAACCCGGCGTTCCGTTGTGCCGACAGGGCTGGAGCCCGGCTGGGCGCGGAACGATCGGCAGGAGGATCGCCGCGTCGACGCGTCCCGGTCCCGGCGCCGTTCACGCCGCTGAGCTGTCGGCGTCCTCGGAACGGATCCCGGCGACCACCGCGCGGACCGCGACCTCGGCGCGACGGCGCTGCTCCGCCCGGTCCACGCCGGCGAGCGGTCCGCGCAGGCAGAGCTCCGCGAAGCCGTGCACGGTGGCCCAGCACGCCCAGGCGGCGTCGTCGCGGCGTTCGGCGGAGAGCTCGCCGGCCGCGACGAGATCGTCGAGCGCGCCGGTCAGCGCCACGAACGCAGGAGCCTCCCGCACCGTCGCAGGATCCGGCGGCCGGATCCCGAAGAAGACCACCGCGAACCACCCCGGCTCGTCCAGGGCGAAGTCGACGTAGGCGACGCCGATCCGACGCAGCCGCGCGGCCGGAGAGCGCTCGGGGGCATCCGTCATCGCGGCGGCAAGACCCTGCTGGATCGCGGCCGCGGTCGCATCGAGCAGTGCCGCACGGTTCGGGAAGTGCCGGTATGCGGCGTTCGGCGACACCCCGGCCCGTCGGGTCGCCTCGCGGATCGTCACCGCCGAGGGCCCGCCCTCACGGCTGAGCTCGACCGCGGCCTGCACGAGAGCGGTCGCGAGATCGCCGTGATGGTAGGCCACCGGATCCCCTCCCCTCGGGACCGGTTCCGCCTCTTGAACCGGCTTCGCGCGATGTGTACGGTGTGAACATAGCAGATGTGGACGCCGTGAACATCGGCGCCACCGGCGCGACTGGAACGACCATCGGAGGATGTCATGACCGCTCTGCCCCCTGTCGTCGACGAGCAGACCTGGCGCGAGGAGCTCGCGAAGCTCCGCGTCCGCGAGAAGGCCGCGACCCGCGAGCTGGACGCGATCGCGGCTGCACGCCGCCGGCTGCCCGCCGTGAAGCTGCCCGAATACACGCTGATCGCCGAGGACGGCTCCGCCGTCACCCTGGCCGAGATCTTCGACGGGCACAGCCAGCTGGTCGTTTACCACCACATGTGGACGGATGGCGCGACCTGGCAGTGCCCCGGCTGCACCGGCGGCACGGCGCAGTTCGCGCGCCCCGACATCGTGGAGCCCCTGGATGTGCGCTTCGTCATCGTCACCAACGGGCCGATGGACGAGATCCTCGCGTACAAGAAGCGGGTCGGGAACCTGATGACCTGGTACTCGGCGGCGGGCACGAGCTTCGGCGCAGACATGGACGCCGGTCCTGGCGAGGGATTCGGATACAACGTGTTCCTGCGTGACGGCGACGACGTCTACCGCACCTGGCACACCTCCGGTCGCGGCGCCGAGCAGTTCATGCTCACGTTCGCGATCGCCGACGTGCTGCCGTACGGGCGCCAGGAGGTCTGGCAGGACGTCCCGGATGGCTGGCCCCAGCATCCGACCTATGAGGGATGGCCGGGATCGAAGGAGATCGCCGAGCGCTACGGCGATCCGACGGCCTAGCGCTCTGGGTCAGCTTCTGGGTCAGGCCCGGGCCAAGCCTGCGGATCGGCGCGGCGGCTTCACCCGGTGCGCGGGCTCGGCCTCGTCAGCGGTTCGTCCTCGACGGTGCGCAGCGTGCGCAGCCAGGCGACCTTCTCGGCGTCGTCGTCGCCGAGCGAAGCCGGCATCGGCTCCCCGCTCACGGCGGACCGGGGCGGCAGCAGCGCGACGGCGATGGCGGTGGTGAGCGGAACGGCGAGGACGAGCCCGATCCCGCTGCACAGCGTGCGGACGACCTCCGTCGCGATGTCCTCCAGGCTCAGCAGGCTCACCATCGGCTGGTCGTACACGTAGAGCAGGAGCACCACGCTCAACGAAGCCCCCACGTAGGCGAACACGATCGTGTAGATGGTGGAGGCGATGTGGTCTCGACCGATGCGCATCGCCCGGCTGAACAGCTGGCGCCGTGAGAGCTCAGGGGCGACCGCGCGCAGCTCCCAGACGGAGGAGCTCTGCGTGATCGTCACGTCATTGAGCACACCCAGCCCGGCGATGATGATCGCACAGGTGAGCAGCCCCTGGAAGTCGACCTGCGGCACCATCGGCGCCAGGAACCCGCCGCTCTCGTCGATGCCGCTCAGCCTGGTCGTGCCGACCGCCAGCTGGGCCAGCATCGCGGTGATGGCGACGCCCGCCAGGGTTCCCGCCAGCGCGGCGCTCGTGCGCATGGAGATGCCGTGCGCGAGATACAGCACGACGTAGAGGATCGCCGAGGAGCCGACGAGGGCGATCGCCATCGCAGGCCCGGCGTGCAGCAGAGCGGGCAGCATGAACATCACGATCATGGCGCCGCTGAACACCAAGCCGACGAGGGCGAGCAGGCCCCGGAGCAGCCCGACCACGACCACGATCAGCGCGAACAGGCCGGCCCACACCGCCAGGGGAACCGTTCTGACCACACCGAACGCCGCGATCCCCGGATCCACGCCACCTGGCTGCGGGACCTTCGTGCGCCCCGGCACCTCGGTCACCTGCAGCTCGAGCCGGTCGCCGGGACGCAGACCCGCACGGGCGAACGGCCCGTTCAGCATGGTCGTGACCTTGTCACCGGCGCGGGCGCCGCTCTCGATCCTGACCTGGGCGATCAGGCAGGGCGCGGGGGCCGCGCCTCCCGGCGCAGGGGCGGCCACGCCGCCGGAGCGCGATTGGCCATTGGGATCGACGCCCGCTCCCCCGGAGCCGGAGCCGGGTGCCCCGCCGGATCCGCCCGCCGATGGTGGCAGATCCGCGCAGTTGGTCAGCTTCAGGATCTCGCCGGTCGGATAGGTCGTGCTCCGCGCGGACGCGGAACCGGTCGCCAGCACTCCCGGACGCGCTGCGGAAGGCCAGAGGAGCAACAGTCCGACGATCGTCACCACCCCGACGACGATCAGCGTCGTCAGCAGGATGCGCTGCGGAGTCCGAGCAACGCGAACATCGCGGATCGCCGCCGTGTCATGCCCGTGCCCGTGTCCCATCGCCGAACTCCTCCACTCGCCCCGGGAGGATTGTCGCCCCGGGAAGGCCGGTCGCGCGGCACGCGGTGAGGCGTGGCGAGTCGGCGGTCGATCACGGCCGGTTGATCGCCGCCTCGGTGCGCGCCGTCGAGCGCACCACGCGATCCCGACGGGATCCGATCGCGCGGCACACGAGGTAGATCACGAACGAGACCGTCGTGATGTAGGGGCTCACCGGGAGCGTGCCCATCACCGCCAGCAGGATGCCGCCGACCGCGGACACCACCCCGAACACGGCCGCCAGCACCGGCACCGAGAGCGGGCCGGAGCGCACCCGCATCGCGGCAGCCGCCGGGGTGACGACGAGCGCCATCACCAGCAGGGCGCCGATGATGTGCACCGCGACCGCCACGACGAGGCCGAGCAGCAGCATGAAGGCGAACGAGACGCCGACCGTGGGGACGCCGCGGGCGGCTGCCGACTGCGGGTCGAGCGAGTCGAAGCGCAGCGGCCGCCAGATGAGCAGCAGGCCCAGCAGCACGAGGGCGCAGATTCCGGTCAGCCAGCCCAGCTGGTCCGACTGCACCGAGACGATCTGGCCGGTCAGAAGACTGAACCGCCCTGCGGCACGCCCGTTGTAGAGCGAGAGGGCGAGGATCCCGATGCCGAGGCCGAACGGCATCAGCACGCCGATGATCGAGTTGCGATCGCGTGCGCGGGCGCCCAGCCAGCCGATGATCGCGGCGGCGATCAGGGATCCGACGATCGAGCCGGTGACGACGTCGACGCCGACCAGCAGGGCGACGGCGGCGCCCGCGAAGGACAGCTCGCTGATGCCGTGCACCGCGAAGGCCATGTCGCGCTGCATCACGAAGACGCCGATGAGGCCGCCGACGAGGCCGAGCACGGCTCCCGCCCAGACCGAGTTGGAGACCAGCGCGAGGATCTCGCCGTACTGCGACAGACCGCCGAACATGGCCTGGCCGATGTCCGCGAGGTTCATGCGTGCAGCTCCTCATCCGGGCCGTCGTGGTGGTGCGCGGCGCTCTCCGCATCCGGCGCGCCGACGACGACGAGCCGGCCCCCGACCTCCGAGACGAACACGGGAACGCCGTAGAGATCCGAGAGCACCCGCGTGGTGAGGACCTCGTGCGGCGTGCCCAGCGTGAACCGGCCGTTCGCGAGGTACAGGATCCGGTCGACGATGTCGAGCACGGGATTGATGTCGTGGGTGACGAGCAGCACCCCGGCGCCGGTGCGGCGGTGCCGGTCGATGAGCTCCACCACGGCTCGCTGATTCGCCAGGTCGAGGCTGGTCAGGGGCTCGTCGCAGAGCAGCAGTCGCGGGTCATCGGCGAGTGCCTGACCCACGCGAAGCCGCTGCTGCTCACCGCCGGAGAGCGTGCCCGCGGGGCGGTCCGCGAAGGATTCGGCGCCAACCGCCGCAACCAGCGCGTCGATCCTGGCGCGGTCGCCACGTCGCGGGATCGGGAGGCCGAACCGGTGCCCGTCGACGCCGAGCGCGACAAGGTCGCGGCCCCGCAGCGACGTCTCGGCGGGCAGCGGGCGCGCCTGCGGCAGATAGCCGATGCGGCGGCTGCCGCGTCGGCGCACCGGTTGCCCGACCGCTTCGATCGTCCCTTCGGAGAGGTCCTGCAGCCCGAGGATCGCGCGCAGCAGCGTGGTCTTGCCGGTGCCACTGGGGCCGAGCACCGCCACGAGTTCGCCGGGGGCGACGTCGAGGTCGAGTCCGCTCCACAGCTCGCGGTCATCCCGGCGGATGCCGGCACCGCGGATCCGCAGCAGCGAAGCGGCCGGAGAGGCGGCGGGAGAGGTCACTTGTCGAGATTACGCGAGAGCGTGTCGATGTTGTCCTTCATCCAGGTGAGGTAGGTCTTGCCGTCCGGAACGAGCTCGGTGACCTCCTGTACGGGCACGCCCTTCTCCTTCGCGACGCCGATGATCTTCGTGGTCTCGGCGCCGCCGGCCTGGGCGTTGGCGAACAGCGCCTTGACCTCACCCGACTCGACGAGGCTCGTGGCCTCGAGGAGCGTCGCGGGCGGAACGTCCTGGCCCTCTTCGACCGCGTGGCTGAACGCCTCGGGAGTCACGTTCACCAGGCCTGCCGCCGCCGTCAGGTACAGCGGGACCGGCTCCGTGACGAAGATCTTCTCCCCCTGGTGCGCACCCTTGATCGTCGCGAGCGAGGAGTTCAGCCCTTCAATGCCCTGCTGGAACGTCGCGAGGTTCTTCTCGAAGTCGGCCTTGTGCGCGGGGTCGATGCCGCTGAGCTCGTCGGCGACCTTCTTCGCGACGTCCTCGACGACCGCGGTGTCGTACCAGACGTGCTCGTTGAAGCCCTCGGCGGTCTTCATGCCGTCCTCGCCCTTCGGCCAGCTCGGCGCGAACGTCACCGCGGTGACGACAGGAGCCTTGCTGCCCGCCTTCGCGACGAGGTCGCCGAAGAACGCGTCGTAGCCGCCGCCGTTCTCCAGGATGAGCTTCGCCCCGCGGACCTTCAGCTGATCAGCCGCGGTCACCTCGTACTCGTGCGGATCCTGCGACAGGGACGCGATCACAGAGGTCACCTCCACGTGCTCGCCGCCGATCTCCTTCGCGACGTCGCCCCAGACGTTGGTCGACGCCGTCACCGTGATGGTCCCCGCACCGGATGAGGACGCGGGGTCGGCCGTCGCGGAGCAGCCCGCGAGGGCGAGGATCGAGGCGGCGGCGAGCGCGAGGGCGGCGAGGGGCTTCTGCATGATCTCGACCCTACGGTAAATGAGAATCATTATCAAAACGGATCCTGATCCGCATGGAGACCGACGCGTCTCACGAGGGTGAGTGGGCCTCTCCCCCCGCCGAAGCCGAGATCGCTGCGTCGGCATGATGACGGTCCGGGCGGGGAAACAGGGCACCGACCCTGATCCGCTCGTAGACCACGGTTGCGGCGAAAAGAAGGATGCCGGCGCCGATGCCGACTGCCGTGGCGACCACGGTTGATGCGTCGGCGGCGATGGCAAGGGCCAAAGCAGTGACCGATCCTGCGAGCACGGCGTTGACGAGACCGATCATCGACGCCATGGCGAAGATCACAGACCATCGGGAGTATCGGACGCCGAACTTGCCGTTCGACAATGGGTCTTCGGCGGCGAAGAAGCTGTGCGCCGCCGTGGGAGTGAGTCTGGCGTAGTACGCACGTATGGCTTCGATCCGCCTCGTCACCGAGACGTTCTCGACAGTGGTGTCGACGAGTCGCACGATGGTGAACCAGCCGAGCAGCCAGATCGTGGGCAGCACCGTGAGTGCCAGCGGGGCGAGGAGGCCTTTTGTCGAGCTGGCGAAGCCGATGGCGACGAGCCCACCGGATAGCGCAGAGAGGTAGATCATCGACCGCGTGCCGGCTTCGTTGATCGTCGACCCCGCAATCGACTGGAGCATGGACTGTTCTGAGCTGAGGGCACCCAGCAACGCCGGTGACGTGTCGACGTCTTCCACTTTGAGACTCCGTTTCCGCGGCTGAGGAACGCCGCGCCATAGAGGGTGACCGCTGACTTCGTGGATCTAGACGGCCACTCGGACCCGCCATGCGTCGGAGTGGCCGTCTTCCGTGGGGCGCGGAGCCGCCCCAACGGATCAGCTGCGGGGCGGGTTGGCGGGCAGCCACTCCTCGAGGGTGGTCTCGAAGATGATCGCTCCGTCGACCGGGATCAGGGTGCGCTCCTCGATGTGGGCGCCGTAGTACTGCGCGTCGGGGTCCTGCACCACCTGGCGGCTGTCGCCGCGGAAAGCGAGACCACGGCGGACGAACTCGTCCATCGTGAACTGCTCCGGGCCCGCGATCTCGCGGTCGCCGTTGATGGGCTCCCCAGCCGCGGTGCGCGCGACGGCCGTGGACACGTCTTCGGCGGCGATCGGCTGGATGAGGGCCCCGGGCAGGTGCACGGCGCCGTCTGCCCCGACGGAGATGTCCGCGATGCTGCCGAGGAATTCGAAGAACTGCGTGGCGTGCACGAGCGAGTACGGCATGCCCGACTCGCGGATCAGCTTCTCCTGCGCCGTCTTGGCACGGAAGTAGGGGATGTTCTGCGGACGGTTGGTGCCGACGATGGTCAGCGCGACGTGGTGCCCGACGGCGGCCTTTGCCTCCGCGGCCAGCAGGTTGCGGGTGGACGTGGTGAAGAAGTTCAGCACGTCGTTCTCCTCGAAGGAGGGAGAGTTCGAGACATCGACGACGACGTCGGCGCCGACCAGAACCTCGGCCAGTCCTTCTCCCGTCAACGTGTTCACACCGGTGTTGGGGGATGCCGCCACTGCCTCGTGGCCGTGCGCGGTCAGCTTCGCGACCACCTTCGACCCGATCAGTCCGGTACCGCCGATCACAACGATATTCGCCATGTCCTTGCCTTTCGTCTGCGGGGGCGCCGGTGCCGACGCCTCATCAGTAACGACCGGAAGGCGGCCCGCTCTGTGACAGTGTCAGGGCGTGTTCCAGTGCCGCAGCTTGTCGGGGTTGAGCACTGCCCACAGCCCAGCGATTCGACGGAACTGTATGCGGAGGTTCAAAACTGCGGCGACGCGACTTCCGTCACGGAAGACCATCGCCGGTGCTCCGTTCACGTCGACGACCGTCGAGGTCCACCCGGTGGCGGGTCCCATCAGGCTTACGAGGACGTCCGAGACTTCCGCGCGGCCCAGCACCGGGATCGTGGGGGCGACCACTCGTCCGCCACTGTCGACGAGAAGTGTGACGCCGCGGCGCAGCTTCTTCGCGAGGCGGGACCGGTCGCCTGTGGCGAGCAGCTGCCGGATCGTCTCGACGTGGGATTCGTGACGGCGCGCGCTTCGTGGGGAGAGAGGACCGAGAGTGCGCGATGGTGATCGATGGGTCATGCTCCGGCCGACGTGAGATGCTGCAGCTTGTCCGGGCTCATGACCCAGAGGAGCTGGACGATGCCATCCGCTGCGGCCGTCACGGTGACGACTGTGGTGACCACCCCGTTCTCGGACAAAGTGGCTGCCGGCTGCCCGTTCACCTCAACCCAGCCGATCCGTTTTCCGGTCCAGAAGTGACTGGAGAAGGCGGCGACGAACTTCGCCACTCGGGTGCGGCCGATCACAGGGATTCGCGCAGCGAGCTTCGCTCCGTTCCCGTCTGTGTAGCTGACGACATCGGACGCGAAAAGGTCCTCCAGTGCAGCGACATCCCCGGTCTGCGCGGCGACGAGGAACGTCTCCAGTAGCCGGCGGTGCTCGCCCGCGGGGACGGCGTTACGCCTGTTGTCTGCCAGATGCTTCCGTGCCCTGCTCACGAGCTGCCGTGCCGCGGGCACCGAGGACCGCACGATGACCGCGATCCGCTCGTACGGATAGTCGAGCGCTTCACGAAGAACGTACGCCGCCCGTTCGGTGGGGGTGAGCTTCTCAAGCAGCAGCAGCACAGCCAGGTCCAGGGCTTCACCACGCTCCGCGCCGAGTAGAGGATCATCCTCGGTATTCACCGGTTCAGGGAGCCATGGACCGATGTATGTCTCGCGACGGGCGTGAGCTGACTGCATCTCGTTGATGCACAGGCGGGTGACCACCGTCGTGAGAAGGGCCCTCGGCTCTTTCACGATGGATCGGTCGCTGTGCTGCCAGCGGATCCAGGCATCCTGCAGGATGTCTTCCGCGTCGGCGACGCTGCCCAGCATGCGGTAGGCGATGCCGAACAGTCGGCGACGCTCCTGCGCGAACACGTCCGCGGCGCAGTCGAGGTCGACCCACTCAACAGACATCTGATCGTCCGTGATCCTCACCCTTCGTCGCGCACAACGATCGTCACCATGCTCTTACTGATCTTGACCGGGAAGAGCGGCCGAATGTGACACCCGGAGTGAATCTTCTTGCGGATGTCGCGCACCCGTCGGATCCTCAAGGCACATGTCGGACCCTGACCGCCAGGTTGGCCGCCATTGCCGCCCGCAGAAGAACATCACTCCCTGACAGCGGACCATCCGCGGAACCCTGGCACAACACAGGACGGCCACCGGCGAGTAGGTTCCAGGCAGGACCCCTGAAACCCTCAGCGAGGAGAGACGCATGAGCCAGACCTCTGCACCGACCACACGTCGCGTCGTGCTGTACGAACTGATGTCGATCGATGGATTCGCCGATGATCCGGGAGAGGGCGAGTGGCTGCGGGACACCGGGACCGGGATCGGCGACTTCCTGGCCGAGACGATCTCGACGCAGGACGCGGTGCTGCTCGGGCGGCGCACCTACGACAAGTGGGCGCCGTATTGGCCGAGTTCGACCGTGCAGCCTTTCGCGGACTTCATCAACGGCACGCCGAAGTACGTGTTCAGCTCCTCACCCCTGGAGCCTGCATGGTCGCACTCATCGCACGTCACCGAATCACCGGCCTCGTTCGTCGCCGATCTCAGGAATCAGGCCGGTGGCGACATCGGCATTCACGGCAGCCTGTCCCTCGCACGCGAACTGATCGCCGCAGAGCTCGTGGATGAGCTCCGGCTGGTCGTCGCTCCGAGCCTGGCCGGACGCGGGAAGAGGCTGTTCGGAGACGACCCGGACGGCGTGCTGCAGCGCTTCGAGCTCGACCAGGTCGATCGGTCCGGCGGCTGCCTGCTCCTGCACTACCGGCGCATCGCCTGAGCGCGGACGACGACGGAGCGCGGACCCCGGAAGGGTTCGCGCTCCGTCACCCGCGTCAGCCGCGCAGCCAGACCGTGCTCTCGCCCGGTACCGCGCCATCGACGAGGCCGCCGAGCACCGGCTCCTCCCCCGGCGCCAGCGCGAACGGCTCCGTGCCGAAGTTCGTCACGACCTGCCACCCGTTGGGACGAGCGAAGCGCAGCACGTCGTCACGGCCGGTCTCGATCCACTCCAGGGTCTCGCCGGTCTGCAGCTCGTGGCGCAGCGCGAGCGCCCGACGGTAGGCGTTCAGCGACGACGACGGATCCGCATCCTCCGCCTCGACCGCGTAGCTCGCGAACCAGGCCGGCTGCGGGATGTGCGCGCCGCCGGTGCCGAATCCGAGCGATGACCCGGTGCTCGACCACGGCAGCGGCACACGGCAGCCGTCACGTCCCAGGCCATCGCGCTCCGGATCCGCGCCCCGGAAGAACGCCGGATCCTGCCGGTCCTCGGCCTTGATGTCGGCGACCTCGTGCAGGCCGAGCTCCTCGCCCTGGTACAGGTAGGTACTGCCGGGCAGGCCGAGCAGGAACAGGGATGCGGCGAGCGCCCTGCGGCCGCCCCGCTCCAGATCGACCTGATCCGCGGGTCCGCCGGCGAGGATCCACGCCGAGCCCTGCTTGACCTGCCGACCGTTGAGCGGCTCGAGGCCGTAGCGGGTGGCGTGCCGCACCACGTCGTGGTTGGAGAGCACCCAGGTGGAACTGGATCCGGTCGCCTCGCTCTGCGCGAGGTTGTCGGTCACGATGTGCCGGAACTGCGCGGCGTCGAAGTCGGCCTCGAGCAGGTCGAAGTTGAACGCCTGGCCGAGCCCCTCGGGCGTCGCGTACTTGGCGCGCCGCTCCGGGGTTGCGACCCACGCCTCGGCCACGGCGATGCGCGGAGGGTCGTACTCGTCGAACACGCGACGCCATTCGCGGTAGATCTCGTGCACCGCGTCGCGATCCCACAGCGGGTGCTGGCCGGTCGTCCGGTCCATCGCGTCGAGCTCGGCCTGACTGGGCAGCACCGCCGGCAGGTCCTTGCTGAGGCCATGCGCGACATCGATGCGGAAGCCGTCGACACCGCGGTCCGACCAGAACCGCAGCGTGTGCAGGAACTCGGCGTGCACGTCGGGGTTGTCCCAGTTGAAGTCGGGCTGCTCGGTCGCGAAGTGGTGGAAGTACCACTGGCCATCGCCGACCGGCTCCCAGGCGGGGCCGCCGAAGACGCTCGTCCAGTCGGCGGGCGGCAGCTCGCCGTTCTCGCCGAGTCCGTCGCGGAAGATGTAGCGGTCGCGCTCGGGCGACCCCTTGGGGGCGGCGAGCGCGGCCTGGAACAGCGCGTGCCGGTCGGAGGAGTGGTTCGGCACGATGTCGACGATCACCTTGATGCCGCGGCCATGCAGCGCCGCGATCATGTCGTCGAAGTCGTCGAGGGTGCCCAGGCGCGGATCCACGTCGCGGTAGTCGTCGACGTCGTAGCCGCCGTCGGCGAGCGCGGAGGGGTAGAACGGGCTCAGCCACACGGCGTCGACGCCGAGCCCGGCGAGGTAGTCGGCCTTGTCGGTGACGCCGCGGATGTCGCCCAGCCCGTCGCCGTTCGAGTCGGCGAAGCTGCGCGGATAGACCTGGTAGACGACGGCCTGGCGCCACCAGGCGGCGTCGGCGGATCCGAGCGCGGGAACTGCGGTGGCGAGGACTGCATCGGTCATGGAAAGGAGCTCCTTCGGTGTTGCGGTCTTGGCGGGCGGGTGCGCCCGACACGGAGGCGCCGGCCCGGACGATCGGCCGTTCGATCGTCCGGGCCGGCGGGTCTGTCAGCCCTTGACGGCGCCCTGGGTCACGCCCTCCATCACCCAGCGCTGGGTGAACAGGTAGGCGACGATCGCGGGAGCCATCGCCATCAGGTAGGAGGCGAAGGCCACGTTGTAGTTGCTGCTGAACTGATTCTGGAACAGGTTCTGCCGCACCGGGAGGGTCTGCAGGGCCGGATCCGAGATGATCAGCGACGGCATCATGAAGTCGTTCCAGGCGTACAGGAAGGCGAAGATGCCGACCGTGGCGCTCATCGGGCCGAGCAGCGGGAAGATGATCCGCCAGAACGTCTGCCAGGTGCTCGCGCCGTCGATCCGGGCGCTCTCTTCGAGTTCGAGCGGGATCGACCGCAGGAACGCGGTGAACAGCAGCACGCTGAAGCTGAGCTGGAACATCGTGGCGAGCAGGATCACGCCGAACGGATTGTCCAGATGGGTGAGCCCGGTGAGCTGGATCTGCGGCAGCGCCACCACCGGGAACGGGATGAACATCGCGGCCAGCAGGTAGAAGAACGAGTACCGGAACAGCCGGTGATCCCAGTTGCGCACGATCGCGTACGACGCGAACGCGGCCAGCACCACGGTCAGGAACACGGTGCCCGCGGTGACGAGCAGCGAGACCCCGGCCCCGACCGGGAACTTGGTGAGGTCCCAGGCCTGCGTGAACCCGTCGACGCTGAACGGCGCCGGGAGCGAGAACGCGTTGCCGTCGACCGCCTGCTTCGACGTCTTGAACGCCATGGAGATCGTGACGTACAGCGGGATCAGCACCGTGACGGTGCACAGGATCAGGATGATGGTTCCCGACCAGTTGACCCGCTCCATCTTCACCCGCGGCTTGCGGCCGACGGTGGTGAGGGCCTCGGTGGTGAGAAGAGTCTGCGTGGACATCAGAGTGCGTTCCTTCCGCGGGTCACGGACAGCTGCAGCAGGGAGATCAGGATCGCGACGATGAAGAAGATCGTCGCGTTGGCCATCTGATAGGCGTAGTCGCCGCCGTTGAAGCCGGCGATGATCGTCATCGCCACGCTGCGGGTCGCGGTGCCGGGACCACCGTCGGTGAGGCCCTTGATGATGTCGTACGCGTTCAGGAACCCCTTGAATCCGAGCACGATATTGATGACGAAGTACCCGGCCACGAGCGGCACCGTGATCCGGGTGAGCTGCTGGAACTTGCTCGCCCCGTCGATGTCCGCCGCCTCGTAGACGTCCCCCGGGATCGAGAGCAGGCCCGCGATGTAGATGAGCAGCGTGCCGGGGATCGCCTGCCAGGCGGTCACGATCACGATGCCGACCCAGGCCAGATCCGGATTCGCCAGGATGCTCGTCGACAGCCACGGGATCCCCGTCGCCGTCCCGAGAGCCGGGATCGAGTTCGAGAACAGGAAGTTGAAGACGTAGGCGATGATGATGCCCGAGATGACCATGGGGATCACGAAGATCGCCCGCAGGCCGGTCTTGAAACGGATCCGCGAGACGAGCCCGACGGCCAGCAGGAAGGCGAGCACGTTCACGACGATCACGGTGGCGATCGAGAACCCGAACGTGAACAGGTAGCTCTGCAGAATGGCCGGATCGCTGAACGCGGCGATGTAGTTGGTGAACCCGTTGAAGCTCCAGGTGCCGATCCCGATCGAGTCGGTGAAGCTGAAGAAGATGCCCATGACCGCCGGCACGGTGATCGCCAGCGTGAACAGCACCAGCGTCGGCAGCAGGAACAGGTAGTAGATCGGCTCGATCCGACGGCTGCTGCGCCGGATCTTCCGGTCACCGCCCGTCACGATGGTCGTTGTCGTGCTCATTTCGCGGTGCCCTTCGTGTCGCTCGGAAGCTTCGGGGCGAGGAAGGCGGCGCGCGCCCAGTCCGCGTCCATCGTGCTCAGGGTGTCTTTGACGCTGCCCCCGAGGGCGATCGCCTGGACGTAGTTGAAGACCGGGATCGTCTTCGGCACCAGCACCGAAGCCCCCTGATAGACCGCGCCCTCGTCGTAGTACGGGATCATCCCGGCGATCCGCGGATCGTTCGGCATGGTGGCGTCGGTGGTCGGTGCGAAGCCGAGCTGCGCGGCGTTGTACGCGTCGATCACGGACGGCTGGTAGAGGTAGGCGAGGAAGTCGCGTGCGGCCTTCTGGTGCTTGGATCCGGTCGGGATCATCGCGGCGAGGTCCATGTTCACGCGGACCTTGAGATCCTTCGGATCGTTCGTCATCGGCAGCGGGAAGGTGCCGAGCTGCAGGTCGGGGGACGTCTTGGCGATCTCGCCGAACGCCCACGGCCCCTGCAGATACATGGCGCCCTGACCCTTCGCGAACGCGAGGTTGCCGTCGACGTAGGCCTGGCTCCCTGCGTTGGGCTGGGTGTAGTTCTTGATGAGCTGCGTCATCTGGTCGACCGGCTTCGCGAAGTCCTTGGAGAAGGACGTCTGCGAGTTCGGGCCGACGTTCGTGCCCTCCTCGTTCATCTTCTTGAAGAAGTCCACGACCGGCACCTCACCGCCGACGGCATAGTCGTACCAGCCCTGACCGATCGTCCAGTTGTCCTTGAACGTGCCGTAGAACGGGGTGACCCCAGCCGCCTTCAGGGTGTCGCTCGCGGCGATCAGCTCGTCCCAGGTCTTCGGCACCTCGATGCCGTGCTTCGCGAAGATCTCCTTGTTGTAGATCACCGAGGCGGCCATCACCGAATACGGCAGCACCGTCGTCTTGCCGGGGCAGATGCCGTACTGGTCCAGCAGCGGCTGCAGATCCTTGCGGATCCGTCCTGCCTCCTCCGTGTCTGACAGGTCGGTCAGCGCGCAGCGCTGCACGAATCGGGCGACCTCGAAGTTGTAGTTCGCCAGCATCAGGTCCGGCGGGTTGCCGCGGACGAAGCTGGCCGAGACCACGTCCACGCCCGAGGTGTCGATCTCCACCCGCACCTTGTTCTGCGAGGCGTTGTAGTCGTTCACGACCTTGGTCATGAAGTCGATCGCCTCGCGCTTGCTGAAGGTGAAGCGGACCGTCTCGCGACCGTCTGCCGGCGCGCAGCCGGCTAGGGCGGTGCCCGCGATCGTCAATGCCGTGATGACGGCGAGCACTCTCGCCGTCCGCGTTCTCTTCCCAGACACCATCGTCCTCGTCCCTTCCGGCGGATCCACCGCTCCGCAGCCTGAGGGCCGGCGGCGAGATCCTTGTTCCGGAGATTAGATTTTGTTCCCGAATCAACTCGGGCAAGGGATACTCTGACAGAGGTCCACCCGAGAGGTCAAGCACGAATGCCGAGATCCGCCGCGCCCGACACGGCACCCGACGTCGCCGCCGACGCCGGTCCCGAAGGCGCGCTCGTTTCGGGCCGCGACGCCCCCACCGCGTCCGCCGTCAGCAGGCCGAGCCTCGGCCAGGTGCTCGACTTCGCGTGGGGTCGCGGGCCGTTCACCGCCACGGAGGCGATGGCCGGTGCTTCGCTCACCCGTTCGACCACGATCGACGCGATCGACACCCTCGTCGCGGCGGACGTGGTGCGCGAGCTCCCGAACGCCCGCGACGCCGGCGAGTACTCGGGCGGACGCCCCGCCCGCAGATTCGAGCTGCCCGCCGACCTCGGCGCCGTGATCGCCCTGGACGCCGGCGACACGCACCTCGGCGTGACCGTGACCGACCTCGCGCGCACCCCGCTCGCGCACGTGCGCACCGACCTGGATCGCCAGCACACGGTGGGTCAGCGCCGGACCGCCATCCTGAAGCACCTCGACGCGGCGCTGTCCGCGAGCGGCGTCCCCCGCGACGGCATCCTCGCCCTGTGTGCCGGCGTCGCGGCTCCCGTGGCACGCAACGGTTCTTCCCCGCCCCACCCCGACGGCTTCTGGGAGCGCACCAACCCCGGCCTCGCCGAGCTTCTCGCCGGATGGGCGCCCGTGGTCGAGATCAAGAACGACGCCGTGCTCGCGGCCGCCGCGGAGGGCGATCTGGGCGAGGCCGTCGGGTGCCGCGACTACATCGCGCTCATCGCCGGCGAGCGCTTCGGCGCGGGCGCCGTGGTGGACGGGCACATCCTGCACGGCGCACACGGCGGCGTGGGCGAGATGGTGCTCTTCGACCACGTGCGCGGGGTGGACTCCGCGCACGGCCTCGGCCCCACGATCACGCGTATCGCGGACGAGCTGCTGGACTCCGGCGACGCCGAGGCCGACGGCGCTCTCGCCGCGCTCGCCACGGAAGGGCTCCGGGCGGATCGCATCCTCGCCCTCGCTGCGACCGGGGATCCGGATGCGGCGAGGGTGGTGCGCGAGACCGGCGCCTATCTGGCCCGGGTGGTCGCCGTGCTCGGCAGCACCTACGACCCCGAGCGCGTGATCATCTGCGGGGCGATCGCCGAGGACATCGAACCCGTGCTCGACGCCGCGCGCGACGTGCTGCGCCCGCTGCTGGACCTGCCGGCGCCGGCGATCCTGCGCTCACGCCTCGGCGCCGACATCGTACTCGCCGGCGCGGTCTCCACGGCCCTCGCCTCAGCGCGCGCCTTCGGCCTGCCCCAGCTCGTGGCGCAGAGGCTGCACGGCTGAGGCGAGCCGGGACGGCTGCGGCCCGCGTCAGTCCACCAGCAGCGCGGGCTCCTCGAGCACGGCGGCGACGTCGGCGATGAAGCGGCTCATGCCGTCGCCGTCCACGACGCGGTGGTCGAAGGATCCGGCGACCGTGGTCACCCAGCGCGGGCGCACCTCGCCGTCGACGACCCACGGCTTCTGGCTGATCGTGCCCATGGCCACGATGCCCGCCTCGCCCGGGTTGATGATCGGGGTGCCCGCGTCCATCCCGAACACGCCGATGTTGGTGATCGTGATGGTGCCGCCCTGCTGGTCCGCCGGGGTGCTCTTTCCCTCGCGTGCGGTCAGGGTGAGCCGGTTCAGAGCGCGCGCGAGGTCCTTCAAGCCCAAGTCCTGTGCATCCTTGATGTTCGGCACGAGGAGGCCCCGCGGGGTGGCCGCGGCGATCCCGAGGTTCACGTAGTGGCGCACCGCGATCTCGGCGCCGTCGGCGGTGTCGATCCAGGCGGCATTGACCATCGGGGTGCGGCGCACGGCCCAGATCACGGCGCGGGCGACGATCAGCAGCGGCGAGACCTTGATGTCGGCGAAGTCGGGTGAGGCCTTGAGCCGCTTGACGAGCTCCATGGTGCGGGTCGCGTCGACCTCCTTCCACACGGTCACGTGCGGGGCGGAGTAGGCGCTCTGCACCATGGCCGAGGAGGTCGCCTTGCGCACGCCCTTGACCGGGATGGACTCGGTGCGGCTCTCGTCGGCGCCGGCGCGAGCAGTCGAGGGCGCGATCCCGCGGGCGAGGCCCACCGGCGCGGGCTGCGGCGCGGGCACGGTCTCCTCGCGCACGTCGCCCCACTCCGGGGTCTGGATGTTGCGGAACACGCTGGCCTGCTCGGCGTGCTTCATCACGTCGTCGCGGGTGACCTCGCCGTCCGCCCCCGAGGGGGCGACCTGGGTGAGGTCGACGCCGAGATCGCGCGCGAGCTTGCGGATCGGCGGCTTCGCGATCACCCCGACCGAGGAGCGCACCGGGCGCTCGGCGGGACGGCGGCGGCGCGAGGTCGCCTCCGCGCCGGAGCCGTAACCGACCAGCACGGATCCGGAACCTTCCTCCGCCGGGGCAGCAGCGGGAGCCGCGGCGGGGGCGGCCGGCTCGGCAGCCGAGGTCAGGAACGTGATGATCGGGGTGCCGACGTCGATCGTCTTCCCCTCGGGCACGAGCAGCTCGCCGACTGTGCCGGCGTGCGGCGAAGGCAGCTCCACGAGCGACTTGGCCGTCTCGATCTCGCAGATCACGTCGTTCACGGCCACCGCGTCGCCGGGCGCGACCTTCCAGGTGACGATCTCGGCCTCGGTGAGGCCCTCGCCGACGTCCGGCAGGGTGAAGGTCTGGGTGCTCATGGTCGGGATCCTTTCACACGGGGTCGTTGAGCGAGGACGCCGAAGGCGACCGAGACGAAACGGGGTGACCTCGCAGGAGACCGCGTTTCGTCTCGCTTCGCTCGCTCAACGCCCCCTGGATAAGACATCAGTACGCGAGAGACCGGTCGACGGCCTCGAGGATCCGGTCCGGATCCGGCAGGTAGGTGCTCTCGAGCTTCGCGGGCGGGAACGGGGTGTCGTATGCCGAGACCCGCAGCACCGGCGCCTCGAGGGCGTAGAACGCGCGCTCCATGACGGTCGCCGCGATCTCGCTGCCGAGGCTCACGAACCCCGGCGCCTCCTGCGCGTAGACCATGCGGCCCGTGGAGCGCACCGAGTCGAGGATGGGGCCGTAGTCCACCGGCGACAGCGAACGCAGGTCGACGACCTCGCAGCTCGTGCCCTCGGCCTCGGCGAGCGCCGCGGCCTGCAGCAGGGTCGACACCATGGCGCCGTGCCCGACAAGGGTCACGTCGGATCCGCGGCGCACGACGCGCGAGGCGTGCAGCGGCAGCGCCGGGGCGGACAGATCGACCTCGCCCTTGGGCCAGTACCGGCTCTTCGGCTCGAGGAAGATCACGGGGTCGTTCGACGCGATCGCCTCTTGGATCATCCAGTACGCGTCGTTCGGGGTGGACGGCGAGACCACGCGCAGGCCCGGGGTGTGCGCGAAGTAGGTCTCCGGGCTCTCCTGGTGGTGCTCGACGGCGCCGATGTGCCCTCCGTAGGGGATCCGGATCACGATCGGCATCGAGACCCTGCCCTCGTGCCGGGCCGTGATCTTCGCGAGCTGCGTGGTGATCTGGTCGAAGGCGGGGAAGACGAAGCCGTCGAACTGGATCTCGATGACGGGGCGGAACCCGCCCATCGCCAGGCCGATCGCAGTGCCGACGATGCCCGACTCGGCGAGCGGGGTGTCCAGCACGCGCTGCGGGCCGAAGTCGCGCTGCAGGTGCTCGGTGACGCGGAAGACACCGCCGAGTGCGCCGATGTCCTCGCCCATGAGGAGCACCCGGGGGTCGTCCTCCATGGCCTTGCGAAGACCCGCGTTCAGAGCCTTGCTGAACGGCATCGTCTCGATGCCGGTCCGGGTCGTGTCCACCGTGGTCATCGGTCACCCTCCTGGAAGGAAGCCTCGTACTGCGCCTGCCATGCCTTCTGCTCGACCATCAGCGGATGCGGGTCGCTGTACACGTTGTCGAAGATCGCCTCGGCCGTCGGAGAGCCGAGAGCGAGGGTGCGCACGCGCAGGTCTTCGGCGGCGTCCGCGGCCTCGGACTCGACGTCGGCGAAGAAGGATCCGGCGGCTCCCCGGTGCTCCAGGTAGGCGCGCATGCGGGCGATCGGGTCGCGCAGCGCCCACTCCTGCTCCTCGTCGCTGCCGCGGTACTTCGTGGGGTCGTCGCTCGTGGTGTGCGCGCCCATGCGGTAGGTGACGGCCTCGATCGCGCGCGGGCCCTGGCCGGTGCGCGCCTCGTCCAGCGCGCGGCGGGTGACCGCGTAGCTCGCGAGCACGTCGTTGCCATCGACGCGGATCGACTCGATGCCGTATCCGGCGCCGCGCTGGACGAGCGGCACCCGGGACTGGGTCGACACCGGCACGGAGATCGCCCAGTGGTTGTTCTGCAGGAAGAACACCTCGGGGGTCTGGTAGCTCGCCGCGAAGACCATCGCCTCGTGCACGTCGCCCTGGCTGGACGCGCCGTCGCCGTAGTAGACCATCACGGCCTGGTCGCGATCGACGTCACCGGATCCGCACTTGCCGTCGAAGACGAGCCCCATCGCGAGGCCCGTCGCGTGCAGGGTCTGCGAGCCGAGCACGAGCGTGTAGATGCGGGTGTTGCCGTTGCGCGGATCCGTCGGGTCCCATCCCCCGTTCGAGGTGCCGCGCATGAGCTTGATGATGTCGACCGGATCCACGCCGCGGATGCGGGTGACGGCGTGCTCGCGGTAGGAGGGGAAGATCGTGTCCTGCGGGCGGGCGGCGCGGGCGGATCCGACCTGGGCGGCCTCCTGCCCCCGGCTCGGCGGCCACAGTGCGAGCTGGCCCTGGCGCTGCAGGTTCGTGGCCTGGGTGTCGATCGCGCGGATCGCGACCATGTCCCGGTAGAGCTGCTCGAGCTCGCCATCGGGCAGGGCCTCGATGAGGGGCAGGTACTCCTCCGCGGCGGGGTTCGGAGCGAAGCGGCCGTCGGCATCGAGGACGCGGACGGTGGGGATATCGGCGTCAGTCACCTTGTCTACGGTAACCGAGCTTTCCCCGTCTGCGGTGGAGGGTGCGCACAAACGATCCCGAGGCGTGTGTGACGATCCCCACGGACGCATGCGGGCGCGCGGATATCCAGGTGTCCCACGTATTAATGCCAGGTCCCCCTAGCTTTTTACATGGACGGCCTTGCATCGTTCGGATCCTCGGATCCCGCGCATCCGGTCCGCGGATGCGCCGCCCTCACGATCAGCGCTGGGCAGCGGCCACGGCGAGCACGCGGGGCAGCGACTCCGCCTCGCCGACCGAGATGCGGATCCCGTCCCCGGGGAACGCCCGCACGATGAGGCCGGCCTCCTCGAAGGCCGCAGCGACGTCGGCGGTCGCCTCGCCGGTGGGCAGCCAGACGAAGTTGCCCTGGGCGTCCGGCACGTCCCAGCCCTGTGCACGCAGGCCCTCGACGAGCTCGGTGCGACGTTCGACGATCACTGCGACGCGGGCGCGCAACTCGTCCTCGGCATCGAGGCTGGCGATCGCGGCGCGCTCGGCGGCGGCGGTGACCGACAACGGGATGGCCGTGGTGCGGGCCGCGTCCAGCACGCGCGGGTGCCCGATCGCGTAGCCGACGCGCAGGCCCGCGAGCCCGTACGCCTTGGAGAAGGTGCGCAGCACGACGACGTTCGGATGGGCCTCGAAGATCCGCTCGGCCAGGCCGTCGACGGCATCGGGCGCGGTGACGAACTCGGCGTAGGCCTCGTCGAGCACGATCAGCACGTCCCGCGGCACCTTCGCCACGAACGCCGCGAACTCGGCGCTGGTCACGATGGGACCGGTCGGGTTGTTCGGCGTGCACACGATCACCACGCGGGTGCGCTCGGTGATGGCGGCGGCCATGGCGTCGAGATCGTGACGGGCGTCGGGGGTGAGCGGCACCTGCACCCCGGTCGCCCCGGCCACCAGCGGCAGCCCGGGGTAGGCCTCGAACGAGCGCCACGCATAGACGACCTCGTCGCCGACCGTCGCCGCGGCCAGCACGAGCTGGTACAGGATCGCGACGCTGCCCGAGGCCACGTGCACCGCATCGGGCGCGACGCCGTAGCGCTCGCCCAGCCGGGCGCGCAGGGCACCGGCGGTCGCGTCGGGATAGCGGTTCATCGGCGTCGCGTCGGCGAGCGCGGCGAGCACCGAGGGCAGCGGCTCGAACGGGTTCTCGTTGCTGGAGAGCTTGAAGGCGTCGGCACCGGCCTGCTTGCCCTGGCGGTACGGCGGGAGGGCCGCGATCTCTTCGCGGATGCGGGGCAGGATCTCTTCGCTCACGGGTCGAGTCTAGATCTCCTGACGGGCGGGACACCGGGGTCCCCGCTGCCGCAGACGCCGGCGTCGAGCCGATTCCGCCGGCGGATCCGTCGGCGGAAGGCCGGTCCGAATCTCCCCGGCGGATCCCGGGTTCGGATGCGAGAATCGGCATCATGAGGTTTCTCATCCGCGTCATCGTGAACGCCTTCGCCATCTGGGTCGTCAGCCTGATCACCATCCTGGAGGTCACGGTCACCCCTTACCCGCCCGGCGGGATGGTGCCCCTGCTGGTCACGCTGCTCGCGATCGGAGCGGTCTTCGCGATCGTGAACACCATCGTCGGCACCGTGGTGAAGATCGTGGCGATCCCGCTCTACATCCTGACCCTCGGGCTGATCTCGCTCGTGATCAACGGATTCCTGCTCTGGCTGGCCGCGTGGATCACCGGCTTCTGGGGCTGGGGGCTGCACGTCGGCGGGTTCGGCTGGACCATCGTCGCCGCCCTGCTCATCGCCATCATCAACGCGGTCTTCAACGCGATCCTGCGCCCTCAGCGCCAGCGCGACCGCGACCGCTGAGGCGGTCCCGGGGCCGCCCCGCCCTCGCGTCGGCAGTCGCCCGTCGGTCACTTCGCTCCGGGCACACGCGTCGCCGTGAAATCGGTCGAGTCGGTCAGCGCGGCGCCCTCGTAGACGGAGAAGTGCTCACGGATCGCGTCCATCCGCGGATCCCCGGACTGCTCGGCCAGGCGCACCGTCTCCTGGTACGCCGAGAGCTGATGCGCCGGCATGGTCAGGTCGATCCCATGACCCGGCAGGGTCGTGCGCGTGATGACCAGCCCCTGCGACGATCCCAACCCGTCGGGCCGTCCCCCTCCGGCGAGCCCGGCGACCGGATCGTCCGTGTGCCGGACCGCGACGTGGTCCACGTTCTCGGGCAGCGCGGGCTCCGTCGGCGACCCGACCGTGTACACGCCCTGCACATCGAACTGGCCGGACTGCGCGACGAGATCGACGTTCATGCCGCCCTGCGAATATCCGACGAGGTCGACCGGCGTCGTCTCGTCAGCACCCGCCGCATGCAGTGCCGCGACGGTGGCCTTGTACGAGTCGGACTCCTTCCGCTCGACGTACGCCTGGACGTTCGAGGTCATGTCCCAGGGCTCCGACTCGGGCTGTCCCGGGCGGGTGCCGTCGACGTAGGCGACGAACCGCGAGGATCCGTCGGCCAGCGCGTACTTCTCGACACGCACCTGGGGCGCCTGGCCATACGGAATGCGGGCGACGGCGTCGCTCAGGGTCGCCGGCGCCGTCGGAACGGGGAGCGCACCGGGGCTCGCGCCCGCACCCCCTGAACTGCTCGAGACGAATCCGGGTGTGCGCGTGCGACTGAGCAGCAGGTCTCCGGGGCGCGGACCGGCTGCACCCCTCCCGGGGGCACCGGGACCGGACGCGCCGTCGACCAGCACCACCCCCGGTGTCGGCATCAGCGGCACGCGCGGTGTCTGTCCCATCCTCGGCGCCACCGTCATCAGCAGAAGCAGCGCCCACTGGGAGATCTCAGCCTCGGCCGCCCCTGCGTTCAGCAGCGCGAGGCGCAGGGCCGGGCTCAAAGTCGAGAGGATGTCCCACGCCGTCCCGCTGGTCTCGCTGAGCGGGCTTCCCGGCGTCGCCGTGAAGCCTTCGAACGCCCCCTGGGCCCAGGTCTTCAGCAGCTCGCGCCGGGCCTGAACCAGGCGCGGGTTCTGCGCGAGGATCTCCTCGATCCGATGCTGCGAGCGCTTCACGAGTTCCGGATCCGTCACGCCCGACATCTCGCGCTGAGCGCGGAGCTCGGCGATCTCGAAGATGTCGGCCATGGTCGCGGTGTCACTCGCGAGCTCGTCCAGTTCGGCGCCGACCGCGTCCAGGCGGTTCGCCGCGGGCCACACCGGCATGGTCGCGCCATACCGTGACCCTGGCGGCAGGGCCGACGACTGCAGGATCGTCGGGATCTCCAGCAGCTCCTCCCGGGCGACCTGAACGGCGGCGGAGTCGGCGCGTATGCGGCCCGCCATCGCGCGCAGGTCGTCGGGATCCACGGCGACGATGCCGCCATGCGTGATCTCCACGTCGCTTCCCATGACGTCACCCCGCCCGCAACCCGGACTGGATCGACTCCAGCTGGTCGAGCACGCCGACGAGCTCACGCTGCTGCGCGGCGCATCGCTCGAGCATCAGCTCGATCGCGCGGGCTTTCCACGCGCAGTCGGCCGCGAGCGCGCGCAGATCGGCGAGCGCGCGATCCAGCCGCTCTCGCGCGCGGTCGCAGCGCAGCATGGCCTCCGCGAGCATCCAGGATCCTTCGGCAGTGACGGGAGCGATGGCGAACATGACAGCGACTCTGCCGGAGGCCGAGTCCGCGCAGGACGAGGTTCCCGTGACCCGTGCAGAGCCCGCGGATCCCCGGCGATGTGGAGGACGAACGGCGCGCACTTCGCCACCCGCGCTTCGCCGCCTGCGTTCCGCCGCCCCGCTCCGCCGCGCCGCGCTCGGCCGCCCGACTCGTTACGGCACGGACTCGTTACGGCACAATGGAGCCATGACCGAGTCGGACCCGTTCCGCGTGATCTTCGTGTGCACGGGCAATATCTGCCGGTCCCCCATGGCGGAGGTCGTCTTCCGCGACATCGCCGCCAAGCAGGGCCTCGGCGACCGGATCGTGTCGACCAGCGCCGGGACGGGCGACTGGCACGTGGGCGAGCAGGCCGACAGTCGCACGATCGACTCCCTGGCCCGCCGCGGCTACGACGGAACCAAGCATCGCGCGCGCCAGTTCACCTACGACTCCTTCGCCGAGAACGACCTCGTCGTCGCCCTGGACCGCACGCACGAGCGGATCCTGAAGCAGTGGGCGCGCGATGAGTCGGAGGAGGGCAAAGTGACCCTGCTGCTCTCGTTCGAGCACAATCCGACCGTGCTGGATGTGCCGGACCCCTACTACGCCGACGCCCGGGTGTTCGACGAGGTGCTCGGTATGATCGAGAGAGCGAGCCACGGCCTGTTCGGCCAGCTCGAACCCGCCATCCGACCGCCGCGTCCGTGACGTCTCCTCGCCCGTGACGACACCGCGGAGCATCGGACCGACGGCATGATCCACGACTCTTCCGGAGGACACCCCGTGACCGCCTCGCTTCCCGTCCAGCCCCTCAGCCCGCTCGACGGCCGCTACCGCGCCGCGGTCGCCCCGCTCGCCGACTACCTCTCCGAGGCCGGCCTGAACCGTGCCCGCGTCGAGGTCGAGGTGGAGTGGCTGATCGCCCTCACGGACCGCTCCCTGTTCGGCACCGCACCGCTCGCCGCGGCCGACAAGGACCGCCTGCGCGGCCTGTACCGCGACTTCGGCCAGGCCGAGATCGACTGGCTCGCAGAGAAGGAGGCGGTGACCCGCCACGACGTGAAGGCCGTGGAGTACCTCGTCCGCGACCGCCTGTCGGCGCTGGGCCTGGACGCCATCGCCGAGCTCACGCACTTCGCCTGCACGAGCGAGGACATCAACTCCGCCTCCTACGCCCTCACCGTCAAGCGCGCCGTCGAGCGGGTGTGGCTGCCCGCGCTCCAGGACGTGATCGCCAAGCTCCGGGAGCTCTCGGTCGAGCACGCCGACGCCGCCATGCTGTCCCGCACGCACGGCCAGCCGGCGACGCCCTCGACCATGGGCAAGGAGCTCGCGGTGTTCGCGTGGCGCCTGGAGCGCGTGGTCAAGCGGATCGAGGGATCCGAGTACCTCGCCAAGTTCTCCGGCGCGACCGGCACCTGGTCGGCGCACCTCGCCGCTGAGCCCGACGTCGACTGGCCGATGATCGCCCACGAGTACATCGAGGGTCTCGGGATCGACTTCAACATCCTCACCACCCAGATCGAGTCGCACGACTGGCAGGTCGAGCTGTACGACCACGTGCGCCATGCAGGCGGGATCCTGCACAACCTCGCGACCGACATCTGGACCTACATCTCGCTCGGCTACTTCGCGCAGATCCCCGTCGCCGGTGCGACCGGATCCTCGACCATGCCGCACAAGATCAACCCGATCCGCTTCGAGAACGCCGAGGCGAACCTGGAGCTGTCCGGTGCGCTGTTGAACTCCCTGTCGCAGACCCTCGTCACGAGCCGGATGCAGCGCGACCTCACCGACTCGACCACGCAGCGCAACATCGGCGTCGCCTTCGGGCACTCGCTGCTCGCCCTGGACAACCTGCGCCGCGGCCTCAACGAGATCTCGCTCTCCCGCGACGTACTGCTCGAAGACCTCGACCACAACTGGGAGGTGCTCGCCGAGGCCATCCAGACCGTGATCCGCGCGGAGGTCGTCGCCGGGCGCTCCACGATCCAGGATCCGTACGCGCTGCTCAAGGAGCTCACCCGCGGTCACCGTGTGGGCGCAGCCGACCTCGCCGAGTTCGTGCAGGGCCTGGAGATCGGCGACGCCGCGAAGCAGCGCCTGCTCGCGCTGACCCCGGCGACGTACGTGGGGCTCGCGGAGACGCTCGCGAAGTAACCGGACTCAGGCCTCGGCGGGTGCGGCTGCGGGCGCGCCGGAGTGCTCGCCGGCGCGGTCCTTCGGCATCGCGAGGATCGCCACCAGCATGAGCGCTGCGGTCACGGCCGCCGCGATGAACACCCAGGTCGAGGCGTGCACGACGGTCGCCGGGTCCTCGGATCCGCCGCCGGAGGCGATGATCGCGTTCGATATCGCGCCAAACACGGCCACGCCCACGGCGCTGCCGGCCGAACGGGCGAACGTGTTCATCCCGGTGACCGCGCCGCGCTCGCCCCAGCCGACGGATGCCTGCGCGACGATGAGCGTGGGCGCGGCCGTCCAGCCCAGGCCGAAGCCGATCACGAAGGCGACCGCGGCGAGCGTGTAGGCGTTCGGATACGGCCCGATCAGCGCCAGCCCGATCGCGGCGAGCACGGCGATCGACGCCCCGATCAGCGCGGTGAAGCGGAACCCGTGCCGCAGATACAGCCGCCCGGCGTTGGCGGCCGAGAGCGGCCAGCCCAGGGTGAGCGCGGCCACCGCGAGCCCTGCCAGCAGCGGCGGCACCGCGATCGCACCCTGCAGATACGCCGGCGCGAAGCTCGTGATGCCCGTGAGCAGGGCGCCGATCGCGAGCGAGGCGAGCGTCGTGGTGAGGATGAGGCGGCGCGAGATGAGCCGCAGGTCGATGATCGGCTCGGCCGCGCGGCGCTCCACGAGCGCGAAGGCCACGAGCGCCAGCGCACCGCCGACGAAGCAGACCAGGCTCGGGACCGACAGCCAGGCCCAGGCGTTGCCGCCCTCGAGGATGCCGAGGATGATGCCGGTCAGACCGATCGTCAGCAGCCCCGCGCCGAGGTAGTCGATCCGATGCCGATGCTTGTCGATCTGCTCATGGAAATGCCTCACCAGCATCCATCCCGCGATCAGGCAGAGCGGGATGTTGATGAAGAAGATCAGCCTCCAGGCGTCGAACTGGGCGAACAACCCGCCCAGCGCCGGGCCGATCACCGAGGACAGCGCCCAGACGCTGGCGATGTATCCCTGCACGACGGCGCGCTCGGACAGCGTGTAGATGTCGCCGACGATGGTCGCGACCATCGGCCCGACGGCCCCTGCGCCGAGCCCCTGCACCAATCGGAACAGGATGAGCGAGGTCATGCTCCACGCGAGTCCGCACAGGATGGATCCGACCAGGAACAGGGCGATCCCGAAGAGCACGATCGGCTTGCGGCCGACCGTGTCGGCGAGCTTGGAGTAGATCGGTACGCTCACGGCCTGCGCGAGCAGGTAGATCGAGAACAGCCAGGGGAACTGCTGGTAGCTGCCGAGATCGCGCACCACGCTCGGCACGGCCGTGGCGAGGATCGTCGCATCCATCGCGATGAGACCCATCGCGAGCATGAGCGAGAGCAGCACCGGGCCGCGATCGGATCGGAGTCCGACAGAGGCGCGATCGATCGTCATGCTCACCCTGGGGTCAAGGCGTTCCGGATCCGGGCTATTCCCGGTCGACTACGCCTTCGGCGCGTCGCCCTCCGCGGATCCGGATGCATCGTCCGAGTCGGCATCGACCGTGCCCGTCGTTCCCGGCGCGGCTGCGGTGTCGTCGACCTTGTCATAGAGCACCGGGCGGTCGTGGGTCTTGGTGAAGTCCGCCGGATCCACCGCGAGGATCAGGATCGAGAGGATCAGCAGGGCCGCGATGAAGATCCCGCCGGTCACGATGAAGGCGAGGTTCCACGGCGGGATGGCCGCGTAGGTGCCCTTGTCGACGGCGCGCATCACCTTGTCGGTGAAGGCGCCCGTGGCGATCAGTGTGACGACGCCGGCGAAGACGCCGCACAGCAGCGACAGCCCGATCAGCTGCACCGGCCGGAACAGATCCCTGCGCCTGGTCTTCTCGGTCATGCGGATCCTTCGTTCTCGGCCGGCGCCGTGCCGGCGGTGTCGATGCCCGAACCAGTGGAGCGGGAGCGGGGGCTGAGCCCTGCGATGCCGAGGAACACCGCGACGACGGCGGCGTACGCGCCGAAGATGCCCACGGCCAGGGTGATCCCGGTCAGCGTGAACGAGCCGGCCTCGGCGATGGAGTAGTTGAGCGCATAGGTCGTCGGCACGCACAGCAGACCGACCGCGAGCGCCAGGCTCAGAGATCCGATCAGGATCCCGTCGCGGGCGCCGTCGGCGACGGGAGCCGGCGCGGTCCCGGCGCGGGCCTGACGGCGGGCACGGAGCCCGGCGAGGAGCTCGACGAGCCCGCTCAGCGCACCCCACGCGATCACGACGACGAAGAACAGGGGCGTGGAGCGCCACGCGGGCACTCCCCCGGCCATGCCGGTGATGACGGAGATCACGGCGAGCAGCACGTGCGGCCAGCGCCAGCCCGCGGGCGCCACCAGCCATGCGGCGAGCATGTGGATCAGCGCCGTGACGAGAGCGAAACCGCTGAACACCGAGAGCCCGACGACCGCCGAGTGGTTCGCGGTGAACGTGATCATGAGCGCCGCGACGGCGGCGAAAACGGCGCGCGCGAGCTGCACGGTGCCCATGGACATCGTGCGCAGCTGGAACGTGCGGGTGGCGGGCATGACGGATCCTCGGGTCCCTGTGCTTCGAGCCCGTCGCGCGGTCTCGGGGACCAGGCCTCAGCAACCGCTTCGACGGGTTCTACGGCCGCCCCGATGGACGGGCGGACCCTGCCAGTCTACGCGCGGGATCCTAGGCGCCCGCTCGGGAGGCGGGCTCCGGCGCATCCGGATCCGGATCGCCCGCATCCGCATCGAGATCCGGATCGGGATCCTCGACGGTGCGCCCGTCCTTGCGGCGCGGTTGCAGCTCGCTGAGCAGGGTGCCCGCGATGATGAGGGCCGCTCCGAGGATCGCGAGCGGCGGGATCCGCTCCCCCGCGATGCGCCCGACCACCCCGGCCCACACCGGTTCGCCGGTGTAGATGATGGTCGCGCGGGTCGCGGAGACCGAGCGCTGCGCCCAGTTCATCGTGAGCTGGATCAGTCCGCTCGCGACGCCCATGCCGAGACCGGCGAACAGCCAGACCGGGTCGAAGGCGGGGATCGCCTCGCCGACGGCGGGCATGGTCGCGAAGCCCAGCAGCGACGCGGTGAGCAGCTGCACCACCGTCAGCCGCCCCACGTCGAAGCGCCCGCCGAAGAGGCTGATCAGGATGATCTCCCCCGCGATCGGCAGCGTGCTGATGAGGGTAAGGATCTCGCCCTCGCCCAGCTGGATGCCGCGGGATCCGATGCCGGCCACCAGCAGCAGGCCCACGAACGCCAGGCCCGCCCCCACCAGGGTCAGCGCCCTCGGCGGCTTGCGCAGCACCAGCCACTGCAGCAGCGGCACGAGCGGCACGTAGAACGCGGTCATGAACGCGCTGGTGCTGGAGTCGATCGTCTGCAGGCCCGCGGTCTGCAGCCCGTAGCCGCCGTAGATCGCGGCGCCGATGGCCGCGCCGGCCCCGAGCTCGCGCCAGGTCATGCCGCGCAGCGAGCGCCAGAAGACGGCCGCGGCGAACACCCCCGCCGCGAGGAACCGGAACCCCACGAAGAACCACGGCCCGGAATGCTGCATCGCCGTGTGCACGACGAGGAACGTGCCGCCCCAGATGATGGTGATCCCGACGAGGGCCCACTCCTGCACGGACAGTCCCAGGAGGCGACGGGAGACGGGGTGATTCACGGTAATACGTTACGGGGTTCCGCGCCGCGAAGACGCTTCCCGCGGGGTCGTCGAGCGCCCTTCGACAGGCTCAGGGACCGGGCGAGGCCGGCCGAGCGCCGCACTGAGCGAGCGCAGCGAGTCGAAGCGACGAAACGCCGCGCGCTCGCGCGGACGTCGCGTCAGCCCGCGGTGGCGATCCAGAGCCGACCGGATCCGACGACCTGCACGTCGGCCGCGCGGCTGACGAACGCGGCCGCACCGCGTGGCACCTCGACCGCCGCCTCGCCGGCGGAGAGGGCGAAAGATCCGTCCGTGGCGATCGCGATCGAGGGGCCGGCCAGCGCGATCGCGGCGGCGCCGGTGACCGCGATCAGCTCGAACGGCACGTCAGCGCCGGAGGCATGGATGCGTGGCCGGTAACTGCGCACGTTCTCGGCGATCTCGACGGGGACGAGGTGGTCGTCCTCCGACGCGGTGAAGGTCAGCACGCGCTCGAGCTCGGCGGTGTCGACGTGCTTGGGGGTGAGCCCGCCGCGCAGCACGTTGTCACTCGGGCCCATGAGCTCGACGCCGGCTCCGCGCAGATAGGCATGGATGTTGCCGGCGGGCAGCCAGAGCGACTCCCCCGCGGCGAGCGTGATGTGGTGCAGCATCAGGGCGACCGCGATGCCGGGGTCGCCGGGGTAGGCCTCGGCGAGGCGCGTGATCAGCTCGAAGCGGCCGTCACCCGACGCCGCGGCCACGAGCGCGGCGACGGCGAGGTCCACGGCCGCACCGCCGGCCAGCAGCCAGGAGAACCCGGCGCGCAGCCCGTCGGGGCCGGCCAGCTCCTCGCGCCAGGGCGCCAGCGAGTCGGATCCGGAACGCGCCGCGAGGGCGTCCATATCGGCGAGGATCTCGGCGACGGGACGGAAGCCGCACAGCGCCTCGAAGCCGTCCTCGAGGGCGACGATCAGCTCGGGCTTGGCATAGGGATCCTTGTAGTTGCGGTGCGCGGCGGTGAGAGGGATGCCACGGGCGTTCTCATCGGCGAATCCGGCCTCGGCCTGGGCCGGGGTGGGATGCGCCTGGAGCGACAGGGGCGCGCCCGACACGAGGATCTTGAGCAGGAACGGCAGGCGGGAGCCGCTCTCGTTCTCCCAGTCCAGCAGCGTCGTCCAGGGTTCGCCGGCGACGGTGCGCGCCGGGGATCGGGGGTGCGCGCCGAGCCACAGCTCCGCCTCCGGGCCGCCGGTGCCCGCGGTCCCGAGCACGCCCGCGACGCCGTCCACCCGGCCCCAGGCGTAGTCGCGCGGCTCATTGCCGATGGGGACGAACAGCGGGCTCGAGGGGGCACTCATGGGTCTCCGTTCAGCGGATGCAGAGGGTCCCTGCCAGCGTATCGAGCGTCGCCGCGGCGGGCCGCCCCGTTTCGAAGCGCGCGAATTGCCGTGACCCGAGGCCGGGAAGGGTCATTCGCGCGCTTCGAAACGGCGATCAGGCGCGCTGATCCGCGGGATCCAGACGAAGATGGCTCCATGAGCCAGCCCCGCCCCGCCACCGCCGCGACCGCCGCGATCCGCTCCGCCCGCGACCTGCTGCTCGCGCACGCCACCGACTACGCGGGCGCCCGCGCGGTCTTCCACTGGCCCGCGCTGTCGGAGTTCAACTTCGCCCTGGAGTGGTTCGACGTCGTGGCCGGCGAGACGCCGAACCGGCCTGCGGTGCAGATCGTCTCGGCCGATCTGACGAGCAGAAGCTGGACCTACGGCGAGCTCGCGCGCCGCTCGAACCAGGTCGCGAACTGGCTGCAGGGCCTCGGGATCCGCCGCGGCGACCACGTGATCGTGATGCTCGGCAACACGATCGACCTGTGGGAGACGATGCTCGGCCTCACCAAGGTCGGGGCGGTCGCGATCCCCACTTCGACGCTGCTCTCCCCCGCGGATCTGGCCTACCGCGCGGAGAAGGGCGAGGCACGCGCGATCGTGACGCTCGGATCCCTCGCCGACCGCGTCTCCGAGCTGCCCGAAGACATCGAGCGCATCGCCGTGCCCGACACGTCTGGCGCGGCGGCGCCCGCCGGCTGGCACGACTTCGCCGGCTCGAACGACGCCGAGAACGACTACGAACCCGACGGTCCCACCCCGGCCGGTGACACGAGCCTGCTGTACTTCACCTCGGGCACGACCAGCCGGCCGAAGCTCGTGCAGCACACGCACGTGTCGTATCCGGTCGGGCACCTGTCGACCATGTGGTGGCTGGGCGTGCGCGAGGACGATGTGCACCTGAACATCTCCTCTCCCGGCTGGGCCAAGCACGCCTGGTCGAGCTTCTACTCGCCGTTCCTCGCCGAGGCCACCGTGTTCGTCTACAACTACGACCGCTTCGACGCGAACACACTCATGGAGGTCATGGAGCAGCACCGCGTCACCACGTTCTGCGCGCCGCCGACGGTGTGGCGGATGCTGATCCAGGCCGATCTGGGCCGGCTCCCGCACCCGCCGCGTGAACTCGTCGGCGCCGGCGAACCGCTGAACCCCGAGGTCATCGGTCGCGTGCGCCAGGCCTGGGGCGGCACGATCCGCGACGGCTTCGGGCAGACCGAGATGACGGCCTGCGTGGGCAACTCGCCGGGCCAGGTCGTGAAGGACGGATCCATGGGTCGCCCGCTGCCCGGCTATCCGGTGGTGCTGGTGGATCCGGTCACCGGGGCGCGCGTGGACGGCGACGCGGATGGCGTGGCCGAGGGCGAGATCTGCCTCGACCTCGCGGAGCGCCCGCTCGGGCTCATGGCCGGGTACTACGCGGATCCCGATGCCACCGCGCGCTCACGCGAGGGCGGCTTCCACCACACGGGCGACATCGCGACCCGCGACGCCGAGGGGTACCTGACGTACGTCGGACGCGCGGACGACGTGTTCAAGGCGTCCGACTACAAGATCTCGCCCTTCGAGCTCGAGTCGGTGCTGCTCGAGCACCCGGACGTCATGGAGGCGGCGGTCGTGCCGAGCCCGGATCCGACCCGCCTCGCGGTGCCGAAGGCGTATGTGCTGCTGACCGCGTCGGCGCACGACGACCTCACCGCGACCGCCGGCTCGATCTTCGCCTACGCCCGAGGCCAGCTCTCCCCGCACCTCTGGGTGCGGATCATCGAGTTCGTGCCGGAGCTGCCGAAGACGATCTCCGGCAAGATCCGCCGGGTGGATCTGCGCGCCCGCGAGGCCGAGCGCATCGCGAGCGGCGACGAGTCGGGCCAGCACCACGACCGCGACCACCGCTGAGGGGCCGCTCCCCTGTCGTTTCAGAGCGCGCACTTTGCTGTGGATCCGGCCCGGATCCAGCCATTTGCGCGCCTCGAAACCCTGAGGGGCTGCGAGCGGACGTCAGCGCGCGTCGTAGTCGGCGCGGGACTGCTCGATCGTGGCGTGGTTGGCGATCGCCCACTGTGCGATCGTGTGCGCGATCTCGACGAAGGTGCTGCCGAGAGCCGTGAGCCGATACTCCACCCGTGGCGGGACTTCGGCGTAGGCGGTGCGGATCACGAGCCCGTCGCGCTCGAGCTGGCGCAGCGTCAGGGTGAGCATGCGCTGGGAGATCCCGGGGATGTGCCGGAGCAGGTCGCTGAACCGCATCACGTCGTCGCCGAGGGTGGCGACGACCAGCAGCGACCACTTGTCCCCTACCCGGTCGAGAACCTCGCGGATCATCCGCCCCACCTCGGGACCGCCTGGCTGCCCCTCGCACGAGCGCTCGTACTCGGAGAGATCCGCAGGCGCGGCGGGCGCCGGCTCGCTCACGGTTCTGCCCCTGTGCGCCGGTGACACCGATGTGCCTTTTGTACGCGTCTCCACGATGCTCCATCCTTTACTTACTGATCGTAACAAGGTAACGATCGATAACAAGAAGGAACCTCATGCTGATCGCCCTGTGGATCGTCAACGCGCTGCTCACCCTCGCCATGCTGGGCGGCGGCGGCATGAAGCTGATCACCCCGAAGCCGGTGCTCGCCGAGCGCGGGATGGCCTGGACCGAGGACTTCTCCGCAGGCTCGATCAAGGCGATCGCCGCCCTCGAGGTCGTGGGCGCGATCGGGCTCATCCTGCCGCTCGCGACCGGGATCGCCCCGATCCTCACCCCGCTCGCCGGCACCGGTCTCGCAGTCATCATGCTCGGCGCCGTCGTCGTGCACCTGCGCCGCAAGGAGACGGCGACCCCGGCGATCGTCCTCGCCGTGCTGGCCGTGGCGAGCGCGGTGCTGGGCTTCCTCGCCATCCGCTGAACCCGCTCGCCGCGCTCCCGGATCCGGCTCAGGTCGCGATCCTCGAGTTCAGATCGCAATATCTGCTGTTCCCAGCCGCCGGAAACAGCAGATATTGCGACCTGAACGAAGTCATCGCGACCCGAACGAGGGGATCCGGCGCCGGCAGAGCGGCCGGGGTCCGGGCGGCTCAGAGGTCGGCGATGACGATCCGTCCCATACGCATCAAGTGCTCGTACGCGTTCGGCCGTTGCATCAGCTCGCCGAGATTCGCGGGCACGACCTGCCAGCTCACGCCGAACCGGTCCACGAGCCAGCCGCACTGCTCGGCCTGCGGCACGGCGCTGAGCGCCTCCCAGATCCGGTCGATCTTCTCCTGTCCGTCGCAGTCGATCTGCAATGAGAACCCGGGAGTGAACGTGAAGTCCCTGTCGACGGGAGAATCGAAAGCCGCGAAGCGCTGCCCGGCGAGCAGGAACTCGGAGTAGATGATCGGCTCGTCGACGTGCGGAGGCTCGGTCACCGGATACTCGACCTGACGGGTGATCCCCGACGGCGGCAGCAGCTCGCCGTACAGCCCGATCGCCTCCTGCGACCTGTTCCGCACGGGCCCGCCGAACACGAGCATCGGGGTGATCAGCGGCGCGGGCTCGGCATCGCGGTCCATCAGCTTCAGCTGCCAGCTGACCCCGTAACGATCCTCGACCCAGCCGTACAGACCGCTGAAGAAGTACTCCCCGATGTCCATCAGCACGAGGCCGTCTTCGCCGAGTCTGGTCCAGGTGCGGTTGATCCAGGCCCGCGCGGCATTCTCATCGTCGAAGCGGCGCGGATCCACACTCAACAGAAACGAGATCGCCGGGTTCGGCGCGAATTCGGATCCGGCGTTGATCAAGGTGATCCGGTAGCCGTCGATCTCCACGTCCACGGTGAGCGGCTTCCCGGCGAACGAGCGCTGGAACTCCGGCAGTCCGTCGACGGGGTAGCGCGCGACGACCCGCGAAGTGGTGCGGTCGAACACCGACGCGTAGAAGGCCCCGGCCTCCTCGGCAGCATGGTCGCACCAGATGTTGGGGGTGATCCGCTGGGTCATATGGGGGAGCTCCTCGCACGCCGACGGTCCCCCCAAGAACTCCAGAGTGCTCGACCGCACGCTCTCACCGCAAGCGCCCGGCGGCGATCGGAGCACGGTGCGGGGTTCGCGGTCAGCCCCGGTCCGCCCTCAGCGCCGTCCGACTTTGAGCCGAGGCTTCGCCCTCACCACCGGAACGGAGGCCGTGATGACGGCGTCGACGACCATGGAACCGTCGGTCGGGCCGATGACCGGGATCGCCGTGGTCGGGGTGACCTCGATCGGATCCACGGGCATCCGCGCCAGTTCGCGATGCGCCTTCACGTACGCGGGGATGAGCAGCGCCGCCGCGCCCAGCCAGGCGAGCGGGTTGCTCAGCGCGACGCCGGGGTAGCCGATGAGGGCACCGAGCACGACGGCGGCCCCGACGCGCATCACGAGCTCGATCACGCCGGTGACGGTCGGGATGAGCGTGTGCCCGAGGCCCTGCAGGACGCCGCGCAGCACGAACAGCACTCCGAGCGCGGTGTAGCTGACACCGTTGATCAGCAGCATGAGGGCGGCGAGGCGCACGACCTCGTCGGATCCGTCGCCGATGAACACGCGCACCATCGAGGATCCGAACAGCACCAGCAGCGCTCCGAGCACGACGGCCGTGATGACGGCCATCCAGATCGCCTGCGTCACGCCGCGGCGAATGCGGTCGGGCCGACGTCCGCCGAGGTTCTGCGCCGCGTACATCGAGGCGGCGAGTCCGATCGAGGCGAGGAACGCGACCGCGATGCTGTCCACGCGGGAGGCGGTCGTGTATGCGGCGACGGCGACAGGGCCGAGCATGTTCAGCGCGACCTGCACGGTGATCGTGCCGATCGCGATGATCGAGGCCTGGAAGCCCATCGGGAGGCCGAGGCGCAGGTGCTGGACGATGTCGTCGCGGGTGACCCGCCAGTCGGCGCGGTGCACATGCAGCACCGGGAGCTTGCGCCACACGTACACGAGGCACAGCACGACCGAGACGCCCTGCGCGACGACGGTGGCCCAGGCGGCGCCCGCGACGCCCCATTCGAACGTGCCGACCATGAGGATCACGAGCACGATGTTCAGCGCGCAGGAGACGGTGAGGAACACGAGTGGGGTGCGCGAGTCGCCGATCGCGCGGATCACCGCGGAGAGGTAGTTGAAGAACATGATCGTGCTGCCGCCGATGAAGGTGACCTGAGTGAACACGGTCGCCTCGGGCATCAGCACCTCGGGCGTCTGCAGCAGGGCGAGCAGCGGCGCGGTCACGAGCGGGGCGCCGACCGAGATGATGATGCTCGTCGCGGCGGTCAGCAGCGTGCCCGTGGCGACCGACCGTCGCACCGCGGCGTGATCGCCCGCGCCGTATGCCTGCGCGGTCGGGATCGCGAAGCCGCTGCTGAGTCCCCATGCGAAGCCGATCAGCAGGAAGATCAGGCTGCCGGTCGCGCCCACGGCGGCGAGCGAGTCGACGCCGAGATGGCGGCCGACGACGATCGCGTCGGCGAACTGGTAGAGCTGCTGCACGACATTGCCGATCAGCAGGGGGACGGCGAAGGCCAGGATGACGCGCCAGGGGCGGCCGGTGGTGAGGGACGTGGACATGCGGAACTCTTCGGGCGGGGATCGGCGGGGGACGAAGCAAGGCCCGCCGTGATCGGTCACGGCAGGCCGTTTCCCATGGTATCGAATCGATTCGGTGAATCGGTAGGGGGTGCGGGAACTTTCTGCCGGGCCGGGTCAGTCGGTGCGACCTCCGCCGCCGTATCCGCGATGCACCTCGGGATCGAGTCCGTGCGCGGCGGCGAGGCGGGTCACGAGGGCGGCGAACGCCTCGCGCTCGGCCGGATCCAAAGGGCTCAGGACGTCGGCGTTCTGCTGCTCCGCCGCCGCGCGGAGGGTCCGCAGAGTGGCACGGCCCTCCTCGGTGAGATCGAGGCGGTGGTGGCGGCGATCGTCGGGATCGCGTGTCCGCGACACCAGGCCGGCCGCCTCGAGAGTGTCGACGAGCACGACCACCCGGCTGGGCACGGCGCCGAGCCGGTCCGCCAGCGCCCGCTGACTGAGCCCCGGGTTCTGCATCAGGATCCGCAGCACGCCGGCCGTCGCCGGGGTGAGGCCGGCCGGCTTCACGAGTTCGGCGAATCGCGCGGAGGCGAATGCGCCGAGCTGGGACAGCAGGAACCCCGTGCGTGCGGGTCGGCGAGCGGCATCCATGGGTCCAGCATAGTCCTCTTGACAGAATCATTCATGCCATGCATCATTTCAGGCATGACCGATTCTTCGACTGCTTCCCGTCGCCCCGGCGGGCCCCCGCTGGGCCCGCTCGCGATCGTCACCTTCGCCCTGACCATCGCCGGCGTCGTGGTGCTGCTCGTGGGCACCGGGTCGGTTCCTGCGCCGTTCGCCTCCGCCGCCGACGCCGCGAGCTGGTACACCGCCCACGCCCTGCCGATCCGCATCGCGGCCACTCTGCAACTCGGCGCCGCCGTGCCGCTGGGGATCCTCGCCGCCTCGATCTACGCCCGCCAGCTGCGCCTCGGCGTGCGTGTCCCCGGCCCGGTCATCGGCCTGTACGGCGGGATCGGCGCCTCACTGCTGCTGCTCGTCTCGGCCCTCGTGACCTGGGCGCTCGCCTCCGGTCCCGATGCCGCCGATCCCGGCAGCGCCGCGCCCCTCGGGCGACTCGCCTTCGGGCTCGGCGGTGTCGGCTACGCCGTGGGCATCGGACTGCTGATCGCCGGCATCGCCGTGCCGGCGTTCATCCTGCGGCTGATCCCGCGCTGGCTCGCGCTGGCCGGGCTCGTGCTCGCGGCCGCCGGCGAGGTGTCTTTCCTCTCGCTCGTGATCGACCCGCTGCAGGCGCTGCTGCCGATCGTGCGCTTCGGCGGCGGAGCCTGGCTGATCGCGGCCTCGTTCCTGCTGCCCCGGGACCGGCCGCGGCGAGGTCCGCGCGCCGTGGGTGCGGAGGACGCGTCATGAGCACCGCACTCGTCGTCGGTGCGAACGGCGCCATCGGCGAGGCCGTCGCGCGGCGGCTCGCTGCGGAGGGACATCGGATGCTCCTCGTGTCGCGCCGAGCGGATCCGCTGGCCGCACTCGCGGACGCTCTGCGCGGCGACGGTCATGACGCTGAGGCCGCCGCCTTCGACGCCGCCGATGCGGGTCCCCTGGCCGAGTTCCTCGCCGCGCACGCCCCGGCGGGCATCGACGTCGCAGTGAACAACCTCGGCATCGCGCACCTGCCGCGTCCGCTCACCGAGATCGATGACGCGGAGTTCGCCCGCGTGCTCGCGGTCGACCTGCTGGGTCTGTCCCGGTGCCTGCGCGCGGAGCTCGCTGCGATCCGCGACGGTGGGGCCGTCGTGAACGTCGCTTCCACCGCCGGCATCGGCGGAGCCCCCGGCATGTCGGCCTATGCCGCCGCCAAGCACGGCGTCGTCGGCCTCACCCGCACCACGGCGCTCGACGAGGCCGCCCGGGGCGTGCGCGTGAACGCCGTCGCACCGGGGCCGATCGCGTCGGGCTCGGTGCTCGACCAGCCCGCGGAGGTGCGCGAACGCATCGGCCGGTTCATCCCGATGCAGCGGATGGGGCGGGCCGAGGAGGTCGCCGAGGCGGTCGCCTGGCTGGCCTCACCCGCCGCCTCCTTCGTGACCGGCGTGGTGCTGCCCGTCGACGGCGGCAAGACCGCCGCGCTCTGACCGATCCGAACGGAGACCTCATGGACCTGTTGACCGTGCTGCGCGAGTTCCTCGTGCTCGTGCACCTCGTCGGCTTCGCTCTGCTGCTCGGCGGCTGGGCTGCGCAGGCGGTGCGGCGACGCTACGTCACCACGACCCTGTTCCGCACGGGGCTGGGGGTGATGATCGCGTCGGGACTGCTGCTCGCGATCCCCTTCCCCGCCGGCGTGCAACTCGACTACCTCAAGCTCGGGGTGAAGCTGGTGGTCGCCCTCGCCATCGGCGGCGCCTTCGGCGTCGTCATCACGCGGGAGCGCGCCGGCCGGCCGACCGCCACGGCCTTCTGGACGATCGGCGCCCTCGCCGTGCTGAACGCCGGGATCGCGATCTTCTGGCACGGCGCCTGACCGGTCGCCCCGCCCTCCCCATTTACGAGTCGTCCCCCTGAGCACGGTCTATAGGTCGGGGATCGCGGCGACGTTGTAGGCGAAGGCCCAGAACAGGTTCGTCTTGATCGTGCCCAGCGTGCGCCGGGAGAGCCGGATCGCGTCGGCCGCGGCCTGCAGGTCGCCCCGCACGAGCGTGATGTCGCTCGCCTCGATCGCGACATCGGTTCCCGTGCCCATCGCCATGCCGAGGTCGGCCGTGGCGAGCGCAGGAGCATCGTTCACCCCGTCCCCGACCATCGCCACCACACCCCCCTCGGCCTGCAGCCGGGTCACCACGTCGACCTTGCCCTCGGGCAGCACCTCGGCGATCACCTCGTCGATGCCGACCTCCGCGGCGATCCGCCGAGCGACCGCCTCGTTGTCGCCGGTGAGCAGGATCGGCGTGAGGCCGAGGCGCTTGAGCTGGGCGACCGCGTCGGCGCTCGTGGGCTTCACGGTGTCGGCGATCACGACGATGCCGCGGGCGGATCCGTCCCACCCGACCGCGATGACGGTCTTGCCTCCCGCTTCGGCCTCGGCCTTCGCGGCCGCGACCCGGGGGCTCAGGCGCTGCGCCCAGTCCGCGAGCAGCGCCTCCCGGCCGACGAGCACGGCGTGCCCGTCGACGATGCCCTGCACACCGCGGCCCTCGAGATTCTGGAAGGAGTCGACCTCGGGAAGCGGATCCGCGGTCGTCCCGTCGAGTGCCCGAGCGGCCGAAGCCGCCGTCGCAGCACGGGCGACGGCCTGCGCGATGGGGTGCTCGGACGCGTTCTCCAGCGCACCAGCGAGACGCAGCAGCTCGGCAGGATCCACCCCCTCCTCCGCGATGACGCCCGTGACCTCCATGCGGCCGCTCGTCACGGTGCCGGTCTTGTCGAGCACGATCGTGTCCACGCGGCGGGTGGATTCCAGCACTTCCGGACCCTTGATCAGGATCCCCATCTGGGCGCCCCGCCCTGTACCCACGAGCAGCGCAGTCGGGGTGGCGAGGCCCAGGGCGCACGGGCAGGCGATCACGAGCACGGCGACCGCGGCGGTGAACGCCGCCGTGGCGGGGAAGCCGGCTCCGAGCCAGGCGCCGAGCGTCACCACGGCGATCGCGATCACGATCGGCACGAACACGCCGCTGATCCGATCCGCGAGGCGCTGCACCTCGGCCTTGCCGGTCTGGGCGTCTTCGACGAGTCGGGCCATCTGCGCGAGCTGCGTATCGGATCCGATCCTCGTCGCGCGGATCACTAGGCGCCCGCCGGCGTTGATGGTCGCTCCGGCCACCGCGTCGCCCGCGCCGACCTCGACCGGCACGGATTCACCGGTGAGCATCGACGCGTCCACCGCGGAGGATCCGGAGACGACGACGCCGTCCGTGGCGATCTTCTCACCCGGACGCACGACGAACTCGTCGCCGGCCGCGAGCTGCGCGATCGGGATCCGCACCTCTTCCTTCCCTGAGCCCGCCGAAGGCCGCAGCACCGCCACATCCTTCGCGCCGAGCTCGAGCAGTGCGCGCAGCGCCGCGCCCGCACGCCGCTTGGAGCGCTTCTCGAAGTACCGTCCGGCCAGGATGAAGACGGTCACGCCCGCACCCACCTCGAGGTAGATGTTGCCGCTGCCATCACCGGCTTGCAGGGTGAGCGAGAACTCGTGCCGCATCCCCGGCATGCCCGCGGCGCCGAGGAACAGGGCGTACAGCGACCACCCGAACGCGGCGAGCGTGCCCATCGAGATGAGCGTGTCCATGGTCGCGGCCCCGTGACGCAGATTCAGCCACGCGGCACGGTGGAACGGCCACGCGCCCCACACGATCACGGGTGCGGCGAGCGCCAGCGACGCCCACTGCCAGTACGTGAACTGCAGCGCGGGGATCATCGCCATCGCGATGACGGGCACCGTGAGGATCGTGCTGACCAGCAGCCGGGTGCGCAGAGAGCGCAGCTCCGGGTCATCGGTCTCCGGATCCGGCCCCTCGGCCGTCTCGGGGAGCGCGGGCTTCGGGAGCACGGCGGAATAGCCGATGTCCTCGACCTGGGCGATGAGCGTGGACGGGTCGAACCCGTCCGGCAGCGACACCTTCGCCTTCTCGGTCGCGTAGTTCACCACAGCGGTGACCCCGTCGAGCTTGTTCAGGGTCTTCTCGATGCGGTTCGCGCAGGAGGCGCAGGTCATCCCGCCGATCTCGAGCTCCACGCTGTTCGCGTTCATGGGTGCGTCTCCTTTCGTTGCAGGTCGGTCGCGCCGGGTCAGTGGGCGCGCGTCGTCGTGTCGAGGACGAAGGCGGCCGTGTGCACGGCTCCCTCCACCTGGAAGTCGAAGTAGAGCAGGTAGCGGCCCTCAGTGCCCACGTGGGCGGAGAAACGGACGTCGGGTCCCGACGTCGCGCCGGGCGTCGGAGCCGCGCCTTCCGGATGCACGTGCAGGTAGGCGAGGTCGCCCTCGCGCAGCGCGACGAGGTGCCCGTAGGCGCCGAGGTAGGGCTGCAACGTGGTGACGGGAGCGCCGTCGCGACGGACCGTCACGGTCAGCACGGAGGCGGATCCGGGCTCGAGAGAGCCGTCGATGCTGACGTCGAAGCCGTCGGCGTTCGCTCGGGTGCTCGTCGCGGGGACGACGGGCGCGAACAGGCCGGCGATGTCGATCGTGCGGGTGAGGGTGACCGGATCCGCACCCGCGGCCGCGAAGTCCGCGAAGACCCGGTACGTCCCGGCGGCGTCCCACGCCCAGGGAATGCTCCAGGTGCCGGTGGCGGTGTCGAGCACGGGGTGCACGTGCCGGAACCCGGTGCCGTCGCTGCGCACGACTATCAGGTGCAGATCCTTCTCGTGCTGCGGCGTGTAGGCCGTGACCGGGGCGCCTGCGGCGTCGAGGATCCGGAAGCTCAGCGCCCCCAGCTCCCCCACAGCGCCAGGCGCGGAGACCGGAGGGAGCGTGTACCCGCCGGCAGAGAGGGACACGCCTGCGAGGCTCTCCCCCGCCGCCGCGTGCGCGCTGTGGTCCATGGATCCCTGTGCGCCGGATCCGTGCGCGTCGTGCTGGCCCATCTCGGTCTCCTCCTCGTGCATGGTGTTCTGCGGTGCGGCGTCGCGCGGGGCGACGAGTGCCGCGGCGCCGAACGCCACGGCGAACGCCGCCGCGAGCCCGGCGCCGTAGAGGCCCAGTCGTCCCGCGGCGTTCATCAGGCGTGAACCGCCCGGTAGCCGGCCTCGTCGACCGCGGCGAAGACACTCGCGTCATCGAGACCCGTCGTGGACGTCACCACGAGGCGGCCGGTCGACGCGCTCACCTCGATGCCTTCGACGCCGGCGATCTTGCCGACCTCCCGGCGCACGGACATCTCGCAATGCCCGCAGGTCATCCCGGTCACCTGGTACTCGGTGGTGGTCATGTCATCTCCTCCGTTCGATACCCCGTCCGGGTATCCTATGGTCACAACCATATACCCCCCAGGGGTATTCCGCGCCCCACGAGGAATCACGTTCCCGCCGATCGGAAGGCCGCACCGACGCGTCTCGCGCCGGCGACGGATCAGTGCAGCGAGCCGTCGGCCTCGACCACACGCCAGGCGTGCAGTCGCACGGCGAGACCGGCCCGCGTCGGCGCGCACACGAACGGCCCCGCCTCCGCGACGAGCGACGACGCGAACGGCAGCACGCGCACGAGCTGGAGCGGCTCGCCGACGATTCCGGCGCGCACCGTGAGCGCGTCCGTACCACGGCTCACCCGCACGAGGATGCGACGATCGGCCCACTCCGGTACCGGGGCGAGTGACCAATCCGACATCCCGTCGGTGACCACGGCGCCCACTTGCGGCCGCCCGTCGGCGAATTCGACGCCCGCCTTGACCCAGCGCTCGTCCGAGACGCGCACGAACGCTCCCGCCTGGTCGAACTGGGCGGAGAACGCCGCCGTGAACTCCACCTCCACGGCCGTGTCCACGGCGAACGGCACCACGAGCGCGTGCTCGCTGTCGTGCACGAACCCGTACGACGTGATCCGCCACGCATCGCTGCCTTCGACGGCGGTGACGACGAGGTCGCCCTGATCCTCGGCGAGCGCTGCGGGCTCGTGGGTCCAGCGTCCGTCCGACCAGGCGATGTCCGTCATCTCCTCAGGCTACGGCCCCGGCGGCATCCCACCTGCAGCCCCGCGCCCCGCGGCCGCTGCAACCCCCGCGGTGACTGCAGCGGCCCCTGCGGCAGCCCGCAGCGGCCCTTGCAGCACCTGCGGATCCGTAGACTCCGGACATGCGCATCGTCGTCTCCGGCACGCACGCCACCGGCAAGAGCACCTTGATCTCCGACGTCTCCCTCGCACATCCCGAGTTCGTCGTCCTCCCGGATCCGTTCGAGTTCGTGGACGAGGGAAGCGGATCCGGATCTCTCGTCGCACAGCTGCGGATCAGTGCGGAGCGGCTCCTCGACCCGGAACTCGCCGGATCCGTGATCGCCGAGCGCGGGCCGCTCGACTTCCTCGCCTATCTCGCCGCGCTCGACGACCTGGGCCGGTCCTCGCGAGCCGCGGAGCTGTTCCGGCGCGAGGCCCCGCTCGCTGCGGAAGCGATGGCGGAGGTCGACCTGCTCGTGCTCCTCGGGCTCGACGACGGCATCACCGTGCCCGAGGAGGAAGACCCTGAGCTGCGCGAGGCCATGGATGAGGCGCTGCGCGCGCTGACCGACGACGAGGAGCTCACCGGCGCGGCGCGGATCCTGGAGCTCGCAGGCGATCCGGCCACCCGGCTGGCGGCGCTGGCGGCCGCCGTCCTGGGGTGATCCGGACCCCTGGTCCGTGGCGCGGGCCGCTCAGCCGGCCAGGGCCTGCTCCAGGTCGGCGAGCAGGTCGGCGACGTCCTCCAGGCCGACCGAGAGACGCACGACCTCCACGGGCACGGCCGCCTCGGTCCCGCGCACCGAGGCGTGCGTCATCGCGTCGGGGTAGTTGACGAGCGACTCCACGCCGCCGAGCGACTCCGCCAGCTGGAACACGCGCGTCGACTCGGCGAAGCGACGGGCGGCCTCGCCCGACTCCAGCGCGACCGAGACGATGCCGCCGAAGCCCGACATCTGCCGCGCGGCGAGCTCGTGGCCGGGGTGCTCGGGCAGGCCGGGGTAGTAGACGCCGGTGACGCGGGGATGCGCGGCGAGGAACTCGGCCACGGCCTGCGCGTTCTCGTTGTGCTGGCGCATCCGCACCGGCAGGGTCTTGATGCCGCGCGTGGTGAGCCAGGCGTCGAACGGCCCGGACACCGCTCCCACCGCGAACTGCAGGAAGCCGACCTTCTCGGCGAGCTCGGCGTCGCGCAGCACGACCGCGCCGCCGACCACGTCGGAGTGCCCGCCGAGGTACTTCGTCGTCGAGTGCACGACCACGTCGGCTCCGAGTGCGAGCGGGCGCTGCAGCGCGGGGGTGGCGAAGGTGTTGTCGACCACGACGACCGATCCGGCCTCGTGTCCGATCTCCGCGAGCGCGGCGATGTCCGAGATGCGCAGCAGCGGGTTCGACGGGGTCTCGACCCACAGCACGCGCGGGGCCTTCGCGGCGACGGCCGCGCGCACCGCCTCGGTGTCGCTCATGTCGACGACCTGCACCGTGATCCCCCAGCCGCCGAGCACCCGGGAGATGAGCCGGAACGTGCCGCCGTAGACGTCGTTGCCGAGCAGCACATGGTCGCCCGGCTGCAGGATCGCACGCAGCAGGGTGTCCTCCGCGGCGAGGCCCGAGGCGAACGAGTAGGCGTGCGTGCCGCCCTCGAGCGCGGCGAGCTGCGCCTGCAGCGCGTCCCGCGTCGGGTTGCCGCTGCGGCCGTACTCGTAGCCCTGGCGGAGGCCGCCGATCCCGTCCTGCACGAACGTCGTCGAGAGGTGCAGCGGCGGGATCACCGCGCCGGTGTAGGGGTCGGCGGCCTGGCCCGCGTGGATGGCGGCGGTGGCGGTCTTGTCGGTCTCGATGGTCATGGTGGGATCCTCTCGGGTTCAGTCGTGCGCTACGGCCGTGCGGTCTCGGTCGGCGCGGGGAGGCGGTCGGCGTGCGGCGCGTGCGCGTCGACAGAATGTGCTCCCGGCGAGTGCACATCCTGTTGGCGCGAAGAGGATGTGGGCTCGGCGAGTGCGTGTGCACTCGCCGGGGCGGACGGCACGGCGAACCCGTGCCCGGTCATCCAGTCGTCGTCGTAGAGCTTGTCGAGATAGCCGCGGCCGTGGTCGGGCAGCAGCACGACGACCACGTCGTCCTCCCCGAGGCCCTCGGCGACGCGCAGCGCGGCGACCACGGCCATGCCGCTGGAGCCGCCGACGAGCAGGCCCTCCTCGCGCGCGAGCCGACGGGTCATCGCGAACGACTCCGCATCGGAGATCCGCTCGTAGCCGTCGACCACGGCGGGATCGAACGTGGCCGGCAGGAAGTCCTCCCCGACGCCCTCGACGAGATAGGAGTGGATCTCATCGCCGGAGTAGATGGAGCCCTCGGGATCCGCGCCGATCACCTGCACGCGTCCGGCGCTCACCTCCTTGAGGTAGCGGCCGGTGCCGCTGATCGTGCCGCCGGTGCCGATGCCCGCGACGAAGTGCGTGACCCGGCCGTCCGTGTCAGACCAGATCTCCGGGCCGGTGGATTCGTAGTGCCCGCGAGGGCCGTTCTGGTTCGCGAACTGATTGGGGTTGAAGGCCCCGGGGATCTCGCGGGCCAGCCGAGCGGCGACCGAGTAGTACGACTCTGGATGCTCGGGCGGCACCGACGTGGGTGTGACGACGACCTCGGCGCCGTAGGCGCGGAGCGTGGCGACCTTGGGCCCGTCGAACTTGTCCGGCACCACGAACACCATCCGATAGCCGCGCTGCAGCGCGACCAGCGCGAGGCCCACCCCGGTGTTGCCGCTCGTGGCCTCGACGATCGTGCCGCCCGGTTGGAGCAGGCCCTCGCGCTCTGCGGCATCGACGATCGACCGTGCGATGCGATCCTTCGCGGATCCGCCGGGGTTGAAGTACTCGACCTTGGCGAGCACGGTCGCGCGGATCGCGCCGCGCTCGGCGGTCGCACCGGTGACGGACGAGAGACGGACGAGGGGCGTCGCGCCGACGAGGTCGGCGACATGGCTGGCGTAGCGCACGGAAGTTGTCCTGAACGGTGGTCGCGCCGGAAGAGCGCAGGGCTGTCTGTGGTCGTCGGAGAAGCGCGGATCGCGCTCAGAGACAACAACGACAGGTCAGGGCCACAGTGTCAAGGTACAGCACCGGATCCGGATCCGAAGACTCGGCCGCAACAGCCCGAGTAACAGTTCGCCGACTCCCCTCCTGGATTCAAAGAGCGCAAATGGCTCCATCCAGGCCCGGAAAGGGGTCATTTGCGCGCTTCGAAACGGCAGAACCCCGCCTCAGGCCCGGCGCAGCGCATCCTCCAGGGCGACCCAGCCGAGCATCGCGCACTTGACGCGCGCGACGTAGCGGGAGACGCCGGTCAGGGCGGCCGCGTCGCCGTAGACGTCCTCATCGAGCTCCATCGCACCGCGGGAACGCAGCGCCTCACGGAATCCGTCGATGAGTTCCCCCGCCTCTTCCCGCGAGTGACCGACCACGAGTTCGGTGAGCATCGACGCGGAGGCCTGCGAGATCGAACAGCCGGATCCCTCCCAGCTCACCTCGGTGATGCGCGCGCCGTCGTCGGAGACGCGGGCGCGCAACGTGATCTCGTCGCCGCAGATCGGGTTGCGCTGGTGCGACTCGGCGGTGTGCGGATCATCCTCCGCGCCGAGCAGGCCCTTGCCGTGCGGGCGCTTGGAGTGGTCCAGGATCAGCTCCTGGTAGAGGTCCTCGAGGCCGCTCATGCGTGCACCTCCTGCTGGTCGGAGGATCCGGAGACGCCGAAGAATGCGCGCACACCGGAGACGGCGTCGAGCATCCGGTCGACCTCGTCGGCCGTGTTGTAGAGCGCCGCAGAGGCGCGCACCGACGCCGTCACGCCGAGGCGGGCGTGCACGGGCTCGGCGCAGTGGTGCCCGACGCGCACGGCGACGCCGCGGGAGTCGAGGAACTGGCCCACATCGTGCGCATGCACCCCGTCGACGACGAAGGACTGCAGTGCCACCCGTTCGGCGCCGTCCGCGGCACCGAGAAGCCGCACGCCGTCGATGGCGCCGAGACCGGTGCGCATGCGCTGTTCGAGCTCGGTCTCGTGCGCGTGCACCGCATCCATGCCGAGGTTGTCGAGGTACCGCACGGCGGCGGCGAGGGCGATCGCCTGCGACACCGGCTGCGTGCCGGCCTCGAACCGCTGCGGGGGCGGCAGGAACTCGGTGCGCTCGAAGGTGACGCGGGTGATCATGGAGCCGCCGGTGAGGAACGGCGGCAGCGCGGCAAGCACCTCGCGACGTCCGTACAGCCCGCCGATGCCGTATGGGCCCTGCATCTTGTGGCCGGAGAACACGGCCAGATCGACGCCCAGTGCGGGCAGGTCGAGCGGCAGATGCGGCGCCGACTGGCAGGCGTCGAGCACGGTGAGCGCGCCGACGGCCTGCGCGAGGGCGACGATCTCCGCCACGGGGTTCACGATGCCGAGCACGTTCGAGACGTGGGTGAAGGCGACGACGCGGGTGCGGGATCCGATGATCTCGGCGGCGTGATCGAGGTCGAGGGATCCGTCGTCGCGGATCCGGATCACGCGCAGGACGGCACCCGTGCGCTTTGCCAGCTCCTGCCAGGGAACGATGTTCGCGTGGTGCTCCACCTCGGTCACGACGAGCTCGTCGCCGGGCTGCAGCGCGAAACGGGCGCTCTCGGGCAGGCCGCGGCCGAGGGTCGCGTTGCCGATTGCGTACGCCACGAGGTTCAGCCCCTCGGTGGCGCCGTGCGTCCAGACCAGGTCGTCCTGATGCGCGCCCACGAAGCCGGCCACGGCCGCACGGGCGTCCTCGTAGAGCTCCGTCGCCTCAGCGGCGAGCGTGTGCGCCCCGCGGTGCACGGCCGCGTTGGAGCGCTCCAGGAAGTCGCGCTCGGCATCGAGCACGACGCGGGGCTTCTGGCTCGTCGCCGCGGAGTCGAGGTACGCCAGCGGAGCCCCGTTCACGGATTCGGCGAGCAGGGGGAAGTCGGCGCGGACGGCGGCCACATCGAGGGCAGGAGAACTCACGTATCAACGCTACGTCAGCGCCGACCCCCTGGGATCCGTCCGACAGTGCTTGGTCTCGATCCGGTGACGCCGCGGGAAACAACCGCAAGTGGCTCTAGACAGATGCTCTGCGCAGGGAATACCTTGTGCCGTAACGGCGGTATATCGGGGGGTATTCATGCGGGGTCGTACGCGGTCGCTACGGGGATTCGTCCCCGCTGCGGTCGCGGGCGGATTCTTCGCCCTCGGCTGGGTGGCTCTGTCGATCGCTTTCGGATCCGGATCCGCGCAGGCTGCAGAGACCGCACCCCCGCCGCCTCCGAGCCTCCTCGGCACGCTGCAGAGCACCGTCGGCGCAGTTCAGGACACGATCGTCGAGGCGCCGGCCACCGTTCAGAGCATGCTCTCGGCCGTGCAGACCACCGTTTCCGAGGTACTTCCGGTACCCGTCGTCGACGCGGTGACGGACGCGGCACCCGCGCCCGCAGAGGCCGCAGTGCCGGTTGCACCGCTGGTCGCGCCGATCGTCGAAGCCGTCCTCCCGGTCGTGGAGGGCGTCGACCAGACCGCCGGCGCCGCGATCGACGTCGTCACGACGACCACGGACACGGTCGTCCCGGCGCTGAGCCCCGTGCTCGCGCCGGTCAACGCTGTTCTGCACCGCGTGCCCACGACGCTCGGCGCCGTGACCGATGCGCTCCCGCGGATCGCCGTCTCGATCGACGGCACCGTCGGAACCGTGACCGAGACAGTGCGCGGCGCGACCGCGCCTGTGCCGCCGGCCTCCCCGGTCGCGGATCCGGCCGGATCCCCCGCCGTTCCCGCTCTTCACGGCGCATTCGACCCGGTCTCCTCCGCCTCGTCTCCCCTCGTCACGCCTGCTTCGGCGCGAGGCGAGGCGCAACGCGCGCTTCCCGCCCTCGATGACGTCGCCACGGCGGCGCTCTCCGCGCCTCCGTCAGCGACCGCGCCCGCAGCACCCGCGCAGCACCCGTCGGGTTCCCCGACGTCTGAGTTCGGGGTGCCCGGCACCGGATCCGCATCCGGTGGCAGCACGAGCGACGTGCGCCTCTTCGGCACCATCTCTTCGTTGTCGGCAGGCGACCGTCTGCTGACCGTCCGCACCGGATCCGCAGGCGACGACCGCCTGCCGGTCTCGCCGGTCGCGGACCACGACTCCTCTCCCGACTGATCGGGGCACGACCGCCTTCGAGGCGGCACGTGTCATCGCGCATTCGCGCATCCCCAGATCAGAAGGAAAGAGAACATGAATCGCATCGTCAAGCGTGCTCTCTGGGGCACGCTCATCGCGGGCGGGATCACTCTCGCCGGCGCGACGGCGGCAAATGCCGCAGAGGCGCCACCCAATGGCGCCGACTGCGGCTGCAACGTCGTCAACAGCACACTCACGGCAGTCACGAACCTCGTGGCCGGCGCCTGCGACCCGTCGCAGGGCGGCGGAGGCGGAGGAACCGGCGGCCTTCCCGCGGTCACGCAGGACGTCTCGGACCTCGTCGGCGACACGCTCGGCACAGTCACGGGCACGGTCCCGTCAGGTGGCGGCACGGATCCGGGTCTGCCTTCCGTGCCGTCCGTCCCGGACGTCACTGACGCCATCGTCCAGACCGCCGAGGCGGCGACCGACGGAGCCGCGGACACGGTCAGCGGCGTCACCGACGCAGCCACGACCGGCGTGACGAACACGGTCGACGACGTCACGCACGCTGCTGCCAGCGGCGCTGCAGACACCGTCAGCTCGGTCGTCACGGCGGCGGGCAACGGAGTCGGCGACACCGTCGACGGGGTCACCGACTCCGTCGCATCCGGCGTCAACGGCACCATCGGCGGGGTCACCGGGCACTTCCCGGGTCTGCCCTCCGTCCCGGGACTCCCGGGCAACGGCGGCACCCCCGGCCTCCCGGGCGTTCCGTCGCTGCCGGGCCTGCCGAACGTCGGCGACACCCTCGGCGGCGTCACCGGCACCCTCGGCGGAATCACCGGGCACCTCCCGGGTCTGCCCTCCGTTCCGGGCCTCCCGGGCAACGGCGGCACACCCGGCCTTCCTGGACTTCCTGGACTTCCTGGACTTCCTGGACTTCCTGGGCTTCCGGGCGGTTCGTTGCCCGGCATTCCGGGACTGCCCGGGACTGGCGGAGCTCCGGGCGAGATCACGGTTCCCCTTCCGGGGATCGGTTCGGTTCACGCCGGCACCACCCCGAACGGGCTCAACGTCGGTAAGAACCTCAACGTCCTTGGAATCAAGGACGTCTGGGACCTCACCGCTGGCCCCGACGGCGTGTCCACCACCGACCGCATCGGCACCGACAGCACCAACGTCTACGTCGACGCAGCCGTCCCGACGAACGGGACCACGGCCCCGCACGCCGGCGTGAGTCTGCCGAACCTCGGCGGGATCACCGGCGGCCTCCCCACCGTCCCGGGTCTTCCCGGTGGCGGCTCCCTGCCCGGGCTTCCGGGCACCGGCGGCACCCCCGGAGGTAATGGAGGAGGAACCATTCCGGGGCTGCCCTCGATCCCGGCTCTGCCGAACCTCGGCGGAGTCCTCAGCGGAATCACCGGCACGCTCCCCGGGCTGCCGGCCGTCCCCGGCCTCCCTTCGGTTCCGGGCCTGCCCGGCACCGGCGCCACTCCTGGCGTGGTCACGATTCCGGTTCCCGGCGTCGGTTCGGTTCACGCTGGCACCACCCCGAACGGCCTGAATGTCGGTAAGAACCTGAACGTCCTCGGAGTCAAGGACGTCTGGGACCTCACCGCCGGCCCCAACGGAGTATCCACCACGGACCGCATCGGCACAGACGCCACCAACGTCTACGTCGACGCAGCCGTCCCGACGAACGGGACCACGGCCCCGCACGCCGGCGTGACCCTTCCGAACCTCGGCGGGATCACCGGCGGCCTGCCCACCGTCCCGGGCCTCCCGGGAACCGGTACCCCCGGCAACGGGGGAACCCTCCCGGGCCTGCCCACCCTGCCCATCGGTGACCTCACCGGTGTGCTGGGCGGTCTGACCGGATCCCTCCCGGGCCTGCCCACTGTTCCGGGCCTGCCTTCGGTTCCGGGTCTCCCCGGCACCGGCAGCACGCCTGGCGTGATCACGGTTCCCATCCCCGGCGTCGGCAGCGTCCACGCCGGCACCACCCCCGGCGGGCTGAACGTCGGTAAGAACCTGAACGTCCTCGGAGTCAAGGACGTCTGGGACCTCACCGCAGGCCCTAGCGGCGTGTCCACCACGGACCGCATCGGCACGGACGCCACCAACGTCTACGTCGACGCAGCCCTCCCCACCACCGGCACCACGCCGGGACACGCTGGCGTCACCCTGCCGAGCCTCGGCGGGATCACTGGCGGCCTCCCGGGTCTGCCCTCCGTTCCGGGTCTCCCCGGCACCGGGGGCACCCCCGGTGGCAGCCTTCCGGGCCTTCCATCCCTGCCTATCGGTGCCATCACCGGTGCGCTGGGCGGTCTGACCGGATCCCTCCCGGGTCTGCCCTCTGTTCCGGGTCTCCCGGGCAACGGCGGCACGCCTGGCGTGGTCACGGTTCCCCTCCCGGGGATCGGTTCGGTTCACGCCGGCACGACCCCGAACGGCCTGAACGTCGGTAAGAACCTCAACGTCCTCGGAATCAAGGACGTCTGGGACCTCACCGCAGGCCCCAACGGAGTGAGCACCACCGACCGCATCGGCACCGACAGCACCAACGTCTACGTCGACGCAGCCCTGCCCACCACCGGCACCACCGCACCGCACGCCTCCGTCACCCTGCCGAACCTCGGCAACCTGACCGGCGGCCTGCCCACCGTCCCGGGACTCCCGGGAACCGGAACCCCCGGTAACGGGGGAACCCTCCCGGGCCTGCCCAACCTCGGCGGCGTCCTCGGCGGAATCACGGGCAGCCTTCCGGGGCTGCCCACCGTCCCCGGACTGCCCACGATCCCGGGTCTCCCTGGAACCGGCAACCCGGGAACCCCCGGTAACGGCGGAACCCTCCCGGGCCTGCCCAACCTCGGCGGAATCCTCAGCGGAATCACCGGCAGCCTTCCGGGGCTGCCCACCATCCCGGGCCTCCCTGGAACCGGCAACCCCGGAACCCCCGGTAACGGGGGAACCCTCCCGGGGCTGCCCAACCTGCCCATCGGTGCCATCACCGGTGCGCTCGGCGGATTGACCGGCAACCTGCCCAGCCTGCCCACCATCCCGGGTCTCCCGGGAACCGGCAACCCGGGAACCCCGGGCAACGGAGGGACCCTTCCGGGCCTGCCCAACATCGGCGGGATCCTCGGCGGACTGACCGGCAACCTGCCCGGCCTGCCCACTGTCCCCGGTCTGCCCACGATCCCGGGCCTCCCGGGAACCGGCAACGGCGGCACCCTCCCGGGCCTGCCCAACCTGCCCATCGGTGCCATCACCGGTGCGCTCGGCGGATTGACCGGCAACCTGCCCAGCCTGCCCACCATCCCGGGCCTCCCCGGAACCGGCAACCCCGGAACCCCCGGTAACGGGGGAACCCTCCCGGGCCTGCCCAACATCGGCGGGATCCTCGGCGGACTGACCGGCAACCTGCCCAGCCTGCCCACCGTCCCGGGCCTCCCCGGAACCGGCAACCCGGGAACCCCGGGCAACGGCGGGATCCTTCCGGGTCTGCCGAACCTCGGCGGCTTGACGGGCGCCCTCGCGGGCGTCCTCCCCGGCGAGCCGAACCCCGGCGCCGGCCTGCCCAACCTCGGCGGCGTCCTCAGCGGAATCACCGGCAGCCTTCCGGGGCTGCCCACCGTCCCCGGCCTGCCCACGATCCCGGGTCTTCCCGGAACCGGTGGCACCCCGGGCAACGGCGGGACCCTCCCGGGCCTGCCGAACCTCGGCGGCGTCATCGGCGGCGTGACCGGAACCGTTCCGGTGGTCACCGGCGTCATCGGCGGAGTCACCGGATCCCTCCCGGGCGTCATCGGAGGGATCACCGGATCCCTCCCCGGCGTCATCGGAGGGCTCACTGGATCGCTGCCCGGCCTGCCCACCGTTCCCGGAACTCCGGGCACCCCGGGCACCCCGGGCACCGGAACTCCGGGCACGCCCGGAACCAGCAATGGCGGAACCACCCCGGCCGCCGGTAACGGTGGCGTTCAGGTCGTGTCTCACGTGACGCACGGTCTGAACGGGGCTGTGCGCAGCCTGCACGCAGCCACCGCGAGGACGGGTTCTCTCGCGCAGACCGGGTTCTACGACCCGTTCCTGCTCTTCGCCGGACTGTTCCTGCTTGCCGCAGGCGCGGTGGCGAAGGCCGTCGAGCGCCGCTGAAATCCTCACTGCGGAGGGCCGTCCTTGCGGGCGGCCCTCCGCTCCTGTGTGCGCATACATCCGGCACGAACGTCCTCGCCGCACGATCGGACTTCGCGACCGCGCGGTTATCCACACGCCCCGTCCGCACCCCCGACACGGAACCACCCGGCCGCTAGGGTGAGCGCATGCCCCCCACCGTGGAGAACCCGGCAGGCTTCGGCCCCGGTGCGGCGGGAGCCCCCGTCCGCGCGAAGACCGCCGGATCCGGACAGCCCCTGCGCGACTACCGCGTGCACCGCTACGTCAACGCGTTCTGCCCCACGTGCCATGAAGAGGATCCGGAACGTCCGCTCGCGGATGTCCGCCGGCTGAGCGGCTGGCTGGCGGTGCGAGGCGACCGCGTCTGGCTCGAGCGAGGCTGCCCCGAGCACGGACTGCAGCGCACGCTCTACGACGAGTCGGCCGAGATCCTCACCTACCTCGAGCAGTGGACCGCACCGACGAAAGTGCACGAACCCGACCTCGCAGGCAACTTCAAACCGGTGCCCTCGGCCTACGAGGACGGCCTGCCCGAGATGCAGACGCAGCACACCTGCATCCTGCTGGAGGACCTCACCGACCACTGCAACCTGCGCTGCCCGACGTGCTTCGCGGAATCCAGCCCTGCGGCGAGCGCCATCGCCCCGCTCGCGGAAGTGCTCGCCTCGGTCGATGCCCGGCTCGCCAAGGAGAACAATCGCATCGACGTGCTGATGCTCTCCGGCGGCGAGCCGACGCTGTACCCCTGGCTGGAGCAGCTGCTCGAGCACCTCGTGGCGCGCCCGATCGTACGCATCCTGCTCAACTCGAACGGTCTGCGCATCGCGCAGGACGACGCCCTCGTCGCGACGCTCAAGAAGCACCGCGAGCGGGTCGAGGTCTACCTGCAGTACGACGGCGAGAGCGCCGGGGCGTCCGCCTACCACCGTGGCGCGGACATCCGCCGGTTCAAGGAACGCGCGCTCGCACGACTCAGCGAGGCGGGGGTGTTCACGACCCTCACCATGACCGCAGCCCTCGGCGTGAACGACGGCGAGATCGGCGCCGTGATCCGTCGCGCGATGGAGACGCCCTACGTGGGCGGCGTCACGATCCAGCCCGTGTTCGGATCCGGCCGTTCGGCGGGGATCGACCCGCACGACCGTCTCACGCACACGGGCGTGCTCGCCCGGCTCGAGCCGCAGACCGACGGCGAGGTCACCTGGAAAGATCTCACCGCGCTCCCCTGCAGCCACCCGCACTGCTGCTCGGTCGGCTACCTGCTCAAGGACGACTCCGGATCCTGGAACTCGCTCACGAAGCTCGTCGGGCACGACCGGCTCAAGGAGTTCCTCGACCTCAACCCGGATCTGATCGCGAACCGCATCGCCGACAGCGGCATCAATCAGAAGCTGAAGGACTCGGTCAAGCAGTCGCTGCTCGACCTGCTCAGCGAGCAGTCGTCGCTGTCGCACCCCTCGATCGGATCCCTCTGGAAGGACATCTGCACGGGCTGCGACCTCGGCATCGGCACGCTCACCAAGCTCGCCACCGCGGCGCTGCCCGGGCAGCACAAGCGGCTGAGGCAGTTCCTCGGCGAACGCGTCAAGCGCATCACGGTCAAGCCCTTCATGGACATCAACACCATGATCGAGGAGCGCCTCACGCAGTGCTGCGTGCATGTCGCGACGGTCAACGAGCAGACGTCGGCGCACCAGTGCGCGCCGTTCTGCGCCGTGCAGGCGTGGGCGCCGCTCTCCCGCACGCGCATCTCGACAGCGACCGGATCCGCGGGTGCTCGCGCCGGCGGCGCCGCCTCAGAGGCGGGCGTCGACGTCGGGGACCGCGCCCGGCTGCCGCTCTCGGTGGGGCACTGACCCGTGTCCGCTGCGCTTCCGGATCCGTCCTCCGCCCCTCAGGGCGAGGGCCCGACGGGCGCGCCCGGTGAGCTCGACCTGTCCGGCCTGAACCGCTACGACGAGACCGTCGGATCCGCCGCGCCGCCGTTCGATCCCCTGCGGCTGTGCGTGTTCACGACAGTCGCGCTCATCGCGTGCCTGCTCGGTCCGATCGCCGTGCTGGGCTTCGCACTCGTCGCCATCGCCGGATATGCGCGCGCCCGCCGTCAGGGTCTGCTGCGCTCGAAGTGCAAGCTCGGCGACACCCGCCTCGTGCTCGCGTATCTCTCTGCTCTCGCGGTGCTCGCCGCTGTCGCGACCCCGTTCTGGGTGATGTTCTGGATCGGGCGGTTCTGATGTTCCCGACGCTGCAGGATCTGCTCGGACCGTGGGCGCCTCCGCTCGAGACGCACGGGTTCTTCGTCGCGCTCGGACTGGGCGCGGCGGGGATCGTGTTCCTCATCGAGCGTCGCCGGCGGGGCGTCACGGATCCGCGGGTGGCATATCTCGTGCTCGGAGCGCTGCTGGGCGCAGCGATCCTGAGTCGCCTGGGCACCTGGGCTCAGCACATCGACCTCACCAAGAACCGCGACCTCGTCTCGCAGCTCACGCACGGCAACGCCTCGATCCTGAGCGCCCTGGTCGGAGCCTGGCTCGGCGTGCACGTCGCCAAGAAGATCGTCGGCTACCGCGAGCGCAGCGGCGACCTCTTCGCCCCGGCGGTCGCGATCGCGATGGCGATCGGCCGGTTCGGCTGCCTGTTCACCGAGCGGCCGGGCACCCCCACTGGTGCGGACTGGGGCATCGTGCTGGATCCCGCGGCCGCCGCGCGGGTCGGATCTACGGCGGGAGTGCCGCTGCACCCGAGCTTCATCTACGAGATCGCGTTCCACGCGGCCGCGTTCTGCCTGCTCTGGTTCTGGCTGCGCCACCGCGACATCGCCGCCGGCGAGACCCTCACGCTATACATCGCGGCATACGGGATCTTCCGCTTCTTCGTGGAGTTCGTGCGCGGCAACGACGTCGCCTGGCTCGGCCTGACCCGACCGCAGCTGTTCCTCATCGTCACGATCCCGCTCCTGCTCGCCCGCATCGTCTGGAAGGCGCGGCGAGGCGCCTTCCCGCTCATCCCAAGGAGGATCCCGAGTGAACAGCACGCCTGAGGACCCGTCCGAACCGGATCCGGAGCAGCCGGTGGTCCAGCCGGATCCACCCGCACCCGGCGCCCCCGAGCAGCCGCCGGGCCCGCCCCGGCCACCCGCGCCGCCGAGCCCGCCGGCGGCACCGCCCGCACCTGCACCGCCCGGTCCGCCCGCGCCTCCTCAGGCACCCCTCCCGGAGCCGGCCGCCCCTCCCCTCGCCCCACCGCTCGGCGGCCCAATACCGACGGGCGACGCGATCCCTCCGGGGGGCGCCGAGATCCCTCCGGCTCGGACGGTGGTTCCGCCGCCCGATCCGGTGGCGCCCACCGGTCCTCCCTCGGGGGGCGCCGCGCCCGGCGCCTATCCCGGCGCGCCGGGCTCATATCCGGGAGCGTCGGGAACCCCCGCAGCGCCGGGCGGCTACGCGGCGTATGCCGGTCCGGCCGGCGGACCACCACCGCGCTCGGGACTGAGCTTCGGCGCGGGGATCGGCGTCGGAACCGCGGTCGGCTGCGGATCCATGCTGATCGCTCTGGTGCTGTTCTTCAGCCTCGCCAACCTCGGAACCGCGTTCTCGATCGGCGCGCTCGTACTGCCGCTGATCCTGGGCGCGGTGCTGCTGATCTGGGCGAAGACCAGGGGCATCGGCGTGGGCGTGCTCATCATCTCCGCGGCCGCCTGGCTCGTCGTGATCGGGCCGTGCCTGGGGCTGCTCAACGGACTCTGAAGCACCCGCCGCGCAGGCGGCTCCGGCCCTTCTCGACAGATCAGGCAGATAGGTTAGGCTTACCTATCTACCCACTGCCTTTCTTCGAGGAGATCCCATGCCCTCCCTCCGTCTGCGCCGTGGCGCGGCCGTCCTCACCCTCCTGACCGCCGGCGCCCTCGCGCTGTCCGCGTGCTCCGCCGGGTCCGCGCCCAGCACGACCGGAACCGGATCCTCGAGCGGTGCCTTCCCCGCGACCATCGAGCACGTCTACGGCAAGACCGTCATCGAATCGGCACCGAAGAACGTCGCCACGATCGGCTGGGGCAGCTTCGATGCCGCGATCGCCCTGGGCACGATCCCGGTCACGATCCCGAAGTCGACCTTCGGCGACGCGGACGGCGATGGCTACCTGGAGTGGACGAAGGACGCGATCGACGCCGACAAGGCGAAGCTTCCGCCACTGCACGACGAGACCGACGGGATCCCCTACGAGAAGATCGCGGACACCTCGCCGGATCTGATCCTGGGCGCGAACTCCGGTCTCACCAAGCAGGAGTACGACACCCTCGCCAAGATCGCCCCCACCGTCGCCTACCCGGGCACGCCCTGGGGCACCTCGTGGCGCGACTCCACCACGATGGTCGGCGCAGCGCTCGGCAAGTCCGCAGAGGCCAAGACCCTGATCGCCGACACCGAGAAGGCCATGGCGACCGAGATGGCGAAGTACCCCGCGGCGAAGGGCAAGACCGGCATGGTCATGTGGGTCGACGCGAAGGATCTCGGCAAGGTGCAGTACTACACGCCGAGCGACACCCGCGTGCAGTACCTGAACGACCTCGGCTTCGCCACGCCGCAGTCCATCACCGACCTGGCCGAGAACGAGAAGGGCTTCGTCGCGACGATCTCGGCCGAGCAGGCCGACAAGCTCGACGCCGACGTCGCGGTGGTCTACGTGCAGGGCGGCGACCTGTCCACCCTTCAGAACGACCCGCTGCTGAGCCGGATCCCCGCCGTGAAGAAGGGCTCCGTCGCGCTCATGAACGACGAAGCCCTGCTGATGGCGGTATCAGCGCCCACCGTGCTGTCCATCCCATGGGCGCTGCCGACCTACGCGAAGATGCTCGGCGAGGCTGCCGCCAAGGCCTGATGACCCTCGCCCCTGCACCGACGCCGCCCGCGCCGGGATCCGAGGCACGCCGTCGCGTGCGTCTGTCCCCGACGTGGGCGCTCGTCGTGTGCCTCGTCGCGCTTCTCGTCGCGAGCGGGCTCTCCCTCGCGCTGGGTGCGCGCATCGTGCCGCCCGGCGCCGTGTGGGACGCGTTCCTGCGCCCCGACGGTTCCACGGACCAGGCGGCCGTGCTCTCCCGGGTGCCTACGACGATCACCGGACTGCTGGTCGGCGCGGCGCTGGGCATGGGCGGCGCCCTCATGCAGGGCATGGCTCGCAACCCTCTCGCCGACCCCGGCCTGCTCGGCGTGAACGCCGGAGCGTCGCTGTTCGTGGTGCTCGGCATGACGCTGTTCGGGTGGCAGGCGCCGCTCGCGATCGTGTGGTGCGCCCTCGCCGGCGCCGCCGTGGCGGTGGTCGTGGGCTACGGCGCCGCCGCGGCGAGTCCCGGTGGCGCGACCCCGGTGACGCTCGCGCTCGCGGGCGCGGCGGTCACGGCGATCGCGACGGCCGTGATCACGGGCATCCTCATCGTCGACCAGTCGACGTTGGAGAGCTTCCGGTTCTGGCAAGTCGGATCCCTGACAGCGGCGTCGTTCTCCACGCTGGCGCAGCTCGGGGGCTTTCTCACCCTGGGTGCCGTGCTCGCCGTCGCCTGCTCCGGCCGACTCAACGCGCTCGCGCTCGGCGACGACGTCGCTCGCGGGCTGGGCGTGAGCGTCGGCGCATCCCGGCTCACCGCGGTGCTCGCGGTCGTGCTCCTGTGCGGCACGGCGACGGCCCTCGCGGGTCCGATCGGGTTCGTCGGGCTCGCCGTCCCGCATGCGGTGCGGTTGCTCGTCGGCAGCGACTACCGCTGGATCGTGCCTTTGTCGGCCGCGGCCGGAGCCTCGTTCCTGCTCGTCTGTGACGTGATCGGGCGGATCCTGGCTCGGCCCGGTGTGCTCGAAGTGGGCATCGTGACCGGCGTGATCGGCGCTCCGGTCTTCATCGCGCTCCTGCGCCGGCGCAAGGCGGTGGGCCTGTGACCGTCCTCGACACCGCACGACCCGACGCGACGTCCGCACCCGCCGATCGGCTCCGCGCTGCTCGGTGCCACCGCGAGGCCCGCGACGCCGTGCTCATCGCGGGTCTCGCCGTCGTCACGGTCCTCCTGTTCGGCGCAGCCCTCATGTTCGGCACGAAGACCCTCGCCCTGCCCGACGTGCTGCGCGCGCTCACCGGCCAGACGGTGCCCGGCGTGAGCTTCGCCGTGGTCGAACTGCGCCTGCCCCGTGCGGTCGGCGCGCTGCTGGCCGGAGCGGCGTTCGGCCTCGGCGGCATGCTGTTCCAGACCCTGCTGCGCAATGTGCTCGCGAGCCCCGACGTGATCGGCGTCAGCGCCGGATCCAGCGCCGCGGCGATCACTGCCATCTCCTTCTTCGGCGCCTCCGGGCTCATGGTGGCCGGCGCGGCCGTCGCCGGGGGGCTCGCCACCGCGCTGCTGATCTGGGCGCTCGCCCACCGCCGTGGCCTCTCCGGCCTGCGCTTCGTGCTGGTCGGCATCGGCGTCGCCGCGGCGCTGCAGGCCGTGATCAGCTATGTCCTCACGCGCTCCGACGTCAAGGCCGCCGAGCAGGCGACCGTGTGGATGGCCGGATCCCTCAGCCGCAGCCTCTGGGACCAGCTCGCCCCGACTGCTCCCGTGCTCGCCGTGCTGCTCATGGTCGCCCTGCTGGCCGCGCGGACGCTGCCGGTGCTGCGACTCGGCGACGACTCCGCGACGGCGCTCGGCGCACGCCCGCAGCGCTCCCGGATCCTGCTGATCCTGTGCGCGGTGCTGCTCATCGCGGTGGCGACCTCACTGACCGGACCGATCTCGTTCGTCGCCTTCCTGGCCGGGCCCATCGCGCTGCGGCTGGTCCGGCGCGACGCCGCACTCCCTCTGGTCTCCGCGCTCCTCGGCGCGATCATCGTGCTCGCGGGCGACGCGGCCGGACAGCACGCCTTCCCGATCACGCTACCCGTCGGCGTGCTCACCGGCGCGATCGGTGCGCCGTTCCTGCTCTGGCTCCTGATGAGAGGACGCACGCGCGCATGAGCTCGCACACCCTCGAAGCGAACGACCTGACCGCCGGCTACGACGGCGCGCCCGTCATCGACGGCCTCGACCTGGCCCTGCCCGTGTCAGGGATCACGATGATCGTCGGCGGTAACGGCTGCGGCAAGTCGACCCTGCTGCGCACGCTCGCCCGGTTGCTGAAGCCGCGCAGCGGATCCGTGCTACTGGACGGAACCGCGATCTCGCAGCTGCCCACCAAAGAGGTCGCCCGGCTCGTCGGCCTGTTGCCGCAGGCGCCGATCGCCCCCGACGGGATCAGCGTCGCCGAGCTCGTCGACCGCGGTCGCACCCCGCACCGCGGCTGGCTGGGCGGGCGCGACCGCCGCGACGACGAGGTGGTGGCCGATGCCCTGCAGGTGACCGGCATGACGGAGTTCGCGGAGCGCTCCATCGACGAGCTCTCCGGCGGACAGCGGCAGCGCGCGTGGGTCGCGATGGCGCTCGCGCAGGAGCCCGACATCCTGCTGCTCGACGAGCCCACCACGTACCTCGACCTCGCGCACCAGGTGGAGCTGCTGCAGCTGCTCGTGCGGCTGTCGCGCGAGCGCGGCACGCAGGTCGTGGTCGTCATGCACGAGCTGAACCTCGCCACACGCTACGCCGACCATCTCGTCGCGATGCGCGACGGCCGCATCGTCGCCGAGGGCGCTCCGGGTGACGTCGTCACCGTCGAGCTGCTGCGCGAGGTCTTCGACCTCGAAGCCGTCGTGATCCCGGATCCGGTCGCCGGCACGCCGATGATCGTGCCCGTGGACGTGCACCGTGGCTGAACACGCCGCCTGCCTAGGATCGTTGCCATGGGCATCGAGCAGGTCGAGATCAAGGGTCGCCCGGTCGACGGGCAGACCCGCTGCGTGCACTACCGCACCGAGCTCGACGTCGTGGCGATCCGATTCGCGTGCTGCGGCGAGTACTACCCCTGCCACCTCTGCCACGACGAGACGGCCGGACACCCGTCCCGGCCGTGGCCGCTCGCCGAGCAGGACGCCAAGGCCGTGCTCTGCGGCGTCTGCGGCCACGAGCTCGAGATCCGCGACTACCTCGGCGCGACCGCCTGCCCGCGATGTGCAGCCGCATTCAACCCGCGCTGCGCCCTGCACGCGGACCTGTACTTCGAGGTCGCGCCGGTCGAGCTCTGAAGGACGGACCCGACTCTGCAGGATGATCCGCGCGGAATCATCCTGCAGAGTTGCAGAAGTCCTGCGGAAGCGGCACCCGACCGCGGCCGCGTCACCGTCTCAGCCCTCAGCTCTTCAGCCCTCAGCCCTCAGCCCTTCAGCCCGGAGTGGGCCAGCCCCTCGACGAACTGCCGCTGCGCGATCAGGAACACCACGAGCACCGGCACGACCGTCATGGTCGCCGCGGCCAGCTGCGTGTTCCACATCTCGCCGCCGTATGCGTCGGTGTAGCGCGTGAGCGCCTGCGGCAGCGTGAACAGGTCCGGTGATGTCAGGTAGACGGTCGGCTCCAGATAGAGGTTCCAGGACGCCAGGAAGGTGAGGATCGCGACGGCGGACAGGGCGGGCTTCGCCAGCGGCAGGCAGATCCGCCACCAGATCGCCAGCCGTCCGAGCCCGTCGAGGCGGGCGGCCTCCTCCAGCTCGACAGGCAGCGCGATGAAGAACTGCCGCATGATGAAGGTCGCCAGCACGCAGGGCGCGGCGAGCGCCGTCACGAGGATCAGCGGCCAGTGCGTATTGATCAGCCCCACGCTCTTGAACATCTGGAAGAGCGGGACGATCGTCACCTCTCCGGGCACCAGCAGGCCGATCAGCACGACCAGGAACAGCGCATTCTGCCCGGGGAAGCGGATGCGCGCGAAGGCGTAGCCCGCGAGGCTCGACACCAGGAGCGCGATGAGCGTCACGACGACGGCGATGTAGACGCTGTTGCCGTACTGGCGGGCGAAGGGCTGGAACCCGAACGCCTGCACGTACGCGTCCCAGGTCGGCGACGCGGTGAAGATCGTGGGCGGCGCGGCGAAGATCTGGTCGAGTGGCTTGAACGAGGATGCGACCATCCAGATCGTCGGCACGACGAACGGCAGCGCCAGCACACCGAGGGCGACGTAGAGCACGATCCGGCGGAGGATCCGCCCCTGCCGAGGTCGAGGGGTCACGATCTGCGAGGGGGTCGCCCGTCCGGCCAGCTGCGGTTCCGCGAGTGTCTCAGTTCTCATAGAAGACCCATCTCCTTCGGAGCTGCCACTGCAGGACGGTGAGCAGCATCACGAACGTGAGCAGCATCAGTGCGAGGGTCGAGCCGTATCCGATGTTGTTGAACGTGAAGGCCTGCTGGAAGACGTAATAGACGAGCACCGTCGTGGAAAGGGCGGGGCCGCCCTCGGTGAGCACTGCGATCTGCGCAAACGCCTGCAGCGCACCCACGATCGTGATGATGCTCGTGAGCAGCAGCGTCGGCGAGATGAGCGGCAGCGTGATGCGCGTGAAGATCGTGCGGCTGCCGGCCCCGTCGATGCGGGCCGCCTCGTACAGCTCTCCGGGCACCCCCTGCAGCGCGGACAGGAACAGCACCATGTTCACCCCGACGCTGCGGATGACCTGCGTCACGATCACGGCGCCCATCGCAGTGGGCCCCTCCTGCAGCCAGTTCGGGCCGTGAATGCCGATCTGCGCGAGCAAGGCGTTGATCCCGCCGTTGTCCTGGAGCAGGAAACCCCAGACCAGCGTCCAGGCCACGACCGAGATCACGACCGGGGAGAAGAACAGGGTGCGGAAGAACGTCACCCCTCGGAAACGGCGATTGAGCATCACAGCCAGACCGAGCCCGAGAGCGATGTTGAGCACCACGACGCCGAGGGAGAACACCGCGGTGGCACCCAGCACGCTCGGCAGCTGCGGATCCGCGGCGAGCGCGGCGTAGTTCGCCCCGCCGACGAAGCTGAGCTGCCCGGTGAAGATGTTCCACTTGTTCAGGCTGTAGACGATCGCGAGGCCGACCGGGATCAGGACGAACAGCACGACGCCCGCCAGCTGGGGCGCGATGAAGAGGTAGCCCGCGGCTGCGTCTCGCCGGCGCATCGTCCAGAATCGGGTCGCGCGCCTGCGCACGGGATCCGGCCCTCCGGCGCCCCGGGAGGCGTCCGGTGATGCCTCCCGGGGCATGGTGGAGCTGACAGTCATCGTCATTTCACCAGGAGCGGGGAGATCGCCGAGCAGACAGAGCCCAGCACCTTCTTGACGTCCGCATCGGGCTTCCACATCGCGTCGAGGGCGGTCTTGCCCTTCTGCGCGATCTCGGCAGGACTGGTGTGATTCGGCAGGGTGACGGCACCGGGGATCTGATCCACGACCACCGTCTGCAGCTGCTCGGCGGTCAGCTTCGTGTTGTTCGCCGCCAGCTTCTCGCCGGTCAGCAGAGACTTGCGCGCCGAGGGGAAGAACTGAGAGAGCTTGGCGCTGTTCTCCGGTCCGGTCAGATAGGCGAGGAAGGAGCTCGCCTCCTGCGGATGCGCGCTCGTGCGGAGGACTCCCATGCCCGCCTGCCCGATCACCGAGTAGGACCCAGCGGGACCGGCGGGAAGCGGCACGACCTCGTATCCGAAGTTGCCGGTGAGCAGCGAGGCCCGGGAGACCTGAGCGACGGTGAACGCGGAGTCGCCGGCGAAGAAGTCGGCCTTGGTGCCGGGGCCGGGCATGGCGGAGTCCTTGAAGACAGCGTCATGCAGGAAGGTGAAGGCGCCGACCATCTTGTCGTCGTCGAAGGTGCACTTCGTGCCGTCGGCGTTCCAGGCACTCGCGCCCCACCCGGTCCAGACCGTGGCCAGGGTGTTCCAGGCGGAGTAGTCGAAGTCGCGGATGACGAACCCCGCCTTCCCTGTCGCGGCGTTCACCGCTGCCCCGATCTTCGAGATGTCATCCCAGGTCGCTCCAGAGGCAGGGAGGGACTGGCCGGCCGCGGCGAGGAGATCCTTGTTCACGTAGAGCGCGTACGGCGAGTTCGAGAACGGATAGGCGTAGAGCTGCCCGCCCTTCGAGAACTCCGTGGTCGCGCTGGGGAGCAGATCGTCGTACCCCCAGCCCTTGGTCTCCTTCAGCGTGGGGGTGAGCGGCAGAAGGGCATCGGAGGCGATCAGGTCCTTGGACAGATCCCCCATCCACGCGAGGTCCGGGGCATTGCCGCCGGCGATCTGCGTCGTGAGCGTCGTGTTGTAGTCCGCGAACGGGAGGCTGTCGAAGGTGATGGATTTGATCTCAGGGTGCGTCGCCTTGTAACTGTCGGCGATCGAGGCGAACAGCGCGAGCTGCGCCTCGTTCGAGGTCCACACCGTCATGCGGAGGGCAACGCTGTTCGGGGCGGCGGTGGTGGGCGCGGGGGCGGTCGGGGTGGCGCTGCATCCGGTGATCGCGACGATCGCGGCCGTCGCCAGGGCAGCAGCGCCGACCAGCTTCTTTGCTGTGTTCATGGGGGGCTTTCTTGATAGGAGGGACGCGCTAGTAGCCGAGGATCTCCGGCCAGTGGAGCTCGATGCCCGACTCGACGAGCCGGCTCTGGAACCGCTGTCGCAGTTCCTGGTCCGAGAGCACATGTCTCGGAAGCGTGGATTCGTCGATGCAGAAGCTGGCGAGCTCACCCGCGGACTCCCCGATGTTCCATTCGACGGGATGGAGGCGGTATGCGCCGTTGGTGATGTGGGTCGTGCCGATGTTCTTCGCGGCGGGGATGAGGTTGCGCGTGTCGACGGGGACGAGCGCACCGAGAGGGATCTCGAACGGTGCGCACTCGACATCGATGTAGTTGTCGCCGCCCGTCGAGGGGTGCAGGTCGATCCGGTACATGCCGACGCCGACCGAGTCGGGGAAGGTCGCCGGACCGGCGTGACCGCGGGACGCGACCGAGATGTCCTGTTCGACCACGGTGGTGACCGCCCGGATGCGACGCGACTCGCGGACGTACGGCGCCTGCGCGAATCCGTCCGCCGTGCCGGTCTGATCGCCGCGCGGGCGCAGTCCCGGCCAGCCCGTGCCGCCGTCGGGGCGCGGGGCCTCGGTCTGCAGCCAGTACAGGTAGGAGCGGGAGAGCTCCTTCGCAGCGGCGCGGTGGGTCGCCGCATCGGGATCGTCGAAGACGGATCCGTCGAGGTAGTCCAGCATCGGCCAGTTGGCCATGACGATGTCGCTCTCGTAGGCGCCGGGCAGGAAGTTCTGACGGGCGATGATCCGGCGGAACTCCCACAGGTCGAGATCGCCCGGATCCTCGCGGGGATCCGGCGTCGCGCCGTCATCGCTGTAGGGCGGATTGACGTGGAACGTGCGGGATTCGGGCTCGAGCGTGCGTGGCTGCGGTGCGGTGAAGGAGAGCAGCCGGTCGCCCCAGAAGGCCGGCGCGTACTCGCGCCAGTACTCGTACGTCGCCGGCCGCTCGATCGTGAAGTCGGCGCCCTCGACATGGTCGAACACGAAGCACCAGGAGATCGCCTGGAGATTGCCGGGATCGGCCTGCTCCGGCGCGCTCGGCTCCCCCGTCTCGGAGCGCGACTCCGCCCCCGCGACGTAGTCCGTCCCCGTCAGTGGGAGGAGCTCTCCCGTCTCGGTGGCATCGAGTACGAACGGGGCCTCCACCTGCACTTCCGTGCCGTCCTCGACGTGACGAAGGGTCACGGAGGAGACGACGTGCTCTGCGACCAGGGCAGACGTCGGCACGTAAGGCTGCAGGACGGTGAGCCGGCCGCTGGAGAGGTACGGGGCGAGCTGCTGCGCGATCACCGAAACGGCGACCCGCGGCTCATGACAGAGCCTGCTCACGCGTCCGAGTCCGGGGTTGAGCCTCGGGTCGCGGCGGGCGGCGTCGGTGAGCGGGTAGAAGGAGCGGTAGTACGCACGGATCCCTTCGCGCAGCGCGCGATACCGGGCCGTGACGCCGAACTGCTCGACCCAGATGTGCTCGTCCGGCGGAACCGCCTGAGAGGTGAGCTGACCGCCGAGCCACGCGTACTCCTCGGAGAGGATCACGCGCTTGCCGCGGCCGAGAGCGGCCAGCGCAGCGGCGACGCCCCCGAGCCCGCCTCCGATGATCGCGATGTCGGCGCGAAGCTCCTTCATACGTCGGCCCGACGTGCCATCAGCGTCTCGCCGGGTTCGAGGGACCCCTGCAGAAGGCGCTGCCGATCGATCGTTCCCGCGCTTTCGGGGTCGGCCGCGATCAGCTCCCTGAGCAGGCCCAGCGCCTCGAAGGCGATGCGCTGGCGCGGGGTGTGGAAGCCGGAGAGGCGCAGGCCTTTGACGGTGTGACTCTGCACCTCACCGAGCGCGGCGATGGAGACCTGTACCGGCAGCGCGACACCCTGCCGCTCGAGGGCGAGCGCGAGGTCTTCGGCGGCGAAGGCGTCTTCGGCGACCACGAGGGTCGCGCCGCTCTCGACGATCGTGCGCGCGGTCGCGGCGAGATCCCGGCCGACTTCGGGCAGCGAGCGGAAGGACAGCGGTCCGCCCGCACCTGCCGCCTCGATCTCGGCGAGCCGGTCGCGGGACGACGGGGTGTCCCGATCGCCGTGCACGTACACCGCCGACGTGTGGCCCAGCTCGACCGCCCGTGCGATCAGATCGCGGGTGAGCGCGCGGTAGTCGATCCCGACGTAGGGCACGCCTTCGGCCTCGTCGCGTCGTCCGACCGCGACGAACGGGAAGCCCTCGCTGACCAGACGGGCGAGCTCCTCCCCGTCCATGTGCTGGCCGAGCAGGATGCAGCCGTCGGCGAGGCGCAGCCGCGTGTTCCGGTGGAAGAGGCGGCGCGAGCCGTTCTCGACGGGCGAGCTCGTGAAGAACAGGAGGTCGCAGTCGTACCGCTCGGCGGCGCGTTCGATCCCGTTGAGCAGCGGACCGTAGAAGTCCATGCTCTCCGCGGTCAGGGCGGACTCGTAAGTGAAGACGCCGAGGATCTTGTTGTCGAGCCCGGCGAGCCTGCGCGCGGCGGGGTCTGCCACGTACGTCGTCTGCTCGATCGCGCGACGCACCCGCTCCCTCGTGGCCTCCGGGATGCGGACGTTCGTGCCGTCCCGATCGTTGAGCACGAGAGACACCGTCGTCTGACTGACCCCGGCGATCCGTGCGATCTCCTTCTGGGTCGTCTTGCCCGTCTTCCCCGACATTGCGTCCTCCGCGTCTGATAATGCCTATCACCAAGGCGATGCCCCGACGCTAATGCGTATCTTCACGAAGCGCAAGTCTTCTTGACTTCCACGATGGAGAGGGATCAGACTGAAACCCGTTCGTGCGCTAATGCGCATTATCATGATCAAGGGAGATCCGATGACGAAACCGAACGATGCCGGCGCGGGATTCACGCGCCGAGGATTCCTGGGCGCCACCTTCGCCGCGGGCGCACTGCTGGTGGCGGCCCAGAGCCCGATCCGCGCGAATGCGACCGCGGGCGACGTGACCCTGAGTGCCGACGGAGTGAGCATCGTCGCGAGCGTCGGCGGGCGCGTCGCGATCAGGGATGGCTCGGGTGTCATCCGGATGCAGGGCTCCAAGTTCCAGACCAAGGACACCGCGACGGGCATTCAGGTCTCCACTGGCGGAACGCCCACGCTCGTGACGCTCGCCGACGGCACTCCTGCCATCCGGATGGACTACGTGATGCCCGCCGCGGCCGGGCCGATCGCGGTGTACGGGTTGTTCTCGATCAGCACGCGCCATGTGCGGCTCGAGTGGCACGCTTCAGGATCCGGTGTCTTCATCCCGGACGGGTTCCTGTTCAGCCGGGCGATCATGTCAAGCACCGAGCCGGACGGCTACGTCGCGCTCACCGAGTGGAAGAGGGACGCCGGCGGAGGAATACCCTTCGAGGACGCGGTCGGCGTCGCGCACACATCGGCATGGGGCGCCCTGCATGGGCTGCTCATCCTCGACCGCTCCCGCCAGTCCTGGACGAATTCCACCTGGGTGCACGCGCCCGGGGTGACCCAGCCTGACGGCAGCGTCGTGAGCCGGGCGGACTTCTTCTTCAGTGACAAGCGGCCCTCGGCGGTCGCCTCGATCGGCACGGCGCAGGACCTCGGCATCGAGGTCTGGACAGACCGGCCGTTCGGTCTGTGGACATCGGCCGGCCAGCAGCTCACGATCTCCGCCCAGGTCGCCAACGGCGCGGCGACCGATCGCGCGGTCGACCTGGTCTGGTGGGCGCGCGACTTCAACGGGAACCTGCTGGCGAGCCAGACGGTCGCCGTGGTCGTCCCGGCTGCCGGAACCCTCGACCACGCCTTCTCCCTGACCGCACCGGGATCCGGCTTCGTCGTCACCGAGGTCGCGGCGGTCTCCGGCGGGATCGAGGCGTTCGCCCGCACCAACCTCGCGGCGGTCCCGCCGCGGGACGACGCCGCGACGTCGGACAGCATGTTCGGCATGGCCAACTACCCGTGGCTCCAGGTGCCCTCGGCCACCGCATTGCTCGACCTCTGGCAGAGCATCGGCGTCGACCGCGTGCGGATCTCGTACGACGGCGGGCCCGGGCTGCCGCCCTCGGCCTTCGACGCCCGGGGCATGTCGCACAACATCGAGTTGCAGCCCTCGCTCACAGCCACCGCCGCCGAGGCGACGGCCTGGGCAGACACGAACACGGCGACCGCCGTCGCGGCCGGCGCCGAGTACTTCGAGGTCGGCAACGAGCTGAACCGTCCTTTCAACACCGGCACCGCCGCACAGTCGTACATCGACAAGGCGCTGCGTCCGGTGCACGACCGGGTGGTCGCCACCGGAGCATCGCTGAAGCTGCTGAACAACGGGCTCGCGGGCATGGACGAGCCCTGGGTGCAGAACTTCCACGCCGGCGGCGGCTGGGACCTCATCGACGGCATCGCCTTCCACCCCGGTCGAGGCAACTTCACCCCCGATTACGAGCCGCAGGGCCCGGTGGACGCGGGGGCGAACGGCACCTATTGGAACTTCCTCGGAGGCCTGCGCCGGCTCAAGGCGCTCATCGCGCAGTACGGGCCGAAGGAGATCTGGATGACCGAGGCGTACGCCTGCACCAAACCCAACGCGTGGTGGTACGACACCTACCGGCACGCCGCGGAGAACGTGTTCCTGAGCCTTGCGCTCGCGAAGGCGGAGGGCGTCCGCTGCGTGTGCTGGTACCAGTTCCACGACAGCGTCCTCGGTAATCCACAGGTCGCGAACCCCGCCGACGCCGAGTATCACTACGGCCTGATGAACCGCGACACCAGCGCGAAGCCGTCTCTGCTCGCCTACGCGAACGCGGCACGGCTGCTCGACCGCGCCACGTTCGTCCGCTGGCTCAGCTTCGCGGACCCGGAGAACAAGGGCCTCCTCTTCGATACCCCCGAGGGCGAACTCGCCGTGCTGTGGAACCGCGCTGACGGCTACATCCTGAACGCCGACCACGACCCTGCGGGCAGCACGTTCCCCGCGCCCGAGCTCTGGCTGGATCCGTGGCCGACCAAGACCGCGCTGACGGTCCCGGCGAGCGGTACGGGCGTCACTCGGATCGACTGCATCGGGCAGGAGACGTCCCTCGGCGTCGCCGCAGGAACGGTGGCCCTCATCCTCGACGGCGCGCCCCGCGTCTATCGCGGGCTCGACTGCAGCGGACTGTGACCCGGAGGCGCCACGACCCCCTCGTCCCCGCCGCCCTCCTCAGGCCCGGGTAAGCTCCTCCAGCACCTCGACCACGTGCCGGTACGGCCGGCCGGTGGCGCGGCTCATTCCGAGCTCGCAGGTGCGGTTCGCCGAGACGTAAGCGTCGAAGCCACCGCGCAGGGCGTCGGCCGTCGCGACCTCGGCGGCCTCGACCGCGGTGGCGCTCGAGGTCAGCTCGGGGTGCAGCATGCCGCGGTCGCCCGCGAACGCGCAGCAGCCCCAGCCCTCGGGCACGTACACCTCGTCGGCGACGGCCGCGGCGAGCGCGCGCAGGGCATCGTTCGCATCGAGCTGCGTGGTCGAGCAGGTCGGATGCACCGCGACGGAGCGAATCCGCTCCCGCACGGTCAGCTTCGGCAGGACTTCCCGCGCGAGGAAGGTCGTTGCGTCCTCGATCCGCAGCGCGGCGTACTCCGGGCGCTCCGCGACGGCCTTCGCCAGCATCACGTGCAGCCCCTCCGTGCAGGAGGCGGCGTCGCAGACCACGGGCAGGGCACCGTTGCGGCTCGCTGCCCAGAGCGCCGGCAGCACGCGCTCGGTCATGGTGGCGTAGCCATCGAGCTGGCCCTTGGACTTCCACGGGGTGCCGCAGCAGAGCCCGCCCGCATCCGGCGGCACAACGTACGCGATCCCGGCACGCTCCAGCAGCAGCCGCACGGCCTCACGCGATCCCTCGCCGTGCACGCCGTCGGCGTCCTGCTCCGCGCCGAACATCGTGCCGATGCAGGATCCGAACAGCACGGCCTCCGCATCGGCCGGTTTCTGAGCCTGCAGCGCGCGCGTTCCTCCGCCGGGGAGACGCGCGTCGTACAGCGGCACGGTGTCGGCGCCGAGCACGGCGCGGGCGGCCTTGGTCACGCTTGTCACGAGTGGTGCCGGCAGGGCGTCAGCGACGTTCAACGCGAAGCCGCCGCCACGGGTGATCGCGCCCCAGCCCTTCGCGGCGACGTTCCACACGCCCTGTTCGAGCCGGCCCGCCTCCTCGGCCCGCAGCCGACGCACGAGATCGCCGGTGTTGATGTCGACGGGGCAGGCGACCCCGCACATGCCGTCGACGGCACAGGTCTGCACGGCGTCGTAGTCGTAGTCCCGCGCGATCTCGGCGGCCACGTCGACCTCGCCGCGGTGCAGAGCGGCCGTCATGTCGCGGCGCAGCACGATGCGCTGCCGCGGGGTGAGCGTGACGTCCTTGCTGGGGCAGGTCGGCTCGCAGTACCCGCATTCGACGCAGCGGTCGACCTCACCCTCCACCGTCGGCACGAGTTTGAGATCGGCGAGGTACGAGCCGGCGTCGTCCGACAGTATGACGCCCGGGTTGAGGATCCCGTCCGGATCCACGAGCCCCTTGATCTCCCACATCATGTCGGTGAGCACGTCGCCGTACTGCCGGCGCACGAAGGGAGCCATGATGCGCCCGGTGCCGTGCTCGGCCTTGAGCGTGCCGCCCTGGGCGAGCACGAGCGCGACCAGGTCCTCGGTGAAGGCTTCGTAGCGGCGCAGCGCCTCAGGATCGTCGAAGCGCTCGTTGATGAGGAAGTGCACGTTGCCGTCCTTCGCGTGCCCGAAGATCACGCAGCCCTCATAGCGGTGCTTCTCGAACAGCGCGGTGAGGCCCTCGCACACGCCGAGCAGGCGCTCGACCGGCACCGCGATGTCCTCGAGCAGTGCCGTCGTGCCCGACGGGCGGGCTCCCGCGACCGCCGTGTACAGCCCCTTGCGGACGGTCCAGAGCTCCCCGCGCTCGACCGGATCCTCGGTCATGCGTGCCGGGGTCGTGAGCGGCAGGGACGCGACATGCGCGAGCGCCGCCGCCGTGCCCGCGGCCAGCGCGTCGGCATCCGCGGCGTGCACCTCGATCAGCAGCGCCGCGTGCCCCTGCACGTCGATCCCCGCGATCACCTCCGGCACCGTGCTCAGTCTCTGCGCGACCCGCAACGACGCCGCGTCCAGGAGCTCGATCGTCGCGAGTCCGAGCGAGGTCAGGCCGGGTAGCGCCGCCATCGCGTCGGAGAGCGTGTCGAACACCAGCAGCCCGGTCGAGATCGCCGGCTGGATCGGGATCGTGCGGAACCGCGCCTCCGCCACGAACGCGAGCGTCCCCTCGGATCCGATCACGAGGTGCTCCAGGATCCGCACCGGATCGTCGAAGTCGAGGAGGGAGTTGAGGCCGTATCCCATTGTGTTCTTCATCGAGAACTGGCGCGCGACCTCGGCGCTCAGGGCCGGATCCCCGCGCAGACGGTCGCGGAGGTGCTGCAGACCCCGGACGATCTCGGGCTCTCGATCGCGCAGCTGTGCCAGGGCGTCGGGTGCGGCGGTGTCGAGGATCGTGCCGCTCGGCAGCACCAGCAGCATCGACTCGATCGTGCGGTACGAGTTCTCCACGATCCCGCAGGCCATGCCGCTCGAGTTGTCGGCGACCACGCCGCCGATCGTGCACGCGATCTCACTCGCCGGATCCGGCCCGAGCTTGCGCCCGAAGCGGGCCAGCCGCGTGTTCACCTGGCGCACGGTGGCACCGGGCTTCGCGGCGATCCAGGTGCCGTCGTCGGCGACGCGGATGCCGCGGAACGCCGAGCGCGTATCCACCATGACGTCCCCCGTCACGCCCTGTCCGCTGAGGCTCGTGCCACCCGAGCGGAAGGTGAGGCTGCGCCCCGCCGCGCGCACGGCGGCGAAGACCCGGGCGACGGCCGCTGCGTCCTGGGGAACGAGCACCGCGTCGGGCACCAGGAGGTAGTGCGAGGCGTCGTGCGCCCGGGCGAACCGGTCGATCGTGCGCGAGGCCACCCGGACGTCGGGCCCGAGCGCGGCCTCGTCCAACGGCGAGGTCAGAGTGGCGGGCATGCGATTACTCCTCGGCGGATCGGGGTGTCTCCAGTCTGGCCCCCATCCATGCGTTTCCCTCCCCTGGCCGTCGTCCCCTCCCCTGAGAGGCGCTTCTGCGGGGAGGGAAAGGCGCTACGAGGAGGGAAACGCGGTGGAATCGGGGATGAGCCGCGGATCGGGGATCGAGGACGAGCGGGGACCGGGTCAGGCGCGAGCCGCCGGATCCACCGCCCGGAACACCCCGTCCACGAGCACCGGGACCGTCGTGGACACATCCGTCTGCGCGGCGAGTTCGACGTCCGCGCCCTGCCCCTCGTCACGCAGCTCGACGCCGCTCGACGAGGCCGTGAACAGGTGCCGGGTCGCCCGGGCCAGGCCGGTGTACGCGGCGCAGGCCGCGGCGGCTTCGGGTGAGCAGGCGTCGATGCCGAGCGCGCCCAGGGCATCGATCACGGCGCCGGCGGTGAGCATGTCCTCGACGGAGAACCGCACCGTCTCGTCGTCGCGCACCTCGCCGCCCGCGACCACGGCGACCTTGACCCGGCGCCCGACGGCGTGCTGATGGTCGAGGATCCACTGCGCGACGGCGGAGCGGTTGCGCAGCGATGCGGCGAGCACCGGCACACCGAACCCCGCGGCCGCCGCCGACAGCCGCGAGCCGTTGAACGACGGCACCACGGCTCGGGTCGCACCGAAGGCTGCGACGTTCTCGGCGGTGAGGCTCGACGGCGACAGCGTCACCCCCGCTCCCCCGCGCGGTCCCGCAAGACGGGCCTCTCCGAAGCCGTGCTCAGCCGCGATGCGCTCGGCCTCGACGCGCGTACCGGGGAACGGCTGCACCTCGAGCCCCTCGGTCACGGCCCGCTCCACGGTCGTCGTGAACGAGATCGCGTCGATCACGACGATGACGCCTGCCCCCTGTGCGATCGAGCGCAGGCCCTCGCGCGCCCAGTCGAAGCGCACCTCGTAGTCCTGCTGCAGCGGATGGTCCGGGCTCATCGGGGATCTCACCCGGGGAATGCTACCCGGGTGCGGTCCAGGCCTGCGCTCCCACATCGACCCACCGCGACCGGGGACTCACCCCTGGTCGTCGGAACGCACCGGGGCGCTGCTCCAGCCGGACGCCGACCCGGTCAGCGCGGCGTCGAGCGACTCCTGCGCATAACGCATGTTCTCGGCATAGCGCGGTTCCTGCAGACGCTGCCACATGACCTCTTCCGGCACGTCTTCGACCTGGGCGGTGATCCACCAGATGTTGCCGAACGGATCCTTCACACGCCCGCCGCGCTGCCCGAACGCGTTGTCACCGAGCTCGGTCACCACCGTCGCGCCGCGATCCAGAGCCCGGGCGAATGCCGCGTCGGCGTCGGCCACCCAGACGCGCAGCAGACTCGGCATCACCGGCCACTCGTCACGCCGGTCGAAGGCGAGCACCACGGTGTCACCGACGCGGATCTCGCCGTGCCCGACCGAGCCGTCCTGGGTCTGCACACGGGCGAGCTCCTCCCCCTCGAACGCGCCCGTGATGAAGTCGAGGAGCGCGCCGGTGTCGTCGGTCACCACCCAGGGCGCGACGGTCGTATAGCCGGTGGGCGTCGCGGGGTCGATCATCGCCATGGCGGATCCTCTCGTCGTCGTCTCGAGGCTACGAGCAGCCTCCGACATCGGACCGGATACCCTGTACTCCGCTGTTCCACCGCCGCGGACCACCTGAGGAGGGCGATGTTCGACAGTCCGCTCTCGGCCTCCGCGTACGAGGTGCTCGGCGTCGGCGCGAGCGTCGACCACGAGGAGCTGCGCCGCGCCTACCGACTGCAGCTGCGCCGCACGCACCCCGACACGGGCGGCGACGCGACCGTGTTCATCCAGGTGCAGCGCGCCTGGGAGCTCGTCGGCACCCCGGAGCTGCGCGCCGCCTACGACCGCGGGCACGGATTCGCCATCGACGAGGTCGCGTGGGACGGCTGGCGCGCTCCGGCCGCGCGCACCGATACACGCCCGCGTGCGAAGGCCTACGGCGAGGCGGGCGCGAGCCGGCGGCGTCACTACGTCGCGCAGGTGCATGCCTGGGCCGGATCCGAAGTGCCGGATCCGTACGACCCCGCGTTCGTGCGCACGGTCCCCCGCGAGCTGCGCCGGATACTCGCGAACGCCCTCGCCGAGGAGCACACCGCGCGCGCCGTCGCGGACCTGGGCATGGGTTTCACGGCCTGGCACGACGTGGCCGTCCCGGCCGGCGCGGCCACGGTCGGCGGCGAGGCCCCGTCGCCCGATACCCTCGACCACATCGTGCTCGGGCCGAGCGGGCTCTACGGCCTGATGTCGGCCGACTTCGGCGAGATCGCGCGCTTCCGCGCCGGCGAGGTCATCGCATCCGGCGCCGGGTCCCGCGCACCGATCACCGCCCTCGTGACGCAGGTGCGCACGATCGCGCGCGCGGCCCGGGTGCGCTTCGGCGGGGCGATCCTGGTGCTCCCCGACGATGACCTGGCGCAGGCGACCACGCCTCTCGGTGCGATCCGCGGCACGACCGTCGTGGTCGTTCGCCGCAGCGCGCTGCGCCCGCTGCTCCGCGCCGGCGTACCCGGATCCCGCACGATCGGCGGCACCGAGCTGTTCGACCTGCGCACGCGGATCCAGCAGACCGTTCGCTTCGCCTGAGCGCGAGGGGATCCGGTCGTTGCTCGTCTGACCGCGAGGAGGTCTGCTCCCGGTATCTCTTCACCCCCTTTCACCGTCTTCACCCCCTCTGGCGGACGTCAGCACGAGGGGGCGAAGGCGCTCCGGGGAGGTGAACGCAGCGGGCCGCCACTCCAAGCAGGTACGCGCGCCCCTCCCCGCACGGGACCCAGGCCCATGGTCACCGCACCGTGCCGCGCGACATCATGGGGTGTGCACGTCGTGCGCGCCGCGAGCGGCGAAGAAGGAGCGGTGAAGAAGGAGAGGCGATGGCGGATCCGGCGACCGTCGACCCGTCCTCCACCGTGCACCGAGGCGGCTCCGACCGCCCGCTGCCCGCGGCCCTCGTCATGATCGCGGTCTTCGCCTTCCTCCTCGGCGCTGTCGAACTGGGCATCGGGCTGCGCACACCTGACACGCTCTGGGTGGTGGCGCTGTTCACCGGGGTGTTCTGGATCTGGGTCGCCGCAGGCGTGCTCGCCTGGTGGCGCCGCCCGCACAACAACACCGGCCTGCTGCTGGTGGTCGGTGGCATCGCATTGTTCCTCGCCGGGCTCGTCAACCTCGGCGTCGACGCGCTCTCAGTGCTGAGCGCGATCTTCGCGACGAGCCCGCTCGCCATGACGATGCATCTGCTGCATGCGTTCCCGTCCGGGCGCCTGCGCGGGCGGCTCTCGATCACGACCGTGGTGCTGGGCTGGGTGGCGTGCCCGGTCTTCCAGCTCGCGCTCGTGCTGCTCTCGGCGTCCGCGCCGGCCGCCGTCCCGATCGTCGCCGCCGTGCAGAAGACGCTCGGGATCACGGTGATGGTGCTCACGGCCGTCGTGCTGACCCGGCGTCTCGTCGTCGCCGACCCGGGCCACCGGCGCGCGCTGCTGCCCCTGTTCGGCTACGGCATCGTGGCCGTGCTGCTGCTCGCCTTCGCGCCCACGATCGTCGGCGCATTCGGGTGGGATCCGGCGATCGGCGGCGTGACGCAGCTCATCGTCTCGGCGGCGATCCCCATCGCCTTCCTGCTCGGGGTGCTGCTCGGCGGGTTCCGCCGCACCGGCGACCTGGAGCCGCTGAGCGCCTGGCTCGGCATCACCGGCGCGGGCGGACCGGCCGTCGCCCGCGCCCTGGCCGGCACTCTCGGCGACGACTCGCTGCGCGTCGTGTACTGGGCCACCGAACGCGGCGAGTACGTCGACGAGACGGGCGCGCCGGTCGACCCCGCCCAGCGCGGACCGGACCGGGGCTGGTGCGAGATCCGCGTCGACTCGCGTCTCGTCGGCGCGATCGTCTACGACACCCGGATGACCGCGGATCCGGCGCCCGTGCGACGTGCGGGCGACGTGCTCGCCATCGCGATCGACCGCGAGCGACTCACCGCGGAGCTGCTCGCGAGCAACGATGCGCTCACGCAGTCGCGGATCCGCCTCGTCGAGACCGCCGACCGGGAGCGCTCGCGGATCGCGCAGGATCTGCACGACGGCATCCAGGTGCAGCTCGTGCTGCTCGCCCTCGCGGCGCAGACCATCGCGAACGCCCCCGATGCCGGCCCGGCGACGAGCGAGGCATCGGCGCGGCTGCGGCACGGGATCGACGAGGCCGCGGCCGATCTGCGCCGCCTCGTGCACAACGTGCTGCCGGTCACCCTCACCGAGCGCGGGCTGACCGCCGCAGCGGAGGACCTCGTCGACCGGCTGGCGATCCCCGCGACGCTGGAGGCCAACATCGACGACGCCACGATCTCGTCGACGACCGCGCACACCGCCTACTTCATCGTCGCCGAGGCACTGACGAACACGGTCAAGCACTCGAAGGCGTCGCGAGTGCGGGTCACCCTGCACGTCGAAAGCGGCCTGCTGCACATCCTCGTCCGCGACAACGGCGTGGGCGGGGCGAGCGTCGACCGCGGTGCGGGCCTGCGCGGCCTTCTCGACCGCGTCGACGCGCTCGGCGGCAGCCTGCGGATGCGATCGGATCCAGGACACGGCACCGAAGTGAAGGTGGAGCTGCCATGCGCGTGATCATCGGCGAGGACGAGGTGCTGCTGCGCGAGGGGCTGCGGCACCTGCTCGCACAGGACGGCTTCGAGGTCGTGGCGGCCGTCGGCGACGCCGAGGCGCTGCTGGCGCAGGTCGAGCTGCTCGCGCCGGAGCTGGTGATCACCGACATCCGGATGCCCCCGACGCACACCGACGAGGGGCTGATCGCCGCGCTGCGGATCCGCGAGGCGCATCCCGGGATCCCGGTCGTCGTGCTCTCGCAGTACGTGCAGCGCCGCTATGCGACGGAGCTGCTCGACCAGAACAGCGGCGGATTCGGGTATCTGCTCAAGCAGCGCATCGCCGACGTCACGACCTTCACCGCCGACCTCCGCCGGGTGGCCGCGGGCGGCACGGCCCTGGATCCGGAGGTCGTTTCGGTGCTGGTCACGCGGGCGAGCCGCGCGAGTGGAGCCGTCGGATCCCTCACGCCGCGCCAGCTCGAGGTGCTCTCGCTCATGGCGGAGGGACGCAGCAACGCGCGGATCGCGACGGACCTGTTCCTCTCCGAGAAGGCCGTCGTGCAGCACACCTCGCACATCTACACCGCGCTCGGGCTTTCGGTCGACGGCGACGACCACCGTCGCGTTCTCGCGGTGCTGCGTTTCCTCGCCTCGGTGGCGGAGGAGTACCGGTGAGGAGGAGTCCCTACCCCCCTCGGGGTCGTTGAGCGAGCACCGAGCATCGCGAGGAGCGAGACGAAACGCGATGCCCTCACGGACGGCCCTCACCGACGGGCACCGCGTTTCGTCTCGGTTTGCTTCGCCGTCCTCGCTCAACGACCCCAGGGCCCGCACTGACGACGCAGCGGGTCGGCACTACTTCCGCGGCGGCGGGACGTAGGCGGTGCCCAGCTCGCCGGTGAGGGCGACCAGGAGCCGCACCGCAGGCGTCTGGCAGATCGCGTCGCCCGGGTCGTCGGTGAGGGTGGGCGAGGTGGTGCAGCCGCCCGACGCGATGTCGCTGTTGGTCTGCACGGCGACCGTTGTGTCCGTCGCCGTGTCGTAGAAGAGCGAGGTGTTGTAGCCGGAGAGGTCGCCGGTGTGGCCGACCCACCCCTGCGAGCAGCTCAGCCCGAAGCCGTACCCGATGTCCGAGAACGAGGTCAGTCGCAGGGTCTGCGTCTTCCCATCGACCAGCCCCTGGCCGGTGCCGAGTGCGCGCCCCATGGTCAGCAGGTCGTCGATGTCGGAGATGATCTCGCCGGCCGTGAAGCTCCATGACGGATTCCAGTCCGTGGAGTCGGCCGGGGCGTCCGGGGTCGCACTGTTGCCGTTCAGCGTGTACCCGCGTGCGTACGGCTCCGGCAGCGCGGCCGAGGTTCCGGGCCACGACGTGTGCGCCAGGTGCAGCGGATCGAAGATCCGCGTCTGCATCAGCCGGCCGACGTCCTGGCCGGTCACCTTCTCGATCACCTTCCCGAGCAGCACCGTGTTGGTGTTCGAGTAGGCGAACCCCTCCCCCGGAGGGAACAGGGGTGAGACGGCGGCACCCGCCTGGATGACCTCCTCGGGCGTGTAGACCGCGGTCGGATCCGCGAAGTACTTCTCCAGGAGCTTCGCGTTCATGGTGTAGCTCGCGACACCGCTGGTCATGTCGGCGAGCTGCGTGAGTGTGATGGTGTCGCCGTTCGGGATCCCGTCCACGTACTTCCCGATGGTGTCGTCGAGCTTCAGCCTGCCCTCCTGTGCGAGCTGCAGCACGATCGTCGCCGTGTACATCTTCGTGAGCGACGCAATGCGGGTGTACATGCCGACCTGCATCGGGGTCCCGGCCAGATCGGCGTTCCCGTAGGCCTTGGTCCAGGTGCCCTCGGGCGTGCGCACGCCGACGACCGCACCCGGGGAGGCGCCGAGGGCGAAGGCCTTCGCCGCCACCGCGTCGAGCTTCGCGACGGTCTCCGCGGACAGGGGCGACATCGTCTTCGCGCCGGGCTTCGCGGCGATGGTCCGGGCGGGATCCGCGACGCATCCGGCCGGGGACGTGGACGGCGACGGCGAGGCGGTTCCAGGTGCGGCGCCGGAGGGACCGGAGCAGCCGGCCAGGATGAGAGCCGCGGTCACCGCGGCGAGCGCGAACGCCCGGCGCAGAGCCGGCGGGACCGTGCGGGAGGACGGCATCGTCTCAACCTCCGTAGATGTAGATGCTCTTCATGAGTGATGTGGCGATCATGGCGGCGGGCGGGCGCCCGTCGGCGGTTCCGGGCATCGTCTTCGTGTGGGATCCGATCCGGAAGTGGTCGTCGAGAGAGACGGGGACGGATCCACGCAGCTGCGTCACGCCGTAGGTCGCGGTGTCATCGCCCTGCGGTGGGCGCACGCGCGTCGCTGCTCCCGGCCGCATCTCGTCAGCCGCCATCGTGAGCCTCCTCATCGCGCACCCGGTCCACCGCGCGTGCGGATCCGACCCTCGTCTCTCCCCCTCGAGCATCCCCATGCGACCACCAGTCTCCCGGGGCCGCGCCTGCGGCGGAATGGGCCTACGTCTATTCCTCCCGGGTGCCGCCGGTGCCAGGGTCTCCTTGGGGGAAGGATCGATCTGCCCGAAGGAGCTCCGCCATGGTCACCGCTCGTCTCGCACGGCCGATCGCGCTCGCGGCCGCCCTGCTCGTGCTCGCCGGCTGCTCCGCACAGCCCTCGACCGGACCGACCTCGACCGGCGCCGGAACCCCCTCATCGACGGTGCCGGCGGTCTCGACCTGCGTCGCCGACCCCTCGGCCGTGGTGGCGCGCACCGCGGACCTCCCGTCGTCGGTGCTTCCCGACGACCTCACCGCGACGATCGACAAGACCTCGCAGGACGCCTTCGCACAGACCTCGTCGAAGGGGGCCGTCGTGGCCGTGCAGTCGCCGAAGGGGCTGTTCCTGAAGGCGTACGGCGTGGCGGATCCGGCCGCCGGCACTCCGATGACGACCGACGTCTACCAGCGCGTCGGATCCATCACGAAGACCTTCACCGGCACCCTCACGACGCAGCTCGCCGCCGAGGGCAAGCTCAGCCTCGACGACACGATCTCGAAGTACGTCGACGGCGTCCCGCGCGGCGACGAGGTCACGATCCGCATGCTCGCGGACATGACCAGCTCGATCACCAGCTACACGAAGGACCCGGCCTGGCAGAAGATCTTCTTCTCGGAGACGGACCGGGTCTGGAAGCCGCAGGAGCTGCTCAAGGCTGGCATCTCACTCCCGCCGCAGGACTTCGCGCCCGGGACCGCGTTCGACTACTCGAACACCAACACGATCCTGCTGGGCCTGGTCATCCAGAAGGTCACGGGCCAGAGCTTTCAGGACGTGCTCGTGGAGAAGATCCTCACTCCCCTGGGCCTGACGCACACGATCTTCCCGGCTGGATCCGCCGCATTCCCGGATCCGCACGCCCAGGGCTTCACGCTGCAGGGCGGACACGGCACCCCGGAGAACCCGGCGAACACGACGAACTGGAACCCCTCCTGGGGCTGGACGGCCGGCGAGCTGATCTCCAGCGCACCGGACCTGCTGAAGTACGGCCGTGCGGAGGCGACGGGAGCGGGACTCGTACCGGCGAAGGACCAGATCGAGCGGCTCACGTCGTTCCGCGAGTTCAACGGTCCCGGCAACGGCGGCTACGGCATCGGCTGGGGCTGCCAGAACGGCTGGGTCGGCCACACCGGAGAACTCCCGGGCTACAACACGGCCATGTTCTACAACACCAAGGACGACACCACGATCATCACGATGGTGAACAGCGACATCCCCTCAGGCGACTGCCCGAGCGACGCCCGCACCCTCACCGACAACCCGACGGATCTGCCCTGCAGTTCCCCCGCGACCCGGATCTTCCAGGCCCTCGCTGCGACGCTGGGCACGCCGTTCGCCCCGCAGAAGAAGTAGCCCTGCAGCCCGGATCCGTCGTGGCCCGGCCCGGCTGGCCTGCGTTTCCCTCCCCGTGCTGTCTTTCCCTCCCCCTAGACGCGCCTCTGCGGGGAGGGAAAGACGATGCGGGGAGGGAAAGACGATGCGGGGAGGGAAACGCGGATCCGGAACGCTGTCCGGATCAGGCCTTCGGCGCGGGCGGCGTCGGCTCGCCGAGCGACAGCATGAGGCGGTTCGCCCAGTTGAAGAACGACGCGCTCTGCACCACGTCGACGATCGCCTGGTCGTCCAGGCCCGCCGCGCGCAGCGCCTGCACGTGCGCCTCCCCGAACCGCGACGGGGTGGCCGTCAGCGCGGCCGCCGCCTCGATGATCGCGGTCCAGCGCTCGTCCTGCTCGCCGTCGATGCCCTCGTCCAGCAGCCGCTGCACGTCGTCGCGGCGCGAGGGCGCCTGGATCGTCGCGAAGCGGGAGTGCACCGAGGCGCAGAACAGGCAGCCGTTGACCCGCGAGGCCGCGGCGGCGGAGATCTCGCGCTCGGCCCGGCCGAGACCGGCGTCGGTGTTGTAGAAGATGTCGTTGTCGGCGCGGGTGCGCGCGCCGAGCACCACGGGATCGCGCACGAGCAGACGGAAGTACGGGCTCGCGGCGCGGGAGCGCTCGACGAGGGCGGTGTAGTCGTCTTCGGTCAGCTCGTCCTCAGGCTTCGGCTCGAGCCACGGCACCCAGCCGAGCTCTTCCTGCGTGAAGACGTGCGGCGGGGTCACCTCGGGGTGACGCAGAACCTGCTCTGCCATGTCAGATCGCCTCCTTGAGCACGCTGAGTCCCGCGATCACGCGGAGCTGGAAGTGGGTGAACGCGACGAGCTGCGACACCGTGACGACGCCGTCGGTGCTCCAGCCCGCATCCAGCAGCGTCTGCAGCGCGTCCGGACTCGAATCGCGGGGACGGTATGTGAGCAGGTGCGCGTGCTCGAGGGCCGCGCTCAGGCGGGATCCGATCGCGTCGCGGAGCGAGGGCGGCGCGACCCAGTGCAGGCCGTCCTCATCCTCGACGCTGAGCGGTCCCTCCGGATACGCCCCGTACGGACCGGTCGTGAGCGCCTCCGGCAGCGCCGCGTCGATCGCCGCGCGCACGCCGGGATCCGCGGCCTCGAGCAGCGCTCGGTAGTGGCCGGCGAGACCGTCCGCACGGCTGAGCGCGGCGACCCAGTAGCCCAGGGCCGCGCGCTCCGCCACAGTCGCCCGGTCGAGGTCGGCGGGCGTTGTGATGAGCCCGTCGTACGTCGCCTGGGCGTCGCTGCGCGCGACGGGGCGCTTGGCGCGCAGCGCATCGAGCGGGCTGCCCGGGACGATGCCGACGAGGTCGTCGATCAAATCAGACATGGGTCTCCTCCGGGATGGTCAGGATGGCGTCGTCCGCATCGAGCGGCTCGGGCCCTTCGACGGGCTCAGGGACCGCCGGGCTCCACCCCAGCGCCGGGGCGACCCGGGTGGCGATCAGCTCGAGCGAGCGCAGCAGCACGGCGTGCGGCGGATCGACCGGGTGCGACTGGAACACGATGTCGGTGGCCGAGGCGAGCACGTGGTCCTGCGCGAGCTCCTCGATGATCTGCTCCGGAGTGCCGACGTGCAGGTCGAACAGGATCCGCAGCTCCTCGTCGCTCGCCCCGTCCGGGATCGCGATGCCCATGGGGCGGGCCGCGGGCAGCGAGCGCTCGATCCCGCGTGCCAGGAGCGCGGCGACGTCGGCCTCGTCGTCGACCACGACAAGTCCGCGCGAGGCGAACGTGCGCGACGAGACACCGTCCGGCAGTGCCGCCTCGTACGCGTCGATGACGAGCCGCTGCGTGTCGGCGAGTGCGGTCGCACCGGATCCGGCGGTGTGCGGCTGCGACTTCGACAGCATGAGGCCGGATCCGGCCGCACCGATGCGCGCGGCGCCCTCGGGCGAGAAGGTGGCCTGCCAGAGCGTGTCGAGGAGCTCGGGCACGGCCGGGTAGAGGCTGCCCCCGTCGGCCGTCAGCTGGTCTCCGCGGAGGGCTTCGTGCAGGCGGGCGAGATGGCGCCCGTAGATCGCGCCGCGCTCCTTGGGGTCGTGCCCGAACGGCGGGAACGAGCTGGGCGTGCCGCCGCTGCCGACACCGAGCTCGAAGCGTCCGTCGCTGATCAGCGACAGCACGGCCGCGTCCTCCGCGACGCGCAGCGGTTCCTCCAGCGGCAGCGTCACGATGCTCGTACCCAGGACGATGCTCGTCGTCTGCGCGGCGGCGTGCGCGAGGAACACGAACGGCGACGGCAGCCCGCCCTCCGCCTCATGGAAGTGGTGCTGCGCCACCCAGGCGGAGTCGAAGCCGAGCCGTTCCGCCGTGCGGATCTGCTCCAGGGCGAGCCGATAGCGCTCGGCGGCCGGGGCGTCGTCGAGCACTCGGGTGAAGAATCCGAGTCTGGGTCGTGTCGAGGACACGCGTGCGGAACCAGCCTGTGCGGTCATGAGCCGCTCCTTCCGAGGTAGGCCTCTTGAATGCGGGGGTCGTGCAGCAGCTCCTGCGCCGACCCCTCAGCGACGATCTCGCCCGTCGCCAGGACGTACCCGCGGGACGCGATCGACAGGGCGAGCTCCGCCTGCTGCTCCACCAGCAGCACCGCGACGCCGAGCTCGCGGTTGAGCCGGGCGATCTCGTCGAGCACCTGGTCCACGAGCTTGGGCGAGAGTCCCATCGTGGGCTCGTCCATGCAGATCAGCCGCGGCCGGCTCATCAGCGCCCGCGCGAACGCGAGCATCTGCTGCTCGCCGCCCGAGAGCGTGCCCGCCTCCTGCCGGCGGCGTTCCGCGAGCCGCGGGAAGTGCTCGCGCATCCGCTCGATGTCGTCGGCGATCCCGGCACGATCACGGCGCGTGTACGCCCCGGCATACAGGTTCTCGTCCACGGTCATCTGCGGGAAGACGCGCCTCGCCTCGGGCACGCTCGCGATCCCCGCACGCACGCGCTTGGCGGTGGAGCGTTGGGTGATGTCGGCGCCCGCGAATGCGATACGCCCGTCCTTGACCCTGTTCAGTCCGAGGATCGACTTCATCGTGGTCGACTTGCCCGAGGCGTTGCCGCCAAGCAGCGACACGATCTCGCCCTCGCCGACCTCGATCGACACCCCGCGCAGCGCATGGAAGGGACCGTAGTAGACGTCCACCGCGTCCAGGCTCAGCAGGGCGGTCATGCGGATCCCTCCTCGCCGGAGTCCGCGCCCGGGGTCGTTGAGCGAGCGGAGCGAGACGAAACGTCGCGCCCGCGTGGTGGCCGCGTTTCGTCTCGGTCGGCTTCGCCGTCCTCGCTCAACGACCCCGGAGCTTCCCGCCGCCGGCCGAGATAGGCCTCGATCACGGCCGGGTCGGTGCGCACGCTCTGCGGGTCGCCCTCGGCGATGATCCGGCCGCCGTCCATCACGATCACCCGGTCGGAGACCGTCATCACCAGATCGAGCTTGTGCTCGACGAGGAGGATCGCCTGCCCTGCGGCCTTGAGCTCGAGCAGCTGCGCGAGCACCTCGGCGGTCTCGGACTGGTTCATGCCGGCCGTCGGCTCGTCGAGCACGAGCAGCTTCGGCTGCAGCGCCAGCGCGCGGGCGATCTCGGTGCGCCGGCGGTTCGCGTAGCTCAGCGTGTAGGCCGGGTCATCACGCCGCGGCCCGAGCCGGGATTCGAACCGGTCGACCTCGAGGTCGATGACCGCGTCGATCTCGGCCCGCTCCCGCCGTGCCGCCGGGGCGCCGAACACCGCGACGAACAGCTCGGCGAGCAGTGGGATCCAGCGCAGCAGGAAGACGTGCGAGAGACGGCGGAACGGCCGGTGCGCGCGCAGCTGGGAATGGATCCCGACCTCGATGTTGTCGGCCACCGAGAGGGTGGCGAACACGCGGCCGTTCTGGAACGTGCGCGCGATGCCGTGCTCGGCGATGTCAACCGTGCTCGCGTGGTCGATGCGTGCTCCGTCCAGCGCGATCGTGCCGCCGTGCGCCGGGATCGTTCCGGTAACGAGGTTGAGCGTCGTCGTCTTGCCGGATCCATTGGGTCCGATGATCGACACGACCTCTCCCGGCTGCACCTGGAACGTGACGCCGTCGACGGCGCGCACGCCGTCGAAGTGGCGCTCCAGGCCGGTGACGTCGAGCAGTGCGGCGGTCATGAGTTCCTCACCAGGACGCCGCCGGGCCGGAAGCGCACGACGAGGATGAGCACGAGGCCGTACACGATGATCCGCCACTCCGGCGTGAACCGTAGCAGCTCCATCGCGCCGATCAGCACGATCGATCCGACGACCGCGCCGTAGGGCAGACCGACGCCGCCGAGGATCACGATCGTGACCACGAGCAGCGACATCAGCATCGTGAACATCGTGGTGTCGATGTAGGTGTACTGATGCGCGAGGAGCGATCCGCCGATGCCGGCGAAGAACGCCGAGATCGCGAACGCCAGGGCCTTGTAGTCGCGCACCCGCACTCCCGAGGCGAGGGCGGCGACCTCATCGGATCCGACCGAGGAGATCACCTTCCCGAGATGGGAGCGCCTGATGCGCCACATCACCAGCAGGGTGAGCGCCAACACGACGAAGTCGATGAGGTAGTACGCGAGCGGGGTGTTCAGGTCGATGCCGGCGATGGACGGCACGGGGATGCCGTAGATGCCCTGCGGCACGATGAGCTGGATCAGGGCCACGATCGCGATGCCGAGTCCGAGCGTGGCGATCGAGATGTAGTGGCCCTTCACACCCCAGATCGGCGAAGCCAGGATCGAAGCGATGACCGCCGCTCCGATGCCCGCGATCGGCAGCGCGAGCCAGAACGACAGGTGCAGGTGCACGCTGAGCAGCGCCGAGAGGTAGGCGCCGATGGCGATGGGGCCTGCCTGCCCGAGCGCGAGCACGCCCGCCTGTCCCGCCGTGACCGTGAAGCCGGCGGCGATGATGGCGTAGACGAGCACCTGGGTGCCGGTCGTGAGCACGTAGGTGTCGGCGAGGATCGGCACGAGCACACCGAGCACGACGAACGCGGCGATCCACACCCACCGCGGGATCCGCAGCGGGCGCCCCTTGCCCAGGAACGTGCCCGTGAGCGGCTCGGTCGAGATGAGCGGCACCTTGCCGAGCAGGCCGCCGGGGCGCACGATCAGCACCACGAGCAGCACGACGAACACGATGATCTGGCGCGCGGCGTCGCCGAACCAGTAGATCCCGAACGCCTCCAGGATCCCCAGCACGAATCCGCCGACGACGGCGCCGACGAGGGATCCGAGGCCGCCGAGCGCGGCCGCGACGAACGCGGTCATGCCGATGTTCAGACCGGAGACGGGGTTCACGACCCCGATGTAGAGCGAGAAGAAGATGCCGGCGAGACCGCCGAGCCCCGATGCGATGACGAAGGAGACGTTCTGCACGGATCCGACCGGGATCCCCATCTGCAGGGCGGCTTCCTGGTCCTGCGCGGTGGCGCGGATCGCCCGCCCCGCCCGGCCGTATTTGAGGAAGAGCGACATCGCGATCATGACGACCGCCGTGATGCCCAGCATCACCAGATCCGAGGTGCCGAAGCGCATGTTCCCGATGTGCAGGTTCGAGGTGGGCAGCACCTGCGGGAACGAGCGGAACTGCGCGGAGAACGCGAGCTGGGATCCGTTGTCGAGGATCTGCGCGACCGCGTACGTGGACAGCATGGCCGCGAGCGGCAGGTACTTCGCAAGCGGACGCACGACCGCGATGTTGATGACCAGGCCCAGCAGGGCGCAGATCGCGAGCACGAGCGGCAGGGCGATCCAGAACGGCTGCTGCAGCTGCACCACGAAGAACCAGGCCAGCATCGCGCCGAGCCCGAAGAACGAGAACTGCGCGAAGTTCACGACGTTCATGACGCCGAAGACGAGCGAGATGCCGACCGCTCCGAGGGCGTAGACGTTCCCTCGGAGCAGGCCGGCGATCAGAGTGTCGAGCATGGGGCGCGATCAGCCTTCGATGGCGACCCAGGCGCCGTCCTTCAGCACGGTGGGGGTGAGCTGCGGCGAGGCAGGACGACGGGTCTCCTTGTCGAACGAGAGCTTGCTGTAGACGACGCTCGGCACGTCGGTGATCTGCTGGAAGCCCTTGAGGATCCCGGCGCGGTCGGTGCCGCCCTTCTTCGCCGCGGCCACGGCGACGTGCAGAGCATCATAGGCGCCGGCCTCGAAGAGGGTGACTTCCTTCTCCTCCGGGTACTTCTTCTTGAACGCCTTGACGAAGTCCTGCACCTCAGGTGCCTTGCTGGTCGACACGAACTCCGTTCCGATGACCGAGCCCGCCGCATCCGGGGTGCCGTCGAAGGACTCCTCGTCCTGGCCGCCGTAGAACGTGCCGGTGAAGCCGATCGCGCGCAGCTGAGTGACGAGCTTCGCCGCGTCCGGCCCGTAGCCGACGTGCGCGAACGCCTTCGGGCTGCCGGCGACGGCCTTGGTGAGCGAGGGCCGGTAGTCGTCGGAGGTGGGGTCGATCGCCTCCGCGTCGGTGATCTTGAGGCCGATCTTGTCGGCCTCGGCCTTGAACGCCTGGAACGCGGGGATGCCCCAGTCGGCGGTGTTCAGGTAGGTCACGCCGATCGAGTCGATGCCCTGCTTCTTGATGTAGTCGGCCGTCCAGGTGTAGCTGGCGCTCGTGGTGATCGCGCTCGACCACTGGTACTGCGTGCCCTTGGCCGTGAAGTCGGGGTTCGAGTTGTTGAAGCCGTACTGCAGCAGCTTGCCCGCCGTGTATATCGGCGAGGCCGGGATCGACGCCGCCGACGAGTAGTCCCCGAACACGAGCGAGATCTGCGGGTCGTTGACGAACTTCTGCGCCACGGTGACCGACTGCTTGGGGTCGGACTGCGAGTCCTCGTACTTGAGGGCCACGGGGTGGCCGTTGATGCCGCCGTCCTTGTTGACCTCTTCGACGGCCAGGTCGAACGCCTTCTTGAACTGCTCGCCGTACTGCGCGTACTGCCCCGTGGTCGCGGACGAGACGCCGAAGTACACGGTGCTGCCGGCGGAGGCGCCCGCCGACGGCCCGTTCGCGGAGGCGGAGAGGCTGCATCCGGCGAGCGCGAGGGCTGCGGTGGTCGCCATGATCCCGGCGAATGCGATGCGTCGAGTGTTCCTTGCCATGGGGGCCTCCTTCGGGTCGTCGCACCGCGGGTCGGTGCCGTCCGGACGACGCGCTGTGTACGACGCCCGGCGATGCGCCGACGGAACGGGCGGCCGCGGCGTGTGCCCACACTCACATGCCCGCCGGATCCACTGCCGTTGTGTGTCGCTTTTCGACATCGTGTGACGCCGCGGACGGCTTCTGTGACGCCACGCGACGCGGATTCCGCGTGCACGGATCCTCACCCGAATCGGCGGGGGTAGGCTGCGCGGTTCCGCCGTCGGTCGACGTGTTTCCCTCCCCTGACCGTCTTTCCCCCTCGGGCGGACGTCAGTGCGAGGGGGGAAAGACGCTGCGGGGAGGGAAACGCGGTCAGCAGTGTTGCCGGCGATGCCGCAACGCAGCGGATCCGGCGCCGGGCCGATCCGATCCGATCCGATCCGATCCGATCCGAGAACTCGGATAGCGTGGCGGGATGAGCGTGAACGACGACGTCGCCATCGGCGGTGAGAGCATCCGGCTCGGCCAGTTCCTGAAGTTCGCCGGGCTGATCGACTCCGGCGGGGACGCCAAGGGCGCGATCCTCGATGGGTACGTGCGCGTGAACGGCGAGGTCGAGCGTCGCCGCGGACGTCAGCTCGTCGCCGGCGACCTCGTGACGCTCGATGAGCGCACGGTGCGAGTGCGCCCCTGACGTCGGGCCGGTCCGTTCCCCGGCTTGCTCCTGGCGCTCGCTGGTCGCATCTTGCGGCTATGGCGCACGGATAACCGCGATTCGCGACAAGTGAAGCGGCGAAGGAGCCGGGTCACGACTCTCCGACCGATCGGTGGTCGAGCCTGACCGATCGGTGGATCCGGGCGGCGTCTCCCCTGAGGAACCTGGAGACATGACCAAGACACTCTCCCTCCCCGCGGACCGCGCCCTCACTCCCGCCCGTCGCGCGGCCTTCCGTCCCGTCCTCCTCCTCGGCGGCGCCTTCGCGGCGGTCAGCGCCGTGATGATCGCCTTCCTCGGCATCGCCAGCGCCACCGGCATCGGCTTCGAAAGCGCGATCTGGGTGCGATGCTCCCTCGTGCTCGCCAGCGCGGTCGTAGTGCTGGCCATCGCCGCCTCCGCGTCCCGCGGTTCCCGCGCTGCCTGGGTGCGCCTGCGGATCATCAGCCCCGTCATCGTCGTCGCGGTGGCGGCAGATCTGAAGGCGCGCTTGCTGCGCCAGGTCGCGGCGGGGAACGATGTCGTGCTCGACTTCGGATTCTGGTTCCGGCGACAACGCGATGAGTTCCGCGCACTGCTCGCCCCTCAGGGCATCGTGCCGGAGACGGTCTACATCGCGACGAGTCTTGAGACCATCCTGAGCCGAGTCGGTGACCGACACGGCAGGCAGGCGGACGATTGGCCGCTCACCGCCCAGACGGCGACGGAATACTTCGAGCGGTTCGAGCCGCCGACGCCCGAGGAGGGCCCCCTTGAGGTGGTCCGCTAGGTGTAGCCCTCACCTCGTCCCTCGACCGCGGCGAGCGCCTCGATCGCACCGCGCGTCGGGGCGATCCGCACGAGTGCGCGGTAGAGCCGCAGCAGCGCGGCCCGGTCGGTCACCCCGGTGCGGGCGCGGTCGCAGTGCACCGACTGGATCGCCGCCTCGAGCTGGAACCGGCCCGGCTCCGCTCCCCCGGCGACGCCGCTGAGGCGCGCCGCCCGGTGCAGCAGCGCCTCACCCTCGGCGATGAGCGCGGCGTCCCAGAGCGCCGGATCCTGCTCGTCCAGCGCGGGCCAGGGCTGGCCGGGCGCCGGGGAGACCCGAGCGGGCGCCCGCGACTGCGCGAGCGTGAGCAGCGCCGCCAGGCCCCACGCCTCTGCATCCGTCTCGAGCAGCGTCGCGGTGAGCACGGCGAGCCAACGGGCCTCGTCGGCGAGCGAGGTGCGCACGTCGTCGTGGTCGCCCAGCCAGTCCAGGGCGTAGGCGCCGTAGATCGCCTCCAGAACGGCGGCGGTGCGGGCGGGCATGTCGCTGCGCGTCGGCAGGACGAAGCGGATCCCGGCGTCGCGGATCTTGCGCTTCGCCCGCACGAGGCGCTGCGCCATGGCCGCGGGTTCGACGTCGAACGCGCGCGCCACCTGGGCCGCGTCGAAGCCGAGCACGGTCTGCAGCATGAGCGGTGTGCGGATGCTCTGGTCGATCGCGGGATGCGCGCATGCGAACAGCAGCTCCAGGCGCCGGTCCGGGATCGTCTCGCCGCGCTCCACGAGGGCCTCGACGTCGATCCCCGTATCCGCGCCGAGGCCCGACGCGTCATCGAGCGGAGCGCTCGTGCGGCGCGCCGCGGAGCCCCACACGTCGCGGAGTCTGTTGCGGGCCACGGTGAGCAGCCATCCTTCCGGGTTGTCGGGCACTCCGGCATCGGGCCAGGTGCGCAGTGCACGTTCGAGGGCGTCGGCGAGACAGTCCTCGGCCAGCGCCAGGTCGCCGGTCCCGCCCGCGAGGAGTGCGACGAGCCGTCCGTAGGAGGCGCGGACCGCGCGCTCGGCGGCGGACCGCGCCTCATCGGCCGCGCTCATTTCGCCTCCTGGGGTGCGGGATCCGGATCTGCACGAGAACCGCGAGACCGAACTTCCGTCCCGAGACCGCCGACACCATCGGCGGTCTCGGGACACAGGATCGGTCTCGCGGCCTCACGGCGGCGCCGACCACACGCTGCGGCATTCACCGGACCGGCGAAGCTCCCTGCCATGCTCCGTCCGCGAACCGTGTCGCGACGGGACGCACCTCGACCGCGCCCCACTCGACCGACGGCGCCTTCGCGGCCCAGGCGAGTGCCGCGTCGAGGTCGTCGACCTCGATCACGAAGGTGCCGCCGAGCTGCTCCTTGGTGTCGGCGAACGGCCCGTCCTGGATGACCGGCTGCCCGTCGCGCACACGCACGGTCGTCGTGGCGGTCGACGGGTGCAGCACCTCGGCGCTGCGCAGGACGCCCGCCTCGTCCAGAGCCTTGGCATAGACGTCGAAGGCGCGCATGCCCTCGGCGAGCACCTCCGGCCCGAGGTCCTCGGCGCTCATCTCGGGGTACTGCAGCAGAAGCGTGTAACGCATGATCCGTCCTTTCGTAGGTATCGACATCATGGTGACGATCGAAGGATCCGCCGATCGACATCCTCCTCCGCGAAGTCGCGGTTCGGGGGCGCGGAGCGCACTCTCTCGCCCCGCGCACCAGTCCGGCGCTCAGAGCCGGCCGAGCACCTCCTGCGGATCCGCCGCGAGCGCGAGCGTCTCCAGTACGTGCAGCAGCTGCCGTTCCTCGAAGGCGAAATGGCTCTCCATGATGGCGCCGACACCGTCGAGGTGCCGGTCGATGTCGTCCGGCGGCACCCCGCCGTCGACCGCCGTGCTCAGCGCCGTGAGCAGCACGTCGATCATGGCGTGATCCTCGGAGAGCTTGCGCAGCACCGGGGCGAGCTCGGGATGCGCGGCCTCGATCGCCGGGAACAGCGCCCGATCCTCGCCGCGATGGTGCTGGTCGAGGGCGGTGCAGAATCCGCGGCAGTACAGCAGCAGATCCCGGGCCGGTCGCTGCGGATCCGGTCCGTGCACGCCGGCGCGCACGACCCCGAGGGCCTCTCGCAGCCGGGTGTGCGCCTGTCGGAGTTCATTGCTCCAGGCGATGAGCCTTGTCGTCTCGCGCTCAGTCACGCGAGAACGAAGGGTGGGACGAGGGCATCGTCGCGCTCCTTCAATCCGGCGCCTCCATGCCTGACACGGTCTGCCACCAGCACGCGACGCTCCGGTCATCATATCCGTCGGTCCCACCCTGTTCGCGCGGACAGCCGACGCTGTCGCCGGATCCGAGGGTCCTTACCCCCACGGGCCGTCGGGCGTAGGGTGACGGCGAAGCCCACGGATGCTGAGGAGACGTCATGTTCGGAGAGAAGCGGCGCGAGGAGAAGCGCGAGGAGGCGGCGCTCGAAGAGGCGAAGCAGCAGGCTGCGGCCGCAGTCGAGGAGAGCGAGACGGACGACGCCTCGTTCGAATCCGACGAGCAGGTCGAGGAGCAGTTCGAGCCGGACAGCGGCGACGTCCGCGAGTAGGTCTTTCTGAAGGGACCGAGCTCCGGTGACGCCCCGCCCTGAGCGAGCCGATGGCACGACGAAAGGCCCGCGGGTCGGGCTCTTCGACGGGCTCTGCGACCGAGGTCACCGACGACTGGATCTTGTGACCCGTTCGTGATCTTTTATAGATCTGATCTGGCCCTTTTGGAGCCTGGAATGTCGGTGGCCCCGAGTTGAATGGGGGTATGACGAGCTCGACCGGCACGGTTCTGGATCCCGGGGTGGACCCGGTGGATCCGGTGCTCGTGCTGGCCGCGCTCGTGGACGGGTTGGCGACGACCGAGGCGACGATCACCCGCCTGCAGGCGTTGAAGGATGTGCACCTCGCCGTCGCGCAGCGGCTCGCGGAGGACCTCGCCGCCGCGGACGGTGCGTCCGGGGTGCGGGGCGAGTCGGTGGATCTCGCCGCGCGCAGTGTCGCGGCGGAACTGGCGGCGGTGCTGCACATGTCCGACCGGGTCGTGCAAGGGCGGATGGTGCGCGCCGCGGAACTGATGACGAAGTTCCCCGCCACGATGCGGGCGTTTACGGATGCGAGGATCAACGCCGGGCATGTGCGGCTGATCCAGGATGCCGGGGCGCGGCTGGACGGCGGGGTGCGGGCGGAGTTCGAGCGGGCGGCGGTCAATGCGTGCGTCGGGGAGACCCCGCACCGGGCGAAGCGGATTGTGGAACGGATCGCGGAATGCCTCGCCCCGCGGAGTCTGACGGAACGGCACCGGGAGGCCCAGGAGAAGCGCACCCTGTGGCGGGAGGAACTCCCGGACGGGCAGAAGATGCTCGGGATGATCCACGCCACTGCGATCATCGACGGGATCTACGACCGACTCACGCAGCAAGCCCGGATCGTGAAGGTCGCGAACGCGGCAGCCGCGAAAGACGCCACCGCGGACGGGGATCGGGACCAGGACGCTCTGGGAGATCCGGGCGATGACCGCACCATCGACCAGCTCCGCGCGGATCTGTGCGCGGACACCCTGCTCACGGGTGCCGCGTCTGGGCATGACACGCCCGCAGGGTTGCTGTCGGCAATCCAGGCACGGGTCGAAGTCACGATCCCCGTGTTCACCGCGATGGCTACCGACGTGGCGGGCGCATCTCGGCACGGGTCGCCGACGGTAGCCGGCGTTGGTTCCGTGTTCGGTGTCCGCGTCGAGCAGCCGGCCGAACTCGCCGGCGGACAACCCATCGACACCGACACCGCCCGGATCCTCGCCGGCGGGGCCACGGCATGGGAACGGGTGCTCACGCATCCGGTCACCGGGTCGATCCTCGCCGTGGACCACTACCGGCCCAACGCTGACCTGCGCCGACTCCTGCACGCGAGGGATTCCCGCTGCCGTTTTCCGACCTGCGGGCTCCCACCGGTCGCGCAAGACCTCGACCACACCATCGACGCCGCGTTCGGCGGTGCGACCGAGGAAGGCAACCTCGGGGGTCTCTGCCGACGCCACCACGTCCTGAAACACCAAACCGCGTGGAAAGTGAAACAACAAGGAGCCGGGGTCCTCGTATGGACCAGCCCCGCCGGATCCACCTACATCGATCGGCCACCCGCACCCGTCACCTTCACCATCGAAGACCCGGATCCGGATCCGGACCCACCATCCGTCGACGAAACCGCGCCGTTCTGAGATGCAGTCCTGATCGTGTCGGCAGGATCCCGTGGCGGGGCGCTTCGACAAGCTCAGCGACCGACAAGCTCAGCGACCGACGGGCTCAGCGCCCCTCACCGGAGGATGACACTCGCCTCGGACGTGTACGCCGAGAACGTCACCGACTCCTGCGCGTACAGCCGGATCCCGTCCGCGTCGTGCGAGAGGTAGCCGATCGCCACGTCCTGGCCGAGGGTGAGCGCGTAGTCGCCGCCGCGCATCGTGAGCACGATCGCGCCGTCGAGCGCCGGCGCGAACACGATGGTGCCGTCGTCACCGAGCAGCCGGCGCAGATGCTCGTGCACGGGGTAGCCGTGATCGACGGTCTCGGAGGCCGCGGTGTACAGCTCGGCCGAGAGCAGCAGCGCGTACGGGCCCTGCACACCGACAGTACGGAGCACCGTGAGCGCCTGCGCGACCGCCGCCGGCAGCTCGCGCGGATCCGCGGGCACCGGGATCGTCGCGTTCGAGCTGCTCGCGACGATGCCCTGCACGCCCGCAGCGTCGGAGCCGGCGAACACCAGGGTGTCCTCGGCAGTGGCAAGCGCCTCCACGGCATCCTTCACGGGCTGCCAGTCGGAATCCTGCGCACCGCGATCGACGTCGTCAACGGCGGCACGGGTGACGGTGAACTCTGCGCGCAGCTCGATCAGCGGCTGCACTCGCCGGCGCCGTGCCTGCACGGCGGGGGCGGGAGCGTCGATGGCCTCGAGGTGCCCCGTGCCGACGGCGGACAACGCGGTGCCACCCGGTTCCGGCACGTCCACGACACGGCGTCCGGCGATCCGGGTGATGAAAGTGCGCCGCGCCTCGTCGTCGATCTGGTCCCACGCGACCGAGGAGATCGGCGCGAGCCTGCGGTGGAGGTTGTCCATGTCTGCGACCTTTCGCTGGGTGGGGGTCAGTGCGCGGCGGCGCGGCGGAGCCCGCCGATGCCCAGGTCCGCTTTCGCGTCGGCATCCGACGGAGCGCCCACCGGAGTGACCGCCGGAGCGGCCTCCGCGGTCGCCGAGGCCGAACCGGGCCCGGGCGGCACGTCGTCGAGGAAATCGAGGGTGGGCGTGAAGAACAGAGTGCCCGTGCGGGCGGTCGCGAAGTCCAGGATCCGGTCGGTGTTGCCGGGCGGGCTGCCCAGGAACATGTTGCGCAGCATCTGCTCGATCACTCCGGGATCCGCCGCGTAGCCGATGAAGTAGGTGCCGAACTCTTCGGTGCCGAGCCGGCCGAACGGCATGTTGTCGCGCAGGATCTGCCGCTGCACGCCGTCGGCGTCGATGACCGTGTTGAGGTGCACGTGGGAGTTGACCGGCTTGATCGCGTCGGGCATCTCGACGTCCTCGAGTTTGCTGCGACCGATCACGCGTTCCTGCTCCTCGACCGACAGCGCTCCCCACGCCTCCAGATCGTGCGTGTACTTCTGCACGATCACGTAGCTACCACCGGCGTATTCCGGATCCTCGTCGGCGACGAGCACGGCGGCCGGGGCGGCGGCGCCCTCGGGGTTCTCGGTGCCGTCCACGAAGCCGAGCAGATCGCGCTCGTCGAAGTACTTGAATCCGTGGGTCTCGTCGATGACCACGGCGTGGCCGCGCAGCCGGTCCATGACCTGCCGGGACAGTTCGAAGCAGATGTCCATGTGATGCGCGCGCACATGCAGCAGCAGATCCCCGGGCGTGGCCGGGGCGCGGTGGCGCGGGCCGTCCAGCGGCACGAACGGGTGCAGACCTCTCGGACGCGGCAGCGCGAACATCCGGTCCCAGAACTCGGCGCCGATACCGAGCACGCAGTTCAGCTGATCGTCGGGGATGCGGAACGACACCGATCGCGTGATGCTGGAGAGGTCGGCGAGCACGTCGCGCACGACCTCCTCGCTGCCTTCGTTCACCGTGAGCACGAGGAACAGCGCCGCGCGAGCGGGTGGTGCGACGAACTGCTGAGTGACCACCGGATCCGTCCCCTCCGCGCGCGTTCGCGACGCACGGTCAGCCTGTCACGGGCTCGCATCCGCTTCAAGCCGGTTGTCGCCTGCGTCAGGTGGCCTTGGTCCCTGTCACAGGGCGAGCGACGTGCGGAACCTCCCCCGGAAGCGTCCTCACCCGTCGCTTCCGGAGGGGGCCTTCTTCGCCGGCCGATAGCAGAGCGCGAGCTGGCCGAGACCGCCCGCCACCCCCAGTCCGGCGGCGATCGCCAGCGCGGGCCAGCCCGAGAGCAGCGGGGCCAGCGGGGTGTGCGCCAGCAGGAGGCCGTCCCCGCTGTAACGGCCGGCCCCGATCGTCGCGATCGCGACCGGAGCGACGGCGAGCACGAGGTTGTACTCCCAGCCGTTGGTCGTGACGAAGAACCCCTTGCGCCCCTGCACCGTCCAGATCGCCACCAACATCAGGGCGACGAATCCAGCCGCCGGAAGCGGGGTGAGCACGCCCGCCGCGAGCCCGAGGCCCGCGAGCACCTCGAGCGATGCCGCCGCTCCGGCATTGAGCAGGCCGGGACGCATGCCGACGCTCTCGAACCAGGCGGCCCGTCCACGGATCCCGCCCTTGCCGAAGAACTTGTCGAGCCCGTGCGCGGTCAGCGTCAGGCCCAGCAGCAGCCGCAGGATCAGCACCCCCGCATCCACCGCCGTCGCGTCCCCGATCATCGGCCCCGCTCCCTCCGGTCTGCCCGGCCCACAGGCGTCACCGCTCGGCCTCGTCGTCCTCCGCCGCCCAGCGCTCGCTGTTGGCGCGGAGCACCTCGGGCGCGCGCTCGGCCTCCTCGCGTGTCGCGAAGGGGCCGACCCGCACCAGCGACGGGGACTCGAGGCCGTACTCCACGGCACCCGTGCGGGAGTTGTACCAGTACGAGTGATCGCCATCGGGCATCCGCACGGTGTGCGCGGCGCCGGGATCCGCCGGGAACACGCTCCACTCGGGGCGCAGGAACGGCTCCGCCAGGTCGGCGCCGTCCACCTGGAAGAGGGCCTCGTCGTCGGTGAGGGTGCGCAGGAACACGGCGGCGTGGCGCGCCGCGCCGCTGCGCAGCTCGTAGGTGTGGCCGGCGACCAGGCTCGACCAGTCATGGATCTCGTTCGCGTCCGCAGACGTCGGTTCGGAAGTCATGCGGGAGATCCTAGGAGCGGATCGCCGGGCACGTCGAGGTAGCCCGCCCTCAGTTCGTCGCGCAGCGCCGGACGTGTCGTGCGCCAGCCCAGCCGATCCCTGGCGCGGTCGGCGCGCGCGTGCTGATCGAGCAGCAGCACCCCGGCGAGCGCCGCGCCGAGGCGCTCGGCCGTCTCCTCCGCGGACTCGGCACGCACCGTCGCTCCGGCCGCGGACGCCGCCGCGGCGGCGAGCTCGGCGACCGTCTCGTCTGCCTCTGATGCCGCGATGTAGACGTCGTTCTGGTGCGATTCCGCGCCGATGATCCGCACGTACAGGTCGGCGAGGTCGTCGATGTGCACGGTGGCCCAATGCTGGGATCCGTCGCCGATCGACGGCAGCACCGGCTCCTGACCGCTGCGGTCGAGGTCGTCGACGAACCGGCGCGGGATGCCCTGACCGTGCCCGTAGACGATGCCCGGCGCGACCACGACCACCCGCATGCCCTCGCTGTCGTCGGCGAGGAGCCGGCGCGCGGTCTCGTCCATCCAGGCCACGGCGGCGGGCGGCGCAGCGGGCGACTCCTCGGTGAGGTCGAGTCCCGATCCGTACGTCCACAGACTGCTCGTGTAGACGAACGGCTTGTCGCTCGTGAGCAGGCCCGGCATCACTGCGGCGATGAAGTCCGCATCGTCCGCGCGCGAGGTCGCCGTATGGATCACCCCGTCCGACTCGAGCGCGAGCTCGGATATCGTGCGGGTGTCCTCCTCCGACGCGAGGAACGGATCCGCTCCCGCGGCGCGGACCTGATCCGCGTCGTCCTGGTCGTCGACCAGGGCGGTCACCCGGTAGCCCGCGGCGACGAGCGCGGTCAGGACCGCTTGCCCGATGAAACCGGTCGCGCCGGTCAGCAGCACGCTCATCGATCCTCCTCGTCATCCGATCCCGGATCCGCGGCGATGTCCTCGGGCACCTCGTAGGAGAGCACATACGAGAACAGCTGCCCCTCGCGCTCCTCCGGCTCGACCTCGTAGACCTTGGTCCAGCGCCGGCCGTCCTGCTCCACGTGGCGACGGAGCACCTCGTCGGGTCGTCGCTCGATGAGGAGCAGTCCCTCGAGCCGCTCCACCACGGGGCCGAAGGGCCGGTCGCGCAACTCCGCGGTGTACGTCTCCGGGCTCATCATCGTCGTGTCGCGATGGTCATGGCAACCCCCTTGTGGCACGCCACGCTAGCCCGCCCGGCGCCCCCTCGGCAGGGGTCCGGCCACGGACCTGTCCGCGGGCACAAGAGGCCCTGTGCCGCGGACAGAGCTGACCGAACACGCCGCTCCCTCGGGGCGACCGGATCACGCGGACGGGCTCGCGGCGTAACCTCGCTGTCAGCGACGCGCTGAAGGCAGGACGGAAGCCGCGCAGGATCGACAGGAGTGGACATGACCGACCTCACGGCGGCGGACGCATCCGGCGCAGGGGTGCGATGAGCACGAGCGATCGCGACGAGGGAATCGCCTGGGTCGAACACCACCTGCCCGGCCTGATCGAGAGGGTCTACGCCCGCAGCGTCGAAACACTGGCCGTCTATCAGGACGAGAAGCACGTCTCCACCGGGGAGCTGCGGCGCTCCATCGAGGACAATCTGCGCTTCCTCGTGCACGCTCTTGGGCACCCGGAAGCTCCTCTCGACCCGACCGTGCCGGAGCAGACCGGACGGCGCAGGGCGCACCAGGGCGTGCCACTGCCCGAGGTGCTCCAGGTGTACCGGATCGGGTTCGGGATCCTGTGGGGAGCGCTGGTGGAGCGCGCCACGAAGGACCCGCGCACCGAGACGCTCACGCGCCTGCTGAGCACCTCGACGCGGATCTGGGACGTCGCCGAGGAGCACGCGACCGTCCTCACCGAGGCGTACCGGGCGGCGACCGCAGAGATCATCATCGCGCAGGAGCATCGCCGCGCCGCGTTGGTGGAAGTGCTGCTCACCGGGCATGTCAGCAGGGACGCCGGGCCGTGGGAGGCGGCGTCGCTGCTGGGCTTCCCCTCGGACGCCGACCTGATCGTGGTCGCCGCGCAGACCAACGAGGTGGCAGCGGAGTCGCTGCCGGGGATCGCCCGTCGGCTCGCCGAACAGGGCTGCGTCTCGGGGTGGCGGCTCACCCCGGCCCTGCAGCTCGGAGTGGTCGCCCTCACCCGGCCCGAGGCGCTCGAAGAGGTGCTCACCGTGCTGCGCAGCTACACGGGAGCTCGGGTGGGCGTGAGTCCGCCCTTCCCCGTGCGCACCGACGCGCCACGCGCGCTGCGCCTCGCCCGCGCTGCGCTGTCGATGACGGCGCGTGGCACGTCCGCGGTGCGCGTGTTCAGTCCTAGCCCGATCGCCGCGATGATCGCGGCGGATCCGCACGAGGCCGAGCGCCTCACCGAGGATGTGCTCGGGCCGGTGCTGCACCTGCCCGAGGGCGACCGCGATGTGATCCTGGAGACGCTCGAGACCTACATCGACACCGGCGGATCGGCAGCCGACGCCGCGGCGCTGCTGCACTGCCACCCGAACACGGTGCGGTACCGGCTGCGGCGGATCGAGGAGCTCACCGGGCGCAGCTTCACGCGCCCGAGCGACATGGCCGAGCTCTCGGCCGCGTCATACGGCCTCGAACTGACCCGCATCGCGCAGCACCGCGGAGCCTGAGCCGACGCGCCGTCGGGGTTACGGGCGACATGCCCGGGGCGGGTGCGGCGTGCGGGAGAATTGAGTCATCCCCTCTTCTCCCCCGACCGAGGATCTGCGTGAGCGACTCTTTGAACGCCTTGGGCCGCTATGTCCGCGCACGACGCGGGGTCGTGCTGCCCGAGGACGTCGGGTTGGTCCGACAGCCGGGGCGGCGAGTCACCGGGCTCCGCCGGCAGGAGGTCGCCGAGCTCGCCGGGATCAGCGCCGAGTACTATCTGCGGATCGAGCAGGGGCGCATCGGGCGCCCGTCGGAGCAGGTCCTCTCGGCCCTGGCCCGTGCGCTCCGCCTCGACGACGAGTCGATCGCGCACCTGCACCGGCTCGTCGCAGGACGGCCGCCTCAGCAGGTGGAGCCCGACCCCGCGGTCGCGGAGCGCCTCGCGCGCACGCTGTCCCGCTGGTACCGCACACCCGCGTACATCTCCGACCCGCACCGGGACATCGTCGCCGCCAACGCGCTGGCCACCGCGCTGGGGCACGGGGGACTCGCCGTGGGCTCCAATCAGATCGCCGGGCTCTTCAACGACCGCATGAAGAGCACCCTGGTGGAGTGGGAGGCGATGACGCGCTCGGCCGTCGCCACGCTCCGCCGGGACGCCCATCCGGACTCGCCGCGCCTGGCCGAGCTGGTGCGCGACCTGTCCGCGGATCCGGACTTCGTCCGCATCTGGGCGCGGCACGACGTCTCCGGCCCCGAGGACACGACGTTCCACATCGTCATCGAGGGATTCGGCGAGGTCGCGATCGATGCGCACAACTTCGCCGTGCGCAGCCTCCCGGGCTACCAGCTGACGGTGCTGTCGGCGGGCCCCGGAGGCAAGGCCGAGACGCTCTTCGCCGGAATCGCGGCGTCTGTGCCGCTCTCGACGGGGACGATCCCCTCAGCCCCTCCGGCGAGCCCTATCCCTCCGGCGAGCGCGACGTCCGCCGGAGGGTAGTACTACGCGGGCCTCCCTCTCCGGTGCCGGCCGGGCCTAGCGTGTGTCTCGCGGCTGCGCGGCGATCCGTCGCCGTCCGCGTCGCGCCCCCTCCCCCAGGAAAGGACACACGATGCCCTACATCACCACGCCCGACGGCACCGAGATCTACTACACCGAGCTCGGCGAGGGCCGCCCCGTCATCTTCAGCCACGGCTGGCCGCTGAGCTCGGACGCCTGGCAGAAGGAGCTGAAGATCTTCGCCGACGCCGGGTACCGCGCGATCGCACACGACCGCCGCGGTCACGGCCGCTCCTCGCGCACCTACCGCGGCAACGACATGGACACCTACGTCGCCGACCTGGCCTCGCTCGTCGAGCAGCTCGACCTGCAGGACGTCCTTCTCGTGGGCCACTCCACCGGCGGCGGAGAGGTCGTCCGCTACGCCGCCACCCTCGGCGCAGGACGCGTATCGAAGGTCGCGACGGCCGGTGCGGTCCCGCCGATCATGCTCCAGTCGGCCACGAACCCCGAGGGCACTCCGCTCGAGGTCTTCGACGGGATCCGCGCGGGCGTGCTCAACGACCGCTCGCAGTTCTACAAGGACCTCGCCGAGTCGTTCTTCGGCTTCAACCACCTGCCGGAGCAGCGCTCGCAGGGCCTCGTCGACGACTTCCAGCGCCAGGGCATGATGGCCGGCCTCAACGCCGCCTACGACTGCGTGAAGGTCTTCTCCGAGACCGACTTCACCAAGGATCTGCAGGCGCTCGACGTCCCCATCTTCCTCGCGCACGGCGATGACGACCAGATCGTCCCGATCGCCGCGGCTGCGGAGAAGGCGATCACCCTCGTCTCGCAGGGAACGCTGAAGGTCTACCCCGGTGCCTCGCACGGCATCTGGGGCGACTACCAGGTCGCCCTGGACGACGACATCCTCGCGTTCTTCGCCGAGTGACGCCGAAGCGGCGGGGGTCTCAGGGCCCCCGCCGCTCTCGTCGCATCGCGCCGCCGGAATCGGTCAGAGCCGGTCGAGGCCCTCTTCACGACGCTCGTCCTGCGAGCCCTCGTCGTCGACGCCGCCGGTCTCATCGAAGGCTTCGTCGCGACGGTGCTGCCGACGCTCCTCCTGACCCTCTCGCTCGTCGCGCAGCTCGTCATTCTTGTCGTGACCCATCGGATCCCTCGCTCGTCATCGTGCGCGGCGCCGGTTCGCGCCTTGCGCGCCTGTGGCCAGCATGCTCCTCCCGCCGGCGGAAAGCACGGGTTCTGTGCGCCAGGACAAGCAGGACGGGTGCGATGCGGGACCGTTCAGCGTCCGGGTGGGCCCTCGAGCACGGTCGGCACGTACTCGAGCAGCTGCAGACGACCGTCGAAGGTGCGCGACTCGATCAGGTCGAGGCGCACATCGGGGTATCCGTCGAAGATCCGATCCTGTCCCGTCGCCCCGGTGATCACCGGGAACAGCACCACGCGGTACCGGTCGACGAGGCCGGCGTTCAGCAGTGACCGGCACAGCGCCAGACTGCCGAGCGTGCGCAGCGGACGATCCGATTCCTCTTTCAGCCGTCGCACGAATTCCACGGTGTCGTCACGGACCAGGATCGAATTCGCCCAGGTCAGCGGCTCGTCGAGCGTCGATGAGAAGACGTACTTGGTGATCCCGTCGAGCACGTCGATGCCCTCCTCGCCGGCGGCGGCGAATGCCGACATGAGCCGATAGGTCGTCGCGCCCATGAGGATCGGGTAGTCCTTGTCGGGCGCGGTGGCGAGCCATTCGAAGTACTCGGGCCCGCCCATCCCCCAGAGCCCTGGCCAGCCCTCGGCGGCGCCGTAGCCGTCGAGGGAGCAGATGAAGTCGATCGTGAGGTTCTGCATGTCTTCTCCTCCCGCTCCGCCGGGGCGCCGAGGATCTCCGGTGCGTGCGGAGGCTTCGCGCTGGAGTCTAGGCTGCGGCGGGTGCCCGCGGAAGACGTAGGCGGGTTACGGTCTCCGGGGCGAACGTGAGATAACAGAGCCATGCAGATCCCGCGACCCTCCGAGGACTCCAAGGAGTTCTTCCACGCCGTCATCCCGGCGACGCCCGGTGTCGAGGTCAAGCCGATGTTCGGCAACCTGGGCGCCTTCGTGAACGGCAACATGTTCGCCGGGCTCTTCGGCGAGGACCTCGGTGTGCGCCTCATCGACGAGAGCTCGCTCAGCGCCCTGCGGTCCGTTCCCGGCACAGGCCCGTTCGGCCCCGCCGAACGACCGATGGGCGGCTACCTCGCTCTGCCCGGCGAGTGGCGGAATGATCCGGAACGGGTCACCGAATGGGTCACCGCCGCGCTCGAGCAGGTCGGGGCCCTCCCACCCAAGAAGCCCAAGACGCGTGCCCCACGGAAGAAGGCATGACCATGAGCGCGACGTTCCCCGGGTGGTCGGAGCGCGCGAGCGCCTTCTACGTCGGCTTGGAAGCCGACAACACCAAGGACTACTGGACCCGGAACCGCGCGGTCTACGACACGGAGGTGCTCGCCCCGATGCAGGCCCTGCTGGATGACCTGTCCACGGAGTTCGGCGAGGGAAGAATCTTCCGCCCGAACCGCGACATCCGCTTCAGCGCAGACAAGTCTCCCTACAAGACCTCGATCGCCGCGACACTCGGCCAGGGATACATCGAGTTCTCGGCGCGCGGCATCGGCACGGGCGCGGGCTGCCACATGCTGGCGCCTGACCAGCTGACGCGGCTGCGGACCGCCGTCGCCGACGAGGTGACGGGCCCGCGGCTCGAGGCCGTCATCGGCGAGCTCGAGGCCTCGGGCATCGACGTCACCTCGCACGACCGCCTCGCCACCGCGCCCCGCGGATACGCGAAGGACCATCCGCGCATCGAGCTGCTGCGCAACAAGGACCTCGTCGCCCGATCGCACTGGGGCCAGGAGACACCGTGGCTGCACTCCCCCGAGGCCGCGGAGCATGTGGTCGCCGTACTGCGCGCCGCACGTCCGCTCGTGCAGTGGCTGGACGAGAACGTCGGCCCGAGCGCACAGGAGCAGCGCCGCTGAGCGGCCGCCACCTTGACGGTTCCGCGCGCCGGAGGTAGGCAGGCACCAACCGAGGAGTGCGGGCGGTAACGGGACCGCGACCCTCAGCCGCGGGCGACGACGCGCGGGTGGTCTCGCCAGGCCGGCATCGTCGCCATCTAGTCCAGGGTCTCGCGTTCGAGCTGGTCGCGCGACGCGCCGGGGTTGCGCCGCGTCTGCCATGACACCATGCGCTCGAACCGCTCGTCGAACGACGTCAGGTTGCCGGCGGCATCGGTGCAGTGCTCACAGTACCGACCCGTCTCGATCGGCATTCCACAGCTTTCGCAGTGCACGGATTCGGTGTTCATGATCCATCCTTTCGTGGTGATTGCGGAGAGGCCGACCGATCGACGAGCAGCTCGGAGAGCGTTTCGAGCATCGCGTGCGCCTGGCCGGCCGGGAGCCGCGAGAATGCGTCCCGCAGCCTGCTGTCGTCGAGCACCTGCTGTTCCTCGTGAACGCTGCGGATGCCCTCCGATGTGAGCCGGACGAAGGTGCGTCGGCGGTCGGTCGGATCCGATTCCCGCTCGAGCAGGCCGCGGCGTTCGAGGCGGGTGACGATCTCGCTGACGACGGACTGCGTACGCTTCAGGTGCTGCGCGGCTTCCCCGATCGTGACCGGGCCGGTCGCCGCCAGGTGCAGGAGGACGGCCCGCGATGGACCGGAGAGCGCGCTCCTCGGCCCTGTCCGACGGTGAAAGGACAGGTACGTCTCCATGAAGAGCGCGACGAACCGCTCCGCTTCGTCCTGGTGACTGTCTGCAGCCATGCTGGCATCCTCGCGAGCACGAAATACATCGTCAAGCCCGATGGATCTGCGCCGGGTCGCAGCCCGCGCGGGACGGCGTCATGCCGATCGGCGCGTGAGCCCAGACGGCATCGGAACAGCCGCAGTTCGGACGGAGACTCAATAGCCAACGGTCGCGCACCGACACTCCGGCATTTGATGCGCCCATCTATTTTGCGGATCCCGACCCCGGCATGCGCAAGCCGAATGCGTCGATTTCGACGACTTTCACGAATTCTTCCGTTGCCTCGGACCTGTTCAGCTCTTGTGATCCTGGGTATTGCGAGACTCGACGTGCGACTTAGCCATGTTGGTGCCTAGTGGCGATGGTGGTCAGGGAGTCTCGGCCGGAACGTCGACCCAGCGCTCTTCCCGGGCGGCGAGGAGCACCGCCTCGGTCAGCTGCGCCGCGCGCACGCCGTCGTCGAAGGTCGGCAGGCCGTCCGGCTGCTCCCCCGCGATCGCGGCATAGACGTCGGCGACGAAACCGTTGAACGCGTCCTGATACCCCTGGGCGTGCCCGACCGGGAGCCGCGAGAACCGGGCGACGCCGGGATGGGCGTTCTGCGGATCCCGGAACAGCTGCGCGTTGCCCTCCCTCCGGCCGATCCAGAGTTCCTCCGGGCGCTCCTGGTCGAAGCGGATGCTCTCCCGGGTGCCGTGCAGCTCGAGGGTGAGGGCGTTCTTGCGGCCCGCCGCCATCTGCGAGACCAGCAGGGTGCCGATCGCCGCCGTTGCGGTCTCGACGAGGATCACGACCGCGTCCTCGTTCTGCACGGGGTGACCCCCGCGCTCCGCGAACGCCCGGCGGGTGCGGGCGGTGAGCCGGACGATGCGCTCGCCCGCCACGAACTCGAGGAGATCGCAGAGATGCGATCCGATGTCGGCGAACGCGCGGGACGGGCCGCCCTCGTCGGACGTCGCCCGCCAGTCGTCGTCGGTCGGCAGCAGCATCCAGTCCTGCAGGTAGCCGCAGTCCACCGTGAGCAGAGCGCCGAGCTCGCCGGCGAGGACGCGGGCTCGCGCCTCCCGCACCATCGGGTGGTACCGGTACACGAACGGGACCGCGGCGACCACGCCCTGTTCCCGCGCTGCGGAGGCCAGCGCCCGGGCCTCGGTGAGCGAGGTGGCCAGCGGCTTCTCGCAGATCACGTGCTTGCCCGCCTCGATCACGCTCATCGCCAGCGCGGCGTGCGTGGAGTTCGGGGTGCAGACGTGCACAACGTCGCTGTCCCCGGCGAGGAGTTCGTCGATCGTGGTGGCGTGCTCGACCCCGAGCTGCGCCGCGGCGACCGCCGCGCGCTCGGGAGAGGAACTGGCGATGCCGGCGAGGACCGCGCCCGCGGCACGCGCCGCTCGGGTGTGCGCCTGCGCCATGAATCCTCCGCCGAGGAAGCCGGATCGGATCGTCCCGACGCCGGTGTGAGTGACCTCCGTTGTCATGTCGACTACTCCTTGCTTGCTCCGCCGAGGAGGCCCGACTGCAGGCTCCTCTGCGAGAACAGGAAGATGAGGAGTACAGGGAGGACCCCGATGATGATTGCCAGTGCGAGTTCTGGCCTGCCAATACTCAGCTGAATACCGCTTCCTGTCGGGTTGAACCGTTCGGTGTTGTTGAACAGCTCTTGCAGCCCCACCGGGATGGGGTAATCCGACGTCTTGGCGAGCATCACCAGGGGAAGGAAGTAGTTGTTCCATGTGCCTACGAAGCTGAAGAACGCCACGAGCGCGACGATGGGGCGCGCGAGGGGCAACGCGATCTGGAAGAAGATCTGTGCCTCAGAGGCTCCATCGATGCGCGCAGCGGACAGCAGGTCTGGAGGCAGGCTCGTCGAGTAGTAGATATAGGTCAAATAGACCCCAAAGGGGTAGAACGCAGACGGAATGACAACAGACCAGATCGTTCCGGTGAGGTGAATTGCGTTGAGTTCGAGGAAGACAGGCAGCACAAGAGTTGTTCCGGGCATCAGCATCACTAGGAGCGTCAGATTCAGGAGGGTCTTTCTTCCCCTGAACTTCGTCATCGCCAACCCATAGCCGGCTGGGATGCAGGCCATGACCGTGAGAACGAGCGCGAGCGCGGAATAGATGACCGAATTCTTCGCCCAGGTAACGATGGCCCCGTCCTCGAACCGCAAAAGGTTCGCGAACGCATCGAGGTACCCCTCAGAGGAGCCGAAGGCCAGGGGGGCTGACCGAACCAGTTCCGCGTCGGTCTTGCTCGGTGTGAGCAGCAGCCAAAGCACTGGAATCACGAAGAAGACGACGAACCCGATGATCGCGATCCATGTCAGGCACAGGAAGAGGGTTGACGCCGGGGAGCGGCGTCCCACCTTCGGGGTCTTCTGATCGAGTCTCTTACTCATTCGTCATCCACCTTGAAAAGACCAGAACGCGAGATGAGGAAGAACGCGCCGATTGCACAGAGGAGAAGCAGGTAGAGCGACAGGGCTGCGGCTCCGTTGAAGTCGTTATTGGCGAAGGCGTAAACATAATTGAGCTCATTCGGGGACCATGTTGGCGAGATGTTGTTGCCCAGCAGCTGAGGTTCAACGAACAGCTGGGTGCCGCCGGCGAAGGCCAGCACAGCCATGTAGACGATCCATTTGCTGATCATCGGGATCTGGATGTACCACGCAAGCTGGAATGCGTTCGCGCCATCGACTTTTGACGCGTCCATGATCTCGTTAGGTATGTTGTTCAGCGCTCCGTACATGATGACGATCCAGCCGCCAGCGCCGATCCAGAACGCGATGATGACGAAGAGCCAGGGCAGGTTGGGGGGCAAGATCACCTTCTGAAAGCTGTTCATTCCGAGAAGGTGAAGCAGACTCGAGAACGGGCTCGTGGTCGGGTCGAGCATGAAGAGCCAGACGAGCACTCCGGCGACGCCGGCAAGGGCCCCCGGCAGGTAGAAGATGAACCGCAGCGTCGACGAGACGAATCGTGAGCGCTGGTGAACGATCAACGCGAGACCCACAGTGAGGACCAGCAGGGTCACGAGCCAGATGACGACGTATCCGCCGATGTTGATGAACGACTCGGCGAACCGATAGTCAGTCGCCACCTTGATGAACTGTCCAAGGCCGACGAACTGGCCGTCGGCGTTGACGAAGGCGAGGTAGACGGCGTAGAGCGCTGGGCCTACGCCAAAGGCGAGTAGCAGCAGGCTGTAGAGGCTGACGAACCCGTACCCGGCCAGGCCGGGCCGCCGCTTGCGGCGGCCCGACTGGACAGGAGCAGGGTGTCGCGCATCGACGACGCCTTGCACTTGTGTGGTGAACACGGTCTTACTTGCTCTTTTCACTGACGACGTAGCCCACCGACTTGGCGAGATTGAGAATCTGGTCCTGCCATCCGGGGAGTGTCTCGGCGACCGACTTGCCCTGGATCACCTGAGGGATGACGAAGGAAGCCCAGTTATTGCTGGGATCTGCACGGCTTGTGGAGGACCACCCACTCCAGACCTGGCCAGCCGCCTTTTCAAATACGGGCCCGACATCGTTCGCGAAGTAGCTCGTATTCTTCGGGTTGTCCAACCACGCCTTGGCTGCGGGCACGTAAGCCGGATAGGTGGACGCGATCGACTGAATTCCGGTGTCGGTCGTGACCCAGTTGACCAACGCGGAAGCAGCCTTCAGGTTGGTGCTGTGCGATGAGATGTACCAGACCCCTCCACCCACGCTTCCGGTGGCAGGCGCGTCGCCTGCCCAATGCAGCGGTGCGGCTGCGGCGACCTTGCCGGCGGGAACCTGAAGGACCTTGGAGAAGATGTACTGTCCGAACCACGCTGGCCCGACGAGACCGAGAGTCTTGGCGCCATACTTGCCCGGGTAAGTGTTCCCGAGGAGCGCGTCCGTCGTCAGGCTCCCGTTGGCGACCATGTTGTCGATGACCTTCGCCATCTTGACGCATTCGGGGGCAGAGGTGTTGGCGGAGAACTTGTTGCCGTTCAGAGAGTTGATGGGGCACTTGGCGCCCCAGAAGAACACCTGAGCCTGGAGTGCGTCTCCGACGCTGCCGAGAACATACCCAGGATGCTCCTTGGACAGTTTGGCTCCGAGGTTCTCGAACTCTTCCCATGTCGTAGGGATCTTGTAGCCGAACTGATCCATCAGGTCGCGGTTGTACCAGAAGACGTTCTGAGCCAGGTCATTACGGACGCAGTAGACAGTCCCGTCGATCGTGCACGGATCGAGAGCCCCCTTCGCGAAGTCCTTGAACTTCGATGCGGGAAAGACCTGGCCTCCAGCGCCCTTGACCTCCACATTGAGAGGCGCAGCGAATGGCGTCTTTCCGGTCGCTGCCCAGTCGAGATCGGTGAGGTGGCTGTCGAACACGACATCAGGCCATCCGCTCCCCGTCTTGTCGAACAGGTTGATCTTCGTCTGGAAGACGGTGCCGGAAGTGCTGAAGGTAACGAGATTGACCTTGGCGTCGGGGTGCGCCTTCTCGTACGCCTGGATCGCCGGAACACGAGTTGCGTCCGCCCAGACGGTGATGGTCGATTTGCTGTCCTGCTTCTGCGGAGAGAACGTGGCCGCGGGCTTGGCAACCACGTTGACACTCGCGCATCCGGCCATGCCTGCGATGAGCATTGCTGCCGAGGCGGCGAGCCCCAGCCTTCGCCATCGGGATCGGGCGGGTGTGTGTGACTTCATTGTCGGACCTCTCTTCTTCGGGTGGTTGGTCGTTGTTCAGTTGGTGGGAGGACTGCCGGGCTGTGCGTGGCTATGGAGGAGTAGCACCCCTTGCTCCCCAGCGATCAGGGTGAGTGGCTGGGTGAGTGCCCCGTATGCGATGGAGCGGGCGACGAGCTGCTCTTCGGTGTCGGAGTCCGTGGCGCCGCCCGCAAGGACGACGAAGACGTGTTCCATGCTGTCCGCAGCAACGTGAAGGCTGCCGCCCGGCTCGAGTTCTATGCGCTCCACCGCTAGGCACCGGGCGTCCCGTTCGGCATCGACCGCTGAGCGGACCTCGCCATTGACGACGGTGGCGCCAGCAGTTGGCCGGTTCTCCTCGTCGGCGAGTGTGACTACGCGGCTGCGGGTTGGTCCTGCGTGGAGAGGCAGTTCTGCATGGGTTCCGTCTCGTTCCCCGCGGTACAGAGCGAGATCCGGGGGACTTTGGAAGCTGATCAGCTCGGCGCGAGAGCCGGAGTGGTTGTACGTGCCATGAACTTCGCCGATGGGGACCCAGACTGCCTGTCCGGCTTCGAGAGGGGTGTATTTTTCGCCTTGACGAAGGGACACCGAACCGTCGAGCACGATGAAGCAGTCTTCGGAAATGTCATGGACGTGCTGCGGAAACTCATCTCCGCCCTCAAAGATCGACAGATTGAGTGTGATCTGACGGGCACCGACCTCGGGGGACACGACGCGCGAGGATCGCCCTCGGCCCATCGGGAAGTCGAGACCGCTGTCCAGGGTCGAATAGGTGATCATTCTGCGGCACCGTCCCTCGAGGTGAATTTCTCCTGTGCGATGGCCCGGGCACCCGAGAGTGCCCGGTATGAACTTTCGGCTGCGTGCACCGGGTCATAGTTCGGTTGGCTGAACACCATCGCGCTAACTTCAACGGTCACCGGCCGATGCCAGCCCGCGGCGATCATCCCCGCGAAGTACCCCGGGTAATCGAAGGCGCCGTCGCCTGGGAGCACGAACTGGAAGCCGGTTGCTGTCCGAACCGAGTCCTTGACATGCGCGTGAACCGCGAGCGGCACGAGATCCTCGATCAGTTCGTTGGTGTCGTACTGCAGGCCGGGGAGTGTGAAATGGCTGATGTCGAAGTTGATTCGGACGGACTCGAGTCCTACCTGATCGATGAGCCAACGGACGCGGTCCGGCCGATCAATGAGGCCACCGACATGAGCCTCGACGGCAAGGACAACACCCTCACTCGCGGCGGTCGTGCCGAGCGTGCCGAGTACGTCGACCAGCTCTGCCCCACCTGCCGGCCACTGTGCCGACCGCCCGCCCATGGTGAAGGTAACTATTAGGGGGTCGCGCGGTGAGAGGCTGAGACCGGATCCGATGACCTCGAGCAGATCATCCCGGACCGTGGACGACACTTCGCCCTCGGCGCTGAGAATCTGAAGCTTCGCCAGGACACCGACCAGGTCGAGCCCGGTCGCGTCCAATCGCGCTCGTGTCTTCGAAGACTCTTCGCGAGAGAGACGGGGAGAAGCATTCTTGTAGCCGTCTGCCAGCGTGAGTTCGACTCCGTCATAGCCGGTCGCAGAGATGAGCTCGATGGCGTCCCAAGGAGACATGTCTGCGAGCCCATAGGTGCCGTACGCGAGCGGGATCATGCGACGCTCCAGTCGAAGAGGACGCCGGCCCATTCCGCAGGCGCAACCAGCATCCCTTCATACGCTTCCCTCGCGTCATGGGGAGGGACGACCTGCCCGATGGTCGCAGAAAGACGAAGCTTTCCGCGCTCGATCAGAGAGAAGATCGCTTCGGCGTTTCCCTGGATGGAGTGACGTGTGAACGGGTCGGAGTACACAGGGAACTGCCACTCATGCGCGCCCTTCACCGTCACGGTTCCGTGTTCCTGCCACAAATGGATGTGGTTCAGGATCGATGTCAGATCAGTTTCGTACGCACCTCGCGGGGATCCGAGAAGCACCAGCTGACCTCCGCGCTTGGCGACGGTGAGCCCTTGCTTTACAAGCTGGGGAAGGCCGGTTGCTTCCACCACGATGTCGGCTCCCGCTTGGCCGGTGATCTTCAAGATCTCTTCCGTTGTGCTGGGAGCTCCGCCAAGGACCACGGCGGATACCCCGCAAGCAGTTGCGAGCTCGAGGCGCTGCGGGCTGGCATCTACGCCTACAACGCTGACCCCGGCTGCCTCGAACAGCTGAGCGGCGATAATTCCCACTCCACCGAGCCCCAAGATCACCGCACGGTCGCCCAGCGCTGGTGCACTGACGCGCACCGCGGTCATTGCCACCAAAGCAAGGGCGGCTGCGGCAGCATCTTGTGGTTCAACCGAGGACGGGACTCGCACTCGGAAGCCACTCGTGACCGCGTGGCTTGCATGAGGCGTGTGACTCATGACGATGTCGCCGACGGCGACATCGGTGACGTCATCGCCAACCTGAAGCACTTCGCAGACCGCCCTGTTGCCAGGAACGTACGGGAAGTCGACCGGCTGCCTGCCGGTCAGCTTTGCGAGCTCGGTCCCCGTAGAGACGAAGGAGTAGAGCGTTCGCAAGAGGATCTGGTCCTTGTTCAGGTCAGTGTTGAGATCGCCGATCCCCGTGGTCACCTCACCGAGATCGGTGAAGACGATCTGCTGGCGTTTCATGACAAGCCTCAATTTCCCTGCCACGAAGACGGCAGCGCTGCATCCATTCGGGTTCACACGTTCCGTAACCGGTTACGGAGATGTTGTACGATGCTAATCATGCACCCATCTCCCGTCAAGTGCCGCGATGGAGCGGGCGCACGATTCCTTGCGGCCCACTCGCCGTCGAACGCGCGGAGGGACGTTCGGTGACCGGGCGTCCTGAGCGGGAGCCGGCCCTCAACATCTACGACCTTGCCAAGCATCTCGGCATCTCGTCGGGCACCGTGTCTAGGGCACTCAACAATCGACCCGAGGTCAGCGCCGCTACACGGGAACGGGTGTTGGAGGCTGCAGCAAAGCTTGGGTTCTCACCAAGCCCGCTTGCGCGTGGGCTCGCTCGCAATCAGTCGCAGACGATTGGCGTCATCGTTCCCACGAGCGATGACCCCTTCTTTCTGTCGTTCGCGCGAGGGGTGCAAAGCATCTTCGGCGCATCGGGGTACTCAGTGGTTCTGTCTTTCGCCGACGCTCCCGACTCGATCGCGGGTGCATCAAAGAGCTTCATCGCCTCGCGAGCAGCCGGGATTCTCTTGCTCGGTGGAAGCGAGGTGACCGATGACAAGATTGCCAAGATCGTGGGGAAGACGCCGGTCGTGGTTGCGCTGCGTAGGGCGCAGCACGCCGAGTTCTCTTCCGTCTTCGTGAATCACGAAGACGGCGCGAGCGCCATGGTTCGGTTGCTCCGCGAGAGGGGGAGTCAGCACATCGCTTTCGTGAGCCTGCCCCTCACGTCTCAGGCGGCGCATGAGCGCCTCAGGGGCTACCGCTCGGCGATCGACGATGTCGACCCAGCGTGGACCGTGGTTGCGCGCGGTGGCAAACCCCTGGACGGCGTTGAGGCCACCGTCGAGCTGATGTCGCGACCGGGGAGCGAGCGGATTGAGGCGATCTTCTACGCCAGTGATGCCTTGGCTACTGGCGGACTCAATTCGTTGTTCTCTAAGGGGATCGATGTCCCCAAGGACATTGCCGTCGCTGGCTTTGGCGATATCGACTCGTCGGCAGTAACTGTTCCGCCGCTCACTACGGTGAGAGTCCCCATGTACGAGGTGGGATGCCGCGCAGGTTCCTTGCTGCTTGAAGCGATCGAAGACGATCCTGCTACGACCAGGGACATTGAACTCGGCCTGGAGCTGATCGAGCGGGATTCCACCCGTAACTGACCGGTGTCAGCTCTCATTGGATAGGGGCTGACGCAAGTTCCGTAACCGGTTACGATGGCTGCAATGGACCGCATCTGCGGCGCCCATATCCACGAACATTGGACACGCAATGGCGCAGTTTGACCTTCCGCTTGAGGAACTCCGGCGATACTCCCCATCACCGGAGGAGCCCGTCGACTTTGACTCTTTTTGGGCGGCCACCCTCGACGAATCCCGACAGCGATGGTTCGAGCCCCGCTTCGACCCCTTCGATAGTGGTCTCACAGAGATGGTGGTTGAGGACGTCACGTTCGCCGGCTACAACGGTGATCCGATCAAGGGGTGGATGGTGCGGCCGCGGCATGCGGAGGGACCGTTGCCTTGCGTTATTCGCTACCTCGGATACACGCAGGGGCGGGGCCTCCCTCTTCAGTCGGTTGCGGTCGCGGCGGCAGGCTTCGCACACTTTGTGATGGACAGCCGCGGACAAGGCAACGGCGGCAATCCAGGCTCGACGCCGGATCCGGTTGGGTCCGCGCCTCGCATACCCGGATTGGTCACAGCTGGCATCGAGGACCCGTCCACCTACTACTACCGACGACTGTTCACCGACGCCGTCCTCGCTGTTGACGCTGTCCGCGCTCACCCTGCCGTCGACCCTGCCCAAGTGATCGTGTCCGGCGTCAGCCAGGGGGGTGGAATCGCTCTGGCGTCGGCCGCGCTCAGCGAAGGGCTGATCGGTGCCGCGATCGACGTTCCATTCCTTAGCCACTTCCGGCGAGCTCTGCAGATCACGGACGCGAGCCCGTACAGCGAGGTCTCACGGTTCATGCAGACGGTCCCGGGCCGAGAAGATGAGATCTTCCGGGTGCTCTCGTACTTTGACGGAGTCAATTTTGCGGCCCGAGCTACGGCCCGGGCGCTCTTCTCGGTGGCCCTCGCAGATGTGACGTGTCCACCCTCCACCGTGTTCGCGGCGTACAACCGGTACGCCGGCTCGAAGCAGATCTCGATCTACCCCTACAACGGTCACGAGGGCGGTCAGGCGCATCAGGTTCTGGCGCAGTTGAGGTTCTTCGCGGATCTCATCGGCTGATCCATCAAGCAGAAGTGTGCCTGTTCTCTCTCAGGAGAACAGGCACACTTTTTCTGAGCGAGGTGTCTAAGCCACGATGATCGGCTGAGTCACGGTGCTCTTGTGTCCAGATGCGTCGACCAGGGTGGCGAGCAGGATGTGCCGTCCCGAACTTAGCGTCGACGTGTCCAGGCTGAAGCTCCGTAGGCCAGATGACGGGTGCCAGGCGTAGTCAAGTCCTGCTGAGTCGATCCGAAGGTTGTACGCCTGAATGTTGAGGCCGAAGAGATCGACCTGGACCGAGACGGTGCCAGTGATTGAGGCCTCAGGGGAAGGCGACATGATGGCGAGCGTTGCGCCTGGGGTCCACTGAAGGCCGCCGTACTGGTATGCCCCGAGGCTCGGGGTCGGGTCGGAGGACCCGTCTGTGACGCCGGGGATGGCGACCGCCGCGTTGCGAGCGGGAGAGCCGTACTGCAGCCGATAGTCGTTGTTCGATGGGTCCACATAGAGCGGGTCCACCGCGGAGGCAAGGTTGTGATCGATGGTCGCTCCCGCGCAACCACCTCCGATTGAGGTGGTAACGCAACTCGCACCGCCGAGGTTGTTCTGAAGGACACTCCCGGTGGCATCGTTGGCGCCGCGGATCTGTACCCCGCCGTCGTTGTTGTAGACCTTGTTGCCCTTCGAAACCCCGGTGACAGAGTTGAGCATCACTGTTCCTTGCACCAGATCCCACCCGACGTTGTTCGACACGGTGCCGTTGCCCGTGTCGTTGTCGAGGTAGATGCCGGGACCGACGTGCGCAGAGACGCTGGCCGGCGGATGATACCCGTGCACCCAGTTGTGATCGATGCTGCCGCCAGTCAGATCCGCCTTGCAGCAGAAGTAGATGGCGCCTGTGTCGGTGCTGATGCGGCCGAAGTCCGAAATCTCGTTGTAGGAAACGAGATCCCCCTGCATCGACGTGCCTGCAACGGCGGCCAGATCATTGATACCCGATCGGCCAAGTCGGCTAATCGTGTTGTGGGTCGCCGTCTCGTGCTGGCCGACGATCTGCACTCCCGCGGCATAGCTTCCAAGGTAGTCAACGTCGTGGATGACGCTGCCGGTGACGGTGTTGTACGACCCGTTGAGTGCGATCCCGTTGCCGGAGCTGAATGCGATCTCGCTGTTGGAGACGGTGTTTCCAGTGCCGTTGATGACGAGACCACTCGTCGTGGCCCCCGCGGTGGTCGCACCACATTTTCCGATCGCCGGGTAATGCGAATCAGTCTGGATCTGGTTCGTGTGCGATACGTAGGAGGCGTGAACGCCGTCGATGACGACGCCAGTACTCGAAGTCCCCGTTTGGATGGATGAGCTGTGGATGGTCAGATCGCTGATGTCGGTGTAGCTGATGCCGCCGGCGCCCGAGAGGTCGAAGGCCAGGTTACGCGTGCGCGATGTCACCTGCCCGGCGGCAGGCTGGCTTCCGCTGGCCGGGTAGTAGTAGACCGTCTGCGTTGGAGAGTCGTAGTACCACTCGGTGGCTGCGGAGAGCTCTGAGAGCTTTCCGGACAGGTAGAACGTCGTCTGCACGGGCTTGAGTCCGATGCATAGGCCTGCGTCCGAGAGTCCGGTCAAGCTGATCTGACCGGTGGTCGAGGAAGAGACCGTTCCGGTCTGCGAGAGATACCAAGTGCTCAGATGGACGTTGGCACCGTTCCAGTATCCGTTCGGCTGCGAGAGATCCGCGGCCACCACGGCCGAGTTCGTGGTACCGGTGCCGGCCGACTTGTAGGTCCGATCTGAAGGCAGCGCTGAAGGGTCAGGCCATTGTGCGTCGAAGATCATCGTGCCGTTGTCGAAGAGCTGGCGGCTGGATCCGATGGCGTCCAGGTTCGCGGAGGCCTTGAACACGCGACCGGCATCGACCGCTGCAGCGAAACCTGACCCCGCGAGAAAAGCGTTGCCCGACTCGAGAGTCGCGAGGTCGGTTGCGCTCACCGGCGACCAGCCATCGACAGCGTCGGCTCCGTCGATCGTCGCGGTTCCAGGGCTGCTCGCTCGGTACGTGATCGGCGCCGACGCCGTACCAGAGATAGTCGGGCTGACCGTCTCGTGATAGGTCCCCGGCAGAAGCACACACGTGTCGCCGGCGATCATCACTGCGGTGCAGCGCGCGATGTGTTGGAAGGGTGCCGACGACGATGCGCCGGAAGCCGCATCGTCGCCGGTTGGTGAGACGTAGTACGTCGTTGACGCGGCCGATGCCGACATCGCTGACGTGACCACTGATGTGAGGGCTAGTGCTGTAACCGCGAGGCAAGCACTCCATTTCTTCATTCCAGGCACACTCCTTTGGACAGCACCGGCTGTCATCATTGACGGAAACCGTAACCGCTTACGGGGGAGACTTTAGGGGACCATGGGTTCGACGTCAATGCGCATGCTCGCTGGATGTCAGGGCACAGCATGAACGCCCGCTGCTGCGGCAGCGGGCGTTCAGTCGTGATCAGAGAGTTGCCTCAAGTGGGTCGAAGTCGGCGCCAAGCGAGCCGACGGGGCCGAGCGTGCTGGCGACGTCGACAAATTGGTGCGAGGCGGCGGCTTCCTCGATAGACAGGAGAGTATCAAGAACGTGATAGCCGAACTCGCCAGTTGCGACGTGTGGGCGGCCTGCCCGGAGGGAGCGCGCCATATCGAGGACTCCGAGTCCGCGTCCTGCGAGCACGCCTTCCTCGGGCACCCGGAGATGTTCTTGTTCCGTGGCGGCGGAGTCAGTGAGGGGGCGGACAATCGTGATCTCGCCACCGAACATGTTGGGATCGGGAATGACCAGCGTGCCCTCCGTGCCGTTGATCTCCACGACACCATGACGCTTGAGCGGCGAGTCGGTGCTGTAAAGGCTTTGCGCCTGTCCACCCTGCTCGAACTCCATCAGCACGGACAACGTGGAGAGCACCTCGACGGGGAACTCTTGCCCCGCAAGCTCGCCGGTATGCACACGTCGTCTCGTCGTTCCCTGCAGACCGACAGCGGCGACGGCCCCGACTGCCCCGAAGACATGGACAAGGGTGGAGACGTAGTAGGGCCCCATGTCGAGCAACGGCCCGCCTCCCTTGGCGTACAAGAACACGGGGTTGGGGTGCCACAACTCCGGGCCCTGCCACTGGAAGGCAGTCGATGCGAACAAGGGGCGACCGATGTCACCTCTTGCAATGGCCCGCTTCGCGGTCTGCACGCCTGGGCCTAGCACCGTGTCAGGGGCGATTCCCACACGTAAACCTGCAGTTTCCGCCTTTTGCAGCAGCCGTCGAGATTCCTCGCGGTCGATGCCGATCGGCTTCTCGCTCCACACATTCTTTCCCGCTGAGATGACTCGCTCGGAGACTTCCACATGGGCTGCGGGGATTGTGAGATTGACGACGATCTCGATCTCGGGATCGTTCAGCACCACGTCCACGCCGCCCGCTTTGGGTACGCGATGCTTCGCGGCCTGCGCGCGCGCCCGCTCTTCGACGAGGTCACCAATTGCGACAACCTTGACGTCGGGAAAGCTTGAGAGGTGGGTGAGGTACTGGTCGCTGATGTTGCCGGCACCGATTACGCCGACTCCGACGGGCCCGCTCATCGGCTCAGGAATTTCTCGTCCAGCTGCAGGCTGTCGAGGTAGATGCGACTGGATTCGATCGCGTCGAACAGGTCACCGGGGTAATGGTCGAACTCGACAATCGCCACTTCAAGCGCGGCCGCCGCGGCGATCGCCTCTCTCAGTGGCACGACGCCTTGACCGGCCGGCACCTGGTCGTCCGGCGGGTAAGACGCGATAGCAGTGGCGTCAAGCGTGCCGTCCTTGGCGTGCAGCGCGATGACACGGCTGCCGAGGGTGCGAAGCAGCTCCGGAGAATCGATGCCGGCGCGGGCAACCCAATAGAGATCTACCTCGAGCACCACCCGCTCATCCAGCAGATCAGCCAGCACTTCGAGACCGCTCTTACCCTGAAAACTGGACTCGAGCTCGTGCGCATGGTTGTGGTAGCCGACTCGGATCCCACGTTCTGCTCCGATCTCTGCAGCGATGTTGAGGGATCGGGCGATCTCCGCAATCTGTTCGATCGACTGCCAGCGTGAAGGCTCGGTGTACGGGTCGATCACCGTAGTCATTCCCAGAACGCCTGCGGCATCGAAAACGGCAGCGGGGGACGGCACCGGAACGCTTGTGCCGCTGCCGTCGGGATTGACGAACGAGGTGGAAGCGAGGAACGCATGTCCCGTCGGCGCCGCGATCCCGTTGGTCTTCAGTGACGTAGCCAGCGTCTCAGCTCGGCGCACAAAGTCGTACGGCTCAGCCGCAGTAAACCCACGGGATGCGAGTTCGGCCAATGTGCGGTCAAGATCGGCCTCAAGGGCCTCCCTGACCGTGAACAGCTGAATGGATGTCTGGACCGGCATCGGTCACACTCCTTCGATAGTCTTCCGTGATGTCTAGCTACGGACAACGCGTCATCGCTCAGTCGGGACAGAGGCGGCTCCTCACAGCCCCCCGCTGCGTTTGCAGTCCGCCCTAGGTCGCTACCCATACGTTGACCAAGCCCAGACCGTAACCGCTTACGGAAGTAAGCTACAGTTGCTCAATATTGGTGTCAACGTCATTCATGTGAGCCGTCACTTTGGAGCGAACCGAGATCGCTCTCGCCCGCGGGAGGGTGAGGGCGCACGAATGCCGCCAGAAGAGGGGTACCAGCCGTGTGAGTCCCGGCGGCGCCTGAACACCTCCGGTACGGACGGAACCTAGTGGAAGTCCCCGCCGCCCTGGAAGTCGCTGGCCATGTCGGCGAAGCGCGAGAAGTGACCCTGGAACGCGACCTGGATCGTCGCAGTGGGACCGTTACGGTGCTTGGCCACGATGAGGTCGGCTTCGCCGGGACGCACGTCCTTGTCGTAGACGGAGTCGCGGTGCAGCAGGATCACCATGTCGGCGTCCTGCTCGATCGAGCCCGACTCACGCAGGTCGCTGATCGCGGGCTTCTTGTCCTGACGCTGCTCCGAGCCACGGTTCAGTTGTGAGAGCGCGATCACCGGCACCTGCAGCTCCTTTGCGAGCAGCTTCAGGGCACGGGAGAACTCCGACACCTCTTGCTGACGCGATTCGACCTTCTTGCCGCTGGTCATCAGCTGCAGGTAGTCGATGACGACCATCCTCAGGCCGACGCGCTGCTTGAGCCGGCGGCACTTCGCGCGGATCTCGACGAGCGTCATGTTCGGGCTGTCGTCGATGTAGAGCGGCGCGTCGTTGATGCGTCCACGCGTCGACGCGACGGTCGTCCAGTCGCGCTGGTCGAGCGTGCCCTTGCGGAGGTTCTGCAGGGGCACGGCACCCTCGGCGCTGAGCAGGCGCATGGCGATCTCCGCCTTGCCCATCTCGAGCGAGAAGAAGATGGAGGGCTGGTTGTGCCCGATCGACGCGGCACGGGCGAAGTCGAGCGCGAGCGTGGAGTTGTGCGTCGGGATCATCGACTCGCCGGCGAGGTAGAGATGGTCGTCGTTGTCGACCTGCACGCACCGCACGGGCACGCTCGGGATAGGGCGCACCGCCTTCACGTACCGGCGCCCGATCCGCAGGGTGCTCGATGGACGCTCCTGCGCGTGAGCGAGCCGCTTGCGCTCCAGGTGGAAGACGTCGTCGACCGTGGAGAAGTTCAGGATGTAGGCGACCGATGACGCCTCGGTACGGCCGCGGACGCGCTTCGTCGTCCGACCGCACTTGTACCCGAGGCTGACGATCAGCTCGTACACGCTGTCGGCCAGACGCTTGCTCGTCACCGAGAACTGGCAGGATCCGACGCCCTTGACGACCGTGCCGTCGGTGTCCATGAGACCGGCGAGCAGCTCGCGACGCTGCGCCTCGGATGCCCGCAGGTACCGCACGGGGATGTGCTTGTCACCCAGCACTCCGACCTTGCGCAGCAGCGCGGCGAAGCTGCCGTGATCGCGGTGGCACGCGTCGCAGCGCAGCGCCTCACCCGAGTACGCGTGACCGCAGTCCGGGCAGGACAGCCGCTCCGGGTGCGCGCCCTTGTTCTTCGGCCCGCAGGTGCGGCCGCACGTGTTCACGTTGGGGTGCCGCGCGACGAACTCGACACCGCAGACATCGCAGTTCTTGACGAGCAGCTGCCGCTCGGCGAGCTGGAGCGAATACAGCATGCCGCCGCGCGCCTGCGTCCGGACGCCGGTCGCCGCGATCAGCGCCGGGATCTCGTTTGTCTCGCTGGTCAGGCGGGCTGAGGCACCGTGTCCGTCGCCCAGCCAGGCGCCCAGCACGTACGGAGGGATCGGCAGCTCGGCATCGGCCGCGCGCAGCGGCGCCGCGTTGGGGATGGAGTGATTGGCGCGCCCCTCCACGCCCACGGTCAGCGTCTCGAGGATCTGCTCGGTCGTGACGGTCACCGTGCCGCCGATGCCCCGACGTGAGGCTCGGGTCTCGGTGACCCACTGGTGCTGCGCGTCGGCGACGATCGTGGTGCCATCGGAGAACTCGACCTCATAGCAGGGGCGGTCGAGCATCACGTCGGTGACGGCGACGACGCTCGTCGGGTGCCCGTCCGCGCCGTAGAGGTAGTCGCCGACCTGCACCTCGCCCATCGTCGTCCACCCGGTGGGGGTGGCCAGCGGGGTGTCGAGGGCGAGCGCCTTTCCCATGGCGGGACGCGCGGCGACGACGATCATCTGACCGCCGTGCAGGCCGTTGGTGAGCTCGTCGAGCTCGCGGAACCCGGTCGGCACGCCGGTCATGGATCCGTCCCGGCCGCTCGCGGCCTCCATCTCCTCGACGGCGGCATCGACGGCGACGGTGAGCGGGACGTAGTCTTCGGCGGCCTCGGTGCCGGTGACCGCGTAGATCTCGGCCTGGGCGCTGTTGACGAGGTCGGTGGCGTCACCCTGTCCGTCGTAGCCCATCTGCACGATGCGGGTGCCTGCATCGACGAGCTTGCGCAGGAGCGCACGCTCCGACACGATCCCCGCGTAGAAGCCGGCGTTCGCGGCGGTGGGCACGATCGACGTCAGCGAATGCAGATAGTCGGCCCCGCCCGCGCGCGACAGGTTGCCGGTCTTGATCAGCTCGTCGGTGACGGCGATGACGTCGGTCGGCTCGCCGTGCGAGTACAGCGAGAGGATCGCGTCGAAGATCAGCTCGTGCTTGGGGATGTAGAAATCGGCCCCGCGCAGAGACTCGATGACGTCGGCGACCGCGTCCTTCGACAGCAGCATGCCGCCGAGGGTGCTCTGCTCGGCCATGAGGTCGTGCGGCGGGGTCCGCTCAGGCCCACGTCCCGAACCGAGCCGCTCCTCCGCGATGTCCGCGATCGACACGCGCGCCCCCTCTTCCTCCACCGATTGCCGAGCACATCACCGTCGGATCCGCGCCTCGGGCGGGATGATCATCCCGCAGCACAAAGCACACCACCAGGGTCCGACATCGGGATGCTCGACAACGCTACCTGCAGCGCTCGGGAGCCTGTGGATAACTATGTGGAGAGATTGCGGGTAACTCCGGAGTGTCTGTGCAGAGTGCCTGGGGATAACTGTGGGGAACGTTCGCCTCCGGAACTTTTTTGCCCAGCCTGATCAGGCGTTTCCCTCTTCCCCACCCTGTGGATGAGAATCTGTTTAAAGTCCCTCTTTAAGGTTCGCCGTCGTGTGGTGGGATGTGCACAACCTGGGGACGCCCCCCACGTGGGCCGCCTTTTGTCAAGTCGGCCATTCGGCGGGTGTGGCGCTGCTCATCCGCGCACTCCAAGACGGCGCGTGCGCTCAAACAGCCGGATCCTTCGCCGCGTCGCACCACTGCTCCAGACGTCGCTGCGCGAACGTGCTGCTGAGCTCGCTCCGGTCCGCCGGGTGCTCGAGCCAGAACCGCAGCGCTGCGTAGATCACCCAGGGCGGCGTCGGATACTCGTCCACCCCGATCCGCCACGGATCCCTGCCCTCGCGTTCGATCAGGACGCTCCGGGATCCCTCCGTGTCATCCTCCTCGCGGGCCACGGCGGTGATCGCGTGGATGTCCTCCCAGCGGACGGACTCGATCGCGTCGAGGTAGTACCGGGAGATACCGCTGCGACCGATCGAGAGCCCGATCGGGATGCGGGCGAACGACGCGCTGCGGAACGCGATGATCAGCGCGATCACCCCGCACAGCACGAGGACGGCCGCGCACAGCCCGAGAGGAACGACGAGCAGCAACCATCCGCCTGCGTCGACGGCGACCGCACGTACGCCCGCCATCACCAGAAGCACCGCGGATCCGGCTCCGCCGAGCAGCAGCCCCCAGCCGAGAGTCCATGACGCGAGCCCCTCGCGGAAGAAGTGCACCCAGGAGTCCGGAGGGGCCGAATCCGCCCGCGTGAGGGTGACCGCGTTCATCAGCACGGGGCCCCTGATCCGCCGTCGGCCGCCTTCACGGGAGACCGAGACGCCGGCCATGAGCGCACCGTAGAACACGCTGGCCAGAATGGTCCCCAGCACGTCTCCGCCGAGAGCGCGCAGGGCGCCGAACGCCAGCAGTCCCGCGGCGACCACGGTCATGATCGCGATCGCCGTCACCGGCATCGGACCCATCCCTCTGTCCTGCCAGTTGCGGGGCGGCGGATACGGCAGCACCCCGCGGGCATCCGTGCTCATGCTCCCCCCACGCCTCGACAGTAGCGCGCCCTTCCTCGTCGGCGCACAAGAGTGCCGCCACCCCCTGGACGTGCGGCGCCGGCGAGCGTACAGTCAGCGCCAAGCGAACGTCGTCCCCGCGACGTCACTCGGGATCCTGGGGAGGTGACCGTGGACGTGACCGTTTGGAGCGGTCACCGGCTCCGTGTCGGTCTGCTCTCGGGTGCCTGTCTCGCCCTGGGCTGGGCGGCGCTCTCCGTGATCCTCGGCTCCTCGCCGGCCCACGCGGATGATTCCGGGAGCCTGCTCGGCGATGCCGGCGGTCTGCTCGGCGGCACCTCCACCGTGATCGCGTCCACCGTCAGCGACACGGCGACCGCCGTCGCCGGCACCGCGGATGCGATCGTCGCGCCGGTGCAGAGCATCGTCCAGGAGGCCGCACCGGCGGTCTCCGACGCCGCGGATGCGTCACAGCCTGTGCTCGACGGCGTCGCATCGGCGCCTGCCGCCCCTGGTCCGGTCGAGAACGCTGTCACGGATCCCGGCGGCACGATTTCGAGCGTCGTCCCCGACGTGCTCGCGCCGGTGTCCTCCGTGCTCGCATCGTCACCGCTGTCGTCGCTCACCGCCCCCATCGCCGACGCCGTGACGTCCGTCCCGATCGTGGGTGACGTGAGCGGCGAGCTCGGCGTCCCCGCTCTGCTCGGCCGGCTCAGCGACACCATCGACGGCGTCACGGGCACCCTTACTCCCCCATCGGGCGGTGTGATTCCCTCGGATCCTCTCGTCGTCTCCCCTCTGGTCGGGCACGGCACCGACGGTGCCGGTGGGCGCGGAACGGATCCGCTCCCTCCCGCTCCGATCACCGTCTCAGGCTCCGCGGCCGGTCCGCCCTTGCGACTCGACGACCGTTCCCACCGTGTCTCCCATGACGTTGCGGGAGCCGGAGCGGGCAGTACTGCGCCTCCGCTCCCGTCCGCGCCGCCGCCTCCCCGCGCGCCGGAGCCCTGGGCGGCCGGGGAGGGGTCGGCATCATCCTCCGCCGGATCCGGCGGGAGTTCTGCTTCCTGGTTCGCGGCCTTCTCGACGCTGCATGCCGCTGCGCCGTCCCTCAGCGCGCCGTTCGGCGCCGCTGCCGACGACGCCTTGCCTTCCTCGCCGGTGTTCCCCACCGACGTCGCTCCCGACTGAATCGGTCCGGGCTGCCCGTCAGGGGCAGGAAACCGACGCGCGTTTCCGCGCGTTCCCTCATCGATTCACTGTCAGGAGAACAAACACCATGCGCACTTTCGTGAAGCACGCCCTCTGGGGCACGCTCATCGCCGGCGGGATCACCCTGCTCGGCGCCTCGGCTGCGAACGCGGCCGACAACACCTCCGGAGACGACGGGATCGGATCCGGCACACAGATCATCGCCCCGATCTCGGTCCCTGTCACCGTGACCGGAAACGCGATCTCGATCCTCGGATCCTCCACGGCGACCGGTCCCGCCCCGACCGCCGCACCCGCACCCGGCCCGGCACCGGCTACGACCTCCGGAGACGAGGCCATCGCGTCCGGCACGCAGGCGGTCGTCCCCGTGAACGTGCCGATCACCGTGGCCGACAACGCGATCAGCGTGCTGGGAGAGTCCGACAGCACGGCGACGGCGCCACCCGCCGCGCCACCCGCCGCGCCAGCGGCAGCGACACCGGCACCGGCGGCGACCACCAGCGGTGACGACGGAGTGCTCTCGGGCACGCAGGCGGTCGTCCCGGTGACGGCGCCGATCACGGTCACGGGCAACGCGGTGAGCGTGCTGGGCGACAGCACCGCCACCTCGGGCTCGCCGACCACCGGCACGACGCCACCCGCCGGCACCCCGCCCGCCGGATCCGGTCCGAGCACCAGCGGCGACGACGCGATCCTCGGCGGCACGCAGGTCGTCGCCCCGATCACCGCTCCGATCACGATCGGCGGCAACGCCATCGCGGTGGGCGGCACCAGCACGACGACCACGGGAACACCCGGCACCCCGGGCACACCCGGCGCCCCCGGAACCCCGGGCACTCCCGGAACCCCCGGGACCCCGGGCACTCCGGGAACGCCAGGAGCCCCCGGTACGCCCGGAACCTCCGGCGGTCACGGTGCCGCGTCGATTCCCGTGTCGAACCTGGGCGCCGCGCAGAGCGGGCCGCGTCTCGCACAGACAGGCGGGGCTTCCCCGGCGCCGCTGATCCTGGTGGCGCTCCTGCTCGTGATGATCGGAGGCGGGATCCTCACCCGGCGCGCACTCGCCCGATGACCGGTTCGGCGGTGCGGCGTCCGAGGGAGGGTGCACGCAGCGCCGCCGGGCCCCGCCGGGTCGGCCCCGTCCCCAGCATCGGCCGGCCGGCAGAGAAAGGGGGTCGCCTCCCCAGGAGGAGGCGACCCCCGACGGGCGCGCCAGGGCGACCGGTCACGACACGCGTTCGGCGGTCACGATCCAGTTGTCGACGGAGTGCCCGTCGATGTGCGGCGCGTCGAGGTCGCAGGAGAACAGCGACAGCGCCCGCTCCGGCGCATCCGACTGCCACACCCACTTGTAGGTGGTCGCCGCCTGCGCCACGACATCCTGCTTTGGAACGGATCGGGCGTCCTGCGTGACCGTGAATCCCGCGGTGGCGTATCCGCCCGCCTGCAGCGCATAGGTGAGCACCACGCTGTCGCCGGCCCGCACCTGCCCGAGATCGTAGAACACGTCCTTCGTGCCATAGCCCGTCACGTTGTGCCCGACGATGATGCCCCGGTAATCGGAGAGGTCGCCCGGCACCGTCTCCCACTGCGGCGGTCCATACCACCCCGCCAGTCCCTCGTCGGGGCTCAGCCAGCCGTCGCCGTTGAGCTGGATCTGGTTCACATCCGCGTCGATGAGCGGCACTCCCTGCTGGAGCACGGTCACGTGCACGGGAATGCCGGCGATGTCCCGCAGCGGCGCGGGAGTCGGCGCGGCCGGCGAAGCGATCGGGTTCGGCGAAGGGGTCGGCGTGACGGGCGCGGCCGTCGGCGCCGACACGGGCGCGGTGGACATCGGTACGCCACCGAGGGCGGATCGCGTCGCGCTCCACAGCAGCACCGCGGCCGCCCCGGCGACGAGCCCGACGACGAGCAGGGCCACCGCGAGGCGGCGGCGCCGCGCGGTGGCCCTGTCGTTCATGGCGTGCAGTGGTTCGCTTGACTCAGTTGCGGCGCGAACGCGCGAGCAACCCTGCGCCGGTCAGCGCCCCGGCCGCGAGAAGGCCGAGGCCGCCCGAGAGCACGAGCACCGCGGTCTGATCGCCGTCGGTCTGCACCGTGGCGGGCACCGTGTGCGTCTCGGGCTCAGGTGCGGGCGCGACGACCGGCGGGGTCTCGACGGGCGGCGTGACGACGGTCACGGGGCAGGTCACGGCGTCATGGTGAACGGTCTTCGTCACCGCCGGCGTGCCCTCGGTCGGCGGGACGGCAGGCTGGCCTTCGACATCGATGATCTTCTCAGCCGACCAGTAGAACCAGTCGGCCTTCCCGGGCGTACCCGCCTGGAAGATCTGGTTGATCGGATCCGTTCCATGCCCGGCGCCCTCGTAGTTCGTGGTGTTCGCCTGCCAGTTCTCCCCCGGCGGAACATCCCCGGGGGCCGGACCGTCAGGACCGCCGGTCCACGAATAGCGCTGGAAGTTGCCCCAGTGCCAGACCTCTTCAACCGCAGGCGTTCCCGGGGCCCCGGGAACGGCCGGCGTCACGACGACGGTCTCGTCGTACGCCGCCATCGGCGTGCACGGCGCGGCGTCGTCTGCAGACGCGCCCGGCACCGTGATCAGGATTCCCGCGACCGCGAGCGACATCGCGCCCGCCGCGTACGCGGCCTTGCGGAGCACCCCAGCGCCCCTGTTGACAGAAGACATGTCCCCAGCTCCCCAGCTCGGTGATCGGTGATGATCACACGCTCCGGGTGCGCGGAAGTCTGCGGAGTGCACTGCGCCGCGCCGATCCCCAAGATCACCGGGTCCCACCCCGTCGACGGTTGCCCACGCCCCAGCCCGTGCAACCTTTGAGGCAAACCATACCGGTCTTCCGGTATTCGGGCAATGGATCTGGTGCACAGCGCAGAGCCTCATCTGCCGATCCGGACAGCCTCCGCCGTCTCAGCCGCGGGAGGCGCGATATCGGTTCTCCGGGCGACCCACCGCGCCGTAGCGAGGCGCGACCTCCGCCCGCCCGATCGTGGCGAGATGATCGAGGTAGCGGCGAGCGCTCACCCGCGACATCCCCAGAGCGTCTGCGATCTCCGCCGACGACATGTCACCCGCGGCCCCGTCGAGAAGCGCAGCGACCCGGTGCAGGCTCGAGGCCGAGAGGTTCCTCGGCGCAGCCACGGCGTCATCGGAGCCGCCGCCCAGCATGAGATCGACCGCCCGCTGGTCCAGATCCGCATCCCCCGCCGCCATGGTGAGCGCGCGCTGCACCTCGTTCAGGCGGCGATGCAGATCGGCCCTCGTGAACGGCTTGACCAGATAGTGCCGGACGCCCAGCGTCCGCGCACGACGCACCGTCTCGAGGTCGCGCGCCGCGGTCACGGCGATCACCTCGACGTCGGTGCGCATCGTCCGCAGCCGACGCAGCAGCTCCAGGCCGTTCAGGTCGGGGAGATAGACGTCGAGCAGCAGCAGATCGGGGCGGTGGTGCTCGATCTCCCTGAGCCCCGCGGAGGCGGTGTGCGCCACGGCGACCACCTCGAAACCGGGGTGATCGCCGACCAGCTTGGCGTTGAGGCCGGCGAGCAGCCGATCGTCCTCGACGATCACGACCCGTGCGGAGCTCATCACGGAGCCTTCGCCTCGAACGACCACGGCACATCCACGACGAAACGGGCGCCTCCCGATTCGGAGGCCTCCGCGATCGCGGTGCCGCCCAGTCGCTGCGCCACCCGCTTGACGATCGTGAGGCCGATGCCTCGCCGCTCCTTGCGCGGAACAGAACCCTTGTCCGAGACATCGATCTCGAAGACGGCTTCGCGCAGGTGCGCAGGAACACCGGGACCGTCGTCGTCGACGCTCACGGTGATCCGATCCGGCAGGACCTCGTCGTTGATGCGCAGCACGACCCGCCCTCCCCGGGATCCGAGGGCTTCGATCGCATTGTCGAGCAGGTTCCCGATGATCGTCAGCAGGTCGTCGTCCTGCTCGACCTCGCGCAGGTGCGAGTCGGGATCCACGACCAGGTCGATCCCGAGTTCCTGGGCGCGCGCGGACTTGGCCAGCACGAGCGCCGAGACCTCGATGTCGTCGATGCCGTGCAGCAGTTGTCCCGTCGGAAGGGATCCGCCGCCGCCGACGCGGTGGATGAAGGACAGCGCCGCATCGGTCTGATCGGTCTCGAGCAGGCCGCTGAGCACCTGCAGGGTGTTGGAGAAGTCGTGGGACTGCGCCCTCAGGTCGTCGGCCAGGCTGCGTGCACCGCGCAGATCGCGCAGGGTCTCCTCCAGTTCGGTCCGGTCGCGCAGCATCGCGATGTGACCGACATCGCGATCCTCCACCCGTGCCGCAGCTCCGTGCACCACGAGCACGCGCTCGCCGGACAGCACGGGGGTCTCCCCGGTCTCCCCGGAGAGCAGGAACTGCGCCAGCTCTTCGTCGAGCACGTCCGCAACGTCCTTGCCGAGGATCTGGTCCGACTCCACGCCGAGAAGTCGGGCGGCCGCGTCGTTGACGACGACGAGACGTCCGTCCGCATCCACCGCGATGAACCCCTCCTGGATGCCGTGCAGCATGGCCTCCCGGGTGTCCAGCATCGTGCGGATCTCCTCCGACTCGAGGCCGTAGATGCGCCGGCGCAGCAGGGCGCCGATCCAGACCGAGCCGATCACGCCGATGACGGCGGCCGCGATGGGCGCGATGATGAGACCAGGGAGATCGTCGACGAACTGCGCCTGCAGATCCGTCTCGAAGATCCCGACCGAGACGATCCCGATCACCCGGTCGTCCGGTCCGTGGATCGGCACCTTCACCCGCCAGGATTCACCCAGCGTGCCGGTCTGGGTCTCGATCTGCACCTTTCCGGAGAGGGCGACCGAGGGGTCCGTGGAGACCTTCTCACCGATGCGCTCAGGATTCGGATGCGAATAGCGGATGCCGTGGTCGTCGGTCACGACGACATAGCTGAGGCCGGAGGACTTGCGCACGGCTTCCGAGATCGGCTGGATCTGGCCCTCGGGATCCTGCGCCAGCAGGGCTTCGACCACGGTCGGCAGACCGGCGACGGACTGTGCGATGGCGACCATGCGATCCCGGTAGGCGTCCCGGTTCGCCTGGGCGGCGAGGAAGGCCGCGACCGCACCCGTCCCCGCGACGATGACCAGCACGATCGCGATCTGCAGCACCAGCAACTGCGTGCTCAACGACATCGGACGACGCACGGCAACAGTCTCCCACGCGCCAGGGCGGCGCCCACCGGAGGAGAGAGCCTCCGGATGGGCGCCGCGCGTGCGCTCCGCGACAATCACTGCCGGTCGCTCTGGGTGCGTGCCGCCTCCCGGTCCGGGGTCCGGCCGTCGACCGGCGTGCGTTCCGGCGACTCGATCGTGGGGACGGCTTCGATCGCCGGAATGAGGGAGGTCGGCAGAGCCCCAACCTCGACCAGGACGTCCCGCTTCGAAGGGCGGCGGCGCAGCGCGAAGGTGAGGATGAACACCAGGGCGAGCGTGCCGTAGATCGCCCATGTGAAGGGCGTCGAGACCAGCGTCGCAGGGTCACCGCCGGCGATGTCGAGCGCCCGGCGGAACTGCACCTCGGCGATCGGTCCGAGGATCGCTCCCACGATGAGCGGGGAGACCGGGTAGCCGAAGCGGCGCATGACGTAGCCGAGCACGCCCAGCACGAGCAGCAGGCCCACATCGAAGGTCGAACCACCCGCCGCATAGGCGCCCAGCACGGCGAACGTCGCGATACCGGCGAACATGTACGGCTTCGGGATCTTCAGCAGCTTCACCCACAGCCCCACGAGGGGAAGGTTCAGCAGCAGCAGGATCGCGTTGGCGACCACGAGGCTCGCGATGAGGCTCCACACCAGGGGGCCGTTGGTCTCCAGCAGCTGGGGTCCGGTCTGGATCCCGTACTGCTGGAAGGCGACGAGGATCACCGCGGCGGTCGCAGAGGTCGGGATGCCGAGTGTGAGCAGCGGCACCATGGTGCCGGCCGCGTTGGCGTTGTTCGCTGCTTCCGGCCCCGCCACACCCTCGATCGCGCCGTGGCCGAACTCCTCGGGCCTCTTGGACAGCCTGCGCTCCAGCGTGTACGACAGGAAGGTCGGGATCTCGGATCCGCCGGCGGGGATGACGCCGAGCGGGAACCCGATCGCCGTGCCGCGCAGCCATGGCTTCCATGACCGCCGCCAGTCCTCCCGGTTCATCCAGCGGCCGGCGAACGGCATGACCTTGAAGAGCAGGGTCGACTGATGGGCGACGACGTAGAACAGCTCGCCGATCGCGAACAGCGCGACGATCAGCACCACCGTGTCGATCCCGTCGAGGAGCGGCAGGAGGCCGAAGGTCAGGCGCTGCTGTCCGCTCTGGAAGTCGATGCCGACGAGCGAGATCGCGAGCCCCACCGCCATCGAGATGAGTCCCCGCAGCGGCGAGCTGCCGACCAGCGCGCTCACGGTGAGGAATGCCACCACCATGAGGGCGAGATAGTCCTGCGGGCCGAGCTGCACCGCGATGTCGACGATCCATGGCGCGAAGAACGCGACCAGCATCGTCGCGATCGTGCCCGCGACGAACGATCCGATCGCGGCGGTCGCAAGAGCCGTGGCGCCCCTTCCCATGCGCGCCATCCTGTTGCCGTCGATCGCGGTGATGACCGACCCCGACTCGCCCGGAGTCTTCAGCAGGATCGCGGTGGTCGAGCCGCCGTACATCGCGCCGTAGTAGATGCCGGCGAACATGATGAACGCGGCCGACGGATCGACGGAGTAGGTGAGCGGAAGCAGCAGGGCGATGGTGAGCGCGGGCCCGATTCCCGGCAGCACGCCGACGAGCGTGCCGACGATCGTGCCGATGAGCGCGAAGATCAGGTTCTGCGGCTGGAACGCCAGCTCGAACCCGTGCATGAGTCCTTCGAGGCCGGGCATCAGAGGATCCCTTCCAGCACGCCCGCGGGCAGGTCGATCGAGAGCAGTTTGGTGAACGCGAAGAAGATCACGCAGGCGGTCGCCAGCGCGATCACGGCGGCGATCAGATAACGCCGGGACCCCATCGCGAGCGAGATCAGGAAGAACATGACCGTGGTGGCGGGGATGAAGCCGAGCGGCTCCACCGTGAACAGGAAGAACAGCAGGCCGGCCGCCGCGATGCCCAGCGCCACCCAGTGCGTGCGGGTGACGTCGACGTCGCCTTCGGCCTGTTCGGGCTCACCGCGCTTGCCGCGCGCGAGCTGCACGGCCAGCAGCGCCGCGAGTACGAACAGTGCGCTGCCCACGACGATGGGCATGAAGCCGGCGCCGATCCCGGACGCGGACGTGGACTGGCGCTGGCCGAGCCCGTCGAAGAGGACGACGCCGCCCAGCACGAACACGGCCGCGGCGACGACCCACTCGCCGAGTCCCCTGGTGGATCGCGGACGGGTCCCGTGTCCGAGTTCCCCCGGATGCGGGTCTTCGGGCGTGGCTGTTTCCTGAGGCGAAGAGACGTCGCTCATCGAATGCTCCTTGATGCGGCTTGACACAACGGGCGCGACCGCTCGCGGAGGAGGGTGCCCCTCCGCGAGCGGTCGTGCTACTTCGCGAGACCCAGGTCCTTGAGGACGCTCTGCACCCGCGTGTTCTCCGACTTCAGCCACCCGGCGAACTCGTCTCCGGCGATGTAGTTGTCGATCCAGTCGTTCTTCTGCAGCTCGGCCTTCCACGCGTCGCCGGCGTGCATCTTCTCGATGGCGGCGAGGTACTGCGCGCGCAGCTTCGCATCGATGCCGCCCGGCGCCATGATCGAGCGCCAGTTCGCGAACTCCAGCTCGGGGTCGATCTCCCCCGCGGCCTGGGCGAAGGTCAGGTCGCCGTCGTTCTTGAGCGAGGAGACGAGCAGGCCCGTCAGCTCGCCGCTCTCGATCTGCGCCGCGAACTCACCGGTGCCCGCGATGCCCGCCTGCACCTTGCCGCCGAGCAGCGCGGTGGTGGCCTCGCCGCCGCCCGAGTAGGGCACGTAGTTGACCTCCGACGGCTTCACGCCGTAGTGCTGCGCGAGCAGGCCGATGAAGAGATGGTCCGCGGATCCGGCGGATCCTCCCGCGATCGCGACGGACTTCGGATCCTTCTTGATGGCCGCGAAGAGGTCGTCGATACTCGCGAAGGACGAGCCCTTGGGAACGACGATCGCCTCGTGCTCGCCGACGAGACGCGCGATCGGGGTCAGGTCGTCGAGGGACACCGAGGTGCCGTTCGTGACGACGCCGCTCATCATCGCCAGCCCCGACATGATCAGCAGGTCCTTCTGACCCTTCTTCGGCGCGACCTGGGCGAGGGCGACGGTGCCCGAGGCGCCGGGCACGTTGTTGACCGTCACGGTCTTGGCCAGCTTGTCGGCCTGCAGCGAGCCCTGCGTCGCGCGGGCGGTCTGATCCCATCCGCTCCCCGGCGCGGCCGGGGCGATCAGCTCGAGCCGGGTGAGCGGCTTGAATGGAGTGGTGCCGGAATCGGCGGAGGCGCCCTGGTCGCTCTTCGGGGAGCTGCACGCCGTCAGGGCGAGGAGCAGAGCCGTCCCCACCGCCGCGGCACGGGCGAATGTCGAGATCTTCACGGACGATGCCTTTCACATGTCACCGGCGCCATCGCCGGTGTGCGGAGCCGGCGACCCTGCCGGACCCGTCGAATGTACTGAGGCATCCGGGTCGAACCCGGTTCTGGTCATTAAGAAAAGCGCGGTGATCTCGCGGTGCTCCGCCCTCCGCCTGTGACCGCTCCAGGGCATGCGAAAGGGGCCGCCTCCCGAAGGAGACGGCCCCTGACAGGCAGTCGGCGCGTGAGCGCCTGCCGGATTACTTGGCGGCGACGACCTGCAGCGTGATCACAGCGGTCACGTCGTCGTGCAGACGAACCGTGGCCTCGTGCTCGCCGACCGACTTGATCGGCGAGGTGATGTGCACCTTGCGCTTGTCGATCGCACCGATGCCGGCAGCCTCGACGGCGGCGGCGACATCGGCGGTCTTGACCGAACCGAACAGACGGCCCTCGGCGCCGGCCTTGACGGCCAGGCGCACCTTGGCGGCCTCGATGGCGTTCTTCAGCGCCACCGCGTCGTCGAGGTCGTGGATCGCACGCGCCTTGCGGGCGGCCTGGATCTGCTCGACCTGCTTCTCGCCACCGCGCGACCACGCGACAGCGAAACCCTGCGGCACGAGGTAGTTGCGGGCGTATCCGTTCTTGACCTCGACCACGTCACCGGCGCTACCGAGCCCGGCGACCTCATTCGTGAGAATCAGCTTTGCCATGTCGGTACCCCTTAGCGGCCAGCGCCGGCGTAGGGCAGGAGCGCCATCTCGCGCGCGTTCTTGATCGCCTTGGCGATCAGACGCTGCTCCTGCACCGAGACACCGGTGATACGACGGGCGCGGATCTTTCCACGCTCCGAGATGAACTTGCGGAGGGTCGCGACGTCCTTGTAGTCGATGACACCCACGCGGATGGACTTCGCGGGAGCGGTGGGCTTGCCACCCTTCCGCGGCTTGCGGCGGTCGCCGCTCGACTTTCCAGCCATGAGTCTTCCTTACGAGAAATGGTTTTCGGATCCGTCAGGATCCGCAATCTTGTTGATGCTCCGGCCCCTGTGCGGGACCGACGACGGCCTCAGAAAGGCGTGTCGTCGCCGAAGCTGCCGGGAGTGCTCCACGCGTCAGCGCTCGAGGAACCGGGGGTCGACCACGGCTCGTTCGAGGACTGCTGCTGCGGACGTCCACCGCCGCTGTTGCCACCGGAGAAGCCACCGCCGTTGCCGCCGCCGTTGGAGGCGGCACGGGTGACCTGCGCGGTCGCGTAGCGGAGCGAGGGGCCGATCTCGTCGACCTCCAGCTCGATCGCGGTGCGGTTCTGGCCTTCTTTGTCCTGGTAGGAGCGCTGACGCAGGCGTCCGGATGCGATGACCCGCATGCCCTTCGTCAGGGATCCCGCCACGTGCTCGGCGAACTCGCGCCACACGGACGCACGGAGGAACAGCGCGTCGCCGTCCTTCCATTCGTTCGCCTGGCGGTCGAAGGTGCGCGGCGTCGAAGCGATGGTGAAGTTCGCCACCGGCAGCCCGTTCTGCGTGTAGCGCAGCTCGGGGTCGGCAGTGAGGTTTCCCACCACGGTGATGACGGTCTCGCCGGCCATGATCCTTAGACCTTCGCGGCCTTGGGCTTGCGGGCGGCCTTCTCCTCGGCACGCTTGGCCTCGGCTGCGACCATCGCCTGCGCCTCTTCGGCACGCAGAACCTTGGTGCGGAACACGAGCTCCGACAGGTTCAGCTGGCGGTCCAGCTCGTTGGTGGCATCGCTGCTCGCGGTGAAGTTCACGACGGCGTAGATGCCCTCGGTCTTCTTGTTGATCTCGTAGGCGAAACGGCGCTTGCCCCAGATGTCGACCTTGTCAATCGAGCCACCATCGTTGGTGATGACCTTCAGGAACTTGTCGAGGTTGGGGGCAACCTGGCGCTCGTCCAGCTCGGGGGTCAGAATGACCATGAGCTCGTACTGGTGCGTCACTTACCCACCTCCTTCGGACTAGAACGGCTTCCGGGACTTTCCCGGAAGCAGGAGGGTGTTGTGCACGTGTCAGGGCACAGATGTACCCAGACAACCTGAACAGCTTAGCGGATCCGGCAGGGCGCCGCGAACCGGTCCGGCTGTGCGGTCGATGGGCGAGGCGGGGAAGACCCCGCCTCGCCCCGGCCGTCAGGCGCAGGAACTGAGTGCGGGCGACGTCACGAAGAGGTCGGCGTTCTGGCGCGATCCTCCGGTGACGTACGGGAGCGTGAAGGTGTAGGTGAACAGGACAGTGCCGTCCGAGCTGGGCGTGAAGGTCGTCGCGGGCGTCTGCGCGCTGCCGAAGTGGGTGTAGCCGACGAGGCCGTTGGGAACGACCGCGATCGCCGGGTTTCCGTAGTACCCCTGCACGACTCCTGGCATGTTCACGCCGGCGCCGGCCACCGAGATGTCCAAGTACTGCGGTCCGAGGTAGTCCGCCGAGGCATAGACCGGCATCGTGAACGAATACGCGATGCCCGCCTTCACATCGACGGCGTAGTTCGCGGTGATGACGGAGGGCGTCTGGTCTGCGCCGTCACGGTTGTCGTTATCGTCGAGCGACAGGAACCCGACGCTGTTCTGCGGGTCGCCGCCGCCCGACCACCAGCTGGCCGGCGTCGGAGCGACCGCGGAGTCGGTCTGAGACCAGAGCCCCGTCTGCGGGTCCTGGACCGGCGCCTTGGGCGGAGTCCAACCGGTTCCGAACAGTCCATCTGATGTCGGCGATGTGCCGACCCGACCGTCGGACACCAGGTTCCCGCCGACGACGGTGAACGACCCCACCGGCAGCGCCGCGCAGGGAGCAGGCGCGGTCGAGGCCACGGCCACCGGGGCGGCGACGGCCATGGCGATGACCGGTACCGACCACGCGGCGGTCTTCACCACGGTGCGACGGCTGAGGCCGCGATGGACGCTGTCCGTTTCGGGCACGACGAATTCGGGCATGCAGGTTTCCTTCCCCATTGGATGCCGCACGGCCCCCAGCGGGCGCGCGACGACCGGCTCACGGGTCGGGTGCCCGTGATATTCCGGCATCGAGCAAAATAGCGGATCCGCCCGTCACGTTCCGCATCCCTTGGGGAAACCTACTGTGACCGGTCCCATGTCAAAGTCCGCGTTGTTCTTCATCTCCAAAACCCACATCGGTGGATGCGCGCCGCGACGATAGCCTGGCGGCATGCGATGGGAGAACGACGTCGAGGTCGGCAACTGGATCCGGGATCGTCTGGATCCCGGCTTCACGACGATGCACGGCGTCGTGCCGCACGGGTTCGAGGCGTACGCCAGGATCTTCCATCCGGCGTCGGTGCGGAGCCTCCTCGGTGGCGGCGTCGTGCCGACGAGCGACGAGCTGCGCGCGATGTCGGACGACGAGTTCGACCGCACCGTCGCGTCGTTGCGGGACGAGGTCGTCACCTGGGCGGACACGGCCGCAGCCTTCGGCACGGTGCTGCACCCGCTCGCACAGTGGAACCGGATCGTGCGCACGCCGGAGGGCGAGGACTGGCGCGGCCGGCGCTCCCCCGACGGGCGGCAATTCAGCGCGCCGATCGAGGGCGATCTGCCGCCCGCGATCCTGGCTCATGTCGCCGAGCACCTGGTCGCGCACACCACGACGCCGGACGACGGGATCGCGGGCGTCTGGGCGGGCTGGGGCGGCCTGCTCGGTGGCTACGGTCCCGCCGGGCGCGTGTTTCTGACGGCCACCGGCGACGCCGCCGAAGCGCACGCGGCGCTGCTGGCCGAGAGCATCCACGACCCGTTCAACAACCCGTACCAGAAGGCGGTGTGGCACGACGGGATCCTGCCCCGCGAGATCTCCGAGAGCGCGCACCTCGAGCTCCCGCAGCGCGAGCACGTGCTGTTCGCCGCGCCGCCGCGCGCGTTCGCGGATCCGGACTGGGTGGCGTTCGTCCCCTGGCGCGACCCTTCGACAGGCTCAGGGACCGGGCTCGACGAACGCGGCGTCGCACCGATGGCGCAGCACCCGAGCCTGATCTGGCCGGCGGACCGCGCCTGGATCCTGGTCAGCGAGATCGACTTCGACTCCACGGTCGTCGCCGGATCCGCCGCTCTCGTCGCCGCGCTGTGCGCGGACGAGCGGATCGAGGCCCTGCCTCTCGCCGAGGGCGCGGACCTGCAGTGGGACGCCGACGAGCTGAACCGTTGAACGCCCGCCGCGGTCCGGCCAGGATGCGAGCCATCGGGGTTAGCGTGGACGCGTGACCGTGCCGACGAACCGACCAGCGGGCTCGTATCCTTTCGATGCCACCCCGCTCACCGCGCCGATCGACCGCGCCGCGCTGGCCGCGTTCGCCCGTTCGGCGCCCGCCGGAGGCTCCGGAGCGAGCGCGCCCCAGATCATCGGCATGGTCTTCGGCGGCATCGCCATCGTCTTCATCCTCGGCGTCGCGGGCAGCATCTTCGGTGCGATGCTGAGCACCTCCTTGGGAGTCGGCGTCAGCGTCATCGTCACCCCCCTCTTGCTCCTGGTCGTCGCGGCGGTCATCACGGTGGGCGTCGTGTTCTGGGTGCGCGGCCGGAGGATTCGGGCCTATCGCCTCGCCGCATTCGCGGCGGCAAACGGCATGAGCTACCTCCCTGAGCTCGCCGATCCGCAGCTTCCCGGCATGATTTTCGGCCTGGGCCATGCGCGGGCGTCCCGTGACCTGGTGCGAGGCACGACACCCCGCTTCGTCGAGTTCGCGAACTATCAGTACACGACCGGATCCGGCAAGGAAGCCGAGACCCACCATTGGGGCTACGTCGCCATCCGACTCGACGTGCCGCTGCCGAACATCGTGCTCGATTCGCTCGCGAACAACGGTTTCCTCGGCTCGAACCTGCCCGCGTCCTACGGCAGGCATCAGCGTCTGTCCCTCGAGGGCGACTTCGATCAGTACTTCGCGCTGTACTGCCCCGAGGGCTATGAGCGCGACGCGCTGTATCTGTTCACACCTGACGTCATGGCGCGCCTCATCGACAACGCCGCCTCCTTCGACATCGAGATCGTCGACGACTGGCTGTTCCTGTACGCCCAGAAGACAGAGGTGACGACCCTGGATCCCGCGGCCTGGGCGCAGCTGTTCGGCACCGTGGGGGCCGTCATCACCAAGCTGCAGCAGTGGGCGCGCTGGCGCGACGACCGGTTGCGCGCGGCGGGAGCCGTCGGCGCCGGCTCCACGGCCGCCCCGTCCGCGTCCCCGGTGCCGGCCACGGCCCCTGGCGTGCCGGTCGCCCCGCTCGGATTCCTCGCCGGCGCCGCTGCCCCGAGCGCCGACGCCACCGGCTTCGCCGCACCCACGCCGGCGGATCCGGGCCAGCCCTGGTCGCCGCCCCCGGGCGTCGCTTCCGGCGGGCGCCGGCTCAAGCGCGCGTTCCCCTGGGTGTCGGTGCTCATGTTCGGCATCATCGCCGTGGCGTGGTTCGTGTTCCGGGTGCTCCTGTTCGGGCACTGATCCGGGCACCGGCCCCTCGGCAAGAACCCCGCGGATCCTGCGGCGGCTCGGGCTAGCGTGGGGGCGTGAGCACCCCACTGCCCCCGGGATACTTCGATCCCCGGCCGCTGACCGAGCCGGTCGATTCCAGCGCCGTCGCCGCGTTCGCGCGGCAGCAGCGCGCGCAGCACCCCACGTCGGGCGGCACGATCGTCGGGATCGTGATCGCCGCGGTCGTGATGGCGATCCTCGTGGTTCCGGTCATGTTCGTGATCGCCATGGGCATCGGCCTCACGATCGGCTCCGCAGTGGGCCACGGCGCGGGCGGGAGCGCGGGCGCCGCGATCGGCGGGTTCGGAATGCTCGTCCTGATCGGGGGGATGGGCACCGGCGCCTGGCTCCTCATCGCCAGGGCCCAGCGCGATCGACGGATCGCGCAGTACCGCATCGCCTGCTTCGCCGCGGCGAACGGAATGTCGTACATCGGGACGATCGCGGATCCGCCCCTTCCCGGCATGATCTTCGGGCACGGCTCGGGGCGTGCGACGACCGACGCGGTGCGCGGCACGCAGCCGAGGTTCGTCGAGTTCGGCAACTACCGGTACACCACCGGCTCGGGCAAAGACGCCCACACGCACCAGTGGGGGTACATCGCCGTCAAGCTCGACGTGCCCCTCCCGCACATCGTGCTGGACGCGCTCGGCAACAACGCGCTGGGCAGCAACCTGCCCGCGTCGTTCGACAAGCATCAGCGGCTCTCGCTCGAGGGCGACTTCGACCGCTACTTCACGCTGTACTGCCCGGCCGGCTACGAGACCGATGCGCTGTACCTGTTCACGCCCGACGTGATGGTTCGGTTCATGGACAGCGCGGCCCTGCTCGACGTGGAGATCGTCGACGACTGGCTGTTCCTGTACACGCAGCGCCCCGTGTCGACCCTGGATCCGAACAGCTGGGGCTGGCTGTTCGGTGCCGTCGCCGCCGTGCTCGGCAAGCTCGACCAGTGGGAGCGCTGGCGCGACGACCGGCTGCGGCTGGGCGCTCCAGCGGACGCGACCGCTCCTGCCCTGGCGAGCTCCGCCGACGCCGTCGGCGTGGTTTCGCCGTCCCCGGGGGCGACCGCCGGGCACGCGCTGCCCTTCGCGGCGCCCGTGGACCTGCTCACCCCGCCGCCGCCCGGCGTGGCGCCATCAGGCCAGCGTCTGCGCCGGCGAGGACCGTGGGTGACGCTCGCGATCGTGTTCGGCGTGGTGCTGGGCGTGCCGGTGATCTTCATGGGCGCGCTCGGCGTCATCGCCCTTCTCGTGATGGGCCGCTGAACGGGACCCACTCCCTTCTCCGGTCGTTGAGCGAGCACGGCCGAAGGCTGAGCGAGACGAAACGCGGTGCCCTTTCGAGATGACCCCGTTTCGACTCGCTCCGGCTGCGCCGGTGCTCGCTCAACGACCCCGTGAGGGGTCTGGCCCTCAGGCGCCGCGGCGCACCGCCTGCCAGAGAGCGCGGCGCTCGGCCTGCTCCACCGGATCCGGCACGGGAAGGGCCGCGAGCAGCTCCCTCGTGTAGGAGTTCGACGGATCGTTCAGCACCTGCGCGGTCGTGCCCTGCTCCTGAATCCGTCCCTGCCGCAGCACGATGATGCGGTCGGAGACGGCGTCGATCACGGCGAGGTCGTGACTGATGAACAGCGACGCGAAGCCGAGCTCGGCCTGCAGCTGTACGAACAGGTCGAGCACCTTCGCCTGCACCGAGACGTCCAGGGCGCTGGTGGGCTCGTCCGCGATGAGCAGCTTCGGGTCCAGGGCCAGAGCGCGAGCGAGCGAGGCACGCTGACGCTGGCCACCGCTGAGCTCATGCGGGAAGCGGTCGCCGAAGCTGGTCGGCAGCCGCACCGCATCGAGCAACTCGTCCACGCGCGCACGCGCGGCGGCGACGCTCGACGCCCTGCCGTGCACGACGAGCGGCTCCGCGATGCACTCGGCGATCGACAGCAGCGGATTGAAGCTGGTGGCCGGATCCTGGAACACGAACCCGATCTCGGGGCGGAGCGGGGCCAGCTGACGCTGCTTGACGCCGTTCATCTCCTGGCCGAGCACGCGCAGCGACCCGCCGACGACCGTGGTGAGGCCGACGACGGCGCGGCCGATCGTGGTCTTGCCGGATCCGGACTCGCCGACCAGGCCGACGACCTCGCCGGGGCCGACGTGGAAGTCGACGCCCTTGACCGCCACGACGCCGCCGCGGCCGAAGCGGCCCGGATACCCGATCTCGCACGCCCGCGCGACGATCAGGCTGCCTTCCGGGGCCTCGTCCGCGACGCCGGAGGCCGGGCTGGTCACCGCCGCCGCCTCGAGCATCGACTTGCCCTGGCCGACGTGCGGCACGGCGGCGAGCAGCTCGCGCGTGTACTCCTGCTGCGGGTTGGCGAAGAGCTCGCGCACCGGGGCCTGCTCCACGATGTCGCCGCGGAGCATCACCACCACACGGTCGGCGAGGTCGGCGACGACGCCCATGTTGTGCGTGATGAGCACGATCGTCGCACCGAATTCGTCGCGGCAGGCGCGCAGCAGCTCGAGGATCTCGGCCTGCACCGTGACATCGAGGGCCGTCGTCGGCTCGTCGGCGATGATGAGCCCGGCGTTCAGCACGAGGGCCATCGCGATCACGATGCGCTGCTTCTGCCCGCCGGAGAACTGGTGCGGGAACTCGTCCACGCGCTGTTCCGGATCCGGGATGCCCACCTTGCGGAGGATCTCGATCGCCTTCGCCCGCGCCTCCTTCTTGGAGAGCCGGCCGTCGTGATGCGCACGCAGCCCCTCGGCGATCTGCCAGCCGACGGTGTAGACGGGGTTCAGCGCCGTGGACGGCTCCTGGAACACCATCGCCGCGTCGCGGCCTCGCATCGCGCGCAGCTTCGCGGCCGAGGCGTGCACGACGTCGGTCTCGCCGCCGCGGCCGCGCACGATGACCGCGCCCGACATGGTCGCGGTCTCTGGCAGCAGGCCGAGCAGCGCGTTGGCGGTGACGGTCTTGCCGGATCCGGATTCGCCGACGATGGCGAGCACCTCACCGGCGTGCGCCTGGATGTCGATGCCCTTGACCGCGTCGACGGGCTCGGCGTCAGTCGCGAAGCGCACCTTGAGACCGCGGAGTTCTGCCACATCGGGCAGGCCGGTGTTCATGGTCGTGCCGGTCATGCCGCACCTCCCGCGCGACGGCGGGTGCGCAGTCGCGGATCGCTCAGGTCGTTGAGGCTCTCGCCGACGAGGGTGATGCCGAGCACCACCAGCACGATCGCGAGGCCGGGGAAGATGGACGTCCACCAGATGCCGCTGGTGACGTCCGCGATGGCGCGGTTGAGGTCGTAGCCCCACTCCGCGGCCGAGGTCGCCTCGATGCCGAAGCCGAGGAAGCCGAGCCCGGCGAGGGTCAGCAGCGCCTCGGAGGCGTTCAGCGTGATCACGACCGGCAGCGAGCGCGTGGAGTTGCGCAGCACGTGGCGTGTCAGGATCCGCCCGGTCGGCACGCCGATGACTCTCGCCGACTCGACGAACGGCTCGGCCCGTACGCGCACCACCTCGGCGCGGATCACGCGGAAGTACTGCGGCACGAACACCACGGTGATCGACAGGGCCGTGGCCATGATGCCCGACCACAGGTTCGACTGCCCGTGGCTGATCACGATCGACATCACGATGGCGAGCAGCAGCGACGGGAACGCGTAGATCGCATCGGCGATCACGACGAGCGTGCGATCGAGCCAGCCGCCGAAGTAGCCCGACACCAGGCCGAGCGCGATGCCGATGAAGATCGAGCAGGCGATCGCGGCGAGGATCACCAGCAGCGCGGTCTGGGATCCCCAGATCACCCGGGAGAAGACGTCGAAGCCGCTGACGGTGGTGCCGAGAAGGTTGGTGGCGCTCGGCGGCTGCTGCGTGCCGAACTTCACGCCGTTCACGGACTGCTGCGCCCACGAGTACGGGGCGATGAACGGCGCCAGGATCGCGACCAGCACGAAGATGCCGGTGATGACCAGGCCGGTCACCAGCATGCCGCGCTGCAGCCCAACGCTCTGGCGCAGCTGCGAGACCACGGGGATCCGCTCGCGCCAGCGGCGCTTGCGCGGCGCCTGGGCGGCGAGCGCCTCGGTCTTCGGAGTCGGGAGGTCGCGGTCGATCACGGGGTCGGGGGTGTTGTCGACGTTCATCTCAGTACCTCACCCGCGGGTCGATCATGGCGGCGACGATGTCGACGACGAAGTTGGTGACGGCGACGATCACCGCGATCATGACGACGATGCCCTGCACGGCCACGAAGTCGCGCGCCTTGAGGTACTCGCTCAGCATGAAGCCGATGCCCTTCCACTCGAACGTCGTCTCGGTGAGGATGGCGCCGGCGAGGAGCAGTGCGATCTGCAGGCCCATCACGGTGATGATCGGGATCAGTGCCGGCCGGAACGCGTGCTTGGTGACCAGACGGTACTCGCTCACGCCGCGGGAGCGACCGGAGGTGACGTACTGCTGGCCGAGCGTTCCGATCACGTTGGTGCGGATGAGCCGCAGGAAGATGCCGGCGGTGAGCAGGCCGAGGGCGAGGGCCGGCAGGATCGCATGCCACAGCACGTCGAGGATCGCGGGACCGTTGCCCAGCCGGATGGCGTCGAGCAGGTAGATCCCGGTCGGCGTGCTCACGCCGCTCATCAGCAGCTCGGTCTGCGTGCTCGCGCGCCCGGAGACCGGCATCCAGCCCAGCCAGACCGAGAAGACGAGCTTCAGCAGCAGGCCGACGAAGAAGATCGGCGTGGCGTAGGCGAGGATCGCCATGATGCGCAGAGATGCGTCCTGCCACTTGTCGCGGCGGTGCGCCGCGACGAGGCCGAGCGGGATCGACACCGCGAACGCGACGATGAGCGCGTAGATCGCGAGCTCGAGCGTGGCGGATCCGTAGGTCAGCAGCACCGTGGTGACCTTCTGGCCGTCGGTGATCGTCGTGCCGAAGTCCCCGCGCAGGATGTTGCCGAGGTACTCGAAGTACTGGATCAGGACCGGCCGGTCGTAGCCGGCCTGGTGCACACGCGCGGCGAGCTGGTCGGGAGGCAGGCGACCGCCGAGGGCCGCGGTGATCGGGTCGCCGGTGACCCGCATCAGGAAGAAGACCAGGGTGACCAGGATGAGGACGGTGGGGATGATCAGCACGAGGCGGATCAGGATGTAGCGCCACAGTCCTCCTCCGGAGGACTTGGGACGCGTCGCCACGGGATCTGCGGCGAGGACATCAACGGCCATGGGGAACCTTCGTGAGGGTGGAGCGGATCCGGTCGCTTCACTGCGAACCGGAGTCGGGCGGATCAGGACCCCGTGACGGGGAGTCGAGCCTGTCGAGGTTAGGGACCGGATCTGCGCCCTGGAACGAGGACGGGGCACCGTCGCGAGTGCGGCGATGCCCCGTCTGAGGGTGCGCTACTTCGTCAGCGGCGCGTAGCGGAACTTGAACGACGCGTCGAGCGTGGTGCCGTTCACGTCCTTGCCGACGACGGCGACCTGCTTGCCCTGCAGCAGCGGCAGGGTGGACAGGTCCTTCGCGACCATGTCCTGCACCTGCGCCAGGTCGGCCATGCGCTTGTCCTTGTCGGTCTCGGTCTGCGACTTCACGATGAGGTCGTTGACCGCGGTGTTGTCGTAGTGGTTCTTCAGGAAGTTGTCCGTCGTGAAGAACGGCGACAGGTAGTTGTCGGCGTCGGAGTAGTCCGGGAACCAGCCGAGCTGGTAGGCCGGGTACACATCGGCCGTGCGGTCCTTGGAGTACTGCGTCCACTCGGTGCTCTGCAGGTTGACGGTGAACAGACCGCCCTGCTCGAGCTGCGCCTTGATCGCGGCGTACTCGTCACCCGAGGACGGGCCGTAGTGGTCGCCGTTGTACTGCAGGTTCAGCGTGACCGGACCGGTGATGCCCGCGTCGGCGAGGACCTTCTTCGCCTTGTCGAGCGAGGGGCCGCCGTTGCCGTCGCCGTACATCGACTTCAGCGGCTGGGTCGCGCCGGCCATGCCGTCGGCGACGAACGAGTACAGCGGGCTGTACGTGTCCTTGTAGACGTCCTTCGCGATCGCCTCGCGGTCGACGAGGTCGGCCGCCGCCTGGCGCACGGCCTGAGCCTTGGCCGGGTCGGCCTCGGGGGTCGTCGCACCGAACGGCTGCGTGTTGAAGTTGAAGACGACGTAGCGGATCTCGCCGCCGGGGCCCTCGACCAGCTTGACCTTCTTGTTCTTGCCCAGGTCCGCGGTGTCGGTGGCCGACAGACTGCGGAACGCCACGTCGACGTCGCCGTTGCCGATCGCGAGCTTCAGGTTCGACGCGTCGGCGAAGTACTTGACGTTGACCTGGCTGTTGGCGGCCTTGCCGAGCTCGCCCTGATAGCCGGCGTACGGCTTGTAGGAGATGAGCTGGTTCTTCTTGTAGTCGGTGATCTCGTACTGACCGGCGAAGGCCTTGCCCTTGACGATGGCGTCGTCGTCGGTGACCTTGTCGGCCGAGAAGACCTTCTCGTCGACGATGGGCGCGGCCGGGCTGGAGAGGATGAGCGGCCAGATCTGATCGTTGCCGTTCTTCAGCGTGAAGACGACCGTGGTCGCGTCCGGCGCCGCGGTGCTGGCCAGGTTGCCGAGGAGCACAGCCGGCCCGTTGGGATCGTTGATCTTGACCATGCGGTCGAAGGAGAACTTCACGGACGCCGAGGTCAGCGGGTCGCCGTTGGCGAACTTCAGACCCTTCTTGAGCTTCACCGTGTACTCGGTCGGCGAGGTGAACTCCGCAGACTCGGCGATGTCGGGGGTGACCTCCGCGGTGCCGTATTTGCTGTTCATCAGGAACGGGTAGACCTGGTTCATCACCGCGAACGACCCGTTGTCGTACGAGCCGGCCGGATCGAGGTACGTGATCTTGTCGGTTGTGCCGACGGTGATCGTGCTGCCGGAGGATCCCCCGGTCGAACCCCCGCCGCCCGTGCTGCTCGTCGCACAGCCCGCGAGAACGAGGGCCGTGGCGCCGAGCGCGCCGATGGCGAGGCCGAGACGGCCTCGAGTGCTGTGGAATGACATATACACCTCTGTATCGGTTCCGAGACCGCGCTTCAGCGCGGCCGCAACATCCATGGCCGTCAGGGTTCACGGCGCACGGGACACCCGATTGTAGGCATGGGTCGGCGATTCGCGGGAGTTCCGACGCCGAGACGTGACCTGGCCAGGAGATCTTCCTGGCTGGCATCGACGCGGACCTTAGCCGTTCCGACGGGCGGGATCCCTGGATAGCCGGGGACCGCTCCTTGGCAGCCCGAGTCGTCCTCGCTAGCCTTACCCCATCGCCAGCGGCGAATGCTGACGGGGCCCGATCTCGGGCATCGACAAACCGGAGGAATCACTATGAGAATGCGCAAGTTCATTGCTGCGACGGGGGGAACCGTTCTCGCAGCTGCGCTGACCATCGCCATCGCACCGAGCGCCTCGGCGGCCACCCAGGTCGGTTCGGGAGGCTACGCCTCGCTGAGTGCCTGCCAGGCCGACCAGCGCCAGTTCGCGCGCAGCGGATATCAGATCGCCCAGAACTGCGAGCTGCGCGGCGACGGGTACTACCACTTCACCTACTGGGCCTGACCCTCGACGCCACGAGTTCTTCGAACTCTCGTGAACAGACCCTGGGACCTCGACGCTAGATCCCAGGGTCTGTCCTTTCGCCTCCGACTCTCCCCGACGCTCGGGCGCTCCCTAATCCGGGGCATGCGGGAGCTAGCGGGCGTAGCTGTCGATACAGATCGACCGCAGCCGCTGATCCCGACCCGGTAAAAGGGACCGGCTGCCAGCCGGTCCGGGTCGTCGATCAGGCCAGGGCGAAGTGCTCCAGCTCGTCCTGATCGAGCATCCGCGAGCGGGTCAGGAACCGTTTGCCGGTCGGTGCCTCGACGCTGAATCCGGATCCGCGTCCGTCCACGACGTCGATCGTGAGGTGCGTGTACTTCCAGTACTCGAACTGCGACACGGACATGTAGACCGGCACGGACTCCTCGAGGCCGACGTCGAGATCTCCGAGCAGCACGTCGCCGGATCCCGTCAGGAACATCCCCACCGGATAGCACATGGGTGCGGATCCGTCGCAGCATCCTCCGGACTGGTGGAACATCAGCGGACCGTGCTGCGCCGTCAGTTCGCGCAGCAGCGCCGCCGCCTCGGCCGAGACCTCGACGCGGTGGAACTCGGGCATGGCCCGCTCCTCTCGTGTGTCGCCCCTCGGTCGTTGAGCGACGCTTCGACTCGCTACGCTCGCTCAGCGCGGGTCCTCGCGAGACGAAACGCGGCGCCCTGTCGAGCTCCCCGCGTTTCGTCTCGGTCGCGTTCGGCGTCCTCGCTCAACGACCGGTGGTGGGTATCCGGATCAGAAGAAGCCCATCGGGCCCTCCGCGTAGGAGACGAGGAGGTTCTTCGTCTGCTGGTAGTGGTCGAGCATCATCTTGTGGTTCTCGCGGCCGACGCCCGACTGCTTGTACCCGCCGAACGCGGCGTGCGCCGGGTACTGGTGGTATGTGTTCGTCCAGACGCGGCCGGCCTCGATCGACCGGCCGGCCCGGTAGGCGGTGTCGCCACTGCGGCTCCACACACCGGCGCCGAGGCCGTAGAGCGTGTCGTTCGCGATCGAGATCGCGTCGTCGAAGTCGGCGAAGCTCGTCACCGACAGCACCGGCCCGAAGATCTCCTCCTGGAAGATCCGCATGTCGTTGGTGCCCTCGAACACGGTCGGGGCGACGTAGTAGCCCTCGCTGAGGTCGCCACCGAGGTCGACACGCTCGCCCCCGGTGAGCAGGCGCGCACCGCCCTGCTTGCCGATGTCGATGTAGCTGAGGATCTTCTCGAGCTGATCGTTCGACGCCTGCGCACCGATCATCGTGGTGAGATCCAGCGGGTTGCCCTGCACGACCTTCTTCACGCGCTCGAGCCCGTCGGAGAGGAATCCGTCGTAGATCGAGCGCTGGATGAGGGCGCGGGACGGGCACGTGCAGACCTCGCCCTGGTTCAGGGCGAACATCGTGAAGCCCTCGAGCGCCTTCTCGTAGTACGGGTCGGCGGTGGAGCTCGCGACGTCCTCGAAGAAGACGTTGGGGCTCTTGCCGCCGAGCTCGAGGGTCACCGGGATGAGGTTCTGCGACGCGTACTGCATGATCAGGCGCCCGGTCGTGGTCTCGCCGGTGAAGGCGACCTTGCGGATCCGCTTGTGCTGGGCGAGCGGCGCACCCGCCTCGATGCCGAAGCCGTTGACGATGTTCACGACGCCGGCCGGGAGCAGGTCGCCGATGATCTCGAACAGGAACAGGATCGATGCGGGCGTCTGCTCGGCCGGCTTGATGACGACGCAGTTGCCCGCGGCGAGCGCCGGGGCGAGCTTCCACGTGGCCATCAGCAGCGGGAAGTTCCACGGGATGATCTGGCCGACCACGCCGAGCGGCTCGTGGAAGTGGTACGCCACCGTGTTCTCGTCGAGCTGGCTGATGCCGCCCTCCTGGGCGCGCAGCACGCCGGCGAAGTAGCGGAAGTGGTCGACGGCGAGCGGGATGTCGGCGGCGAGCGTCTCGCGGATCGGCTTGCCGTTCTCCCACGTCTCGGCGATCGCGATGATCTCGAGGTTCTGCTCGATGCGGTCGGCGATCCTGTTCAGGACGTTGGCGCGCTCCGTGGGGCTCGTCTTGCCCCAGCTCGCGAACGCCTTCCAGGCGACGTCGACGGCGCGGTCGATGTCCTCACTGGTACCGCGGCCGACCTCGGTGAACGGCTTGCCGTTGACCGGGCTGACGTTCTCGAAGTACTGGCCCTTGACGGGCTCGACGAACTCGCCGCCGATGTAGTGCCCGTAGCGCGGGCGGTAGTTCGCGAGCGCGCCCGGCTGCCCGGGTGCCGCATAGGCGGTCGACACGCTCTCCTCGATGATGGTCATCGCGTCTCCTTCGACGTACCGCGGCTCCGATGCCGCGCGGGTTGATGTGTGCCTCGACGGTAGGCGCGTGCACGTTGCACCCGGATGCGTCACGTTGCATCGGGTTGCACCCCGGGGGTCGTTGAGCGAGCACGCCGGAGGCGAGCGAGACGAAACGCCGGGAACGGCGGCGTCAGCCCTGCTCGAGGCGCTCGATGCGGCTGACGAGACCCGCGCGCTTCGGCGAGCGCGCGGGCAGCAGCTCCAGGCAGAGGCGCAGGATCTCGGCGTCCTCGGATCCTTCCGGGATCTCGGCGTAGCTCAGCAGTACATCGATGCTGGCCTCGGTGCGCATGGTCTCGCGCAGGATCGAGCGCACCGAGTCGCGATACTCCTCCACGCCCGGCGCCGCCGAATCCGGCAGCACGGGGCCGCGGTACGCCGAAAGCGCCACCCGGTGCGCGCCGCGGTCGAGCAGCGACAGCACGTCCTGGGCGTCGGTCTCCAGCGGCACGGTCAGCCGGTACGGACGCGACTCGGGAACGAGCGCTGGCCAGATCCGCTCGAGCGCCCTGCGCAAGCGGACCATCTCCGGGCGCAGGGTGTCGGCCGAGGATCCTTCGCCGTACACGAGCTCGGCGAGACGCTCGGCGGACAGCCCCTGCCGGTGCACGGCCAGCAGCAGCAGGATCTCGGCGTGCCGCGCGCTGAGCTCGACCGAGCGCTCGCCGTCGTCGCTGAACACCTCGAGCCTGGCCCGATCACGGCCCAGCACGCGCAGGGCGGCGCGCTCGGGAATCGGACGCCGCCGCGGGGCTGGGGCGACGGGGGCCACCGGCTCGGCGCGGGCTCGCAGCCGTGCCACGAGCAACTCGGCCTCGACGGCGCGGGCGGTGGCGTCGACCAGCATGCGCGCCTGCGGGCTCGCGGCCTCGGCGCCGCCGGTCACGTCGATCACTCCGAGGATGCGCCGGTCCTCCGGATCGAACACGGGTGCAGCGGTGCATGACCACGGCTGCACGAGACGGTTGTAGTGCTCGGCCCCGTGGATCTGCACCGAGGCGCCGAGTTCGAGCGCGGTGCCCGGGGCGGAGGTGCCGACCGCTCGCTCCGACCAGTTCGCGCCCTCTACGAAGCCCATCTCACCGGACAGGATCCGCTGATTCAGATCCCCTTCCACCCACAGCAGACGCCCCGCGTGGTCGCCGACCGCGACGATGACGCCCGAATCGTCGGCGGATCCGGGCAGCAGCAGGGAGCGGATCGTGTCCATCGCCCCGGCGAGCGGGTGCGCGAGCCGGTAGGCGTCGAGGGCGTCCGCGGTGAAGTCGAGCGGGGGCAGACCCTCGGCGCCGACGCGCTGCCGCCACGACCGCTCCCACGACTCCCGCACGAGTGAGCGCACGCTCTGCAGACGGCCGTCGTCGATGTTGCCCGCGACGAGCTCCTCGTGCGCGCGCTCGATGAGCAGGCGCGCGGGCGCCGGCTCGCGGGAGGGCTGCCAGCCAGAGGACACAGGGTCTCCGATCGTCGGCGACGGAGTGGGTCCAGTGTACGGCGACCGGACTCGGCAGTGCCGCGATCGGAGCATTGCGGCTCCCCGCGGCGTCAGGCCGGCGCTTCGTGCTCGTCGACCGTGCGCGCGTCGGTCAGGCTGAGCGCGCCGATGCCGGCGATGATGCCGACCGCCACGGCGAGCACGGCGAACACCACCTGCTCGCCGTGGAAGAAGGATGCGACGAGGGCGGGATCCCATGCGCCGACGGGGAGCGTCACGGTGACCAGGGCGGCGATGAGCGTGCCGACGACGGCCGTACCGACGCTGGTTCCCAGCTCCTGTGCGGTGTCGTTCATGGCGGCGCCCATCGAGGTGCGGTTCTCGGGCATCGCGCCGACCAGTGCCACCGCGCAGATCGTCATGACCGTGCGCAGGCCCGCCGTCATCACCACCATCGCGAGCGCGATAGCGAGGTAGTCCTGCTCGACCGCCCAGGCCATGACGCCGAGGCCCGCCGCGAGCAGGCCCGCGCCGATGAGACAGGCGATGCGGTGCCCGAACCTGCGCACGAGCCACTCGGTGAGGGGTGTGGCGAGGATCATCGTCGCGATGAGCGGCAGATTGGCCAGGCCCGCCTGCAGCGGCGACCATCCCCACGCGTACTGGAAGTGCAGGATCAGGGCGAACATCACGCCCGCCATCGCGACCGAGGTGCCGATCTGGGCGATCGCCGCGCCGCGCACGGTTCCCCGGCGGAACAGGGCCAGATCCAGCATCGGCGCCACCGCCCGTTGCTCGCGGAGGATGAAGAGCACGAGCGAGACCACGGCGCCGGCCGCGACCGCGAGCGTGATGGGTGATGTCCACCCGTTCTCGATGCCGCTGGTGAGCACGTAGCAGCCCATACCGATCGTGAGGATGCTCAGTGCCGCGCCCGGCAGATCGAGCCGGTCCTTGGTGAGGCCGCCCGGGGCGTCGGCCGGCACACCGAAGTGGACGCCGGCGGCGGCGATCAGGGCGATGGGCGCGTTCACGAGCAGCAGCCACTGCCAGGGCAGATGAGTGAGCATCGTGCCGCCGAGGAGCGGACCGAGGACGAAGCCCGACATTCCGACGACCATCATGAGCGTGATGGCGCGCATGCGCAGCTTCTCGTCGTCGAACAGCCGGAAGACCAGCGAGTTGGTGATGGGCGCCATGGCGGCCGCGGCGATCCCGAGCAGGGCACGCAACGCGATGAGCTCGCCGGTGCTGGCGACGAGCAGTACGGCCAGGCTGATCAGCCCGAACAGGCCGAGCCCGATCTGCAGCACCCGGCGTCGCCCGAAGCGGTCGGCGATCGAGCCGGCGGTCAGCAGCAGGCCGCCGAACGTGAGCGAATAGGCGCCGGTGATCCACTGCAGCGAGGTCGTGTCCCCTCCGAGCTCGCGACCGATGGTCGGCAACGCGATCGAAAGGAGGGTGTTGTCGACCATCTCGACGAAGAACGCGAGACAGAGAGCGGCGAGCGGGATCCAGGCGGCCCGCAGGGATGAGTAGGTGCGGGAGCGAGCGAGGACGGGTGCGTCGGTCATGGCGATTCCTCCGATCGACAGTTAATCGAACGACGTTCGATGACCGAACGCCGTTCGATAGAATAGAACGATGTTCGATGATGTGCAAGCGCCTCCGACGCCGGGACGATTCGCATGGTGGGATGGAGCCATGGCAACCACACCGCAGCAGGCCGACGGGCCCGCACGCCAGCGCGGTCCGCGCACCCGCTCCCGCGCGTCCCACTCCCTGGAGTCGGTCCTCGCCGGCGCGGTGGAGATCCTCGACGAGTCCGGTGCGCAGGGACTGACGATCCGTGCGCTGGCCACACGGCTGGGCGGCGGCGTCGCGAGCGTGTACTGGTACGTATCAGGGCGTGACGAACTGCTGGATCTGGCTGCCGACTCTGTGCTGGGCGGCGTACTCGAAGCGACGGCGGACGTCGGCGGCGAGGACCCGATCGAGGACCTCCACACCATCGCGCTCGCCATGTTCGATGCGATCGTCGATCGGCCCTGGCTCGGCGCCTACGCCCTCCGCGACACGACGAGCCAGATCCACTCGCTGCAGCTCTACGAGCGCATCGGGGAGCACGTGATGCGCCTAGGCCTCACGCCGCGCCAGGCGTTCCATGCCACCTCGGCGGTCGTGGGCTACGTGATCGGCACCGCCGCCGACCTCGGCCAGGAGCCGCCCGCCGCCGTCGTGTCGGGCAAGGTGAGCCGCGAGCAGTACATGGCCGAGGCCACCGCGCAGTGGCGCGCACTCGATGCGGCCGAGTTCCCCTTCATCCACCACATCCTGGACGAGTTCGACGGCCACGACGACCGCGACCAGTTCCTCGGCGGGCTCGACCTCCTCCTGGCCGGACTCCGCCTGCAGGCGGGGCGCTAGTTCCCGAGCTCAACTCCGCGCGGCCCACCAGTCGCGCAGACGCCGCTCGGCGGCCCCGGGGCCGATGACGCCTTCGTCGAGGCGCAACTCGAGCAGGAAGCGGTACGCCTCGCCGACTTCGCGGCCCGGGGCGATGCCGAGGATGCGCTGCACGTCGTTGCCGTCGAGCTCGGGGCGGATCGCGTCGATCTCCTCCTGCTCGCGGAGTGCCGTGATCCGCGCCTCGATGTCGTCGTAGGCCGCGGCGAGGCGGGAGGCCTTGCGCTTGTTGCGGGTGGTGACGTCGGCGCGGGTGAGGATGTGCAGACGCTCGAGCTGGTCGCCCGCGTCGCGCACGTAGCGGCGCACCGCCGAATCTGTCCATGCGCCCTCCGCATACCCGAAGAAGCGCAGGTGCAGCTCTATGAGCTTCGCCACCGCGTCGGTCGACTCCTTGTCGAACCGCAGCGCCTGCATGCGCTTACGCGCGAGGCGGGAGCCCACCACGTCGTGATGATGGAAGCTCACCGCGCCCCCCGGCTCGAGCTTGCGGGTCTGCGGCTTGCCGATGTCGTGCAGCAGCACGGCGAGACGCAGCACCGCGTCGGCCGGTTCGCCGGGGTGACGGGCGTGCTCCAGCGCGATCGCCTGCTCCAGCGCGGTGAGCGAGTGTTCGTAGACGTCCTTGTGGTGGTGGTGCTCGTCGACCTCGAGCCGAAGTGCATTGACCTCGGGCAGGAACTCGTCGACGAGACCGGTGTCGACGAGCACGCGGATGCCGCGCACCGGGTCGTCGGACTGCAGCAGGCGGATCAGCTCCGACTGGATGCGCTCCGGGCTCACGATTCCCAGCGTCGAGCGCAGCTCAGCCATCGCCGCGAGCGTGCGCTCCTCGATGCCGAAGCCGAGCTGGGCGCTGAACCGGGCCGCGCGGAGCATGCGCAGCGGATCGTCGCCGAAGCTCACCTCGGGGGTGGTGGGAGTGCGCAGGAGGCCCGCGATCAGATCCTCCACTCCCCCGGTCGGATCCACGAGCCGCTGCTGCGGGACGAGGAAGGCCATGGCGTTGACGGTGAAGTCACGGCGCACGAGGTCGCCGTCGATGTCGTCTCCGAAGGAGACGACGGGCTTGCGGGTGACGCCGTCGTAGGCGTCGGCACGGTACGTGGTGATCTCGACCTGCTCGGACGGACCGTCGGGCGAGGGCACCTTGGCGCCGATCGTGCCGAACTCGCGGCCGATGTCCCACTGCGTGGTGGAGATCGGCTTCACGATGCGGAGGATGTCGTCGGGGCGGGCGTTCGTGGTGAAGTCGAGGTCGTGCGTGGGCCGGCCGAGCAGCGCGTCGCGCACGGGGCCGCCGACCACGGCGAGGTCGAACCCGGCGTCGGCGAACGCCGTGGCCAGGGTCCGCACGACCGGATGCTCGGCGAGGGCGCCCAGGCGCGCAAGGGAATCGGCCATGTTGAGCATGGTCTCCAGGGTACCGGGGTGGGCTCAGCCGCTGCCGAGCGCGCGGTCGTCGGCGCCCCTCGGCCGCTCAGTAGGATCGCGGCATGGTCAGACGCAAGAACTCCCCTGCCCCGAGCGACGGATCATCCGCTGCGGCCGGCGATCCCGCCGGTGCACCCGAAAACGCAGCCGCGACGCCGGACGACGGCACGGGTGACTCGGCGGGGAAGGGCCGCTCCCGGTCCCGCCGCGACTTCCTGCGCCTCGGTGGACTGACCGCCGCCGGAGCTGTCGTCGGTGGCGGTGCAGGGGCTGCGGCCGGCTACGCGCTCGGCCAGCACAACGGCTTCGCGGAGGCGCTGGACGACTACGGCGCCCTCGCACCCCGGCACGCGCCCGGATTCGACCACATCGTGGTCGTCATGGGTGAGAACCGGTCCTTCGACAACCTGCTCGGCTACCTGTACACGAAGGAGAACCTGCCGGAGGGCAAGGACTTCGAGGGCCTCGCCTTCGGGGAGTACTACAACGAGCTCGACGGCGTGCGCTACGACGCGCACGTCTACGAGGGCCCGACCGACCAGATCATGACGTGGCCGGATCCGGATCCCGGCGAGATGTATCCGCACGTCAACACACAGCTGTACAACGTGATCAATCCGGCAGAGAACGCCGACCTGTACGACGGCGGCTTCCATCCCCCGTACAACCATCCCGAGGACGGCCAGGAGCCGACCATGAGCGGCTTCGTCACCGACTACCAGGTGAACCTCATGCGCCTCAAGCACGGCAAGGAGCCGAGCGAGGACGAGCGCAAGCGCATCATGGGCTCGTTCTCACCGGAGATGCTGCCGACGGTGTCGACGCTCGCCCGCGAGTTCGCCGTGTTCGACCACTGGTTCTGCGCCGTGCCCTCGCAGACGTTCTGCAACCGCACCTTCTTCAACGCGTCGACCTCGCACGGCTTCGTCACGAACCACGAGGGCGGCGACTACGACAAGTGGCTGAACGCGCCCAAGTCGCCGACGATCTTCAACCGCCTCGAGGATGCGGGCCTGAAATGGAAGGTCTACTTCGACGAGCTGCAGATGGTCTCCTTCACCGGCGTGCTGCACGCACCCGTGCTGGAGAAGTTCTGGCGCACCGAGCACTTCGGTACGATGGACGACTTCTACGCCGACGTCGAGCACGGAGAGCTTCCCGCGTACTCCTTCATCGAGCCGCGCATGATCTACAACCACAACGACTTCCACCCGCCGTTCGGGGCGCGACGGGAGAGCGACGTGGACGGATCCGACATCATCAACAGCGCGTTCTCCGATGTCCGCGCCGGCGACGACCTCGTGCACGACATCTATGACGCGATCCGCACGAGCAAGTCCACGAAGGGATCCAATGCGATCAACACGCTGCTGCTGATCACCTTCGACGAGCACGGCGGCACCTACGACCACGTCGTCCCGCCGAAGGCGACTCCGCCCGACGATTCCGGCACGGGCGAGATGGGGTTCGAGTTCGACCGCCTCGGTTGCAGGGTGCCGGCGATCGCCGTGTCCGCCTACACGCGCAAGGGCACGATCGTGAACGACCAGATGCACCACGGATCCGTGATCGCGACGCTCACCCGCCTGCACGGCCTGAAGCCGCTCACCCGCCGCGATGCGACCGCCAACGACCTGTTCCAGATCATCAACCTGGACAAGCCCCGCCACCCGTCGGACTGGCCCGTGACGAAGTCGCTGTACACGCCCCCGAACCCCGAGGCGAAGCCGCCGCATCCTGCGCATGCGCATGCGGGAAAGCCGTTGACCCCGCCCGCCCAGGGCCTGCTGGGCCTGCTGCTCGCGCGCTACGGCCTGCCGGAGGATCAGGAGCCGCAGACCTTCATCGACGCGTACAACCTGCTGCACAAGCACGGCAAGGGCCTGTTCGGCGCACCGGATGAGGACTGACCCCGCAGGGCCCCGCGACCCGGACTAGGCGGTGGGGACGACGACGCGTTCTCCGAGCCGCTCGGCCAGGAAGACGCCGGCGCGATCGAGAGCGCGATCGGCAGCAGGAAGCCTTCCCACCGCCGTCTGATAGTTGTGCGGTGCCCGCGCGGCGGACTCCAGCGTGACATCGACGTCAGCGTGGGCGGCGTTCATCGCGAGACGGAGAGCGTCATCATGCAGCAGCTCTCTGCTGCCCACCTGGATCAGCAGGGGAGGGAGCCCGCTCAGATCCGCGAACACGGGACTCGCGAGCGGCGAGCGCGCCGCATCTCCGGGGTCGTGCTCCGGAAGATACCGCCGCCCGTATGCGGCGATGTCGTCCGGCTGGAACAGCGGATCGTCGCCGTCCCGCGTGGTGAAGGAGGCGCCGCTGAGGGTGAGGTCCGTCTGCGGGGAGAACACGGCGGCCGCGACCGGCATCTCGAGACCCGCCTCCCGCGCGGCGAGGAGCGTGGCCACCGCGAGTCCGCCTCCCGCCGAGTCGCCTGCGATGAGCAGGCGGTCGGCACCGTGGCTCTCGACGAGCTCCGCGTACGCGGCGAGGGCATCGTCTACGGCCGCGGGGAACCGATGCTCCGGCGCGAGCCGGTAGTCGAGCGAGTACGCCGTCGTGCCCGTGCGCACCGCGAGGCCCGCTGCCATACCGACGCCCGTCTCCGCGGATCCGATCACGTATCCGCCGCCGTGCAGGTAGAGCAGGATCCCGTCCCCGGCGCCGTCGGGACGCAGCTCGATCGCGGGCCGTCCGCCCAGCTGCCGGCGCGCGGACGCGACCCCGGTCGGCGGTGGGACCGCGCCCTGCTCGAACGCCTCCCTCATCTCCTGAACGGTCGCGTCCGCCGGGAAGCGGTTCTTCGCGTAGTTCTCGGACAGCTGATCGAACTCGGCTCGCGTCTGCATGGCTCCCGAATGTAGCCGGGGGTTCAGACAGCGTCCCCCTGCACCGGGCCCTCGGTGTTGGGCTTCCAGCCCAGCGCCGGCGCCACGTGCTCGGCGAACGCCTGCAGCACATGCAGGTTGTACTCGGGTCCGAGCTGGTTCGGGATCGTCAGCATGAGGGTGTCGGCGGCCATGACGGCCTCATCCTGCTTCAGCTGGGAGATGAGCACATCGGGCTCGGCGGCATACGTCTTGCCGAACGTGGAGCGGAACCCGTCGATCACGCCGATCTGGTCGCCGTTCTCCTCGCTGCGCAGCCCGAAGTAGGCCCGATCCTGATCCGTGATGAGCGGGAACACGCTGCGGCTCACCGACACCCGTGGTGCGCCGGCGTGACCGGCCTCCTTGTAGGCGGCGCGGAACAGGTCGATCTGCTCGCGCTGCAGCTCATGGAACGGCTGGCCCGTCGCCTCCGTGAGCAGCGTCGAGCTCATCAGGTTCAGGCCCTTGCGTCCGGTCTCCTCCGCCGTAGCGCGGGAACCCGCTCCCCACCAGATGTGGTCGCGCAGCGTCGGGGACTGGGGCTCGATCGCCAGGTAGCGGCCGGCCCCCACCATGCGGGGGTCGCCGGGCGCCACACCGGCCCCGTCGATCACCTGCAGGAAAAGGTCGAACTTCTCGCGGGCCATCACGCCGCCGCGCTCCGGATCCTCCTCGTCGTGGAAGCCGAAGGTCTCGTAGCCACGCAGCGCGGTCTCGGGTGAACCACGGCTGACGCCGAGCGCGATGCGCCCATCGGCGATCCAGTCCAGAGCCGCTGCCTCCTCGGCGAACTGGAACGGGTTCTCGTAGCGCATGTCGATGACGCCGGTGCCGACTTCGATGCGCTTCGTGCGCGCGGCCATCGCGCTCAGCAGCGGCATGGGCGACGCCGCCTGGCGCGCCCAGTGGTGCACGCGAACATATGCGCCGTTGACGCCGATCTCGTCGGCGCCCTCGGCGAGCTCGATGGTCTGGCGCAGCATGTCGCCGGCGGTGCGCGTCGTCGACCCCGGCACGTCGCCGTAGTGCCCGAACGAGAGGAATCCGAAAGCCTTCATGATTTATTCAAACGCATGGATCCCGACATGCATTCCCTTTCAGTGCTCGGCGGGGATCAGGAAGCCGTCGGTCACGAGTGCGCGCAGACGCGGCTCGAGGTCGGCCCAGAGGTCGGTGAGGGACACCTCGAACAGGTCGGCGAGCGCGGACACGATCTGGACGACCGTGAGGTCGCCGTCGCACGCGCCGACGAAGCCGGCGAGCGCCGGGTCGACCGAGATCGTGCGGCCGAACCCTCCGCCCTGGCGCAGCTCGATCACGCTCGGCGCCTCCTGACCGGGCAGGTGATGGCGGGCCTCGGTCACGTCGGGCGCGACGAGCAGTACCTCGGGGATGCCGTCGGCGAGAGCGTCGTGCCCTGTCAACCCGTCGCGGAACGCCCTTCCGGCGCTCGTCACGGGCTGGGTGAGCGTCTCGAAGCGGCGCAGCGGACTCACTGAGGCACCGGAGTCGGCCCCGACGGGCCGGCGGATCAGCACGTACCCGAACCCGATCTCGGTCACGCCGCGGGCGGCGAAGTCGGCGAGCCAGGCGTCCAGCAGCGGCTCGAACGCGGCGTCGCGGGGTGTCGTGCCGCCGTCGCGGATCCACAGCTCCGCATAGCCGAGCGGCGACAGCGTCTCGCGCTGCACGACCCAGACGTCCAGTTCCGGGGCGATCCACGACTCCAGGCGGCGGAGCCCCAGAACGGCACCGCGGGACTCCCAGTTGCCGAGCAGCTGTGCGGATCCGCCCGGGACGAGGTGTGCGGGGGCCTGCGTCACGAACGCCTCGACGAGCGCGTCGCCCACGAGCCCGCCGTCGCGGTACTCGTACTCGGGCACGTCCGCGCCGCGCGGCGTGATCACGAACGGCGGGTTCGACACGATGAGCCCGAAGCTCTCGCCCGCGACCGGCTCGAACATGCTGCCCTGGCGGAACTCGATGTTGTGCACGCCCGCGAGCATCGCGTTCAGCTCGGCGTAGGCGAGGGCGCGCGCCGAGATGTCGGTGGCGATGACGGATCCGGCGTGCCGGGAGACCAGCAGCGCCTGGATGCCGCAGCCCGTGCCGAGATCCAGCGCACGCTCGACCCCGACCGGCATGACCAGAGATGCCAGGGTGCGCGAGGCGCCGCCGACACCGAGCACATGGTCGGACGGCAACTCGCCGCCGCCTTCCATGTGGTGCAGGGCCAGCTCGTCGAGGTCGCTCGCGATCCACCACTCGCCGACCCCGTCCGCGTCGACGAACGACTGCGGCCGGATCAGGGCGGCCGGCACCACCGCGCCGTCCTCCCGGTAGCCGAGGCCCAGCGCCTCGAGCCCGTCGAGGCCGGTGCGCGCGAGCGCTGCCGCGACGTGGGCCTCCGGCTGCGGCATGCCCAGTACGAAGAGGCGCCCGAGCGTGGCCAGGGCATCGGTGCGGCCCTCGACCGCCGCGAGCAGCGGCGAGCGGATGCCCCGGGCGAGAGCGTCGTCGGCCTCCGCGCCCCAGGCGGCGCGCAATGGCTCCGACCGAAGGTCGGCGGCGTCGAGATCGGCGGCGAGCGCCGCGCACAGCACGGAGTCGGGACGGGGCAGCAGGTGTCGGACCACGGCGCCAGCCTACGCGGGGCGCTGCGCGGTCTCCGCGGCGCGCTCGATGGTGCGCATCGGATGTCCCGCACCCTGCCCGCCTCCAGGGATCGGGCCTGTGCGCCGCCTAGAATCTCAGGGCCAGCACTCCCCTGCGCCCCGCGCGCCCGACGGATCCCCCGATGACTGCGACTCAGACCGAATCAGCCCCCCTGCGCCTGCGCGTGCGACGCACCGCCGGAGCCTTCGCCGTCGCGCTGGGCCTGCTGCTCCCCCTTGCCGCACTTTCACCTGCCGCGGCGGAGGAGACCCCCACCCCCAGCCCGACGCAGACACCGCAGCACACGGGTGTGCAGCTCTCGCTGCAGCCGGACGGAAACGGATCCTATGCATCCGGATCACCGCTGACCGCGACGCTCACGCTGCGCAACGATGCCACCACCGGTCTCGGCGCGGGTACGGTGCACCTGGAGCTGGGGCGTGCTCCGCTCGGCGATCGTCGCGCCGTGAGCGCCTGGCTGGACGGATCCGGCGACGCACCCGCGCTCAGCCCGATCGGCGACGTGCGCACCACGGTGCTGGATGCCGAGGGCACCTCACGCACCCAGGTCGTGGTGCCGGCGGGCGACGTCGGCGCGCTCACCCCCGGCGTCTACCCGCTGCAGGCACGGTTCGAGGCGACCCCGGCGGCCGCCGATGCAAAGGCACCGGCTCCCGCACGCAGCGCCCTCGTGGTCGCGCAGGGGACGCCCGCCACCGTCGTCACGGTCGTGCCGATCACGGCGAACCCCACCGGCGACCTACTGAGCGCTGCCGAACTCACCGCTCTCACCGCGCCGGCCGGGGCGCTCACGGCGCAGCTGAACGGCGTCGCCGGCACCTCTGCCGTGCTCGCCGTGGACCCGTCCATCCCTGCCGCGATCCGCGTGCTCGGTGCGGGGGCACCCGCCACGGCGACAGCGTGGCTCGCGCGGCTCGAGGCGCTGCCGAACGAGCGCTTCGCCCTGCAGTTCGGCGACGCGGACGCCACGGCGCAGGCGGCAGCCGGGCTGACCGCGCCGCTCACCGTCGACGACTTCGAGCCGTTCCTGAACCCCGCCGGCAAGACCTCGACGACACCCGCGCCGACGCCGACATCGACATCGACATCGAGCCCCTCGCAGGACCCTGCCGCACCCGACGCGATCGCGGGCGCCCGCACCGACATCCTGTGGCCGCGCGGCCAGGTCACCGCCGGGCAGGTGGCGACGATGTCGCATTACGGCCCTGCGGGTGCCGGAACCGTGCCGATCCTGCCTTCCACATCCTTCACCGCGGGTGCGCAGGATGCCCCGGTCTCGTCGCGCGGTGCCGTGGGCGGCACGGCCGTGCTCGTCAGTGACGAGGCCGTCTCGGAGGCGCTGAGCGCCGCGGCCGAGCAGTCCGATGCGGCGGCCCGCGGGGACGCACTGACCGAGGCGAACGCGATGCTGTGGTTCGACGCGCCCGGGTCCACGGTGCTCGCCGGTCTCTCCCGCACCGGGACGCGGTCGGAGGAGGGACTGTCCAGCGCTGTCACCGCATTCAGCGGCGGGCAGGACGGGCGCCTGGATCGCGTGCTGTCCGGCGCTCCGACCGAACTCGCGGTCGCCACGGGGTCCGCCGAAGACCGCGCAGAGGCCGTGACTGTCCTGAATGAGGACGCCGGTCGCCTGGCACAGTTCGCCACGATCCTCGAGCGCCCCGCCGATCTCACGGTGCGCGAGCGCATCTCCATGCTGCGCCTGCTCGGTGTGGGCGTGCACACGACTGCCGAGGACTTCGGCACGGCTCTCGCGTCGCATCGCGCCGTGACGCGAAAGACCATGGAAGCAGTCGGGATCCAGCCGTCCAATCCGATCCTGATCAGCCCGAAGGTCGACGTTCCGGTGTGGGTGCGCAACGAGCTCCCCTATCCCGTCCGAGTGAGGCTCAACGTCTCATCCAGCGACAGCCGCATCGACGTGCCCGCGGCAACGGACGTCGAGGCGCAGCCTTCGAGCACCACGCGCGTGCGCCTCCCCCTCGAGTCGCACGTGGCCAACACCGAGCTCACACTCACCATGACCTTGACGAGCCCGACGGGCGTCGCGATCGGCCCGGCGCAGACCGCGCGCCTCACGATCCGGGCCGAGTGGGAGACCATCGGGCTCATCGTGTTCGGAAGCCTGGGCCTGCTGCTCATCGGCGCCGGGATCTTCCGCACGATCCGCCGCCGCAGGATCACCGCCACAAAGCATGCCGCAGATGGCATGGAAGGATCCGACGGCGCGGCGGACGAGAGCGACCGGGAAGAACTCGCGGTCGCGGACATCCCCACCGAGAAGACCGGATCCGCTTCGGGCGAGAAGGAGACGAATGAGTAGCCTCGGTCGCGCCAGCGCCCTGCTCGCGGCGGGCACGATGGTGTCGCGCATCACGGGACTGCTGCGCACGATCGTGCTGGTGGGCGTGATCGGTGCGGTCGGCAAAGCGCCCGATGCCTTCGCGCTCGCCAACCAGCTGCCGAACGACGTGTTCTCCATCATCTCGGTAGGTCTGCTGACGGCCGTGCTCGTGCCCCAGATCGTCAAGGCCGTTGCCGGGGAAGACGGTGGCAGTGCCTTCATTTCGAAGATCTTCACCGCGGGTACGGTCGTGTTGCTCGCAGCCACGGCAGCCGCCATGCTCGCGGCCCCCTGGATCATCAGCGTCATCATGAAGGCGGGCACGAGCGTCGAGCAACAGCAACTCGCCCTCGCTTTCGCGTACTGGTGCCTTCCTCAGATCTTCTTCTACGGCCTCTATGCCCTCATCGGTGAGACCCTGAACGCGCGCAAGATCTTCGGCCCATTCACGTGGGCGCCTGTCGTGAACAACGTGGTCTCGATCGCGGGATTCCTCATCATCGGGTTCCTGTTCGGAACTCCGCTCACCGAGGTCTCCGATTGGCCCGCCAACCGGATCGCCTGGCTCGGCGCCACTGCCACCCTGGGTATCGCCGTACAGGCGGGTGTCCTCCTCGCGTTCTGGCCACGCACGAAGCTGGCGCTGCGCATCGATTTCCGCTGGCGGGGGGTCGGTCTCGGCAACGTCGGCAAGTTGGCCGGCTGGACCATGTTGATGGCGTTGTCGAGCCTCATCGCCGGCTTCTACCAGCACAGTGTCGCCCTGGCCGCATCGGGTTCCAACGCATCGTTGACCGTGATGAACAACGCATGGCTGATCTTCATGCTCCCCTACTCGGTGATCGTGCTGTCGATCGGGACGCCGTACTTCACGCAACTCAGCGAGCACGCTCACGCCGGACGCCTTGAGGATCTGCGAGGCGATATCGCACGCAGCATCCGAACGCTCGGCTTCTTCCTCACGGGCGCGCTGGCCGCGGTGGTGGCCGCGACCGTTCCCGCCTCGCGCATCTTCACCGACAACCGTGATGAGGCCCAGGCCGCGGCCCTCGTTCTCGTCGGTTACCTGGTCGCACTCCTCCCCCTGGCAGTGCTCTTCATCGTGCAGCGCACCTTCTACGCCCTTGGAGACACTCGCACGCCCTTCGCCTTCACGATCTTCCAGTGCATCCTCATCGCCGCCACGGCGTTCGGGACGCAACTCCTCCATCAGGCCGGCATCATTCCCCTGTCTGCTCTGGCGGCGACGCTGGCGCTCGGCCAATCCGTTGCCAGCGTGCTGCAGACCATCGTCGCGACCGTGCTGCTTCACCGCCGCCTCGACGGCATCGGGACGAGTCGCTGGATCCTCGCATTGGGGCGCTTCGTGCTCGCCGCCATTCCCGCCACCGCCGCGGGGTGGGGAGTTTTCCTTCTCCTCGGCGGCCCACACGGATGGACGACGGCAGACCGGATCCCGGCGGCGGTCGGCTGTCTGATCATTGCTGCGGTGGTCATGGTCGTCTACATCGGTCTGCTCGCCCTGCTGCGTGCACCGGAGCTCGACGCCCTGAAGGGTCTCGTGCGCCGCTTCGTGCCCTCGCGCTGAGCCGTCACGGATCCGGACCTCGCCTCAGATGACCACGCCCAGCCGTTACCCCGACACGATCGCCACCCCCGTCACGCGTGAGCTGGTGGTGAAGAAGTCGCGCTTCATCGCCCACCTCGTCCCGGTCCGCTCGGTCGCTGAGGCAGACGAAGTCATCGCCTCCGTTCGTCGGCAGTATTGGGATGCCCGCCATAACTGCACGGCGATGGTCACCGGGCTGAACGGCGATCAGGCGCGGTCCTCCGATGACGGGGAGCCCTCGGGCACGGCCGGGATCCCGATGCTCGAGGTCCTGCGCCGCCGCGGACTCACGGACCTGGTCGCGGTCGTCACGCGCTACTTCGGTGGCGTGAAGCTCGGCGCCGGCGGGCTGATCCGCGCCTATTCGACTGCGGTCTCCGAGGCGCTGGACGACGCCGCGCTGCTGCACCGCCGTGAGCTCCTCGAGGCGCGTGTCGACGTGCCGCACGCCGATGCCGGCCGCATCGACAACGCTCTGCGCGAATGGGCCACGGCCCACGGTGCGTCCTTCGGCGATGTCACGTACGGCACCTCGGCCTCCTTCGCTCTCTGGATCCCGCCCGCGATCAAGGAGGAGTTCGCCGCTGATCTCGCCGCGGTGTCGGCCGGATCCCTCCTCCCTGTCTACGGTTCGACGCGCATCGTGGACGTCCCAGGCGACTGACTCGGGATCACGCGCCACCACCCTGCCCTCCGAGCCCGCACTGCTCCGACCTCGGAAGTCCTGACGGATCAGCCGACCCGCGCTGTGATGCGTGGATCCCGCCACGTTCACCACAGCGGGGCCACGCCCTCGCCCAGGAACGGCGGGTAACGCCCAGGCCCGCGGAATGCCGCGCCGGTACCATGTGTTGAAGCGTGCGAAAGCAAGGAGAAGCAATGCGACAGGTCATCATCATCGGTTCGGGACCTGCGGGATTCACCGCGGCGATCTACGCGGCCCGCGCGAACCTGAATCCGGTGCTCGTGGCGAGCTCGGTCGAGGTCGGCGGCGAGCTGATGAAGACCACCGAGGTGGAGAACTTCCCCGGCTTCCCCGAGGGCATCCAGGGTCCGGACCTGATGGCCAAGATGCAGGAGCAGGCGGAGAAGTTCGGCACAGAGGTGCTCTACGACGACGTCACCGAGCTCGAGCTCGACGGCGAGATCAAGAAGGTCACGCTCGGCAGCGGCACCGTGCTCGAGGCCGCGTCCGTGATCTACGCCACCGGATCCGCCTATCGCACACTCGGCATCCCGGGCGAAGAGCGTCTCTCCGGTCATGGCGTCTCCTGGTGCGCGACCTGCGACGGCTTCTTCTTCCGGGAGCGCACCATCGCCGTCGTCGGCGGTGGTGACTCGGCGATGGAGGAGGCGACGTTCCTCACCAAGTTCGCCTCGAAGGTGTACGTCATCCACCGCAAGGACTCGCTCCGCGCCTCCAAGATCATGCAGGAGCGCGCCTTCGCGAACGACAAGATCGAGTTCATCTGGAACAGCGCCGTCGAGGAGGTGCTCGGCGAGGACGCCACCACCGCCGTGCTGCTGCGCAACACGGTCGACGGCACGACGAGTGAGCTCCCCGTGGACGGCCTGTTCATCGCGATCGGCAACGACCCGCGCACGCACCTCGTGCACGGCAAGCTCGACCTGACCGCGGAGGGCACCATCTGGGTCGACGGACGCACTTCGCGCACCTCTGTTCCGGGCGTCTTCGCTGCCGGCGATGTCATCGACCCGACCTACCGTCAGGCGGTCACGGCTGCCGGATCCGGCACAGTCGCAGCGCTGGACGTCGAGCACTTCCTCGCCGCGCTCTCGGATGGAACCACCGCCGAGTCGGTTCTCGTCTGAGCCGCGGGAACACTTCAGCCCCTACCGCTGTTGACGCCTCTGAGCGTCTCACGCTTTCACAACAAGGAGAATCATGACTGCCAAGGCAACCAGCCAGGCGACCTGGGAGCAGGATGTGCTTCAGGCCGATGGCCCCATTCTGGTCGACTTCTGGGCCGAGTGGTGCGGTCCGTGTCGCATGGTCGCGCCCGTGCTGGACCAGATCCAGTCCGAGAACGGCGACAAGATCACCATCCTCAAGCTCAACGTGGACGAGAACCCCGATCTCGCCATGAAGTACCAGATCACGTCCATCCCGGCGATGAAGGTCTTCCAGGGTGGCGAGGTCAAGACCACGATCATCGGCGCGAAGCCGAAGTTCGCCCTCGAGCAGGATCTGGCCGCTTTCCTCGGCTGATCCCGCCCACACGGCCTCGAAGCCCGCTCTCCTCTGGGAGGGCGGGCTTCGTCGTTCCCGGATCGATCCTGTTCAGAGCGGCTCCGGATCATGCTCCGCGGCGCATTCCGGCTCCGCGTGCTGCGCCAGCACAGGCGACGGATCGATGGGCGCCGCGCTCCCCTACCGAAAAACTCTGGGAAGCTCTGATCCCTGACCTGCCCCCGGTCGGAGCTCCACGACAGCACCGTTTCACGTGAAACGGGCCAGTCAGCAGCCAACCAGAGGCCATGGTCTAACCCCAACGCTTCTCAGACGACAAGGTCGTCTACCCGCCATACACGCCACGCACCATGCACATGGTGGTGGCGGGGTCATGGGCCCTTGTACGTGCGCGGCGGCGACACGTTTCACGTGAAACGCCCACACGCATCGGCTGCACGCGGGCGTCGCTACTCCACGGAGCGGCGGGCGCAAACTCTGCGGCGGAGGGCGCAGGGGTGGCTTCTCCGAGTGCATCGGGAGGGGCCCGCGAAGCGGGAAGGACCCCGCTCTGTGCGTGACCATGCCACCCCGGAGTCCGAGCGCGCCACGATAGCCCCTGGTGGGGGATAGACCTCGTCTGGGCGACGTTTCACGTGAAACATCGCGGGTGAGTCAGGGCCGGGCGTCGTCCGCCAGCAGGTCCCAGCGACGATACTTCGGGCCGTCTCCGAGCAGCCCCCAGACGATCGGGGTGAGTTCGGGGTAGTCGAGGGCGATGCGACGGAGCAGATCGAAATTGCGTGATTCGTCGGGGCGTACGCCACCGCTTTCGACGATCTCATCGGCTCGCAGGAGGAAGACGACCAGCTCATCCACGCTGGGGAGCTCCTCCATGAAGGCCCAGGGGTCCTCTCCCCCAAGCAGACGCTCCTGGACCAGCACCGCGAGCTCATCCGCCGCTTCGGCGCGCAGCACTTCGAGGCTGGCTCGACGGGTCGGGGATTCTTTCACCGTTCCAGCCTACGCGGCGGTGGATGAACAGGGGCCCGAGAGGATCCGCGTACGCAGATCGTCCCGGGCCCCGTTGAAAGCGGTCGCTCCGAATCCGTCAGGAACCGAAACCTTCTTCGCCGATCTCCGAAAGGATGCGGTTCAGGTCCTGGATAGAAGCGAATTCGATCTTGACCTGGCCTTTTCGTGCACCCAGGGCGATCTGCACCCGGGTGTTGAGTCGATCGCCGAGCTTGCCGGCGACGTCGTCCAGGTACGCGCGGCGCGCGCCCGCCTGCGGTTTGACGGACTTGGCTACGGTGCCCGCTGCGGCGATGGTCTTCGCCGCCTCTTCAGTTGCGCGGACGGAGAGATCCTCGTTGACAACCTTGTCCGAGAGCCGCTGCATCAGTTCGGTGTCGTCGAGCGAGAGGATCGCCCTGGCGTGGCCGGCCGACAACACTCCTGCCGCCACCCGCTGCTGGACGGGAACAGGCAGTTTGAGTAGCCGGATCGTGTTGCTGACCTGCGGACGGGAGCGGCCGATGCGGTTCGCGAGGGCCTCCTGGGTGATACCGAAGTCCTCGAGGAGCTGCTGGTACGCGGAGGCCTCTTCGAGCGGGTTCAACTGCGACCGGTGCAGGTTCTCCAGCAGCGCATCACGGAGCAAGTCTTCGTCTGCGGTCTCCCGTAGAATCGCCGGCATCGAATCGAGTCCGGCTTCCCGAGCGGCGCGGGTGCGCCGCTCCCCCATGATCAGCTCGTACTTGCCTTCGTCGTTCTGTCGCACGACCACGGGCTGCAGCACCCCGAACTCGCGCACGCTGTGCACGAGTTCCGCGAGATCGTCCTCGTTGAAGTGGACGCGCGGCTGTCGTGGATTCGGAACGATGTCGTGCGGGTTCACACGAATCAGGCGGGCGCCCGGAACGGCGACAAGATCCTCGTCCGGCTCGGCGGGCTGTACAACAGGCGCGGTCTCCGGGACCGGATCGATGCGTGCGCCGGGGAAGAACACGTCCACGGGGCGCTCCGTGGCATCCGAAGTGGGGATGAGTGCGCCGATCCCCCGGCCGAGTCCCGTGCGTTTGGCCATCAGTGCCCCTTCTCGTTGTGTTCGGTCGCCCGGCGGGCGATCTCAACTGCTGCTTCTCGGTAGGCGACCGCGCCTACCGACTGCCCGTCGTACGCGATCACGGTCTGCCCGAAGCTCGGCGCTTCGGAGATACGCACGGAACGAGGAATCACGGTGTCCAGCACCTCGTGCGGGAAATGTCCGCGCACCTCCTCCGCAACCTGCTGCGCGAGTCGGGTGCGTCCATCGAACATCGTCAGCAGGATCGTCGACATCGTGAGGTCGGGATTCAGGTGCTTCTGGATCATCCGGATGTTGCCGAGCAGCTGGCTCAGGCCCTCCAGGGCGTAGTACTCGCACTGAATCGGGATCATCACCTCGGTCGCGGCGGTGAAGGCGTTGATCGTGAGCAGTCCCAGCGACGGCGGGCAGTCGATGATCACGACGTCCACCGGATTCTGGGTCAGGTAGTCATTGAGCGCGGTGCGTAGCCGGTGCTCGCGAGCGACCTGCGAGACGAGCTCGATCTCGGCGCCCGCGAGGTGAATCGTGCTCGGCGCGCAGAGCAGATTGGGGGATTCAGGACTGGCTCGCACGACGTCCACCAGCGGAACATCGCTGATCAGGACGTCATAGATGCTCTGCAGATCGGCAGTGTGCGGGACTCCCAGCGCCGTCGATGCATTTCCCTGTGGATCCAGGTCGATCACGAGCACCTTCGCGCCGAGATCCGCCATCGCCGCCGCGATATTGACGGCGGTTGTCGTCTTTCCAACCCCGCCCTTCTGGTTCGAGATCGTGAAGACGCGGGTCGGCCCGTCGAAACGGACCGTGACGCCTTCCAACGCCTTGCGGCGAGCCGTCAGATCCGCGAGTTCCCGGGCCAAAGGGGTGTCCACGCCGTATCCAGCAGTCGAGGTGCTTGGGGACTGTTTCACGTGAAACATCCACTCCTTTCGACGATCTCCGACGGGGAAACGACGGAATCTCCACTCTAACTTGCGCGGCCGACAATCTCCGGACGCATCGGTGAAACAGGGTGATGTTTCACGTGAAACACCACGTTCTGTGCCACTCGCAGCTCCTTGGGGCATGCGCGCTGAGCCCTCATTGCACACGCGGGCGCAGGGGTGTGTGGATCACGAGTCGGTGGGCTCCTTCCCGCTGCGCGGGCCCCTCCCGATATTCGCCATCCACACCCCCCTGCGCCCTCCCACGACAGAAACGGTCGGTCGGTGCTGGCAACAGCTATGACCCAGGTGGCGGCGCTACGGTGATGTTTCACGTGAAACATCACCGTAGCGGCTGTGGCCCTCGAGGCAGGTACAGGCTGTGTCGACCGACTGAGAGGTCCCGCAGCGTTGACGGCCATCTCTGCGCAACACCACACTGCTCCCCCTACCCGGCCGTCGCGCTCTCATCCCACACGAGCGCCGCTAAGCGAAACGTGCTGAGCATGCCCCTCGCTGGCGGCTGCTCCTGGACACACCCACGATCCGATTCGTCCGCTGTCCTGGGGTTCGTTTCAGCTGGGGGCCCTGTAACACCCAATCCCATCCCTACCGAAGGACGCTGGTCCCACGCGCTTGGCCCAGGTCGAGCACGGCGTTTCACGTGAAACGAGGGCGGAGGGATGTGAGTACCACGAATATCGGGAGGGGGCCCGCGAAGCGGGAAGGAACCCGCCGATTCGCGGAACTCACATCCCGCAGCCCGGGTGCCACGAATCGAGGTGGAGTTATCAGAGGAAGACCGTATCCCGAAAGAGCGGTCCTACTTACAAGACCTAACCACGGACAGTCGCTCGCAGCACGCGCGTCGTCTCGGTCAGCACGCCTTCACCGAGGATCTCGACACGCACGTCGCTGAGCAGGAACTTGCGGATCTGCTTCTGCGCAGCGGTGATCTCGTTTTCAGCGTTGACGCCCTTGAGCAGCGCGAGCTCTCCCCCGCTGCGCACGAGAGGCGCAGTCCACGGAAGCAGAGTGCGCAGCGCGCTGACCGCGCGTGCAGTGACCATGTCGAACGTGCCGCTGAGCCCGACATCCTCAGCACGACCACGAACAACCGTCGTGTTCGACAGGCCCAGGGCCGTGACCTGCTCGTCCAGCCATGCCACGCGTCGCTCCATCGGCTCGATGAGCGTGAACTGCACATCGGGTCGGGCGATCGCGAGCACGATGCCCGGCAGGCCGGCTCCGGATCCCACGTCCGCAACAGTGCCGTGGAACAGAGGTGCGGCGATAGCGCTGTTGAGGATGTGCCGGGTCCATAGCCGCGGCACCTCGAGCGGGCCGATCAGGCCCCGCTCTTCGCCTTGCTCGGCCAACGCCGCGGTGAAGTCGCGCGCGAGCCCGATCCGATCCCCGAACAGCACGGCGGCAACAGCCGGCTCAGCCTCGAGCTCGGACGACACCGGTTCAGTCATGTTTCACGTGAAACGTCAGTGCCGGCGGATGACCGTATGGCGGGTCGGACCATCGCCGTAGGACTCGGAGATCAGGCCCCGCTCCGCCACGATGTCATGCACCAGCTTGCGCTCGTAACTCGACATCGACGGCAGCGACGCCTGCGACGCTCCCTCGTCGAGCTTCGCGACAGCGGAATCGACCAGGCGCTCGAGCTGACTACGGCGCGCATCGCGGGATCCGGCGACGTCGAGGATCACGCGCGAGAAGGATCCGGTGCTGCTCTGCACAGCGAGTCGGGTGAGCTCCTGCAGCGCCTGCACGGTGTCGGGCGCGGAAAGCAGGCGCAGACCGTCGCCCTCCGCCTCGACCGAGACGTATGCTCGTCCCTGCTTGACGTCCAGGGTCAGGTCGCCGTCGATGTCGGCGATGTCCAGAAGACCCTCGATGAAGTCCGCCGCGACGTCGCCCTCATGCTCGAGATCGGAGACGGTCGGCTCGGCGACATCCTGCTCGGTCATGCCTTGTCTCCGTTCACGTTCTTCTCAGGATCCTTCTTGGCGTGGTCCTGGTCCTTCTTGGCGCGCTTGGCGCTCTTCGGCTGCTGGCGCTTGGGCTGCTGAGCACGGAGGCGCTCGGCGTCCTCCAGCATCTTCTGCTGCTCGGCGTCGTAGGCGGCCTTCGGCACGACCTTGCCCTCGGAGTTGATGGCCTTGCCCTTGCGCGCGAGACGCTCCTCCCGCGCCTTGGCCGCATCGGATCCGGGTGTCGGCATCTCACGCAGCACCAGGAACTGCTGGCCCATCGTCCACAGGTTGCTGATGAACCAGTAGATGACCACACCGAGCGGGAAGAACAGACCGGAGAAGATGAAGCCCAGCGGAAGGATGTACAGCATGATCTTCTGCATCTGGTACGCCTGGCCGGTCTTGGCCTCGGGCGACAGGTTCTTCGAGATGATCTGCAGCTGCGTGAAGAACTGGGATCCGATCATGAGGATCACCAGGACGACGAGGATCGCGACCGTGGTCTCCCAGCCGGCCGGCTTGTGCTGCACCGCATCCACGAGGCTGGTGTGCAGCGGCGCCACTCCGAACAGCGTCGCGTCGTAGAACTGCTTGGTCAGCTGCTTCGTCAGCAGCCACACCCCGCCCTCGCCCGCGACGGCGTGCTTCTTGACATCGCTCAGCGTGTAGAACATGCCGAGCAGGAACGGCATCTGCACCAGCAGCGGAAGACAGCTCGACATCGGCGTCGTGCCGTGGCGCTTGTACAGGGCCATGGTCTCGCGACTCATCGCCTCGCGGCTCAGCTGATCACGCTTGCCCTTGTACTTCTCCTGAACTTTCTTGAGTTCAGGGGCGATTTCCATCATCTTGCGCTGACTCTTGATCTGCCGCACGAAGAGCGGGAAGACCGCCGCGCGGATGACCAGGACGAGCCCGACGATCGACAGCACCCAGGTGAGGCCCGCGGCGCCCTGCATGCCCAGGGAGGTGAACAGCCAGTGCCAGGCGACGAGGATCGCCTCGACCAGTGCCTTGAACGGCCACATGACGATGCCGAGCAGATCGAAGCCTCCGCTCGAGGCAGCAGGCGTCGTTGACGCGGCAAACAGGAGGTCGGAACCCACTGATCAGTCCTTTCGGGAGGGTACGACGAATCCTCGGGGCGTGAGGGCGTGTCGGAAGTCGGAATGCGGTGGCACGTCGTCCACACCGCCGTGGCTCCAGGGATTGCAGCGCAGAATCCGCCACGCCGAAAGGCCTGCGCCCTTCACCGCACCGTGCTGCTGCACCGCACCTACAGCGTAGGCGGAACACGATGGGTAGTACGCACAGACATCGCCGTACAGGGGGGAGACCACCGCGCGGTAGGCGGTGAGGAACCCCAGCACCAGGTTGCGTGGAACCAGCGGGACTGCCCGCAGCGCGTCACCGGCGTGCAGGTGCGCAGTACCGCGCGAATACGCCGGAAGCGCGCTCATCGCACACCCCTGTCGACGGCTCGTCCCAGATCCGACAGCAGATCCACGAAAGGCGCCTCCGCCGCGGAAGGCAGGGCGCGGATGACGATGTCGACGCCGTCCCGCAGCGGGAGCTGGCGGGCGCATGCGTCCTTCAGGCGTCGCCGCACCGTGTTGCGGGTCACTGCGTTCCCCACCTGCTTGCTCACGATGAAGCCGAAGCGCACGGGGCGCTGCTCACCGGTGTCGAGCACCGAGACGACAAGCCGCAGCCCGCCGTATCGCCGTCCGCGCCGAACCACCGTGCGGTAGTCGGACCCGCGGACGAGGCGATGCGGGCGGGCGAGCACGGTTTACGCCGAGAGCTCGACACGGCCCTTCGTGCGGCGTGCCGAGAGGATGGCGCGGCCGGCGCGGGTGCGCATGCGGGCACGGAACCCGTGCTTCTTGGCGCGACGACGGTTGTTGGGCTGGAAAGTACGCTTGCTCATGATTTCTCCGGGAAGGGAAGCTGTCACCGGGATCGATGCGGCCGGAGACGGTGGACAAAGACTGCCGAAATGGCATAAGTCAACCGATTAAGGCTACGACGTCGACCCCGACATCGCAAACTGAGCGGGCGAAAGCAACATTATCCACATCTGTGGAGGGATCCTTCAACAAGGACACGCCGTCTCTCGTTCCCAGTCACAGGTTGCCCTCACGGCCCAGGCTGACTACCGTGGCACGAGCAGTTATCCACAGGCAGCGTGTCCCGATCCGCCCGCTGTGCCGAGTCGCCCGGGGGAACCATGTCCGCAGCCGCAGAGTCCGAAGTCCCGATCTGGGACGAACTTCTCGCGGAGCTGGCCCGAGACGAGCGCGTCTCCGCGCCGCTGCAGGGCTTCCTCAATCTCGCCGTTCCTGCGGGCGTCATGACTGCCACCCTCTACCTGGAGGTCCCGAACGACCTCACCGCGGGACAGATCAACAAGCGCCTCCGACTGCCGATCATGGAGGCGCTCGCCCGCATCGGAGACGAGGTGACCTCGTTCCGCGTCACCGTGAACCACGACATGGTCGAGCAGCAGACCGTGCCGATCCCGGTCCCGGACTTCGCCCCCGGCCGGCAGGAGCCGACCAGGATCGAATCCCCCATCGAGCAGCAGCCGACACCGATCCGTCACGAGTCGCGGCTGAACCCCAAGTACGTCTTCGACAACTTCGTGATCGGCCAGTCCAACCGCTTCGCCCACGCGGCCGCCGTCGCCGTCGCCGAGGCACCCGCGAAGGCGTACAACCCGCTGTTCATCTATGGAGGCCCTGGCCTGGGCAAGACCCACCTGCTGCACGCGATCGGCGACTACGCCCAGTCCCTGTACGCCGGGGTCAAGGTTCGCTACGTGTCGAGCGAGGAATTCACCAACGACTTCATCAACTCGATCGCGAACAACCGCGGATCCGCCTTCCAGGCGCGCTATCGCGAGGTCGACATCCTGATGATCGACGACATCCAGTTCCTGCAGGGCCGCGCGGAAACGCAGGAGGCGTTCTTCCACACCTTCAACCAGCTGCACGACCACAACAAGCAGGTCGTCATCACGAGCGACCTGCCGCCCAAGCACCTCACCGGGTTCGAGGAGCGGATGCGGAGCCGGTTCGAGTGGGGCCTCATCACCGACGTGCAAGCGCCCGACCTGGAGACGCGCATCGCGATCCTCCGCAAGAAGGCGCAGAGCGAGCAGCTGCACGTCCCGGACGACGTGCTCGAGTACATCGCGACGAAGGTGTCCTCCAACATCCGCGAGCTCGAGGGTGCGCTGATCCGTGCCACGGCGTTCGCGAACCTGAACCGCTCCGCACTCGACATCGCCACCGCGCAGACGGCCCTGCGCGACATCGTCGATCAGGACGAGGACAGCATCATCTCGCCGACCGACATCATCACGACGACCGCGAACTACTTCAAGCTCAGCGAGGACGACCTCTACGGATCCAGCAGGTCGCAGCAGATCGCGACGGCCCGACAGATCGCCATGTATCTGTGCCGCGAGCGCACCAATCTCTCATTGCCGAAGATCGGCCAGCTGTTCGGCAACCGCGACCACACCACCGTGATGTACGCGTACAAGAAGATCAGCGAGCTCATGAAGGAGCGCCGCGCCATCTTCAACCAGGTGACCGAGATCACCGCCCAGCTCAGCCGTCGCTGAACCTCCGCACGGATCCTCCCCCGCGCTGCGGGCTCTCTGCGCGGCCGCAGGAGCGCCGTCGACGCCAGTTCCAGGCTGTGCCGGCGAATTCTGGCATCCGCCCCGCCCGGAAGTCCACATGTGGATAACTTGGGGATATCTCGGGATCCGGACGGCGTGGATTCCCCATGATGAGCGTCGATCTGTGGATAACTCGGGCGAACGGATCCGCCCCGCATGCCCCGCGACCCCGCTGTTTCCGCAGGGTCTCCACAACTCACACGTCTGTAGTTCCCTAGAGCCGCAAAGCATCCCCAGAGTTATCCACAGTATCCACAGGCGTTAACACCGTTAAGAACTCCTTTCGAATCTCCGTCCATCGATCACCACCCGGTGCCGGGTTGGGGATGGATCCGGATCCGGAGCACTTCGACCTGAACCTGATGCCTCGTGGCATTAGCATGGGATCCCCTGGTGTCTGCCATGGGGCGGAGATTCGTGTCATCCTCCGCATTCAGTCGACGGAGGAGCGCCGGTGAGGTTCCAGGTCAATCGCGATGTCTTCAGCGAAGCTGTGTCCTTCGTCGTCAAGCTGCTGCCTCAGCGCAATCCGCAGCCGATCCTGGCCGGAGTGCTGATCGAGGCCGGTGATGAGGGGCTCACGCTCTCGGCCTTCGACTATGAGGCCTCCGCGCGCACCACGATCGAGGCCACCGTCGACGAACCGGGCACGATCCTCGTGCACGGACGCCTGCTCTCCGACATCGCCAGCCGTCTGCCCAACGCACCGATCGAGATCTCTGTCGAGGAGGACGGCGGCATCGCCGTACGCTGCGGATCCGCACGCTTCACCCTCGCCGCCATGCCGGTCGAGGAATATCCCTCCATTCCCGAGGTCTCCGGCACCAGCGGTGTCGTCCCCGCAGAGGACTTCGGCACTGCGATCGCCCAGGTCGCCTTCGCCGCCTCGCGCGACGACGTCACCCCGGTGCTCACCGGCGTGCAGCTCGAGGTCAGCGAGAACACGCTGAGCCTCGTGGCCACCGACCGATACCGGGTGTCGCTGCGCGACGTCCCATGGGACGGCGAGGCCGCGGCGCAGACCGCGCTCGTCCCGGCTCGCACCCTGCAGGAGGTCGGTAAGACCTTCGGTCACGCCGGCACCATCCAGATCTCGTTCTCGGGCGCCGGTGACCGCGAGATCATCGCATTCACCGCGGGCAACAAGACCGTCACCTCGCTGCTCATCAAGGGGAACTTCCCCCCGGTCCGCCGCCTTTTCCCGGAGCAGACCGACCACCACGCGGTGGTGAGCACCGCCGACCTCACCGAGGCCGTGCGTCGCGTCGCGCTCGTGCTGGACCGGTCCGCTCCGCTGCGTTTCACGTTCGAGACGTCCGAGGTGACCATGGACGCCTCCGGCGGCGAGCAGGCCCGTGCCTCCGAATCGGTCGACGCGCACCTCAACGGCGAAGAGGTCACCCTCGGCCTGAACCCGCAGTACCTGCTCGAGGCGCTCGGAGCTCTCAAGAGCGAGTTCGTGCGCGTCACGTTCACCTCCTCGGACAACGCGAACAAGCTCAGCCCCGTGCTGATCACGAGCCAGACGTCGGTCGATGCGGCCGGTCTCGACTCGTACAAGTACCTGCTGCAGCCCAACCTGCTGCTCCGCTGAGACGGATGCGGCTGGACCCGATCGATTCCGCTCTCGCGGAGAGGATCATCACCCGCGATGAGCGATCGGGCGACGACTGGCACCCCGAGTACCCGTTCGAGGACGAACTCGTGCCGCTGCGATCGCTCGCCGCTCGCGAGGACGCGGATCCGGTCTTCACGCTGTACGCCATCCGCGATGACCAGGGTGTCGCGGTCGGCGGCTTCGGATTCTTCGGTCCACCGGACGAGACGGGAACAGTCGAATTCGGGTACGGGCTGATCCCCGCCGCGCGCGGTCGAGGGCTCGCGACGACCGCCGTCACCGAAGGCCTGAGGATCGCGGCCGATCATGGAGCCGTGCGCGCGATCGCCGACACCGAAGAGACGAATCTCGCCTCGCTCGCCGTGCTGGCGCGGTCCGGAATGACCGAGATCCGCCGCGAGGGCGGCATGGTCTACGTCGCCCGCGAGTTCTGATCGCGCTGTCGCACACGGCCCGGCCCCCCCGCGACTGGTCGCAGAATGCGGCTTCGAACGCGGAATGACCGCGTTCTGCGACCACTGAGCCGGAGACGGAGCGCACGGGTTCCGACCCAACCCGGTGTCGGGGCCCGCGGGTAAGGTTGCTCGGGTGATTGTGGAGCATCTCAGCCTCGTGGATTTCCGCAATTACGCGACCGCCGAACTCGCGCTGCACCGCGGCCCGAACGTGCTCGTCGGCCGCAACGGCCAGGGCAAGACGAACCTCGCCGAGGCGATCGTGTTCCTCGCGACCCTGGGTTCGCACCGGGTCTCCTCCGATGCCCCGATGGTGCGTGACGGTCATGATGCGGCGATCGTCCGCGCTCGGCTCGCGCACGGGCCGAGGAAAGTCCTGATCGAGGTGCAGATCAACCGACAGGGTTCGAACAAGGCGCGCATCAACGCCGCTCCCGGCCGGACCGCGGATCTGCCCCGATACGCGCACGTCGTGCTGTTCGCCCCGGAGGATCTGCAGATCGTGCGCGGGGATCCGTCCTCCCGCCGCCGGTTCGCCGATCAGCTGCTGATCCAGCGCACTCCGCGCATGTCGGCGGTGCTCGGCGACTACGACCGCGTGCTGCGTCAGCGCACGGCGCTGTTGAAGTCGGCGCGTGCCCGTGGCATGAAAGCCGAGGCCTTGACCACGCTCGACGTCTGGGACGACAAGCTCATCGCACTCGGATCCGAGATCATCGACGCCCGTTCCCGGCTCGCCGCCGACCTGCAGCCGGGGCTCACCGATGCGTATTCGGCGATCGCCGGCGAGGATCATGACCCGCGCCTGCACTGGGCCCAGTCGATCCGCGGCGGCGACCCGGAGGAGGGCGACGCCGCCGAGGAGGCACCCGCTCCCGGATCCACGGCGGATCTCTTCCGCACCGCCCTCGCGGCCAAGCGCTCCGCCGAGCTCGAGCGGGGACTCACCCTGGTCGGACCGCACCGCGACGACCTCGTGCTGCGGGTGCGCGACCTCCCGGTGAAGGGCTACGCCTCCCACGGGGAGTCGTGGTCGATCGCGCTCGCGCTGCGACTCGCCTCGGCGGAGCTGCTGCGCGCGGAATCCCCCGCCGGGGATCCCGTGCTCATCCTCGACGACGTATTCGCCGAGCTCGACGCCGAACGCCGCCGGCGTCTGGCCGGCATCACGGCCGGCTACGAGCAGGTGCTGGTCACGGCAGCCGTCGAGGAGGACATCCCCGAGGTGCTGCATCGGCACGTGGTGCGGATCTCGGCCGGCACCATCATCGACGAGCGCGAGGTCGACGATGACCGAGCATGACGAGCCGGACGTCCCCGAGACGATCGCGACGTACTTGCGGCTGAGGGGTCTGAAGCCGAGTTCCAAGAACTGGAAGCGCAAGAAGCGCCTCGTCGACGACGAGAACGCCCCGTTCACGGCCGGCCGTGACCCCGGCACACTCGGCGATGTCCTGGCGAAGCTGACCAAGGATGCGGGCTGGGAGGCGGCGCTGAGCCGCGAGGATCTCGTGCTGCAGTGGGCGGAGCTCGCGGGCCCCGACACGGCCAAGCACTCCGAGCCGGTGTCGCTGGAGGGCGGCATGCTCACGGTCAAGTGCGATTCGACGGCGTGGGCGAAGAACCTGCAGTACATGCGCGCCGTGATCATCACGGAGATCGGCAGGAGGTACCCGGAGGCCGGTGTCGAGAACATCCGGTTCGTCGGGCCGGACGTCCCTTCGTGGAAATGGGGCACCAGAGTCGCTCCAGGGCGCGGTCCGCGCGATACCTACGGTTAGGACATGATCCATCCCGTCCCGGGGGACTCCAGGCGCGCAGAATCGCGTACAACGAGACAGGAAGGGGTCTTTCCGATAGACTGAGGGCCTAGATCTTCGATGTGGAGCCTCCTCTCAGATGACGCCTGAAACCCCCTCTGACGCGAACGAATCGACCGCGAACGACTCGACCCAGACGGGGGCAGAAGCACCCGGATCCGCCACGTCGCCGACCGCGCCCGCCCCGGCGGCGAAGCCCGCCCCAGAAGTGGAGTACGGCGCCGACTCGATCCAGATCCTCGAGGGACTCGAGGCCGTGCGTAAGCGCCCCGGCATGTACATCGGTTCGACCGGACCCCGCGGCCTGCACCACCTGGTGTACGAGATCGTGGACAACTCCGTCGACGAGGCGCTCGCGGGCTACGCCGACAAGATCCTCGTCACCCTCCTCGCCGACGGCGGCGTCCGTGTCATCGACAACGGTCGCGGCATCCCGGTCGACCCGCACTCCTCCGATCCGACCAAGTCGACAGTCGAGGTCGTGCTCACGATCCTGCATGCCGGTGGCAAGTTCGGCGGCGGCGCGTACGCCGTGTCCGGCGGTCTGCACGGTGTCGGATCCTCCGTGGTCAACGCCCTTTCGACGCGATTCGACGTCGAGGTCAAGCAGAAGGGCTTCGTCTGGCGGCACCGTTTCGCCGACGGTGGTGCGCCGCAGCAGCAGCTCGAGAAGGGCGAGGCCACGTCCGAGACGGGAACGACGATCACGTTCTGGCCGGACGCGGAGATCTTCACCGAGACCGTCGAGTTCGAATACGACACGCTGCGCACCCGCTTCCAGCAGATGGCGTTCCTGAACAAGGGGCTGCGCATCGAACTGCTCGACGAGCGCGAAGGCGCCACGGTCGATGAGGAGGTCGACGGCACCGTCGTCACGCGCCAGCGCGCGGATGTGTTCTTCTACGAGCGCGGTCTCGTCGACTACGTCGAGTACCTCAACCACGTGCGCAAGGCCGATGCCGTCAACGACGAGATCATCGCGTTCGAGTCCGAGGACACCGCCCGCAAGATCTCGCTCGAGGTCGCGATGCAGTGGACCACGGGCTACACCGAGAACGTGTTCACCTACGCGAACACCATCAACACGCACGAGGGCGGCACGCACGAGGAGGGCTTCCGCGCGGCGCTGACGACGCTCGTCAACCGCTACGCGCGCGCCAACAACATCCTCAAGGAGAAGGACGACAACCTCACCGGTGACGACGTGCGCGAGGGCCTCACCGCGGTCATCTCGATCAAGCTCGGCGAGCCGCAGTTCGAGGGCCAGACCAAGACCAAGCTCGGCAACACCGAGGCGAAGGCCTTCACCCAGAAGGTGGTCGGCGATCAGCTCGGCGACTGGTTCGACCGCAACCCGAAGCAGGCCAAGAACGTCGTGACCAAGGCCGTCGAGGCCGCGACCGCCCGCATGGCCGCCCGCAAGGCGCGCGAGACCGCACGCCGCAAGAGCGTCTTCGAGTCGGCCGCGATGCCCGACAAGCTCAAGGACTGCACGAGCAAGGATCCGTCGATCAGCGAGATCTTCCTCGTGGAGGGCGACTCGGCCGGCGGCTCGGCTGTGCAGGGTCGCGACCCGCACACCCAGGCGATCCTGGCTCTGCGCGGCAAGATCCTCAACGTCGAGCGCGCGCGTCTGGACAAGGCCCTCGCCAACAAGGAAGTCCAGGCGATGATCCAGGCCTTCGGCACGGGCATCGGCGAGGACTTCGATCTCGGCAAGGCGCGCTATCACAAGATCGTGCTCATGGCGGATGCCGATGTGGACGGCCAGCACATCACCACGCTGCTGCTGACCCTGCTGTTCCGCTACATGCGCGGGCTCATCGAAGCGGGCTTCGTGTTCCTCGCGATGCCGCCGCTGTACCGCCTGAAGTGGACGAACGCACCGCACGAGTACGTGTACTCGGACGCCGAGCGCGACGCCCTGCTCAACGACGGGCTCGCGAACGGCAAGCGGATCCCGAAGGATGCCGGCATCCAACGCTACAAGGGTCTGGGCGAGATGAACGCCAAGGAACTGTGGGAGACCACGATGGACCACACCACACGCACGCTCCGTCAGATCACGATCGACGACGCGGCCGCCGCGGACGAGATCTTCAGCGTGCTGATGGGCGAGGACGTGGAGTCGCGTCGCGGCTTCATCCAGCGCAACGCCAAGGACGTCCGCTTCCTCGATATCTGATCCACCAACCACACAAGCGAATATCGGGAGTTCCTCCTTCGTGGCGGAGGAGGGCGCAGGGGTCTCACTGGTCAGGAGCATCGGGAGGGGCCCGCGCAGCGGGAAGGAACCCGCTCTGCTCCTGACCAGTGAGACCCCGGAGCCCGGGCCCCAGACGGGCAGGACGAGAAGAAGACATGACGGACGAACGAAACGAATCCGAGCACAACCACGGCAAGATCGACCAGGTCGATCTGCAGTCGGAGATGCAGCGGTCCTACCTCGACTACGCGATGGCGGTCATCGTGGGCCGGGCACTGCCCGACGTGCGCGACGGGCTCAAGCCCGTGCATCGCCGCGTGATCTACGGCATGTACGACGGCGGCTTCCGCCCTGACAAGTCGTTCTCCAAGTGCGCCCGCGTGGTCGGCGAGGTCATGGGTCAGTACCACCCGCACGGCGACTCCGCGATCTACGACGCCCTGGTCCGGCTGGTGCAGCCGTGGTCGCTGCGCTATCCGCTCGCACTCGGTCAGGGCAACTTCGGCTCCCCCGGGAACATGGGCGCCGCGGCCCCCCGGTACACCGAGACGAAGATGGCCCCGCTCGCGCTCGAGATGGTGCGCGACATCGAAGAGGCCACGGTCGACTTCTCCGACAACTACGACGGGCAGACGCAGGAGCCCGACGTGCTGCCCGCACGGTTCCCGAACCTGCTGGTGAACGGCTCGATCGGCATCGCGGTCGGCATGGCCACGAACATCCCGCCGCACAACCTGCGCGAGGTGTCCGAGGCCGCCCTCTGGGCGCTGGAGAATCCCGACCTGCCCCGCGAGGAGCTGCTCGAGGGCCTGATCCAGCGCGTCCCGGGCCCCGACTTCCCGACCGGTGCGCAGATCCTGGGCACGAAGGGGATCCAGGAGGCGTACCGCACCGGACGCGGATCCATCACGATGCGCGCGGTCGTGGGCGTCGAGGAGATCCAGGGCCGCACGTGCCTCGTGATCACCGAACTGCCGTATCAGGTGAACCCCGACAACCTCGCGGTGAAGATCGGCGACCTGGTCCGGGAGGGCAAGGTCGCCGGCATCGCCGACATCCGGGACGAGACCAGCGATCGCACCGGCCAGCGCCTGGTGGTCGTGCTCAAGCGCGACGCGGTCGCGAAGGTCGTCCTGAACAACCTGTACAAGCACACGCAGCTGCAGGACAACTTCGGCGCCAACATGCTCGCGATCGTCGACGGCGTGCCGCGCACGCTGGCGCTGGACGGCTTCATCACGCACTGGCTCGCCCACCAGGTCGATGTCATCGTGCGCCGCACGAAGTTCCGCCTGGCCAAGGCCGAGGCGCGCATGCACATCCTGCAGGGCTACCTCAAGGCGCTCGACGCACTGGACGAGGTCATCGCCCTGATCCGCCGCTCCCCCTCGGCGCAGGAGGCAAACGAGGGTCTGCAGCAACTCCTCGACATCGACGAGGAACAGGCCCAGGCCATTCTCGACATGCAGCTGCGGCGCCTCGCCGCGATGGAGCGCCAGCGCATCATCGACGAGGCCGCCGAGCTCGAGGTGCGGATCGCCGACTACAAGCAGATCATCGCGGACGAGGGCCGCCAGCGCGAGATCATCCGCGAGGAGCTCACCGCGATCGTGGATCGGTTCGGAGACGAGCGCCGCACCCACATCCTGCACGGCTTCGACGGTGACGTCTCGATGGAAGACCTCATCGCCGAGGAGGAGATGGTCATCACGGTCACCCGTGAGGGCTACATCAAGCGCACCCGCAGCGACAACTACCGTTCGCAGCACCGCGGCGGCAAGGGCGTCAAGGGCGCACAGCTGCGGGCCGACGACCTCGTCGAGCACTTCTTCGTGACGACCACGCATCACTGGCTGCTGTTCTTCACCGACAAGGGCCGGGTCTACCGCACCAAGGCGTACGAGATCCCGGAGGCCGGCCGCGACGCGAAGGGCCAGCACGTCGCCAACCTGCTCGCACTGCAGCCGGACGAGAAGATCGCGCAGATCCTCGACCTGCGCGATTACGAGGCGGCACAGTACCTGGTGCTCGCCACGCGCGGTGGACTGGTGAAGAAGAGCCGTCTCGGCGATTACGACACCAACCGTCAAGGCGGTGTCATCGCGATCCGCCTGCGCGAGGACGACGAGCTGGTCAGCGCGTTCCTCGCCGATGCCACCGATGACGTCCTGCTGATCAGCCGGCACGGCATGTCGGTGCGATTCCAGGCGACCGACGAGGCGCTGCGGCCGATGGGACGCGCGACCGAGGGCGTCAAGGGCATGCGGTTCAACGGCGAGGACAGCCTGCTGTCCGCCTCGCTCGTGACGGGCGACGGCTACGTCTTCGTGGTCACCGATGGCGGCTATGCGAAGCGCACCTCGGTGGACGAGTACCGCGTGCAGGGCCGCGGCGGTCAGGGCATCAAGGTCGCCAAACTGAACGACGACCGGGGCATCCTGGCGGGGGGTCTGATCGTCCAGGAGGACGACGAGGTCCTTGTGGTTCTTGCCAGCGGCAAGGTGGTACGCTCTGCCGTGGCCGAGGTGCCGGCGAAGGGTCGCAACACCATGGGCGTGGTTTTCGCCCGGACCGACGAGGACGATCGGATCCTTGCGATCGCGCGGAACACCGAGCGCGGCCTGGCCGACAGCGACGAGTCCGAGGACTCCGGTACGGCCCCCGAGACAGAAGCCCCCGAAGCCCCCGAAGGAACTGACGCATGAGCACGGTAGCCGACAAGCTCGCGAAGAAGTCTTCCCGCAAGACCTCCAGCAAGCAGGTGCGCCTGCGCCTGGTCTACATCGACTTCTGGTCGGCAGTGAAGCTGTCCTTCCTCGGTGCGATCGCGATCGCTATCGTGACCCTCGTCTCGTTCCTGCTCATCTACCTGGTGGTGGATGCCACGGGGCTGATGGACAAGGCCGACGAGTTCGTCTCCGGCATCGCCGACGGCGCAAAGCTGAGCGCGGTCGTCGGGCTGCCGCAGGTGCTGGCCTTCGGCTCGGTCGTCGCGATCCTCAACCTCATCGTGTTCACGGTGCTCGGTGCGATCGTCGCCGGCATCTACAACCTCGCGGTCAAGGTCACCGGCGGTCTGCTGGTCGGTTTCACCTCGAACTGACGCTTCTACGCGGAAGGCCCGGATCCTCGGATCCGGGCCTTCCGCGTTCTCTGACCGCGAGACTGCAACTCTGTCGCGAGACTGCACGATTCTGCTGCAGTTTCGTGACGGGGATGCAGTCTCGCGGTCGATGGATGCGGGATCGAATCTCAGACGACGCCGGTGCTGCCGAGCAGGGTGCCGATGAGCCACGTCGCGAGGAGGGCGAGCGCCCCGCCGATGACCAGACGGATCGAGGCGCGCGTCGGATTCGAGCCGCCGATCCGCGCTGAGATGAAGCCCGTCGCGGCGAGGGCGATCAGCACGGCGACGAAGGTGACCGGCACGCGCCAGCCGGGCGGCGGCAGCAGGATCGCGAGCAGCGGCAGGATGGCGCCGACCGTGAACGCGATCGCCGAGGAGATCGCCGCGTGCCACGGGTTCACCAGATCGTCCTGGTCGATGCCGAGCTCGACCTCGAGGTGCGCAGCCAGTGCATCGTGCTCGGTGAGCTCGACGGCGACCCGGTGCGCGGTGTCGTCGCTGAGTCCGCGCTGGCGGTACAGCTCGGTGAGCTCGGCGAGCTCCGCGTCCGGCATCGTACGCAGCTCTTCGCGTTCCTTCGCGATGAGCGCGTGCTCGCTGTCGCGCTGGCTCGACACCGAGACGTACTCACCGAGCGCCATCGAGATCGCGCCGCCGATGAGGCCCGCGAGGCCCGCGACCAGCAGCGCGGCATTGTCCGTCGTGGCACCGGCCACGCCCACGACGAGGGAGGCGACCGACACGATGCCGTCGTTCGCGCCCAGCACCCCGGCTCGCAGCCAGTTCAGGCGCTGTCCGAGACCGGTGCCGTGCGGTTCGTGCGGATGCAGTGCAGTCATGGGTCCACGTAAGCACCTGCACGCAGCGCCGTCCATCAAGGCAAGGCATGCATAACCGCTGTTCTTACGGAAACCCCGAACCGGATCCCCCGGCTTCCCCCGTTCCCGGTCCACGAGCGCGCCCGTAGCGTGGAGCCATGACCACAGCAGCCTCCTCCCCGCCTCCTGTGACAGGCCCTGTCGCGGAAGCGTCACGCACCCCGGTGCGCCTGTTCCTCACGATCCTCGAACTCGCCGCGCTCGGCGTGATCGGATCCGCGGTGGTCGGCATCCTCGGCGGTGCGCTGGGGATCGGCTTCGGCCTCAGTTTCCTCGGCGTCGGGATCATCGTGCTCGTCGGCCTGGTCTACGCCCTGTACGGAGTGGCCTGGTTCGAGATCGCGCGGCTGAACGGCCTGTACGGGTTCGGACTCCCGGCCCTGCGCTGGCGTGCGACCGACCGTCCGGGCTTCGGCGGCTGGCTGCTCTCGCTCTGGCGGCAGGCGTACAACGGCCGGATGTGGCGGGCGCTGGCCAACTTCGCCATCGCCTGCGCGCTCGGATCCCTGGTGCTGCGGCTCATGGCGTGGTTCGGGTGGTCGGCGGTCACGGCCTTCGCCCCGCTGTTCACCACCGGCGAGGTCGACACGGGTTGGGGTACGAGGTACCCGAGCGCCTGGGCCCCGCTCATCGGCGGCGCAGGCGCGGCGGCCGCCGCCGTCGGCATCATCAGCGTGGCGCTGCTGCACCGGGTGATCTCGCGCGGCATCGTCGCCACCCCCGACCGTAACCTCGACCTCAGTGAGCGGGTGCGCACGACCACCGCGCAGCGCGCCGGCGCCGTGCGCGCCGCAGACGTGGAGCGCACCCGTATCGAGCGGGACCTGCATGACGGCGTACAGCCGCGGCTCGTCTCCGTCGGGATGACGCTCGGGATGGCGCAGCAGAAGATCGACTCGGATCCGGAAGCCGCCAAGGCGCTCATCGCCGAGGCGCACACCTCGACGAAGGCGGCGATCACCGAGCTGCGCCAGCTCGCGCGCGGAATCCACGCCTCGGTGCTCGACGACCGGGGGCTCGACGCGGCCCTCTCGGCCCTCGCCGGGCGCTCCCCCGTGCCGGTCGTGCTCGATGTGCGGCTGAACGGGCGGTGCTCGCGTGACGCCGAGGCCGCCGTGTACTTTACCATCGCGGAGTCGCTCACCAACGCGGCCAAGCACTCCCGGGCCAGCGAATGCAGGGTCGTGGTGCGGGTTCGCGACGGCGGCACGCTCTGGGCCCGGGTCGAGGACAACGGCATCGGCGGCGCGACCGTGCTGCCGGGAGGAGGACTCGACGGGATCGGCAACCGCGTGCTCGCCGCCGGTGGCACGTTGCGCCTGGACAGCCCCGCGGGTGGTCCGACCAGCCTGGAGGTGAGCGTCCCGTGCGCATCCTGATCTGCACTCTTCTCGACCAGCACGTCGGTTCCGCCCCGGAGGAGCGCATCTCATGAGAATCCTGATCGTCGAAGACTCGGTGCTCCTGCGGGAGGGACTCGTGCGTCTACTCGAGGACGCCGGGCACGCGGTGGTCGCCGCGCTCCCCGATGCGACCGACCTCGACGAGAGCGTCGATGCCACCGATCCCGAGCTCTGCATCCTCGATGTCAGGCTCCCGCCGACATTCGTGGACGAGGGGATCCGCGCCGCGCTGTCATTGCGCACCCGACTGCCGCAGCTTCCGCTGCTCGTGCTGTCGCAGTACGTCGAGGAGCGTTACGCGAGCGATCTGATCATCGCGCAGAGCGGATCGGCACAGGGGTCCGCGGGCCCGCTCGGCTATCTCTTGAAGGACCGGGTGGCTGATGTCTCCGAGTTCATCGAATCGGTCGCGCGCATCGCCTCCGGATCCACCGTGCTGGACCCGGAGGTCGTGGCACAGCTGCTCACCCGGCGCAACCAGGACGACCGCATGCGAAGCCTCACCGAACGCGAGCGGACGGTGCTCGCCATGATCGCGGAGGGCAAGTCGAACCAGGCCATCGCGGCCGCGCTGTTCCTCTCCGAGGCCAGCGTCGAGAAGCACATCACCGCCATCTTCCAGAAACTCGGGCTGGAACCCGACGAGTCCGGCAACCGCCGCGTCCTCGCCGCGATCGCCCACATCTCCAGCGCCGGCCTGAACGGCCCTGGTGCCGGACCCGCACAGACAGGACCGAACCGATGACGAATCTCACCCCTCCGAACCCGCCCGAGCCGGACCCCTCTGCGGCCGCTGCGCCGGACTCCTCCCGCCCCGGATCCCCCGCGCCAGGCTCGAACCCGAGTCGCGGAGCGCTGACCGCGATCACCATCGCCGCGGCGATCATCGGCGGTGGGGCGCTGGTCAGCGTCGGCGGCACCTCCGCACTCGCGGCTGTCAGCCAGATCGCCACCGGCGACGGCTCGGTGGGCAGCACCACCACCGTCGACACCTCGGGCGTGACACACCTCAAGGTTGAGGTCGGGCGCGGTTCCGCGACGGTCCGCTTCGATGACGTCGCCGCGGCGACGATGCGGACCACCGGGGCCGGCAGCAGCGACTGGACGATGCGCCGGGACGGCGACGTGCTGCGCGTGGACCGCCCCAGCGGGCCGTTCGGCTGGTGGATCGGCGCCTGGTTCGGCATCGATCCGCAGATGACCCTCACGCTCCCCCGCGAGCTGGAGGGCGAACTGGGCGCCGACCTGCGGCTGGATGCAGGTTCGCTCTCCACCCAGGGACGCTTCGACACGCTGAGCACGACCGTGAACGCGGGGTCGCTGACGGTCGACGGCGGCGCGACCTCGGTGACCACACGGGTGAGCGCGGGCTCGGCGACGCTGCGCCTGGACGACGTCACCACGGCGGACCTGTCGATGTCGGCGGGCGACCTGAACGCCACGCTCACGGGAACCCAGCCCGACGGGATCCGCCTCGATGTCAGTGCCGGATCCATGGATGTGACGGTGCCGTCGGGCCGGTACGCCCTGTCCAAGGACGTCTCGGCGGGCAACCTGGAGACGAGCGTGCAGAACGACTTCTCGTCGTCGCACCGCATCCAGGCCTCGTTGTCCGCAGGCAGCATCACCCTGCGCGAAGGGAGCTGACCCGGCTCGATTTCGTGATCGTGTCAACGTCCGGTAAAGTCTTGGAGGTTGATACGGGGCTATAGCTCAGGCGGTTAGAGCGCTTCACTGATAATGAAGAGGTCCCAGGTTCAAGTCCTGGTAGCCCCACCGACATGTGAGCGGATCCGAGAGAATCGGATCCGCTCATTCGGTCGAAACCCGCCGAATCCCGGCACGGGGCCTTAGCTCAGTTGGTAGAGCGCCTGCTTTGCAAGCAGGATGTCAGGAGTTCGAATCTCCTAGGCTCCACACAGGACGAAGGGTCCAGGCATGCGCCTGGACCCTTCGTCGTTCTCAGGCCAGTGCAGCCGAGAACCGGTGCTCGTCCGCGCCGAACGAGACCACTCACACCAACGCTTCGGCGGGGGTCGGCCGCGGTCCGGCTGCAGGCAGGTCGACGCCCGCGGTCACCCGTCGCCAGGACTCCTCGAGGATGTCGACCGCGCGGGCAAGCTCGCGGGCCTCGGCGGTGAACGGGATCCGCAGGTGCCGCTCGTGACCGCCCTCCACCGCGAACCGCGGTCCGGCCGACAGGTGCAGCCCGTGCCGTGTGGCATCCATCACCAGGGCGGAGCTCAGCGGCGCGCCCAACTCGACCCAGAGTGCGACTCCGCCGTGCACCTCAGGCACCGACCACTCCGGCAATGCCGCGGCCAGCGCTGTGGTGAGCGTGTCGCGGCCGGTGCGCAGCAGAGCGGAGCGCTGCGGCAGGATCTCATCGAGCCGCGCGACCACGCGGGTTGCGATGGCCTGCTCGAGGTCGGGGGTGCCCAGGTCGTGCGAGGTGCGGGCCGCCCGCAGACGGCGGATCAGGTCCCCGTCGGCACGGATCCATCCGATGCGCAGCCCACCCCACACGGACTTGCCGAGCGAACCCACCCGGATCGACGCGCCCGTCGTGAGCGGGGCGGGGCCCGCGGGCCCGTCGACGCGGAGATCGGCGGTCGTCTCATCGATCAGGAGGACGGATCCGGCATCGTGTGCAGCGCGTGCGAACACCGAACTCTCCTCCGCGCTCATCCATCGCCCGGTCGGGTTCTGGAACTGCGGCATGAGGTAGGCGAGCACGGGAGCCGTGCGGGAGAACGCCTGCACGGCACGATCCAGGTCCCAGCCCTGCCGCGCATCCACAGGAACACCCACGAGACGGGACCCGGCCCGACGGAACGTCTCCGCGGCGTGCGGATAGGTCGGCGTCTCGATGAGCACGCGATCGGCCCGGCGCAGCAGAGTGCCGGCGATCAGGTTCAGCGCATGCTGGGCGCCGTTGGTCACCATGACCTGCTCGGGCACGGTGTCGATCCCCTGCGCCGTGTACCGGTCCGCGATCGCGGCGCGCAGCTCGGCGTGTCCGAGGATGTCGTAGCCGGAGCGGGAGACGAGCGAAGTCGCTGAACCCGCGACCTCGGCGATCACCCCCGGCAGGCCGGGCCACGCCGGAGGGCTGGCCTGCTGCAGGTCGATGCCGCCGTGGTCGAACCAGCGCGCGGCGGCGGTGCGTGCGAGCGGCCGGGTGACGCTGCCGGAGCCCTGGCGGCTGACGATGTGCCCGGTCGCGCGCAGTCCCCGGTAGGCGGCTGCGACCGTCGTCCGGCTCACGCCGAGCGCTGCCGCGAGCTCCCGCTCGGCGGGCAACGCCGTCTCGGGAGCGATGCGATTGTCGAGGCAGAGCAGGCGGATGCCGTCAGCGAGAGCGTCGAAGGCCGGTTCGCTGGTTCGCCACAGCCCGAGCAGCTCTACCAGTGCGCGCGCGGAGAGACGGGAGTCCATCAGGCCAGCCTAGGGTGATTGGACTGGTCTCACCAGTCCAGTTCTCCTGCATCATGGATCCATGACACGACGGGTGCTGCAGCTGGTGATCGGACTTGTGCTCTACGGCGTCGGAGACGGGCTCATGATCTCCGCCGGACTCGGCGTCGACCCCTGGACCGTGTTCGCGCAGGGGCTGTCCCGGCACACCGGCATCGGCGTGGGATGGATCACCAACATCGTCGGCCTTCTGGTGCTGCTGCTGTGGATCCCGTTGCGGCAGAAGCCGGGCTTGGGCACTCTCCTGAACGTCCTTCTCGTCGGAACCGCGATCCAGGCGACCGTGACGGTCCTCCCGCCGGTGCACGGCCTGCTCATGCAAATCCTCCTGCTCGTCGCCGGGGTGCTCGCGGTCGCCCTCGCGAGCGGGCTGTACATCGGTGCGCACTTCGGTCCTGGCCCACGCGACGGTCTGATGACCGGCATGAACTCCCGCCTCGGCTGGCCGATCTGGGTCTCTCGCCTCACGGTGGAGGTCACGGTGCTCGCGATCGGCTGGCTGCTCGGCGGCACCGTCGGTGTCGGCACGGTCGTGTTCGCCCTCGGAATCGGCCCTCTCGTGCACATCGCCCTGCCGCTGCTCGACACGGCACGCACGCGACATGGACACGGCGAGGAGCCGGAGACGCCCACGCGGCTCCCGGAGGATACCGGTCTCGTCCGACGACTCATGCGGCGCAGCCGTACCGGGACGTACGACGAGTCACGCGCTCTCAAAGACCTGCGGGCAGCGCGAGATCGCAGCGACTGGTGAGCAGGCCCACAGTTCGAACCTGCATGATGGATGCATGGCGGCAAGACGTGGAGTGTGGTCTTTCGCGATAGCCGCTGTGATCCTCGCGGCCGCGTTCGTGGCCACATACGTGTTCTTCGTGCGCACCTACGTCGGGCAGATCGTCGACGAGCGGGCGTTCGTGGGGGCTTCGTCGCAGCACGACATGGTCTATCGCCTCACCGGCATGGTGCTCGGTAATGTACCCACGGTCGCCATCGGTGGGGGAATCCTGCTCACGCTGATCATCGGCCTGGGGACGCGACGGTTCCGGCATCTGCTGGTCGCCCTCGCTGTGGGAGGAATCGCGGTGATCGCCGCCGAGCTCGCCAAGCACGTGTTCCTGGACCGCGCAGCGACCGGCGCCACCGACTTGCTGGACAATTCATTCCCTTCCGGGCATGCGACGGTCGCGGCCGCCGCAGCGTTCGCTGTCTTCGTCGTGTGTCCCCCGCGCTGGCGCCCTCTGGCTGCAGTGCTGGGCGGCGCATTCGCCGTGGTCACCGGCATACTGCTCGTGATCCAGCAGTGGCACCGGCCGAGCGACGTGGTCGCGGCGTTCATGCTGGTCGCGGCATGCGGGTGCCTGGGCGGGATCGCGCTGCTGCTCTGGCGTGTGCCGGAAGCGGTGCCGCCGGCACGAACGCTGCCCGCCCTGTGGTGGATCGCGGGGGCGAGCGCCCTCGCCTCGGCCGTCGCCTTCGTCATCATCTACATCACGGTGGAGAACCACGGCAGCCACCTGCAGATCGCTTACGCGGGTGGGGGCGCCGCGATCCTCGCCGTCGGAAGCGCATTCGCCGCCGCGGGGAACACGCTCTTCCGGCGGATTTCCTGAGGCGGATCCCTCCGTCCGCGCACGGTGATTCCCGTGTGCCGAGAGCACACACCGGAATATCGGTCCAGGGTTTCCCGGCGTCGCAATGACAAGATCCGTGACGCGCGGGAAAACCACCGGTGAACAGCAGGTATCTCCTCGAAGAGCCCGGGCGGGCGGCACTGCACAGGACGTTTTCCGCATTCGCCGAGTAATCCACATGTGGATGAACCTGTTAATAGATTTCTGCGCCGCAGGGATTGTCATTCCGGCGGAGATGATGGCCGCCCGCACGGGATCCGCACACCGCCTTCGCGGCTCGCACCGGAGGAGGACGGGATTGCGCCGAACGCCGGTGCGGGGTCCATACTCGTCGTCATGCCTTCCACGCTCCTCCTCGACGGACTGCGCTTCGCCATGGTCTCCTCGACCGCCAGCGAGGTCGATCCCGAGGCTCCGACGACCTTCGACTACCACCAGGACGGCCGCCTGATCTGGGGTGAATATACCGGTGACACGGTGACGGAGGGCCGTTTCGTCGGCGAGGTGGCCGGTGCCGAGGTGCGGGTGTCGTTCGCGCATGCCCTGGTCAGCGACGGCTCCGTCGTGCGCGGGGACGCGGTGAGCCGCGCCGAGCAGGAGGACGACGGCCGGATCCGCCTCATCGAGGACTTCGCCGTGGATGGCGTCGAACACGTGAGCGTCTGCCTGCAGGTCTGAGGCCCTGCTGTCGCCGGTGAGGGCACCGCGTTTCGTCTCGGTCGGCTTCGCCGTCCTCGCTCAACGACCCCGGGGTGACCGTCAGACCCGGGTCCCGCGGCTCCCGTCGGTGCGGGTGAATCGCATCAGGCCGCTGTCGACGCCGATCGCCGCGCGCTCCGGGATCTCGTCCGGCAGCACGAACGGTCGACGGAAGACCTCGCCCATGACGATCGCGGTCTCGACCTTCGTCACCTCGGGACGGTCGGCGATCGTGCCGATCACGAGCGACTGCATCCGCTCCATGTCGACGCTGCGGACGAGGAGCATCACATCGTGCTCACCGGTCATCACCATCGCCGATTCCACATCGGGCATGTCACCGATCGCCTGCAGGAACGAGGACCACGACTGCGGCTGGATCGTGCAGAACACGAGCGCGCTCACCCCGAGGCCGAGTCGCGTCGTGTCGACCTCGGCGGTGTACCCCGTGATGATCCCGGCGCGGGTCAGGGACTCCACCCGGGAGTAAGCGCTGGCCCGGGAGATCCCGACCTCCTGCGCGAGCGCGGCGATCGAGATCCGCCCGTTGCGGCGCAGTGCGCGGAGGATGTCGTACGCGATTTCGTCGATCCCGGGCGCGGATCGTCCAGAGACGGAAGGCTGATCATCGCTCATGCTGGACATATTGCCGTAGTGATGGAAGCGTGACAATGGATTGCTCGAAATCTGGCTAAACGGTCGGATATAGTGCCGGGAAACCCGACCCGGTCATCTGACCTGTCCAATTCAATGAGGAGGAAGCCCGTGGCCCGTTCCTATCGCCACGTCGCCGCAGCGCTCATCGCTGTGGCTGCAATCGCGCTCGCCGGCTGTTCCGGGGGCAACTCCGCGAACAACTCCAGCGGCTCCTCCTCGGGCGGCACGCTCGTGGTCGACACCGCGTTCTCGCTCGAGACCGGTGACCCCGGCCGCAACTACGTGCCCACCGGCAACATGGTGCTGCACGCGGTGTACGACACGCTGCTGACGTTCCAGGGCGCCGATTCGACCACCCCGAAACCGGATCTCGCGACCATGAAGCAGAACTCGGACGCCACCGAGTTCACCTTCACGATCCAGGATGGCCGGAAGTTCTCCGACGGCACCCCGGTCACCGCCGACGATGTCGTGTTCTCGCTCGACCGCGTCGCGGGCATCACCGATTCCAAGGCCAACTTCCTCATGGCGGGCATCACGGTCGCCAAGGTCGATGACAAGACCGTCACCCTGTCGACCAAGACGCCGTCGCTGCAGCTGCCCGCGATCGTCACCAACCCGTCGCTCGCGATCCTCAACTCGAAGCTCGTGAAGAAGAACGGCGGCACGACCGACGACAAGGACGCGGCCAAGACCTGGCTCGACGCGAACTCGGCCGGCTCCGGTCCGTACAAGCTGCAGTCGCTCGACCTGACCTCGCAGGTGGTGCTCGTGAAGAACGACAGCTACGACGGCGAGGACAAGCCGGCCTACGACAAGATCGTCGTGCGCAACATCTCGCAGTCCTCCACGCAGCTGACCAACCTCAAGGGCGGCGACTCGAACGTGGCGGTCGACCTCTCCGGAGACCAGGTCAAGAACCTCGGCGACGGTTTCACCGTGAACTCGGCGCCGTCTGCCGAGACGCTGTTCCTGCTCATCAACCAGGACAAGAACGTGGGCGGTGCGACCGCGAACCCGAAGTTCGCCGAGGCCGTGCGCTACGCGCTCGACTACGACAAGCTGCTGGAGCTCGCCGGCGCCGGATCCGAGCAGGCCACCGGCGTCATCCCGCCGATGTTCCCGGGCGCGAACAAGTCCGGCGTGAAGCAGGACCTCGACAAGGCCAAGGCTGCTCTCGCCGCCTCCGGATACACCGGCCAGGAGATCAAGCTCCAGTTCCCGAACGACAACCCGGTCGGCGGCGTGGAGTTCACCCCGGTCGCCGAGCGCGTGCAGGAGCAGCTCAAGGCCGCGGGCATCAACGCGACTCTCGCCCCGGCGCCGTTCGCGACCGAAGTGCAGCCCTACGTGAAGGCGCAGGAGGCGTTCTCGCTCTGGTACTGGGGCCCTGACTACGCCGACACCTCCTCGTTCCTGCCGTTCGGCCCTGGTCAGAAGGTCGGCCTGCGCGCCGGCTGGCCGACGGAGGCCGACAGGACCATCGCGGGCCTGGTGACCAAGGCGCAGAACGCGACCTCCGTCGACGAGCGCAACACGGCGTTCAGCGACTACGCCAAGGCGATGCAGGAGTCGGGACCGTTCGTGCCGCTGATCGTGCCCGGCATCAACCTCGCCAGCTCCACCAAGGTGGCGGGTCTCGAGTACAACGTGACCTGGACCCTCGACCTGCGGACGCTGCACCCCGCGAAGTGAGCCCTGCGGGGACCGGAGCCACGCGGCTCCGGTCCCCGCAGCATCACGCCCCCTCCGCCACGTAGATCCGGAAGCACCCTGTGTCCGAGACCCGAGTCATCGCCACCCGCAAGACGCGGCAGGCCCAGCACACGCTGCTGCGCTTCCTCGCCCGGCGGGCCGTGACGAGCGTGATCCTGCTGTTCGGGATCGTGCTGGTCACCTTCTCCCTCACCGTGATCGTGCCCGGTGATCCGGTGCGCGCCGCCCTCGGCGAGGGCGCCGCCTCGAACCCCGCCACGGTCGAGGCCTTCCGGCAGAAGTACGGGCTGGACCAGCCGGTGTGGATCCGGTTCTTCCTCTACGTCGGCAACCTGCTGCGCGGCGACCTCGGCACCTCGCTGAAGTCGGGACAGCCGGTCTCCGCAGACCTCGCCAAGGCCGTGCCGGCCACGGCGGAGATCGCCTTCTACGCGATCATCATCAGCCTCGCCGTCGCGATCGTGCTGGGCACCCTCGCCGCCTACCGCCGCGGCAAGGTCACCGACCAGGTCGTGCGCGTGGTCACCCTGATCGGGCTCAGCATCCCCACGTTCTGGATGGCCATCCTCACCTACCAGCTGTTCTTCATGCAGCTGCACTGGGTGTCAGGATCCGGGCGGATCTCCCCCACGATCACACCGCCGCCGCGCATCACTGGCTTCTACACGATCGACTACCTGCTGAACGGCGACTCGGTCGGATTCTTCGACGCGACCAGCCACCTGGCCCTGCCGGTGCTGGTGCTGAGCCTGTTCACGATCGCGACCCTCACCCGGTTCGTGCGCACCTCCGTGCTCGAGGTCCTCGACATGGACTATGCCCGTGCGGCGCGGGCGAAGGGCCTGAGCGGACGCCGGGTCGTCGTCGGCTACGTGCTGCGCGGAGCGGCGCTGCCCATCCTCACCCTCGTCGGCATCGCCTTCGGCAGCCTGCTCTCGGGCACTGTGCTGGTCGAGGCCGTGTTCGCCTGGCCCGGCCTGGGCACCTACGCCTACAACGCGTCGAAGAACCTCGATCTGCTCGCGGTGACCGGCGTCGGCCTCGTGGTCGGCGTCATCTACCTCGTCATCAACCTCGTCGTCGACGTGCTCTACGGCGTCCTGGATCCGCGAGTGAGGCTGTCATGAATCTCGTCATCCCTGAGAAGGTCGCCCCGAGGCGCCGTCGCCCCTGGCTGCCGCGCGCCTGGCGGACGCCGCTGGCCGTGGTGGGCACGGTGATCGCCCTGATGTGGATCGTGATCGCGATCCTCGCCCCGTGGATCGCCCCGCACGACCCGCTCGCGCAGGACCTCCCCCGGCTCGCCGCCCCCAGCGGCGACGCGATCATGGGCACCGACGTCAACGGCCGCGACGTGTTCTCCCGTCTGCTCCTGGGTGCTCAGGCGACGATCCCGCTCGCGCTCATGCTCGTCGTCTGCGCGATGATCGTCGGCACCGTCGTGGGCGCGGTCGCGGGCTATCTCGGCGGCTGGTTCGACGAGGTGCTCATGCGCATCACCGACATGGTGATGGCGTTCCCGACCGTGATCCTCGCCATGGTCATCGCCGCCTCCCTCGGCCCGTCGATCATGAACGCGGTCATCGCCGGCATCATCGTGGCCTGGCCGCCCTACGCCCGCATCACGCGGTCGCTCGTGCTCGGACTGCGCACGCAGAACTATGTGATCGCCGGGCGCCTGCTCGGATCCTCCCCGCTGCGCTCCCTGCTGCGCGACGTGCTGCCGAACATCGCCGGCCCCGTGCTCGTGCTCGCGTCGCTCGACATCGGCACGGCGATCCTGCTGCTGTCCGGACTGTCCTTCCTCGGTCTCGGAGCGCAGCCGCCGACGCCCGAATGGGGCACCATGATCGCCGCGGCCATGCAGAACACCTCGGCCTGGTGGCTGGGTCTGTTCCCCGGCCTTGCGATCCTCAGCATCGTGATGGCGTTCAACTTCATCGGCGATTCGCTGCGCGACGCCCTCGATCCGCTCGCCGCGCGCGAGCGCGAGGCGGAGGCGCCCACCGCGGTGTCGGCCGCCGCCGCGACCGGGGAGGTGGCCGCATGAGCGCCGCACTCGCGATCCGCGACCTCCGCGTCGAGCTCGGGCAGGGCAGACGCAACCGCACCGAGGTCGTCAAGGGCATCTCCCTCGACCTGGTCCCCGGACGCATCCAGGGCCTTGCCGGAGAGTCCGGATCCGGCAAGAGCATGACCGCCATGGCGATCCTCGGTCTGCTGCCGGCTGGCGGCACCGCCTCCGGATCCATCGTCCTCGGCGGCGCGGGCGGATCGGAGGTCGAGCTCGTCGGGATGACGGGCGGGGCCTACCGCCGCGTGCGTGGCAAGCGCATCGGCATGGTCTTCCAGGATCCGTCCGCCAGCCTGCATCCGCAGATCACCGTCGGCTCCCAGCTCGCCGACGGCATGCGCGCCCATCTCGGGCTGTCCCGCGCCGAGGCCCGGAAGCGGGCATCGGAGCTGCTCGCGCTGGTGCGCGTGCCGAACCCGGAGGAGGCGCTGCAGAAGTATCCGCACCAGTTCTCCGGCGGGCAGCGGCAGCGCATCGCGATCGCCATCGCCCTGGCGTGCGAGCCCGAGGTGCTGCTCGCGGACGAGCCGACCACGGCGCTGGACGTGACGGTTCAGGCGGGGATCCTGCACCTGCTGCGCGACCTCGCGACCGAGCGCGACCTCGCCGTGCTGCTCGTCACGCACGATCTCGGCGTGATGAGCGCGATTGCCGACGAGGTCGCGGTGATGCGCGGCGGGCTGATCGTCGAGTCCGGATCCCGGCAGCAGGTCTTCCAGAATCCGCAGCACCCGTACACGCGGGAGCTGCTGGATGCGATGCCCGACGCGCAGGACTCCCTCGTGGATGCGCCGGCCGAGAGCGGCTCCGCGCTCGGTGCCTCTGCCGCCGACGCGGACGCCGCCGACACGGAGGAGAACCGATGAGTGATCAGAAGCCGGTCCTGCACGTCGACTCCCTGGTCGTCGAGTACGGCGGTCGCGCCGCGTTCCGCGCGGTGGACGGCGTCTCCTTCGACATCGCCGCCGGTGAGGTGCTCGCGCTCGTCGGTGAGAGCGGCTGCGGGAAGTCCTCGACGGCTCGGGCCGTGATCGGCATGGAGAAGCCGCGCGCCGGTGAGGTGCTCTACCGGGACCGTCCGGTGAAGCCGCTCGGAATGCGCACCCGCCCCGCCGAACTCACCGCGATCCAGATGGTGTTCCAGGATCCGAACTCCTCGCTGAACCCGCGGATCCGCGTCGCGCAGCAGATCGCGGAGGGATCCCGCGCCGCCCGTGCCCGTGGCGTCGACACCGAAGCGCCATCGCACTGGCTGAAGGCGGTCGGCCTCTCCCCGACCCTGGAGAACCGATACCCGTACCAGCTCTCCGGCGGTCAGCGGCAGCGCGTCGCCATCGCCCGAGCGCTCGCCGCGAAGCCCGACCTGATCGTCGCCGACGAGCCGATCTCGGCGCTCGACGCCTCGGCCCAGGCCTCGGTCGCCGGCATGATGCGCGAGCTGTGCGTAGCCTCGGGCGCGGCGATGCTGTTCATCTCGCACGACCTCTCCGTGGTCCGGCTCATGGCCGACCGTGTCGCCGTCATGTACCGCGGGCGCATCGTCGAGTCCGGCGCGACGCCCGTGGTGTGGGCCAACCCGGTGCATCCCTACACGGAGGCGCTGCTCGATGCGATCCCGCATCCGGACGGCGAAGGCGTGCTTCCCGCGGCGCCCGCCTCGGAGGCTCCGTCATCCTGGCGCACCGAGATCCCCGAGGCCCTCGACCGCGTGCGCTAACCGCGCGACACAGACTTCCCGGTGCGGGCCGCCCCCGATTGCGCCCGCACCGGGAGCTCCACGGTGCGGGCGCGATTGGTCAGGATCCCGCAGGGGTCAGCTCGTGCGGGGTGGTGTTGAGGTTGGTGCAGCCGTCGGCGGTGACGACGACGATGTCCTCGATGCGGGAGCCCCAGTCGCCGGGGAAGTAGATGCCCGGCTCGATGCTGAAGGCCATGCCCTCGCGCAGCGGCAACGCGTTGCCGGGCGCGATGTACGGCTCCTCGTGCGTGGTGACGCCGATGCCGTGGCCGGTGCGGTGCAGGAACGCCTCGGCCAGACCCTCCGCGGCCAGTATGTCGCGTGCGGCGGCGTCGACCTGCTCCGCGGTGACGCCGGGGCGCACCGCGTCGACGGCCGCCTGCTGCGCGCGCACGAGCACGGCGATGCGTCGCGCGACCTCGGGATCCGGCGTGCCGACGGCGTAGGTGCGCGTGCTGTCGGAGTTGTAGCCGCTGGGCACCGCGCCGCCGATGTCCACGACCACGATGTCGCCGTCCTCGATCACCCGGTCCGATACCTCGTGGTGCGGATCCGCGCCGTTCGGACCCGAGGCGACGATCACGAACTCCACCGTGCGGTGCCCCTCCTCGACGATCGCAGCGGCGATGTCAGCGCCGACCTCGCGTTCGGTGCGCCCGGCGCGCAGCAGGCCGGGAACGCGCCGGTGCACGGCGTCGATCGCCTCACCGGCGCGGCGCAGTTCGGCGATCTCGGCGGCGTCCTTGATCATGCGGCTCTCGCGGAGCACCGGCGTCGCGAGCTCGGGCCGCACGTCCAGGCGCTCGGTCAGCGGGATCGCGTGCAGCGCCGGCAACGCGTCCGAGACGCCGAACCGTGAGACGGATCCGCCCATCGCCGCCGTCACCAGCGCGTAGGGATCCTCGCCGTCCACCCAGTCCGCGGCCGCGAGACCGAGCGCGCCGACGGCCGTGTCGCGTACCTTCGCGAGCTCCATCCGCGGCACGACGACGGTCGGATCCCCGGCCGCAGGGATCACGAGGGCGGTCAGACGTTCGATCGTGTCCCCCTCGACGCCGACGAGATACGTCAGGTCAGGCCCGGCTCCGACGATGATCGCGTCCAGACCGGCACTCGCGGTCAGGGTGCGGGCGCGGTCGAGGCGGGCGGCGTACACAGAGGCGGGGAAAGGCGTGCTCACCCCTCCACGCTACGTGCCGTCGAGGACGGCGCGCCAGGCCCGCGGCGAGACATATTCCGAGATCGAGATGAACCGCTGCGTGCGCCAGGATCCCGCGCCGAATCGTCCGTCGGATCCGCTGCGTCGCCCGCCCAGCCCAGACGATTCGCCTGTCTCGCGAGACTCCAACTCCGTAACGAGACTGCGGTTCTGGGGTGCAGTCTCGTCACTCAGTTGGAGTCTCGCGGTCAGGAAACGTGAGCGAGGAGCCGGTCAGCTCAGCGTGATGCCCGACTCCTCGAGCCGCCTGCGCACGCGCTCCACGTCATCGTCGCCGGGGAGCTCGCCGAGTACCTTCATCATGAGCACCTGGGCATCGACGAGCGAGATCTCCGGATCCGCTCCGCTCTGCGCGGCGACCGCCTCGCACACCTCCTGCACCTCGTCGTCGGTGAGGCGGCGGCGCAGCAGGGCGAGGATCGGCACACGGTCCTGGGCGGGGATGCCCTCCGGATAGCCCGCGCCCAGCCAGCGCAGCGCCTGCGCGATCAGGTTCTGCTCGGTGGAGCCCGGCTCGTCGACCGCGGCATCCGGGCCGGCGGTTCCGCGCGCTCCGGCAGCGGCATCGGCGAGAATCGTCCGATCGCCGACGATCCGCTGCGCCTTGGTGCTCAGCGGCACTCCGCGATCGGAGAGCAGCATGGCCACGCGGCGCACCTCGTCGTCGCCCGGCGTCGCCGAGGTTACGTCCGCGATCGCGGCCCGGATCTGCGAGACCCGCACCGGGTCCGTCTCCTGCTGGGCGAGCGCGCTGACCACCGCGGTGAGCTCCTCCGCCGTGAGCGTGCGCCGGAGCAGTGCCAGCAGCGGCGTGTAGTCCTTGGGTGGCACGCCTTCCGGATAGCCGGCGCGCAGCCAGTCGAGCACGCGGCCGAGAACGTTGCCGTTCATCTGCCGACCCCGAACAGGGAGATGCCGAAGTAGTGGTAGATGCTCAGCCGGGTGATGAAGAGCACCCCGGCCAGCACCACGGCGATCACGAGCGCGAACAGGATCCATCCCGCCGCGGTCAGCAACGGCCGGCGTGTGCCGGGCGCCTCGCCGTCGACCTCCCCGGTGCCGGCCGACTGCAGGCGCATCCCGAGGGCGAACAAGGCGGGCAGCCCCGCACCGAACATCAGTCCGACCAGCAGCACGCGACCGGCCGAGAGCGCCATCTGCGCGATGTCGAAGTTCATGTATCCGTCCTTCGGTTCAGGCCGCCGCGCCCTGCGAGGCGGCGTTCGGCGCGAGGGATCCGTCCCACTCGGCATTGACGTTGTGGTGGTCGATCTTCTGGCGGCGGCTGCGCAGGTACATGAGGGCGGCGGCCGCCAGCAGCAGCACGAACACGGTGATAGCGCCGGCGAGCCCGCCGATGCCGTGCGCAAGGAAGAAGCAGAGCGCGCCGACCACGCCGGCCGCGGGCATCGTGATGAGCCAGGCGGTGACCATGCGCCCCGCGATGCCCCAGCGCACCTGGGCACCGGGCCGGCCCACGCCGGAACCGAGGATCGAGCCCGTCGCCACGTGCGTGGTCGAGAGCGCCATGCCCATCGAGCTCGAGGTGAGGATGATCGCGGCGGAGGACGCCTCGGCAGCGAGGCCCTGGGGCGACTCGATCTCGACGAGGCCCTTGCCGAGAGTGCGGATGATGCGCCAGCCGCCGAGGTAGGTGCCGAGCGCGATGGCGGCACCGCAGGTCACGATGATCCAGATCGGCAGGCCCTCGTTCAGGATCTGGTCGCCGGTGAGCGAGCCGTGCGCGATGAGCGCGAGGGCGATCACGCCCATGGTCTTCTGCGCGTCGCCGGTGCCGTGTGCGAGGGAGACGAGCGATGCGGTGCCGATCTGACCCCAGCGGAAGCCGGCCTCGCGGTGCTTGGCGTGCACGGTGCGGGTGAGGCGATAGACGAGCCAGGTGCCGACCGCGGCGACGACGCCGGCGATCAGCGGGGAGAGCACGGCGGGGACGATGATCTTGCCGAGGATGCCGGCCCAGTTGACGGTGGCGGCACCCGCGATGCCGGCGCCGATGAGGCCGCCGAAGAGGGCGTGCGAGGAGCTGGACGGCAGGCCCAGCAGCCAGGTGAGCAGGTTCCACAGGATGCCGCCCACGAGCCCCGCGAAGATGATGATCATGGCCGACTCGGGGTTGAGACCGGGCACCAGATCGCCGCTCGGGCTCTGGATCGTCAGCACGTCCTTGGTGATGGTTGCGGCGACCTCGACCGAGAGGAACGCGCCCACCAGGTTCAGGATCGCCGAGAGCCCCACCGCGACCTTGGGCTTCAGCGCCCCGGTGGCGATGGAGGTCGCCATCGCGTTCCCGGTGTCGTGGAATCCGTTGGTGAAGTCGAAACCGAGTGCGGTCACGACCACCAGGATGAGGATCATCACTTCGGCGCTCATGATCGTCAGCATTCCGCGCTGCGCCCCCGCGAACAGCGGGTGTCGCGCACTCGACCGCGAGAGTTCACCGGGCGTTAAGGGCGGCCATCGCGACGGTCGATCGCGAGGTCCTCACCGTCCGCATAGCCGCCGGGCGTAACGTCATCGCGGCCCGCCGCCGCGCGGTGCCGCATCCACCGCCCTCGCGAGACACGGAGCCCGCCACGCCGCCCGTCCCCGTCTTCCTCAGCACCTGGAGTCTGGATCCCACAGCACTCGCGGTGCTGATCGTCGCGGCCGGGCTCTACCTCGGCGGTGTCGTAGCGCTGCGCCGACGCGGCCACCGCTGGCCGCTGCGGCTGACGCTGATGTACCTGCTGCTCGGGCTCGGCTCGTATGCCTGGGTGTCGTTCGGGTTCCTCGGCACGTGGAGCACGGAGCTCCGCTGGGCGTTCACGACACGGATCGCGCTGCTGCTGTTCGTCGTACCGATGCTGGTGACGTTCGGCCGGCCGGTGGCGCTGGCCCGGACGGTACTGTCCGCGCGGCCCCGCGCCCGCATGAACGGCTTCCTGCGGTCATGGCTCGCGAAGTTCTTCGGCAACGCGATCATGGCCCCGGTGTTCACCTGCCTGGTTTTCGCCGTGTTCTTCACGCCGCTGTCGGCGATGCTGCGGTCAGGCGCTGTCGCCGAGGCCGTGATCTCGGTGCTGGTCCCGCTGCTGGGGCTCCTGATGGTGCTGCCGATGGCGGCGCACACCGTGGCCCGCACGAGCCTGTTCATCGTGGCGGAGTTCCTGTTCGCGTTCGTGGAGCTCGTGCTCGACGCGGTCCCCGGCGTGCTGCTGCGACTGGGCACCGTGGTCTTCGATCACGCCGGCGCCTGGCCCGGCGCCCTGCCGCTGTGGTTCCCGAATCCGCTGCGCGATCAGCAGCTCTCCGGAGACCTGCTGTGGCTCATCGCGGAAGTCGTCGACGTGCCGATCCTCGTGATCCTGATGATGCGCTGGCTCCGGATGGACAAGCGCGAGTCGCGGAGCCTCGATGAGCTCAGCGACGAGGACATGGCCGAGCTCACCGCCGCGCACCTGCGCGGGGAGTGACGGATCCGGATCCGATCCCGCCGGCCGGATCCCGCCCGATCCCTGCGTTCGGATCGCCGCGTCCGGCCCGCTGTTCAGGTCGCGATCCCCGCGTTCAGGTCGCAGATTCGGTCCCATCCGGGCCGGTTTTGCAGCCGAAATCGCGACCTGAACCTCAGGAGTCCGGATCCGGCGTCACTCCGCAGGGGCCGCGGTGCGGATGCGCTCGCCGAGGAAGGCGAGGTCGGCGGGCGTGAGCGCGGTCACCGCGTAGGACACGGGCCACACGGTGCCGTCGTCGAGCTGCGCCGGCCACTCGAACTCGAACGTGGCGTAGCGCACCTTGAACTTGGCCTTCGGCTTGAAGAAGCAGACGACCTTGCCGGCGGCGTTCGCCCAGGCGGGCATGCCGTAGTAGGTCTTGGGGACGAGATGCGGCGCGTTCTCGGCGACCAGGCCGTGCAGGGCGGTCGCGAGGGGGCCGTCCTCCTCATCCATCTCCGCGATCTTGGCCAGCACGTCGGCCTCGCCGGCGGCGCGCAGCTCCTCGGGGCTCACCTTCTTGCGGGCGGCGCGGGTGCGGCTCTCCTTCGCGGCCTCCTTGACGGCGGCGCGCTCGAAGTCGCTCAGTACAGGGGCGTTGTTCTCGGTCATGGCATCCTCCGCTCGATCGTCCCGCGGATCCGGGGACTTCTTCAGCGTACGAAGCTGTGCGGACGGGCGCTTCTTCAGAACTGATCGATCCGATCGGGCGCGCGGGCGGCCCCGATCGGGCAGCGCGTTCCGGGAACCTGTCACGATGGCGTCATGACGACGTTGTTCACGGGCCGGATCCGACCGCTCTCCCCCGCCGCCGAGGATCTGGTGGACGGGCTGCTCGTCGCAGACGACGGGCGCATCATCGCCGTCGGCGCGGCGGAGGACCTCGCCGCCCGGGATCCGTCGGCCGAGCGTGTGCCGCTGGACGGCTGGGCGATGCCGGGACTCATCGAACCTCATGGGCACCCGGGCACCGCCGCCGTGCTGCTGTCCGATCGCGTGGTCGATCTGCGACCCGTCGTCGTGCCGGACGCGGACGGCGTGATGACCGCTCTGCGGACGGCGATCGCGGCCTCCGCGGGAGCGCCGGTCTACGCGAACGGCTGGGATGCCCTGCTCCAGCGCGGTCTGCCCGAACCCGACATCAGTCTGCTCGACAGGCTCGCCGGATCCACGCCGCTCGTCATCGTGCACAACTCCGGGCACTCGGCGTATTTCAACGCCGCGGCGGCGGTCGCCGCGGGACTGGACCGGTCCACGCCCGATCCGGTGGGCGCCTCGTTCGGCCGCACCGCGGACGGCGAGCTGAACGGGGTCGCGCTCGAGGCGGGTGCGGTCGAACGGGTCGCCGCTCCGCTGCTGCGTGCGGCGCAGGCCGACATCGTGGAGCTGCTCGGCGCCCACTTCGCCGACCTCTCCCGCCGCGGGATCACCACCGTCTCGGACCTCAGCTGGAACCCGGCGCTGAATCCGGCCGTCGACGCGCTGCGTGCGGCCGGGCGGATGCCGCTCCGGCTGCGGTGGTACGAGACGTCCCGTCCGGGCGGTTCCCCGGCGGCGCACCCCGGGCGCGGACGTGGATCCGAGGACGGCATGATGCGCCAGGTCGGAGCCAAGACCTGGACCGACGGCTCGCCGTGGATCGGCAACATCGCGACGAGCTTCGCCTACCTCGACACGGCCGCCACCCGCGAGCTCGGTCTGGAGCCGGGGCACCGCGGCAGGTCGAACTACAGCACCGCCGAGCTGCACGAGATCGCGGAGCCCTACGCGGCCGCCGGCTGGCAGCTCGCCTGCCACGCGCACGGCGACCTCGCGATCGACGAGACGCTCGACGTGTACGAGCAGCTGATCGAGAAGCACGGCCTGACCGATCACCGCTTCCGCCTCGAGCACGTGGGCGCGATGACCCGCGAACAGTTCGAACGCGCGGCGGCGCTCGGCGTGACGGTCAGCCTCTTCGTGGACCACATCACCTATTGGGGCGAGGTGCTGGTCGACGACCTGTTCGGACCGGAGCGCGGCGGTGCATGGGCGGACGCGGGCGCGGCGTTCGCCGCAGGACACCGCGCGACGTTCCACAACGACGGCTGGGTCACCCCTGCCGAGCCGCTGCGAAACATGGCCGTGGCAGAGACCCGGCGCACGCGCTCGGGCATGGTCATGCCCGCCGGCGCTCCGGTGTCTCGTGCGCAGGCGCTCGCCGCGCACACGACCAACGCGGCGTGGCAGCTGTTCAGCGAGCACGAGGTCGGGTCCTTGACCCCTGGTCTGTTCGCGGACCTGATCGTGCTGGATCGAGATCCGCTGACCGTGCCGGCGGAGGATCTCGCCGAGGCCGTGGTGCGTGAAGTGCACCTCGGTGGGCGGCGCGTGAGCTGACCGCGCCGTACCAGTCGGGGACGGCCTAGGGTGTGAACCATGGACATGCGCGTCGCGGCATACGCGGTCATCCTGGACGAGGACCGACGTGTGCTGCTGGCGCGGTGGACCGAGGGTCGCCGGGTGTCGTGGACGATGCCCGGGGGCGGGCTGGAGCCGGGTGAGGATCCGGAGACCGCGGTCCGGCGCGAGGTGCGCGAGGAGACCGGCTACAAGGTGGTCGTCGATGAGCTGCTCGGGATCCACTCCCGGGTGATCCCGGCCCGTCGCCGTGTCACGCCCGGGGCGACCGATCCGCTGCACACGCTGCGCATCGTGTACCGGGCGCGGATCGTGAGCGGCAAGCTGCGCTTCGAGAAGGGCGGATCCACCGACATGGCCGCCTGGTACGCGCTCGACGAGGTCGCCGGTCTGCAGCGCGTGCGCCTCGTGGATATCGCTCTCGGGATGGCGGGCGTAAAGGGCTGAGTCAGCGCAGGACCTCGACCAGGGCGACCCAGGAGATCACGATCGCGACGACGAGCGCGAGGAGTGACCCCGCAGCCGCGAACATCAGCCCGACGGGCCGGCCTGTCAGCAGGAGCACGCCCGCCGCGGTGTAGGCGATCAGCGGCAGGAAGCCCAGAGCCGCGCGGGGCACCGTGTTGCCCAGCCCGGGATCGTGCCGGAGGGCGAGCGCGGCATGCACCTGGAACCCCGCGGCTCCGGCCGTCGTCGCCAGCAGGAGCACGCCGAACCAGAGCGGTTCGAGTGCGGGGATGAGGGCGATGCCCGAGGTGAGGATCGCGAGCACCAGCCCCGCGATCGCCGCGGCGAGCCGCGCGGTCAGGGCCTTGGCGAGGATGATCTTCTCGATGTTGACGCTCGCCGCGACGATGACCAGCCCGGCGAGGGCCGCAGTCGCGCCCAGCATCGCGACGTGGAACTCCGACCACGCATCCAGTGCATCCGTCATTCCCGGATGCTACCCCCGCGCTCGCACGCTGCGCAGGGGCGTGTCATCACTCCGGTTCGGAGATGTCGGCGACGGTCGCGTCGTAGGCCGCGATGAGGTCGTCGGCGTCCACGAACAGGCTGTAGCCGTGGGCACCCGCGCCCATCGCGATCCGCCGCCCGCGGATCGTCTCATCGGCGAAAACGGGCCAGTCGGTGGTGCTGCCGATCGGGACGATCGTGCCGCGTTCGTAGCCGGTCGCGGCCAGTGCGACGGCCGGTTCCGGGAGTTTCAGCCGGTTCACGCCCACGAGGGCGCGCAGCTTCGGCCAGGAGATCTTGCGACCGCCGGGGATGAGCGCGAACAGGAACGTGTCGTCGGCTCTCTTGACCACGAGGGTCTTCACGATGCCGGAGGGATCCAGCCCGAGCAGCGCCGCGGCCTCCTGCAGGCTGTTCGCCGCCGGGCGCTCGCGGATCTCGATGTCGAGGCCGCGTGCGGCCGCGGCGTCGCGGACGCGGGCGTGCGGCCCTTCGACGGGCTCGGAAACGGACCCTTCGACGGGCTCGGGAGCCGGCGAAGCGGACGTGCTCACGCCTCGGGGGCGTTCAGCGGGTCGTCCGCGACCCAGAGCTCGTCGTCGGCACGCAGGGCCTGCCAGGCGGCGACGAGGACGCCCACCGCGGCTGCGGCGCCGAGCACGATCGCGATGACGGCGCCGATGCCGAGTCCGCTCTTGCGCTCTGCAGGCACCGCGACCACGGCGCGCGGGGTGTACGGGGTGCCGGTGCGCTTGGCGTTCGCGATGTCCCACGCGCTGAGAGCGGATCCGACCACGCCGCCGATCGCGGGGACGACCTTGTGGTCGACGACGTCGCGAGAGAACTTGATGCTCTTGTCGACGGCAGGAACCACACGGTGCTCGTACACGTCCTGCACGGTGGGAACGACCTGCTCGCGGCGGAAGTTGTCGAGCTGCCTTCCCGCCTCACGGGCGACGTTCGCGGCATCGCCGACGATGACCTGCTGCGCGGCCCACAGCTTGTTCGCCTCGCTCTGCAGCTGGCGGAGTTCCTTCTGACGCTTGCGGCTCAGGCTCACGATGCCCTCCCAATCGAAACGGGGTTCGGACTCCCCATCCTGCCAGAGAAGTGCCTGTGCGGCGGGTGTGCATCCGAGAAGTTCACAGGGGAATCGGAAGGTCGCAGGGATCCGATGCGAGAATGGATCCATGCCTCACGCCACTCACGTCGCCACGCTGCACACCAACCACGGAGACATCGTCGTCAACCTCTACGGTGACCACGCTCCCCGCACGGTGAAGAACTTCGTCGAACTCTCCGATGGCACCGGATCCTGGACGCACCCCGCCACCGGCAAGCCCGGCGAGGGCCCGCTGTACAAGGACGTCATCTTCCACCGGATCATCCCGAACTTCATGATCCAGGGCGGCGACCCGCTCGGCCAGGGCGTCGGTGGCCCCGGCTACAACTTCAACGACGAGATCCACGGCGAGCTCAACTTCAACGAGCCCTACATCCTCGCGATGGCCAACGCGGGCCTGCGTCGCAACGCCATCACCGGCCAGGTCGAGGGCACCAACGGCTCGCAGTTCTTCATCACCACCGACCCGACCCCGTGGCTGCAGGGCAAGCACACGATCTTCGGCGAGGTCGCCGATGACGCGTCCAAGGCCGTCGTGGACGAGATCGCCGCGGTGCGCACCGGTGCGGGCGACCGCCCGGTCGAGGACGTGGTGCTGCAGTCCGTCGACATCGTCGCGAACTGACTCCGCGAGCGGACTCCGGAGCGCACGGATGACGACTTCGGAGTTCCACGCGAATCCCGACAACTTCTGCTACCGGCATCCCGGACGGCAGAGCTTCGTGCTCTGCCAGCGGTGCATGCGAACGATCTGCCCCGAGTGCCAGACGCAGGCCCCGGTCGGCGTGATCTGCCCGGAGTGCATGCAGGAGCAGCGTCGCAGCCAGACCCCGGCCCAGCGTCGCGCCAACCGGCGCTGGGGCGCGCGGTCGATGACCGCCGTGGGCGGGCGTCCGATCGTGACGTACTGGATCCTCGCGATCACCTCCGCGGTGAGCCTGCTACAGCTGCTCCCTGGAATCGGCTCGGTCATCACCGGCTACCTGCAGTTCGCGGGCGCGTACCTCTACCCGTCACTGTCCGGACTGCCGTTCGAGCCCTGGCGTCTCCTCACCGCACTCCTCGTGCACGGCGGTTTCATCCACCTCGGCCTCAACATGCTGGCGCTGTGGATGGTCGGGCAGCAGCTCGAGCCGCTGCTGGGTCGCGCGAAGTTCCTCACGCTGTATCTCGTGAGCGGTCTCGGCGGGTCCGTCGCGATGGCTCTGATCGATCCGGCGCAGCCCACGGTCGGGGCGTCCGGGGCGATCTTCGGCCTGTTCGTCGCGCTGATCGTGATCGGCCGCCACCTCGGCGGCAACATCGTCGGAGCGCTGGTCGTGCTCGCCATCAACTTCGTGTACGGATTCATCGTGCCGGGGATCGCGTGGGAGGCACACGTCGGCGGTGCCGTCGTCGGCGCGCTGGTGGCGCTCGTCTACGTCCGCACGAGCGGCCGCGGCACGGCGAGGTTCTGGTGGATCGGCCTCGTCTCGGCGCTCGTCCTCGTGCTGCTCGCCGTGGTCGCGATCGTTCCTCCCCTGCTCATCACCGCCGGCCGCTGAGCACCGGACCACAACGGCCCTCGCCTTCGGGTGGGGGCCGTTCGTCGTCCTCCGAGGCGTGTGAATAACAGCCGTGTAATTCTCCCCACATGGGGATAGATCTGTGGATAACTTCGGGGAGGGGTGTGCATATCCATCCCCAGAATGTGGATAACCCCCTGGATCCGTGGACAACCCTGCGGGATTCCCGCTCTGGAATGCAGAAACGCCCCCGCGTGAGCGAGGGCGTCTCGAGAAGCAGAGCGGTGGCGTCAGCGCCAGCGCGTCGTCATCAGAAAGCCGATCAGGGCGATGCCGAGACCGATCAGCAGGTTCCAGGACTGCAGGCCCGGGATCGGGTACTGCATGCCGGTGATGTAGAAGACCAGGATCCAGGCCAGGCCCAGCAGCATGAAGCCGACCATGACCGGTTTGAACCATACGGCGTTGGGAGCGGTGCCGCCGTCGACCTTCTCGACAACGGCTTCTTCGGGCTTGCGGGATCGTGCCATGGGCCCAGTCTACCCAACGGGCCGCAGCGCACATCAGGTGGTGTTCGCGAGGAAAGGTCGCCTCGGTAGGATCGCGGGATGACCGACGCCCCGCGAGCCGCCGCACGCCGTGCCGGCCGGGGCGGGCGAGCGCGCCGCCGTGTCACGGTCACGAGCGTGCTGGGCGAGCTGCTGCTCACCGCGGGCGTCGTGGTGCTGCTGTACGTGGCGTGGCAGATGTGGATCGGCGACATCATCATGAGCGCCGCGGCGAACGACAAGGGGCAGTCCATCAGCGCGCAGTGGGCGAAGGATCCGGCCCCCGCGCTGCCGGCCGAGATCGACGACGGGAGCGGCGTCGACGGCGCGCACCCCCGATACGAGCCGCCCGTGATGACCGCGCCGGAGGACGGCGTGCCGTGGGGCGCCCTGATGCGCGTGCCGCGCTGGGGCACCGACTACGCCGTCACGATCGCGGGCGGTGTGACCCGGCCCGACACCCTCGACCACGGCTGGATCGGGGTCTACCCGGGCTCGGGCATGCCAGGGCAGGTCGGCAACCTCTCGATGGCGGCGCACCGCACCACCTGGGGCAAGCCGTTCAACCAGCTCGACCGGCTGCGCCTGAACGACGCGATCGTGATCGAGACGGAGCAGGGCTGGTACACCTATCGGTTCCGCACGCTCGAGTACGTGACGCCGGACAGCGTCGACGTTCTGGATCCCGTCCCGCAGGAACCGGATCCGGCTGCGGCGGGCGCCCCCGGAGGCCGGTACATCACGCTCACGGCGTGCTCGCCGCTGTACTCGCTCGCCGAGCGCATCGTGGCGTACGGGGTGTTCGAGAGCTTCCAGCCGCGGGCCCTGGGCGCCCCGGCCTCGTTGAAGGCGGTGAGCTGATGTACGGCGCGCTGTGGCGCATCCTCCCCGGCCCGTGGTGGGTGCGGCTGATCATCGTGCTGGTGCTGCTGGCCGCGGTGCTGTACGGACTCATGTTCTGGGTGTTCCCCTGGGTGAGCCCGCTGATCTCGCCCGGCGATGTGAGCATCGAGCCCGCGCCGACCCCGACCTGAGCGGATCAGGGAGGGCACCGCGCTTAATCTCCGCGTTTCGTCTCGCCTTCGGTTCGCTCAACGACCGTGCGCTGCGCGCAGCGCGCTCAACGCCCGCCGACGCGTCACTTGCCGGTGCAGTAGCTCAGGTCGATCGTCGACAGCACGGGAACGTCTCCGGGGGGCGCCGACATCGACGCGACCGTCTTCGGATCCGTGGCCTTGCAGTTCGGGTTGCCGACCGGGTTCGCCGTGAGCCCCAGCTCCTGCAGCGTCTGGGTCGCCGAGTCCAGCGTCCAGCCCGTGAGGTTGTTCAGCGTCACCACGCCGCTCGCGACGACGAGGTCGATGACGGTACCCGGAGCGACCTTGGTGTCGGCCTGCACGCTCGACGACAGCACGATGTCGTGCTGCGTGCGGGGGTCGTTCTCCTGCCGGATGGATCCGAGCTGCAGACCCGCCTTGGAGAGAGCGTCCTTGGCGGCGGTGGCGCTGAGGCCCACGAGCTGCGGGACCTTGACATCGGCCGCGCCGCTGGAGACGTACACGGTGACGGACTGGCCCTTGTCCATGTGGGTGCCGGCCTCGGGCTCGGTGCTGACGACCTTGCCCTTCTCGACGGTCGCATCCGACTGGTCGATGCGTATGGCGCGCAGGTCGTTCTTCGACAGCAGCGCGACAGCCGATTCGTAGGTCTGCCCCGCCAGGCTCGGAACGGTGCGGGTGGCGCTCGGCACATCCGTGGTGGGCTTGATCGCGAGCACCCAGATCAGCACCGAGGCCAGCAGCACCACGAGCAGTGCCACGCCGGCCCAGATCCACGCCACCGGGGGACCCGACTGCGTGCGCGTCATGGTCGTGTCGGTGGAGAGCTGGCGGAGGGTGCGCGCGGTCTCCTGGGCGTGCCGCGGGCTCGGCCCGTACAGCTCACTGGTGAGCGATGACAGCTGCTTCTTCGTGGGGACGGCGCCCGTCACGGCGTCGTCGAGCGCGGTGCGGAACGAGACCGCATCGGGGAAGCGCTGGAAGGGATCCTTCGCCATCGCGCGCAGCACGACCGGATCCAGGGCGCGGATGCGCTCGAGCTCGGCGGCGGAGTGCTCCTCGTCGTGCACCTCGCTCGGCGGCAGCGGGGTCTCGCTGACGTGCTGGTAGGCGACGGCCACCGGGGAGTCGCCGCGGAACGGCTGCCGTCCGGTCAGCATCTCGTACAGGACGATGCCGGCGGAGTACAGGTCGGTGCGCGCGTCGACCTGCTCGCCCTTGGCCTGCTCCGGCGAGAAGTACGCCGCGGTGCCGATGATCTGCGTGGTCTCGGCGACCGTGGACGACGAGTCCGACACGGCACGGGCGATCCCGAAGTCCATCACCTTGACCGTGCCGGCCGGTGTGATCATCACGTTGCCCGGCTTGATGTCGCGGTGCACGACACCGGCGCGATGCGAGTACTCCAGAGCCTCGAGGATGCCGTCGGCATAGCGCACCGCGTCGGCGGTCGACACCGGACCGCGCGCGATGATGTCCTTCAGCAGCTCGCCGTGCACGAGTTCCATGACGATGAACGGCACAGGCTCGGCAGCGGTGCCCCCGGCCTCGGGGGTGGCATCCTCGCCCGCGTCGAACACGCGCACGATCGAGGGGTGCGACATGCGCGACGCCGCCTGCGCCTCCATCCGGAACCGGGTGCGGAACGCTGTGTCGCGCGCGAGCTCCCTGTCCAGGATCTTGATCGCGACCTCGCGCCCGAGGGTCAGGTCGTACCCCCGGTGCACATGGGCCATGCCACCGCGGCCGATGAGGTCATCGACGCGGTACCGACCCGACATCACACGCGTGATCGTCGCCACAGAGGACCCCCCTGGTTCTCTCGTTCGTACTGCTGACCGACGTCAGGGTGTCGGTGCCGGAGTGACCGGGCCGGTGCCCGGCAGGATCGGATCCGCCATCTGCGGCGACGGACCGCTCTCGCGCTTGCTGTCCCCGCACAGCGCGATGTACGTCGCGGTGACCTGAGCTCCGGGCTGGTTCGCGATCGAGATCTGCGCGTTCAGCGTGCCGGCGTCGAAGGGCTTCTGGGATCCGTCGCCGACGAAGGTCGCGTTGGTCAGCGTCACCACGTAGCCCGACACGTTGCCGGTGCCGCTGGGGCACACGAAGCCGGCCCAGCTGAGCTGCACGGTCTGCCCGGCGATCGCCGGTCCGCCGAGCGTCGGCGGCGAGTCGGGTGCGCCGATCGGAGCGAGGTCGCCGTAGACGGTGAGCTTGACCGACGTGCCCTTCTTGACGTTGCCGCCGCTGGGGTCGGTGCTGTAGACCGTGCCGACCTTGTCCTGCGCGGGGGCGCTGTCGCCCGTCGAGCAGGATCCGTCGAGGCCTGCGCCCTTGAGCGTCTGCACCGCGGCGTCGCAGGTCTGGCCGACCAGGCCCAGCGTGCTGAGCGCGACGGTGTCGGCCGTCGGCGTCGGCGTGGGCGTGGTCTTCGTCGGGGTGACAACCGGGGCCGACGATGACGTCGAGGGTCCGGGCTCCGGGGCCTTCTGGTTCGACAGCAGTGCCCAGATGGTGCCGCCGAGCACGATGATCAGCAGCGCGATGAGGGCGATCAGCGGCCAGGTCCACGGGCTGCGCTTCTTCTTCTCCGGGGCCGCATCGGCCTCGGTCGGGATCTGCGCCGTAGTCGGCATGATCGTGGTCGCACCCTGCGTCGCGCCCATGAGCTGCGTCATGGCGTCGTCGGAGCTCGCGACGGCACCGGCGCCCACGACGCCGGCGATGACAGCGGGCACCGCGATCGCGGCGGAGTTCAGGTCGCCGCGGCGCAGCGCTTGCGCGGCACGGGCGACGGTGGCGGCGGAGCTCGGCCGGTCCGCCGGCTTCTTCGCGATCATCGCCATGACCAGGTTCTGCACCGGCTGCGGCACCGTGGCGGGCAGCGGCGGCGGGGTGTCATTGATCTGCGCCATCGCGATCGCGACCTGCGACTCGCCCGTGAACGGGCGCTTTCCGGCCAGGCATTCGTACGCGACGATGCCGAGCGAGTAGATGTCGGTAGCCGGGGATGCGGCGTGCCCGGACGCCTGCTCGGGCGAGAGGTACTGCACGGTGCCCATGACCTGACCGGTCGCCGTGAGCGGCACCTGGTCGGCGATGCGGGCGATGCCGAAGTCGGTGATCTTGACGCGGCCGTCCGGCGTGATCAGCAGGTTGCCGGGCTTGATGTCGCGGTGCACCAGACCCGCGGCGTGCGCGGCCTGCAGTGCGGAGGCGGTCTGGGCGACGATGTCAAGCGTCTTGTCGGCGCTGAGGGTGCCCTCGCGCTCGATGATGGTCGAGAGGGCCTCGCCGGGCACGAGCTCCATGACGAGGTACGCGGAGCCGTTCTCCTCGCCGTAGTCGAAGACGCTCGCGATGCCCTCGTGGTTCACCAGGGCCGCGTGGCGGGCCTCGGCGCGGAAGCGCTCGAGGAAGCCAGGATCCCCCATGTACTCGTCCTTGAGGATCTTGATGGCGACGGTCCGCCCGATGACGTGGTCGGTCGCCTCCCACACCTCGCCCATGCCGCCGATGGCGATCCGAGACTGCAGCTCGTAGCGACCGCCGAAATGCACACCTTGCGTCGGCCTCATTTCTTCAGCACCGCCTCCATGACCTTCTTGGCAATCGGTGATGCGATTGCATCACCGGATCCGGATTGTCCTTGCCCACCGCCGTCTTCGACGACGACCGCAACGGCGATCTCCGGGTTCGAAGCGGGCGCGAAGCCGGTGAACCACAGCGTGTAGGGATCTGTGTCGCCGTTCTCCGCTGTGCCCGTCTTACCGGCCACGTCGACTCCGTCTATTCTTGCACCCTGCGCCGCGCCGCTTGAGACCGACGCCTGCATGGCTGCGGTGATCGCCGCGGCCTGCTCGGAGCTCATGGCCTGCCCGAACTGGGTGTTGTCGAACTGCTTCTGCACCGACAGATCGTCGCCGAGGACCTGATCCACCATGCGCGGGTTCATCACGACGCCGTCGTTCGCGATGCCGGCGGCCACCATGGCCATCTGCAGCGGGGTCGCCCGTACGTCGCCCTGACCGAACCCGGTGAGACCGGTCTGGTCGGAGGACAGGCTCTTCGGATAGGTCGACGGGGTCGACTCCAGCGGGAGGGAGAACGCCTTGCCGAAGCCGAACTTCTCCGCTGTGGCGCGGATGTCCTTGTCGCCGAGCTGAACGGCCAACTCTGCCATCGGGATGTTGCAGCTCAGTCGGATCGCATCGGCGAGGGTCACGGTCGGCCCGTCGCCGCAGGTGCCGCCCCAGGCGTTGTGCACCGCGGTAGTCGTGCCGGGCAGCGTGTAGGCGGCGGGATTCGGGAACGTCGACTGCATCGTGAACTTGCCGGAGTCGAGCGCCGCGCTGGCCACGACCAGCTTGAACGTGGACCCGGGAGGGTTCATGTTGCCGCCGATGGCGCGGTTGTTCAGCGGCTTGTTCGGATCGGCGACGAGCCCGTCGTAGGTCTTGTTGGCCGCGGTCCCGTCGTGCACGGCGAGGGAGTTCGTGTCGAAGCCGGGGGTGGACACCATGGCCAGGATCCGCCCGGTCTTCGGCTCGATGGCGACGACGGCTCCCTGGTAGCCCTGCAGGGCGTCGTAGGCGGCCTTCTGCGCCACCGGGTCGAGACTGAGGCGCACGTTCGCGCCCTTCTGCGGCTGGCCCGAGATGATGCGCTCGATCGAGGACAGGAACTGCGTGCTGCCGGTGCCGCTGAGCTCGCTGTTCATGGCCTTCTCGATGCCGGTCGCGCTGCCCAGGGCCGGGTTGTAGTAGCCCGTGACGGCGGACCACATCTGCGGGTCGGTGTACACCCGCTGGAACGAGTACATGTCGCCCGACGGCGTCGACGTGGCGATCGGGGTGTCGCCCGCGAGGATGGATCCGCGCTGGATCTCGTAGCTGTCCAGACGCGTGCGCCGGTTCGCGTCGTTCTGCGAGAGCGCATCGGCCTGCACGACCTGGATCCAGCTCACCGAGCCGAACAGGGCGAGGAACATGACCAGCACGAGGATGCTGATCCGACGGAGCTCTTTCGTCATCCGATCACCTTCCTCATCCGATCACGACCCTGGGCTGGCGACGCACACCGTCGGAGATGCGCAGCAGCAGCCCGACGATGAGCCAGTTCGCGATGAGCGAGGATCCTCCCGCGGCGAGGAACGGCGTGGTGAGCCCGGTCAGCGGGATCACCCGGGTGACGCCGCCGACCATGATGAACACCTGCAGGCCGATCGTGAACGAGACACCCACCGCCAGCAGTTTGCCGAAGTCGTCCTGCCCGGCGACGCCGATCCGCAGTCCGCGGCTGACGAACACCATGTACAGGCAGAGCAGGGCGAACAGCCCGATGAGGCCGATCTCCTCGCCGAGGCTGGTGATGATGAAGTCGCTCTCGGCGACGGGCGTGATCTGCGGACGGCCCTGGCCGAGGCCGGTGCCGAGCAGTCCGCCGTGCGCGAGGCCGAAGATGCCCTGCGTGAGCTGGTAGCTCTGGTCCTCCATGAGGTCCGGGTTGAAGGCGTTGATCCAGGTGTTGAAGCGGTTCTGCACGTAGGTGAGGAACTGCGACACGATCGCGACGCCGACCACCACGCCCGCGACGCCGATGAGCACCCAGCTCGTCTTGCCGGTCGCGACGTAGAGCATGACGATGAACATGCCGAAGATGAGCACACCGGTGCCGAGGTCGTGCTGGGCGACGATGATCGCGAGCGAGATCAGCCACACCACGATCACGGGCCCGAGCTCGCGCATGCGCGGCCAGGTGATGCCGGCGAAGCGCTTGCCCACCGAGGACAGGCTCTCCCTCGTGCGAACCAGGTAGCCGGCGAAGAAGATCGCCAGGAAGATCTTCGCGAGCTCGCCCGGCTGGATCCCGAGTCCGGCGATGTTGATCCAGACGTCCGCGTTCGCGTCGTCGACGCCGAGGCCGGGGACGAAAGGCAGGATCAGCAGCACGATGCCGGTCAGGCCCGACAGGTACGTGAAGCGGTACAGCACGCGGTAGTTGCGCAGGAAGATCACGAGGGCGATGGCGCCGATCACCGAGATCGCCATCCACATGAGCTGCTTGTTCGAGTAGGCATCGAAGCCCACCCGGTGCGCCGCGATGTCGAGACGGTAGATCTCCGCGATCCCGACGCCGGTCAGGAGCGTCGCGATCGGCAGGACGAACGGATCCGCATCGCTGGCCACGAAGCGCAGCACGATGTGCAGGGCGAACACGAGCACGGCGAGCCCGCCGCCGATGAGCAGGATCATCGGGTCGATCCGGCCCAGGGCGCCCAGCTGCACGAGGGTGAGCGCGGCGCCCGCGACGACCACGGCGAAGAGCAGGAGCCAGAACTCGCGGTTGCGCTGCGTCTGCGGTCCGCGGATCTTGCGCAGCGCGCGCAGCACGGCGGTGTCGGCGGCGACGTCGCCGGCGTGAGGTGCGGGTGCGGTGGATGTCATGGCTTCTTCCCCGTCCCGGCCGAGGCGCGGAGGCGCTCCACGATGGCGTTCGCATCGTCGAGGGACCGTGCGGTGATGGTCTGCTGCACGAGCGACTGGTTGAAGCTCGGCAGATCGGACATGCTGATGCCGGTGTCGTCGTACACGTGCGAGAGGGAGATCGGACCGAGATCCTGCTGGATCCCCTGGAAGACCGCGACCGTGTCCGACTGGGTGTCGACGCCCACGAAGTAGCGCGTCTGAGTCCACGCGTAGGCGCCGAACAGCGCGGCCGCCATGAGCGCGATCACGACGATGAGACCGGTGATCCAGCCGACCCGCCGGCGCACCGACCGGCGGTGGTCCTCCTCGATGAGCTCCTCGAGGTAGTCGGCGGCGGGCTCGAAGTGCGTCGGCTCGTTCGCCGCCTGGCGCACGGGGTGCAGCCAGCTGGGACGGGCCGGGCGCGCCGCCGGAACGACGATGCCCTGCGGATTCGCCGCAGCGCCGACGACCGTGGCGGATCCGGAGAGCACGGGGTGCTGGCCGCCGACATCGACGATCACGATCGTGACGTTGTCGGGGGCGCCGCCGTCGAGGGCGTAGCGCAGCAGGCCGTCCGCGGTGCGCCCCGGCGCCATGCCGAGCCGCAGCGTCTTCTGCATGTGCGCCTCGTCGACCACGCCGGACAGGCCGTCGGAGCACAGCACCCAGCGGTCGCCGGGCAGCGTCGGCATGACGAACATGTCGAGCTCGGGATCCGCGTCCATGTCGCTGAGCACGCGCATCAGCACGGAGCGGCGCGGGTGATAGCGCGCCTCCTCGGGGGTGATCCGCCCGGAGTCGACCAGGCGCTGCACGAACGTGTGGTCGGTGGTGATCTGGGTGAGCGTCTCGTCGCGGTAGAGGTAGATGCGTGAGTCGCCGATGTGGCCGATGACGGCGTAGTCGTCGACCATGATGATCGCGTCGAGCGTGGTGCCGAGGCCGGCCAGTTCCGGGCGGTCCTTGACGGCGCGGATCATGTCGCCCGCGGCGGTGGTCGCGGCGGCCTGCAGCGAGGCCTCCGCGTCCATGGTGGAGGGGTAGGCGTGGTCGAGGTTCTGCAGCCGGTGGATCGCGATGCTGCTCGCGACGTCGCCACCCGCGTGGCCGCCCATGCCGTCGGCGACGACGAACAGGTTCGCCCCGGCGTAACCGGAGTCCTGGTTGTTGGAGCGGACCTTCCCGGTGTGGGAGATCGCGGCGCTCGAGCCCTCGAAGACCATGGTCGCCGGTTACGCCCGCAACTCGAACGTGGTGGCGCCCACCTTGATGGGCGCGCCGATCGGTACGGGCACCGGGGCGCCGACGCGCTCGCCGTTCAGGAACGTGCCGTTCGTGGAGTCGAGATCCTGCAGCATCCACGCCTCGCCCCACAGCAGCAGTCGCGCGTGGTGGCTGGACGTGTAGTCGTCGCGGATGACGAGACCCGACTCGCTGGAGCGGCCGATCGACATCGGCTCGGATCCGAGCGGCACTTCGAGGCCGGCCTTCGGACCCGAGGTGATGACGAGCTTGGTGACGGTGGACGTGGTGGCGGGGCCGCCGAGCTTGCCCTTCGGCGCGGCCGCGGGCTTGGCGGGCGCCGGCTTCGCCGCGGGAGCGCTCGCCGCCGCGGCCTGGCCCTGAGGAAGCTTGCGCACGCGCACGCCGAACAGATCCGCGCGCAGCGAGTAGACGACCGCGAACACGAAGAACCACATCAGCACGAGGAAGCCGATGCGCAGCAGGAGCAGTGTCAGTTCGCTCACGGATTGACCCCGAACGCGCGCGTCGCGTCGTCGCCGCGGCCGCCGCGGGCCGGTGCCGAGACGGGCACGACCTGGAAGGTCAGGTCCGTGCGGCCGATCGTGATGACCATGCCGCTCTCCAGCTGGGCCTCGCGCACGCGCTGGCCGTCGAGCTTGGTGCCGTTGGTCGAGCCGAGATCGCGGAGCATGGCGTGGTCGCCGTCCCACAGCACCTCGGCGTGCTTGCGGCTGGATCCGGCGTCGGCGATGGTGATGTCGGCATCGCTGCCGCGCCCGATGACGGTGCGGGCCTTCGTGAGCGGGTACCGGGATCCGCCGGTCGAGATCTCGGCCTGCCACGTGACCCGTCCGGCGCTCGAGGTCGAGGCGGACTCGACGCGCACGGTGCCGGTGGCGAGCTTGTCGTCGGCCTCGAGGGCGATGTTCACGGGGCCGGCGAAGCTGTAGCCCTGGGAACGGGCGTGCTCCTTCACCAGCACGTGCAGCTCGTCGATGAGGGCGGATCCGAGTCCGTGCATGGCCGTCGCGTCCTCGCCGCTGAGATTCACGAGGAAGGTGCTCGGCACGATGATGCGGTCGCGGCTGACGACAGCGGCCTTGGTGTCCATCTCACGGCGCAGGGCCGAGGCGATCTCCACGGGCTGGATGCCGCTGCGGAAGGTCTTCGCGAACGCGCTGTTCACCGCGCGCTCGAGACCCTTCTCAAAGCTGTCTAGTAGTCCCACTGGGCTCCCATGGCTCACCGATCGGTACGGCCATGTTAGCGACACGGCCTGAATGAAGCCCCGGACGGCGCGATACGCAGGAAACCCTGAAGCGGCCGGGCGACACGGCGGGCGGAACGCGGGGGCTCGGATCCGCGAGGGGTCCCGGATCGGCGTGGGGGCTCGGATCCGCGTGGGGCCCGGCGTCGCGGGATCCGGCGTCGCGGGATCCCGCGTGCGGATCCGGCGTGCGGATCCGCGAAACTGCAACTCCGTCACGAGACTGCAGGACTATCGCGCTGTCTCGCGACGCAGATGCAGTCTCGCGGATGGGGCGGCCTGCGGGCGCGGCGCCGTGGTTCGAACCCGGTCTCGGGGCGTGATATTCTCGGGAGGTTGGTTCGCGAGGACCGACATGCGCGAGTGGCGGAATAGGTAGACGCGCTGGCTTCAGGTGCCAGTGCCTGCAAGGGCGTGGGGGTTCAAGTCCCCCCTCGCGCACAGAACGAAGAAGGCCCGGGTCTCAGGATCCGGGCCTTCTTCGTCTCCGTGCTCAGAGCGGCCGCGTCCCTCCTTCTCGTGACAGCCGGACGATCGATGTCATTGCCGCATGAGCCGACCGGATCGGTTCCGCTCGTACGTGTGCGAATCCGTTCGCTTCCTTTCGTTGGAACACGCTTTCCCGTGACCATGGGGGGCACAGGACTGCATTCGAGGAGGAACGCACGATGGCCCGCACTTCGCATCCCCATCCCACTGCCGCATTGGGGAGGATCCGCCGCTGGACGGGCATCCTCGCCGGTGCCGCGACTCTGGCTCTGCCGCTCGCCGGGCTCGGGGCGCTGACCGCCGCCGCGGCGACCGGCGCCGAGTATCGCGTCGACTGCGGCGCGGCCGACGCCGGCGCGGACGGCAGCGCCGACCACCCGTATACGACCCTCGCCGAGGTGAACGCTCTCGCGCTCCAGCCCGGTGATGCGCTGCTGTTCGCTCGCGGCACGACGTGCACGGGCACGCTGACTCCGCACGGATCCGGATCCGCCGATGCGCCGATCGTCGTGGGCGCCTACGGCGACGGCGCCGCGCCGGTCATCGACGGCGCGGGCGCGCACGACGCCGTGCTGCTGAAGGACATCGAGCACATCACGGTGCAGGACCTCGCGATCACGAACGCCGCCAATCCCGGCACCGAGCGGAACGGGATCCGTCTCTCCCTTACCGACTTCGGCAAGGCGAGCGGCTACGTGCTGCAGCGTCTCGACGTACACGACGTGATGGGCGACGACAACAAGGGACTGAATGGATCCGCCGCGATCCAGATCGGCATCGGGGGCAAGACGACGGCGACGTGGATCGACGGGCTGCAGATCCGCGACAGCACGATCACGCATGTCGGGCGCGAGGGCATCTACTTCAAGTCGACCTGGAACAAGCGTCCCGAGGTCGGATCCCAGGACACCAGCGGCCTCGGCCCGTGGACGCCGAGCACGGGCGTCGTCATCGCCGGCAACACCCTGACGAGCGTCGCGGGCGACGGCATCAAGGTCGACACGACGAAAGGCGCGGTGATCGAGCACAACACCCTCGCCGGCTTCCAGCTCCGATCCGCCGTGGCCAACGCCGGCATCTGGCCCTTCAACGCCGACGACACGCTCGTGCAGTACAACGACGTGTCCGGGGGCGGCAACAGCCACGACGGCATGTCCTTCGACGACGACGGCGGATCCCAGAACACCGTCTTCCAGTACAACTACAGCCACGACAACGCGGGCGGCCTGCTGCTCGTCTGCCCCTACTCCGGTGCGCGCACCTGGGGCACCGTGTTCCGCTACAACATGAGCTACGACGACGCGGCGCGGGTGTTCCAGCTGTGCCCCGGCAACATCCAGGACACGCACATCTACAACAACACCATCGTCGACGAGCACGCGACGCCCACGTACTTTCTCCAGGACGACAACAGCACCAGCCGTGGCGTGACGTTCAGCAACAACATCATGGTCAACCGCGGCGCTCCCATGGGCGTGCAGGTGCGCGGCCCCGGGCTGTCGTTCGATCACAACCTCTTCATCGGCGTCACGGGCGTGCCCGCGAATGCCGACGGCGCCGTCAACACGGGCGGTCTCGGCGACGACCCCGGCTTCGTGGAGGAGACCCACAAGCCGACCGGCCTCGACGATCTCGGCGGTCTCGGGCTGCGCCAGTTCTCGCCGGCCTTCCGCGCCGGTCTCGCGGTCGCCGACAACGGCGGACGGGACATCACCGGCACCCCGGTGCCTGAGACGGGCCCGGTGAACCTGGGCGCGGATCAGGGCGTCGGCGCCCACACGGATCCGTCGGCGGTGCTGCGGATGCCGTCCGTCTCGGCCGCGGCGGGCCTGCAGGTCACCGTGCACGTCACCGCGACGTTCTGGGGCGCCAAGCCCACGCGCGGCGCGACGGCCGCATTGCAGGCGCCGGACGGATGGACGGTGACCCCGATCCAGGCGAGCGTTCCGGATGGGCTGAAGTCCGGCGCGAGCGCGGAGCTGTCCTGGACGGTGACTCCGCCCGCCGACGCCGCGGAAGGCACGGCGACGCTGACCGCGACCGTGACCGCCGGTGACGGCCTGCTCGGCAGCGTCGCGACGGACGCAAAAGTGCGCGCCCTGTTCGCGTCGGTCGAGGCCGCCTACAACGATGTGGCCATCACCGCGGACGGCGCCTCGCCGTATACGGGCGATCTCGCGCTCAGCCGGAGCAGCCTCTCCTCGAACGAGCTGCTGAAGGCCAAGGGCATCGCTCCCGGTGCGACCGTTCAGGGCGCAAAGGTCGCTTACACCTGGCCGCAGTTCACGCCGGGTGAGAAGAACGCGGTATGGGCCAGCGGGCAGAGCATCGCCGTGCACGGGCAGGGCACCGCGCTCGAACTCGTGGTGTTCGGCGTGAACGCCTATCCCACCCCGGTGTCCGGCACGGCATCGGTGACGTACACGGACGGATCCACGAGCTCGTTCACGCTCGCCGCCGGCGATTACTACTACAACCAGCCGGCGACGGGGAACACGTTGTTCACGAAGATGGCCTATCGCAACACCCCCAGCGGCAAGGGAAACGGCCCGTTCAGCCTCTTCGAGAGCACGATCCCGATCGACGGCGCGAAGCAGGTCGCCTATGTGACGCTGCCGCAGCGGCCGGCCTACACGGACGGCAAGACGCCGGGCCTGCTGGTCCTGGCGATCGGCGTGGGCTGACCCGCGCCGTGAGCCGAGTCCCTGTCCCGTCGTGCGGGCAGGGACTCCGCCCGCGCGCAGACTCTTCACACTGCAGCCGAAGGGCCAGTATGTTGGCCTCAGCGCACCCCGGCACGGGGATCGCAGGATGCGGATCGCGGCTGAGCGGCCGAGTGACCCGTGAGGCGAAGGGGGCACCGTGGCCGGCGACGAGAGTGCAGTCCTACCGGATCCGGATGAGGCCCGACGCGGACGCTCCGACCGCCTGAGCGGCGGGATCGCTCGCCCGATCGGCGTGATCGCCCGGCAGAGCACGGCGATCCGGATCGTGCTGGGGCTCGCGCTCGTCGCGGTCGGCGCCGTCTTCCTCCTCGTGTCGATGACGGTGCAGACGATCGCGCTGGTCACCGGGATCGGGATCCTGCTGGTCGGTGTCGCCGTTCTGGTCGTGCCCGGTGACCGCGCCGAGGGACCCGGATCCGGATCCCGTTCGCTTCCCGTGATCGTCAGCCGGGTGCTCGGTGCACTGCTCGTGCTGCTGGGCGCCGGGATGGCGCTGTGGCCCGCAGCGGGCGCGCCCCTGCTGGCGCAGCTCCTCACCGTGGCGCTGGTCGTCTTCGCCGTGGCGACCGTCATACGGGCGTTCCGGCCCGGCGCGGACCAGCGCGTCACGGGCATCATCGGGGCCGTCGCGACACTGGCTGTCGCCGCAGTCACGGTGTTCTGGCCCGTGCTGACTCTGGTCGTGTTCCGCCTCGGAGTGGGGGCGTGGTTCGTCTTCATCGGGCTGCAGCTGCTCGTGCGGGTGCTCTGGCGTCGCCCCCAGGCGCCCCGCGCCCCGGGTGGACGTCGCGGGGTGCGCTGGCTCCGCACGATCGGGGCGAGCGTCGCCCTCGTGCTCGCGGTCGCGCTCGCCGCGGGCAGCGGCGCGCTGCTCGGCGGCACCCCGCTGCCGGTGCCGGACGCGTTCTACACCCCGCCCGCCGACGTGCCGGCGCAGGCCGGCACCCTGATCCGCTCCGCACCGATGACCGTCGGCGTGCCGGCTGGGGCGAAGGCCTGGCGGATCCTCTATACGACAACCAACCCCGACGGATCCCCGGCGGTCTCGAGCGGCACCGTGCTCGCACCGGCGGATCCCGGACCGGATCCACTCCCCCTGCTCACCGTCTCGCATGGCACGGTCGGCGTCGTCCCCGGCTGCGCGCCCTCGCTCAGCGCCGAGCCGTTCGCCGACGGCGCGGGAACGGCGATGGTCGACATGGTCACGAAGCACGGCTGGGTCGCCGTGACCAGCGACTACATCGGTCTGGGCACGAAGGGCCCGCATCCCTACCTCGTGGGCGACGCGGAGGCGCGCAACGTGTGGGACGCGTCCAAGGCCGTGCTCGGCTTCAGCGAGCTCAAGGTCTCCACCGACACGGTGATCTGGGGCCACTCGCAGGGCGGTCAGGGATCGCTGTGGACGGGTCAGATCGCCGCGTCGTACGCCCCGGAGTTCACGGTCAAGGGCGTCGCCGCGTTCGCGCCGGCCTCGAACCTGTACGCGCTCGCCGAGGCCATCAAGTCGGAGACGGCGGGCAAGACGGTCTCGGCGTACATCGCCGCGACCTGGGACAAGGTGTTCCCGGATCTCGACGTCGAGAAGAACCTCACGCCCGGATCCGCAGGTCCCGTGGAACGCATCGGTGGACTCTGCTTCAACGGGCACGACGGCCTTGCGGCGATCCTGCGCGGCAGTCAGGTGCCGAACCAGATCTTCCCGAACGCGCTGCTGGCGGGGCCCTTCGGTGACAAGCTCAAGGAGCAGGAGCCCACGGGGCCGTTCCCTGCTCCCCTGCTGGTCGCCCAGGGTCTGGCGGATCCGCTCGTGAAGCCCGTGATCCAGGACGAGTGGGTCAAGGCTCGCTGCGATGCCGGCATCCCCGTCGACTACCGCACCTACCCGGGGCTCGGGCACGTGGAGCTCGTGGGGCCCGACTCGCCGCTCACGCCGCAGCTCGAGCAGTGGACCCTGGACCGCCGGGACGGAAAGGCACCGACCCCGGACTGCGACCACCTGCCGGCGGGCTGAGGGCGCACAGCCCGGATCAGCGGGCGAGAGGGCATCGCGGGAGCGCGATGGCGGCCATCCGGTACACAGTGATGGTCCGCGCAGCCCGTTCCAGCGCCTGTGGATAACCATGGCACCGTGGTGACACTGACGCGCCCCGAGTCGCGCCGCTAACGTCTGTCGTGCCCTGGATCGGCGCTCGGGAACGCGTCGAGCGGGGTGCGGGGGGATCGCCGGACCCGGGATCCGGCGATGCGGCGGGACGTGCGACGAACGGGAACGAGGGCGAGTGACGGGGCGAAGCAGGCAGAGCGCTCGATCGACGGGAGTAGTGCTGCTGCTGGCGGCGATCGTCACCGGCATCGTGGTCGTACCGTCCTCCCCCGCGCACGCCGATGAGGATTCGATCCGCTTCAGCAGCGGCGAGGCGCACGCCACTCTGGGGCCGAACGATGTGCTGCGCATCGACGGGCGGCTGCGGTACTTCAACAACTGCTCGGCGCCGGCGAACGCCGGCGGGATCGACGATTTCGTCTACCCGGCGGCGGACGTCTACGTCGTCGCCGCGAACCATGAACCCTCCGACGGCGACGCGCTGATCGACGCCTCCGGCACGCCCACCACGATCGTGCAGGCGGGGGGCACGTTCGTGGACGAGATCCTCGCGATCACCCAGCCCAGCGGATCCCTGCCGGAGGGGGAGTACTCGATCGTCATCGACACCTGCCAGAACGGTGTCTTCAACGCCGCGTCCGACACGCTCCTGAGCGACACGATCAGCGTCGCATTCCCGCCCGTCCTGCCCGCGATCGATCAGTCCATCCTGGAGCTGAAGAACAATGCCCGCACCCAATGGGGCAACTGGCAGGAGATCGCGAAGCTGTTCGACACCCTCCTGAACGTCGACAAGGCTGCCGGCTGCGGCACCGCCGCATTCGAGCACGGCGAAGAACTGGAGGACGCGCTGCACGGCTGCCTGGAAGTCATCAACATCTGGGTGGACTCCCCGGCGATCTCCACCTGGATCGAACAGACCGGGCGGATCAAGGATGCCGCCCGATGCCATGGCGACGACGCCGGTGCCTGCTTCGGTTTGATCTCCTCGTACTGGGGGCTGGACGGATCCCCGGTGCGCACCTTCGTCACGTCCGGGGCCAAGAACCTCATCGCGAACCAAGCCAAGACGTTCTTCGGGATCTATGCCGACCCCCCGCGCACCGACTACACCTCCGCGTCCTCGGCGGTGCAGCCCGACCTGCCGATCCCGCAGACCCAGGGCGACGGTCCGGTCTTCGACCGGCTGAGCGAGTTCGCGACCGCACTGGAACGCGAGCAGCTGATGCGGACCGCACTGCTGGCCGCGCTAGAGCGCTATCAGGGCGCCCAGGCCGCGGGCGATACCGCGGCGGCCGTGGCCCAGGCACGCTCTGCGGCGAATCTGGCCGACACCATCGCGGACGCCGCACCCGTCACCGCCGCGCTGATGCAGGGGTGGTTCGACGCGGTGCAGACCGCGATCCCCGACCTCACCGCGATCACGCAGGACGAATGCGCCGACGCGCGGCGCCTGCTCGGCGGGCTGAACGGGGCGAACGGCAGCGGGATCACCCCTGCCGAGAACCAGGCCCTGCGCAACTGGGGCAACGCGGGTTCGGCCCGATCCGCGTGGCTCGACGAGGTGCGCGCGAATGGCATCGTCCCTGGCGGCCTGAACTGCGCGCCGCTGTCGAACCTCGGGCCGGTGAGCGCCGTCGTGAACGGGCAGAGCGCCGAGTCCGACCAGCTGCGCAGCACGGCGACGACGCTGCGACGGCTGGCTGACGGAATCGTCGGATCCGCCGCCGCGCCGACCCTGCGTCTGACGGGTGCGACGGGAGCGACGGTCGGTGCGCCTGTGACCCTGGCCGCGAGCGCGAACGTGGGTGCGACAGTGAGCTGGGATCTGGACGGCGACGGCGCATTCGACGATGCGACCGGAGCGTCCGCAACGGTGACGTTCGCCATCGCCGGCCATCGGTTCGTCGCGGCGAAGGCAACGGTCGGCGACGGCCCGGCGGTCACCGCGCACGCGCTGGTCGACGTGACAGCGGCGAACGGCGCTCCGCGGATCGACGGCTTCGATCCGGCAGGGATCGACGGGCGCGCCTACGCCACCACGGCAGTGGGTGACGAGCAGACCTTCACCGTGCAGGCGACCGACCCCGAGGGTGAGGCCCTGCGCTACGACTGGTTCGTCGATGGCGCCGTGCAGACCGGGAACGGGCCGACACTGACGCTCACCCCGGCGGGTGGCGATCGCGGGCCGCATACGGTGAGCGTGCAGGTGCAGGATCCGCATCCCGGAAACATCGCCGAGCAGGCCTGGCGCTGGCAGGTGAACGACCCCGATCGAGACCACGACGGCTGGGCGGACAACGCGGTCGCCGACTGCGACGACCATGATGCGTCCGTGCATCCGGGTCAGGTAGAGGTGCTGTACAACGGCCGGGACGACGACTGCAACACCGCGACCGCCGACCAGCCGGCGAATCTCGGGACGGGCGGTGAGGTGTGGACCTGGGGCGACTACCGTGGCAACGCGCGGGGCGGAGCCGCCGATGTCCCGGCACCGATGGGAATCACGGACGCGGTGCAGATCTCGGGCTTCATGGTGGGAGGCAACGCACTGCGCAGCGATGGCACGGTGTGGGGCTGGGGCGACGGCAACGGGTCCATCACCCGGCTGCCCGGCACGAATTACGGACCGATGTACGGCCTCGGCAGCGAGTCCGGGGAGCTCGGCGGCGTGACGGCGATCACCGAGACCACCTATCTGGTGCCGGCCGTGTTCCTGCTGCTCTCCGATGGTCATGTCGCGTCGGTGGGCTGCGAGGGAAGCGCGACGACCGACGGGCAGCTCGGTGCCGGAGCGGCCCTGAACTGCCGCAACTACCCGGACTACGTGCTCGGCCCCGACACCGACGGTGACGGGGCGCCGGATCCGCTGAGCAACGTGGTGAAGGTGTGGAACCTCGGCGGGTCGGGGCTGGCGCAGCAGGCCGACGGGACCCTGCTGCAGTGGGGTCGGCGGCAGTGCGCCGGGACCCCGGGGTATCGGCCGATCAGCTACACCGCGGTGGTTGAGCCGGCCTTGACGGCGGCGCTGCCGGGACTCGTGCAGGCCATCGGCGGCAGCAACAACGACGGCGCCGCGATGTTCCGGCTCGCGGACGGGCGCGTCCTGGCCTGCGGGGCGGACATGCCGGGCCCCGCGCAGGCGCCCAGCAACCAGGTGGTCCCGTTCGGCGACTTCGGACCTGCGGATCCGGCGGTGGACGTCGCAGTGACGCAGAGCTCCGACGAGTTCTGGGTCGTCACGGCATCCGGAAAGCTCTGGGTCAAGGCGTCGACCGGACTCGCTCTCGACCTCGACGGCTGCACGCCTCAGACTTGCCCCGGCTGGAAGCTGTTCGAGGCGCCACTCCCGCCGGGGGCCGCGGCGGTGGATCTGGAGACGACGTGGCCGACGATGCACCTCCGCCGCGCCGATGGCACACTGCTCACCTGGGGTGAGGGAACCGCGGGGTCGTCCGGCCACCCCGGGCAGGGTGGTTGGGGCACCCCGGCGCCTGCGCTGATCGACGGTTTCGTGCTGCAGAGCAGCCTGGCCACGTGGGACGGGTATGCGCTGGTGCTCCCCTCGGCCACGGTGGCCGCGTCGGGATGGGTGCCGCCGCAGCCCGACGTGAGGGTGTCGGCGTCGGGCGCCACGGGTCCTGAGGGCGGCGCAGCCACGGCCGGCGTGGTGCTGGACCGGCCCGCGTCGGGTGATCTCGTCGTGTCCTGGCGCTTCGGCGACGCGACTGGCGATGTCACCGTGCCCGCCGGCCAGACCCGCGTCGACCTCCCGCTGACGCTGCCCGCACCCGATGGAGTGTGGGGTGCGGATCGGCACGCACAGGTGATGCTCACCGGAGTGTCCGCGAACGCGATCCTCGGCGAGGACGTCGCCGACATCACGATCACCGACGCGGATCCGGCTCCCGAGCTCTCTCTCGAACCCTCCTCGATCGCAGAGGGCGACGACGCTCTGACCGCGGCGCCCGTGACGGTCCGGCTCTCCCGGCCGGCAGCGGTGGATCTCCGCGTGCGCGTGACCGCCGCCGACGGCACGGCGACCGCGGGAACCGACTACAAGCCGCTCGACGTCACGGTTCCGGTGCCGGCCGGCAGCACGACTGCAACCGCGCCGCTCGTGCTGCTCGGCAACACCGTGCCCCAGCCGAACCGCGCTCTGACGATGACCGCGGCCCCAGTCGCTCCGGATGCCGCATCCGTGATCCTCCCCGTGACCGGATCCCTGACGATCGCCGACGACGACCCGGTCACGCTACGGGCCCGCAGCGTCGTCGTCGCCGCAGGCGACACAGCCGAGATCGAGATCGCCTCGCCGCTCGTACCGGCTGACGAGTCGGTCGCCGTGGAGTGGCACACCGTCGATGCCACCGCCCGGGCGGGAACCGACTACACCGCCTCCGTCGGAACCGTGACCCTCGCGGGCGGCCGTGAGGGCGGCGGCCGCGGCACCATCACTGTCCCGACGGCCTTGCTGACTGCGGCCGCCTCAGCAGAACAGGGGCACGTGCTGACTGTCGCGCTGACCCCCGCTTCCGGGACGCGCACGGTCGTCTCCCCGGCATCCGTGACGATCCTCATCACACGCGCACTCGACTCCGGACCGAGCCCGAGCCCGGAACCGTCGTCGCCGCAGACGCCCGTTCCCTCCCTCCCGGCACAGGCAGATCACGGAGGCGGTGACCTGCCGGGCACCGGGGCGGCGCTCCCGGTCGCGGCGGTGGTCATCGGTGCGCTCGCGCTGCTGGCCGGAGCCGGGCTGCTGCGGGGCCGTCGTCGAAGGCGGGGTTGAGGGGCGAGGCGCTGTCGGGCCGCGGGGCTGACGGACATCGTGGAGCTCAGCGGTCACGGCGACGCGACCCAGGACGCGGCTGACGACGACCGGGCTGAGCGTGCGCCGCGCACTCGGTCACCCGCCCTCGAAGCCCGTGTCGTCCCGGCCTTCCGCACGCGTGCTCCCGTCCACTACGTTCGTCCCGTGAGCCCACGGTCGTTGCGCGCCGCTGCAGAGGAATCCGACGCCGCGCGCTTCGTCGGCCGGGATCCGGAGATGGCCACGGTCGCGGACCTGCTCGACGCTGACACGCCGAGCCGGATCCTGTTCGTGCACGGACCCGGCGGCATCGGCAAATCGACATTGCTGCGGGCCGCCGCCGCGCTCGCGGATCGCCGGGGACTGCGCACGTCGCGGATCGATGCACGCACCCTGCCGCCCGAACTCGAGCACGCGGTCGAGGTCGTCATGTCCGGTAGCGCCGTGCGGCGGTGTGTCGTGATCGACGAGGCGGATGCACTCGGTCCGCGCCTCGACGTGCTGCGCGACCGGCTGCTGGACGAGCTCGCCGACACCAGCTGCCTTCTGGTCGCGGGCCGCAAGGGACCCTCCCCGTCGTGGCGCAGCGCGGGGCTGGACGCGATCGTCGTCGGACTGCCGCTGCGCCCCCTCACCGACGAGCACTCCGCCGAGCTGCTGCGCTCGCGGGGAATGGATGAGGCGCAGGTCGCGGAGATCGTGGAATGGGCGCAGGGATCCCCGCTCGCCCTGACGGTCGCCGCCAGCGCTCCCGCAGGTCGCACCGACGGCCCGAGCTCAGCCGCGCTCGAGCAGCGGCTGACGCAGTGGCTCGTCGGACAGCCGATCCTCGACGTATCCCGCGACGTTCTCGAGGTCGCTGCTCTCGCCCGCACTGTCGACGCTCGCCTGCTGAGCGCCGCCCTTCCCGGGCAGGCCACTCGCGACGGCCTGCGGCGCCTCGCCGCACTGCCCGTCGTGGAGCGTCTCGGAGACGACATCGCGCTGCACACGGTCCTCGCCGCGTCGATCCGCGAACACCTGCGCAGCACGGCCCCGGCGCGGGCGGCCGCGCTTTCGCGGCGCATCGCCGAGCACCTCGCCGCGCGTGCGAGGCTCGGCGACATGGGGGCGCTGCTGCGGCTGTCCCGGCTGCTGGAGAGCGCCGAGCTGCGGGCCGCGATCGGCAACGATCCCAGCGACGAGTACTACGCCGACAATCGCCTGCATCCGGGTGAGCTCGAGCGTTTCGGGCGCCACCATGGCTTCGACGACGGCGCGGACTGGGGTGAGGTGCTCGACTGGTTGCAGCGGCCTGAGGGCCTGCTGTTGATCCGCCGCCGCGACGGCGAGGCCGTGATGGTGACGCGTTTCGTCGCGGTGCGGGAGCTTGCGCACACCGCCGCGCCGATGAGGCAGCCGGATCCGCGGAGGTCGCATGAACGGGACTCGGGGCCGGCGCCCGGCGCCATCGCGAGGAGCCTGGCGCTCGCCGCGGAACGCACAGACGCGGATCCGGCTCGGTCATTCGCCGGCGTCGTGCTCTTCGCCGACGGTCCTGCGCGCGACGCGGCGGAGGCGGCGCGGCTCGGCAGCGGCGCCTTCATGCTGCAGCACGGCGTCGGCGACATGCAGTCGATGTTGATCCACTACCCCGAGCCGGATCGCCGACCGCCCGTGCCGTCGAGCATCGCGAGCGAGGTCACGGGTCCCCTTCCGCGGCCCGTGGCGCTGAGCGACTTCCGCCCGTTCGGGGCGATCGGCAACGTGGAGGCGATGGTGCTCGGCGAACTCGGGTTCGTGCCGCGCTCGATCGACGCCGGTCTGCTTCTCGCCGAAGACGACGACCCCGTGCGGATCGCCGCACTCACCGCCCGGCTCGACGAGGTGTTCGGAGCGGGCGCGGAGGACCGTCGTCAACGGCGGGCGCTCGAGCTCGTCCACCTCGGCACGCGCACGAGCGAGGAGGAGTGCCTCATGGCGCTCAACGTGAGCAGACGCACCTGGTTCCGCATTCTTCGCGCCGCACGGGAGCGCGTGGCCGGCTGATCGCCTCGGCGGGCGGATGTTCCGTCCGCCCGTTTCCGTCCGCGGTCGGGTTGGTCAGACCACGACGTCGTCGAGCGCGTGGAGCAGACGCCACTCGCCCGGGCGGACCGTCCGCGTCGCGAGCACGTCGGCGGACTCCAGAGGCCCGACGTCGACGCCGGCGAGGGTCGCGATCTCGGAGACCGGCACCTGGAACGTGCGGAACCCGCCGAGCGGCGCCGTCGCGAGCAGGCCGTCCCTGGTGTCGACCAGGTCGGACTGATCGAGCACGAATCCCGCCGCCGCGAGCGAACCCGCCGTGTCCCACGCTGCGATCTTCCAGAAGCGCAGCGGGATCCGGATGCCGCGGTAGGGCGGGTCATCCTCGGCCAGGACCGGCGCCGTGAACACCGAGAGGCGCTGCGCCGTCGCCTCCGCATAGGTCAGCACATGGTCCTCGAGGCCCAGCCAGAGCTCCGGTCCCTGGTTGAAGTTCGCGGCCTGCGGCGCCGCGTTGGGGTAGACGAAGGTGGCCTCCATCGCCGCGCGCGCGTCACCGGTCTCGCCCCAGCCCGGATCTCGCCGGCGCACCAGATGACCACGATCGAGGTCGTTGCGGGCGTAGACGGCCGGGCCGGTCTGCTCATCCTCGCCGACCCGCGGATCGAGCCGCCACTCGCCCGTGCGCGGCAAGTCGCGCAAGGTCGCACCGTCGATGTTCACGCCGGTCGACGCTGCCAGCCGACGCTCGGGGTCCAGCAGCACGGTGAATCGCGGGTACGCGAGTTCGCGCACCTGGTGACCAGGGCGAGGAAGAGGCACGGTCGTCGCGAGGAACCCGGGGTCGTAGCCGTCCGTCATGCCTCCATCGTCGCCGAAGCCTCCGACAACCGGCCCGGCACAACGGATCCGAATCCGTGCGTGCAGGAAAGCTTGCAAAGGTGTAACATTGCAGGGTTGCAAGTTTTGCGCCGGCGTCGGCGCTCGCGTCGATCGATGAAGTCCGCGGGCAGGATCCGCACCGCTCCATCCCCCGTTCTCCTGGAAGGACCTGTATGGCAACCGCCACCGACACCGTCACGACGGTCGAGGCGCCCATCGCGCACGCGCCGAAGCCGATCATGACCCACAAGCAGATCATGCTGGTGATCTACGGCCTGATGAGCGGCATGTTCCTGTCGTCGCTCGCGCAGACCGTGTTCGGCACCGCGATCCGCACGATCGGTGACGACCTGCACGGCCTCGACCAGCAGGCCTGGGTGACGACCGCGTTCCTCATCACGTCGACCATCGCCGTGCCGATCTACGGCAAGCTCAGCGACATCTTCGGCCGCCGCCCGCTGTTCATCCTCGGCATCGTCATCTTCATCCTGGGCTCCACGCTCTCCGCGTTCTCGACCTCGATGATGATGCTGGCCGCGTTCCGCGCGTTCCAGGGCATCGGCGCCGGCGCGCTGATGGCACTCCCGCTCGCGATCATGGGCGACATCCTCGCTCCGCGGGAGCGTGCCAAATATCAGGGCTACTTCTTCGCGGTGTTCGGCATCGCGACCGTGATCGGCCCGCTGGTCGGCGGCCTCTTCGCCGGTGCGAAAGAGATCCTCTGGATCGACGGCTGGCGCTGGACCTTCCTCATCAACATCCCGCTGGGCCTGTTCGCCCTGTTCATGGTGATCACGTTCCTGCACCTACCCAAGGTCGGCAAGCACAAGGGCCCGCGCATCGACTGGTGGGGCGCCGCCGCCGTGATCGTCGCCCTCGTGCCGCTGCTCATCGTCGTCGAGCAGGGCCGCACCTGGGGCTGGGACTCGGTCGCCGCGATCGCCTGCTACGCGATCGGCGGGCTCGGCCTCGTGGCGTTCATCGTGATCGAAGCCCTCATGAAAGAGGACGCGATCATCCCGCTGAAGCTGTTCCGCTCCGGCACGTTCGCGATGGCCACCGTGCTCGGCGTCCTCGTGGGCTTCGCGATGTTCGGCGCCATGATGACGATCCCGCTGTACATGCAGATCGTCGTCGGCATGAACCCGACCGAGTCGGGGCTGTCGATGCTGCCGCTGATCCTCGGCCTCATCATCGCGTCGCTGGTCTCGGGACAGATCACCGCACGCACCGGCAGGTACCGCATCTTCCCGGTCCTCGGCACGCTCTTCACCGCCGTCGGCTTCCTCTCCCTCACGCTCATCCGCTACGAGACGCCCCTGTGGCAGATCTTCGCCGGCATGTTCGTGCTCGGTCTCGGTCTCGGCCAGCTCATGCAGCCGCTGACGCTCGCGAGCCAGAACTCGGTCGACCCGCACGAGATGGGCGTCGCCTCGAGCGCTGCCACGTTCTTCCGCCAGATCGGCGGAACGCTGGGCACGGCTGTCATGCTGTCGGTGCTGTTCTCGATGCTGCCGACCAACATCCTGCACGCGACCGAGGACAAGGCCAACCTGACCGCGGCGCTCGACGCCGCGCTGGATCCGGCGACGTCGTCCAAGAGCGAGAACGCGGCGATCATGAAGCAGCAGTGGAGCGGAGTCGTCGGTCCGCTGACCGAGGGCGTTCAGGCGCAGCTCGACAAGGGCGTGGCGGAGGGTGACGCGAAGGCCAAGTCCGCGGCCCGCGACGCCGTCACCACCGCCGTGACCGCGGGCGTGGACCAGGCCGTCGCCGCGGGTCAGCTGCCCGCTGAGGCCGCCCCCGCCGTGATCGCGCAGAAGGTCGCCGAGGCGACGCCTGCCGCCGAGGCCTCCGCGCACCAGCAGGTGCTGAACACGGCCGCGGAGAAGGCGCACGCCTCGGTGCAGGGCGACACGGTCGCGGTCGACTGGGCCGACCACGACCAGCGCACCTACTGGGTCGACCAGCTGGTGCCGACGCTGCAGGACCGGATCAAGAAAAAGGAGAACGACGCCTCCGGATCCGGTTCCTCCGGCACCGCGGTGAACGACACCTCCTTCCTGACGGGGGCGGACGCGGCGCTCAGCAAGCCGTTCAAGATCGGCTTCATCCAGGGGCTCGTGACGCTGTACTGGGTCGGCCTCGGCGTGATCCTGCTCGCGTTCGTGCTGACCTGGTTCTTCAAGGTTCCGCCGCTGCGCGCCCGCTCCGCCCTGCAGGAACGGGCCGACAAGGTCGGCATGACCGAGACCGGAAGCATCAGGACCCACAAGGCCTGAGCAGAGCCTGACGAGAGCCGGGGCGGAGCCCCGCTCCGGCTCTCGAGGAGACAGAGATGACGAGCATCGAAGAACCGGCGGCGGATCCGCACGCCGACAACTGCGGGCGTCGCGAGCGCAAGAAGCAGCAGACGCGCCTGGCGCTGCACGAGGCGGCGCTGCAGCTGGTCGACGAGCAGGGCCTCGACGGCACCACGGTCGAGCAGATCTGCGAGACCGTGGACGTCTCGCCGCGCACCTTCTTCAACTACTTCCCGTCCAAGGCGGCCGCAGCGCTGGATCTGCCGGACTCCGGGATCTCCCCCGAAGGAGCCGCCGCCTTCCGCGCCGCCGAGGGCGAGCTGGTTCCGGCGCTGTGCGAGCTCATCGGCGCCTCGATGGATGACGCGCAGCAGCGCAAGCGCATGAAGGCGCTGGTGCTGCGCCGCCCCGAGCTGATGCCCGCGTTCGCGCAGTGGATGGGAGGCGTGCGCGAGCAGTACTTCGCGCTCGTGCGCGAGCGGGCGACTGACGAGGAGGCGCTGGCCGCGGTCGCGCTGACGATGGCGGCGCTCAGCGTGATCGTGCACGACGGGACCGCCGGAGGCGAGCGTCCGGGAGCGGCGCGGCTGCTGGAGGGCGTGGAGCAGCTGGTGGCCGCTCGCGGCGCTCTCCTGCGCGACCCCGACTGACCCCGCGGTCGCTGAGCCGGTCGAAGCGCCCCGCCGCGCAGGATCCAGCAACCTCATAGCGATTCTGCGTTTGCGCAACCTTTCCTTTCGTGTAATCTTGCAGGGCTGCAACATTCTTGCCGCCAACGTCGGCGCTCGAAGCGACGGGTGTCGACGACGGGCGACGGCGTCCTCGATTCACGTGAAAGGGACTCCATGTCCACCGCCACAGCAACAACAGGGGCGACGCGCGCCGAGCGCTCGCAGAACGCCCCGATCATGACGCACAAGCAGATCCTGCTCGTCATCTACGGCCTCATGGCCGGCATGTTCCTGTCGTCTCTCGATCAGACGATCGTCGGCACCGCGATCCGCACGATCGGCGACGACCTGCACGGTCTCGACCAGCAGGCCTGGGTCACCACGGCGTACCTGATCACGTCGACGATCTCGGTGCCGATCTACGGCAAGCTCAGCGACATCTTCGGTCGCCGGCCGCTGTTCATCTTCGGCATCTCGGTGTTCATCCTCGGCTCCATCCTGGCGACGTTCTCGTCGTCGATGCTGATGCTCGCGGCGTTCCGAGGCGTCCAGGGCATCGGCGCGGGCGCGCTGATGTCGCTGCCGCTCGCGATCATGGCCGACATCCTCGCGCCGCGTGAGCGGGCGAAGTACCAGGGGTACTTCTTCGCCGTCTTCGGCATCTCCTCGCTGATCGGCCCGCTCGTCGGCGGCCTGTTCGCCGGTGCGAACGAGATCCTCTGGATCTCCGGATGGCGCTGGGTGTTCCTCATCAACCTGCCGATCGGCCTGATCGCGCTCGGCATGGTGATCGCGTTCCTGCACCTTCCGAAGGTCGGCAAGCACAAGAACCCCCGGATCGACTGGTGGGGCGCGACGGCCGTGATCGTGGCGCTCGTGCCGCTGCTGCTCGTCGCCGAGCAGGGCCGTGAGTGGGGCTGGGCCTCGTTCGGCGCGATCGCCTGCTACGTGATCGGCGGCCTCGGCGTGATCGCCTTCGTGCTGATCGAGATCGCGATGAAGGACGACGCGATCATCCCGATCCGGCTGTTCCACTCGCGCCCGTTCTCCTGGGCGACCGGGATCGGCGTGCTCGTCGGCTTCGGCATGTTCGGTGCCATGATGACCATCCCGCTGTACATGCAGATCGTCGGCGGACTCACCCCCACCGAGTCCGGATTCGCGATGCTGCCGATGGTGGTCGGACTCATGGGCTCGTCGATGGCGGCCGGGCAGATCACCTCGCGCACCGGAAAGTACGGCATCTTCCCGCGCACCGGCACGCTGATCATGGCCCTCGGCTTCCTGCTGCTGACCTTCGTCTCCTCGAACACTCCGGTGTGGTTCATGATGATCGGCATGTTCGTGGTCGGCCTCGGCCTCGGCCAGCTCATGCAGTCGCTGGTCATGGCGAGCCAGAACGCCGTCGAGGCCAGGGACATGGGTGTGGCCACGAGCGCCGCGACCTTCTTCCGCCAGATCGGTGGAACGCTGGGCACCGCGATCATGCTCTCCATCCTGTTCACCCTGCTGCCGCTGAACATCACGCACAGCATGGCCGACAAGCCGACGCTGACGGCCGCGCTGAACGGAGCTCTGGATCCCGCCGTCGCGGGCAAGGAGCAGAACAAGGCGGTCATGAAGCAGCTGTGGACGCCGATCACGGGTCCGCTCGAGCAGAACTTCCAGGCACAGCTCGACAAGGGCGCGACGGCGGCGAAGACCGCCGCGGGCCAGGCTGTGACGCAGAAGGTCACCGACGGAGTGAACCAGGCAGTCGCGGCGGGCCAGCTCCCGGCGGCTGCGGCGCAGACCGTGATCGCCCAGAAGGTGGCGGAGGCGACTCCGGCCGCCGAGACCGCAGCCCTGCAGGCGGTCGCCGACAAGGCGCACGCGACGGTGCAGGACGGCAAGGTCGTCGTGGACTGGTCGAACAAGGACCAGCGCAGCTATTGGGTCGACCAGCTCGTGCCGAACATCGTCAAGGAGCTGAACAAGGCGTCTTCGAAGACGTCGAGCGGATCCAGTAGCGCGGTGAGCGACACGTCGTTCCTGAACGGCGCGGATCCGGTGCTCACCAAGCCGTTCATGGTCGGCTTCACGAAGGCGATCGACGTCATCTACTGGGTCGGTTTCGGCGTGCTCATGCTGGCGTTCGTGCTGACGTGGTTCTTCAAGGCTCCGCCGCTGCGTACGCGCTCCGCGCTGCAGGAGCAGGCCGATGCCGCCGGTGTCAGCGAGACCGGCACCATCAGGACCCAGCAGGCCTGAGCGGATGGGCCGGAACGGGCGGATTCCCGTTCCGGCCCTCCCGTCGGGAAGGATGAGGAGCATGATCGAGACCGTCGACGGCCGGGGTGCCGCGAGCGAGCGCGTCGGCGAGGGCCGGCGCGAGCGCAAGAAGCAGCAGACCCGGCAGGCCCTGCATGAGGCGGCGCTGCATCTCGTCGAGGAGCAGGGCCTGGACGGCACCACGATCGAGCAGATCTGCGAAGCCGTCGATGTCTCACCGCGCACCTTCTTCAACTACTTCCCCTCGAAGGCGGCGGCGGCCCTGAAGCTGCCGGAGTCCGGCGCCGCCGACGACGTGGTGACGCGCTTCCTGCATGCTCGTGGCGAGCTCGTGCCGGCGCTGTGCGAGGTCGTCGGCTCGTCGATGGACGAGGGCATGGACCGGCATCGGATCAAGCAGCTGCTCATGCGCCGGCCCGAGCTGCTGCCCGCCTTCTCGCAATGGATGGGATCCGTGCGCGAGCAGCTCATCGAACTCGCCGAGCGACGGGCGGCCGACCACGACGAGGCCGTGCGTGCGGTGTCGCTCGTGCTCGCCGCGATGAACGTGCTGGTGCACACCCGCGCGACCCCGGACCGGCCGGGCGCCGCTCGTCTGCTGCAGGCCCTGGACGGACTCGTCGACGTGCGCGCCGCACGGATGTCGGATCCGGACTCTAGCCTGGAGGCATGACCTCCTCCGCTCTGGAACGTCTCGCCCTCCCCCTGCGCACCGAGCGCCTGATCGTGCGGGCGAGCACGCCGGCCGACTCCGACGCGGTGTGGCGCTATCGCCGCCTCGACGAGGTGTCCCGGTGGCTGACCACCGCGCCCGCAGATGCCGAGGAGTTCCGCGCGCACTTCACGGATCCGGAGCGACTCGCGATCACCCTGCTCGTGGAACTGCCGGGCACTGGCGTGATCGGCGACATCATGGTGCGCGTCGAGGACGCCTGGTCGCAGGCCGAGGTACGTGCGCAGGCTGCGGGCGTGCAGGCGGAGCTCGGCTGGGCGATGGATCCCGCGCAGCAGGGCCGCGGCTACGCGACCGAGGCGGTCCGTGCAGTGATGGCCGCGTGTTTCACCGTGCTGGGGCTGCGCCGGGTCAGCGCGGGCTGCTTCGCCGCGAACCAGGCGTCGTGGCGGATGATGGAGCGGCTGGGAATGCGGCGCGAAGAGCACAGCCGTCGTACGGCGCTGCACCGCAGCGGAGAGTGGATGGACGGCATGAACTACGGGATTCTCGCCGAAGAATGGCGCTCTCTGAACGATTGAGAGCGTTTTCCGATCGGCGCGCCCGTCCGTTCTGGACAGGGTGCGCGGCCTCGCCTAATGTGGACCGCGCGCACGTGAAGACGGCCGCTCCCGCCTGACGTCCCCAGCGAAGGTGGAAAGGTCTTCCCCAGAGACCGGCGGTCAGTGCGTGCAATGGCCCCCTCGGCGCATCCAGTCCCCAATGGATCCCCCGGGGGGGCCGCTTCGTCCCCAGTATTCCGATGTATTGAGATGATATCCCCGTGAGGCAGATTTGTCCCCCTTTTGGGGGACAAAACCTCAGAAGATGGGTTATGCTGATCTCAGACGCACCCTCCGGTCGTCCTGGGTCCCCATCGCTCCCCCCGCGGTGGGGACCCGCTCCATTTCCCGGCGCTGTGCCGTCGTGACCGGCGATTCTGGCGGCGGACGGTCGGATCCGGCGGTCGCGCAGACGTGCAACATTTTCGTCACCTTGTCATCCGGGGTGTTGCGATGCGGGCCGACTCGGATAGCGTTAGCATCGTCGACGCGTTTGCGCCGGCGTAAGCCCAAGCAAGAAGGCAGTACATGACTCAGGGCACGGTTAAGTGGTTCAACTCGGAGAAGGGCTTCGGCTTCATCTCCCCCGACGACGGTGGAGCTGACGTGTTCGCGCACTACTCCGCCATTGCATCCTCCGGCTACCGCTCGCTCGACGAGAACCAGCGCGTCGAGTTCGATGTGGCGCAGGGCCCCAAGGGCCTGCAGGCCGAGAACATCCGTCCGCTCTGAGCGACACGGAATTCTGAGACTCCCCCGGTGCTTCGGCACCGGGGGAGTTCTCTTTGTGCGGGCTTCGACGTGCGCGGCTTGACCATGAGACCGAAGCTGCGTCCCGAGACCGACGATTCGATCGTCGCTCTCGGGACGGAAGTTCGGTCTCGCGGATGACCAGGCGGATCCGGTCAGGCCGCGGGCAAGAGGATCCGCAGCAGCTCGTCGGGGGTCGCGACCTCGGCGACGGCGCCGGCCGACTCCCCCGGCTCGCCGAAGCCCCAGGTGACGAAGATCACGGGCACGCCGAGCGGGGCCGCACCCTCGATGTCGTGGAGGCGGTCGCCGATCAGGACAGGACGGCTGATGTCGACGCCCGCGTCGGCCAGACGGCCGAGCGCCCGGCGGAGGACCGCCTCCTTGCCGTCGTGCAGGCCCGCGGCGTCGGGCAGGGCGCCGGCGACCACGACGAAGTCGTCGATGAGCTCGTAGTGCTCGAGGATCGCGAGCACCTGGTTCTCCGGCTTCGAGCTGGCCGTCGCCTGCGGGATGCCGGCGGCCTTCACCGTCTTCAGCGCCTCGGCCACTCCCGGATAGATCCGCACGCTCGCGGCGTAGCCGTCGCGCGCGGCGAGGCGGCGGTACTCGCGGACGGCGCGGTGCGCATCCTCTGCGGACATCCCGGCGAACTCCTGGAAGGACTCGAACATCGGCGGTCCGATCCAGCGGGACAGGGCGCCTGCGTCGGGCTCGGGCAGCCCGAAGGACGTGAAGACCTCGAGCAGGCGCGGCAGGATGCCGGCGGATGCGTCGGCGATCGTGCCGTCGACGTCCCAGAGGATGCAGGAGTAAGGAGATGCGGCCACGTTCATGCCTTTCGGGGAATACGGGATCAGAACAGCCGCGGGATGCCGGACTCGATGCCCTTCATGTCCTCATAGTCGAGCACGAGGCACCGGATCCCCCGGTCCTCGGCCAGCACGCGCGCCTGGGGCTTGATCTCCTGCGCGGCGAACACACCCTGCACCGGAGCGAGGTGCGGATCCCGGCCGAGCAGCTCGAGATAGCGGGTGAGCTGCTCCACGCCGTCGATGTCGCCACGGCGCTTGATCTCGACGGCGATCGCGGCGCCGTCCGCGTCACGCACCATGAGATCGACAGGGCCGATGGCGGTCGGGTACTCCCGGCGCACCAGGGTGGCTCCCTCGGCGATCCGCTCCACCTGCTCGGCGAGCAGTCGCTGCAGGTCCGCCTCGACGCCGTCCTTCTGCAGACCGGGATCGATGCCCAGCTCATGCGCCGAGTCGTGCAGGATCTCGTAGATCTGCACGCGCAGCGCGTCACCGGTCTTCTGGTGGGTGACCCGCCAGACCTCGGTGACGCCGGCAGATGCCTCCTCCTCCCCCGGCTGCTCCGGTTCGAGGCGGCACGGCGGGCTCATCCAGTTCAGCGGCTTGTAGCTGCCGCCGTCGGAGTGCACGAGCAGGCTGCCGTCGCCCTTGTGCACGAGCAGACGCGTGGCGAGGGGCAGATGGGCGTTGAGGCGGCCGGAGTAGTCCACGGCGCAGCGGGCGATGACGAGACGCACCCGAAGAGCCTAGCCCGCTGCGCCGCAACACCTGCACGATCGTGCGACGGAGGCAGGACGGATCCACGGATGCGCGTCCCGGGGTCCTGCAGACGCGCCGCCCGCAGCGGCCGAGACGGGCGTGGGCTCAGCCCGCGGAGACCTTCTCCTCCTCGCGGAGCGGCCGGGCCGCGCCCGAGAACAAGCCGGAGAGAGCTGCCAGCACGACCAGGATGTAGAGCGTGTTGAGCAGGCCGATGTGGTTGCTGATGAAGCCGAGCACGGGCGGGCCGCCGAGGAAGGCGATGTAGCCGATCGTCGCGGCAGCGCTCACCCGCGCGGCGGCCTTGGCGGGGTCGTCGGCCGCGGCAGACATGCCCAGCGGGAAGCCGAGCGACGCGCCGACGCCCCACAGCGCCGCTGCCACGAACACCAGCGGGGTGCTCGGCGCCAGGATGAACAGCAGGATGCCGGCGGCGGCGGTGATCGCGAGCACCCGCAGCACCACGACGCGCCCGAAGCGGTCGACGAGCGGGCCGCCGAACAGGCGCACGACGGTCATCGCGACGGAGAACGTGGCCAGGGCCGCGGCGCCGAGCGCAGGACCCGCGTGGTGGTCCTCGGAGACACCGAGGGCCAGCCAGTCGTTGGCGCCGCCCTCCGCGAAGGACATGCCCAGCATCACGATGCCGAGGAAGTACGTGCGCGGCTCGCGCCAGGCCTCGAGCGCGACGTGCATCCGCTCGCGCCAGTGCGGCTTCTCCTCGGGCTGCGGGTCGAGCGCCGCTTCGCGATTGGGCACGTTCATCCAGCAGGCGAAGGCGAGCACGGCGATGATCACGGCGATGATCAGGGTGTGCGCGGCGACGTTCAGACCCAGGTTCACCACGAGAGCTCCCACCCCGGCGCCGATCACGGTGCCGAGGCTGAAGAAGGCGTGGAACACCGGCAGGATCGTCTTGCCCATCTGCTGCTCGATGGCGGTCGCTTCGACGTTCATCATCACGTCCAGCGATCCGTTGCCGAGGCCGAACAGCACCAGCCCCGCCACCACGACCGGCACGGAGCCCAGCACGTTGGTGCCCAGGCCCACCAGGCCGACGCCGATCGCGAAGCTCAGCATCGTGACGAGCATGCCGAGGCGCGCGCCGGTGCGCGCCATGACGGCGGGGCTCGTCGAGATGCCGATGATCGACGAGATGCCCATGCCGAGCAGCAGCAGGCCCATCTGACCGTTGTCGATGTGCAGGGCCGCCTTGATGTCCGGCACGCGCGACGCCCAGGTCGCGATCGACAGGCCGCTGGCGAGGAAGATCGCGAAGATCGCGGCGCGCCAGCGCACGAACTGGGAGCGGGTGAGGGCGGTGTCCATCCGGCCAGTGTATCGAATCGATTCGATCTCTGTGTTCCCAACGATGTTATTGTCGAGACATGACCTCGGATCCGGATGCTGCGGCGGTGCGGCGACGCGCCACGATCGCGGATGTGGCGCGTGCCGCGGGGGTGAGCCCGTCCACCGCGTCGGTCGTGTTCAGCGGCAAGGCACCGGTCGCCGACGCCACCAGGGAGCGGGTGCTCGCCGTCGCCGCGGAGCTCGGCTACACCGGCCCCGACCCCCGTGCCGCCTCACTGCGGCGGGGGCGCAGCGGCATCGTCGCCGTGGCGCTCGAAGAGCACCTGCGCACGGCCTTCCTGGATCCGATCAAGACCGCGACCATGGACGGGCTCACCGACGGCCTGGCCGCGCTCGGCGCCGGGGTGCTGCTGCTGCGGGATGACCCCGAGGCCGGGGCCGATGCGCCGACCCTCGCCACGGCGCCCATCGACGCGGCCGTGCTGATCGGCTGCAGCCCGCGCATGCGCGAGACCCTGCAGGCGGTGCGCAACCGCGGCTTGCCCGTGGTGGTGATCGAGGGCGACGCCGGCGACGACGTGCCCCGCATGGAGCTGGACAACGGCGAGGCTGCCGCGCAGATCGCGCACCACCTGCGTGCGCTCGGCCACAGGGATGTCGCCGTGGTCACGCTGCCGTTCGACGGGGACAAGGTGCGCGGCGATGCGACGCCCGAGCGCATTGCGATGATCACGACCCCTGTCACGAGCGCGCGCCTGTCGCCGACCCTCCAAGTCTTCCCGGACGCGCGCGTAGTGTCCGCCGCCAGCAGTCTCATCGACGAGGGCCTCATCGCGGGGCGAACCCTGTTCGCGGATCCGCAAACCCGACCGACCGCCGTCATCGCTCAGAGCGACCTCCTCGCCGCGGGCGTCATCCGCGCTGCGGAAGAGGTGGGTCTGCGCGTGCCCGAGGATGTCAGCATTGCGGGGTTCGACGGCATCGCCGTGGACGGGCTCGGCGAGCACGTGCTCACCACCGCCGTGCAGCCCGCGGTGGAGAAGGGACGCGCCGCGGGAGACGCCGTCGCGCGTCTGCTGGCGGGGGAGCAGGCCGCGTCCATCCGCTTCACCTGCACATTCCGCGAGGGCACCACGACCGGGCCCGTGCCCGCTCCGCAGCCGCTTTCGTGACGACGGCGGCGGTCGATTCCGGATCCGGCACGTAAACTGGCTCCGAACCCGCCCGCCTGTGTCGACCTGCACGCTCACCTGCTGAGTCCGCAGAGACCGACGAGCCAGAGGAGACCGCCATGCTGACGCTCCTCGCCGTGTTCGCCGTCGCCTCGCTGCTGCTACCGCTTCTGGTCTCATGGATCGGCGCCCGTGCCTTCGCTGTCGCGGCGCTCGTGCCGGCGGCCGCGTTCGTGCACCTGATCGCGCTGACGCCCCAGGTGCTCGCCGGATCCGATGACTCCGCGCTGATCCCGCGGGAGTCGATCGACTGGATCCCGCAGCTGGGACTGTCCCTCTCCTTCCGGCTCGACGAGCTGAGCTGGCTGCTCGCCCTCATCGTCACCGGCGTCGGGGCGCTCGTGCTGCTGTACTGCCGCTGGTACTTCCGCGGCTCGAAGGAGGGCATCGGCCAGTTCGCGGCGGTGCTGCTCGCCTTCGCCGGCGCGATGTACGGCCTGGTGACCACCGACGACCTCGTGCTGCTGGTGATGTTCTGGGAGCTGACCAGCATCCTCTCCTACCTGCTGATCGGGCACTATCACCGCCGAGGTGCGAGCCGACGTGCCGCGCTGCAGGCGCTGCTGGTGACGACGCTGGGCGGGCTCGCGATGTTCATCGGGGTGGTGTTCCTGGCCGTGGAGGCCGGAACCTCGAGCATGTCGCGGATCCTGGAGATCGCGCCCACCGGCCCGGTGGTCGACGCGGCGATCGTGCTGCTGCTCGTCGGCGCGCTCAGCAAGTCCGCGATCTTCCCGTTCCACTTCTGGCTGCCGGGCGCCATGGCAGCTCCCACCCCGGTGAGCGCCTACCTGCACGCCGCAGCCATGGTGAAGGCGGGCATCTACCTCATCGCGCGGTTCGCGCCCGTGTTCGCGCTGTCCGGCCCTTGGCGGCCGATCACGATCACCTTGGGCGTGTTCACGATGCTGCTGGGCGGCGTGCAGGCGCTGCGGGAGACCGACCTCAAGCGCATCCTCGCGTTCGGCACCGTGAGTCAGCTCGGCTTCTTCACCGTGGTGCTCGGCTATGGGACGCCGGACGCGATGCTGGCCGGGCTCGCGCTCGTGATCAGCCACGCCCTGTTCAAATCTGCCCTGTTCCTCATCGTCGGCGTCATCGACCGCCAACTGTCCACGCGTGATGCGAACGAGATCAGCGGCGTAGGGCGCCAGGCGCCGCTGCTCGCCATCTCCGGCTTCCTCGCCGTCGGATCCATGATGGGGATCCCCCCGACGATCGGATTCGCCGCGAAGGAGTCGACCCTGGCTGCCTTCTTCGACGAGGCGCAGCGCGGATCCCCATGGGGGATCGTCGCGCTCGTGGGCGTGATCCTCGGATCCATTCTTACCGCGGCATACGGAGCGCGGTTCCTCTGGGGGGCGTTCTGGCGGAAGAAGGACGCCACGGGCGCCTATATGCCCGACACGGAATGGCCGTCCCCTCCCTTCGGGTTCCTGGTGTCGCCGGTGCTGCTCGCGTTCGGCACGCTCGTGCTGGGCCCGCTGGCCTCGGCGGTCACCGTGGTGCTCTACGGCTACGCGGACGACGCGAAGGCACCCGGCTACGACGGTTCGCCCCTGGACCCCGGGTACCTGGCGCTCTGGCACGGTCTGGCACCGGCCCTGTTCCTCTCGCTGGGCGCGGTGCTGCTGGGTCTCGCGCTGTTCCCGCTCACGCGGCGCCTCGGCTGGGACCGCCGACCGCGCCTGCTGCCGTTCACCGCGCAGGACGCGTACTACTTCGTGATGCGGAGCGTGGACCGGCTCTCCCTGGTGACCACGTCGCTCACGCAGCGCGGTTCGCTGCCGGTCTACGTCGGCACGATCTTCGTGGTCGTGATCGCCGCCGAGACCACCGCGCTCATCGCGGGCGGCCCGGCGAATGCGCAGCTGAGCGCCTGGCACACGCCGGTGCAGCTCGTGGTGGCGCCGATCATGATCTTCGCGGGGCTGCTCGCGATCAGGGCGCAGAAGCGCTACACCGGCGTCGTGCTGGTCTCCGTCACGGGCCTCGGCATGGTCGTGCTGTTCGGCACGAGCGGCGCGCCCGATCTGGCGCTCACTCAGATCCTCGTCGAGACGGTGACGCTGGTCACCTTCGCGCTGGTGCTGCGGCGGCTGCCGGCCCGGATGGGGGAGCACAACGCCTCGGTCGGCCGTGTGCCGCGCGCGATCCTCGGCATCGCAGCGGGCGTGATGATGGCGCTCGTGGCGATCGTCGCCACCGGATCCCGGGTCGCCGAGCCCATCTCCGAGGCGTTCCCGAAGCTCGCGTACGAGCTCGGGCACGGCAAGAACGTGGTGAACGTGGCCCTGGTGGACCTGCGCGGCTGGGACACGATGGGGGAGCTGTCGGTGCTCGTGCTCGCGGCCACCGGCGTCGCCTCGCTCGTGTTCGTCACCCACCGCGCCGACCGGCTCTCCGCCACGAAGGCGCTGCCCGAGGGCCCGCGCCGGGCCCGGCGCGGCCCGCTCGTGGAGACGACCGAGGGCGTGCGCGTGCAGACGGCCGGTGACACGGCGCCGCGCGCGTGGCTCGTCGGCGGCGGCAACGTCAAGCCGGAGAACCGTTCGATCCTGCTCGAGGTGATCGTGCGGATCCTCTTCCACACCATCATCGTGGTCTCGATCTACCTGCTCTTCGCCGGCCACAACGCCCCGGGCGGCGGCTTCGCGGGCGGTCTTGTCGCGGGCATGGCCCTGGTCATGCGCTACATCGCGGGCGGCCGCTGGGAGCTGGGCGCCGCGGCGCCCACCGACGCGGGGCGTCTGCTCGGCGCGGGGCTCATCCTCGCGGTGGGCGCGGCCGTGGTGCCGCTGTTCTTCGGGCTCGCACCGCTCACCAGCGCGGTGTGGGAGGCGGAGATCCCCGTCATCGGCCACATCGAGTTCGTCAGCTCCACGTTCTTCGACATCGGCGTCTACCTCGTCGTGATCGGTCTGGTACTCGATGTGCTGCGCAGCCTCGGGGCCGAGGTCGACCGGCAGACGCTCGAGATGCGCGCGCGGGGGGTGGACATCTGATGGACGTCTCCCTGGTGCTCATCATCGTGATGGCGGTGCTGTTCGGCTGCGGCGTGTACGCGATGCTCGAACGCAGCCTCACCCGCGTGCTGATCGGGTTCCTGCTGCTCGGCAATGCGGTGAACCTGCTGCTGCTGATCGTGATGGGCCGGCCGGGACCCGCGCCGTTCTACGGCATCGCGGACGATATGAGCGACCCGCTGCCGCAGGCGCTCACCCTCACCGCGATCGTGATCACATTCGCGGTCTCCGCCTTCCTGCTCGCGCTCATCTACCGCTCGTGGCAGCTGGGCAAGGCCGACACGGTCGAGGACGACGAGGCCGACCTCGCCCTGCGCGAGCGCACCGAGATCGAGGAAGACCTCATGGACGACGAGGTCGATCTCGAGGACGAGGACGCCACGACCGACTTCGTGGGCGTCGTGACGTCGCCGATCCGTGTGCTGCACGCGAAGGATCTGGACGGGCTCGTCGATGACGCACCGGTGGACCGGCCGGATCCGCACCCGTTCTCCCGGGCGGATCGCTCGGCCCCTGAGGCGGAGACGAGCACACCCGAGACAGACGACGACCGCAAACCGGGGGAGGAGCCGCGATGAACGCCCTCGTCCCGCTGCTCGTCGCCCTGCCGCTGCTGGGCGCCGCGATCACGCTCGTGTTCGGCCGCAACACCCGCGTGCAGGTCATCGTCACCGTCGTCACGCTCGCCGCGGTCTCGGTGATCGCCGCGACCCTGCTCGTCGTGGTGGACCAGACCAAGCCGATCGCGGTGATGGTGGGCGGCTGGCCCGCCCCGTTCGGCATCGTGCTCTACGTCGACCGGCTCGCGGCGCTGCTCGTGCTCGTGTCGAGCATCGTGCTGGTCGCGGTGCTGCTCTTCTCAGTGGGCCAGGGTGCCGCGGATGGGGCCGAGGAGACCCCGATCTCGATCTTCAACCCGTCCTACCTGATCCTCGCGGCGGGCATCTTCAACGCCTTCATCGCGGGCGACCTGTTCAACCTCTACGTCGGATTCGAGATCCTGCTGGTCGCCTCCTACGTGCTGATAACTCTGGGCAGCACCGAGTCCCGGATCCGCACAGGCGCGGTCTACATCGTCGTGTCGCTGGTCTCCTCGGTGCTGTTCCTCGTCGCGATCGCGCTCATCTACGCGGCGCTCGGCACCGTGAACATGGCGCAGATCGCGGAGCGGATCGGGGAGATCCCGCCGAGCACGCAGCTCGTGCTGCACCTCATGCTCGTGGTCGCCTTCGGCATCAAGGCGGCCGTGTTCCCGATGTCGTTCTGGCTGCCGGACTCGTATCCGACCGCGCCCGCGCCGGTCACGGCGGTGTTCGCCGGACTGCTGACCAAGGTCGGCGTGTACGCGCTGATCCGCACCGAGACGCAGCTGTTCAACGTGTCGAGCATCAACACGCTGCTCATGATCGTGGCGCTCGCGACGATGCTGATCGGAATACTCGGCGCCGTCGCACAGGCGGAGCTGAAGAGGATCCTGTCGTTCACGCTGGTCAGCCACGTCGGCTACATGGTGTTCGGCCTGGCGATCGCGACGCCGGCTGCCATCGGCGCCACGGTGTACTACATCGTGCACCACATCATCGTGCAGACCACGCTGTTCCTCGCGGTGGGACTCGTCGAGCGACGCGCGGGCAGCACCTCGATCCTGAAGGTGCGAGGACTCATGAAGGCGGCGCCGCTCATCGCCGTGCTGTACTTCGTGCCGGCGATCAACCTCGGCGGCCTGCCGCCGTTCTCGGGGTTCATCGGCAAGTTCGCGCTGTTCCAGGCGGCGGCACAGGTCGCGACGCCGTTGATCTGGGTGCTCATCGTGGGCGGCGTGCTCACCTCGTTGCTCACGCTCTACGCCCTCATGCGCGCGTGGAACCTCGCGTTCTGGCGCAGCAAGGATGAGACGCCGGAGGAGATGGAGAACGAGCGCATCGCCCATCTCGGCAGCGCGCCGGCCGCCGACGAGCAGCAGGAGCGGCGCCGGATCCCCACGATCATGACCTTCGCGACAGGCGGCATGGTCGCGGTCACCCTCGCGCTGACCGTGTTCGCGGGCCCGATCTACGGACTCTGCGAGCGGATCGGCGCGAACCTGCTGCAGCCTGTGCACCTCGACATGCTCGATGGGGACGAGGTCTCCTCATGAACCCGGGGACGAAGCGGGGACTCTGGCGCGAGATCGGCCTGCAGCTGCCGTTCCTGCTCTGGCTGATCGTGCTGTGGATGCTGCTGTGGGGCCAGTTCACGGTGCTGTCGGCCGTGACCGGCATCGCGGTGGCGCTGTTCGTGACGCGCGTGTTCCGGCTGCCCACGATCGAGCTCTCCGGGCGGATCAACCTGTGGTGGGCGGCATTGCTGGTGGTGCAGTTCCTCACCGCGGTCGTGCACGGCTCGCTCAGCGTCGCCGCGCAGGTGCTGAACCCGAGGCGCGCGCCGCGGTCCGCGATCATCGCGGTGCCGCTGCGCTACGCCGACGACCTCGTGATGACCCACGTAGCGGTGACGTCGTCACTCATCCCGGGGTCGCTCGTGGTCGAGGCCGACCGCGACACCCGCACTCTGTATCTGCACGTGATCGGCGTGCGCTCGCTCGAGGACGTGGAGCACCAGCGCGCGGGCGTGCTGCGCTGGGAGCGCCGCATCGTGCGCGCCCTCGGCACTCCGGCGCAGGCCGCGCGGTTGCGCGCCGACGAGCGTGCCGAGGGGGAGCGTCTCGCCGGGGCGATCGCCGGGAGCTCCCCGACGCCGCGCCGACCGAAGGGATCCGGTCCGTCCCGGGGATCCGGCTCGTCCCAGGGATCCGAGGAGGGTCGCCGATGAATCCGCTGCTGCTCGTCATCATGATCGTGTTCGCGGTCGCCGCCGTGCTCGCCGTGATCCGCATCGTGATCGGACCCTCGATCCTCGACCGCGCCGTCGCCGCGGACGTGCTGCTCACCGAGGTGATGTGCGTGCTCGGTGCCGACATGGCGATCAACCACCACACCCGCACGCTGCCGGTGCTGATCGTCGTCGCCGCGGTCGGCGTGTTCGGCTCCATCTCGGTCGCCCGCTATGTCGCGCGGAGGGACAACACGCCATCATGAACGCCGTCACCATGAACCAGGCCTTCGCGCACCGGACCCGCAGCAACGGGGGAGCGCGATGAACGTGTTCGAACTGCGGATCCCCGATGTCGTCGTGGACACGGCGGTGTGGATCCTCGTCCTGATCGGGGCGCTCCTGTGCCTGACCGCCGCGATCGGGCTGCTGCGCCTGCGGGACGTGCCGAGCCGGCTGCACGCGGCCACCAAGCCGCAGGTGCTCGGTCTGCTGCTGATCTGCCTGGCGATCGCGCTCTCGCAGCGCTCCGTGATCGGGGTCGTGCTGGGGCTGCTGCTGGTGGCGCCGGTCGTGCTGATGCAGTTCGCGACCGCGCCCCTGTCGGCGCACATGGTCGGCCGCCAGGCCTACCGCAACGGCACGATCGACGAGCGCTCCCTCGTGGTCGACGAGCTCGCCGATTCGAAGCGCACCCCGCCCGGCGCGGGCTGAGGTCCCGGGCACCGGGCCGCGGAGCGCCGCCGAGGGCGGCTGAGGCCCAGCGCGGGGCGCCCGCCCGCGGGCCGCCTACCCGCGGGCTGCGTACCCGCGGGCTGCGGAGGGCAGTCGCTCCTACGCAGAAGCGGATTCAGGCTGAATTCGGCGGGCATCGGCCCGACGGACGGCGACGGGGGTGGGACGACCGGCTCCGAGTCTGGGTCACGACGCCGGCTGGTTCCGTATTCAGGATGAACCCGGTCTTTCACCGGACAAGACGCCGCGAATCCACTGATCCCGCAGATCGCTCCTGAATAGGGGATGGAGTGCCGGCGTCGCAGCACGTGAGCCTTCGTCCTGCACAGGCTGCGGCGCTGGCGCGTTCTACACGGGTTCCGGATTCATGCCCCGCCGCGCTTCGAAACCCCGAGAGAGTCGCGACCATGCATCACGACAATCCTCGTTCGCCGGCACCCCTCCCGAGGAGAGCGGTCTTCCTCACCGCAGAACTGCGTGCCGCGGGACTCACCTCCCGGACGATTCGCGCGGCGGTCGATGGAGGGAGCTTGATCAGAGTCCGTCGCGGGCGCTACGCCCGAGGCGATGCTCCGCCTGCGATCATTGCGGCGGCCAGAACGGGGGGTCGTCTGGACTGCGTGTCGATGCTGCGACTTCTCGGCGTGTTCGTACTCGACGAGTCTCGGCCGCACGTCCGAGTCAACGCCCACGCCGGTCGATTCGACAAGCGAGGTCTCGTGATCCACTGGCGAGTGCCGGAGGATGACATCTCTGGGCAAGACATGGTCAGCATCCGGGATGCAGCCGCGCAGGCTGTGCTGTGCCAGGAGGCCCGTGCGGCCGTCGCCACTCTGGACAGCCTGCTCCATCTGAAGCTGCTGTCGGAGGACGATTTGGATGCGATGTTCCGCGCACTTCCCGCGCGGACTCAGGTGCTGCGCCGTCTGGTCGACGGCAGGGCAGAGTCGGGCGGCGAGACGCTGCTACGCCTGATTCTGCGCACCCTTCCGGTGGATGTGCGGACGCAGGTCACGATCACGCGGGTCGGTCGTGTCGATTTCCTCGTCGACGGCTGGCTCATCATCGAGTGCGATGGCCGCGAGTTCCATCAGGGCTGGGACAAGCAACAGGAAGACAGACGCCGTGATGTCGAGGCGGCGGCCCAGGGCTATGTGACGGTCCGATTCATCGCGGCTGACGTCTTCGGCGACTCCTCCTCGGTTCGCACCCAGATCGCGCGGGTTCTCGACGCGCTGACTCCGCGATTCCGTCGCGCTCGTGTTCGCGATTCAGGATGAACGCCGGTTCTTGGCGAAATGTGGTGGAGTTTCCGCGGATCTGGCAATTCTGACCTGAATTGCGAACGCGAATCCCATGACCCCGCAGCCAGCCTCGCGGCAGCACAGCCCACCGGGATCCGCTTCACCTGCTGTTTCCCCGCCCGCGGTACCCTGGGCGCGCACGCGCCCTGTGTGCAGCCGCTCGAACGGAAACCGATGCAAGACATCCTCGACCGTGCCGCGCTCGCGGCGCTGCCGCGCACGCTGATCGACATCCTCGTCGACACCGCCCGCCGATACCCGGACGCCTCCGCGATCGAGGATGTGGACGGTGCGCTCAGCTACGCCGAGCTGCTCGCCCAGGTCTGGCGGACGGCGGCCCGGCTGCACGAGCACGGCGTGATGCGCGGCGACAGGGTCGGCATCAGGATGCCCTCGGGCGGACGCGAACTGTACCTCGCGATCCTCGGCACCATGGCGGCCGGCGCGGCGTACGTGCCGGTCGACGCGGACGATCCGCAGGAGCGGGCCGATCTCGTGTTCGGCGAGGCGAAGGTGCGCGGCGTGATCGGGGCGGGCGGGGTGTTCGCGCCGACGGCGGATCCGTCTGGCGCTGCCGAACAGCGGGTTTCCGCGGATCTGCACGGCGGTTCGACGCAGACAGGCGGATCCCGACCGGGCGGTGCATCCGGATCCGGCCTGTTCGCCGGTGAGGATCCGCACCCGAACTCGGTCGCGATCACGACCGTGCCGCACCCGATGCCGTTGGACGATGCCTGGATCATCTTCACCTCGGGCTCGACCGGCGTGCCCAAGGGCGTCGCCGTGAGCCACCGCTCCGCCGTCGCCTTCGTCGACGCCGAGGCGAACCTGTTCCTGCAGGATGCGCCGCTCGGCCCGGGTGACCGCGTTCTCGCGGGGCTTTCCGTCGCCTTCGACGCCTCGTGCGAGGAGATGTGGCTGGCCTGGCGCTACGGGGCCTGCCTGGTGCCGGCGCCGCGGGCACTGGTGCGCTCCGGCGAGGACCTCGGACCCTGGCTGCTCGGGCACGGCATCACCGCGGTGTCGACCGTGCCGACGCTCGCGGCGCTCTGGCCCCAGGATGCGATCGAGAACCTGCGCCTGCTGATCTTCGGCGGCGAGGCGCTGCCGCCCGAACTCGCCGCGCGTCTGGTCGGCGAGGACCGCGAGGTCTGGAACACGTACGGACCCACCGAGGCCACGGTCGTCGCCTGCGCGGCCGAGATGGACGGCGAGGCGCTGCGCGCCGGGGAGCCGGTGCGGATCGGTCTGCCGCTGGACGGCTGGGAGCTCGCGGTCGTCGACGGCGAGGGCGACCGGGTCGGCGAGGGCGAGGTCGGCGAGCTCGTGATCGGCGGCGTCGGACTCGCGCGGTACCTGGATCCGGCGAAGGACGCGGAGAAGTACGCGCCGATGCCGTCTCTGGGCTGGGAGCGCGCCTACCGCTCCGGGGACCTCGTGCGGTACGAAGAGGCGGGCCTGGTGTTCCAGGGCCGCGCCGACGACCAGGTGAAGATCGGCGGCCGGCGCATCGAGCTCGGCGAGGTCGAGGCCGCGCTGCAGAACCTCACCGCGGTGACGGCGGCGACCGTCGTCGTGCAGCGCAGCGAGGGCGGCATCCCCCTGCTCGTCGGCTATGTGGTGCCGACGGAGGGTTTCGACCGGCAGACCGCGCGCGCCGAGCTCGCCGAGACGCTCCCGGCGCCGCTCATCCCACTGCTCGCCATCATGGACGACCTGCCGGTGCGCACCTCGGGCAAGGTCGACAAGGCGGCGCTGCCGTGGCCGCTGACAGATCCGGACGCCGACGACTCCACGCTCACCGGCACCGCGGCCTGGCTCGCAGAGCAGTGGTTCGCGGTGCTTGGCACCCGGCCCCTCGACGAGGACGCCGACTTCTTCCAGCTCGGCGGCGGATCCCTCGCGGCCGCGCAGCTGGTGAGCCGCATCAGGGCCCGCGCGCCCGAGTTCACGATGGCCGACGTCTACGACCTGCCGCGGCTGCGGCGCATGGCCGACGCCGTCGAGGCCGAGGCGGGCGACGAGGACGAGGAGCCGGGAGAGTTCCACGAGTCCCGGCCCACGCCGCGTCGCATGCAGTGGATCCAGTCGATCCTGGGGGTGCCGCTGTTCGTGCTCGGCGGCATCCGGTGGGTGCTGTGGCTGCTGACCGGCAGCGCGATCCTGCATCTGGTGCCCGGGTTCGACTGGCTGCCGACGGCGCCGCTGTGGCTGCTGATCGTCGGACTCGTGGTGTTCGCGTCGCCGTTCGGCCGCATGGCGATCGCCGCGGTCGCCGCGAGGATGCTGCTCGCCGGCGTGCGGGCCGGCGACTATCCGCGCGGCGGCGGGGTGCACCTGCGGCTTTGGCTGGCGGAGCAGGTCAGCCACCAGATCGACCCGGTCGGCTTCGCGGGGGCTCCGTGGGTGAGCTACTACGCCCGGGCGCTCGGAGCGAAGATCGGCCCCGACGTCGACCTGCACACGCTGCCGCCCGTGACCGGCATGCTCGACATCGGCCGGGGTGCCGCGATCGAGCCCGAGGTCGATCTCTCCGGCTACTGGATCGACGGCGACACCGTGCGCATCGGCGGAATACGGATCGGCGCGGGCGCGGTCGTGGGCGCGCGCAGCACGCTCGCTCCCGGCACGCGCATCGGCCGCGCCGCCGAGGTCGCTCCCGGATCCGCCGTCTTCGGCCGGGTGCGCGCCGGGCAGCGCTGGGCCGGCTCGCCCGCCGTGCGCATCGGCGGCAAGTCCGCCCCGCTGGCGCCCGAGCGGCCGCCCGCTCCGCGGCGCTGGCTGTGGGCATATGCCGCATCGAGCATGGGCCTCGGGCTGCTGCCCGTGCTGGCATTCGCGCTCGGTGCGCTCGTGCTCGTGCAGGGCGGGCGCGGTGCGTCCTCGCTCGCAGCTGCGCTCCCGGGACTGGCGATCTGGCTCGTGCCCTCGGTGCTGGTGACGGGAGTCGTGTTCGCGGGGCTCGTCGTGGCGGCGACCCGGCTGCTGTCGATCGGGCTGCGGGAGGGGATCCACCCGGTCCGCGGCCGGATCGCGTGGCAGGCGTGGACCACCGAGCGCCTGCTCGACTCCGCCCGCACGCTGCTGTTCCCCGTGTACGCGAGCCTGATCACGCCGATGTGGCTGCGCCTGTTGGGTGCGAAGGTCGGATCCGAGGTGGAGATCTCCACGGTGCTGCTGATCCCGTCGATGACGACGATCGACGACGGCGCGTTCCTCGCCGACGACACCATGGTCGCGTCCTACGAGCTCGGCGGCGGGTGGATGCGACTGGCCGCGGCGCGCATCGGCAAGCGCGCGTTCCTCGGCAACTCCGGCATGGCGGGCGCCGGCCACAAGGTGCCCAAGGACGGCCTCGTCGCGGTGCTCTCGGCCGCGCCGGACAAGGCGAAGGCGGGATCCTCCTGGCTCGGATCGCCACCGGTGCGCCTGCGCCGGGTGGTGAACGAGTCGGACTTGGAGCGCACCTACCGTCCGCGCATGGCACTGCGGGTCGCCCGGGGCCTCTGGGAGCTGTGCCGCATCGTCCCGGTCATCCTCACCTGCGCGCTCGGGCTGGCGGTGCTGCTGACACTCGCCGCACTGGCCCTGAGCATCGGCCTGGTGTGGACCGTGGTGCTCTCCGGCCTCGTCCTGTTGGCCGCGGGCGCGGTCGCCGCCGGGTTCGCGACGGCGGCGAAGTGGGCGTTCGTCGGGCCGATCCGCCCGGGGGAGCACCCGCTGTGGTCGAGCTTCGTGTGGCGAACCGAGGTCGCCGACACGTTCACCGAGATGATGGCCGCGCCATGGTTCGCCAACGCGGCGGCGGGCACGCCCGCGCTCGCCGTGTGGCTGCGCTCGCTGGGCGCGACGATCGGCAAGGGCGTCTGGACGGACAGCTACTGGCTGCCCGAGCCCGACCTCGTGACGCTCGGCGACGGCGCCACGGTCAACCGCGGTTGCGTGGTGCAGACGCATCTCTTCCACGACCGGGTGATGAGCATCGACACGGTCACGCTCGAGGCGGGGGCGACCCTCGGCCCGCACAGCGTGATCCTGCCCGCTGCGACCATCGGATCCGACGCCACGGTAGGCCCCGCATCCCTCGTGATGCGCGGGGAGAGCGTGCCGGTGGGCAGCCGCTGGAGCGGCAATCCCATCGGGCCGTGGCGCGCGGTCAAGGTGCGCAGCTACCAGGATCCGGCGGCTTCGACCCCCGCATCGGACCGGCAGTCTCAGGTCCTCGAGATGCCCGACGGGCCCGAGGGCCCCGCCGCGTGAGCGCGCACGCCCCGCGATCTGTGAGCATGGAACAGTGAGCCCCGACGACTACACCCCGCATTCCGGCGATCGCCGCTATCGCGTCGAGCACTACGACCTGAGCGTCGACTACCGGCTCGGCACGAACCGGCTGGACGGTGTCGCCGTCGTGCGCGGGCGGGTCGTCGAGGCGACCAAGGCCGTCTCCCTGGACCTCGTGGGGCTGCGTGCGACCAAGGTGCGCGGCGACGTCGGCGGTCGCATCGGCTTGACGCAGACCGACCGCAAGCTCAAGGTCGCCTTCGGCCGCGAGCTCGCCGCGGGGGATCCGTTCGAGCTCACGATCTCGTACGGCGGCGCCCCGCGCCCGCGGCGCACGCGCTGGGGCACGCTCGGCTGGGAGGAGCTGGAGGACGGCGCGCTCGTCGCCTCGCAGCCCATCGGCGCGCCGTCGTGGTTCCCCTGCAACGATCACCCCGGCGACAAGGCGACGTACCGGATCTCGATCACCACGGACCCCGGATACGCGGTCGCCGCCGCGGAGCCGGTGTCGACGACGACCAAGGGCGGCCGCGCGACGTGGGTCTTCGAGCGCTCCACGCCGACGCCCAGTTACCTCGCGACCGTCCAGATCGGGAAATATGTCTCTCGAGGCATGGATCTCGCCGGTGTCGTGGGGCAGGTGCTGCATCCGGCGGGACTTGCCGCGCGGGTGGACGCGGACCTGGCGCCGCTGCCGCAGATGATGGCCGTGTTCGCCGAGGCGTTCGGGCCGTATCCGCTGCCGTCCTACCGGCTCGTCGTCACTGCAGACGACCTGGAGATCCCGCTCGAGGCGCAGGGCATGGGCGTGTTCGGCGCCAACCACATCGACGGGAAGGGCAGCCTCGAACGCCTCATCGCGCACGAGCTCGCGCATCAGTGGTTCGGCAACAGCGTGGGCGTCGCGCGCTGGCGGGACATCTGGCTGAACGAGGGCTTCGCCTGCTACGCCGAGTGGATCTGGTCCGAGCGCAGCGGCGGTCACAGCGCGCACGCGAAGGCGCTCGGGCACTGGGCCGCCCTCGCCGCCGAGCCGCAGGATCTCGTGTTGTCCGACCCGGGCCCGGAGCTCATGTTCGACGATCGGGTCTACAAGCGCGGGGCCCTGGCGCTGCACGCCTTGCGGATGACGGTCGGAGACGACGCGTTCTTCCGGATCCTGCGTTCGTGGACCGAGCGCAACGCGGGCGCGACGGCGATGACCGAGGACTTCCGCCTGCTGGCCGCGTCCGTCGCCGGACGCCGGCTTGAGGCGTTCTTCGACGCGTGGCTCGACCAGCCGGCGCTGCCGCCGCTGCCGGAGGCGGCCCCCGGCACCGGCGGAGTGGAGCCCGCCCCCGTGACCCAGGCCCTGAACGTCGTCCCGCGCGCCGTGGAGCAGCGTCGGTGACCGAGGAGACGCGGCCGCCTGGTGCGGTCGCGCGCGCCGACCGCAGAGCAGCTCTCGCGGAGGTCAGCACGCAGCTGGCTCCCACGCTCGGCCCCGAGGCGGCGAGGCGCGTCCGAGCCTTCGAGAACGGCGCGCTCTACGTCGACTCGACCATGTCGGGGGCCCTCCTGGCCTGGCTGATCGACAGCGTCCTGCTGTACGCCGTCGCGGTCACCGTGGCGATCCTCTACGGCACAGGATCCTTCGACCCCGACCGGGCGGTCGGAGCGGTCGTCATCGGAATCTCCCTGATCGTCGTGCTGCCCTTCGTCTACGGCTGGGCCTTTCGCAACGGCCGCGCCCTGGGCGGGGTGCTCACCGGCACGCAGGTGGTGCGGATGAAAGACGGAACCCCGATCGGGTTCGCGAAGGCCGGGTGGGCGATGCTGATCCGCACGGTGTTCCTGCCTTTCCTGTTCTGGGCCGCCATCGACGGCGTCGGCCAGGTCAGGGCGAGCATCGATCGGACCGCGACGGCGCGGCTCCACGACAGCGGAGTCACCCGTCTGCCCTGAGGCTCGTCTTTCGTGCCCGACCCTCGGGCTCGCGGCCGGCTCAGGAATCGGATCCGGTCGCTCGCCCGATTCTGAGCAGCGACCGATCGAACACCGTGACGAGCAGGAACACCACGGCGATCCCGACCACGACCCAGCCCAGGACGTGCAGGCCGGCCGTCGTCGCCCGCGCACCGTAGACGTTGCCGTAGATCACGGCCGATACGATCGCGCCGAGGTAGAAGAACGTGCGCAGCAGACCGGCCGAGGAGGCGATGCGTGCGGGCGCGGCCTGGTAGTACAGCGAGTTCTGGATCGCGAGATTGTTGAGACCCTGCGGGATGCCGAGCACCAGCATCGCGAGGACGAGGAACCAGACCGGCGACGACCCGGTCATGAACAGCACGAGGATCCCGGCGACGAGTTGCGCGGCGGATCCGACCAGCAGCTTGCCGAAGACCTCGGGCCGGCGTCCGAATGCGAGTGCGACCGCGATGCCCGCCGCGAACACCGGGAGCAGCACCAGCCCCGCGACGGTCGGGCTGAGGCCGCGGCCGTCTTCGAGCCACTGGGTGAAGCCGTAGACGAACGTGTACGAGATGGTCGCGGTCAGCAGCGATCGCACGTAGCTGAGCAGCAGCGGCCTGTTGCCGGAGAGCACGCGCACGTCGACGAAGGGATCCGGGACTCGGCGCTCCCACCACACGAAGACGGTTCCGGCCGCGAGTGCCACGACGAGCAGCCAGATCAGGGCCGGCGCGATGTTCTGCAGGAAGACGAGCAGGGCGAGCATCGTGACGGCGAAGAGGACGATCCCGATGCCGTCGATCCGTGGTCGGTCCTGTACGGCGGGCTCGAGCCCCGTCCGCCGGGGGAGGAAGAGCGCGCCCAGCAGCAGTGTGGCGAGTCCGAGCGGCACGTTGACGGCGAACGTGGCGCGCCAGCCCCAGGCGCCGACGAGCACGCCGCCGAGCGCGGGCGCGACCACGGCGATGGTCTGGGTCGTGACACTGAGCAGGGTGAGGATCCCGGCCGGCGAGGCGAGGCCGGTGCGCTCGCCCTCCGCGCGGATCATGTGCATCGCCGCGGGGTAGCCCGCGCAGGTGCCGAGGCCGAGGATGACGCGCGCGGCCACGAGCCACCAGATGCTGTCGCGGCTCTCCGGCGCGAGCATCCCGATCGTGCCGGCGGCGGTCACGAGCACCGCGCCGAGCCGGAAGAGGGAGCGCACGCCGAAGATGTCGACGAGGCGGCCGACCAGGGGCTGCCCGATCGCGGTGGCGAGGTAGAGGCTCGACACGAGCCACACGGTCTCGCGAGCCGGAGCGCCCAGCGCGAGGCCGATCGGGGTGAGCGCCACCGCGATGATCGCGGTGTTGATCGGGTTGAGGATCGCTCCCACCATCATCGGCGCGAGCAGTCGCCGATCGAACCGTCCCTCGGGAGCAGGACCCCCGATAGGTGCGGGGAAGCGCATCAGGGCAGCATCCGCTCGAGCACGGCCATGGCAGTGGAGACCGCGCGGAGGTCCGCGGGGTCGAGGTCGGTGAGGGCGTGCTCCAGCCAGGCGGCCGCGGCATCCTTCTGGCCCTCGATCCGCGCCCAGCCTGCGTCCGTGAGATCGATGATCTGCCGCCTTCCGTCGCTCGGGTCCTGGCTGCGGGTCACGAACCCCGCACTCTCCAGGGTCTCGACCGTCGCCGCCATCGACTGGGGCCGCACCCGTTCGGCGGCGGCCAGCGCGCTGACGGTCGAGACACCGCCCTTGCCCAGCCGAGCGAGCGCCGAGGCCTGCGACGGGGTCAGCGAGTCGTCGGCGCCCGCCTCGCGGAAGCGCCGCAACAGGCGGGCCACCACGGTTCGCAGATCGAGGGCGGTCTGCGCGGGACTCGGGATGGGGATGACGGTCTCGGACCCAGGCTCGGACATATCAACAGCCTAAACTGAACAGGTAAAACTGTCTATCTTGTGCGAGGATGCCGTCATGACCACCGCACTCCTGCTCATGGACTTCCAGAACGGCATCGCCGGGCGCTACGCCGCGGGCGGTTCCGACGTGATCGAGAACGCTGGGCGCGCGCTCGCCGCGGCTCGGACCGCCGGGATCCCCGCCGTGTTCGTCCGTGTCGCTCTCCGCGAAGGATTCCCCGAGGCCGTCGCCCGGAACAAGTCCTTCGGCGCGATCAAGGACTCGACGACGTCTTCGCATCTGATCGAATCTGCGGAGGCCACGCAGATCGTCGCCGAGCTCGCGCCACTGCCGGAAGAGCCCGTGGTCGTCAAGCGCCGGATCGGCGCCTTCGCTTCCGACCTCGATGTGGTGCTGCGTGGGCTCGGTGCCGACGAACTGGTGCTCGCTGGCGTCTCCACGAGCGGGGCCGTGCTGAGCACGCTGCGCGACGCCGCGGATCGCGACTTCGGGCTCACCGTGCTCGCCGACGCCTGCGCGGATCAGGACCCGGAGGTGCACCGCGTGCTGCTCGAGAAGGTGTTCCCGCGCCAGGCCGACGTGGTCACGGTCGACGAGTGGGCCTCGGGCCTGGATCCGGATGCCGCAGCGCGAGCGTGACGATCAGGCCGGGGGCGGTGGCGACAGGCAGGATCCGGAATTCGCCGCCGTCCGGGACGGTCGCGCGGCCGTCCGGGGAGAGACGCACCTGATCGGGTGAGAGCAGCAGCCCGCGCCCATCGGCTTTGAGCGCCGCCTCGATCGCGGTCCAGCCGCGAAGATCCGGCGGACTCGTCAGGGGGAACAGTGCGGCGAGGTCGGGCGCGGCGCGCTCCTGCTCGGCGTCGATGCCGAGGGCGGCGACGTCTCGATCCGAGCCGACGGCGACGACCACCCACGGACCCGCGTAGGCGACGCTCGCCAGCACCTGCGCGTGCGGCAGCAGTGGTCGCCCGTGCGGCCCACCGCACCCCGGGCAGCGCTGCTCGATCCGCAGGTCTGCCCCCGGGACGAGTTCGGCGGCCAGTTCCCGGATGAGGGCGCGCCCGGCCGCACGCCGGTCGTCAAGGGCGGAGCGCGTCCATGCGATCCGCACCCGCTCCACCGTCGCCCGCTGCACGTCACCAGCGTAGGGTGCAGCGCGCCCTGAGCCGGCGGGCATGGACGCCTCGGGGCACACCCGCTCGATAAGTTGAAGAAAACAACTTAAGGCTTGCGCGAGAGCGGCGGGCTCGCTATCGTCGGCTGTCGAAGCGCTTCACCAGCGCAATCCGTACCGACCGAAGAAGACCGGAGACGACGATGGCGAAGATCCACGAGGTGGCCGAGGCCGCCGGTGTGTCGATCAGCACCGTCTCGTATGCGCTGAGCGGCAAGCGGTCGATCTCACCGGCCACGCGGGACCGAGTGGAGCGTGCGGCCGCCCGGCTCGGCTACGAGCCGAACGCCGGGGCGCGGATGCTCGCGGGGCGCCGCACTCACATCTTCGCGCTCACCGAGCCGTTCCGGGCCGACACGCACGCCCCGACCCACATGAGCTTCGTGCTCGCGACCTCGATCGCCGCGCGCCGGTACGACTACGACATCCTGCTGCTGACGGACGCAGAGGCGTCGGCAGGGATGCGCCGGGTCTCGGCCAGCGGGCTCGTGGACGGGATCATCGTCCTCGACGTCGCGCCGGAGGATGACCGGGTCGCGCTGTCGCGTGCGATCGACGTGCCGACGGTCTTCATCGGCGTGCCCGACGACGTGGAGGGCCTCGTCTGCGTCGACCTCGACTTCGAAGCGGCCGCCGCGCTCGCCGTCGACCATCTCGCCGACGCGGGCCATCGCCGTATCGGGTTCCTCGGCCACCCGGAGAGCGCCTACGCGCTCTCGAACTTCCCTCCGCGGGTGCGCCGCGGCATCGAGCAGGCGGCGCGGCATCGCGCGGTCGCCCTCTCGACGGCCTTCCCCGGGGAGGGCGATGGGCGCCGCCGCGACATCGGCGATGCCGTGCGGCGCATGATCGGCGAAGGAGTCACCGCCCTGGCGCTGCACTGCGACGACGCGGCGCACTCGGCCGTCCTGGCGGAGCTCGCCGCGGCCGGGCTCTCGGTGCCGGGGGAGATGTCGGTCGTGTCGGTCGGCTCCTCGTTCGACACGTCCTCGTTCTCGACCCCGCTGGACCGCATCCCGCTCGAGCCCGAGATCTCCTGCGAACTCGCGGTGGAGCTCGCGTCCCGCCTGGCTGATGGAGAGCACGTCGAACCGGGCGTGCGCCTCACCGCGCCGCGATATCAATCGTTCGGCTCGGTGAGCGCTCCTCGCTGAGACCCGGCCGCGCCCTCTCACCCGATTCCCGTCCTACTCCGATCCGACCCTTTTCCCCTTTTCACCAATGTCGAAACGCTTCGACAATCTCATGGAGGTAGCAATGAAGCACACCAGGATCCTCGCGGCCGTCGTCGCGACGGCGGCCGTCGCCGCGGCCCTCACCGGCTGCAGTGGCGGCGCGAGCGGCAGCGGCGGCGACACGAACGGCGAGGGCAAGACCCTCCGTCTGTGGCACTACGAGGGCGCGGACAGCGCCATGGGCAAGGCGTGGGCAGAGGCGATCAAGGTCTTCGAGAAGGAGACCGGAGCCAAGGTCGAGTTCGAGGAGAAGAGCTTCGAGCAGATCCGCTCCACGGCGAGCCAGGTGCTCAACTCCGATCAGGCGCCCGACGTGCTCGAGTACGCCAAGGGCAACGGAACCGCGGGCCTGCTGTCCAGCCAGGGACTGCTCGCCCCTCTCGACGATGCGGTGAAGAAGTACGGCTGGGACAAGAAGCTCGCCTCCAGCCTGCAGACGACCGCGAAGTACGACGACAAGGGCATCATGGGATCCGGCAGCTGGTACGGCGTGCCGAACTACGGTGAGTACGTCGAGGTCTACTACAACAAGACGGCGTTCGAGAAGGCCGGCGTCGCCGTGCCGACCTCGCTCTCGGAGTTCGAGACCGCGATGAAGACCTTGAAGGACGCCGGCCAGACTCCCCTCTCCGAGTCGGCGGCGGAGTATCCGCTCAGCCAGCTCTGGTACCAGCTGGCCTTGACCAAGGCCGACCGGTCGTTCATCGACGACTACCAGCTCTACAAGCACAAGGTGGACTGGAACGGCGAGCCACTCACTTACGCCACCCAGACCATCGCGGACTGGACCGCGAAGGGGTACATCTCCAAGGACGCGAGCGGTGTCAAGGCCGAGGATGCGGGCGTCTCGTTCATCAACGGCCAGTCACCGATGTTCTACTCGGGCAGCTGGTGGTACGGCCGATTCATGAGCGAGATCAAGGGCTTCGAGTGGGGGACGTTCCTGTTCCCGGGCAGCGACTTTACCCCCGGATCCGCGGGGAACATGTGGGTCGTGCCGGAGCGTGCGAAGAACAAGGACCTCGCGGAGAAGTTCATCGACATCACGATGCGGCCCGAGATCCAGGCGATCCTCGGCAACAACGGCGGCGTGCCCGTCGCCGCCGACGTGTCCGCCATCACGGATGAGAAGTCGAAGCAGCTCATCGAGAACTTCAACGCCATCACCAAGAACGACGGCATCGCGTTCTATCCCGACTGGCCCACCCCGACGTTCTACGACCAGATCAACGCCGGTCTGCAGGAGCTCGTCAACGGCACCAAGTCTCCCGCGGAGGTGCGCAAGCAGCTGGGTGAGCAGTACGCGTCCGGCGTGAAGGACATCGTCGGCTGAGGCCCTCGGGGGCTGCGGCGTCATCCGCAGCCCCCGGGCGCTCGCACCTCTCTACCGAAAGGACGACGGCATGTCCGACGCACGCAGTCTCATCCCGGGGTCGCGCCCGCGCGCATTCTGGCCCTATCTGCTCCCGGGACTGATCCTGCTCATCGTGATCATCCTGATCCCGCTGGCCTGGAACGTCTTTCTCACGTTCACGAGATACCGCGGCATCCGGCCTCCGCAGTGGATCGGGCTGAGCAACTGGCAGGAGCTGCTCGGCGACGAGGTGTTCTGGACCTCGTTCGGCAACTCCGTCGCGATGATCGTCGCGATGGTCGTGGTGCCGACCCTGCTCGGCCTTCTGCTGGCGGCGATGCTGTTCGACCTGATCGGCAAGAAGTTCGGCGGCCGGGTCGCGAGCTTCCTGCGCGCCACGTACTACCTGCCGCAGATCCTCCCCGCCGTGATCGCGGCGATCGTGATCGGCTGGATCCTGCGCCCGAAGAACGGCGCGCTCAACCAGGTACTGGAGGCGATCGGTCTCGGCGCACTGCAGCACAACTGGCTGGGCAGCGGCGACACCGCGCTCGTCAGCATCATGGTGATCATGGTCTGGGTGCAGCTGGGCTATCCGGTGGTGATCTTCATGGCGGCGCTGCAGCGGGTGGACCCGGAGCTGTACGAGGCGGCGGAACTGGACGGCGCCGGCTGGTTCCAGAGGTTCCGCGCCATCACCGTGGGCATCATCCGGCCCGAGATCTTCGTCGTCACGCTGACCTGCACGATCGCCGCGCTCAAGGTCTTCGGGCCCGTCTACGCGCTGACCCGCGGCGGTCCTGGCACGTCGACCATCGTTCCCGCGTACTACGCGTACAGCGAGTTCTTCCAGTCGCAGCAGGTCGGCTACGGCGCGACCATCGCGACCGCGCTGACCGTCGTCATCGCCATCGTGAGCGTGGTGTTCATCCTGGTGCAGAACCGCATGGAGAAGGAGGAGGCCCGATGAGCCGCCGGGGAATCGCGCGACGCCGGCCGTCCGACTGGGTGGTCCTCGCCGTCGCCATCGTGCTGGGCCTGCTCATCGCGGTGCCGCTGCTGCTGATCCTGATCAACTCGTTCAAGTCGCCCGGCGACTACAACAGTTCGGGACCGCTCTCGCTGCCGAAGGAGCTCTACTTCGACGGGATCAGCGCGTTCTGGGACCGCGTCGACTTCCCGCTCAAGCTCTGGAACAGCTTCTTCATCTCCGGCACGGTCGCCGTGCTGGCGGTGGGGCTGTCGATGCTCAACGCCTTCGCGCTCGGCATCGGCCGGATCAAGGGACGGCTGTGGATCGTCGTGCTGATCCTGCTGGCGAACATGCTGCCGCAGGAGGTGCTCCTGTATCCGCTGTACTTCCTGTTCAAGCAGGTCGGGCTGTACGACAACCCGTGGTCGGTGATCATCACCTTCACGGTCATCCAGTCGGCCTTCGGCACATACCTGCTCTCCTCCGTTTTCAGCACGTTCCCTAAGGAGGTGCTCGAGGCGGCGGCGCTCGACGGCGCCGGTCGCTGGCACGTCCTGTGGCGTGTGGTGTTCCCGATCTCCCGGCCGACGCTGTCGGTGCTGCTCATCTTCTTCTTCATCTGGACGTGGAACGAGTTCCTCATCCCCCTGACGTTCCTCGTGTCGAACGCGAACCAGACGGTGCCCGTGGCGATCACGGCGCTGCAGGGCGACCGGCTCATGGACGTCACCACGACGAGCGCCTCGGCGCTGCTCGGTCTGCTGCCGACGCTCGTCTTCTTCCTCATCTTCCAGCGCACGCTGACGCGCGGCATCACGGCAGGAGCAGTCAAGTAATGAAGTTCACCGACGGGTTCTGGCAGCTCCGCCCCGGAGTCGACGCGCTGTACGCGCAGGAGGCGCGTGATCTCACCGCCCAGGAGGGCGAGCTCACCGTCTGGGCGCCGACCCGGGTGATCGCCTCGCGTGGCGACACCCTCAACCGCCCGATGCTGACGGTGTCGCTGGCGAGCCCCGCCGAGGGCGTGATCCGGGTGCGCATCGAACACCATCGTGGTGCAGCCGGTGCCGGTCGTGCGTTCGCGCTCGATGCCGACCCCGCGCACCGCGCCGAGGCACGTGTCGACGACGCCGGCGGCGTGCTCGACGCCGGCGCCTTGCGGGCGCGCATCCGCCGCGGTGCGCCGTGGGAGCTCTCCTTCGAGCACGACGGCGGCGTGTACACCACCAGCGGTCACCGCTCGATCGGTTCGATCGCGCTCGCCTCGCACGCCGCGGTCGTGGCCGAGCCCGTCGGATCCGACGGCATCAGCCGCGAGGGGAAGGCCGAGGCGGCGAACTACATCCATGCGCAGCTCAGCCTCGACGTCGGCGAGCTCATCTACGGACTCGGCGAGCGGTTCGGCCCCTTCGTGAAGAACGGACAGACCGTCGACGTGTGGAACTCCGACGGCGGCACGTCGAGCGAGCAGTCGTACAAGAGCATCCCGTTCTATCTCTCCAACCGTGGCTACGGCGTGCTCGTCAACGACGCCGGCCATGTCTCGTTCGAGGTCGGATCCGAGGCAGTCGAGCAGGTGCAGTTCTCGGTGGCGGGGGAGAGCCTGGAGTTCTTCGTGATCGCCGGCCCCACTCCGGCTGAGGTGCTCGACCGGTACACCCGCCTCACCGGGAGGCCGGCCAGGGTGCCGGACTGGTCGTATGGCCTGTGGCTGTCCACGAGCTTCACGACCGACTATGACGAGGCGACCGTCAACGGCTTCATCGACGGCATGGACCAGCGCGACATCCCGCTCGAGGTGTTCCACTTCGACTGCTTCTGGATGCGCGAGTTCCACTGGACCGACTTCGAGTGGGACCCGGCGGTGTTCCCCGATCCGGAGGGCATGCTCGCGCGTCTGCACGAACGGGGGCTGCGCGTGAGCACCTGGGTGAACCCGTACATCGCCCAGCGGTCGCGGCTGTTCGACGAAGGCATGGAGCACGGGTACCTGGTCCGGCGGCCCGACGGATCCGTGTTCCAGTGGGATCTCTGGCAGGCCGGGATGGCGCTGGTCGACTTCACGAACCCGGAGGCCACGGCCTGGTTCCAGGGCTACATCCGCCGCCTGCTGCGGCAGGGCGTCGACGCGGTCAAGACCGACTTCGGCGAGAGGATCCCGACAGGGCTGGCGTGGCACGACGGCAGCGATGCCGAGGCGATGCACCACCGGTACACGCACCTGTACAACCGGGCCGTGTTCGACGTGCTCGTCGAAGAGCGCGGCGAGGGCGAGGCGGTGCTGTTCGCCCGCTCGGCGACGACCGGTGGCCAGAGCATGCCGGTGCACTGGGGCGGCGACAACTCCTCCTCGTTCGTGTCGATGGCCGAGTCGCTGCGCGGCGGGCTCTCGCTCGCGCTCAGCGGGTTCGGGTACTGGAGTCACGACATCGGAGGCTTCGAGGGCGATCCGGATCCGGCGGTCTTCAAGAGGTGGCTCGCGTTCGGCCTGCTCTCCAGCCACTCGCGCCTGCACGGCTCGACCAACTACCGGGTGCCGTGGGCGTTCGATACCGGCGGCGAGGAGCCGGGGCAGAGCGCGGTCGACGTCGCTCGCGCCTTCACGAAGCTCAAGCGTTCTCTGCGCCCCTACCTGGTCGCGGCCGGCGAGGAGGCTCACCGCAGCGGCCGCCCGATCATGCGCCCGATGGTGCTCGAGTTCCCCGACGACCCGGCGGCGCGCCACCTCGACCGCCAGTACATGCTGGGCCCCGATCTGCTGGTGGCGCCCGTGTTCACCGCAGCCGGCGATGTCGAGTACTACCTGCCCCGCGGCCGGTGGACGAACTGGTTCACGCGCGAGCAGGTTCAGGGAGGCGGCTGGCGCCGCGAGACGCACGCCTTCGACACGGTTCCGCTGTGGATCCGGGAAGGCGCCGTGATCCCGGTCTCCGGCGAGGACGGCGTGCGGTCGGAGGTGCGCGGGTGAGCGGCGTCTGAGGTCCCGGGTCGACGGATCCGACCTCGACGCGCGGACGCGGGGCGAGTAGCTTCTGCTCATGGGAGACCGTGTCGATGATCGGGTGTTCACCCGGCAGGACCGCACGCAGTTCCGCGAGAAGACGGCGCGGTGCCTCGACGCCCTGGCCAGCATGCTCGCCGACGGCCAGTTCGAGGTGTCCGAGCCGCGGCTGGGTCTCGAGATCGAGCTGAACCTGGTCGACGACGCCTGCGACCCGGCCATGGCCAACGCACGGGCGCTCGAGGCGATCGCCGATCCCGCGTTCCAGACCGAGCTCGGCCAGTTCAACATCGAGATCAACGTCGAACCGCGCCCCCTCGCCGGCGGCAACGTGATCCGGCTCGAGGAATCCCTGCGCGAGGCGCTGAACGCCGCCGATACGAAGGCGCGCAGCACGGGGTGCGGGCTCGCCATGATCGGGATGCTCCCCACGCTCGACGAGCACCACTTCACGAGCGAGTGGCTCTCCGAGGATCCGCGCTACGACCTGCTCAGTCAGCAGATCCTGGCTGCCCGCGGGGAGGACATCGAGCTGCGCCTCGACGGCGCCGCCCTCACCGGCGCGGGCGGTCGGGAGAGCCTCGACATCGTGTGCGACACGATCCTGCCCGAGGCCGCGTGCACCTCGGTGCAGCTGCACCTGCAGGTCGACCCGGCCGACTTCGCGGTCTACTGGAACTCGGCGCAGGCCATCGCCGGCGTGCAGGTGGCCCTGGCCGCGAACTCGCCGTTCTTCGCGGGGCGGGCGCTGTGGCACGAGACCCGGATCCCCCTGTTCGAGCAGGCCACCGACACGCGCTCGGTCGAGCTGAAGAACCAGCGGGTGCGCCCGCGCGTGTGGTTCGGTGAGCGCTGGGTGACCTCGATCTTCGATCTCTTCGAGGAGAACTCGCGCTACTTCCCGGCCCTGCTCCCGGTGACGACCGAGGAGGATCCGTTCGAGGTGCTCGCGCGCGGCGGCACCCCCGCGCTCGCCGAGCTGCGCATGCACAACGGCACCGTCTACCGGTGGAACCGGCCGATCTACGACGGGCACGGCGACCGCTACCACCTGCGTCTCGAGAACCGCGTGCTTCCCGCCGGGCCGTCGATCGTTGACGTGCTCGCCGACGCCGCGTTCTACTGCGGCCTGGTGCGCAGTCTCGCCCTGGCCGACCGGCCGCTGTGGACGCAGATGACATTCGACGCCGCCGAGGAGAACCTGCATTCCGCGGCACGCGACGGCATCGAGTCTCGGCTGTACTGGCCCGAGGTGGGCTGGATCGGTCCGCGCGAGCTCGTGCTGCGGCGGCTTCTACCGCTCGCCGCCGAGGGGCTGGACGGCTTCGGGGTGGATCCGGTCGCGCGCGACCGATACCTCGGGGTCATCGAGCAGAGGTGCCTGACGGGCCGCAACGGCGCGGTCTGGCAGCGGGAGGCCGTCGCAGCCCGGGAGCGCGCCGGCGCCACGCGGTCCGAGGCGCTGCACGGCATGCTCGCCGACTACCTCGAGCGCATGCACACCGGGGAGCCCGTGCACACCTGGACGCTCTGAGTACGTCGGCCGCCCTTCGTACCGCCGAGGGGGCTGAGCCTTCTTCGTTCACTGGTCCCGAATTGCGGTTCCGCAGGCACAGAACCCGCAATTCGCGACCAGTGAACGGGCCCCGCCCTGTCAGATCTCGGCGAGGAACTCCCGGATCCGGTCGGCCGCCGGCTGCGCATCCCGGATCATCGTCTCGTGTCCGCAGCCCCGGATCTCCGCCAGTTCGCCCTGGGGGATCGCGTCGGCGACGGAACGGGTCCATACCGGCGGGCAGACCGGATCGCGCGAGCCGCGCAGGACCAGCGTGGGCACGGAGATCCGCGGATAGACCTGCTCCGGGCGATGCGCGACCGTGGCACGGATCTTGCGGACGATGTGCGGGCCGGCGCGCAGGTACTCGCGCACGCCGCGGATCACCACGCGGGGATCGATCGAGGCAGTGTCGTGCAGGAAGCGCAGCCCCTGTCTCACCACGCGGCGGGCGCCGGCGTCGACGGTCGGCGCCGCCAGCACGACCGCACGCACCCGGTCGGGATGGCGCACCGCCAGCTCCGCCGCCACCTGGCTGCCCATCGAGTGCCCGATCACGGTCACCGGCGGTGTGCCGGTCGAGGCGAGGTGCGCGGCGATCAGGTCGGCGTGCTGGGGCATCGTGAGCGGCAGCTCGGGCTCGGGCGCCGCGCCGAATCCCGGCAGGTCGACGGCGACGACGGTGCCGTCGAGGCGGCGGGCGAGTTCGGCGAAGACGCTGCGCCCCATGCCCAGGCCGTGCACGAGCAGCAACACGTCCGATCCGGATCCGGTCCGCTCGACGATCAGGGTGGATGAGCCCTCCACGAAGGCGGTGACGCTCCCGCCGAGCGCCGGTGTCAGATCGGGAGTGCTCACCCCACCACTTCATCACATCGCGCCGAGTTCGGCCGCGAGCAGCGGGGCGCCCACGGCCGCAGGACGGCGAGGCTCAGCCCGCGGGCTTGAGCACCAGCGTGTCCACGGCGGCCGCATCCACGGCCTTCTTCGTGAACGCCCAGGGGGACTGCACGCCCTTCGACCAGTTCTCGGTCTGGTCGGTGTAGTGCGGGCTGAAGGCGTGGCCGCTCGCGCCGGTGAGGTGGTTCCAGGTGGAAGCGTCGAAGTCGGAGAGATCGACGACCATCCGCATCGACGGCACCGTGGTCGTCGCGTAGGGGCCGCCGAGCGTCCACCCGGTGGCGTCGACGAGGGAGGATCCGCCCCCGACCGGATACGGTCCGCGGTTGAACAGCCACTCGATCGGCGCGATGCCGCTCTTGCCGAGCGTCTGGTGGGTGAGCGTGATCGCGTGCAGGTCGCCCCAGTTCCACCGAGCCGGATCCGATCCCTGCGCGGTCGAGAGTTCGTCATAGGCCTGCTTCGCCGACAGGGCCAGCATCTCGTTGCGCCCCGTGACGCCGATCTTCGGGTTGATCCAGAGCGGGTCATCCGGGTTCTCGAGCATCGGTCCGACCACGGTGAACAGTCGTCCTTGCCCGTCCATCGGCAGCGGATGCTCGCGGTTCGCGAAGAGGTTGAGCGCCAGCTTCTGCCAGAGCACGTTCGCATAGGCCGCGGCGGGCGAGTCGGCGGTGGCCTGCGCGTCCCAGGTCTTGAGCAGCTTCACGGCCTTGCGTACACCGGCATCCTTCGAGGGCGGCAACTCCTGCATCTCGGCCGCGAGCTGTTTGCCGATCCAGCTCTGCTGATCGAACTGGATGTCGCGCATGTCCTGCGTCGTGAGCGGATGCTGCTTCGCGCTGCGTTCGATGAGATCGGCGATCCGTGTGGCGCGATAGCCGTAGTCCCAGTCGCGCGACAGGAAGTACGGGTAGCTGTCCGGCACGATCGCGTTGTTCGCGGTGACGATGTAGCCCTCGTCCGGGTTGTACGAGACGGGGAGCTTCTCGAAGGGGATGTACCCGGTCCAGTCGGACGCGCTCGACCAGCCCGGCTGCGGGAAGTAGCCGTTTCCGGCACCGCGGATCGGCAGGCGTCCGGGCGTCTGGTAGCCGATGTTGCCCTTCTGGTCGGCGTAGATGAGGTTCTGCGCCGGCACGTCGAACAGCGACGCCGCATGCCGGAAGTCGGTGAAGTCCGCAGCGGTGTTCATGGCGAAGATGGCGGTCGACGTGGTGCCCGGATCCAGTGCGGTCCAGCGCAGGCTCACCGCGTACTGGCCGGGAAGCGCGTCGGTCGCGGCATCGGGGGCGACGCCCGTCTCGCCCCCCGGTGAGGCCGTGTCGGTGCGCCCCACGGTCGGGGTCTTCGCGAGCGCGGTGAAGTCGTCGGTCAGCCCGGAGACGATCGGGCCGTGCGCGGTGGAGCGGACGGTGAGCGTGATGTCGGCGGAGCCCGCGACCTTGACGGTCTCGGTGCGCGTCTGCAGCGGCACGCGCACGCCGTCGCGCCAGTAGCTGTCGCCGTCGATCTTCTCGATGTACAGGTCGGTCACGTCGGTGGTGAGGTTCGTGAACCCCCAGGCGATGTTCGCGTTGTGCCCGATCACGATGCTCGGCAGGCCGGAGAACGAGAACCCGGCCACGTCGAACGGGCAGGCGGTGCTCACCGTGCGGCAGCGCAGCTGCATCTGGTACCAGACCGAGGGGAGCGCCGCACCCAGGTGCGGGTCGTTCGCGAGCAGCGGCTTGCCGGTCGCGGTGAGGGATCCGGAGACCACCCAGGAGTTGGATCCGATGCCCTCGCCGGGGTCTCCGAGCAGCGTCTGGACAGCCTCGAGGGTGTTGCGCGCGGTGGTCCACGTCACGCCGGTCGCTGAGCTCGTCGAAGCGCCCGCACCGGTGCCGGCCGGCGCGCTCGCCGCCCCGGATCCGCGGCCCTGCTCCATCGGGGTGATGGTGGGCACGATCACGGGGTGCTCGTCGAACGGGTAGGCGGGGTAGATCTCGTTCATGGTCGCCGCGTCCACGGTGGGGGCGAGCAGTGCGCGCGTCGTCTCGGACTCGACGTTGCCACGCAGATCCCAGGCCATCGCCTTCAGCCAGGCGACGGAATCGGCGGGGGTCCACTTCTCGATGGTGTAGTCCGGATTGGTCATGCCGACCACGGCATATTCGAAGGATGCCTCGGCGCCCTCGTGGTCCGCGAGGTAGGTGTTCACGCCGTCCGCGTACGCCTGGTAGTAGCCGCGGGTGGTAGCGTCCATCGCCGCCACCTCCTTCTCGGCGATGCCGTGCCAGTCGAGGGTGCGCAGGAACTCGTCGGTGGCGACCTGGGAGGATCCGAACAGCTCGGCGACCCTGCCGCTCGTCACGTGCCGGCGGAAGTCCATCTCCCAGAACCGGTCCTGCGCATGCACGAAGCCCTGCGCGTAGAACAGATCGTGCGTGTTGTCGGCCGTGACGGTGGGGATCCCACGGTCGTCGCGCTGCACGGTCACCTGCGCCTGCAGCCCTTTCAGCGCCAGCTCTCCCGAGGTCTGCGGGAACGAGCGCTGCACGGTCCACACCAGGACCAGAGCGGCCGCCGTGGCGAGGATCACGACACCTGCGAGCACCCCGAAGACGGTGCGCCCGATGATCCGCCCGATGCGAGGCCGGGGCTTCACCGTGGGATCGGCAGACGACATGGGCGCTCCTTCGCGTGACACGGAGTCCCATGAAGCGGCGGATCGGGTCGCAGCTCGTGAGACGTCCTCGCATCCTAGCGCGGGGCTCCCGCCCGCCGCGGCTCAGCCGATCAGGCTGGGCTGCAGGTCGCGCAGGGTGCGCTTGTGCGTCATCCGGGTGACCCCGATCATCGCGAGCAGCAGGGATCCGACCATCCAGATCCCCAGCACTCCCAGATCCGTCAAGGCCCTCCCGACCTGCCCGCCGTACATCAGCTGGCGCATGGCGTCGACGACGTATCCCATCGGCAGCACATGGTGCAGTGCGGCGAGCGGCGCCGGCAGCGTCTGCCAGGGGAATGTGCCGCCTGCGGTCACCAGCTGCAGCACCATGAGCACGAGGCCCATGAACTGCCCTACGGATCCGAGCCACACGTTCAGCGTGAGGATGATCGCGGCGTAGGTGGCCGAGGCGAGCACCATGATCCCCAGGGCGCCCCAGCCGTTCTGGAACGTGAACCCGAGGGCCCAGGCGAGCACGCCGAGCAGGCCGACCATCTGCAGCGCCCCGAAGGCCGCGGGCGTGAGCCAGCCGGCGAGCGTGATCCGGATCGGCGAGTGCAGCGCCGTCACCGCACGCCGCGAGATCGGCTTGATGATGAGGAACAGCGCGTAGATGCCGATCCAGCCCGCCAGTGCGGCGAAGAACGGTGCGAGGCCCTGGCCGTAGTCCTTCGCGGCGGCGACCTTGTCGCTGGACACGTCGACGGGGTTCGCGATCGTCTTCGCCTGCTGCTCGCGCAGGTCGGGTGTGGACGCGGGGATCGCGTCGACACCCGCGGCGAGGCCGTCGTGCAGGGTGCCGATGCCCGTGGCGAGAGTGCCGAGGCCGTCGTGCAGGGCCTTCGCGCCGTCGCGCGCACTTGCCGCGCCCGAGCTCAGCGTCGCGGCACCGGTCGCGGCCGTCTGCGCGCCGTCGGCGAGCTGCTGCGACTTGTCGGCCAGGGTGGCGCTGCCGGAAGCGACCTGGGCGCTGCCGTCGGCGAGCTGGTCGATCTTGCCGACCGCGCCCTGCACGGTGTCGTTGCCGCTGCGCAGTCTGTCGCCCAGCGGATCCAGCTTCGCCAGCACCGCGTCGATCTCGGGCTGCGAGAGTCCGCGGTCCGCCAGGGCGGTCGCGATGTCGCTGCGCACCTGGGGCAGAGTGTCGGTCGCCTGCTGCACGAGGGATCCGGCCTCGTTCGCGTACTGCGCGATCTGCTGATTGCCGTCGCTCACCTGCTGCGCGCCGTTGGCGAGGGTCGCCGCGCCGTCGGCGAGCTGCTGCGATCCGTCCGCGATCTGCTGCGTGCCGCCGGCGAGCTGTGCGGCGCCGTCGGCCAGCTGGGCCGTGCCGTCGGCGAGCTGCCCGCTGCCCGAGACGGCGGTGTTCGCACCGTCGTGCAGCTGCGAAGCGCCGTCGGCCGCCTCGCCGAGCTTGTCTCGGACGTCGCTCAGCCCGGTGAGCAGTTTGTCCGCGGCCTCCTGGCCGACCATCTCGGCGACAGACCGGCGGATCTTCTCGACGGCTCCGGATCCGATCGACGACGCGAGGTAGTTGTTGGCGTCGTTCGTCTCGAGCTCGATCCGTGCCTGGTGCGGGCTCGTACCCGAGGAGGAGAGCAGTGCTTCGGAGAAGGTCTTGGGGATCGTCACCGTGAAGTCGACGTCGCCGTTCTTGAGGGCCGCGCGCGCGGCAGTGGCGCTCATCCGGTTCCAGTCGAAGGCCTTGCCCTCGACGAGGTTGTCCGCGACCTTCTCGCCGTAGTTCGTGGTGGTGCCGTTCGAGGTCGACCCGGCGTCCTCGACGACGAGGCCCACAGGCACCTCGCTGAACTTTCCGTACGGATCCTGGTTCGCCCACAGGTACAGCCCGCCGTACAGGATCGGCACGGCCATGAGGGCGATCAGGGCGATCACGGCCATGGGGGTCGCGGTCAGCCGGCGCAGTTCGGCGCCGATCATCGCGGGAATCTTCATCGCGCGGCTCCGTTCTCGGTGTCGGTGGGGTTGTCGGTGTCGGTGTCGTCTTCCTCGACGGGGTCGTTGAGCGAGGACGGCGAAGCCGACCGAGACGAAACGCCGTCTTCATCGGGTTGCGGCGTTTCGTCTCGCTGCGCTCGCTCAGCGTCCGGGGTGGGGGCGTCTTCATCGGGTTGCGGCGTTTCGTCTCGCTGCGCTCGCTCAACGACCTCGGAGGGGACCGGATCCGGCTCGATGAGGATCTCCTCGACGTCTACAGGCGCGACCGGATCCGGATCCGCGTCCCTCACCGTGGTCAATCCGGTCACGTCGGCGAGCGGGCGCACGGGCACCGTGGCGTTGGAGGGGTAGTCGGTCTCGAGCGCCTCGGGGAGCCGCTCGATGACCGCGGCCGCGGATCCGCCGACGATCACGAGTACGGCGAAACCGCGCTCGGCGAACTCGGTGGCGATGCGCCACCAGTCTTCGGGGCGCCCGCCGTGGCGATCGGGGGAGACCAGCACGAACCCCTCCACGTCGTCACGCAGCACGGCGAGCTCGGCCATGACGCGCACGCGCACGGACGGCTTGATGGTGCCGATCGGCTGCGCGGCGAGCTCGGCGAAGCCGATCTGTTCGAGCCAGCGCCGGGCGTGCAGCGGGGTGGCGGGGAGCCCCGCGAACATGAGCTCCTCGCCCACGACGGCGGCCAGCGTCACGCCGGGGTGCGGGTCGCTGACCTCGGGGGCGTCGACGAGCGCCATGCGGCGGCGCAGGTCGCGGTGGTTCCGGGTGCCGTCGATCGTGACCTCGCCGGTGTCCGGGCGCATCCGGCCGGTGGCGATGAGCCCCAGCACCGTGGGGCGCAGCTCAGTCTCGGCGAGCACGAACCGGGCGTGGCCCGTCTCGATCTCGAACGACGTGGTGGGCAGCGCATGGCCCTTCTTGCCCTTGCTGACGTCGTGCACGGCGATCCTCATGCGCGGCCCTCCTCGGCGGGAATCGTGGCAAGCGTATCCGGCACGCCGGGCGCCGAGAGCTCGGGGTGCGCGGTGAGCAGCGTGTCGATCTCGCGCCAGCCGAGCCCCGCGATGCTGAGCACGGCGCGCACCGCGATGTCGCCCGCGACGGGGGAAGAGGCGTCGGTGCGGGTGACGACGGTGCGGGCGCTCTCCTCGATGAGGCGCGCGAGGGTGGGGGCGGCCATGTCCTGGCGCAGCTCGCCGCCCTCCTGGCCGCGACGGACCAAGGCAGCGAGCACGCGCCGCAGGGGCGCGAGGGCGGTGGCGGTCTCTTCGACGTGCGCCTCGTTGAGCGCGATCGCCGCGGCCACCTGCACATGTGCGGCCTCGCGCCACAGGTCGGCGGTGAGGCGGGCCAGGGCGATGCGGCTGTCGGCGTCGTCGACCCGCTGCGCGATCGCGTTGAAGCGCGCGGCGCCGGCGGAGATCAGCGCGTGCACGAGCGCGGTGCGGTCGTCGAAGTGGCCGTAGAGCGCGCGGCGGCTGAGGCCGGCGGCGCGGGCGATCTGATCGACGGACGCGTGCGGATCCGCGGCCAGGGTCTGCGAGGCGGCGGCGAGGATGCCGGCCCGATTCTCGGCGGCGTCCCTGCGCTGACGGCGGGGTGCGGTGATGTCTGTCACCCCTTCAGTGTAACTCTAAAGTGCACATGCGTGTGCAAGTTATGAGTGGGTGCGTGTCTGGCCGGTCGTTCACTGGTCGCGTGTTGCCGTTATGCCGCGGGAATGAGGGCAATTCGCGACCAGCGAACGGGGAGATGAGCGGGATTTGCGGTATCCGGCGACGCAGGGCGTCCTGGAACGGGATATGCGGGATCCGGATCTGTGCGGCCTGGATCCGGGTTCGGCGCGTCGGCGCCGGGTCAGGCCAGCAGCAGTCGGAGTCCCTCGATGATCGCTCCCGCACCCGACGAGGCGAGCGCCTGGGAGACGGCAGGCTGGGTGATGCCCTCGGCGGCCGCGAGGTCGCGCTGGAAGACGCCGAGGCAGCGGCCATAGGTGAGGCGCCGTGTGCGCGCGCTCATGTCGCTGATGAGCTGGTCTCGCGTCATCAGCCCGATGTTCGCTTGATGGGCGAGGAGGCGCGCGGCGTCCGGCTGGGCCTCGTGCGCGACCACCCAGGTGCGGGCTCCTGGCACGGTGCGTTTCTGCAGCGCATGCACGTGCTCGATCGCGGTGCGCGCGGCCCACCACCCCGGCCCCTCCGGGAGGTCTCCCGCAGCGGAGGCGATCTCCTCGACCGGCCCGATGCCCACGCCGAAGCGGCAGTCGATGTGCTCGGGCAGGGCGAGCCGCAGCAGGGTCAGCCCCGCGAGCGCGGCGTCGAGCGTGGGGTAGACGCCCTGCTGCTCGTCGCCCACCGTCGGCCGGAGCGGGCTGCTCGCGAGAGGCCGGTCGGCCTCGACGCGCGCGATGGCGTCATCGAGCGCGTGCTGGGCGCCCGAACGGTCATCGAGCCCGCGAGATCCGACGATGTCGAGGATCACGGCGATCATGAAAAAAGGTTATCACTGATCTTCTACGAAGATAAGCTCTTTGCTTCTTGATCGGGCGGATCCGCCGAGGGCTTATGGAGCCCGGGAGGCCTCAGTCCGTGCCGGAGTCGAATGCGGCACCCTCGCTGGCTGCATCCACCGCATCGGCCAGCGCCTCCTCGGTGTCGGCGAGGGTCGTGCCCTCGACCGCAGCCGCGATCTCAGAGGCCTCGCCCGCCGTCACGCGCCCGACGAGCTCGCCCGTCGCACCGCCCACGAGGCCGAGACCCGCGTACTGCTCGAGGCGTGCGCGCGAGTCGGCGATGTCGAGGTTGCGCATCGTGAGCTGGCCGATCCGGTCGACCGGACCGAACGCGGCGTCGCCGACGCGCTCCATGGACAGCTTCTCGGGGCCGTAGGACAGGTTGGGGGAGACGGTGTCCAGGATCGTCCAGTCGTCGCCGCGGCGCAGGCGGATCGTGACGGTGCCGGAGATCGTGGATCCGACCCAGCGCTGGATCGACTCGCGCAGCATGAGCGACTGCGGCTCGAGCCAGCGGCCCTCGTACATCAGGCGGCCGAGACGGCGGCCCTGCTCGTGGTACGTCGCGAGGGTGTCCTCGTTCAGGATGCCGTTGACGAGGCGCTCGTAGGCGATGAACAGCAGTGCCATGCCGGGGGCCTCGTAGATGCCGCGCGACTTCGCCTCGATGATCCGGTTCTCGATCTGGTCGCTCATGCCCAGGCCGTGCCGTCCTCCGATGCGGTTCGCCTCGAAGACGAGCTCCACCGGATCCGTGAACTCGACGCCGTTGAGCGCGACGGGGCGGCCGCCGGCGAAGGTCACCGTGACATCCTCGGTCTCGATCGCGACGGAGGGATCCCAGTACTTCACGCCCATGAGCGGGTCGACGGTCTCCAGCGACACGTCGAGGTGCTCGAGGGTCTTCGCCTCGTGCGTGGCGCCCCAGATGTTGGCGTCGGTCGAGTACGCCTTCTCGGCGGAGTCGCGGTAGGGGAAGCCGTGCGCGACGAGCCACTCGCTCATCTCCTGGCGTCCGCCGAGCTCGGTCACGAAGTCGGCGTCGAGCCAGGGCTTGTAGATGCGCAGGCGCGGGTTGGCCAGCAGGCCGTAGCGGTAGAACCGCTCGATGTCGTTGCCCTTGTAGGTGGAGCCGTCGCCCCAGATGTCGACGCCGTCCTCCTTCATGGCGCGCACCAGCAGCGTGCCCGTGACGGCGCGGCCGATCGGCGTCGTGTTGAAGTAGGTCTTGCCGCCGGAGCGGATGTGGAACGCGCCGCAGGCCAGGGCCACGAAGCCCTCCTCGACGAGCGCGGTCTTGCAGTCGATGAGACGCGAATCCTCGGCGCCGTACTCGAGTGCGCGGCCGGGGATCGACGCGATGTCGTCCTCATCGGGCTGGCCCAGGTCACCGGTGTACGTGTAGGGGACGGCGCCCTTGTCGCGCATCCACGCGACGGCCACGGAGGTGTCGAGGCCTCCCGAGAAAGCGATGCCGACGCGCTCGCCGACGGGCAGAGACTGGAGGACCTTGGACATGGGATCCAGTCTATCGGCGGGCAGGGGGTGCATTTCGGGGGAGGCCCACCCGGGCGGGGCGACGGGCAGGGGTGCGCGAGTGACGCAGGACCGGGCGGATGCGAAGTCGCTCAGATCAGGCGCACGTCTACGCCGAGAGCCGCGTAGGTTCCGATGGCGCGACGGTCACAGGAGAGCAGCGGGACACCGGCGGCCTTTGCGGCGAGGCCGACCAAGCCGTCGTAGATCGCGCCGCCGGCGATACCCGCCTGGCTCAACGTGGTCACGGCAGCGCGGGCGACGCCCGGCGGCAGCGATTGCTGGAAACGCTTGCAATGCATGTTGAGCCACAACGCAAACAACATGCTTCGGTGCTCAGAGGAATAGTCCAGATTCTCTGGAAACGCTTGCATGAGGACCAGGCGCCCTGCTACTTTCGGGCACGATCGCGCGCGCCCGCCGCGCGGCAAGGAGTCGACGATGACACTCTTCCCCCGCAGAATCGCGACGGCGCTCGCGGCCGCCGCGCTGATCGCATCCGCTGTGCTGGTCGCCCCGTCCGCCTTGGCCGCGACGCCGACGGTCGCGACGAAGGCTCCGGCACCCGCTGCGGATCCGGCCGCCGCCGCGACGAAGGACGTCACGGCGCATCTCTTCCAGTGGCCGTGGAAGTCGGTCGCCGACGAGTGCAGGCACGTGCTCGGCCCGGCCGGCTACGGCGCAGTGCAGGTCTCGCCGCCGCAGGCGCACGTCGAGTTGAAGGACCAGGGCTACCCGTGGTGGCAGGCGTATCAGCCGGTCTCCTACTCTCTGCAAAGCCGCTACGGCACGCCCAAGGAGTTCGCGCAGATGGTCGACGCGTGCCACCGCGCGGGCGTGCGGGTGTATGTGGACGCGGTGCTCAACCACATGAGCGGCCAGCAGACCGGCGGCGTCGGCAGCGACGGTTCCACATTCGCCAAGTACGACTACCCCGGTCTGTACTCGAACAGCGACTTCCACCACTGCGGTCGTAACGGCGACGACTGGATCGCGAACTGGAACGACCGCTGGGAGATCCAGAACTGCGAGCTACTCGGACTCTCGGACCTCGCGACCGAGACCGAGCACGTGCAGGCGACGCTCGCCGGCTACCTGAACTCCCTGCTGGCCCTGGGCGTCGACGGCTTCCGGTTCGACGCGGCCAAGCACATCCCCGCTGCCGACCTGCAGGCCATCACGGCGAGGCTCGATCGCCCGGCGTACATCTACCAGGAGGTGCTCGACGGCGGCCCCATCCAGAAGAGCGAGTACCTGCCCGTCGGCAGCGTGATCGAGGATCGCTACGGCACGCAGATCTCCCGGGTCTTCAAGACCGGATCCCCGTCCTGGCTGAACATGTTCGGCGAGGCCTGGGGGTTCAACGCCTCCGACACCTCGGTCGTCTACACCGACAGTCACGACACCGAGCGCGATGGCTCCGGTGGCTCGGTCACCTACAAGGACGGCGCGCTGAACGATCTCGCCACGGTGTTCGAGCTCGCCTGGCCGTATGGGCATCCGCTCGTGCTGTCGAGCTACCACTTCACGAGCACCGACGCGGGCCCCATCTCCGACGCCGGCGGCACCGTGCTTCCGGTCGCCTGCAACGCGGCGACGTCGGGCGTGGGCGGCTGGCTCTGCCAGGATCGCGCCGACGCGACCGTGGGCATGGTGGCGTTCCGCAGCACTGCGTCGGGCGCGGCCGTGACCCGCTGGTGGAGCGACGGATCCGATGCGATCGCCTTCGCGCGAGAGGGGGCGGGCTACGTCGTCGTGAACAAGGAGAGCGGATCCCTCACCCGCACCTTCGACACGGGTCTCGCCGCCGGCAGCTATTGCAACCTCGTCACCGGACACGTGGTGGGCAACCACTGCACCGGTCCGTCCGTGACGGTGGCGGCCGACGGATCCCTCGCGACGACCGTGGCAGGGCTGTCGGCCCTCGTGATCTCCAAGGACGCCCGCGTCAGCAAGCCCACGACGGCTCCCGTCGCGGCGGTCGCGTTCACGGCGTACGCCTCGGTCGACGCCGGGCAGAGGCTCGTCGTGGTGGGCAGCGATCCGGCGCTCGGCGCCTGGGATCCGGCGAAGGGCCTCGCGCTCTCGTCCGCCGCATACCCGGTGTGGCGCGCCTCGGCCGCAATCCCCGCGGGCACCTCCTTCGAGTACAAGTACGCGAAGGTGTCGGCGGACGGCACCGTGGAGTGGGAATCGCGATCGAACCGCACCGCGACCGTGCCCGCGGACGGCGCTCTCGCGTTCAACGACGGCTGGAATGCCGGGGCGACGGTGGACGCCTCGGTGACCCTGCATGCGACCCTCGACCCCGGCCAGACGGCGTACATCGTCGGCGGATCCCCCGCCCTCGGCAACTGGAGTCCGGACGCCGCGATCCCGCTCGCGGCTGTCGGCGACGGCACGTACACGGGGACGGTGACGCTGCCCGGCTCGACGACGATCGAGTACAAGTACATCCGCAAGGATGCGGCGGGCAACGTCACCTGGGAGAGCGACCCGAACCGCACTGTGACCACGGGGTCCGGTGGCACGATGACGCTCGACGACACGTGGCGCTGAGGCTCTGACCGCTCGAGGTCCGGCCCGTCTTCCCCTGAATGAGGGAGGACGGGCCGGATCCGGTGCCGCCCGGCTTCTACGATCCGCGCTTGCGGGACACCCAGACCACGCCCGCGCCCACGGCAAGGATCGCGACCGCGATCGCCGCGATGTAGGCCGCGACACCGCCGTAACCGCCGACGTTCGCCGGATCGAGGAAGGGGTACGGGTACCAGCCACGGGTGCCCGTGCGCGGGTTGATGATGAGGTTCGCGCGGATCAGCGTGTACGCGGCCCACACGATCGGGAACACCGCGGTGATCGCGACGACGCCCCAGCCCAGGCAGCGGCGGCGCGGCGCGAACAGAACGTCGGCCAGCATCAGCAGCGGCCCCACCACGTGCATCATCTCGTTGGCCCAGGCCACCGTCGTACCCTGCGGGAGCTCGATGCCGCGCAGCAGGGTGTTGTAGACGATGCCGGTGACGATCATGTAGGTCGAGCCGCAGGCGAGCAGGATCGCGATCCAGCGCGGCTCTGGGGTGACGGATCCGGTGGAGCGCAGGCTCCAGACCGCCACGATCATGAGCATCACTGCGGACCAGATGTTCGACTCGATCGTGAAGAAGCTGAGGAAGTTCGCTGCCACGGTCGGCACATGCGACGCGTAGGGGGTCGTCGCCTGCAGCGCGTTGCCCATCGTCACGGCGAGCTGGTTGACGACCGCCGCGAGGATGGCGGCGGCTCCGACCAGGCGCACGATCGCCCATGGCGTCGTGCCGATCGCGAAGGCAGGGCGGGTCGTTGTGCGCTCCGGCGCGGACGTGTGCATGCTCTGACGATAGCGGCGTGGGGCCGCGATTACGGGTACTTCGTGAGCGCCTTCTGGAAGTCGTCGACCTTCGACTCGCTCAGCATGTAGCGGCCGACGATCGCGAGCTGCAGGCCCTCGAGCGGCTCGCCGGTGCGCTGCGCCGTCTGCTCACGGGACTTGCGGTACTCGCCGGTCGTGTCGTTCGCGAGGTCGGTCATGTCGGCGTAGAACCAGCCCGGATCCGGTTCGTCGTCGCTGAACCACTCCCAGTCGACCTGCGTCTCCGGGGTCGCTCCGCCGTACATCTTCGCGATCATCGCCGGATCCACACCGCTGCCCGGGTCGTTGAACGCGACCATGCTGCGCCAGCCGTGCTGCTCGATCACCGTCTCGACCGTCTGCATGACCTCGAGCTTGTGGCCGTAGCCGGTCACCGGCGTCGTCGTCGCCCAGACGTCGGACGTGAAGCGCACCAGCATCGACTCGCCGCCGTAGCCGTTGCGCTCCGGGCGCTCCTGCGCGTCGGCGGACTTCACCCACTGCAGCCCGTAATCGGCCGTCAACTGCGTGCGCACATCTGCCATGGTCTCGTCGGCCAGCGCATGCAGCTCCTCGAGCGACTGCTGCCGCAGGAACGTGCTCGAATCCTTGTCCTTGATGCCCGGATACGCCTCCCAGAGCTTCTGCTTGGCGGTCTTGTGCCCGTCGTAGGATCCGGTCGCCGCGACCCGGACGGCGCTCAGCGCACCCATCGTGCCGACGTTCAGCACCAGCGCGATCGTGAGCGCGGCGGCGCCCAGCACGCGTCCCGCCTTCGTCGCCAGTGCGGCGATCGCGAGGCCCAGCACCACGAGCTGCAGCACGAGCATGGTCGCGCCGAAGAACGCGTCGGCGGCGCCGATCGCGATCAGAATCAGCATGAGCACGGCGAAGGCGATCGCGGCGCACAGCGCGATCCAGCCGAGCGGACTCCGCTTCTTCGGTGGCGCTCCTTGGTCTGCGGTGTACCGCGTTTCGTCTCGGCCGCGTGCGGCGTCCTCGCGCAACGACCGTGCGGCGTCCTCGCTCGACGACCCAGGGAAAGAGGCCGGGGGAGTCATCAGGGGCACCGCCGTGCCCAGCAGCGCACGGCGGGCGCCACGGTAGCCACCGGGCGGCGGCACGGGCGGGGCGCCGGCGGAGTCGGACACGTACCGGGGCGGGTCGCTGCGTTCTACCATGGCTTGTCCGTCCCGCTGCTGCCGCCGTCGTCGGTGCCGCCCTGCTGGTTCTGCTGGCGGTCCTGCTCGCCCTGCTGCAGCTTCTTCTGCAGTTCGTCGAGTTTGTCCGGATCGGGTGTCTGCGGCTGCGGCGGCTGCTTCGGGTCCTGCTTCGGATCCGGAGACTGCTGCTGCTTCTGCTGCTCGTCCTGCTGCTTCTGCCCCAAGCGGTCCTGCTGGTCCTTGTTGGACTGGCTCATGTCGCGCTGCGGATCCGGCGACTGCTCCTGCGCCTGCTTGCTGTCGCACTCCTTCGGCCGGTCGGCGTTCACCTGCAGCGCCTGCGCGTAGAACTCCAGCGCGGTGACATGGTCCTGCTTGTCGGCGGCAGCGTCGCCCTCACGCTCGAGCACCAGGGCGAGGTTGAACCGCACCGCGCACACCTCGAGGCCGTGCGCGAGCTTCAGCGACTCCTCGAACTTCTTCTGTCCGGCGGCGAGCTTTCCCGATTCGGCCAGACCCACGCCCTGATCGAAGGGGGCCTTGTACGGCTCGAACCAGTTCGCGGGATTCAGCCCCTCCGCGGCGCTCACGGATCCGGTGTAGTCGCCCGCGACGTACGTGACGATCGACTGGTACGCGAAGGCGTACAGGCTCACCAGCTTGCCGACGAAGAGGGCGGCGACGAGCAGCAGTGGCAGCGAGCACCAGGCGATCCAGCGGCGTGCGGCGCGGCGACGCCGGTTCGCGGCGAGCAGCGCGTGCGCGGCGGCGTCGGCAGTGGTCCCTTCGAGCTCAGGGGCCGCGAAGGCCGGGGTGGTCGCCGTGGTCATGAATCACCTCCCGACGTCGGACGGACCGAGAGCCCGCGCATGCGCACGATCAGCATCGTCGCGCGGGCGATCTCGGCGCACAGGAGCGCCGCGACCACGAGCGCCACGATCCAGCTCAGATCGGTGGGCTGTGTGAGCGGGTCGTCCTCGCGGTAGGCGGTGGTCGACTTCGGCGCGGGTGGAAGCACGGTCTTCGCGTCGGCGGTGCGGTGCTCGTAGGTCACGCCGAGCTCGGACGCGATGCGCTGCAGGTTCTTCTCATCGATGCGGCTGAGAGCGTCGGACCCCTGGTACTGGATGTACGGCCCGGCGCCGGAGCCCGACGCGGTGTCGCCGAACGCCCCCGTCGTCTCGCGCATGGGTCCGCCCTGGCTGGTGCCGTAGCCGAGCACCTCGCCCCCCGAGATCAGCTTCTTCGCGCTGTCGAACGGTTCGGGCTCGGTGGAGACCGTCTGCTCGCCGTCGCCGAGGTAGAACACCATCCGCGCCCGGTCGGGGGAGGCCTTCTGCGCGTTCTGCAGGGTCTGCGTGAGCAGCTGGTTCGCGATGCCGATCGAGCTGCCCTTGGACTGCCGTGTCACCTCGGGCTGCAGCACCTCGACGGCCGAGACGAGTGCGCCGGTGTCGGTGGTGAGCGGAAGGCGCAGCACCGCGTTCGCGTCGAAGGTGATGAGGGCGAACCGCGCCCCCGGGTAGGCCTCGGCGATGCGGCGCACGTCCTCGCGGACGCCCGCCATGCGGGTCCTGTCGACCGTGCCCGCGGATGCGCTCTTCGCGCCGTCCCAGTCCTCGGCGACCATGCTCGCCGTGGTGTCGACCGCGATCACGACGTCGGTGGCGGAGGCGAGGGTGCGCACGTGCCCGCCGGGCACGCCGGGCCGCAGCAGCAGCACCCCGCACGCGATGACGAGCAGGACCCGGAGGATCCACATCACGGGGCCTGCACCTGGCCCGGTCCCGGAGCCCGCCCCGGTCCCCGAGCGAGCCTCTTTCGGGGTCGTTGAGCGAGCACCGACGGAGTCGGAGCGAGACGAAACGCGGTTTCCCGCGGAGGACCGCGTTTCGTCTCGGTCGTCGCTGGCGCTCCGTCCTCGCTCAACGACCCCAGATTCGTTCCGCCGCAGGGCGCGCACGAGCATCCACACGGCCGCGGCCAGCACGGGCAGCACGAGCAGGATCACCAGGAGCGGTGCGAGGACGGGCTGGAGGATCACAGGCGCACCCTCCACAGCAGCACGATGAAGCCGAGCGCGATCACGATGAGCGCCGCGATCCACAGCTGCGGCACGTCGGTCCAGATCACGGTGGCCTGTCCCTTGAGCTGGGTCGCCTCCTGCTTCTGCACCTGGCCGATGATGTCGCCCACCGTCGTGGTCTCCCGCAGCGCGTAGGCCTTGCCGCCCGTCGTCGTGGCGGCATCGGACAGGGTCTTGCTGTCGGGCTGGTCGATGCCGTCGACCGGGTTGATCGTGTAGATCCGGATCTTCTTCGACGCGGCGTAGTCGGCGGCCTCCTGCAAGCTGACGATCGGGGATCCGTTCAGCTCGTTGTCGGTCGCGAGGATGATCGAGCGGGCGCGCTGCTCGTCGGCATGGTCGAAGCGCAGGGCGCACGAGGCCAGGCCGTCGCCGATGAGCGAGGCGCCGACGCCGTTCATGGTGCCGACCCACTGCTCGGGGATGTCGGTCGAGTAGTCGAAGCCCTTCATGAGACTGCGCAGGTGCTCTTGGATGAACCGATAGTCGTCGGTGAGGGGGAAGACCTGCACAGCGGAGCTGTTGAAGATCGTGAGCCCGACGCGCTCGCCCTTGAAGCCGTCGGCGAGCTTGTCGAAGATCGACACGATCTCCTTGTCGACGTCGGTCATGGATCCGGACACGTCCAGGCACAGCATGATGTCGCGGTTCGTGGACACCGGCTGGATCGTCTTCTGGGCGATCGGGCGGGCAGCGACCACGCCGCCGAGCACCGCGGCGAGCACGCCCAGCGCGACGATGCCGGCGAGCGCCGCCTGGCGCCGGCGCACCGCGCGCTGGAACGCCGGGAGGGAGCGGATCCGTTCGGCGCGGGCGATCGGGGCGCCGGGCGCCGCGGATCCGGTGCCCCGGCGGCGCAGTCCGAGCAGCACGCCGAGCACGATCGCCGCCAGCAGGGCGCCGACGATCGCGAGCAGGATCCCGACGTTCGCTAGTACCACGTCGTCACCACCGTGCGGGCGGCGTCGGCGCCGACGAGCGGGTCGACCGGGGCGGTGCGGCGGAAGATGCTGGGGTAGTAGTTGCGCCCGATCGCGTCGATGAGCGCGGGGTGCACGCCCATCCGCACCAGGTCGTCGAGCGCGAGCACGGGCGCCTCGATGCCGCTGTACTCGTTCACGAAGCCGCGCACCACGCGGCTGAGGTCGAGGTTGGCGCGGCGGGCGTCGGTGCGGCCTTCGCGATAGTCGGCCTCGATCTGCGCGATCGCGCCGAGGTACTCCTGCCGCAGCACGGTGGCGACGTCGGCGGTGAAGGCCGGCACCGGGACCGGCGCGGCGGCGAACACGACCGCGCGGCGCGGGCGGGTCAGCACGACGACGAGCCACGCGATCCCGGCGATCAGAGCGAGGACGCCGATCGCGAGCAGGACCCAGCCGTAGCCGTACTGGGCGGGCGGGTACAGCTCATCCGTGCCGGACATGCGACCTCGCATCCAGCATCCGCAGCAGCGCGCCGACCGCTTCGTCCTGTTCGGCCAGCGGCACGTGCGTGATCTCCAGCCGGCGCAGCAGCGTCTCGGTGTGCGCGGCGTCGGCGGCATCGGCGGCGTGCAGTTCCGCCGCGAGCTCGGCGTCGCCCTGCAGGAACTCGGGGATCGCCCAGCGCGTCGCGACGTCGCGGCGCGCCCGGGCCGGCACGGCCGGCTCGGGCGGCTCGGGAGCGGGCGGCTCGGGCGCCCGGCCGTCGACAGCATGTCCTCTCGCCGAACGCACACCTTCTCGACGCGAAGAGCGTGTGCGTTCGGTGGGAGCGTGTGCACTCGACGAGCGCGGAAGGTGCTCCAGCACGGGCTCGGCGTCGCGCAGCGTGATCCACAGCACGTCGTGCTGCACGCGCAGACGCCGCAGCAGCCGCTCGGTCTCGTCGGAGACCGGGGCGTCGTCGGTGACCACGACGACGATCATGCGCCGCGCGATCGTACGAGCGATGTACGACAGCAGCGCGTCGCGGTCGCTCGGCGCGGACGCGGCGTCGACCGCGTGGTCGATCGTGCGCAGGGTGTGCTCCAGCGCCGCCTCGCTGCGGCCGATCTCGCGACGACGGACACCGGCGGAATCTCCGCTGACCAGGCAGAAGTCGTCGCCGTGGCGGAGGGCGAGAAGCCCCAGCACCCCGACCGTCAGGATCGCCAGATCCTTCTTCGGCTTCTCATCATGCGCGAGCGCGGTCATCGCGAGGCCGGTGTCGACGGCGAAGAGCACGGTGTGCATGCGGGTCGCGAGCGACCGTCGCACGACGGGGGATCCGAGCCGCGCCGTGGCCTTCCAGTCGATGTCGCGGATCTGATCGCCGTACTCGTAGGCGCGCAGATCGTCGAAGTCGAGGCTGTGCCCGCGCAGCAGCGACGCGTACGCGCCGTCGAGCGCGTGCGTCGACTTGCGCGTCGAGTCGATGAAGAGCTTGCCCTTCACCGGCGTCAGCAGGCTGGCCATGGCGGGATCCTCGGTTCCTTCGGCTTCTCGGCTTGTTCGGCTTTTCGGTAGGGTCAGCGCCCGGTGGGAGATGGAAAACGTCGCTCCGAGTTGCTCGGGAGGGGCGAAATCCATCTCTTGGCCGCACGGTTGACGTCGTCGAGATGGAAAACGTCGCTGCCGAGGGCTTCGGAGATGCGAAAACCATCTCCGACACGGGCGCCGCGGACGAACGGATCCATGATCAGGGGGTCGGCACGGCGCCGAACACGGCGTCGATCACGTCTTCGCTGCGCACGTTCTCGGCCTCCGCCTCGAACGTCAGCAGCACGCGGTGGCGCAGCACCAGGTGGCGCAGGTTCCGCACGTCCTCGGGGATCACGTACGAGCGCCCGGCGAGCAGCGCGAGCGCGCGGGACGCCTGCAGGAACGCGATGGATCCGCGCGGGCTGGCACCGTACTTGATGTAGCCGCCGAGCGTCTCGCCGATGTACGGCACCGGATTACGCGTGACGTACACGAGCGAGACGATGTAGTTGCGGATCGCCGGATCGACGTAGACGCGTGAGGAGATGTCCTGCAGCTGCTCGACGTCGGCGAGCGAGATCGTCGTCGTCGCATGCCGATCCGGATCCAGGGCTCCGGAGTCGATGCGCGCGAGCACCTCGAGCTCGTCGGCCGGGCTCGGATACTCGACGATCTCCTTGAGCAGGAATCGGTCCATCTGCGCCTCGGGCAGCTCGTACGTGCCCTCCTGCTCGATCGGATTCTGCGTCGCGATCACGAGGAACGGACGAGGGACCCGGTGGATCTCGCCGCCGATCGTGGTCTGCCGCTCCTGCATCGCCTCGAGCATCGCCGACTGCGTCTTCGCGCTGGACCGGTTGATCTCGTCGAGCAGCACGAAGTTGGCGTGCACGGGGCCGAGCACGGTGCGGAAGGTGCCGCTCGCCGCGTCGTAGATCTGCGTGCCGGTGATGTCGCTCGGCAGCAGGTCGGGCGTGCACTGGATGCGCTTGAAGTCGGCCTTGACCGTGTCGGCGAGGGTGCTCGCGGCCGTGGTCTTGGCGAGGCCGGGAACCGACTCGAGCAGGATGTGCCCGCCGGCCATGAGTGCGAGCAGCAGGCTCGTGCGCAGGCGCTCCTGCCCGACCATGCGGGCCGAGTAGGCCTGGGAGACGGTGTCGAGGATCTGCCGCGCTCGCGCCATCTCCGCCTCGGTAGGTGCGGGCTTCGCATCGGCGGCGGGGGTGGGCGCTTCCGGCCTGGGGCGGCTCTCGGCGGCCGGTGCTGCGGGGGCCGCTACTGCCGGGGCTGCGGTCGGCGGAGCCGCGGTCGTCGCCGGCTGCGGAGCCGGCGCCACCGGCTGCTCCCGCCGGATGCTCGGCGCGGGCGGCATGGGCGGCGCGGGCGGAATCACGGGGGGCGGCGCGACCGTGCTGGCCGGCGGGGGCGGCGTCTGCGCGGCGAAGGATGTGGCGTCGTTGTTCTGGCTCACGTGCGGCTTCCCCCTGCTTCCCGTGTGCACGATCCGGCGACGCGCACCTCTGCCAGCGTAACCGCCGGCACCTCCAGCGCAGCCCCGACGGCATGGGGAGGACTACCCATCGCGGGTTCCCCGCCGCGAACGCCGGAAGCGCCCGCCCCCGCCGACGTGAGGCCGACACCGAAACGACACCGCCCCGAGGTCGATACTGCGGGGTGACGCGCGGGGGCGTGGGAGGTCGTAGCGTGGATCGGACCGCACGCAACCGTGGAGAGGGGGCGGCATGACTGTCGAGAGCCCGCAGGCTGCGGCGCGTCCGGGGTTTCGCCGCCTCGGGATCCTGCCGCTGCGCGTGGCGCCGGGGCGCGCGAATCTCGCGATCTGGGCGGTCGCGATCGCGTGCGCGCTGGCACAGCTCGCGGTCTCCGCCTCGCTCAGCGTCACCCTCTACCGGATCCCGCTCGCGGCGGCGCTGCTGCTGTCGCTCGTGCAGGCGGCGGCCATCGTGTTCGCGCTGTTCGCGCCGGCGTGGGCGACCGTGCTCGCGCTGATCGCGGGCAATGCGCTGTCCGGACTCGCCGTGGCCGCCCCGGGACAGCCGTGGCCGATCGCCGCGTCGACCATCGTCGCCTACGCCCTGGTCTGGGTCGGCGTCGCGCTGCGGGCGCGCTGGTGGCTGCCGGTCGCCGGATGGGCGTTCAGCGTGCTGTCCTCGGTCATGGTCGCCGTGGAGGCGCCCGCGCTGCCCGACGACGGACCGGTGATCGCGAATCTCGTCGTCTTCGCCGCCGTCACACTCGGCGCGGTGCTCGTCGGACTCGGCATCCGCAACTGGTCGCTGCTGCGCGCCCAGCTGCGGACCGAGCGCGCCGCCACCGCCGCGGAACTCGCCCGCCGCGAGGCCGTGCAGGACAAGGCGCGCATCGCCCGCGAACTGCACGACGTGGTCGCGCACGGCATGTCCGCGATCCAGGTGCGCGCGGCCAGCGCGCGGTACCGGATGCCGGATCTGCCCGCGGAGGCGGCCGCCGAGTTCGACGAGGTCGCCGCCACGGCGCGGTCCGCGATGAAGGAGATGCGCGTGATCCTCGGGCTGCTCCGCGATGAGGAGAGCGGGGCGGATCATGCGCCGCAGCCGGGGCTCGACGACCTCCCGGCGCTCGTCGCCCGGGCGAACGACCTCGCACCCGTCGCGGAGACCGGATCCTGGCAGCTCACCCCCGCCGAGCGGAGCGAGCCGCTGCTGGGACTCACCGCCTACCGCGTGGTGCAGGAGGGGCTGAGCAACGTCGCCCGGCATGCTCCGGGCGCGGCGACGGAGATCGATTGGACCGAGACGCCGACGGAGCGCGGGATCAGGATCCGCAACGCCGCCCCGACGCGAACGGCCGCGCCGCGTGCGGATGACGGAGGGCACGGCCTCCGCGGCATGCGCGAGCGGGTCGAGGCGATGGGCGGCACGGTCGCCGCCGCCGTCACGGGCGATGGCGGGTACGTGCTGCAGGTGCGTATCCCACGGGAGGAGAAGGCATGACGACGGTGCTCATCGTGGACGACCAGGCCATGCTCCGGGCGGGCTTCGCCGCGATCCTGCAGGCGCAGGACGGGCTGGAGGTCATCGGGCAGGCCGCGGACGGCGCGGAGGGCGTCGACGAGGCGCGCCGGCTGCGCCCCGAGGTGGTGCTCATGGACGTGCGGATGCCGAACCTCGACGGCATCGAGGCGACGCGTCGGATCATCGCCGCCGCCGAGCGCGATGGCCGCACGCCGCCCGCCGTGCTCGTGCTCACCACGTTCGACGCCGACGAATACGTGCACGAGGCCCTGCAGGCCGGGGCCAGCGGGTTCCTGCTCAAGGATGCCCTGCCGGAGGAGCTCGTGCAGGCGGTGCGCGTGGTGGCGGCGGGCGACGCCCTGCTCGCGCCGCGCATCACCCGCCGCCTGCTGGAGCGCTTCGCGGAGAACCGTCCGCGCTCGAACAACGCCGAGCTGCGCCTGAAGGGGCTCACCGAGCGGGAGCACGAGATCCTCGTGCTGATCGGGCGCGGGCAGTCGAACCGCGAGATCGCGGCCGACCTCTTCCTCGCCGAGCAGACCGTCAAGACGCATGTGAGCCGGATCTTCTCCAAGCTGGGGCTGCGCGACCGCGTGCAGGCCGTGATCCTCGCCTACGACGCCGGCCTTGTGGCGCCCGCCGGCTGATGCCGACAACCGTGGCGCCCGTCGGCTGAGACCGGCCCAGTCGGCCGACGTCGCCCCCGGATCAGCCCGTCTGCGAGACCGCGACGCCGAACACGGAGAGCCCGACCGCGAGGAACAGGATCAGGATCAGCGCCCACACCAGCAGGATCAGGCTCGAGATGATCACGCCGGCCACGGCCATTCCGCGGCCCGCCGGCTCCTTGCGCAGGCCGGCGATGCCCAGGATCAGCGCCGCGATCGGCACGAGGAACGTGAAGCCGAACACGATCGAGACGAGCGCCAGCACCATGGACGCGATGCTCAGGCCCTTGGGCTCCGGCGCCGCGAGGTAGGCCGGCATCGGATAGTACGGCTGGCCGTTCGCGGGGTGCTGCACCATCGGATACGGCGGCGCGGGCTGATACTGCGGCGTGGACTGATAGGGCGGTCCGGGCTGCGGATCCTGCGGATAGGTCATGATCCCCCCTGGTCGGTGCGACGCGATGCGCCGTGACTCCTTTCCTAGCGCAGTCGAGTCGAACTCGCGCGCGCTATCGCGAACTTGCGACACCGAGATCGTGATACCGCAGTAGGGGGTGGATCCGGCTCCGCAGCGGGACGCGGAGGCCGTGACCCGGGCCCGACCGTAGGGGCATGGCACTCCTCAGCCCGATCCTTGCTTCCACGCCGGCACCGCCCGCACGCACGGCCGCTCCCGGTCCCGTCCCCGCGAAGGTCACGCGCGACACGGCCGTCGACGGCGTGCGGGCGATCCTGCTGGGCGTCGTGGTGCTGCTGCACTCGCTCATGGTCGGGGTGAGCGTCGCCGCCGACGGATCCCCGATCCTGCGCAACGCCATGGAGGGCTGGGACGGGTTCGCCCCGCTCACCTGGATCCTGCAGATCATGCCGCTGTTCTTCGTGCTGGGCGGCTTCGCGTCCTACACGCAGTGGACACGGCAGCGGGCGAAGGGCGCCACCACCGGTGAATACGTGGCGGGGCGGATGCGCCGGCTCCTGCTGCCTGCGTCCGGCGCGATCGCGGCGACCGCCGTGGTGCTGGCCGGTCTCGCGATCGCCGGGGTTCCTGCCGACATCGTCGCGACGGCCGGCTTCCGGATCAGTCAGCCGCTGTGGTTCCTGGGCGTGTACCTCGGCTGCTCCGCACTCGTGCCGGTCATGGTGCGGCTGCACGAGCGGCACCGGATCCGCACCGTCGTCGCGCTCGCCACCGGGGTCGTCGCGATCGACATCCTGCGCGGTGCGACCGGCGTCACCGCGATCGGACTCGTGAACATGGTCTTCGTGTGGCTGCTGCTGCAGCAGCTCGGCTTCGCGGTGGCGGACGGATCCCTCGACCGGCTGCGCCGCGCACCGCTGCTCGCGATCGCCAGCTCGGCAGTCGTCGTGGCGGCCGTGCTGATCCTCACCGGCGCGGCCCCCGCCGACCTCATCACGGCGCTCAACCCGCCGATGGCGATCCTCGTGGTCGCCGGTGTCGCGCAGACCGCCCTGTTCCTCGCCCTGCGCCCCCGGCTGCGCACCTGGGCCGCGGGTCCGCGCACCGCATCCGCGGTGGGCTGGATCAACGCCAGGGCGATGACGATCTACTCCTGGCACATGCTCGTGGTGGTCGCGCTCGCCGGGGCTCTGCTGCTCTCGCCGCTCGCCCTGCCGGTGCCGCTCAGTGCCGAATGGTGGGCGAGCCGGCCGCTGTGGTTCGCGGCGGCACTGATCGCGGTGGCCCTCGTCGTCGTCCGTGCGGGCCGACGCGAGGCCGCGCGCGAGACCCGGACGATCTCGGTCGGCAGCGGTCGTGCGACGACGTCCGCCTCGCTGGGCGTGGCCGGTGTCGTCGTGATCCTCGTGGCCGGATCCGCTCCCTCCGCCTGGGTGATCGGCGTGGCCCTGGTACTCGCGGCGGTGCGGCTGGCCGGGGGCCGCGCTCGCGGATGACGAGCCAGCCGGCCGAGACGGTGTCGGACTCCGTACCCGATCGACGCGTGCACGAAATGTCGGATCCGTCGGACGCTACGCTTCCAGAGGGGAGGGCGGCGACGGAGGGCGGTGCGGAGGTGACGGTCGACAACGCCATGCTCGAACGCCGAGGCCCCTTCGAGGGCGGCGCGCTGTTCTCCGGCGCCGAGGGGCTCGTCGGACTCTCGGTGTCGTCCCGCATGTCGAGCCCGCGCCCGCATCACCATCGCACGCTCGTCGCCACGACCACCTTCGGCGAGATGTTCGCGACGCGCATCCGTTCCCGCCATCTGCACGCAGAGCGCACTCCCGATCGTCTCGATGACCCGTACTCCGGGTATGCCCAGCTCGGGTTCGTGCTGTCAGGCCGCATGCACATCGAGCAGTCCGGCCGGCACGGCACGATCGAACCGGGTGCGGCCAGCCTGCTGGTGGGCAGCCTCCCGTTCCGCACCCGGATCGATGACGAGGCCGAATCCATCCAGCTGTACCTCCCGCTGCGCCTGATGCTCGCGCACGGCTACGCGCCGGAGGCGTGGGCCGGTCGCTCCTGGGAGGTCACACCGTCGGCGTCGGTGCTCCGCGAGATCCTGCGCTCCGTGACGAGCGGGTCGCACCCGGTTCCGGCCGCCTCGGCCAGCCACGTCGGCCACGCCCTGCGGGAGTTCGCCCTCGCTGTGCTGCACGAGGCGGCCGATCGTGTGCATGCCGGCTATGACGCCAGGGCGATGTACCGGGAGCGTGCCCAGGCCGCGATCGCCGACCGCTTCGCGGATCCCTCCTTCGGCGTCGCCGCCCTCGCCGACGAGCTGCGGGTGAGCCCGCGCTACCTGCACACCCTGTTCCAAGGCGAGGATCTGAGCGCGGGGGCGCAGCTGCGGGCCACACGGATCCGGCACGCCGCGACCCTTCTCGCCGGGTCGCGCACGCGGGATCTGACGATCGCGGCCATCGCTCGGCTGAGTGGGTTCGGCGGCGACGATCAGTTCGCCCGTGCGTTCCGGCGTGCGCACGGCGTCACGCCGTCCGAGTACCGGGCGCGACACCGGCCCGCAACCCTCTGAACGTCCGACGTTTCACGCAGGCGCGGCGCCTCTCCTCTTTCGGGCCCGACCGTTATATCGGTACGGTTCGAGTGCCACAGCGTGGCCACCGGGAGTCTTGCTCGAGGAGTTGTGCTCAAAGGGGGGCGGATGGACGTCGAAGGATCGCGCGCGGAACGTGTACCGAGGAGGCGTCGCCTCCGGGCAGGCCTGAGCATCCAGTCGAAGCTGCTGATCATGCTGCTCGCGGTGAGCCTCGTCTCCGCGCTCATCATCGGCGCCATCGGGTTCCTGAACGGCCGCAGTTCGCTGCATGCGAGCTCGATCGACCAGCTCACGACGATCCGCGAGATGCGCACGCACGAGATGAAGGTCGCGCTCGAGGACGTCCAGCGCACCGCATCCCTGAACTCGCGCAACCTCAGTGCGCAGAACATGTCCAAGGCGATCAACGACGGCTTCGACCAGCTGCAGAGCAGCACGCTCGACCCGGCGCAGGATGCGGCGCTCGACGGCTACTACGCCGACACGTTCGTGCCGACCCTCGAGAAGAAGACGGGTGAGACGTACGGCAAGCAGGCCTTCGTTCCGGCGTCCCCTGCCGGCCAGTGGCTGCAGGCGCACTACACGGTGCGCAACACGACGCTCGACGATGCCGGCTACGACGCGAACCTGAAGAACGACGATGCCGGCGACGGGTCGGCGTACTCGGCCGCCGCGGTGCGCTACGGCGACTACTTCACCCGCCTCGTCCACCAGGCGGGCTACGAGGATGTGATGCTGCTCAACCTCACGGGTGATGTCGTATACACCGCGTACAAGGGCCCGGAGCTCGGCACCAATCTCGAGACCGGGCCGTTCCGCGACTCCAAGCTCGCCGACGCCTATCGCGAGGCTGTGGCCACCAACTCCGTCGACACGGTCGTGATGACGGACTTCGAGCGCTGGGTGCCCTCGCTCGGAGTGCCCTCGATGTGGATCGTGTCCCCCGTCGGCAACGACACCGGCATCACCGGAGTGATGGCGCTGCAGGTGCCGTTGAGCTTCGTGAACGACGTCATGACCGGCAGCAACGGGTGGAAGGACCAGGGGCTCGGCACGACGGGAGAGGTGTACCTCGTGGGACGGGACGGGCTGATGCGCAGCACGTCGCGCGAGGTCGTCGAGCATCCGAAGCAGTACGCGCAGCGCGTGATCGACCACGGCACCCCGCCGTCGGCGGCGAAGCGCGCGGTCGCGGTCAAGGGCACCGTGCTGATCCAGCCGATCACGGGGGACGCGGTGACCAGGGCGCAGAGCGGCAAGAGCGGCACGCTGGAGGGATCCGACTACGTCAGCGCCTCGAGCGTCGTCAGCTACGGACCGCTCGACGTGGAGGGTCTGGACTGGGTCGTCGTCGCGCGCATCGATTCGAGCGAGGCGTTCGCGCCGGTGGACGACTTCACGCGGATCGTGCTGATCTCGCTGCTCGGCATCATGCTCGCGGTCGCCCTGCTCTCGCTGGTGCTCGCGCAGGTGTTCACGAGGCCGATCAACCGCCTGGTCACGGCCGTGCACCAGGTCGCCGAGGGCGATCTCGATGTGCAGGTGCCGGCCGGATCCCGTGACGAGTTCGGCGATCTCGGCAGTGCGTTCAACGACATGGCGTCGAGCCTGCGGATCAAGCAGCAGCTCATCGACGACCAGCGCGCCGAGAACGAGAAGCTCATGCACACGCTCATGCCGCAGAGCGTCGCGGAGAAGTACAAGCAGGGGGAGGAGGCGATCACCGAGGCGCACGACAACGTGTCGGTCGTGTTCGCCGAGCTGATCGGACTCGACGAGCACAGCCGCGCGCTCAGCGCCGAAGAGGAGATCGCGCAGCTGAACGTGCTCATGCGCGGCTTCGACGAAGCGGCCGAGCGGGCCGGCGTCGAGAAGGTGCGCACGCTGCACGGCGGCTACCTGGCCTCGTCGGGACTCATCGTGCCGCGCGTCGACAACGTGCGCCGCGCGGTCGAGTTCGCCCGCAGCCTGCGCGAGGTGCTGGAGAGGTTCAACGCCCAGTACGGCACGTCGATCGGGCTCCGCGCCGGCGTCGACACCGGATCCGTGACGAGCGGCCTGGTCGCTCGCACAAGCCTCGCCTACGACCTCTGGGGCGATGCGGTGAACCTCGCGTACCGGGTGCGCTCGGTCAGCGGCGACCCCGGCATCTACGTCAGCCAGCAGGTGCGCGACCGCACCGCCGAGCTGGTGGAGTACATCGAGGCGGGCACCGTCGAGGTGCGCGGCAAGGCCGAGACCGTGTGGAAGGTGGCCTGACGTGGGCGCCGTGTTCCAGCAGAGCTGGACCTGGTGGCTGATCGCGCTCGCGGTCGGCGTGCCCGTGCTGCTGGTGGGGCTGACCGAGCTGCTCGGAGCCCTGCGCCGTCGCGGCAACCCGATGGCCAAGCCGATCGCGCTGCTGCGCAATGCCGTGGTCCCCGCGGGCGCGCTGTTCGCGCTGCTCGTCTTCGCGATCGGGCAGAAGGACGACGGTTACGTCTGGGTGCGCGTCGTCGCGACGATCTTCGGTTTCCTGCTGATCCTGCTCGTGCTCTCGGCCTTCAACGTGGTCCTGTTCGCGAACGCCGAAGAGGGATCCTGGCGCCATCGGGTGCCGTCGATCTTCGTCGAGATCGCGCGGCTCGTGCTGGTCGTGGTCGGCCTCGCGATGCTGTTCTCCTGGGTGTGGGATGCCGACGTGGGCGGGCTGTTCACCGCGCTCGGCGTCACCTCGATCGTCATCGGCCTGGCGCTGCAGAACGCGGCGGGCGGCGTCGTCTCCGGACTGCTGCTGCTGTTCGAGCAGCCGTTCAAGATCGGCGACTGGCTCGACACCGGCGGGGTGAAGGGGCGCGTCGTCGAGGTGAACTGGCGCGCGGTGCACATCGACACCGGATCCGGGATCCAGATCGTGCCCAACTCGACGCTCTCCGGTGCCTCGTTCACGAACATGAGCGAACCGGCCGGGCCGTACTACGCGACCGCGTCGATGGCGTTCAGCACGGACGATCCGCCTCAGGAGGTGATGGCGCTGCTGGTGCAGCTGGCCGACGGCCTGCCGATGCGGTGGCGCGACGAGCGGGCCACTGCGGAGTACAGCGGCTCCGCGAAGTACGCCGTGTCGATCCCGATCTCGGCACCGGCCGAGGCCTCCGGTGCGCTCTCCCTCTACCTCTCGTGGCTCTGGTACGCGGCGCGGCGGCGCGGGTTCGCCCTCGACGGCGACGCCACCGACCCGATCGCCGAGCCGGCGATGCTCGACGCGGCGATCGAGGAGGCCGTTCCCGTGCTGCACCTCGATGACGCGGGGCGGGAGCTGGTGCGCGCGGGCGCGACTCTGCAGCGGTACGGTGTGGGCGAGGTCGTACTGCCCGCCGGCATCGTGCCGAACGAGGTGCGCCTGATCGTGTCCGGCCGCGTCGTGATGCAGTTCGAGTCAGGGGACGCGCGGATCCCCGTGGGCGATGCCGGCCCGCGCGAGCTGATCGGTCAGACGGCCCTGACCCGTGAGCGCACCACGGTGACGATCTCGGCGGTCGAGGTCCTGACGGTGCTGCGGATCCCCCTGGCCGTGATCGATGAGCTGATCCGCACGCATCCGCGGCTGGCGGCCGAGATCGGCGAGTCTCTCGAGCTCAAGCGCGCGGCGGCCGCCGACGCGATCGCCGCCCTCGGCCTGGCCCGGGGGGAGATCCGGCCGCGCTGAGGCCGGCCGTCAGGCGCCTCTTCCGTGGCGAGGAGTGCGGTCTGGCAGGGGGTACCGCCGTCAGTCGGGGTCCTGCTCGGTGGCGGGCGGGGTTCCGTCGGCGGATGCCTGCGCCGCACGCCGCCACCGCAGCCGCGTGACGAGCACCCCGAGCAGGCAGAGCGCGCCGCCGACGAACATGAGCGGTGTCGGCACCTCGCCGAGGATCAGCCACGACAGCAGGATCGCGATCGCCGGCACCACATAGGTGGTCGCGGAGGTCTGCCCCGCGGTGCTGCGCTGCAGCACGTACGCCCAGGTGGTGAAGGCGATCGCGGTTGGGAAGATGCCGAGGTAGACCACCCACAGGGTCGCGTCGAGCGGGGCGGTCTGCAGCGCCCCGACGAGGCTGCCCGTCCACGGCAGCAGTGCGATCGTGCCGGCCGCCGCGCCCAGCCAGGTGAGCGTGGTCGCGTCGGCGCCGGCGCTCAGCAGGTGCTTCTGCAGCAGCGTGCACCCGGCGTACATGACCGCGGCGAGCAGTGCGAGCAGGAGCCCGGCGATGTCGAGGACGCCGCTCTTCGCCCCGGAGTTCAGGCCGATGAGCACCACGCCCGCGAAGGCGATCGGCGCTCCGATCAGCAACGGCTTCGGGAAGCCTTCGCGCAGGAACAGCCCGCTGAAGACGACCACCATGAGCGGCGCCAGGTTGACCACCATCGCGGCGGTGCCGGCGTCGAGGGTGTGCTCGGCGGCGTTGAGCGCCAGGTTGTAGACGCAGAACCAGCCCACGCCCCACACGGCGACGAGCAGCCAGAGCCGTCGTGACGGCAGGCGGATCCCGCGCCTCAGCGCGATGACGGTGAGGGCCATGGTGCCGACCGCCATGCGCAGCAGTGCCAGCGCGCCGGGATCGAAATGCGGACCGGCGCCGCGGATGCCGATGAACGCCGAGGCCCAGAGCACGACCGTCACCAACGCCGCCGTGAGGACCAAGGTGCCGTTGCGCCGTGGAGCGGGCGTGCTCGTGCCCTCGCCCTGCGCGGGGCCCCGCATCCGTTCCGGGGTGGTCTCGGTCATGCTTCGATCGTCGCAGAGACCTCCGACATCGGTCGAGCACGGCGGCCGCCATCGGCCACCGAGATCCCGCCAGGCGCCCCGGCGGAGGACCGCACGCGGTCGTGGCGTGGCGCCCGCACCCCGTCAGATCGAGTTGCGGCGGGCCTGGATGGGCTCGCCTGCGGTGCCGTCCGCATATGCGGCGGTGATCATCGGATTCCCGATCCCCAGATCGAGCGCGCCCGCGCCGACCGTGATCGATGCGCGGCCGGATCCGTCGAACGTCACGGATCCGGCCGGTGCGCCGCCGTACGTCACGGAGGCGGTCGAGCGGGGCTGCCCGGACAGGCTCAGCGTGTAGCTGCTGAGGATCCGGATCCCGAGCAGGCCGACGGTCTGATTCGGGGTGATCCCCGTGAAGGCGAGGGGCGCGGGAGCGGCCGCGGCCTGCGGTGGCGCGGGTGCCGGCGCCGGTGCGGGCGCCGGGGTGCCGGGCGCGTCGGGAGCGGGGATGCTCTGCGGCGGGAGCGACCCGGGGTCACCGTCCGGGGCGGGCGCATCGGGTGCGGGCGCGACGACGGTCTCGACGGGAGGCGGGGTCGTCGAGGGAGGCGCCGCGGGGGAGGTCGGTCCGGCGGGCGTCGGGGACCCGCCGCCCTCGAAACCGCCTTGAGTGCGCGGATCAGGATCCCCGGGTGCGGAGATGTCCTGGCCACCGGCCGCGGCATCGCCCGGCGTGCGCGGGAGCCAGAGGCCGGCCGCACCGAGGCCGAGGCACAGCACCACGGCGGCGCCGGACACCCACAGTGCGACCCGACGCCGCGACGCTGCGTTCCCGGGCGCGGCCTTCCCTGGCACTGCCGGTTCGATCGGCGCGGCGACGGGCAGAGCCAGGGTGTCGGCGAGCGTCGCCCCGGCAGGGGCGAGAGGCGCCGCGAGAGGCGCGGCGAGCTGAGGTCCCCGCAGCGACGCCGCCTCCTGCGACTCGCGGAGCAGGCGCGCCTCACGACGCGTGGCTGCCGCGGGTGACGCGTGCGGGCCCGCGGAGGGCTGATCCGTCGGCTCTGTCATCGTGGTGGTCTCCGTCGGGGCACGGCGCCGGCCCCGCGTCCTTCACGTTACCGGCAGCCGCAGAGTTTCTCCTCGGCCGTCGTCGTGCAGGCGCCTCTCCGAGCGGTGCCGGTCGTCGCCGGATCCGGCCGCGCGCCACTGCCCCGCGGCCGGTCGGCGCCCTCCGATAGACTGGCTCCGCCCGATCGGGCCAGCTCATCAGCCGGTGCAAACCCGGCGAAAAGCACGGCGGCCACCGGCCGCACCCAAGGGGGATGCACCCATGCCAGGAATCGTGATCGTCGGCGTCCAGTGGGGCGACGAGGGCAAGGGCAAGGCCACGGATCTGCTCGGCGAGCGCACGGACTGGGTGGTCAAGTTCAACGGCGGCAACAACGCCGGGCACACCGTCGTCGTCGGCGACGAGAAGTACGCCCTGCACCTGCTGCCCTCCGGCATCCTCTCGGCCGGCGTCACCCCCGTGATCGGCAACGGCGTCGTGATCGATCTTGAGGTGCTGTTCCACGAGCTCGAGGCCCTCGGATCCCGCGGCATCGACACGTCGCGTCTCAAGGTGAGCGCCAACGCGCACATCATCACCCAGTACCACCGCACGCTCGACAAGGTCACCGAGCGCTTCCTCGGCAAGCGCATGATCGGCACCACCGGCCGCGGCATCGGACCGGCCTACGCCGACAAGATCAACCGCGTGGGCATCCGCGTGCAGGACCTGTTCGACGAGAACATCCTGCGCCAGAAGGTCGAGGGCGCGCTCGACCAGAAGAACCACCTCCTCGTGAAGGTCTTCAACCGTCGCGCCATCACGTGCGACGAGATCGTCGAGGACCTGCTCTCCTACGCCGAGCGGCTGCGACCGATGGTCGCCGACACCGGCCACCTGCTCGACGACGCGCTGCAGCGCGGCGAGGTCGTCGTGTTCGAGGGCGGCCAGGCCACCATGCTCGACGTCGACCACGGCACCTACCCCTTCGTGACGTCCTCCTCGGCGACCGCCGGAGGCGCGGCGACCGGATCCGGCGTCGGCCCCGGCCGTCTGGATCGCATCGTCGGCATCGTGAAGGCGTACACGACGCGGGTCGGATCCGGTCCGTTCCCCACCGAGCTCTTCGACGAGAAGGGCGACTGGCTGCGCGCGCGCGGCTTCGAGTTCGGCACCACCACGGGGCGTCCGCGCCGGGTGGGCTGGTACGACGCCCCGATCACGCGGTACGCGACCCGTGTGAACGGCATCACCGACCTCGTGCTCACCAAGCTCGACATCCTCGACGGGCTCGACCAGATCCCGGTGTGCGTCGCCTACGACGTCGATGGCGTGCGCTTCGACGACGTGCCGGTGAACCAGAGCGACTTCCACCACGCGAAGCCGATCCTGGAGTACTTCCCGGGTTGGCAGGAGGACATCTCCTCCGCGCGCCGGTTCGAGGACCTGCCGAAGAACGCGCAGGACTACGTGCTGGCGCTGGAGAAGATGAGCGGCACCCGCATCTCGGTGATCGGTGTCGGGCCGGAGCGCGACCAGGTCATCGTCCGGCACGATCTCGTCGACTGACGTGACCCGGTTCTGGGTCGGCGGCTACGGCGTCGACATGGAGGGGCCGGCCGACGGCATCGGCGTGCTGGCTGTCGATGAGGGACACGGTCCGACGACTCTCGCCTACCGCGGTGCGGTCGCGCCCGCGCCGTCACCGTCGTGGCTGGCGCAGCACCCGACGCTCGACGTCGTCTATGCGGCGCTCGAGGGATCCGGCGAGGTCGCCGCGTTCGCGCGCACCGGCGAGAACGCCCTGCGGCCGCTCGGGCGGCCTGTCGCTGCGGGGCAGTACGTGTGTCACCTCGCCGTCGCCCCGGACGGTCGGTTCCTCGTCGCGAGCTGCTACGGCGACGGCCGCGTGGTGCGGATCGGGCTGGACGCGGCCGGCAGGCTCGTGCCGGATGCGCGCGACAAGGCGGCCGAGCTGCGGGCGGCCCTGTTCGGCGAGGGCTCGGACGAAGCCGGCGACAGCGGCGACGGCGACGATCGGGCCGAATGGCGGGAGCTGCGCCGTTCGGCTGGAGAAAAGTCCGGATCCGCCCAGCCGAATGGCGATTCTCCCGCCAAACGGTTGGGAGCGGGTGCCGGGGCCGCGACCGACCCGTACGCCTCGGATCCGAACCGCCTGGATCCGAACGGCGATCCCCGGGTCTCGCACGCGCACGCCGCCGCCTTCCTGCCCGACGGGCGGATCGCCACGACCGACCTCGGTTACGACCTCGTGCGGATCTGGCGTCCTGCGGCGTCGGGACTGACGCTCGACCATGAGGTCGTGCTGCCGCGGGGATCCGGGCCGCGGCACATGGTCGTGCATCCCAGCGGGCACCTGCACGTGGTCACCGAGTACTCGTGTGAGCTGTTCACGCTGGCCGCCGATCGCGAGGGGCACTGGAGGCTGATCTCCGGCACCCCGGTGTCGGCGATCGTGACGCCCGGGCACGACTACCCGGCCGAGCTCAGCCGCTCCCGCGACGGCGAGACGCTCTACGCTGGAGTGCGCGGCAGCAACACGATCGCCGCGCTGCGCGTGCGCGGATCCGGCGAGCGGGTCGAACCCCTCGCGCTCGCCGACGCAGGCGTGGACTGGCCGCGCCACCACCTCGTGCACGACGGGGCGCTGCTCGTCGCGGGCCAGCGCTCAGATGAGATCAGCGTGCTCGACCTCGACGAGCGCACCGGCGCCCCCGGCCGCGTGCGCCACCGCACCCCCGCCCCCACGCCGACGCACCTGCTGCTCGCGCGCTGACGCGGCACCTCGCGCGAACCAGCGACTACCCCGCAGAGCTCGTGCCGCGCATCTACCGCCGCGAATGAGCGCGACACGCGATACTGAGGACGTGGCGGCACCCAAGAAGCATCACTTCGTTCCGCAGATGCTGCTCCGCAACTTTGCATCCTCCGACGGACGCCTCCGCGTGTTCGCCATTGACCGCGAAGCCACCTACACGTCGAGAACGCTGGGGCTCGGGCAGGTAAAGGGCGGTCACAACCGCGTCCGTCCGGATGGGACCGTGGACCGCGATTTCCTGGAGCAATGGATGTCGAGTCTCGAAGGAGCGGCCGCAGGCGATATCGCGAGGCTAACGGCCTCGAAAGAGCTAACGGTCCATGTCAAGGACTATCCGTCGCTTCCATGGCTCGCGAGCCTGCAGTACAACAGAAGCCGCGCGGTCATGGGGTACTTGAAATCCAGACTTGAAGCGGAGTCGATGACGGGATCCGCTCTCGAAGTACAAACCGCCATCCTTGACGTCACGGCCCGAAATGTACTCGGTGCCTGGGAGTCATCGAAGGACGAGCACGCGAGACCGAAAGATCAATGGGACTCGATGGTCTCCGTCTTGATCCATCTCAGGTGGGATGTGCTTCGCTACGAGAAGCCCTGCCTCGTGGTATCAGACGGGTTTGCGGCCCAGTACGGGGTCGCGCCCGAGTACGAGGCGGCCTACGACAGAACCGCCAAGAACTGGGCGAAGCACGGAATTGGAGTGCCGCAGCATCAGGCGATGTCGTTCACTATTCCGCTCACGACACAGGTAGCGCTTCACCTTCATCGTGGTGACGCGCGCAAGTATCTGTCCGCTCAGCAGGTGAATCAGCGCACTATCTACGCCGCGCGTTCCTTCGTCGCGTTGCCGAGCGACTGGACTCTTCCTGATGACGCACTCGGCGACATCGATGGGTGGATCGATACGCAGCGCTTCGTGCGATCCATGATCGCGAAGAACGCCTAGTTCGAACCCTCAACCGTGCGAAGAACGATCCAGGGCGCTGCCGAGCAGCACGTTCCGCGGAGCGCTGAGGGTCAATCCACGAGCTTGCGTCTCCTAGCGAAGCGCATCCTCGTACGCGGCAAGCCAAACGCCACAGGTGATGCGTCGGGCGTGAGCGGCGAAGGCAAGCTTCGCAAACCATCCGCCCAGAATGACGCCACCGATGGCAAAGACCCATGCGATCGCGACTCCAAAATCCGACGATGAAGCGATCGAACTAACGAGAATCGCCATCGCGGCGAGGAGGACCGCAACCACCGCCGAAGGAGTCTCTGCGCCGTTCATGCTGTGCGCTCGGAGGGTGCCAAGGACTGCGAGACGCACATTCGGAGATTCCTTGGTGCCCTCAACAAACGCAGCAACACGGTCGACATTCAACATCTCGTGGGGGTCGCGAGGGAGGTACTGCTTTGCCTCCTCGAGCACCCGATGGTTTACAAAGGGCACCGCGGTCGAGACCAACGGTGAGCGAGATTTCGACATGCCGCAATCATCCGCGGGTCCACCGACATCGGCGATCCATAACCGGCGTGCCACTGCCGACGGGCTCTCACGCGAAAGAGGGGCGATCCGATCCGGGTAATGCGCAAGTCAGGCCCGTCGCGGGCGGTGTGGATTGATCCGACAGCGCCTCGGCAGCGGCGTAGAAGTCGTGTGTCACCGGCGAAGTCCCCCGAACGGTCGTCGGGCTCAGCCTAGAGCACCGGGTGCTCACACCTTCCGCGCTCACGACCAGCGCCGGTCGCAGCAGGTGCTCCAACACGTAGTCGGCGTCGCGCCCCATGCCCATCAGCGTGGGCGACGCGATCGAGTACTGGAACGTCAGCCCCGGCACCGTCGTCGACAGCCCGCGTTCATGCCGGATCCCAGGGCGACTCAGTACTTCCACTCCCAGCCGGTAGGGGCGCCGGCCATGGCGAAGACGAGGGCCCCGGTGGTTGACGTGACATCGAGCACGATCCATCCAGACACGCTCTGTCCGGGTCCGATCTGCGACGGGAGCAGCTCCCCCTGGTCCAGGCATGAGTAGGCATTGCCTTGGGGATCGTTCAACCTCTTCCCTTCGGCGTCGTACGCCTGCCATTCGAACGGTGTGAAGGAGAGGGAGGGGTAGGGATCCTGCGCGAGCTCCGGCGTCGTCTCGACGTTGAGATGGATGCCCACGTAGTGCCCGTTCTTGGGCGCACTCTGGAACCCGCTGGTGCACGGGATGTCCATGGTGATGTCGGTCACCGTGAAGCGCGAGGTCACGGCGTTGGTGGCGCTCGACGTCGTTCCAGCGATCTGACCGATCTCTTTCACGAGGTTGCCGCGGGAGCTCTTCGCGCTCGCGCCGAACTCCGAGCCCGCGCTGGCGGAGGGTGCCGGGGAAGCAGGAGTGGCGACCACGGACGACGACCCAGGCGTCTTGCCGGAGTCGGCGGGCCTCTGGGCCGAGCAGGCCGTGAGTGCGAGGGCCGCTGCGATGGATACCGCGGCGATAAGAGGGAACCTGTTCATGTCGTGCTCCGTTCGGGGAGAAGAGAACAGACAGGCGGGTGACTCCCCAGCGGATCCCCGCCTGTCGGAGCAGCACTCAGATGCTGCCGAGTATGAGGATGCCGCCGGGCGCGTCAACGCTTTTGACCGGCATCGATAAGGGGGGTTATCAGCACAAAGGGCGAAATGTCGGGGATCCTCGGTACATTGACGGCATGACCACACGTGCACCGCTCCTCATCGACCTCGCCGGGGTAGCCCGGCTGGCCGATGTGCGGCGCCCGGTGGCGTCGATGTGGCGTGCTCGCTTCTCAGCATCGGCCGACGCCTTCCCTCCCATGGTCGCGGAGAAGGGCGGCCGCGCCGTGTTCGATGCGATCGAAGTCGCCCGTTGGCTCGAGCGCACGAGTCACGGCAACAATCCCGATGCGGTCGCCGATTCGGCAGCCGCGGCGGCACCGGCCGACTTCGACATCGCCGATGCGACGCACCTGGGCGTGGTCGACGCGCTGCTCGCTCTGCGCGCGCTCTCTGGCGAGCCTGTCGGCGCGAGCACACGCGCAGAACTGCGCGCCCGCGCCTCCGCATTCGACGCCGACGACGCCTGCCTGCTCAGCGAGCTGTCCGAGAGCCGTCCGGCGTGGGCGGAGTGGGCGGACCTCCTGTCCGACGCGGCCTTTTCACCGCTCGCTGCTTCCCGGCTGCTTGAAGGGCGTCACGTCGCTGTGCGTGCCGCGGACGGGTCGGCCGGCGCGTTCACTGCCGAGGCGGAGGATCTCTTCGTCGCGCTGGCGCACGCGCTCGCCGCCGAGGGCGAAAGCGAACTGGTCCTGAATGCCGGTGTGGCCCCGGGGCTCGCCGCGCGGATGGCGCACGTCCGCGACGACCTGGAGCTCGGCGTCGCGCCGGGTTCCGAGCGCCGCGATATCCGGCGCCGTCTGCTGTGCGAGGGGATCACGCTCCGCCCTGTCGTGAGCGAGCGCCCCGCGGCCCGCCTGTTCGTCGGACGGCTGCCCGCGGTCGGCGCCCGCTCGACGTCAGAGATGCTGCAGGCGCTCGACGAGGTCGCGCTGGGGATGCAGGACCACGACAGGGCGCTGGTGATCGCTCCCGCTGCGGCACTGACCGATGCGGTGCCGAGTTCCGTCGCGGGCGTGCGCGCGGACGTCCTGCGGTCAGGGCTCGTTCGTGCCATCGTGAAACTTCCTGTCGGGCTGGTGACGTCGTCGCCGCGCGAGCAGCTCGCCGTCTGGGTGCTCGGGCGCGAAGCAGCGGATCTGCCCCTCGCCGATCGATACACGGCGGTCGCGGATCTGCCCCTCGCCGATCGATACACGGCGGTCGCGGATCTCAGCGGCGCGGCGCTCACCACAGCCGCGCGCGCCGACATGGTCAGCGACGTGCGGGCGGCGATGGGACGTCTGCAGGAGGTGAGGGCCCACTCCTTCCGCTTCACGCGCATGGCGCGGACCAGTTCGCTGATCGCGGCGAATGGCACGCTCGTGCAGCGGCCGATCGCGGCACGCGTTGGCGAGCCCGCCCCGCACGACCTGCCCGCGCTCCTGGATGTGGCCCGGGAACGGCTTGGAGAGGATGCGCACGCGTCCTCTCCGACCGTGGCCTCCCCGCCCTCGCCGATCGTGCCTGCGGCGACCATCGGGGCACTCATTGCGGAGCGTCACCTGCGCGTGCGCCCCGGCACTCGGGTGGAGGCCGAAGAGCTCGGTGATTCCGGTCTTGTCGTCGTCGGCGCTGGCGATCTCGATGACGTCGCTTCGATCGGAACCAAGCACGTGGATCCGCTGGCGTTCGCGGCGGCGCACCCGTCGGCGCAGCTCACCCTGGCGGGGGACGTCGTCTTCCGCACCGCGCCGACTCCGCGCGCGTGGGTGGACCCGGAGGGATCCAAGGTCGTTGCCTATCCGGCGCGCGTCCTGCGCATCGACTCCGCCGATCCGGGCGGACTCGTCCCCGAGCTCGTGGCCGCCGACATCGAACGCGCGAGCGGCGGTGCCGGATCCTGGCGGCGCTGGCTGCTGCGTCGCGTGTCGCCTCAGGCGCGCGCGGGGCTGCGAACGGCGCTCGCCGACATCGCCGCTCAGCGCGATGCGCTGGCGCGCCGCATCGAAGCTCTCGACGCCTATGCCGAACTGCTCGCGGCCGGAGTCGCCTCCGGCCGGGTCTCACTCGCCGATGATGCCGCGGACTCGGCATCCGAAACGCAATGAAGGGAATCATGCCTCGTACGAAGAAAGCCGCTCCTCAGGCGCCTTCGACCATGAAGGAGCTCAAGGACACGCTCTGGAAAGCGGCGGACAAGCTGCGCGGATCCATGGATGCGTCCCAGTACAAGGACGTGATCCTCGGGTTGGTGTTCCTCAAATACGTGTCGGATGCCTTCGACGAGCGCCGGACCCAGATCCGCACCGAGCTGCACGCCGACGGCTATGACGACGACCAGGTCGCCGCGCTCATCGACGACACCGACGAGTACACCGGCAGGGGGGTGTTCTGGGTGCCGGCTCGCGCGCGGTGGAGCTTTCTGGCAGAGAACGCGAAGGGTCTGGATCCGGCGCTCGGCGAGGGCATCAAGGCGATCGGTGCGCTGATCGATGAGGCCATGGAAGACCTCATGCAGGCGAACCCGCAACTGTCCGGCACTCTTCCGCGCATCTTCAACCGCGACAACGTCGATCAGCGCCGCCTCGGTGAGCTGATCGACCTGTTCAACTCGGCACGGTTCGCCGCACAGGGGCAGTCGGGTTCGAGCGGCCGCCGCGCGCGGGATCTGCTGGGCGAGGTGTACGAGTACTTCCTCGAGAAGTTCGCCGCAGCCGAAGGCAAACGGGGCGGCGAGTTCTTCACGCCGCCGAGTGTGGTGCGGGTGCTCGTCGAGATGCTGCAGCCGACGCGGGGGCGCGTGTACGACCCGGCGTGCGGATCCGGCGGCATGTTCGTGCAGGCGGAGAAGTTCATCGATGCCCATCACGGCGAGGGATCCGACATCTCCGTCTATGGGCAGGAGCTTAACGAGCGCACCTGGCGCCTGGCGAAGATGAACCTCGCGATCCACGGCCTGAACGGCAACCTCGGGCCGCGCTGGGGAGACACCTTCGCCCGCGATCTGCACCCCGAGATGCAGGCCGACTTCGTGATGTCGAACCCGCCGTTCAACATCAAGGACTGGGCGCGCAACGAGGACGACCCGCGGTGGAAGTACGGGGTGCCGCCGGCGGGCAACGCGAACTACGCGTGGATCCAGCACATCCTGTCGAAGCTCGCGCTCAGCGGGCAGGCCGGCGTCGTCATGGCGAACGGGTCGATGTCGTCGAACTCGGGCGGTGAGGGGCAGATCCGCGCCGAGATCGTCGAGGCGGATCTGGTGTCGTGCATGGTCGCGCTGCCGACCCAGCTATTCCGGTCGACGGGGATCCCGGTGTGCGTGTGGTTCTTCGCGAAGAACAAGGGTGAGCGCGCCGGACAGGTGCTGTTCATCGACGCCCGCAACCTCGGCCACATGGTCGACCGCGCCGAGCGCGCCCTGTCGGACGAGGACATCGCCAAGATCGCCGGCACCTTCCACGCGTGGATGGGCCGGCCGGTCGTAGAGCGAACGCTCCGACCGGTCGTTGAGCGAGCGCAGCGAGACGAAACGTCGCACGCCTACGCCGACATCCCCGGCTTCTGCCACTCCGCCACTCTCGCCGAGATCAAGGCCGCCGACTATGCGCTGACCCCGGGCCGCTACGTCGGCGCCGCGGAAGTCGAGGACGACGGCGAGCCGATCGAGCAGAAGCTCGCTCGCCTGCGCGCCGAGCTCGAGACGCAGTTCGCCGAGTCCGCGCGGCTTGCGGACGTCGTACGTGAACAGCTGGGGAGGGTGTCATGACGATCTCGGCATTGTCAGACGCCGGAGTCGCCGTCCTCGACTGCGAGCACAAGACTCCCTCGGCGCAGGAGCGGGGGCACCCTTACATCGCCATCCCGGACATTCAAGACGGACGCGTCGTCCTGGCAACGACTCGCCGCATTTCTGGTGACGATTTGGCCGAATGGACTCGCCGCACTGTGCCGCGTGCGGGCGACATCGTGGTTACGAGGCGGGGCCGGGTTGGGGACTCAGCTCCCATCCCGGACGTCCAGTGCGCCATAGGCCAAAACCTCGTCCTGCTGAGGTCGGACGGTCGGAATGTCGACCAGGACTACCTCCGATGGGCAGTGCGTAGCCCTGAGTGGTGGGGCGAAGTCGAGCGCCTGAGAAACGTCGGCGCCGTCTTCAGCAGCCTCAACGTAAAGGACATCGCGCGGATTCGGTTGTCATTCCCACCTCTCCCCGAGCAGCAGGCGATCGCCGAGGTGCTGGGCGCACTCGACGACAAGATCGCCGCGAACACTACCGTCGCCAAGGCCAGCGATGCCCTGATGCGGGCCGAGTACGAGGCGTGGCCCGACATCGTTCTCACGACCGTAGGGAAAGTTGCTGGTTCGCCGCGCGTAGCTACCGATCCGGGAGCGGTCGAACCGACTACCCCCTACGTCGGGCTTGAGCACATAGAGAAGCGCACCATGTGGCTCACTGACTTCGGCTCGGCGAGGGACGTCACGAGCGGCAAGTCCAGTTTCGAAAGTGCCGACGTCTTGTTCGGAAAGCTTCGGCCGTACTTCCACAAGGTCGTGTCCGCTCCGATGAACGGAATCTGCTCGACTGATGTGCTCGTCGTGCGCGCCCTCGACCCGGCAATGGCATCCGTGATGCTTGCAGCGGTTGCGAGCGATCGAGTCGTGCAGGCAGTGGTGGCTGCCAGTGAGGGAACGCGAATGCCGCGAACGAGCTGGAAGGACCTTGCCGCAACCGAGATTCCGTGGCCATCCGGGCCGTCGGCGAAAGAGCTGGCAGGTCGACTTGATGGGATTCGCGATGCCGCTCTCGCCGCCCTGGTCGAGAACCGCACTCTCGCGGCAACGCGCGACGCGCTCCTCCCGCAGCTGATGTCGGGCAAGCTGCGCGTGCGCGACGCCGAGAAGATCGTCGAGGCTTCGACATGAACGCCGTCGGGCAGCTCGCCACATCATGGTGGGGACCGCAGAGCGCGGCGATTGTCGTGATCCTTCTCACCGTCGTGATCTGGGCGATCAAGACGATCCCGGGGTGGCTTGTCAATCGATCAGGCAGGCTCCCGGGATCGCCCGCCACCGCGCGCTATTGGCGCGCGCGACTGACTGAGGCGCTTGCGCAGCTGAAGGACGTGCCAGAGGGGCCAGAACGATCGCAGTTCGCTGCCCGGGTCACCGAGGCCCGGATCATGGTCGAAGCTCACGAGGCGAGTCGGCGAATGGGGCGCGGTAGTCAAGCCTTCTACTGGATCTTGTTCGGAGTGTTCGCGGGTGGGGCAGTGCTTTTCAATGTGATCGGCACGCAAGCTCACGCCGGATCCGCCAATCTCGTCGCCTTGGGCTTTGTGGTCGCGATGTTGGTGGCCGAGGTGCTCGCTCTCAACACGGGCCTCGCCGTGGACGAGCGGTTCAACGCGCTCGTCGCCGCAGGGCGATTCGGGCACAACGACCAAGTCCGCGCCAATCCTTGGTGGTTGACTCGCACCTACGACGAATGGAAGTCGCGCCTCGACCTGCGCAAGACGAAGCGTGCTCGGGTCGCGCACGACAAGATGCACCTCCGCCGTCGCATCCGCTGGCGCCGTGCACTCTACGGCCTCACCGCGTGGCCACGCGCGATCGAGATCAATAGCGACATCTGGGCCGACGGCGAACCCGAAAATCTGGCAGACCCATCCATCTGAAACTGGCCGAGCACACGAACAAACTGACTTCCGGGGGGAATCATGAACCACGACCATGTACTGACAATGACGAACGCGACGCTGCGGATACGGACAGAGGACGTCGCCGTCCAGTTCGTCAAGGACTGGACCGTCTGGGGATGGCTCATCGCGGTGGCGATCGGTGTCGCTGCGGTGCTTATCGCCCTCGCCGCGCCCTTCGTGGCCGCGTATGCCAACGAAGCGCGACACGGCATGGTTATCTGGATCCTGCTCGTCCTCGCGACGTTCGGCGCCGCGGGGGTGCTGCTGATCTTGCCCGGCACGATGATGCGCCACGTCTATACCCACCCGGTCGTGTGGTGGGTCGTGATCCCGTGGGTCGCGGTCGCCCTCTTCTTCGTGTGGTGGGGTGCCGTGCAACTGGGTGGCTCTCCCGTGTCCTGGGCAGGTTATGTGCCGGCGATCCTCATCGGCGCAGGTGTGCTCGTGGGGGCGGGATATGACGCCCTGAATCGGTTCGCGTCCTGGATCCCCGCGACGGTCGGCGCCGTCGTTCTCGCATTCGTTCTCGGCGGACTCTTCTTGTACCTGAAGGCGCGCGAATGAGGTGCCAGGTCGGCGGGATCGCAGGACGAACGGAAGCGGAGGCTCGAATGAACATCTGGCGCAGGTCTTCCTCTGCATTGTCCAGAATGTTACGATCTAGGTAACACATGGAGCTGGAGTACGCGACGCGAGAGCTCGAGAAGACGTGCACGGACGAACGCGCCATGCAGAAGAAGCTCGGCGCCCAGGTCACGAAGGCCCTGAAGCTGCGGATCGCTGAACTGAGGCGCGCCGTGCAGATGGACGACCTGTTGCTGGGTACAGGCCGCTGGGAGCAGATGACGGGGGACCGGACAGGGGAGTGGTCGGCGCGTTTGACCGCGAACTGGCGTCTCATCGTTACTCCGGTGGATCGCGAGATCGTGACGGTTCTCGTGCTCAAAATCGAGGACTATCACCGACGCTGAAGGGAGCGGAGAGATGACTGCACAGCCGAACTATGTCGTCACCACCGGCGACTTCATTGCGGAGTGGATGGAGACCGAGGGGATCAACGCGGCAGAACTGTCGCGTCGGCTGGGGGTGAGTCGCAAGCATGTGAGTGAGCTGCTGCACGGCAAGGCGCCGTTGTCGCACAGCCTCGCGCTCGCGCTCGAGCGCGTCACCGGTGTGCCCGCGCGCATCTGGAACCAGTACGAGAGCGGATACCGGGAAGACCTCGCGCGTCTGCAGGAGGTCGCCGACCTGGAGCGTCAGTATGCCGCCGCGAAGGCGTTCCCGCTGCCGTACCTGCGCAAGTGGTCGTACATCACCGCCGGATCGCGCGACCAGGCCGAGACCGTACGGCAGCTGCTTGCCATTCTCGGCGTCGCGAGCCTGGACGCGTACGAGGTCACATGGCGTGAAGGAGTCGTCGCTTATCGCAGGTCGGCGATCGCACGGGATCACAGTGAAGCTCTGGTCACCTGGCTCGCCCTCGCCGAACGCCACCACGACGGCCTGCACGACGTCCCCGAGTTCGACCGCGACGGGCTGGAGACTTTGATCCCCGAGCTGCGCCGATCCACCCGTGAGGATCCGACGAACGCGATCGAGGCGGCGATCGCGGCGTTGCGTGCGATTGGCGTCGTGCTGTGCCTGATCCCGGGCGTGCCAGGCCTCGGGATCCACGGCGCGACGCGCTGGGTCAACGGGCATCCGGTCATCCAGCTCTCCCTGCTTTGGAAGAGCGATGATCAGCTCTGGTTCACCCTGTTCCACGAGCTCGGGCACGTGATGCTCCACGGTGACCGCGAGCTTTACCTCGACGGCGAGGGCACTGCGGCGGAGCAGGAGGCGGATGCGTTCGCGTCCGAGGTGCTGATCCCGGCCGCCGAGGAGATTCGGCTTCCGCATCGCCGAGACCTTGTCGCGATCCGCGCGCTCGCAGACGAATGGGACATCGCGCCGAGCATCGTGCTCGGTCGCGCTCAGCACCTCACACATGACTACGCCTGGGGTCACGAGCTGAAGACACGGGTCGATTTCGAGCCTTTGCAGAATGATGCAGGAGCGAAAGAGTGAGTCCACGCGCTGACCGTACGAAGGAGCACCACATGGCCGACAAGAAGGCTAAGACCACGAGGGAAGCCCCGTCGATCGAGCTGCCCGACGACTTCCAGGATCGGGTGTTCGCCGCGATCGCGGTCCAGCGCCCAGCGGTGACCGCCTATATCAAGGAGATCCGGCGGAAGCGTCCGAACGCCACTCCCGCCGAGGTCATGAAAGTCATCGAGTCGCAGTATGTCGCGACGACGACAACAGCCAGTGCGGCGATTGGGGCCTCGGCTTCGATCCCGGCGGTGGGCGTTCCGGTCGCTATTGGCTTGGGCGTCGGTGACCTGCTGTTCTTCTACGAGACGACTGCGCTGTTCGCCCTGTGTATGGCGGAGCTTCGCGGTATTCCGATCGATGATCCGGAGCGCGCCAAAGCCCTCGTTCTGGGTGCGCTGCTCGGTGAGAAGCGCAAGAGCAAGATCGCGCCCATGATCCTGGCGGCGCTACCCGCAGGGGCGAACCTCGCTGGTGCCAAGATGGCGGTCGGTGCTGCGGCGAAGGGCGCTATTCCCAAGTGGGGGGATCTGCTCGCCGAGCAGATCCCCGACGCCGCGCTCGTGCCGGTGACGATCGTGCTGGCGCGGAAGGCCATCGCACAGGGTGCCGTGATGGGAACGGTCAAGATCAGCTCGAAGGCGATCCCGGTGATCGGTGCCGTCGCCGGCGGTGCCACGAGCTTCTACTTCGGTAGCAGCGTCGTCAAGTCCTGCCGCGACGGATTCGCGGCACCCGTGGAGACGTGGCCCGAATGGCTTGAGCTCACCGATGCGGACGGCGATGGCGTCCCCGACCCGTCCAAAGCAGTGCTCGCCATGCGCGCTGCATCGGAGTCGGCGAAGGAGTTCGGTGAGAACGCATGGGAGCGGATCGTGGATGCGACCGAGGTGTTCCGCAGCGTCGACATCGACGGGGACGGGATCCCGGATGCCCCGGCGGCACTCACCGCGGTGAAGGGCGCAGCGTCAGCGGTCGGTGACGCAGCGGGAGGCGCGGCCCGTGCGGTCGGGTCCGCCGTTTCCGGCACAGTCTCCGCGGTCACGGGCGTCTTCAAGCGCCGCAAGAATGCCGAGGCTGAGCTGGAGACGTCGACTTCGGAACTGCCTACCGAGGAGGAGCATCATGACCGGGTTCGCGGAAGCTGACTGGGAGGACCAAGCCCTCGAGCTGCTGTCGCAGCCACTCGACTGGCGGCCTCGTCGCGGCGAGGAGATCGCACCCGGCAGCGGCGAACGGGACGCCTGGGACGAACTGCTGATCCGGCCGCGCCTGCTGGACGCACTCCGCCGACTCAACCCGTCAGTCCCAGTCCCGTACCTTCAGCAGGCGGTCGGGGAGATCGCAACGCCCACGTCGCAGGACGCGATCACCGAGAACTACCGGATCCACACCTATCTCGTCAGCGGCTACCCGCTGAGCTACATCGACGGTGACGGCGTCGAGCAGAACCTGAGGCTTCGTCTGCTCTCCACGGATCCGTCCGACAACGACTGGCTCGCCGTGAACCAGGTCACGATCCGGCAGGGCGACTTCCACCGTCGGTTCGACATCGTGCTGTTCGTGAACGGCATGCCGCTCAGCATCATCGAGCTGAAGCGCGCGGGTGCGGCAGGGGTCGGCGCGGCCGCCGCGCACGCGCAGCTGCAGACGTACCTGCGGGAGTTTCCCACGGCGTTCCGCTTCTGCGTCTTCACGCTCGCGAGCGACGGCCTCGACGGGCAATACGGCACCCCGTTCACACCGTTCCACCACTTCGCCCCGTGGAACGTCGACGACGACGGCAAGCCCCTCGAACAGCCGCGCATCGAGTACGGCGAAGACGTGCAGCCGATCGACGACGCACTCACCGGCCTGTACAACCAGGAGCGGTTCCTGCAGCTCGTCCGCAACTTCACGGCGTTCGATGAGGGACCTGACGGCCTCGCGAAGCGCATCGCGAAACCGCACCAGTATTTCGCCGTCACCAAGGCTGTCGGCAGAACCGTGCAGGCGGTGAAGTCGAACGGCAAGGCCGGTGTCGTCTGGCACACCCAGGGATCCGGCAAGTCGATGGAGATGGAGCTCTACGCCAACCTGGTCTCGCGGCGTGCCGAGCTCAAGAACCCGACGATCGTCGTGGTCACCGACCGCAACGAGCTCGACGGGCAACTGTTCGGCACATTCGACCGGAGTCTTCTCCTCGCGGAGAAGCCGGTTCAGATCCGCGAGCGTGCACAGCTTCGCGACCAACTGCGCAACCGCGTGACAGGCGGCATCTACTTCACGACGCTGCAGAAGTTCGGCCTGACCGATGCGGAGAAGGCAGCGAGGAACCAGCATCCTCTCCTCACGGATCGACGCAACGTCATCCTCGTCGTCGACGAGGCGCACCGCAGCCACTACGACAACCTGGACGGGTACGCGCGGCACCTGCGCGACGCTCTGCCCAACGCCACGCTGATCGCGTTCACCGGCACTCCGATCTCGTTCGCCGAGCGCAACACCCAGGACGTGTTCGGCGACTACATCGACATCTACGACCTGACCCGTGCGGTCGACGACGGCGCGACGGTCCCCGTCTTCTTCGAGCCACGACTCATCAAGGTCGCTCTCGCCGAGGACGTGAGCGAAGAGGATATCGACCGCGCCGCCGACGAGTACACCGTTGGCCTCGACGACACCGAGCGCGCCCAGCTCGAGGCCTCCGTCGCCGTCGTCAACGCCGTCTACGGTGCGCCCGAGCGCATCGAGAAGCTCGCGAACGATCTGGTGACGCACTGGGAGGACCGGCGCGCCCGCATGCTCCCGTTCATCGAGTCGCCGGGTAAGGCGTTCATTGTGGGGAGCACGCGCGAGATCTGCGCGCGGCTGTACGACGCGATCGTCAGGCTGCGGCCGGACTGGCACTCCGACGCCCTGGACGCGGGCAAGATCAAGGTCGTCTATTCGGGCAGCGCGACCGACCAGCCGCCCGTGAGCAACCACGTGCGCCGCGACTCCGGTAACGCGGCGATCAAGAAGCGGCTGAAGGATCCTGACGACGAGCTCGAACTCGTGATCGTCAAGGACATGATGCTCACGGGGTTCGACGCCCCGCCGCTGCACACTCTGTACCTCGATCGTCCGCTCAAGGGTGCCCTGCTGATGCAGACCCTGGCGCGCGTCAACCGCACTTTCCGCGGTAAGCAGGACGGACTGTTGGTCGCATATGCCCCGCTGGCCGAGAACCTCGCCAAGGCGCTCGCCGAGTACACGCCCAACGACCAGGAGAACCGCCCGATCGGCCGGGACGTCGATGAGAAGGCGCGCGAGATCGCGGACGAGCTGATCGTGATGATCCGCGACATGCTCGCAGGCTGCGATTGGCGGGCGGTCGTGGCCAAGGGCGGCCCGCGCGCCTGGCGCACGGCGGCGACCATGGCGACGAACTACCTGCGTGATCCTGCGAATCCGCTCAACGCCCCGGATCTCGGATCCGAAACGCTCAAGGCGCGTTTCCGTGCGGCCAGCGGTGCGCTGGCCCGCGCCTGGGCGCTGTCAGCCGGGCAGGACAGTCTCGCCGACCTGCGGCAGGAGATCGGGTTCTACGAAGAAGTGCGCGTTTGGATGGCGAAGTTCGACGCCGCCGAACGCCAGGCGCGGGACGAGCCGATCCCCGACGACATCCAGCGGCTGCTCGGCAAGCTCGTCGCGGAGGCGATCGCGCCGGGAGACGTGCTCGACATCTATGACGCTGCCGGCCTACCGCGCCTGTCGCTCGGTGACCTCGGGCCGGAGTTCCTGGCCAAGGCCCAGGCCGCGCCCAACCCGCATCTCGCGATCGAAGCGCTGCGCAAGTCCCTCGTCGATGCCGGAGCGGCCGCGACCCGGGGCAACCTGGTGCGCCAGCGCGCGTTCTCCGAGCGCATCGCGGAGATCATGAAGCGTTATACGAACCAGCAGCTCACGGCCGCCGAAGTGATCGCCGAACTCGTGGCGCTGGCCAAGGACGTCGCCGCCGAAGCGTCGCGCGGGCAGCACTTCTCTCCGCCGCTTTCACAGGACGAGCTGGCCTTCTACGACGCCGTCGCGCAGAACGACTCGGCCGTCACGATCCAGGGGGAGGACGTGCTGGCCCAGATCGCGCGGGAGCTCGTCGCCGTGATGCGCCGCGATGTCCGCACGGATTGGACGGTGCGCGACGATGTGCGGGCGAAGCTGCGCTCCTCGATCAAGCGGCTGCTCGTGAAGTACAAGTACCCGCCGGACAAGCAGCCCGAGGCCATCAAGCTCGTCATGGACCAGATGGAGTCGATGGCGCCGCGTTATGCGGAGGATCGGGAAATGGGGTGTTGAGCGAGAGTTGGTCTGCCTGCACATGATCGGATCCACGGTTGACGCGCTGCTCGTGCGATTCTAATCTATCTATTAGATAGCTATAGAAGAGAGGGGTTGAGCATGGCGATGGTCGAAGTTCGCGTCCATGTACCTGTCGACCGTGAGACCGAGTTCTATCGCTGGTTTGCGGACTGGCGAGACGGCGCTGCGTCTGCGGGAGACATCGGAAATGAGGGAGCAACGGAGGCGACGCTCCAGCCGGCGATTTCCTGGTGGAGGCTGCTGACTCCGAAGGAGTCGGCGATCTGGAGCATGTGGATCGACGCGGCCCCCTCCATGGTGACCGCGGACAGAATCGTGCACGAGCTTGATCTGAAGAGCTCGAGGGAGATCCCCGGTGCTCTCGCGTGGTCGAGCCGAAAGGGAAAGCGGGTCGGATTCACCGTGGACTGGCGATTTCGCAAGGAGGCCACCGGCGAAGCAGTCTACGGCATTGAGGACTCGGCATACGCCGAGATGCTTGCAACGGCCCGTGAGCATGCGTCATCGCCGTCCATCCACCCGAGGATTGCGCTGCAGTCTTCGTCGGCTGACAGGAACTGAAAATGAACTCCTGGGACATGCTGGTCGAGACGCCGGTCTGTGAGGCCGACCTCGATGACCGGGTACGGAAACCTGGCCATGATGGACAGAACCAATGCAGCTACTGCGGGGTTGGCGCGAACCGACCTTGGTATGACGTTCTCGACATCACGGCAGTCCGACATTGGACGACCAACAGCCAAGACATCCCGGGAGGAGGCCACTGGACCTGGTACTGCCCGGAACACCTGGAGAAGCGAAACGGCAATTGGTGGAAGACCAGTCACCTAGCCCCCGCGCGCCTCAAGCCGGCGATCACGCACGTCTGCACACGACGTGCCGAATTCGGCGAACGCTGCGGGGCGGAGGCAGTCGAGCCGTTCGATGGCGTTTGGTTGTGTGAAAGACATGCCGCGGCGGAGCGCGTCGAGCGTCGGGTTCGCGAATTGCTCGGTGACAGTGGCGATCCGCTCGACGAGGGCTAATCCGAGCGGTTTTCAACAGTAGCCCGCCCCTAGACTCCTGCCATGACCCCTCCGCGCTCGGCGTCCGTCGGCCAGGTCGTGGTGCTGCTCGAACGCTGGCCGGATCCGGTTCCGCCCGCCGAGCTCCCGATCCGGGGTGCGATGCGGTCCGGCGCCCGGGCCGTCTTCGTGGTGCTGCTGGTCCTCGCCACGGTGGTGGGGGCGGGCGCGGTCGTCCCGCTCTGGACCATGCCGACTCCGGGTGTCTGGTTCTCCGTGCTCTTCACGGTGTTCGTCGCGGTGCTCGTCGTCGTGCTCTGGCTCGTCTACATCGGTGCGCTGGCCCACAGCGCGTCGAGGGTGCGTGCGCGGACGCGCTGGCGGGCAGCGGCCGGTCGCATCGAGCGGCTCGACGGCACGGTCGTCGCGCGTACCGTGTCGACGATCGAGGACGGCGGCGTGGACCGCTTCGAGCTCGCGGTCGACACGTCGCAGGGCCGGTCGTCCGCGACGTGGGAGCGTCCGACCGCCCGGTCCAGGATGCTCCTGCAGACCCAGGTGCCGGGCGTAGGAGCGAGCGCGCGGGTGTGGCGGATCAGGGAATCCGGAGCCGATGATCCGCTGGTCATCGAGATCCTGGATCCGTCGGTGGTGGCCTCTCCCTCCGCGCAGGAGTGACCGACTCCGCGAGGATCCTGACGCTACGCCGCCTGCGGGCGCATGCCCATCCGGGCCAGCACGACGTCCTCTACGATCTGGATCACGTTGTAGAGCAGGAGCGAGACGACGGTGACCACCACGACCGAGGTCCACAGCGCGGTGAACTGCGCCTGCGGGATGAAGCCGCCGATCGAACCACCGATCCCGCCGCCGACCGCCAGCCATTCGGCCAGCAGTGCGCCGGTGATCGCGCCGGGAACCGAGATGCGCACCGCGGCGAAGAAGGCGGGAAGCGACGCGGGCATCGCCACCTTCCGCAGCTTGGCCCAGGCTCCGCCGCCGTAGACCTCGACGAGGTCGTTCATCTGCGCGGACGCCGACTTCAGGCCGAACGAGATGTTCACCAGCGCCGGGAACAGCACGACGATGCCGCCGATCACGGCGACGGTCCAGAGGTCGCGCCCGAAGATCATGATGATCACCGGAGCCATGGCGATGAGCGGAACGGAGCGCAGCAGCATCGCGACCGGCATGAGCGCGTGCTCGACGCCGCGACTCAGCTGGAAGGCCGCAGCGCCGAGCAGCGCGACGACCAGACCTGCCGCGAATCCGATCGCCGAGTGGCCGAGCGTCACGGCGAGATTGCCGAGGATCAGTTCCCGGTTCGCCGCAGCGGCCGGCACGACGAACAGATACCGCCACACATCCACGGGGCCCTTGGCGATGAGCGGGGACACTCCCGACAGCCAGAGCACACCGACCCAGAGGATGCCGACCGTGAGCAGCGTCAGCAGGAAGGTGAGCAGTCCCCAGCCTGCGGCGGAGAGCACCCGCCTGGTGCGCTCGCGCCGCAGGCGGGCGTCGACGTCGACGATGGATTGCGCGGCGGTGACGGTGATCACGGTCATCATCACGCTGCTCCCTTCGACCAGGGGGTGAGGGATCTCGCGGCCAGACCCACCAGCGCGAACCCGGCGAGGGCGACCGCACCGCTGGCGAGCGCCAGCCCCCACACGACGGCCGCGTCGGAGTTCTGCTGGGCGAGGATCATGGCGAGACCGACGCCGCGCTCGATCTTGCCGAAGAACTCGCCGAGCACGGCGCCGAGGAACGCCGCCGGCACGGCGATCTGCAGCGCGTTCAGCACGGCGGGCAGCGCCGCGATGAAGCGCACCTTGACGAGCTGGGTGAATGCGGATCCGCCGTACACGGTGACGACGTCGAGGCTCGCCCGGTCGGCCGACTTCAACCCCAGCAGGGCGCCCACGACGGTTGTGAAGAACACCGACAATGCGGCGAGGAAGACCGCGGTCCCGCTCGGCTGCCCTGCCGCGGCGGGAGGCCCGATGAGCACCACGGCGAGCATGCCCACGGCGACGATCGGGACGCAGTAGGTCGTGATCGCGAGCTGCATCGCCACGCCCTCCAGCTTCGGGATCACGAGCACGACGGCGGACAGCAGCAGCGCCAGTCCGTTGCCCCACAGGTAGCCGATCCCGGCCTCGGCGAGGGTCGCCGCGAAGTTCTGCTCGTAGTAGGTCCATCCGCTGCGCACGAAGCCGGCCAGCACCTGGGGCGGAGTCGGCACGGTGATCGTGCCCACCGCGCTCCTGCCGAAGGCCGCCGCGACGATCCACCAGAGCGCGAACAGCACCACGGCGCCGATCACGCCGATCGCCCACGGGGGCAGACGTCGCCCGGCAAGCGCGGTACGTGCGTCAGTGGTCATCGGCTGCGGCTCCCCCGACGCCGAAGAGCAGTTCGGATGCCTCGTCGACGTAGGCGTGGAACTCCGGCGTGCGCATCATCTCGGGTGTGCGCGGGCGCGGCAGATCGATCGTCATGACGGCCTTGACGCGCCCCGGACGCGGGCTCATCACGGCCACCTGATCGGAGAGGAAGATCGCCTCGGACACGCCATGGGTGACCAGCAGCGTGGTCGCCGGCTTCTCTGTCCAGATCCGCAGCAGCTCGAGGTTGAGCTTCTGCCGGGTCATGTCGTCGAGTGCACCGAACGGCTCGTCGAACAGCAGCACGTCGGGCTTGAGAATCAACGAGCGTGCGATCGAGACGCGCTGGCGCATGCCGCCGGAGAGCTGGGCCGGCTTCGCCTTCTCGAACCCCGTGAGGCCGACGAGCTCGATGAGCTCCGAGACGTACGCCTTGTCGACGCTCTGCCCGGCGATCTCGAAGGGCAGCCGCACGTTCGACATCACGCTGCGCCACGGCATCAGTGCGGAGTCCTGGAAGGCGATGCCGAGCTTGTGCGCACGGCGCAGCTCGTCGGGGCTGCGTCCGTCGACCCGGGTCGTACCGCTCGTGGGGCGCTCGAGACCGGCGAGGATGCGCAGGATCGTCGACTTCCCGCAGCCGGACGGGCCGAGCAGCGAGAGGAAGGTTCCCTGTGCGGTGTGCAGATCGGTGTCCTGCAGCGCGACGACGCTCTTGCGTCCGCTCGTGAACACCTTGTTCAGGGCTGTGATCTGCAGGCCGGTGCCCAGAGCGACGCTCTGGGCACCGGCCGCGGCCCTGATCGCGGAATCCGACATGGCGGTGGCCGTGTCAGCCCGCGTACTTCACCAACTCGGGGTGGGCCTTGTAGACCTCCTCGAGCAGTGACAGGTCGAAAAGATCCTTGGGGGTCAGAGTGACGCCGGCGCCGGCCAGGCTCTTGATCGTGCTCTTCTGCAGCTCGTCCGAGATGGTGAAGAGCCCGTTCTTCGCGGTCTCGTCGGAGACGACGAGCTTCTCGGCCTGCTCCTTGGCACCGGCGATCGAGTTCGTCAGATCCAGCTTGAGGTCCTTGCCGTAGTTCTCGACGGCCAGCTTCGCGCCGGCTTCCGGATCCTTGACCGCGTCGGTCCAGCCCTTGATCTCGGCCACCAGGAACGACTTCAGCCGCTCGCGATGCTTCGCGATCATGTCGTCGGTGGTCGTGACGGTCTCGGCCACGAAGGGGAGCCCGTTGTCGGCGAACGGCAGGTTGGTGGTCTCGACGCCCTTGGCCTTGACCGTGATCGCCTCATTGGTGAGATAGGCGATGAAACCGTCGACGTCGCCGTTGAGCAGGGGCGCCGGGTCGTACTGCACGGGAACGATCGTGACGTCCTTGTCCGTGAGACCGTTGGCGGCGAGCAGTGCCTTGAACAGCGCGGTGTTCGAGTCCTGGACGCCGATCTTCTTGCCCTTGAGGTCGGCGGGCGTGGCGATGTCGCCCTTGCTCTTCAGCGACAGCACCGTGAACGGGTTCTTCTGGTAGGTGGTGCCGATGATCTTCAGCGGCGCCCCCTCGCTCGCCACGACGGATCCGATCGAGACCGCATCGGAGAGAGCGATGTCGGTCTTGCCCGACAGCAGCTCGGCGGCGCCCGTGGACGGACCGGGGGTGAGCGTGACGGTGAGGCCGGCGTCCTTGTAGTAGCCCTTCGAATCCGCGAAGAACTCGCCGGAGAACTCCTCGTTCTTGATCCAGCTGAGCTGGACGTTGAGCTTTCCGCCGTCGGATGCGCCCTCGGTGGGGGTCTGGGCCGCCGAGCCGCCGCTCGAGCAGGCGCTCAGTGCGATCGCGGTGACGGCCGCGGCGGCGAGTGCCGCCAGCGAGCGCCGGAGCGAGGAGTGAGATGTCATGTGCGGGTCTCCTGCCGGTGAAGCTCTTCGGGTGTGCGTCGCGCCGGCGATCCGGCGCGAGCAGTTCCCTCACGGTACGGACGTCATGTTTCGGCCAGACGCACGGTTGGTTGCCCCGCTGTTTCGCGCGCGATCGGGACGGAGCCGCCCCGTCGTCTCGCGGGATAGGAGCGGAATCTGACGAACCCGTGAGGAATCCTCGCCCGGCCGCGGGCGTTCTGCGAGGGTGGGACGGAGGTTGCGTCACCCCCACCGCACCGCGATCGGAAGGCTCCTGATGACCGACGAATACGACCTGATCGTGCTGGGCGGCGGCCCGGTGGGAGAGAACGTGGCCGACCGCGCCGTGCAGGGCGGGCTCACCGCCGTGATCGTGGAGAGCGAGCTGGTCGGCGGCGAATGCTCGTACTGGGCGTGCATGCCGTCGAAGGCGCTGCTGCGCTCGCCGCAGGCGCTGCGCGCGGCACAGCACGTCGGCGGCGCGGCGGAAGCGGTGACCGGCCGCCTCGACGTGCGCGCGGTGCTCGACCGGCGCGACTCGTTCACGAGCCACTGGCAGGACGACGGCCAGGTTGTCTGGCTCGATTCCGCCGGGATCGACCTCGTGCGCGGGCACGGACGCCTGAGCGGTGAACGCAAGGTCGCCGTCACCCAGCCCGACGGCAGTGTGCGCACCCTCACCGCTCGGCACGCGGTGGTCATCAGCACCGGATCCGATGCCGCGATCCCCCCGATCCCGGGGCTGCACGAGGCGAACCCGTGGACCAGCCGCGAGGCCACGAGCGCCGAGGAGATCCCCGCGTCGCTCGTCGTGATCGGCGGCGGCGTGGTCGCCGTCGAGATGGCCACCGCCTACGCCTCGCTCGGTGCTGAGGTCACCGTGCTCGCCCGCAGCGGACTGCTCGGATCCGTCGAGCCGTTCGCCGGCGAGCTCGTCACCGAGGGGCTGCGCGCGCTCGGTGTCGACGTGCGCACGGGCGTCGTCACGAAGAGCGTCTCGCGCGACGCCGACGGGGTCACCGTCACGACGGACGGCGGCGACGTGCGTGCCGCGGAGATCCTCGTCGCGACGGGCCGCACGCCCCGCAGCGGCGACATCGGGCTCGAGACGGTGGGGCTCGCCGCGGGCCGGTATATCCGCACCGACGACACGCTGCAGGTGCCCGGCGTGGACTGGCTCTACGCCGTCGGCGACGTGAACGGCCGCGTGCTGCTCACGCACCAGGGCAAGTACCAGGCCCGCGCCGCGGGCGACGTCATCGCCGCCCGCGCGAAGGGCGAGCCGGTCGACGACGACCGCTGGGGCCGGCACGTCGCGACGGCGGACCACACGGCCGTGCCGCAGGTCGTCTTCGGCGAGCCCGAGGTCGCGGCCGTGGGCGTCACCGCTGCGGCCGCCCGCGAGGCGGGCCACCGCGTGCGCGAGGTCCAGGTCGAGTTCTCCTCCGTCGCCGGCGCTTCGCTGCACGCCGACGGCTACAAGGGCCGCGCGCACATGGTCGTGGACGAGGACCGGCAGGTGCTGCTCGGCGTGACCCTGGTCGGATCCGATGTCGCGGAGCTCATCCACGCCGCCACGATCGCGGTCGTCGGCGAGGTCCCGCTGGCCCGGCTCTGGCACGCGGTGCCGTCGTATCCGACCATGAGCGAGGTGTGGCTGCGGCTGCTCGAGGCCTACGGGCGGCAGACCGCCTGAGGGCTGCCCCGTCCCCGTGGTGCGGCCGGTCTTTCTGGTTTCAGAGCGCGCAAATGGCTCCATTCGGGCCCCGGATCCAGCCATTTGCGCGCTTTGAAAACATGTATGGTCCGGTCGGAGCGGGAATCCCGGCGGATGTCGGTCTGTTTCCGATGTGGCGGGCGTTCTTCATGGATGTCGGAGGCTTGGCCTACTGTCGGAAGGGCGCGCCGTGGCGCACACCGGGCAGGCGCACGCGGACGCACGTGTCTCATCGATCTGAACAGGACGGACGAGCATGCAAGCAGTATTCGAAGGACGAGTCGTCGCGAACGCCGATGACGCCGATGTGGTGCTCATCGAGGGCAACAGGTACTTCCCGCCGACGGCCGTCACCGAGGGCGTGCTGCAGGAGAGCCCCACGCCGTACACCTGTCCGTGGAAGGGCGAGTGCCAGTACTACTCGCTCCGCGTGAACGAGCAGGACCACAAGGATCTGGCGTGGGCGTATCCGCACCCCTACCCGACGGCCATCGAACGGGTCGGCGTCGACTTCTCCGGCTACGTCGCGTTCGACCGCAAGGTCGAGATCCGCGCGGGCGACGTGCCCCAGGAGGGGGCGCTCCCCTGAGGGGCGGGACCGCGATGATCGAATTCCGCTCCGTCACGAAGACGTTCCCGGACGGCACCCGCGCCGTCGACGACTTCAGCCTGGTCATCCCCGCCCGGCAGACGACCGTGCTGGTCGGCTCGTCGGGATCCGGCAAGACCACACTGCTGCGCATGATCAACCGCATGGTCGAGCCCAGCTCGGGCGCCGTCGAGATCGACGGCGAGAGCGTGCTCGAGGGCGACCCCGTCGCCCTGCGTCGCCGCATCGGCTACGTGATGCAGAACTCTGGACTCCTGCCGCACTTCAGCGTGATCGACAACGTCGCGACGGTGCTGCGCTTGAACGGCGTCGCCCGGCGTGAGGCGCACGTCCGCGCGCGCGAGCTGCTCGACACGGTCGGCCTCGACCAGGCGCTCGCCGACCGCTATCCCAGCCAGCTCTCCGGTGGACAGCAGCAGCGCGTCGGCGTGGCCCGCGGGCTCGCCGCGGATCCGAACATCCTGCTGATGGACGAGCCGTTCGGCGCCGTCGACCCGATCGTGCGCACCGAGCTGCAGCAGGAGCTGCTGCGTCTGCAGCGCGAGCTGGGCAAGACCGTGGTGTTCGTCACGCACGACATCGACGAGGCGCTGCTGCTCGGCGACCGGATCGTGATCCTCGGCAAGAGCGCCCGCATCGTGCAGCAGGGCACGCCGGACGAGATCCTCGCCGCTCCCGCCGACGACTTCGTGGCCGCGTTCATCGGCGCCGACCGCGGACGCCGCGCGCTGCACCTGCGGGAGACCCCGCACGGCACCGTGGTCGTCGACGCCGACGGGCGCGCCCAGGGGACGCTCGTGCAGTCGCCCGCCGACCTCCTCGATGCGCATCCGCCGCAGGCGGCGGACGAGGTCGGCTGACATGACCTGGATCATCGACAACCTCGGGCTCATCGCGAGCCTCGCCGCCGTGCATCTGCAGCAGAGCCTGATCGCTCTCGTGCTCGGGGTCGTCGTCTCGGTGCCGCTGGGGTGGATCGCCTGGCGGTACCGGCTGGTGCGCGGCCCCGTGATCGTGCTCACCGGCCTGCTCTACACGATCCCCTCCCTCGCGCTGCTCATCCTGCTGCCGGCGCTGCTCGGCTACTCCGCCATCAGCCCCACCAACCTCGTCGTGGCGCTGACCATCTACAACGTGGCGATCCTCGTGCGCGCAGTCGCCGACGGGCTCGACTCGGTCGATGCCGATGTGCGTCGCGCCGCGATCGCCATGGGCTACGGATCCGGACGCCGGTTCTGGACCGTCGACATGCCGCTCGCCGGACCGGTGATCCTCGCCGGCGTGCGCGTCGCCGCCGTCTCGACGATCGCCCTCGCCACGGTCGGCATCCTGGTCGGCGTGCAGAACCTCGGCTACCTCTTCACGAATGGACTCGACCGCCGCCTCATCGAGGAGGTGTTCGCCGGAGTGATCGCGGTGATCCTGCTCGCGCTCGTGATCGACGCCCTGCTGGTCGTGCTCGGCCGCGTGCTGATGCCGTGGCAGCGCAGCACCCGGCGACGTACGCGCAGCGGCCGGCCCGCCGTCGTGACCGGAGGTGCCGCATGAACCTCTTCGGCGATGCGATCCGGTGGCTGCTCGACCCCGAGCAGTGGACCGGCTCCTATGCGCTGCCGGTGCTGCTCGGCCAGCACCTGCTCTACACGGTCGTGTCGGTGCTCGTCGCGAGCCTGATCGCCGTGCCGGCCGGCTGGGTGATCGGGCACACCGGCCGTGGACGCGAGGTCGCCGTGGCGATCTCGGGCGCCGCGCGTGCGATCCCCTCGTTCGGACTGCTGATCCTGCTCGTGCTGCTGTTCGGCGTGCTGCAGGTGCCGGCGGCCGCGCTGGTGACGCTCGTGCTGCTCGCGATCCCGTCGCTGCTCGCCGGTGCGTACACCGGGATCGAGGCGATCGAGCCCCGGGTGATCGACGCGGCGAAGGCGATGGGGATGACGCCGTGGCAGGTTTTCTGGAAGGTCGAGTTCCCGCTCGGTCTGCCCCTGCTGGTCGGCGGCCTGCGCGCGGCGACGCTGCAGGTGATCGCGACCGTGACGATCGCGGCCTGGGTGAACCTCGGCGGCCTCGGCTACCCGATCATCCAGGGCATCCCTCTCGGCCGCTTCGACCAGGTGCTCGCGGGGGCCCTCCTCGTCGCGGCGCTCGCCCTGATCGCCGACCTGCTGTTCGCGATCGCGCAGCGCGCCGCCGTCCCGGCCGGTGTGCGTGCGGCCGGCGGTCGCTCCGAAGCCGAACCCCACGCCCGCGGGCGCTCCCTGAGCCTGTCGAAGGCCGCCGCACGCACCTGACCTGCACCGACTCCCCCACCGAAGAGAGGCACACCATGTTCACCGCTCGCATCACCCGCATCGCCGCTGCCGCGACGGTCGCGGCCGCCGTCGCGCTCGCGCTCAGCGCCTGCAGCTCCAGCAACCCGCTCGACAAGCCCACCGCGACCGGCGGATCCGGCTCCTCCGACACGGTCGTGATTGGATCCCAGGCCTATTACTCGAACGAGATCATCGCGGAGATCTACGCGCAGGCCCTCGAGAAGGACGGCGTGAAGGTCGATCGCAAGTTCAACATCGGCCAGCGCGACGCCTACATGCCCGACGTCAAGTCCGGCGCGATCAACCTGTTCCCCGAGTACACCGGCAATCTGCTCGAGTACCTGGGCGGCAAGGCCGACACGAACAGCCCCGACGACGTGTACGCCGCGCTGAAGAAGGCCCTGCCGTCGGGCCTCACCGTGCTCGACTACGCGAAGGCCGCCGATCAGGACACCTACACGGTGACCAAGGCGAACGCCGATAAGTACAGCCTCGAATCGATCGCCGACCTCTCGAAGGTGCCCGCGCCCGTCACGGTGGGCGCCGCGCCCGAGTTCGAGAAGCGCCCGTACGGCCCCGCAGCCGCGAAGACCCTGTACGGCGTCGACCTGGCGTTCTCGGCCACCGGCCAGACCACGCTCGAGGCGCTGAAGGCCGGCACCGTGCAGGTCGCCGACATCTACTCCGCCGACCCGGCGTTCGCCAGCGGTGACCTGGTCGCGCTGAAGGATCCGAAGAACCTCATCCTTCCGTCGAACGTCGTGCCGATCGTGAGCGCGAACGTCGCCGACAAGGTGTCGAAGGCGATCAACGCGGTGAGCGCGAAGCTCTCGACCGAGGAGCTCGTCAAGCTCAACGTGCAGAGCACGGCCGACAAGAAGCAGCCGGTCGACATCGCCAAGGCCTGGCTCAAGGAGCAGGGCCTGAGCTGAGGCTCGAACCAGTGACAGGCGGCGGCCCCAGGATCCGATCCCGGGGCCGCCGCCTGTCACTGGTCCAGCGGTGCCAGCCGTGCCAGCGGTGCCAGCGGTGCGAGCCGTGCCAGCCGTGCCAACCGTGACACTCGCTCGCGAATCACGCCCCCGCCGTGCCTGCGGTTCCCGCCGCGTACAGTGACGGACGTGAGCGCTCCCAGCCTGGACCATCTGCGCACGTTCGTGACCGTGCATCGCACCGGTTCGCTCACACGCGCCGCGCACCTGCTGGGCCTGTCTCAGGCGACGGTCTCGGCCCACGTGCAGGCGGTGGAGGCGGTCGTCGGCTTCCCCGTCTTCGACCGCGGCCGCAGCGGCGTGACGACGACGCCGAAGGGGCTCGAGCTGGCGCGACGCGTGGCCGGACACGTCGACGCGATCGAGGACGCCGTGCTGCTGCCGGATCGCGAGGGCGGCACCGCGCGGGCCGTGCACGTGGGCGGCGCCGCCGAGATCCTGTCGCTGAAGGTCGTGCCGAGGCTCCCCGAGCTGATCGCGGCCGCGAACGCGCCGATCCGGCTCACCTTCGGCTTGGCGCAGGAGCTGCTGGACGCGCTCGTCGGCGGAGCGCTCGACCTCGTGGTCAGCGCTGTGCCGCCGCAGCGCGAGGGGATCACCGCCGTCCCGTTCTACGACGAGGAGTTCGTCCTCGTGGCCGCACCGATCTGGGCGGGCCGCGATCCGGACGAGGTCCCCGTCGTGGCCTACGCGGAGAACCTGCCCATCGTGCGCCGGTACTGGCGCAGCGTCTTCGGCCGTCCGCCCTCCCGGCTGCAGGTCGTGGCGGTCATCCCCGACCTCCGCGGGATCCGGGATGCGGTGAGGGCCGGCGTCGGGATGTCGGTCCTGCCGATGTACATGGTGGCCGACGATCTGCGCACCGGGGCTCTGATCGCCCTCGACGAGCCCGAGATCCCTCCGCTGAACACGCTCTACCTGGCGACGCGCAGCGGGGGTGCGGAACGGTTCCCGGCGATCGGCGCCACCGCGACGGCCCTGCGCCGGATCATCGGCTGAGAGATCTTCGGAAACCCGATGGCTGCGTTCGATTCCTCGATGACACCGGGATCCGCCGGCGGAGGAGCATGAACGGGTCGAAAGGACTCCCACATGTCGAAGATCCTCATGGTCGTCACCGCGGCCGATTCCCTCACTCTCGCCGACGGCACTGCCCACCCCACCGGGTTCTGGGCGGAGGAGCTCGTCGTCGCGCACCGCGAGCTCACCCGTGCCGGCCATGACGTCGTCATCGCCACTCCGGGCGGACGGGTGCCGCCGGTCGACCCGGGATCGCTGAACCCCGATGTCGTCGGCGACGCGGAGCGGGTGACGGAGTTCCGCGCATACCTCGAGACGGTCCGGTCTGCCCTCGACCACCCGATCGCACTGGACGCGGTGTCCGTCGCCGACTTCGCGGCGGTCGTGCTGCCGGGCGGCCACGGTCCGATGGCCGATCTCGCGTTCGATGCGGATCTGGGCCGCATCCTCGCCACCGCCGACACTGCAGCCCTCCCGATCGCGCCGTTCTGCCACGGTCCGGCGGGCCTGCTCAGCGCCACCACGACCGACGGCGGATTCGTCTTCGCCGGGCGGACTCTCACCGTGTTCACCGACGAGGAGGAGCGCACCGGCGGTCTCGGGGCGAACAGTCCGTGGTTCGTCGCGACGACCCTGCGCGACCGCGGTGCGACCGTGCAGGATGCGGATCCGTGGACGTCCCACGTGGTGCGGGACCGCAACCTCATCAGCGGCCAGAATCCGCAGTCCAGCCACGCGGTCGCCCAGGCTCTGCTCGAGGTGCTGGCCGGCTGAGCCCGGCGAGAGGCGGAGCGGGTGGCCCGGGCGGAACCCGAGCCACCCGCCTCGTGCGTCAGCCGTGCAGGGAGAGATGCCGCGCGAAGAACCGCGCCGCGTCTTCGCCGGCATGCGCCGGGACACCGGTGTGCCCGCCGAGGTTGGCCTGCAGGGTCTTCTCGGCGGATCCGAACGCGTCGAACACGTCGAGCGACCGCTGCCGGTCGTTGCCCTCGTCGTCCCACTGCAGCAGCACGTGCAGCGGGATGGTGACCTGCCGGGCCTCGTCGAACATGGCGAGCGGCACGTAGCTGCCGGCGAACAGGCCGGCGGCCACGATGCGCGGCTCGGTGCGAGCCAGACGGATCCCGATCGCGAGCACGCCGCCCGAGTAGGCGACCGGGCCGCCGATCTCGGGAAGGGCGAGCACCGCGTCGAGCGCCGCCTGCCATTCGGGCACCGTGCGCTCGACCAGCGGCAGCACCAGCCGGTCTATGACGTCCTCGCTGGGGCGTTCGCCGGCGTCGAGCGCCCGCATCAGGTCGGCGCGGGCGCTCTCCAGCTCGGGCAGGGCCGGTCGAGCGCCGTTGCCGGGCATCTCGAGGGTGACCGACGCGAAGCCCAGCTCGGCGGACGAGCGTGCCCGGCCCTCCAGCCGTGGACGCATCCGGGCCAGGCCGGGCCCGCTCGGATAGCCGAGCAGGATCAGCGGGACCGGATGCTCCGCGGAGGCGGATCCGGGCGTCCAGAGGATGCCGTCGATCCCCTCGAGGGTGAAGTCGCGCTCGATGATGCCGTCGTGATGCTGTTCAGAGGCCAGGTGCCTCTCGGCGGTGAAGGTGAGTTCAGGAGTGATGTTCATGGTCGTGCCTTTCGGGAGTGCGCATATCTGCGGCGCTCCCGGACGACCTATCGCCCGACCGTGACCCCGAGGAGGAGCACCCACGTCGATTCGTTCATGGGTATCACCTCCTGTTCTCGTGCCAGCACGGCGTAGGCGACAGTAGCACCTCCGCCGGCGTCAGTCGAGGGCGCTCATCACGTGCTTGATGCGGGTGTAGTCGTCGAAGCCGTACTGCGACAGATCCTTGCCGTAGCCGGAGTGCTTGAAACCGCCGTGCGGCATGTCCGACACGAACGGGATGTGCGTGTTGATCCAGACGCAGCCGAAGTCCAGGTCCCGCGAGAAGCGCAGCGAGCGGGTGTGGTCAGTGGTCCACACCGAGGACGCCAGGGCGAACGGCACGTCGTTGGCGTACGCCAGCGCCTCGTCGTCGTCCTCGAAGGACTGCACGGTCAGCACCGGCCCGAAGATCTCGCTCTGCACGGCCTCGTCGTCCTGGCGCATGCCCGAGACGATCGTCGGCTCGAAGAAGTAGCCGACGTCGCCCTGCCGCTTGCCTCCGGTCTCGATCGTCGCGTGCGCCGGCAGGCGATCCACGAAGCCCTGCACCTGGGCCAGCTGCGCCGCGCTCGAGAGCGGGCCGAAGAACACGCCCTCCTCGTGCGGTGCGCCGGTGCGTGCGTGCGTGCGCACCCTCTCGACGAGCGCCTTCACCAGTTCGTCGTGCACCGAGGCGTGCACGATCACGCGGGTGGCCGCGGTGCAGTCCTGGCCGGCGTTGAAGAAGGCGCCGGTGACGATGCCCTCCGCGGCCTTGGCGATCGACGCGTCCGGGAACACGATCGCCGGAGCCTTGCCGCCGAGTTCGAGGTGCACGCGCTTCACATCAGCCGCGGCCGACTCGGCCACGGCCATGCCGGCCCGCACGGATCCGGTGATCGCGACCATCTGCGGCGTCTTGTGGGCGACCAGGGCGGCACCCGTGCTGCGATCGCCGAGCACGACGTTGAGCGTGCCCGCGGGGGTGTGCTCGGCGACGATCTCGGCGAGCAGCAGAGTGGTGAGCGGGGTGGCCTCGGCCGGCTTCAGCACCACCGTGTTGCCCGCGGCCAGAGCAGGCGCGATCTTCCACACGGCCATGTTCAGCGGGTAGTTCCACGGGGTGACCTGCCCGATCACGCCGATCGGCTCGCGGCGCACGTAGGAGGTGTGTCCCGCCATGTACTCCCCGGCGGCCCTGCCTTCGAGGCTGCGCGCGGCGCCCGCGAAGAAGCGCAGCTGGTCGACGGACTGGTCGATCTCGTCGGCCACGAGGTTCGGGCGGGGCTTGCCGGTGTCCTGCGACTCCAGGTCGGCGAACTCCTCCGCGCGGGCCGCCATCGCGTCCGCGATCCGGAACAGTGCGAGCTGGCGGGCGGCGGGGGTGGTGTCGCGCCAGACCGGGAAGGCGGCGGCCGCGGCGGCGTAGGCGGCGTCGACGTCGCTCTGGTCCGAGATCGGCGCCTGACCGTACACCTGCTCGGTGACGGGGTCGATCAGGTCCATGCGGCCCTCGCCGTGGGCGGCGACGGAGCGCCCGCCGATGAAGTTCTGCAACAGTGCTGTTTCAGACAGTGTGCTCTGCATGCTGATCAGGATAGGTGAGAACCAACGAAATCGGAAGAAATCTGCAACAGATTCTGCGAAATCAGTTGCAGAGCGACGTTCAGAGTGTCAAGATCATCACATGAGCGACAAGCCGAAGGTGCCGGTACTGGACGACGTGTCGAAGCGGATCATCGAGCTGCTGCAGGAGGACGGTCGTCGGCCCTACGCCGAGATCGGACGAGCCGTGGGTCTCAGTGAAGCAGCTGTGCGCCAGCGCGTGCAGCGGCTCACCGACAGCGGCGTGGTGCAGATCGTCGCGGTGACCGATCCGCGCCAACTCGGATTCTCCCGCATGGCCATGCTCGGCATCCGCGTCGATGGGGATCCGCGTGTCGCCGCGGAGGCCATTGCGAATATTCCCGAGATCGCATATGTCAATGTGACCCTCGGATCCTTCGACATCCTGGCCGAGGCCATCTGCGAGAGCGACGAGGATCTGCTGGCGTTGATCGCGACGCAGATCCGCACCATCGAGGGCGTCTCGCACACCGAGTGCTTCCTCTACGCGGGGCTCCACAAGGACCTCTACAACTGGGGAACGCGCTGATCCGCTGAGCCCCTCGCTCTCCCCGACCCGGCCGCATCGCGGCTCCGGGGCGCCCCGTCGCGCCCTGAGAACCACCTCTCCACCCCTTCCACCTCCGGACAAGGAATCAGTCATGGGAACGACCGTCTTCGAACGACGGCAGCCGAGCGCATCGGTCATCGAGCGCTCTCTCGAGAACACGGTGCACGGCGCCTTCTGGCTCGACGACGTCGAACGCCCCGCCTACCCGCAGCTCACGGGTGAGGTCCGCGCCGACCTCGCGATCGTGGGCGGTGGCTATGCCGGCCTGTGGACCGCGATCCGCGCCAAGGAACGCGACCCGCAGCGCACGGTGGTGCTGCTCGAGGCGAACCGTGTGGGCTGGGCCGCATCCGGCCGCAACGGCGGGTTCTGCGAGGCGAGCCTGACGCACGGCGAGGAGAACGGCCTGAACCGCTGGCCCGAGGAGATGGAGCAGCTCGAGCGTCTCGGCCTGGAGAACCTCGACGGCATCCAGGCCACCGTCGAGCGCTACGGGATGGACGTGGACTGGGAGCGCACGGGCCAGATGGCCGTGGCGGTCGAGCCGCACCAGATCGAATGGATGGAGGGGGATGACTACCTCGACCAGGCCGCCGTGCAGGCCGAGGTCGCCTCGCCGACGTACCTGGCCGGATCCTGGAACCGCGAGGGCTGTGCGATGGTGCACCCCGCGAAGCTCGCCTTCGAGCTCGCACGTGTGGCCACCGAGCTCGGCGTGCAGATCTTCGAGCGCACACGAGTCACAGAGCTCAGCGGCAAGGGCGTGCAGACGGTCGCGGCCGAGAGCGGCTCCGTCGTCGCCGACCAGGTCGCCCTCGCCACGAACGTGTTCCCATCGTTGCTCAAGCGCAACCGGCTGATGACCGTGCCGGTCTACGACTACGCGCTGATGACCGAGCCACTCACCGCGGAGCAGTACGACGCGATCGGCTGGAAGAACCGCCAGGGTCTCGCCGACAGTGCGAACCAGTTCCACTACTACCGCCTGAGCGCCGACAACCGGATCCTGTTCGGCGGCTACGACGCCGTCTACCACTTCGGCGGCAAGGTGCGCGAGGAGTATGAGGAGCGCCCGGAGAGCTTCCGCAAGCTCGCCTCGCATTTCTTCACGACGTTCCCGCAGCTCGAGGGGCTGCAGTTCACGCACCGCTGGGCCGGCGCGATCGACTCGTGCAGCCGGTTCTGCGCGTTCTTCGGCACCGCGCGTGGCGGACGCGTCGCATACGCCACCGGCTTCACCGGGCTCGGCGTCGGCGCGACCCGGTTCGCGGCGGATGTGATGCTCGACGAGCTCGCGGGGCTGACCACCGAGCGCACGCAACTGGAGATGGTGCGCACCAAGCCCATTCCGTTCCCGCCGGAGCCGGCGGCCTCGATCGGCGTGAACCTGGTGCGCGCGGCGATGAACCAGGCCGACCACAACAACGGCAAGCGCAACCTGTTCCTGAAGACGCTGGACGCGGTCGGCATGGGGTTCGACTCATGACCGCGTTGCCCGCCGCGGGGCACGCGGTGACCGACGCCGACCTGGGCCTCGCGCACGCGCCGCTGCCCGCGGACGAGGTCGTGGCCGGCTCTCCCACGACGGCGATGGCCGTGCTGGATGACACCGGCGACCGCGAGATCGGCATCTGGGAGATGACACCGGGCACGGCGCGCGACACCGAGGCGGACGAGCTGTTCGTCGTGCTCTCGGGCCAGGCGACGATCGTGTTCGAGGATCCGTCGCTGCGGGATCTCGAGGTCGGTCCCGGATCCGTGGTGCGCCTCGCCGAGGGCATGCGGACGACCTGGACCGTGACCGAGACCCTGCGCAAGGTCTACATCGCCTGAGCCTTCCCGGAGGCCTTTCCGGCCGGCGGATCCGGGAATACAATCAGCGCGGGGAACTCATTCGCGCGCCCAAGCGGCGCGGCGTTGTGCTGGGCCGACGCGAGGATGACAACACCCCGGAGCTGGGGCTCATCATGTTCGAGAAACTCATGGCGACGGCCGTCCTTCCGGCGACGGACCTCGATCGCGCCAAGGGGTGGTGGCACGACGTGCTCGACCGGGATCCGGTCGACGTCGATGTCGAGTCGGGGAACGTGTTCTACGACGTCGGCGGCACCGTGGTGCTGGTGTACCTCACCAGCTTCGCGGGCACGGCGGAGAACACCGCGCTCAACCTCGTGACCGACGACATCGACCGCGACGTGGCGGCGCTGCGCGCCCGAGGAGTCGAATTCCACGAGTACGACTTCCCCGGGCTGAAGACCGTCGACGGCATCGCGGAACTGGGAGACGAGCGGGCCGCGTGGTTCAGCGACAGCGAGGAGAACATCATCGCGCTCGGCCAGCCCTCGCCCGAGATGGTGGAGCGCGTGATGGGCGGGGCGCACGCGGCCGGGTGAGCCACGGATCCCGATCCCGGACTCTCCCCTGACGCTCGCTGGTCGCGAATTGCCGTCATTCCGCTGTCATGGCGGCAATTCGCGACCAGTGAACGGACGCGCCGGGCGGATCCGGGCGCCGGAAGTCGTGCGCCCAGCACTCCCGCCGCCCCGCGCTCCTCGCCGTCGCTTCGTCAGCGCCCCTGCGCGAGCAGCGCCAGGTGCAGGGCCGACAGTGTCTCGCCGTCGTCGAGATCGGCGCCGAGCAGGTCCGCGATGAGGGTGAGGCGCTGGTAGAACACCGAGCGGGACAGGTGCGAGGCGCTCGCCGCCGCGGTGCGGTTGCCGGGGTGGGTGACCACGGCGCGCAGCACGCGGAGCAGGTCGCCGTCCGTGGCGTCGTCGTGGCGGATCAGTGGAGCGAGCAGGCGCGCGCTGTGCTCCTGGAGTCGGTGGTCTCCGCTGAGCTCGGCGGCCAGGCGCGCGAGGGGCCGGTCGGCGACGCGCAGCACGGCACCGGGTTCCGCCTGACGAGCCAGGCGCCGCACGACGGGAATCGCCGCGAGCAGCTCCGCGGTCGTCGTGGCGGGATCGCTGATGGCGCCGGTCCCGAGGTCGTCGAGGAGTGAGTCCGACAGCCGAGTGCCGGTCAGCGAGACGAGCAGGATCCGCTCCGCGCCGACGTCCGCGGACAGCGTGCGCGCGTCCCCGGATCCGGGTCGCGTCGGATCCGTGACGATCTGCACAGCCTGTGACGATCCGCGCGCGTTCTCGCCGGACCCGTGTGCAGATCGTCTCATCGTGTGCGGATCGTCACGCACCGCGGATCCGGGCGCTCCGGTGCGTGCCCGCGCGGCTCCGGGTTGTCCGTCGCCGCCCGCCGCGGACACGGCGACGTACAGCGTGCGACCGTGCAGAGGGAAACCCGACGCTTCCAGGCGGGCCTCGATGTCGGCGACCGACACATAGCGTTCGCCGAGGAGCGCCGCGATCAGCCCCTCCGCGCGCAGCCGGGCCCAGGCGCCCTCGCCGTCCGCCAGACGTGACAGCGCCAGCGCCGTGGCCGCCTGCTCGAGCACCGTCGCGGGCCCGGCGGGGTGCGGCGGCCCGGGCAACGCGACCAGCTCGCCCCACTGCGTGCCGCGGGCGGCCACCGGCACGCGCGTCCACTCCGGCGGCAGCCGACGCGACCGCCCCGTCCAGCCGGCCAGCACCTCCGCTTCGGCGAGGTCGAACGGGTCGGCGACCACGACCTCGTGCGCGAGATCCTCCAGCACCACGGGCGCGCGAAGCGCTCGCGCGGTCTCCCGCACGACCACCTCGACCGGCGCCCCGCGCAGACTGAGCCCGGTGAACAGCTCGTGCAGTCGCTGCCGCTCCTGCAGCGCCTCGACCTGGCCCGCGATGATCCGGCGGTGCACCTCCTCGGTGACCGCGACGAACTTCACCTCGCGCTCCAACGACACGAGCGCGAGGTTCCGAGCGCGGCACGCCGCCACGAGCGGCGGGGGCACCACGGCGAACCGCGTGCCGAGCTCCAGCACGATTCCGGCGAGGCCCGCATCGGCCAGCTCGTCGACGAGCCGAGCGAGGGCGTCGGCGGCGCCGGGCCAGCCGGCGCCCGTCGTCAGGAGCAGCTCGCCGCCGTCCAGCAGCGCCGCGACCCGGTCGCTGTCGGACACGTGCACCCAGCGCACCGGCACGTCGACGGATCCGGCCAGCAGCTCGGGGATCCCGGCCTGCAACGAGGCGACCTCGAGGGCGTCGGCGACCGTCGGGAGCCCGGGGTCGCGGTCCGTCGAGAATCGGTCCGGACGATCTGTCCGATCCGTTGCGAAGTCCAGACGATCTGCGGGCACGGATCCATCCTCTCCTTTGCCAGCATGGGAGAGCAAGCCCGCGGGTGCGTCCGATCAGAGTGTCCGGATCCGTGACCCGCACCATCGAACCCCACGACCCGAGGAGCATCGCGTGACCGTGATCCGCCACTTCATCGACGGAGCCGACACCGGCGAGACCGAGCGCACCGGCCCGGTGTACAACCCCGCGACCGGCGAGGCGCACCGCACCGTCGCGTTCGCGAGCGTCGGCGAGGTCGAGCAGGCCATCGCCGCGGCCAAGGCCGCGCTGCCGGCCTGGCGGGCGACGAGCCTCATCAAGCGCGCCGACGTGTTCTTCCGCCTGCGCCAGATCCTCGCCGAGCGGACGCCCGAGCTCGCTGCGATCGTCACGAGCGAGCACGGCAAGGTGCTCTCCGACGCGGCCGGCGAGGTCTCCCGCGGCATCGAGAACGTCGAGTTCGCTGCCGGTCTCGTGCACCTGCTCAAGGGCGAGCGCGCCGAGCAGGTCGCGCGTGGCGTGGACGTGCACTCGGTCAAGCAGCCGGTCGGCGTGGTCGCCTGCATCACCCCGTTTAACTTCCCCGTGATGGTGCCGCTGTGGATGGTCGCCTCGGCGATCGCGTGCGGCAACACCGTCGTGCTCAAGCCCAGCGAGAAGGACCCGTCCGCGGCGATCTGGCTCGCGAAGGCCTTCCAGGAGGCCGGGCTCCCCGACGGCGTGCTGAACGTCGTCAACGGCGACAAGGTCGCGGTCGACACCCTGCTCGACTCGCCCGACGTCAAGGCCGTGAGCTTCGTCGGATCCACCCCGATCGCGAAGTCGATCTACGAGCGGGCCTCGGCGAACGGCAAGCGCGTGCAGGCCCTCGGCGGCGCCAAGAACCACATGGTCGTCATGCCCGACGCCGACATCGACGGCGCGGCAGCCGCGGCGGTCTCCGCGGCTTACGGCTCGGCCGGCGAGCGCTGCATGGCGGTCTCGGTGCTGGTGGCCGTGGGCGAGGTCGCGGATCCGCTGATCGCCTCGATCACTGAGAAGGTGCAGAACCTGCGCATCGGCGACGGCACCGACGCCGCGAGCGAGATGGGGCCGCTGATCACCCGCGAGCACCGGGACCGCGTCGAGTCGTACGTGACCGGTGCCGAGGCGGAGGGCGCCACCGTCGTGCTCGACGGCACGAAGCGCGTCGCCGCCGGCGAGCGCCTCGACGAGAACGGCTTCTTCACCGGCATCAGCCTCATCGACGGTGTGAAGCCCGGCATGAAGCTCTACGAGGACGAGATCTTCGGCCCCGTGCTCGGCGTGGTGCGCGTCGACAGCTACGCGGAGGCCGTGGAGCTCATCAACGCCCACCAGTTCGGCAACGGCGTCGCGATCTTCACCCGCGACGGCGGAACCGCCCGCCAGTTCGAGTTCGACATCGAGGTCGGCATGGTCGGCATCAACGTGCCGATCCCCGTGCCGGTCGGCGCGTTCTCGTTCGGCGGCTGGAAGGCCTCCCTGTTCGGCGACTCGCACATCTACGGCCCCGAGTCGATCCACTTCTACACGCGCTCCAAGGTCGTCACCACGCGCTGGCCCGACCACACCCCGGCGCAGGTCGACCTCGGCTTCCCGAGCAACCACTGAGTCCTGAGAACCACTGAGTCCTGAGAACCACTGACGCGGAAAAGGATCCGAGATCATGACCGTCACCACCGAAACCGCGGCCCTGACCGACCGCCACGGCGCCGTGCACGCCCTGCCCGCCGCCGAGGCCGAGGCGCAGGTTCGCGCCGACGACCGCGCGCACGTGTTCCACTCCTGGAGCGCGCAGGCCGCGATCGACCCGCTGCCCGTCGCCGCGGGCGAGGGATCCACGTTCTGGGACTACCAGGGCAACGCCTACCTCGATTTCTCCAGCCAGCTGGTGAACCTCAACCTGGGTCACCAGCAGCCGGATCTGGTCGCGGCGATCCAGCAGCAGGCCGGCCGTCTCGCGACGATCCAGCCGTCGCTCGCGAACGACGTGCGCGGCGAGCTGGCGCGGCTCATCGCCGAGGTCGCCCCCGAAGGTATGGAGAAGGTCTTCTTCACCAACGGCGGCGCCGACGCGAACGAGTACGCGGTGCGCATGGCGCGCACCGTGACCGGGCGTCGCAAGGTGCTGTCGATGTACCGCAGCTACCACGGCTCCACGGCGACGGCGATCTCGATGACCGGCGACCCGCGGCGCTGGGCGAACGACACCGTCGACAACGGCACCGTGCGCTTCTTCGGCCCGTACCTGTACCGCTCGGCGTTCCACTCGTCGACCCTCGCCGAGGAGTCCCAGCGTGCGCTCGAGCACCTCGAGCAGACCATCCAGCTCGAGGGTCCGAACACGATCGCGGCGATCATCATCGAGACGGTCGTCGGCACCAACGGCGTGCTGGTCCCGCCGCCGGGCTACCTGCAGGGCGTGCGCGAGCTGTGCGATCGCTACGGCATCGTCTACATCGCGGATGAGGTCATGGTCGGCTTCGGCCGCCTCGGCGAGTGGTTCGGCATCGACGCCTTCGACGCCAAGCCCGACCTCATCACCTTCGCCAAGGGCGTGAACTCCGGCTACGTCCCGCTCGGCGGCGTCGTCATCTCCGACCGGATCGCCTCGGCGTTCGACACCGTCCCGTTCGCAGGCGGGCTCACGTACTCAGGCCACCCGCTCGCGTGCGCCGCGGGCGTCGCGACGTTCGAGGTGTTCCGCCGCGACGGGATCCTGGAGCGCGTGCGCGATCTCGGGTCCCGCATCGTGGAGCCGACGCTGCGCTCCTGGGCCGAGAAGCACCCGAGCGTCGGCGAGGTGCGCGGCCAGGGCCTGTTCTGGGCCGTGGAACTCGTGCGCTCGAAGGAGACCCGCGAGCCCCTTGTGCCGTTCAACGCGGCAGGTTCCGACGCCGCCCCGATGGGCGCGTTCGTGGCCGCGGCGAAGAAGGGCGGCGTCTGGCCGTTCGTGCACTTCAACCGCACGCACATCGCGCCGCCGCTCGTGATCACCGAGGACGAGCTGGTGCGCGGCCTCGGCGTGCTGGACGAGGCGCTCGACGTCGCGGACTCTTACACCGACTGAGCCCCGGCGGGCGCCTGCGCGGGCCGACCGGGCCCGCGTTCGCCGAGCCTGTCGCAGCACGGATCCCGTCCCCTATCCGGGGGCGGGATCCGCTGCGTTCCGGGCCGGTCGCGGTCTGCGCCGTCGCTCAGACCGCGACCGGATCCGGCATCGCGGCGCGGTCGACGCGCCAGCCGTCGTCGATGCGCCGCACGGTCGAGACCGACAGGTTCTCGGGGCCGATCGTGAGGTGCGAGAGGTCGGCGCCGAGACCGTGCAGCAGGGTCAGGATCGTGATGCCGCTGGTCACCACGAGCACCTCGGATCCGGCACTCGCGACATCGTGCAGCGCCTCGGTCGCGCGCCGGGCGACGTCGGCGGGGGACTCGGCGAGCGGATCCTCCGCGGCGAGGGCGTCGAGCGTCGCGAAGAACGGATTGTCGGCCGCCACGTGCGCCTGCATGAGCCGGACGAACTTGCGTGCGCGCACGGCCTCGAGCCGGCCGAAGCACAGCTCCCGCCAGCGCGGATCCGACGTCGGCTGCAGATCGGATCCGGCGGCGCCGAGCAGGCGCGCGGCGGTCTCGCGATGCCGGATGCCGTCGCCCGAGAAGGCGGCGTCGAACGTGATTCCGGCGGCCGCGAAGTCGCGGCCGCGTTCGGCCGCCTGATCCTGGCCGAGGGCGGTGAGCGGCGCATCGGACCAGCCCTGCATCCGCTCCGCCGCGTTCAGCATGCTCTGCCCGTGCCGCACCACCCAGATCCGCGTCATGGTTTCAGCCTAGGAGAGTGGCAGTTGCCGTGCGCATCCGCTCAGGTCGCAGTATCTGCTGCCCCAGGGGGTGTTTCGGAGCAGAAAGTGCGACCTGAACGGAGAGGGACGAGCGCGTCGGGCTCGCCGGCCGCTTCAGGGCGGGTCGCTTCAAAGGGCGGGTCGCTTCACACGGCCGGCCACCACGCCGGATCCGTCCACAGCCCGAGCTCTTGCTCGAGCGCGGCACCGACCCGGAACACCGTGGCGTCGTCGAAGGTGCGCCCGACGATCTGCACTCCCGTGGGGACGCCGTTCGGAGCGATGCCCGACGGCACGGCCAGCACCGGCACGCGGCCGATGACGTTGAACGGCAGGGTCATCAGCTGCGCGAACACGGTGTCGCTGTCGGTGCAGGGCTCGTCGGCGGCCAGGCCCGTGGTGGCGATCGTGGGGCAGACGAGCACGTCGTAGTCCTGCATCACCTCCCCGAACGGACGGTAGAACGCCGACTCCGCCTCGAGCCCGGTCACGAAGTCGCCGCTGTTCGCCGCGGCGGCCGCGAACGCCCGCGTGTACGGCATCAGCTGCGCGGAGCGCTCGGGGTCGCCGTCGGCGATGGACTCGATGAACGGCCCCATCACGGCGCCGAAGTGCGGCCAGCTGGTCTCGAGGGTGCGCTGCGGACCCCAGGGCAGCTCGACCTGCTCGACCACGGCGCCCGCGGCGCGGAGTGCGGTGACGACGCCGAGGGTGTTCGCGACGACAGACGGATCCACCGCGTAGCCGCCCAGGTCGAGGCAGACGGCGATGCGCATGCCGGCGAGCGACGAGACCTCGCCGGACACGGTCGCGACCTCGCGCAGTGACGCCGCGTCGCCCGCCCAGGGCCCGGAGATGACGTTCTGCAGCAGCGCGACGTCGGCGACGCTGCGGCCCATCGGACCGTCTGCGCAGTACGTGTCGGAGTTGAACGGGGCAAGACCCGGCACGCGCGCGAACGGGGGCTTGAACCCGATGACGCCGCAGAACGAGGAGGGGATCCGGATGGATCCGCCGATGTCGGATCCGGTCGCGAGGATGGTGGATCCGGCGGCGAGCACCGCACCGGATCCGCCGGAGGACCCGCCCGGCGTGTACGCGGTGTTCCACGGGTTGCGGGTCACGCCCCAGAGCGCCGTGTGGGTGACGGGGGCGCAGCAGTACTCAGGCGTGGTCGTGCGACCGTGCACCACGGCGCCGGCGGCGAGGATCCGGTCCACGATCGGGTGGGTCTCGGCGGCGACGTGGCCGCGCTCGAGCAGGCTGCCCTCCTCGGCGGTACGGCCGGCGATCGGCTGCTCCTCCTTGAGCATGAGCGGGATGCCCTCGAGAGGCCGGGTGGCCCCGCCGTCCGCGAACCGCTGCTCCGAGTCGAGGGCGGTGGTGCGGGCCTCGTCGAGCCACTGCTCGGTGACGGCGTTGATGGCCGGCTCGGTCGCCGCCGTGCGCGCGATGACCGCGTCGAGCAGCTCGACGGGGGAGAGCTCGCGACGGCGGAACCGTGCGGCTGCCTCGGTGGCGGTGAGGTGGTGCAGTTCCATGGGGCTTCCTTGTCTCAGATGGGGTCGTTGAGCGAGCGGAGCGAGACGAAACGCGGTGATCTCGTGAGGGCTCCGCGTTTCGTCTCGGTCGCCTTCGGCGTCCTCGCTCAACGACCCGGGGGGGAGGGGAGGAGCGGGCGCCGTCGTTCAGCGACCCTGGAATGGGCTTGTCATCCGGCCGGGACGGGCACGGAGTCCAGCAGCAGGCGGGTGTACTCGTGCTGCGGATTCGTGAGGATCTCGGTCGTCGCGCCGCGCTCCACGATCTCGCCGCGGCGCATCACCAGGGTCTGTTCGCACACTCGGCGCACGACGGCCAGGTCGTGGCTGATGAACAGCAGCGTCAGGCCCTGGCGGCGCCGAATGTCGGCGACCAGGTCCAGCACCTGCGCCTGCACCGAGACGTCCAGGGCGCTGGTGGCCTCGTCCATCACGAGCAGATCGGGCTCGATGGCCAGCGCGCGGGCGATCGCGACGCGCTGGCGCTGCCCGCCGGACAGGGTCTTCGGGCGTGCCACCGCGTGCTCTTCGCTCAGGCCGACCGCCGTCAACAGCTCCCGGGCGCGATCCGCCGCGGCCGCCTTGTCGAGTCCCGCGTGCAGGCGCAGCACGTCGCCGACCGCCTGGCCGGCGGGGATGCGCGGATCCAGCGACAAGTACGGATCCTGGAACACCATCTGCACGCTCTTCGCCCGCGCGAGTCGTGCCCCGCGGCCCGACGCGTGTCCCGCGATCTCACGCCCGCCGATCCGGATCATTCCCGTATCGGCCTGCTCCAGTCCGACGATCATGCGTGCGAGCGTCGACTTGCCGGATCCTGACTCGCCCACGACAGCGAGCGCACCGCCGACCGGGATCTCGAGGGTGGCGTCCGCGACGGCGTGCACCTCGCCGCGACCGCGCAACCGGTACGTCTTCGAGACGCCGGCGACCTCGACCATGGCGGAGCCCGGGCCGGCCGACCCCACGGCGCTGTCCGATCCGCTCAGCCGCGGCGTCGCCGCGACCAGGCGGCGGGTGTACTCGGCCTGCGGAGCGCGCAGCACGTCGAGGGCGGGACCCTCCTCGACCACGGCGCCGTCCTTCATGACGACCAGCCGGTCGCACAGGGATCCGGCGAGGTTGAGGTCGTGCGTGATGAACAGCATGCCCATGCCGCGTTCGGCGCAGAGCTCACGCAGCACCTGCACGATCTCCGCCTGCGTGGTCACGTCGAGCGCCGTGGTGGGCTCGTCGCACACCAGCAGGCGCGGCGACGTGGTCAGGGCGCCCGCGATCATGACGCGCTGCAGCATGCCGCCGCTCAGCTCGTGCGGGTGCTGATCCAGGTGCTCGGCGGGGGAGGGCAGGCGGACGTCGGCGAGCAGCTCGGCGGCACGCGCACGCGCGCGACCCCGTGACCAGCCCTCGTTCAGCCGCAGCGCTTCCGTGAGGTGGTCGCCGATCGTGCGCATCGGGTTGATCCCCGCGCGCGGATCCTGGAACACCATCGCGGCGTCGGACCGGCGGATCGCTCGGAGCGTCGCCGGCCCGAGCGGGGAGCGGCCGTCGACCGTGACCGTGCCGCCGATCTCGGCCCGGTCGGGCGTGAGGCCGAGCACGGTGCGCGCGGTGAGCGACTTCCCGGATCCGGATTCGCCGACGAGGCCCACGGTCTCGCCGGGAGCGACGGACAGCGTGATGCCGTGCAGCAGGCGGGTGCCGTTCGGCAGATCGAGGGTGAGATCGCGGATGTCGAGCAGAGCGGATGCGGAGTGCGCCGCGGCCGTGTCGAGAAGTGCGGCGGTCATGCGGGGATCTCCCCTCCGATGCGGTCGGAGAGATCCTCGCCGACGATGTTGACGGCCACGACCACGAGCACCACCACGATGGCGGGCGCGATGGCGGGCAGGAACTGGCCCGCGGCGATGCCGGACTGGGCCTCGTTGATCATGGCGCCCCAGTCGGCGGTCGGCGCCTGCACGCCGAGCCCGAGGAAGGACAGGCCGGCGAGCTCGGCGAGCACGTAGCCGAAGTTCAGCGTCGACTGCGCGCCCACGATCGGGGCGATGTTCGGCAGCACGCGGCGCAGCGCGATCCACGCCCCGCCGAAGCCCTGCACGCGATACGCGGCGACGTACGGACGGGTGCGCTCGGCAGCCACGAGCGAGCGGGTCAGCCGCGCCACGAACGGCGCGTACGAGATGCTCATTGCGATGACCGGGGCGATCAGGCCCTTGCCGAACAGGGCGACGGCCATCATCGCGATCAGCAGCGATGGGAAGGCGAAGAGCACGTCGAAGACGCGGCCGAGCACGGCGTCGATCCAGCCGCCCCTCCATCCGGCGACCAGGCCCAGCAGGATGCCCAGCACGGTGGAGAAGACGACGACCAGCAGCGGGCCGAGGAGGGCCGTACGACCGCCCCAGATGATGCGGCTGAGCAGGTCGCGGCCGAGGGTGTCCGTGCCGAGCCAGTGCGCGGGGGACGGCGCCGCGTAGAACGCGGTGAAGTCGACGGTGTCGGGGTTGTACGGCGCGACCCACGGAGCGAGGATCGCGGTCAGGGTGACCACGGCGAGGATCACCATGCTGGCGATCACGACGCCGCGTCCGCGCATCTTCTTCGGCATGCGCAGCACGCGCACGGCCAGGGTGGGGGCTGAGGAGGTCATCGGGCACCAGCTCCGGCAGCGGATCGCGGGTCGATCCAGGGTTCGAGGATGTCGATGATCGCGTTCACGACGACGAAGGCCGTGACCACGAGCAGGACGATCGCCTGCACGACGGGGAAGTCGAGGCGGTCGACCGAGCCGACCAGGAGCGAGCCGATCCCGGCGAGGCCGAAGGCCTGCTCGACGATGGAGCTCGCGACGATGAGGCCGGCCACGAGCACGCCGGACACGGTGAGGATCGGGCCCAGCGCATTGCGCAGCACGTGCCGGCGGACCACGGCGAGGCGGGTGATGCCGCGCGAGGTGGCGACCTCGACGTGCTCGCGGTTCAACTGCTCGACCATGGCCGAGCGGGTGACCTTGCCGACGAGCACGATGAACACGATCGCGAGCGCGATCGACGGCAGCACGAGGTGGTACGCCATGTCCCAGAATCCGGATCCGGAGCCGAACGAGGGGAACCAGCCCAGCTGCACCGAGAAGATCGCGATGAGCACGATGGATCCGACGAACGAGGGGATCGCCCCCAGCACGGTGAGCGAGATGAGGATCCCGCGGTCGGCGGCGCGGCCCTTGTTCAGCGCGGCGATCGTGCCGCCCACGAGGCCGACGACGGCGATGATCGTGCCGGCCATCACGACGAGCATGAGGGTGACCGGGAGGCGGTCGCCGAGCACGGCCGTGACGTCCTGGCGGAACTGCAGGGAGCGGCCGAAGTCGCCGTGCAGCACGCCGGCGATCCAGCGCACGTACTGCTCCCAGGGGGGCAGATTCAGCCCGTACTGCGCGGTGACGTCGGCGATCGCCTCGGGCGACGGCTTGCGGCCGCGCAGGAGGAAGCGGATCGGGTCGCCGGGCACGAGGAACCGGGAGAAGAAGACGAGGAGCGAGGCGAGGAAGAGGGTGAGCAGCAGCCCGCCCAGCTTTCCCGCGACGCGGCGGAGAGTGCTCATGGCGTCACCTGTGGGTCTCGGCCGGCCCCGGAGCGACGCGGGTGCGCGTCGCTCCGGAAGCACGGCTCATCGGGCGGAGGGGTCGGACAGATCAGCGCTTGCCGAGCGCGTCATCTCTTACCGATCTGGGCCGCCCACGGGTAGTAGAGGAACGCCATCGACGGGTCGAGACCCGTGATGCGCTTGCCGAGGAACAGCGGCAGCGGGCCCGTCGCGAGCGGGATCCAGGGCAGCTCCTCGTTCGCGATCTGCTGGGCCTTGGCGGTCAGCACGCTGCGCGCGGCCGGATCCATCGTGCCGACGGCCTCGTTGACGGTCTTGTCGAACTCCGGGTTGCTCCAGCCGCCGTAGTTGCTGAAGTCGCCGGTGCGCAGCACGCCGTACATCTCCAGGGCGTCCGGGCTGGAGAGGTACCAGACGGTGTAGAACAGGTCGACGCCCTCGCGTGCGCTCGGGTCGCTGAACAGTGCGGTGTACTGCGCGGGGCTGACGGTCTTGATGGTCAGCTTCAGGCCGATCGACTGTGCGGCCGCCATGGTCGCCTGCGAGACCACGGAGAAGTCGTTGCCGATCGGCGCGGTGACGTAGACGAGCTCCTTGCCGGTCGCGCCGGCCTCCTCGACGAGCTTCTTCGCGGCCGCGACGTCCTGCTTGTAGTGCGTGATGTCATCGAAGGCGGTCTTCTTCGCCGCATCGGTGGCCGTGCCCCACACCAGCTTCGTGGTCAGCACGTCGCTGATCTCGCCGATGCCCTGCGACGCGCCCTTGAGGATGCCGGGGCGGTCGAGCGCCATCATGAGCGCCTTGCGCACGCGCTTGTCGCCGAGCGGACCGCCCAGGTTGCTGATCACGAGGTCGCTCGTCGCCGAGGACGGTGCGTACAGCACGTCGCCCTTGCCGGAGGCCTGCAACTGCGGGGCGGATTCCATCGGGATCTGCCAGGATCCGTCGACGCTGCCCGACTTCATGGCGTTCACGCGCGCGGTGGCGTCGGGGATGATCGCGAACGTCATCTTCGCCGCCTTCGCGCGCAGATCCTTGTCCCAGTAGCCGTCGTAGCGCTCGAGCGAGAGCGACTCGCCCGACTTCCACTGGGTCAGGGAGAACGGACCGGTGCAGTTCACGCCGCCGGTCGAGTTTCCGTAGTCCTTGCCCGTGGCGGCCAGGGTCGCCGCCGACTCGATCACGCCGGCGGATCCGCCCATGCCCTGGTTGAACTGGGAGTCGGGGATCTTGGTCTTGACCGTGACCTCCATAGGGCCGGTCTGGGTGATCGATTCGACGTTCTGGTAGACCGAGAACCAGGCGGATCCGACCTGGGGATCCATGATCCGCTGCATCGAGGCGACGGCGTCCGCCGCGGTCAGCGGGGTTCCGTCGTGGAACGTCACGCCGTCGCGGATCTCGTAGACCCAGGTGAGCGGGTCGGGGCTGCTGAAGCTCTTCGCGAGTCCCGGGCTCAGGCTGTAGTCGGGGTTCAGGCGCAGCAGTGACTCGCACACGTTGGCGAGCACCTGGTTGTCCGGGTAGTCGAACGCGTACGCGTAGTCGAGCGTCGCGGGCTCGGCATACAGCGCGAACGAGAACGAGTCGATGTCACCGGTCGGCTTCGCGGTGGTGGTGGTCAGCTTCCAGTCGGCGCCGGCGGATCCGGTCGACGTGCCGCCCGCGCTGCCGGAGCAGGCGGTCAGCGAGGTGGCGGCGATCAGGACCGCGGCCCCCAGCACCGCGGCGGAGCGGTGACGGGCGGCGACGCGGGAGAGGCGGTTTCGGGTCATGACAGCTCTCCTTCGAGCTCGGTGCGGGAGGTGTTCTCGGTGCGTGTCTCGGCGATGGCGAGGGCGGTCTCGGCGGCGTGCAGCAGACGGCCGTCGATCCAGGTCTGGGTGACGCGGCTGGTGTGGATCTCGCCGGCGGGAACGTCGAACGGAGACGGATCCAGCACGACGAGGTCGGCGCGGTAGCCCGGCATGATGCTGCCGGTGTCGTGGTCGCGGTGGTTCACGTACGCGGTGCCGGAGGTGTAGGCGGCCATCGCGGTCGCGAGGTCGAGGCGCTGGTGCGCGCCGCCCAGGGGCTCCCGGTCGGATCCCGGGGTGGTCCGGTTGACGGCGATGTGGATCGCCTCGATCGGAGCGGCGCTCGAGACCGGCCAGTCGCTGCCGGCCGCGAGCCGCACGCCCGCCTGCACGAAGTCGCCGAACGGGTACTGACGTGCTTCCTGTCCTTCCTGAAGGAACGGCAGGGTGAGCTGGTCCAGCTGGTCCTCGTGGGTGGCCCACAGCGCCTGGATGTTCGCGATCGCGTCGAGTTCGGCGAAGCGCGGCACGTCCTCCTCCGCCACGATCTGCAGGTGCGCGAGGTGGTGGCGGCCGTCGGTCGGACCGTTCGCGTCGCGCGCCTGCTGCAGCGCGTCCAGCGCCTCGCGCACGGCGCGGTCGCCGAGGGCGTGCATGTGCACCTGCTGTCCGGCCGCGTCGAGCGCCGTGACGTACTCGCGCAGTCGCTCCGGGTCGATGAAGCTCAGCCCGTGGTTGTGCGTGTCGTGGCCGTGCGCGTCGCGGTAGGGCGTGAGCATCGCGGCAGTGTGGTTCTCGGCGACGCCGTCGACCATGATCTTGGTGGTGCCCACCTCGAGCCGCTCCGGGGATCCGAGGGCTGCGACGCGGTGGCGCTGCGCGACCATGTGCTCGACCTGCTCGATGCCGCCGTCGCGCTCCCACCACTGCGCGCCGGTGACGTGCACCTGCAGCGTCCCCTCGGCGAGGGCCTTCTCGTATGCGGGCAGAGGATCGGCGATGCCCGCACCGCCGCCGCCGACCATGGCGTCCTGCCAGCCGGTGATGCCGAGCGCGACGAGCTCTTCCTGGGCGCGGAGCAAACCGCGGTAGCGCAGGTCCTCACCGATCTCGGGCCGGACGGCGGCGAACAGATCTGCCGCGCCCTCGTGGAACGTGCCCGCGGGGTGGTCGTCGGCGTCGCGGATGACCACGCCGTCCGCGGGATCCGGCGTCTCGGCGGTGATGCCCGCGCGAGTGATCGCCTCAGTCGACGCCCACACGCTGTGGTGGTCGCGGCTGGACAGCAGCACCGGGCGGCCCGGGGCCGCGGCGTCGAGCAGCTCGCGCGGCGGGTTGCCGCCGGGGAAGCAGTCCATCGACCAGCCGCCGCCGAGGATCCACTCCTCGTCGGGGTTGGCATCGGCGTAGGCGCGGACGGCCGCGACGGCCTCGTCGGCGCTCTCGGTGCCGGTGAGGTCGCACTGCAGCAGCTCGACGCCGCCGCCGACCGCGTGGATGTGGGCGTCCTGGAAGCCGGGGCTCAGCAGGGCGCCGCGCAGGTCGATGAGCTCGACGGTTCCGGCGGGCTCCGCGCCCAGGACGGCGGCGAGCTCGGACTCGGACACGATGCGCTCGATGCGCTCGTCGCGCACGATGACGGCCTGGCCGAGCAGGGGGGATCCGGATCCGGTGAACACCGATCCGCCGTGGAAGACGCGCGTCGTCATCATCCGCCTTTCGTCGTTGAAGCAAGGGGGGTTGAACCCGCAGGGCGGCGGGATCGCGATAACGCTAGCCAGCGTCAAGAGTGATGTCAACAGTGTTGACAGGATTGATGTCCGAACCGATGATGAGGCGTGCCACGCGTGGCACGATAGAGAGCGGAGAGGGGCGATGCCCGTGAAGAAGAGCAGCCGGATCGCAGCCGTGGCAGACGGCGGGACGGCGTCCGTGCGCGCCCGCCTCGACTCCGAGACGATCATCGCCACGGGTCTGGAACTTGCCGCGACCCGCGTGACCGTGATCTCGGTGCGCGAGCTCGGAGCGCGCCTCGGCGCGGATCCGACCGCGATCTACCGACACTTCCGCAGCAAGGACGAGCTCATGCGCGCTCTGCTCGACGAGGTCACGATGCGCGCCCTGAACAGTGTCGACGTGCCTGTGGAGGACTGGCAGGGTCGGCTGCGTGCCCTGGCCACGGCCACGCTCGACCTGTACTCCGAGTACCCCGCGGTGGGTGCGGAGGCGACCACGTTGACCACGCACGGACCGGGCGAACTCGGCGCGATCGAGCTCATGCTGCAGGCGTTCACCACGGCCGGCCTGAGCGCCTCCGACGTGGTCCGGCATTATGCGCTGCTGGCTTCGCACGTGCTGTCCACCGCCGCCGGCATCGCCAGGGCCAGGGCCGTACGCGATGCGGACGAGGTCGACGGGCCGTGGTTCGATGAGCCGCCGCTCGCGGATCCGCGCCGATACCCGCTCCTCGCCCAGAACACCGTGGCGCTGGCGTCGTTGCGCGATCGGGAGCTGTTCTTCCTCGGCGTGGATCAGATCCTCGACTCCGCCGAGCGCGCCGCGGGCTGAGCATGCGGCGGGCTGAGCGCGCCGCGGGCTGAATGCGTCGCTCTGGTCTGTGCTGCCGGCCGAGCACGCGAGTCAGGCCCGTGCTGCCGGATCCCCCTTGCTCACTGGTCGCGAATTGCGGCTTCGCGTGCGTGAGAGGCGCAATTTGCGACCAGCGAACGGGCCTCGGGATCCGGACTTGCGTGGTGACTAATTTTGTGACAAAACTAGTTCGCGACGGCGAGGACGCCGGGAAACGGGAGTGGATCGATGCGGATCGGAATCATCGGCGCGGGGATCGGCGGGCTCGCCACCGCGCTCAGCTTGGAGGCCGCCGGCTTCCGCGACATCACCGTGCACGAGCGCACGGACGAGATCCGCGGGCTGGGCGTCGGACTCAACCTGCTGCCGCACGCGATCCGCGAGCTGACCGAGCTCGGTCTGCGTGATCGTGTCGAGGCGCTCGGCATCGCGCCCGAGACCCTCGTCTACATGAATCGCTTCGGCCAGCACATCTGGAGCGAGCCGCGCGGACTCGCCGCGGGCTACCGCTGGCCCCAGCTCTCCGTGCACCGCGGGCGGCTGCAGCTCGCCCTGCGCGACGCGGTCGTCGAGCGACTCGGCGATGTGATCCGGCTCGGCCATCGCCTCGTGGCCGCCGAGAGCGGCGATGACGGATCCGAGACTGTGCACTTCGCGACGGCGGACGGCGAGATCGCGGAGACCTACGACCTCGTGATCGGGGCCGACGGGATCCACTCCGCCGTGCGTGCGCTGCGCTACCCGGCCGAGGGCGCTCCGCCGTGGAGCGGGCTGACGCTGTGGCGCGGAGTCTCCGAGGCCCCGGTGCTCGTCGATGGGCGCACCATGATCATGGCGGGCGACGGCGAACAGAAATTCGTCGCCTACCCGCTCGGCGTCCCCGAGAACGGCCGTCAGCGACTGAACTTCATCGCGGAGCGACGCGGCATCGGCCACCCCGACGCGGACTGGAACCGCTCGGTGGATCCGGGGCCCATCGCGGAGCTGTTCGCGGACTGGGTGTTCGACGGACTGGATGTACCGGCGATCATCGCGAATGCCGAGGAGATCCTGGAGTACCCGATGGTCGACCGCGACGCGCTGCCGCAGTGGACGTACGGGCGCACCACCCTGGTCGGCGACGCCGCTCACGCGATGTACCCGAACGGCTCGAACGGCGGGTCCCAGGCGATCCTCGACGCGCGTACGCTCGCGTTCCACCTCGGCACCGCCGTGCAGCGGGCCACGGCGCAGCGCACGACGACCCAGGGCGCCACGGCGCAGGGTGATGCGATCGACGCGGCGCTCGCCGGTTACGAGGAGGCGCGCCGGCCCGCGATGACCGCGCTGCTGGCCGGCACTCGCGCGACCGGGCCCGAGCGGGTCATGCTGCTCGCCGCCGAGCGCGCCCCGCAGGGGTTCACCCGCATCGATGACGTGATCCCGCGTGCGGAGCGAGAGGAGATCGCGAACGCCTACAAGCGTGCGGCCGGATTCGACCCGTCGATCCTCAACGAACGCGCCTCTCTCAGCGTCGGGGATCCGGCGTGAGCGACCGGTCGCCCGCCGAGGGCGCGGACGCCGCCGCTGCCGCCGATGCCGCGCTGGCACCCGCACCCGGAACCGGCTTCGACGCGGAGAGCCGCCTCGCCGCGGTCATCTCCCCGCTGCGGCGCACCCTGCTGACCGCAGCGCGCGAACGCGGCGATCTCCCCGACATCCCCGATGCGCAGATCGAAGTGGTGCGCGCCCTCCTTCCGGCCTCGGGGGAGGCGGAGCGGGGTCCGGCCGAACTCGCCGAGGCGCTGCACCTGAACAGGTCCACCGTCAGCAACCTGCTCGGCGCGATGGAGGCCGATGGCCTCGTGCAGCGGCGCCGGGCCACCGGCGACGGCCGTCGCGTGGTCGTCGCCCTCTCGCCGCGTGCGATCGATCTGTTCGGGCGCTTCGACCAGGCCGCGGGTGAGATCCTGCGGGACGCGCTGGGCAGCCTGGACCCGGCCGACCGCGCCGCCGTGGCCGCTGCTGTCCCGGCCCTCGAGCGCCTCGCCGCAGCGCTGCACGGAGCGGACCGATGAGCGACTTCTTCACCGAGCTGCCGCAGCCCCGCTTCGAGCCGGCCTTCGACGTCACCGTTCACGTGGGCCCGCCGCGCGACCACGGCGTCACCTCGGCCGGCCACCGCCGGGTGGTGCCGATCCTCGGCGGGCGGATCGCCGGCGACCTCGAGGCCGAGATCCTTCCGGGCGGGTCCGACCGGCAGCTGATCGCGCCCGACGGCACGATCGGCATCGACGCCGAGTACACGGCCGTCGCGGCTGCCGGACCGCTGCTCATCCGCACCCGCGGGGTGCGCGCGGGGTCGGAGGAGGTGCTCGCTCGGCTGGGCCGCGGCGACGCGGTGGATCCGGACGCCTACTACTTCCGCACGACCTTCGAGGTCGAGGCAGCGGCTCCCGAGTTCTCCGGGCTGCAGCGCACGCTGTTCGTCGCCGTGTGCCGCCGGGACGGATCCGAAGTCCGTTACCGGGTGCACCGGATCGCCTGAGCCGGCGGCTGCGGATCTCGGCGATGCGGCCTCCCGCTCAGGCCGGCAGCAGCTCCCCGACCAGCTGCTGGATCCGCCGGCGGATCTCGTCGCGGATGGGGCGGACCGCCTCGATGCCCTGTCCGGCCGGGTCGTCGAGCGTCCAGTCCTCGTAACGCTTGCCGGGGAAGAACGGGCAGGCGTCGCCGCAGCCCATCGTGATCACGACGTCGGAGTCCTGCACGGCCTCCGTCGTGAGCACCTTCGGCTGCTCCGCGGCGATGTCGATGCCGAGCTCCGCCATCGCCGCCACGGCCACGGGGTTGATCTGCGTGGCGGGGAGAGATCCGGCGGAGCGGACCTCGATCCGGTCACCCGCGAACTCGCGCAGGAATCCCGCGGCCATCTGCGATCGGCCGGCGTTGTGCACGCAGACGAAGAGCACGGCAGGCGTGGCGTCGGTGGTCATGCTTCTCTCCTCGTTTCGGGTTCAGCCTACGGCGACCGGGCGGGCGCCGATCTGCAGGACGGGGACGGCGCAGCAGTTTTCACCCGCGGTGTCGAAGTCGCCGGATCCACCGCACACGCCGGTGCTCGGGAGTGCCAGCTCGTTGCGGTCCGCAGCCTCGTCATCTCCCGCGAGGTACGCGGCGACGCTGCGGACCTGTTCGTAGCCGGTGAGGGCGAGGAAGGTCGGTGCGCGGCCGTAGCTCTTCGCCCCGACGATGAAGAAATCGGGTTCCGGCTGCGCGAGCTCCCGCGCTCCGGTCGCGCCGACGGATCCGCACGAATGGATGTTGGGGTCGATCTCGGCTGCGATTCCCGCAACCGCCTCCAGGACGGGATCGAGGGCTATCCTCAGCTCGGTCAGGAAAGACGTGTCCGGCCGGAATCCGGTGAGCGCGAAGACGTGGGCGACATCGGTGACCTCGCGTCCATCGTCGGCCACGACGGTGATGCCGTCCGGGTGCGCGCGGAGCTCGTCCACACGGAACCCGGTGATCACCTCGACGAGACCCTTCTCCATGGCGCGGCGAGCCCGGGTGCCGAGCGCGGCACGCTCGGGCAGGCCGTCGCCGGCACCACCGCCGAAGACCGACCCCACGCCGCCGCGACGGAGAACCCAGGTGACCCGGGTCCCTGGCTCCGTGCGTGCCAGATCGGTGAGACGCAGCACGGCGTGCGCCGCGGAGTTGCCCGCTCCGACGACGAGCAGATGCTGCCCGGCCAGATGCGAGACGTCGTCCGGGATCCGGTACGAGACGCGTTCACCGATGGCACGCTCTCCGAGTGCGGGCACGCCGCTCGCGCCGGCCGGGTTGGGCGTCGACCAAGTGCCGGAGGCGTCGAGAACGGCCCGCGCGCGGATGCGGCTCTCATGGCCGTCGGCGTCGACCGTGTGCACGAGGAACGGAGTCTCGTGACGGCCGGAGTCCACGACCCGGTCGCGTCCGGCCCGGGTGATGCCCGTCACTGTCGTGCTGGTGCGGACGCGGTCGCCCAGCGCCGCCGCGAGGGGCGCGAGATAGCGGTCGACCCACTCGCGACCCGTCGGGTAACCCTCGGTCGGCGCGGCCCATCCGGTGCCTTCGAGCAGGCGATGCGCCGCGGCGTCGATGAGCTCCGACCATCCGGAGAACAAACGAACATGCCCCCACTCCGAGACGGCGGCTGCGGGGGTCGCGCCCGCCTCGAACACGACCACCTCCTGCCCGCGCTCGACGAGATGCGCGGCGGCGGCGAGGCCCTGGGGGCCCGCGCCCACGACGACGACAGGCAGCTCTGACATCCGCACTCCTCGGGGGTCGGGAACAGTCTCAGATTGAAAGATGTGAATATGACTACGGTCCAATACGTATCGACAAATGTCAATACGTGAAAGGATGTCGTCATGACGCTCCCCGTGACCATCGTCGCCGACGTCTCCTGCTGCGTGACCGCGCGGGAGCCTCGGATCGCTGCCGACGAGGCGGAGCGCATCGCGCGGGTGTTCAAGGCGCTGGGTGACCCGACGCGCCTGAAGCTGCTCTCGCTCATCGGCGCCGGCGAGGGTGGAGAGGCGTGCATCTGCGATCTCACCGAGCCGGTCGGGCTATCGCAGGGCACGGTCTCGCACCACATGAAGCTCCTCGCCGAGGCCGGCCTCGTCACCCGCGAGCAGCGGGGCAAGTGGGCGTACTTCGCGATCGCCGAGGGCGCACTGGATCAGGCGGCGGCGTCGCTGCGGACGATCTGAGGGGGATTCTCCAGGACTGGCGCGGGAGCGGATCCGATGATGCGCGGATCAGTCGTGAGCCGACGCGGTCGTGAGCCGATTCGGCGTCGATGCCGGACCGTTAGATCCGCCCGTCCTGACGGGGGATCCACACCTGCTTGATGATGATCAGGATCGAGGCGGTCACGGGCACGGCGATGAGGGCGCCGAGCAGTCCGAGGAGCGTGCCGCCGACGAGAGCGCCGATCACCACGAGCGAGCCGGGGATCGAGATCGCCTTGCTCATCACGCGCGGGGTGATGACGTATGCCTCGAACTGCATGTAGACGACGTAGACCGCGGCGAAGATCAGCGCCATGAGCGGTGAGGTGAACAGCGCGATGCCGGTGCCGATGATCCAGAACATCACGGAGCCGACGAGTGGGATCAGCGTGATGAGGAATGCGACCGTCGCCATGAGCGGCGGGAACGGCAGCCCGAGCACGAGGTACAGCAGGAACACGATCACGGCGTTGATGAACGCGAGGCCCACCATGCCCATCACGTAGCCGCCGACGGACTCGATGATCTGCTCGCTGATGCGGTCGATGCCCTTGCGGTCGCGGGCCGGCGCCAGCCGCAGCAGTCCCGACTTCATCGAGGGGAGGGTCGCGAGGAAGTAGAGGGTCAGCACGAGCACGATCAGCCCGCCCGAGATGCCCGTTGCGATGCCGGTCGCGATCCCGGTGCCGATCTGCAGCGCGCCGCCGCCGATCTGGGCGATCCGGGTCGGATCGCTGAGGAACTTCTGCACCTCGGTGACGAGATCCGTGAGACCCACCCCGAACTGCCCCTCGAGCCATGCGTAGAACGTGGTGTGCGTGAAGTTGCGGATCGTGCCGGGGATCCCGGTGACGAACGTCGCGATCTGGTCGATGACGGTCGGCAGGATCGCGAGCACGATGACGACGAGCACGAGTGCGAGCGCCACGATGACGGAGACGACCGACCAGGCGCGGCTCAGCCCGTGCCGCTCGAGCCAGCGCACGGCGGGGTCGAGGCCGAGCGCGGCGAACAGCGCGAACGCGATGTAGATGAGCACGGTCGACAGGCTGCCGAGCGACAGGCCGAGCAGGATGGCGAGGAGGCCGCCGACGGTGGCGAGGAAGCCGAACCGGAACGGCTTGTCGATGCGGGTCCAGAACGAGGCGCGAGGGGGCGCTGCCTCGATGTACCTGGCCGGGGCGATGCCGGCGTCGGCGTCCGCGCCGACCTCGTCGGTCGGGGCGACGGTCGCGGTCGCGGTACTCCCGGTCGCGGCCGTGCCGGCGGCCATCGCGGCGGCGTCATCCGCCGCTTCCTCGGGGGTGCGCTCTTCGCGGGTCATGGCTTCACTGTAGAGGGCGGCGACGCGTTATCGTCGGAGGGTCCGCCCGTCCGCCGCTCGGTGAGGAGCCCCCATGTCCGACGTTGATCCCCGCACCGAACTGCTGCGACTGCGCGCCAGCATCGACAACATCGACGCCGCGCTCATCTTCATGCTCGCGGAGCGGTTCCGGTGCACACAGCAGGTGGGCGTGCTCAAGGCCGAGCACGACATGCCGGCATCGGATCCGGGCCGTGAGGAGCAACAGGTCGCTCGCCTGCGCGCTCTCGCCGAGGAGGCGCATCTGGATCCCGAGTTCGCGGAGAAATGGTTCAACTTCGTCGTCGCGGAAGTCATCCGCCACCACACCGAGGCCGCCGGATCGCGCTGACGCGACGTCGTCGCAGCGGGCGTACGACGTGCTCGGCCGGTGGCCTCGGTGCGTGAAGCTCAGCCCGCGTAGTTCGTGTCGTTGACGGACTGCACGGTCCATGCCCCCTGTGCGTAGGTGAGGACGTTCACCGCGCCGTTCTCGAGCGGCCCCGGCACCTCGGCGCCGAGCGATTCCAGCAGACAGGTGATCGACATGCCGCTGGAGACGGCGAGGATCTTGCCGCCGTGGCGCATGGGCATCGTGCGATCGGTGGCCGCAGTGGTGAGCGCGTCGTTCATGCGGGCGGCGACCTGCGTCCAGGTCTCGGCGGGCAGCGTCTTGTCGGGGTTGCTCGCGACGAAGGCGTCGATGATGTGCTCCAGGGTGTCCAATGGTCCCGCGGCGGCGAGCTGCGGGTACACGACCGACTGCTGCTCCCCCTCCCAGCCTCCGTAGGAGACCTCGCGCAGGCCGGCGACCCGGGTCGGGACGAGCGCGGAGCCCGCGGCGGCGAGGATCCCGCTCGCAGTCTGGAAATGGCGGGTCATGTCGGCGGAGTATGCGGCGTCGAACCCGCCGATGTCCGCCGCGAGGTTGCGGCCGACGTTCGCCGCGGTCGCGACACCCGCGTCGGTGAGCGGGGAGTCGGACCAGCCCTGCACGCGGCCGGCCTGGTTCAGCCAGGTCCGGCCGTGGCGGACCAGGTAGACGGTGACCGTACGGTGCGGCTGCGCGCCTGTGGGAGCGGCGTTCGCGGGGGCGGCGGCCCCGGCGACGGCGATCGTGCCGGCGAGGGCGGCGCCTCCGAGCGAGAGCAGGGCAGTACGGCGGGACAGATCGGGCATGTCATCTCCTTCGATGGATGGAATCCAAAAGCCTTACGTCGTTAAGGATTTGGATCCTGAAAGCCTAGTGACATTCAGGTTTCGAAGTGACAATGGATCCGGCGGAGCGGCGATCAAGGCGTGCATGCTTGGTGCATGCGGCAGGGGTGCGGAGCCTGGGCGGTCCGGAACAATGCGTGACGGAAAGTGATTGTTTTAGCGTAAGATCGATCACGGTCACGCACTCAGCGTCGACCGTAACCGCCGAGGAGGACGCATGACCGACCCGAACGAGAACCTCGCCCCCGGCGCTCACATGCGCACCGAGCTCGACTCGCAGCCCGAGATGTGGGCGCGCGCGGCGGGCATGACGGCCGAGCAGGCCCTGCTGCCGGCGAAGGGCGAGCGCGTCGCCGTGGTCGGCTGCGGTACGTCCTGGTTCATGGCCCAGTCCTACGCCGCGCTGCGCGAGCGTGCGGGCTTCGGCATCACCGACGCCTACGCCGCGAGCGAGGCGTTCATGGATCGCGGCTATGACGCGGTTGTCGCCCTGACCCGCTCCGGAACGACCACCGAGGTGCTCGAGCTGGTCGACGAGCTCAAGGGATCCGGATCCGGATCCGCTCCGCGCATCATCGGCGTGATCGGCGACGAGACCTCGCCGCTGGTGAGCATGGTGGACGACGCGATCCTGCTGCCGTTCGCCGACGAGCAGTCCGTCGTGCAGACCCGCTTCGCGACCACCGCGCTCGCGCTGTTCCGCGCCTCGCTCGGCGAAGATCTCACCGGGGCCATCGCCGATGCCCGCACCGCGCTCGCCGACGTGGATCCGACCCTCGCGGGCGCCGACCAGTACACCTTCCTCGGCCGCGGCTGGACGATCGGCCTCGCGCACGAGGCGGCCCTGAAGATGCGCGAGTCGTCGCAGTCGTGGACCGAGTCGTACCCGTCGATGGATTACCGCCACGGCCCGATCGCGATCGCCGCACCAGGCCGCATCACGTGGCAGTTCGGCGCCGCACCCGAGGGGCTGGACGCGCAGGTCGCCGCCACCGGTGGACGCTGGGTGCAGCACCCGATCGACCCGCTGGCCGACCTCGTGCGGCTGCACCGTGTGGCGCTCGACCGCGCGCTGGCCAAGGGGCTCAATCCCGACGAGCCGCGCAACCTCACCCGTTCGGTCATCCTCGAGGACTGAGAGCCGGCGATGACCACCCCTGGCGACGGCGTCGCGGTGAACGTCCCCCGCGCGCATGACGCGGCCGAGGCCGCCCGTGCGGTGCCCGACGTGCTCACCGATGCCTCGGGAGATCCCCTCGCGCAGGCGGCGGAGCTCGGCGCCGGATCCGCCGTGCTCGCGTTCGACGTGGGCGGTACCGACATCAAGTCGGCCCTGTTCGACGCCCACGGCGTCATGCTCGGTCTGCGTCGCACGCCGACGCCGGATCCGGGTCCCGACCTCCCGGAGCGGCTGATCGCCCGGCTGGTCGAGCTCGGCGCGCAGCTGCGCGAGGAGCATCCCGCGGTGGAGCCGGTCGCGGTGGGGCTGGTCGTGCCCGGCATCGTCGACGAAGTCGCCGGCATCGGCGTGTTCGCCAGCAACATGGGCTGGAGGGACGCGCCGATCCGCGCCCTCGCGGAGGAGGCGTTCGGCCTGCCCGTCGCGTTCGACCACGACGTGCGCACCGGCGGCTGGGCCGAGCACGTGCTCGGCGGCGCGCGTCCCTATCCGAACTCGATCGTGCTGATCATCGGCACCGGGATCGCCGGCGCCCTGCTGCTGGGCGGCGTGCCCTTCACCTCCGGCGGATACGCCGGCGAGGTGGGCCACTCACCGGTCGCCGACGAGCCGGTGTGTCCGTGCGGCGCACGCGGCTGCCTCGAGGCCATCGCCTCGGCGGGAGCCATCGCCCGGCGCTACACCGCCCGCACCGGCGACGCCGTGGACGGGGCGAAGGAGGTCATCGCTCTCGCCGCCGCGGGGGACGAGGCCGCCGCCGCGGTCTGGAACGAGGCGCTCGACGCCCTCGCCCTGTCGCTCGCGCAGCTCACCGCGGTCGTCGCGCCGCAGGCCGTCATCATCGGCGGCGGGCTCTCGCGGGCGGGCGGAGCACTGTTCGACGAGCTGCGCGCGCGCCTGCGGGCCCGGCTCAGCTTTCACCGCATCCCGGATCTGGTTCCCGCGCAGCTGCTCGGCAACGCCGGGATCCTGGGTGCGGCGCTGCGCGCGAGGAGCCTCGCATGATCGTCACCGTCACGCCGAACCCGGCGCTGGATCTCACCTGGCATGTCGAGCGGATCGTGCCCGGAGGTACCCATCGCGCGGACACCGGTGTCGCTCGCGCGGGCGGCAAGGGCCTGAACGTGGCCCGGGTGGCGCACGCGCAGGGCGCCGCCGTGCTCGCGCTGGCCACTGCGGGCGGACCGACCGGCGACGAGTTCGCCGCCGAGCTGGCTTCGACCTCGATTCCGCACGAACTGGTCCCGGTGCAGGCGGCGACCCGCCGCAGCGTCGCGCTCGTCGACGAGCACCTCGGCGACACCACGATCGTGAACGAGCGCGGTGTGAACCCGACGGCGGACGAGTGGGAGGCGCTGAAGGCCGCTGTCGTCCGGGCTTTGGCGACCGGGCGCCCCGTCCGCGATGCCGTCGAAGGATCCGGATCCGGATCCGCGGATGCCGGTGCGACTGCTCCCGCCGGCGCGAAGAAGATCAAGCCCGTCCTCGTCCTCTCCGGATCCCTTCCTCCCGGCGCTCCCGACGACCTGCTCCCGTCGCTCATCCGGATCGGCCGCGACGCCGGGGCGATCGTCATCGCCGACACGTCGGGGCCGGCGCTCCTGGCCGCGGCCGATGCCGGTGCGACCGTGCTCAAGCCCAACGCGGCGGAGCTCGCCGAGGCCACCGGTCTCACCGATCCCATCGCCGGGGCGTGCGAGCTGCTGCACCGCGGCGCGAAGCTGGTCCTGCTCTCCCGCGGGGCGGACGGGATGCTGGCCGTCACCTCGGACGAGGTCGTGCGCGCCCGCCTCGCCGAGCCCCTCGCCGGCAACCCCACCGGCGCAGGCGACGCCGCCGTCGCCGCGTGCGCCGTGCTGATGGCGCAGGGGGAGAGGAAGCCCACGGCGCTGCTGCGCCGCGCCACCGCGTGGTCGGCGGCGGCCGTGCTGATGCCGGTCGCGGGTGAGATCCACTCGTCGTGGCCCGAGCTCGAATCCGCCCTGATCGTCGATAGCCCGCCCTTGACGGCGCTGAGCCGACCGTCCGCCGAAAGGACACCCCGATGACCCTCGTCTCCGCCCGCGACCTCGTGCACGATGCGGCCCGCCGCGGTACCGGCGTCGGCGCCTTCAACGTGATCCACCTGGAGACGGCCGAGGCGCTGGTGGTCGCGTCGGCCCAGGCCGAGCTGCCCGTGATCCTGCAGATCTCGCAGAACTGCGCCGACTACCACGGCGGACTCGAGCCGATCGCGCTGGCCACTCTCGCGGCGGCCCGGCGTGCGGCCACGCCGGTCGCGGTGCACCTCGACCATGCCGAGCGGCCCGAGCTCGTCGACGAGGCCATCGCGCTCGGGTTCGGATCCGTCATGTTCGACGGCGGCGCGCTCGACTACGCCGAGAACGTCGCGCTCACCGCACAGGTCGTCGAGCGCGCGCACGCTGCCGAGGTGTACGTCGAGGGCGAGCTGGGCGAGGTCGGCGGCAAGGACGGCGCGCACGCCCCGGGTGTCCGCACGGACCCGCAGGAGGCGCGCGCCTTCGTCGCCGAGACCGGCGTCGACGCCCTCGCCGTAGCCGTCGGATCCTCGCACGCGATGACCGATCGTACGGCGGCGCTGGACCTCGACCTCATCGCGCGTCTGCGCGAGGCCATGCGCGGCGCGGGAGAGGACGGAGTAGACGTGCCGCTCGTGCTGCATGGATCCAGCGGCGTGCCGGATGACGTGATCGCCGCCGCGGTACGCGCGGGCATGACGAAGATCAACGTCTCCACGCACCTGAACGGGTTCTTCACCCGCGCGATCCGGGAGAGACTGGAGGCGGATCCGCGCCTCGTGGACTCCCGCAAGTACGTCGCTCCCGCCCGTGATGCTGTCGCCGGCGAGGCCGCGCGTCTGCTGCGCCTGTTCGCCCTTCAGGACGCATCCTGACCGGATCCGGAGCCTGCACATGAATCGCGCCAATCGCCTCACCGCGATCCTCGATCTGCTCGCCGTCCACGGCGACGTCTCGGTGGAGGAGCTCGCCGAGCGCTTCGACGCCTCCGCAGCGACGATCCGCCGCGACCTGGACAGCCTGTCCGAGCGGCGCCTGCTCACCCGCACCCACGGCGGGGCGGTGGCGCAGTCCGTCGCGTATGAGCTGCCGGTGCGCTACAAGAGCCACCAGCGCACCTCGCAGAAGGAGCGCATCGCAGAGGCCGCCGCGGCGCTCGTCTCGCCCGGCGCCGTCGTCGGCCTCTCCGGGGGCACCACCACGACCGCGATCGCGACGGCGCTCACGGCCCGCGAAGATCTCGCCGAGCACGGCCTCACCGTCGTCACCAACGCCGTGAACATCGCCGCCCAGCTCGCCACGCGCCCCGACATCAAGGTCGTGGTCACCGGCGGTGTGATCCACTCCCGCAGCTACGAGCTGGTGGGGCCGTTCGTGGAGCAGCTGCTCGCGGGCATCGCGCTGGACATCGCCTTCATCGGCGTGAACGCCGTGTCCCTGGAGGGCATGGCGAGCACGCACGACGAGCGCGAGGCGGCCGTGAACCGCATGATGGCGAGCCGCGCCCGGCGTGCGGTGATCGTCGCCGACTCGTCGAAGATCGGCGCCTCGGCGTTCGCCGCGGTCGGCGGATCCGACCTGTTCCCGACGCTGCTCACCGACGACGGCATCGCGCCGGATGATCGGAGTGCCCTGCGTGAGGCCGGCTACGACGTGGTCCTGGTGCCCTGAGCCGTGGTTCTCGCCGCGGAGGCGCGGATCGGGAACGCTCTCGCGCTTTCACGGAGGGTTTCGTATCCTTCGGATATGAGTGAGACTCCGGTTCCTCGACTCACCGGCGGGTACGTCTTCTTCATCTGGACGGTGGCGATCCTGATCGGTGCGGGCGCGGGAGCGGGCCTCGGCGTTCTGACCCGGAACGTCTGGGTCGGGATCGTGTCGGGCGTGGCCGTCATCGCCCTCGTGGGGCTCTCATCCACGCTCTCCGCTCGACGGGAAGGTCGCGGCACGTTCGAGGCCGCGCCCCCATGGACCGGCGATGCGGGAGTCCGCCACCACAACGGCGGGTCCGTGTAGCCGCCCGCGCAGCATCCCCCCGAGACCGTCGCCCCGTCCGACGCGATCGGGCACGGCGGCCCTGAAGCCGCGCTCGGCGAGCGGGGTCCGCGCCGGGCGATCATCGCGCTCACCGCCGTCGTCGAAGACCTCCAGGCGGCAGGGCTCGTCCGCGCGGTCGATGCCGAGCTGGCGGCGACGCAGCTGAACTGGCTGGTGATGGGCGAGCCGATCAACCGCGCGATGCTGCTCGGGGATGACACCGCCCTGGCTGCGGCGCAGATCCCCGCACACGTCGACACCGCGCTCGACATGTTCTTCGCCGCATACGGCGTGTGAACCCGGCGACAGGAGAAGGGCCCGGCCGCCATGGCCGGGCCCTTCTCCTGTCGCCGCCGATCAGGGGATCGCGCGGCGCAGCACCAGGTACGAGATCCCCGCGAGCACCGCGATCGCGACCAGGCCCCAGAGCGCCAGGCCGAGCGCGCCGAGCCCGGCGAGGCCCGCGCCCACCTGTCCCCAGAGCTCGAACCTGGTGATCACGAACACGACGCCCACCAGCACCGCACCTACTCCCACGCCGACGACGGCGATCGCGAGCGCCCCGGCACGCTTGAAGATCGTGGCGCCGGTGAAGCCGACCAGGAAGAGGAACAGGGCGAGCGTGAAGTACGTCAGTGCCGCTGCGAGCGGACCGCCTTCCCAGACCCAAGGCAGTCGGAACACGTAGCCGTTCACGCCCCAGCCGTGCGTCACATCCTCGATCCAGCCACCCAGCAGGAACATGGCGGTGAGAAGCAGCGCGCCGCCGATCGCGGTGAGCAGAGTGCCGAGGAAGAACTCGCGACGTGTGACGCTCAGCGCCTGGGAGAACGGGAAGGTCAGCGTCAGGGCCTGCAGGCCGAGCGCGAAGAAGTACCAGAGCGGCGCCTGGCCCGCGCCGCCGTACTTCGGGCCGTCGGACGGGATCATCGCGTAGATGACGATCGACAGCGCCAGTGCGGAGCCGAGGACGATCAGCGGGATCCACACCCAGGTCTGCTTGTTGACAAGCTGAAGGCGGACGACGTTCAGGATCCGGGACATCAGCGCACCTCCTTCGTGAGCGACAGCGGTTCTCCGTGCGATTCGGCGAGAGGGGAAGCGGCCGGTGCGTCATCGCCGGAGCGCTGTGTGAGGCGCACGATGAGCTGCTGCAGTGACACCGGGGCGAGGTCGAGGCCGGCGTCGACGATGCCGGCGCGGTCCTCGGGGGTAAGGCGGCCCAGCACCGTGGCCGAGGCCACCCGGCCGAGCGCCTCGCGATGCAGGATCTCCCGTCCCGCGGTCCAGGCGTCGACCGCCGCCGCATCCCCGACCACCGTCGAGGCGCGACCGCGCACCGCGTCCGTGTCCTCGTCGAGCAGGATCCGCCCGTCGTCGATCACGATGACCCGCTCGATCAGGTTCGCGACCTCGTCGATCAGGTGCGAGGACAGGATGATCGTGCGCGGGTGCTCGACGTAGTCCTCGAGCAGGCGGTCGTAGAAGATCTGCCGGGCCACGGCGTCGAGGCCGAGGTACGGCTCGTCGAAGAAGGTGACCTCGGCGCGTGAGGCGAGTCCGATGATCACGCCGACCGCGGAGAGCTGGCCGCGGGAGAGCTTCTTGATGCGGCGCTTCATCGGCAGTTGGAACTCGCCGGCGAGCCGATCGGCGAGCTGCTGGTCCCAGTTCGGGAAGAACAGCCGTGCGGCGCGCAGTGCGTGGATCGGTGCCGCGTCGTCCGGGTACTTCTGGCTCTCGCGCACGAAGCACACCCGGCTCAGCACGTGCGCATTCTCGTAGGGGTTCTCGCCGAACACCCGGACGTCGCCCGAGGTCGCGAAGTTCTGCGCCGTCAGGATCGACATGAGCGTGGTCTTGCCGGCGCCGTTGCGGCCGAGCAGGCCGTAGATCGTGTCGGGTTGGATGGACAGTGAGACATTGTCGAGTGCGAGCTTCTCGCGGTAGCGCTTCGCGAGGTTCGACACCTCGATGACGGCGGTCATGCGCGGTTCCCTTCGGTGCGTGCGGTGGTCGGGGCGAGTGCGGCGCGTTCGCGCAGCAGGGCGGCCAGATCGTCCTCACCGAGCCCGAGCGTGCGGGCCTCGGCGAGGAGTGGATCGATGAAGCGGTCCGCGAACGCGGTGCGGCGCTCGCGGAGCAGGATGTCGCGAGCGCCGACGGCGACGAACATGCCGATGCCGCGGCGCTTGACGAGCACTCCCTTGTCGGTGAGCATGGCCACTCCCTTCGCGGCGGTTGCGGGGTTGATCCGGTAGAACGCGGCGAGTTCGTTCGTGGACGGGGCCTGCGCGTCTTCGGCGAGCGTGCCGTCGACGATGGAGTCCTCGATCGCCTCGGCGATCTGGAGGAAGAGCGGTCGGCCTTCGTCGATCACGGATGTCCTCGTTGCGGTCAGTCGGTTAGTTACTCGACTAACTAACCATCGAACCTGAGGAGTGTCAAGTGCGGATCCGATGCCGACGCCGAGCTGTAGGTTCCGAGGCGAGGTGTCGGAATCCAACATGGTCTGTCGCTGAGATGTCGCATCGGACACGTTGCTTGGACGTGATACAGGCGTGATGTATCGCACGAGGAGCAGCGTCTGGGTGCCTCGGGCTAGGAACGGGTCGGTGAAGAGTTCGGGCAGGCCGGCGATCGATGACGCGGACCTCATCGGTGGGTACGCGTCGGCATGTCTGGCAGCCCAGGAGTCGCGCTGGGCGGTGCCTCGAGACCGATTCCTGCAGCTTGGTATCGGAGCCCGGAGCCCGGAGCCCGGAGCCCGGAGCCCGTAGCCCGGAGCACGCAGTCACCGCGGTGGGGTCTTTGAATAGCGAACCCGGTGATCATCTTCTTCGCCTGTGCGGTGAGGAGCGCGGGCTCTTGAGGACCAACCTCACAATTGTCGCCGGACACGCCGCGTTACTTTCGATTTTCGTAATCGGGCTGGTAATCTCGGTTTGTGGGCGGATCAATGGGAGCGCGGATTCGTGTTGCGCGGGAAGCGTCCGGGATGCGGGCCGCGGACCTCGCACAGCAGGTTGGTTTGAGTGCGTCGGCGTACTCGCTGATCGAGAACGACAAGCGCAACGTGAAGGCGAACGAGGCTACGGCGATCGCCAGGGCGCTGGGTATCTCGGTGTTGTCGCTGTTGGAGGACGGCTCGCCGACGCGTCTCGCGGCGGCTGCTGCGCGCTCTGCGACGGAGACGCGTGTTGCGGACAGTGCGTTGTTGGCGCGGATCAATCACATCCAGGATCTTCACCTGGTTCTTCCTGAGGGGGAACGTGAAGTTCGGGCAGTGTGGGATGAGGTCCCCTCTGTCGTGGGGTTGTCGGACCTGGCCGGGGCGCGGGTTCTTGCGGACTGGGTGCGGACCGTCATTGACGAGCACGAGCACGAGCAGGGTGCTGGCCGGTTTGTCGGTCTTGCGGAAGAACTGGGGATCCATTTCGGGATCGATGTCATTGTGGAGTCTTTCCCGGATGAGGTCATCGGCGCCGCCCTGTTGAGCCGCGCATACCCGACGATCGTCATCAATTCGACGCAGCAACGTCAGCGTTCGCTGTTCACACTCGCGCACGAGCTCGGTCATCTGCTCGCCGGCGAGGATGGCGGCATCACGGTGGACGGGAAGGTTGCCGCGACAAGCCCTGAAGAGCGCCGCGCGAACATGTTCGCGGCGGAGCTTCTGCTCCACCGCGATGACATCGCGAAGATCATGAGCGATTCGCACAACCAGATCCGGCCGGCGCTGGCACGCATGATGGCGGAGCTTGATGGCTCGTATCTGACCTGCATTTACCGTCTCCACAACCTCGGCTACATCAACGCTGCGGGTCGTGACGCGTTCATCGATATGCGCCGAGGGCGGTTCATCGACTCGTTGGAGGATGAGGGACTGAAGACTGTCCTGCAGTCTCGTTCCGATCAACTCTCCGAACGATCGGTGCTGCCCACGCAGCTGCTGGGTACGTTGAAACGCGCGTATCGTGAAGGCCTGGTGGCAGCGGCGCCGATCGCGGGCCTCGTCGGCGAGACGGTCGAGACCGTGATCTCGAGACTGTCGGCATCGGGGCCTGCACCGGAGATCCCGCTCGTGTTCGATGCTTTGGAGCCGGTGGACGTCGATGGTGATGTCTTCGCGGCGGGGTTCCCCGGCTGAGCGGGACTCGGAACCGTCATGCCGGTGATCCTGTTCGATACCGTCACGCTCGAGCATTTCGCCGTCGCCGGTCAGCTGGAGCTGTTGGAGAGGACGTTCGTCACGTTCGATGAGCCCCGGTGGACGGAGCAGGTCAGGCAGGAAGTCCTCGGGGGCGCGAACCTTGCGAAGAGCCGGGCGTTCTGCGAACCCGTCCTGCAACTGCAATGGCTGGGCGAGCCGGTCGAGGGGCCGCTCGATGAGACCCTGAAAAACCAGGTCCGTCTCGGCGGGTCCACCGCTGGCGACGAGCATCTCGGTGAGGCGGAATCGATCGCCTACGCGGTCACCTGCGATGCGGTGTTCGTCACCGACGACGCGGGAGCATACGACTTCGCGCGCAACCGAAATGTCCTCGGCCCTAACAACGTCAAAGACTCCTGCGCCGTGCTCTGGGACGCGTGCTCGGCGGGCGGCATCGGGGACGCCGACATCACCCGGTTCCACAACGACGTGTACGACAGCGGGCGCACGATGCGCTGCCGCTGCTCCCGCTGGCCCGGCGGAGACACCTTCGAAGACCGGATGCACCGATTCCACAGAGGCCACTAGATCCGCGAGCCGACGCACAACGTGTGGACACCTCGAGGCGGTGTGAGTTGAGTGCACCACGGGCGTGGCGGTTCTGGTCGCGGTGTTTGCACACCGGTGCGCGGAGCAGCACGGTCGCGGCGTTGGGCTGAGGCACAAAGTGCCATGGAAATGGTTACGGGATGGCTAGGCGTCTTGGGGGCTTCGAGCGCTTTCCTCGGCCCAACTCTCACCGCTGTTGATGCGAGCGATTCGTTCGTCCCAGCAGATCTTGTCTTGGGCGACAAGATCTGGTCCTGGCTCGTGGTTCTTGAACCAGTTGAGCGCGAGAGTCAGGGCGTCGTCTGATGTCTCGGTGGCGTAGTCGCGGATGCTATTGACGGTGGTTGCGCTCAACGGCAGCCCATGATTTACGGCGTTTCGGACGCGTCGGTGCCGGGCCTTGAGCAAGCTTGTCGACTTCCAGGTGCGGAGGAGGTGATCGTGTTCTCGTTCGGGGTTTGTGCAGATCGCCGCCGCGTGCTCGAAGTCGGCACGCTGGAGTGCGGTCATTGGCAGGGCACGGATGTCTTCTTGCAGGGTGATGGCATTGGCCACATTGACGATGAGGACACCGTCCGCGTCGTGGCGAGACAGCTTCGCTTCGAGCTCGCGTCGGTGTGCATGGTCTGGTCGAGCCCAGGAAGAGTTGAAGGGGGACAGAAGCTGCCGCAGCGCGTCGTTCTCGGCCTTCGCCAGCGCCCGGCGGTACTGGAGTGCGGTGGCGAGGGTATTGGGGTGCACGTCGATGACGGATGCGATGAGTTCCATGGCATGGTCCTCGAGCGCCGTCGCGACTCTCGGAGTTACGGGGCGGGCACCGTAGAAGGTGACATCGCGGTGATCCGTCATCTTTGCTTCCTGGAGCGCGGTCAGCGCCTCCACGAGGGCATCGGGCACGGGCTGGGCTTTCAGTGCTTCCCCGAGCGTTTCGGAGACATACGCGAGAAGTCGCGCGGTGCCGTGCATCCCGTAGCTATCACCGTGGTGTTGGTCGATGTTCAGTGCTGGTCCGAATGTGGTCTGTCGGGGCTTGTGATCCACCACGACTGCGGAATGTTTGGTTTGCTGCCATGAGACGCCGCCGGCGTGAACGGCGATGCTCAGGATGGCGTCGACGCGTCGCAGAGCTTCCTCCACGGCTCCCGCGAGTAGGCGCGTGCCCAGGTCGACGCGTGCGAGGACAAGATTCGAGTTCGCTTCCAGCGACCAGGCGTGAACATCGTCCAGCCAGTTGACGTCGGTGCGGAGTTCCCGGAGTTCTGCTCGCTCTGGGAAATCCTGCCCTTCGGGGCCGAAGGCGTTGGGAAGCGCCCATTCAGGTTGCAGAAACGTGATCGGTCCGGCGACCTCTCGAACGCCATAGATCGTCGCCCGGCGATAGACAGTCCAGACGACGACGTTGCCCGACACTGTCGCTGTGAGAGCGTCTCGGGCCATGGTGAGGCGATGCTGTTCTGTGAGCGGTGCGGGCAGCGGCTTCTCTTGCCGGAGGGTCAGGGATTCTTCTTGGTCGATCAGCATGTTCGCCGCTATGTGAAGGGGTGACGAGGAACTCATTGCCGCTGCGCCGAGTTGTGAGGCGATCAACGCTGCTCGTGCTCCGAGGTCATCGGTGGTGGTTTGCGGGGTGTGCGCGGTGTTGCAGAGGTCCTGGAATGCGTCCGCGATGGCGGCTTGCGAGTGCCATTCTTCGAGGATTCGGTCTGCTGTGGCGATGGTTCGTTCGCGGTTGGTCTCGTTGCGCAGCTCGCCCAGTGCCTCGCCGAGGCGGGCGTGTAGGTGTTCGCCCAATCGTTCGATTTGGGCGTCGAGCTCTGCTCGTAGCGACGTGCGGTTGCTCATCACGGCCCGTGACGTCCAGTCCGCTGGGCGGGTGGCCCGCGCATACGCTCGCAACTCTGCTACCGCCTCTCCAAGCGCATACGGGGCTGGCTCACGGAACGGCACGGGAAGGACCGTTGCTACCGACAGCATCCACTCACTGACTGGTGCGGGTGGGTTGTTCCACATGCGTGTTTCCTCTCTGCCAGCGTCGCCAGCCTGCCATTGCACGATCATTCTCGCGGCAAGCTGATCCGCCAGGAGAGTGAACGGAATGTGGATCGTCCTATCGGCCGAGGCAAGCGCCGCTGGCCGTCGTGCGCTTGCTCCGAGTCGGTGCAGGACCTTCGGTAGGAATCCGCCAACTGCCGTGGACGGGCGGTGGCTGAATCGCTGTCAACTATCTCGGATTCGGCTCGCTCCACCGCCATCTTGGCGCTGAACCTACACGAGCGCAGGTTCCCGCCGAGGCGGTCGATCACCCGCGTGTATGTCACTGCAGCGCCTCGGGCGCCCTCTGCTCCGGCGCAGATGTTGCGGGTCAGAGCATCGTGGTGAGCACGCCGCCATCGGCGCGCACGGCGGATCCGTTGGTGGCCGAGGAGCGGGGGCTGGCCAGGTAGGCGACGAGGTTCGCGATCTCCGCAGGTTCGATGAACCGCTCGAGCAGGGTCGTGCGGTTCTGGCCGATGATCGCGGCCTTGACCGTCCCGACGTCCACGCCCTGGGCGGCGGCGAGCTGGGTGACGACCGCCTCCACTCCGTCGGAATAGGTCGGGCCGCCGAGGATGCTGTTGACGGTGACACCCGTCCCGCGGGTGAGCTTGGAAAGGCCGTTGGCGAGGGCGAGCATCGCGGCCTTGGTGGCGCCGTAGTGGATCATGTCGGCGGGCACGTCGACGCCGGACTCGCTGGCGATGAACACGACCCGCCCCCACCCGCGGCGCAGCATGCCCGGCAGGAGTGCTCGCGAGAGCCGGACGCCGCTCATCACGTTGACGTCGAAATAGCGCTGCCAGTCCTCGTCGGCGATGTCGCTGAACGGCGCGACCCCGAACAGGCCGACGTTGTTCACCAGGACGTCGACCTCGCCGATGTCCTGCAGCAGAGGGGAGGTCTCCCCGGGGTCGGCGAGGTCGGCGGCGACTCCGCGCAGCAGTGCTCCCGGATGCTCCGTGCGCAGTCGGGACACGGCGGCGTCGACGGCGGCGGGGGTGCGCCCATTGATGATGACCTCCGCCCCCTCGGCGGTGAGTGCGGAGGCGATGGCAAAGCCGATGCCCTGGGTGGATCCGCTCACGAAAGCCGTCCTGCCGTGCAGTTCCAGGTTCATATCGCTCCGTTCCAGACGGCGTCGGTGTCGCCGTTTCACTTGCTTGGGAAAGTCAAACTACGCGTATTCAGTTGCTTGAGCAAGTCAGGCTCTTCGGTTTCGAGGTATCCTGACCTCGTGCCCGAACCCACGAGATCCGCCACGACGCCGCTGCCCAGAGCGGAGATCTGGGCGTCCGTCGCGACGCTCCTGGAGCGCCTTCCTGCCGCGCTCGACGCCCAGCTGCAGCGGGACAGCGGCCTGACGCACTTCGAGTTCGGGATCCTCTACGCGCTCGACGCCGCTGAGGGGCGATCTTTGCGCTTGAGCGTGCTCGCCGGGTTCGCGAGCTGCACGCTCTCGCGGCTCTCGCGTGCGGTCTCACGCCTCGAGCAGCGCGGCTGGGTCCGGCGTGTGATCGACCAGACGGATGGAAGGTTCACCCTCGCCGTGCTGTCGGAGGACGGCCACGCGAAGGTCCAGCAGGCGACCCCGGGTCACGAGGCGCTCGTCGACACGCTCGTCTTCGACGTCCTCACCGCCGCCCAGGCGCGACAGCTCGGCATCGCCAGCCGGCGGATCTCGGCGGCCATCGCCCCCGACCCGATCTGGATCCCGCCGAGCTGAGGTTTCGAGCTGCGCCGACCCGCGTCACTCCAGCGGGAAGGTCGCCTCGACGCGCAGGCCGCCCGCGGGCAGGGCGGTCAGCTCGAGCGCCCCACCCAGCACGTCGACGATCGAACCGGCGATCGCCAGGCCCAGGCCGGATCCGCCGTGCGCCCCGTCGCGGGTGCGGCCGGCGCCGCGCTGGAACGGCTCGACCAGGGTGGCGACCACGGCCGGGTCGAGCCGGTCTCCGGTGTTCTCGACGACCAGCGCACCCTGCCCGCCGAGACGGAGCGTGCGCACGGTGGCGGATCCGCCGGAGGGCAGATTGTGCACGAGGGCGTTCTGCACGAGGTTCAGGGCGAGCTGGTCGAGCAGTGCCGCGTCCCCGCGGACCATGACCGGGTCGCCGACCGCGTCGAGCCGCACGTCACGAGCCGCGGCCACCTCGTGCAGCAGCTCGACAGCGCCCTCCGCGGCCAGGGACAGGTCGACGGGGACGCGGGCGGGCGGACGGGCGTCCAGCCGTGCGAGCAGCAGCAGTGCCTCGGTCAGGGCGATCGCACGCTCGTTCGCGGTGCGCAGGCGCACGAGCAGCTGAGGGATGTCGGGATCCGGATCCGCCTCGGCCACGTCGAGCACCGCGCGGGTGATCGCGAGCGGGGTGCGCAGCTCGTGAGATGCGTTCGCGGCGAAGCGGCGCTCGCGCTGCAGGTCGCCCTGGATGCGGTCCAGCATGCCGTCGAAGACGTCGGCGAGGCGCCGGAACTCGTCGTCGCGGCCCGGCAGCGCGATCCGCGCGTCCAGGTCGCCGTCGCTCACGGCCTGCGCGGTCTCGCCGATCGCGGTGAGCGGGCGCAGCACCCGACCGGCCAGCAGCCAGCCGCCGAGCACGCCGACCGCGATGAGCCCGAGCAGCGCCCACGTGGCGGGCGGAACGAACGCGCGGATGATGTCGGTGCGATTCGGCGCCCAGCTCGTGCCGGCGATCGGGTCGGTGTTGTAGACCGTGCCGTCGGGCACGTATCGCAGCAGCCACAGCGCGACGACGCCGAGCAGCACGGCGCCCGCCACCGCGACGAGCGCGACGTAGCTGAGCGTGAGTCGCCAGCGCACCGACAGGCCGGCAGCGCGGACCGGGCGGGGAGGGAGCGCCGGCGTCGAGGGGAGTGCCGGTCTCGGCGGCTCTGCGAGGGGCGATGACGCGTCAGGCATTCCTCGTGCGCCCCGGAATCGTCGCATCCTCGTCCATCGCCTCGTCGCCCGAATCGCCATCGCGCGCGCTGCCGTCGACGTCGATCCGGTAGCCGACCCCCGGCACCGTGAGGATCACCCAGGGCTCTCCGAGCCGCTTGCGCAGCGCCGACACCGTGATGCGCACCGCGTTCGTGAACGGATCCGCGTTCTCGTCCCAAGCGCGCTCGAGCAGCTCCTCCGCGCTGATCACGCCGCCGCCGGCCTCGACGAGCACCTGCAGCACCGCGAACTGCTTGCGCGTGAGGGCGACGTAGCGTCCGTCGCGGTACACCTCGCGGCGGAACGGGTCGAGCCGGATGCCGGCCAGCTCGTGCACCGGCGGCGTCGACCGCGGGGCGCGCCGGGCCAGCGCCCTGATCCGCAGGATCAGCTCGCGCATCTCGAACGGCTTGGTCAGGTAGTCGTCGGCGCCGAGCTCGAAGCCGGTGGCCTTGTCATCCAGACGATCGGCGGCCGTGAGCATGAGGATCGGCAGGCCGGATCCGGACGCGACGATCGCCTGCGCGATGTCATCGCCGCTCGGGCCCGGGATGTCCCGGTCGAGCACGGCCACGTCGTAGGCGTTGATGTCCAGCAGCTCCAGGGCGACGTGCCCGTCTCCGGCGGTGTCCGCGGCGATCGCCGCGAGGCGCAACCCGTCTCGGACCGCTCCGGCCAGGGTGGGTTCGTCCTCGACGATCAGCACGCGCATGCCAGAAGCCTAAGCACACCGGCATATCGCGGGTGTATGCGAAAACGCGAACGGGCGCACAACGTCCGCCTCGATGGAGTGGAGGCATGGACACGAACACCTCTGCTCCTCTGCGACCCGGATCCGCGCCGGAATGGATCCTGCCCCAGGAGCCCGACGCCGACGCACGGCGTACGGCGGAACGGATGCCTGCACCGCGGCACCCGGCGTCGAGGGCGCCCCGGCGGCACCGGCCGCTGTTCCGGTTCTTCGCCACGCTGGCGGTGCTCGCACTGCTGGGCGCCGGCACCGCGGCCGCGGTGATCACGGCGGCCGTCACCGCGCGGCCCGACTATCCGGGGCCGGTAGCCGCGGGCGACGACGGATCCCCGTCCGCACGCAGCGGCGGCATGCCGACCGCAGAGGACGGCTACCTCGCGGACGGCGACTCGGTGGCGCTGTCGGACGATGTGCCCGCGGTCGCGAAGCTGGAACCCGCTCTGCGCGAGGCGCTGGGGCAGGCGCTCGCCGGGGCCGAGGAGGACGGGCTCGAGCTGCGGGTGGCGAGCGGCTGGCGCTCGAAGGCGTACCAGGCCTGGCTACTGCGCGATGCCGTGCGCACCTATGGATCCGAGGCCGAGGCGTCGCGGTGGGTCGGCACCCCGGAGACGTCGCTGCACGTCAAGGGTCAGGCGGTCGACATCGCCCCGTACGACGCCGCGGACTGGCTGAACCGCCATGGCGCGCAATTCGGGCTGTGCCGCACGTACGACAACGAGGCCTGGCATTTCGAGCTGAACCCGTCCGCGATCGACGAGGGCTGCCCGACGATGTACCGCGATCCGACCGAGGATCCCCGGATGCGGGGCTGATCGGGCCGGGCGGCGCGGATCCGCCGCCCTCCCTCTGTTCACTGGTCGCAGATTGCGGTTCTGAGCACATGAAACCCGCAATCTGCGACCAGTGAGCGGGGTGGAGTCCGAGACGGATGGGGTGGCCGGCGAACGTGGCGCTCGGCGAACGTGGCGCGGCCTGGTTGCCGGGGCGGATTACTTGTAGAAGCCGTCGCGCAGGTTGATGCCGTGCTCGAGCCAGGCCTTGAGCGCCGCGAGCATGCCGGTCCAGCCCTCGCAGTTGCCGAAGGCGCTCTTCGCACCGCCCGAGGTCGCGCGCCACGTCGACTCGGTGATGGTGACGAGGGTGCGTGCGCCGTCATCGATCGGGGCGAAGGCGAACACCGTGCGGGTGGTGCCGGTGTCGTTGCTGCCGGGCGCGGCCGCCCACTCGATCACGATGCGCTCCGGAGCCTTCGCCTCGACCACCACGACGGGGAAGCGTCCGGGGAAGTCGGCGAAGTCCCAGGTCACGTCGGCGCCGGGTTCGAGACGGCCCCGGGCTCCGCCGGTGGTGAAGTAGTGCGAGAGCTGCGCCGGATCGGCGACCGCCTCGTAGACCTCCGCCGGCGGACGGGAGACGCGGCCAGAGACGGAGAAGGACAGTTCTGTGAGCGGAGCCATGTCCGCAGCGATTTCGATCTGAGACATGTTGTAAGATTACAACATGAATGCGGGGGAGGGAACCGAGGACGACGATCTGGTCTTCAAGGCGCTCGCCGCTCCCGTCCGCCGCCGGATGCTCGACGCCTTGCGCGCGGCGCCGCGAACGACGGGTGAGCTGTGCGCGTGCTTCCCCGAGCTCGACCGCACTACCGTGCTGCAGCACCTGAAGGTGCTCGAGCGCGCCGAGCTCGTGATCGGCCGTCGCGAGGGCAGGGAGCGGCACCTCACACTCGCCCCGCTGCCGATCAAGCGGATCCACGACCGCTGGATCGGCGCTTACGCCGCGGCCGCCGTCCAGCTGCTGGACGACCTCGACCGAGGCTGATGCGGCGACGGCCGAGCCGTTGACCGAGTCGCCTCTGTGGGGTCGTTGAGCGAGCACGGCCGGAGGTCGAGCGAGACGAAACGGAGCGGGCCGCGTTTCGACTCGATCGCTTCGCGTCCTCGCTCAACGACCCGGGGGAGACGTGACGCGGTCTCGGATCCTTCAGCCCTCCGGCGCCATCTCGAAGTCGTACCAGGCCGGCACCGGACGGCCCGGGAACGCTTCGTGCCACAGGGCCGACATGCTCAATTCGCCCTCGCGGAGGTTCGGCACCTCGAAGCGCTCCTCGAGGATCCGACCTGCCGCGTCGGTGTCTCCGGTGGCGAGGGCGGCGCGGATCTCCACGACGCGGAACCGCCCGAGCGTGCGCAGCGCGGCGGGCAGCGTCTCGACCAGGGTGCGCGCCTCATCGGCGCGCCCATCGGAGAGCAGCGTTTCGGCGAGTTCGAGCGCGAGCGGCACGAGGTCGGGGGCGAGTTCGCGCGCCTCGGCGAGCCGGCTGATGCCCTGCTCCTGCGCCGCGGAGCCGCCGTCGGATTGGCGCAGGGCGAGGCCGAGCCCGCGCAGTGCCCAGGCACTGCGTCGATGCCGCAGCGATGCCTCGTAGTGCGAGATCGCGGTGCCGTGCTCGCCGCGCGCATGCGCGATGGTGGCGCGGTGATAGTGCGTCAGCCAGGTCGAGGGGGCCTCGGCGAGGAGGTGGTCCCACTCGTCTCCGGTGACATAGGAGGCCGGGGCGACGGACGGATCCGGTTCCGTGACTCCCGCAGTCGGGTCGGTCGAATCGGGGGTGCCGTCGAGCAGGAAGGCCCAGTACGCGCCCTCGTCCCCGTCGCGCACGAACCGCACTCCGGGCAGGGACGCGAACGTCGAGCCCGCCCGCGCGGCGAGCTCCTGCTCGAGCGCACCCCAGGGCGACCCCACCGACAGCAGCGCATCCGGAGAGATTTCGGCAGCGGCTTCGAGCCGGGCGATGCCGGCGGATCCGGCGGCCTCCGCCGCCTGCAGCACCTGGGCGCCGACGACGGCCACGTCCTCGTTCCAGGATCCGTCGAGGTTCGGATCCGAAAGCGCCAGCGGCAGGAACGTCTCGGTCCACTCCCACGTGGCGCCGCCGGGCATGCGCAGATGCTCGTACTGGGTGGCGGCGAGCCCGGCCTGGATCTCGAAATAGGCGCCGGTCTCGCCGCCGAGCCAGTCGCACCACCGGCGCCCGCCCGGGGTGTCGCCCCAGACGAACAGCTTGCGGCCGAGCAGGCGCGCGGTCGAAACGTGGGCGAGGCCGGATCCGTCCGCGTCGACGGCGGCGATCCAGGGCCGCGGTGCCGGCGCGCCTGGAGTGGCGTCCGCCGCGAGGCCGGGAGCGAGGTCGAAGAAGTAGTCCGCAGCGGCGGGTGCGGAGGCGGGGCGTCGTGGATCCGTCTCGGTCAGGTCCACCCGGCCGAGCGCGCCGTTGTAGCCGGTCATGTAGGCGTGCGTCGCCGGTGCGAACACCCGGCTGCCCTCGGTCTGGGCGACGGCGATGTTCGTCCACCAGTACATCCCGGTCTCGCGATCGCGCGGGTTGCGCACCCGCACCCGCACGTGGAGGGCGGCGCCGTCGAGCGTCGCGTCGAGCTGCAGGATCAGCCCGCGCACGCGCTCGTACTCCCACATCCGCAGGATCGGCTCGCCGTCGGCGCCGGTGATCTCGGCGGCGTACAGCGGGGAGCAGGTCAACGGCCAATGGCCGCGCATGCCGATGTTCCACTCGGCGCCCCCGGAGAACCAGGCGTCCCGCAGCGCGAGGTTCGCCGGCTGGAAGACGGCATTGCGGTACACGAGGTCGTGGCCGGTGGCCTTGTCGAACAGGCGCACGAGCCGGCCGCCCAGATCGAGCGCGAACTCGGCGCGCAGCTGCCCGTTCTCCAGCACGGCGACGCGCATCGGGGCGGGCGTGCGCTCGCGGTCGTAGCCGTCCTGCAGCAGGTACGGATGGATCGACGAGACCTGCCCGTACCGGATGTTGGCCGCCATCTCGGCGGGCAGCCCCTCTGTGGTGGCCTCGTACGGCGCCTGCGGCATGGCGGCGATCGCGGGGAGGGGGTTCGCGGATCCGACGGGGGCGGTGGGGAGGACGACCTGGGTGACGGTCAACGTTGCGCTCATCGTTCCCCAGTATCCACGCCGGGGCTGTGCGCCGGGAAGGAATCGGATCCGGATCCGCCTCGGCTTCCATCTTCGAGTCGTCCCCTCCAGTACGACCTATGGACCGTGCTCAGGGGGACGACTCGAAGGTGGAGCCCCCACGTACGATGCCGGCTGCGGCGGGATCGGGTGGGAGCGCCCGCGTACGCTGAGCGGGTGCCCGAGTTCCCGTACGCCCGCCTGCGCCGGTTCCCCGACGTGGAGGCACCGAACCTGCAGGCGTGGGACGCGACGGATGAGCTCCTCGTCGACGCGGCACAGGTCGTCGCTGCGGAGCACGGGATCGACGGATCCGCGATCGCCGTGATCGGCGACGGATACGGCGCGCTCACGCTGCCTCTCCTCACTGCGGGCCTGGACGGCGTGCGGGTGCACCAGGATCTGGTGACGGGGCGCCGGGCACTGGCCCGCAATGCGGCCGAACTCGGGGCGGCGGGCTTCGCTGCGCACGAACTCGACGCCGAGCTGCTGCGCGACGCGCGGCTCGTGCTGCTGCAGCTGCCGAAGGGGCTCGCCGAGCTCGAGGAGATCGCGGATGCGGTCGCGCGCTGGGCGGCCCCCGACGTCACGCTGCTCGCCGGCGGACGCGTGAAGCACATGACCCTGGCGCAGAACGACGTGCTCGCCCGGTTCTTCGGGCGGGTGCAGCCGCAGCGTGCGGAGCGGAAGTCGCGCCTGATCGTCGCGGCGGATCCGCAGCCGGTGCTTTCGGGCCTGCCGTTCCCGGTGTCGACGACGCATCCTGAGTTCGGGCTCACGCTGTGCGCGCACGGCGGGGCGTTCGCCGGCGACCGCATCGACATCGGCACCCGGGTGCTGCTGAACGTGATGCGCGAGCGGGCTCCGGAGCTCGCCGCCCTGGCCGCACGGGAGGGGTTGACCGCCGTCGACCTCGGCTGCGGCACCGGCGCGCTCGCCGCGGCGCTGGCCCTCGGGGTGCCGAGTGCGCACGTCGTCGCCACCGACCGTTCCGCCGCGGCGGTGCAGTCGACCCGCGCCACGATGGCGGCTAACGGCATCGCCGACAGGGTGACCGTGACGCTCGACGACGCCGGATCCGAGATCCCGGACGGATCCGTCGACCTCGTGCTGCTGAACCCGCCGTTCCACCTCGGCGCCAGCGTCCATGAAGGGGCAGGACGCCGGCTCATCGACGCGGCCGCGCGGCTGCTCCGTCCCGGCGGCGAAGTATGGACCGTGTTCAACTCGCACCTCGACCACCGTCGCGCGCTCGCCGCCGCGGTCGGCGAGACCGACCAGCTCACGCGCACCCCGAAGTTCACGGTCACACGGTCCGTGCGGCGCTGACCGCCTGACGGACCCGGTCCGACGCGCGTCTCGTGCCAATCCGAACGCAGGGGCCACGCCTCAGGCGAGGTGTTCGGTGCGTGCTCGTCCGCCAAGTCGGGGTGGGGTGCTGGTGCCGGGTGGGGGCAGGAACCACACTCTGGACGCACCGGGAGCTGCGGGTGCGGGTTCGATGCAGTCTTCGGCCGAGCATCACCCGCTGGCCCGACCGAACGTGGCAGGGTCGACGGGGCGCTTCGCGCGGGGCAGATTCGCGACCACGAGCAGGTACGAATCCGTGACCAGGTCGTCTATCAGCGGCGTCGACAGGCCGCCTGAGGGGCGCACTGTGATCCAGTGCTTCTTGTTCATGTGATAGCCCGGCGTGATCGCGTCGTACTGTTGCCGGAGCGCCTTGCCGTCTTCCGGGTCGGTCTTCAGGATCACGATCGGTTCCCCGGTCACGTCGGTGAGCAGCATGAAGACCCGGTCGCGGACTTTGTAGACCTCCCAGCCGAGCCCGAACGGGTGCTCCAGGCCGGCGCCGGGGAGCTCTTCCGCGCAGGCCCGAGCCCGCTCCTGCAGTTCCTCGCCCTTCATGCGATCCCTCTCATCCCGTCGCGCGCACCCTAGGTCACCGACCTCGGATTTGCCACGGGATCAGGTTCTCGTTACGTTGGAATACGGGCCTGATGGCCCAAGACCAGTCCGCGGCCGCGTCCTTCTTTCGATTCTGCTGTGCACGAAGAGGCGTGGGCGTACGGTCGATGATCTCTGTTGAGGATCCGAAATCCTCCTCCTGCGCCGCCAGCATGGCTTGGTTCGAAACGGCCCTGTGATCATCACCCGGGCGAGACCGATGCAGGCCTCCCCTCGAGGTGAGGCCGCGGGGGAAACGTGTCCGAAACCGCTCTGGAAGCGCGTCATCTGTTCAAGGTGTTCGGGAGGAATCCGAACCAGGCCGTCCGCCGGCTGAAGGCCGGCGAGACCCGATCCGAGGTCGCCGACGCCGGCACCGCCGCCGTCATCGACGCGAGCTTCACCGTCAACCGCGGCGAGATCTTCGTCATCATGGGACTGTCCGGATCCGGCAAGTCCACCATCATCCGCATGCTCAACGGCCTGCACGAGGCGACCGACGGCTCCGTGCTCGTCGCCGGGGATCCGATCACCGGCATCCCGGCGTCGCGTCTGCGTGAGATCCGCCGCGACCGCGTATCGATGGTGTTCCAGCACTTCGCCTTGCTGCCGCACCGCACCGTGGCCGCGAACGTGGCCTACCCGCTCGAGCTGAAGGGCATCGGCAAGGCCGAGCGCCTGGCCAAGGCCGAGGAGATCCTGGGTCTCGTCGGCCTCGAGGGGCAGGGCGAGAAGCTGCCGTCCGAACTCTCCGGCGGCATGCAGCAGCGCGTGGGCATCGCCCGTGCGCTCGCGGCCGACAGCGACATCCTGCTGATGGACGAGGCGTTCAGCGCGCTGGATCCGCTGATCCGCCGGGAGATGCAGGAGCAGCTGCTCGAGCTGCAGCAGAAGCTGCAGAAGACCATCGTGTTCATCACGCACGACCTGAACGAGGCCATGTTCCTCGGCGACCGCATCGCGGTGATGCGCGACGGCCGCATCGTGCAGATCGGCACGCCAGAGGACATCCTCACGGACCCGGCCAACAGCTATGTCGAGCAGTTCGTGCAGGACGTCGACCGCGCCCGGGTGCTCACCGCGGCGAACGTCATGGAGCGTCCGCGCCCCGTCGTCTCCGAGAACGCCGGTCCGCGCACCGCGCTCAAGCAGATGCGCGACGCCTTCATGTCGGCGACGTACGTCGTCGGCCGCGACCGCAAGCTCATCGGCATCGTCACCGACCGTGACGTCGTCAAGCTGATCCGCCGCGGGGAGAGCACGATCACGTCGGTGCTCAAGCCCGCTACGCAGGTCGTCGACGAGGACGAGATCCTGATGAACCTGTTCATCCCGGCCGTGGAATCCCCGGTGCCGCTCGCCGTCGCCGACGCGGAGGGGCGCCTCGTCGGCGTGATCCCGCGCATCACGCTGCTCGCCGCGCTCGGCCCTGGCCCTGGTGCCACCGGCGAGATCAACCTGCCGGTGCTGCCGCTGCCGCAGGCGGAGGTCGACGCCATCCTCGACGACGGCTGGACGGCGCCGACCGCCGGAAACACGCCGACCACGTCGCCCACCCCGGATGCGCCGAACGAGGAGATCACCCGATGAACGTCCTGCCCATCGGATCCTGGGTCGCTGTCGCGGTCGACTGGATCAAAGCCAACCTGGACGGCCTGCTGCACGTCATCTCGACCGTCGTGTCGTTCCTCGTCGACGGCCTGAGCTTCCTGCTGCTGATGCCCTGGTTCTACGTCGTGATCATCATCGCGGCGCTGATCGCCTGGCTCGTCCGCTCGTGGCGCCTGGCGATCGGCACCGTGATCTCGTTCGGACTGATCGTCGCGATGGGCCTGTGGGTCCCCGCGATGCAGACGCTCGCGCTGGTGCTCGTCGCCGGAGCGGTCGCGGTGGTGATCGCGATCCCGCTCGGCATCTGGTCGGCCCGGAACGCCACCGTGCGCGCGGTGCTCAAGCCCGTGCTCGACTTCATGCAGACGATGCCCGCCTTCGTCTACCTCATCCCCGCGATCGTGTTCTTCAGCATCGGCGTCGTGCCGGGCCTCGTGGCCACGGTCATCTTCGCGCTGCCGCCCGGCGTGCGCTTCACCGAGCTCGGCATCCGCGGGGTCGACTCCGAGACCGTCGAAGCCGGGCAGTCGTTCGGCGCGACGCCGGGCCAGATCCTGCGCGGCATCCAGTTGCCGCTCGCGATGCCGACGCTCCTGGCCGGCGTCAACCAGGTCATCATGCTCGCGCTCTCGATGGCCGTCATCGCCGGTATGGCCGGCGCCGACGGGCTCGGCAAGCTCGTGGTCGAGGCGATCTCGACCGTCAACATCGCCAAGGGCGTCGAGGCCGGTCTCGGCGTCGTGCTGATCGCGGTCTTCCTCGACCGGGTCACCGCGTCGCTGGGGTCGCTGGGGCAGCACCCCGGGTCGCTGCTCGGCGTGCTGGCGCGCCGCCGTTCGGCGCGGCGCCTGGCCGCGGCGTCCGCGGTCGCCGACCAGGTCCCCGAAGCATCCCTGGAGGAGAAGGAGCTGCAGCATGCGTAAGAGCAGGATCACCGCCCTCGCGGCGCTCGCCGTCGCGGCTGCCCTCACCCTGGCCGGATGCGCGAGCGACGGCGCCGGTGGCACCCTCGAGATGGCAGGCAAGGCGCCGGCGAACGATGCCGGATCCGGTGACAAGGGCACGATCACGATCGGGTTCCTGCCCAGCTGGACGGACGGGCTCAGCACCGCGTACCTGCTGCAGGACCAGCTCGGCAAGATGGGCTACGACGTCAAGATGCAGACGCTCTCCGACGCGGGACCGCTGTATGCGGGGCTGTCGCAGGGGGATGTGGACATCTTCCCGTCGGCGTGGCCCGAGGTCACGCAGAAGGCGTACATGGACAAGTACCTGGGGTCGATCGACGACCTCGGGACGTACTACGACAACGCCCGCCTCACGATCGCGGTACCGAAGTACTCCGATATCGACTCGATCGACGAGCTCAAGGGCAACGCCTCGAAGTTCGGCGGCAAGATCATCGGCATCGAGCCGGGTGCCGGCCTCACCGCCCAGACCCAGAAGATGATGCCGGAGTACGGCCTCGGCGGCGAGTATCAGCTCGTGACCTCGTCGACCGCGGCGATGCTCACCGAGCTGAAGTCGGCGACGGACAAGAAGCAGGACATCGCGGTGACCCTGTGGCGTCCGTTCTGGGCCAACAGCGCCTACCCCGTGAAGGACCTCAAGGATCCGAAGGGCGCCATGGGCAAGCCCGAGGGGCTGCACTTCCTCGGCGCGAAGGACTTCGCGAAGAAGCACCCGGACGCCGCCGCGCTGATCGGCAAGATCAAGCTCGACGACGCGCAGTACGGCTCGCTCGAGGACATGGTCGTGAACCGGTTCGGCGAGGGCAAGGAGCCCCAGGCGATCGATGCCTGGGTCGAGAAGTACGGCAGTGAGTTCGACTGGGCGAAGAAGTAGGGCCGCGGTTCGCCTGACCCGGCTGTGTGTGACGCCTGCAGGACCCCGATACGGATGCACGACCAGATCCGAGAACGGGCCCTGCAGGCGTCGTATGGTCCTGCAGTCGTCGCAGAGTCCCAGGCCCACAGGGTCGGGGCCGCTATGCTGTACCCCCGTGGGGTATTGGATCCGTGGCCGGGACACGTCGTCGACGTGGTCGCTGCGGATCCTGCTCCTCGTCTCCGCGGTGATCGTCGGACTTCTCGGCATGCATGTACTCGCGGGGCACGGCACGTCGGCGACCGCGGAGCACGCCGTGCACGGCGTGATGGCGGGTACCGCGGCTACCGCACACGTCGCGGACACTCAGGCGCCGACGCGCACGACGGGTTCGACATCCGCGAGTGAAGCAATGACGGCCCGCGACGCGATGGCTGCACCGACGCAGGGCTGCGCGGACTGTGCCGAGCACGCCGTGATGGCCCCGTCCTGCACGCTCGCGCCGATCGCCACCGCCGCACTTCCGGGGCCTCCCGCGGAAGACCTCCGTCCTGCGCTCGCCGTCGTCGTCGTCGCGTCCTCCGCGGCGGTCACGGCAGAGCCCCGCCCTCCGAGCATGGCCGCCCTCTGCATCAGTCGCAGATGAGCCGGATCCGGCGCGTCCCGCACACCCCGCTCCGCGGGCGGACGCGCCGGAACGGCTTCGCGCCCGCCCTCCGGCGGTGCGCGTCATCGACGACGAAAGCAGAGAACGACATGACCATCCGAACCCTTCACCGTGCCCTCGCGATCGGGACGGTCGCCCTCGCCGGGACCGCCCTCACCGCCTGCGCGCCCACGACCGACCACTCCGGGATGCCGGGGATGACGCACGGCGCGTCCACCCCTGCCACCGGATCCGCACAGGGATCCGCGAACGATGCCGATGCGATGTTCGCGACCATGATGATCGGCCACCACCAGCAGGCCGTCGACATGAGCGACACGCTGCTCGCCAAGACCGGCGTGGATCCGCGGGTCGCCGACCTCGCGACCAGGATCAAGGCCGCGCAGGCGCCCGAGATCGCGACCATGCGCGACTGGCTCGATGGCTGGGGCGTGCCGTCTGCGGCCCCTGGATCCATGGGACACGGCGACGGCATGATGAGCGAGACCGACATGGCCGCGCTCGAGGCCGCGTCGGGCGCCGAGGCGGGGAAGCTCTTCCTGCAGCAGATGATCGCGCACCACGAGGGCGCGGTCGAGATGGCCCGCACCGAGAAGGGCGATGGCAAGGATCCTCGTGCCGTCGCTTTGGCGAGCACGATCATCGACGCCCAGACGGTCGAGATCGCCGAGATGAAGGGGCTCCTGGCGCAGCTCTGACGCCCTCCGCGGAACCTGCCTCCGCTCACTGGTCGCGAACTGCCCCCATTCCGCTCGAATGACGGCAATTCGCGACCAGTGAGCGGGTCTGCACCCGCCGCCGGCGACGGCGCTGTCGACCCGCCTGACCGGGATGCCGCGGGGGCTCAGACCTCGGCGGTGACCTGGGGATCCGGTGCCCGGCGCGTGACGACCCCACCTGCCTCGGTCGCGTAGCCGGTGCGCGCCCAGTACTCGTATCCTCCGTACAGCTCGCGCGTATCCCGGCCGGCCGCGAGCAGGATCCGGGCCGTCGCCGTCGCGCCGTTGCAGCCCGGCCCCCAGCCGTAGACGATCAGCGTGCGGTCACGGGGGAGCTCGTGGATCCGCGCCTCCAGGCCGTGCGTGGGCAAGTGCAGGGCGCCGGCGATGTGGCCGTGATCCCACGACTCCCGGCGGCGCGTGTCGACGAGCACGGCCTCGCCTGCTGCGACGGCCTGTGCCGCGGCGACCACGTCTATCTCGTATGCCAGGCGTGCGTCGACGTGCGCGAGTCGCGCCGCGATGGATCCGTCTGCGGCGGCGATGTCGGCTCCGCTCATCTGCATCCTCCTCCGCCCAGGCTCAGCCGCGGGTGCGGGCCTCGTCGAGATAGGCGTATGCGGTCACCCGCGAGATGCCCAGTCGCTTCGCGATCGTCTCGATCGACTTGCGCATCTGGGTGGCTCCGCGCTGGTCGAGGCGCTCGAGCACGGTGATCTTGTCCTCGCGTGACATCTGCTCGACGGGGCGGCCGATCTCGGCGATCGCCTCGGTGATCATCGAGTCCATCACCGACACCAGATCGCTGCCGAAGTGCTCACGGGGGCCGTTGTCCGCCGCACCCTGCACGGGGAGCAGGGCCTCGAGCATGTTCCTGGCCTGCTGGATCGGGCTGAGGTCGACGTTGATGCAGAACGAGGCGATGATGTCGCCGGCAGCGTTGCGGAAGTACACCGATGAGCAGCGCAGCTCGCGACCGTCGCTCGTGAAGCCGCGGTATCCGAAGGCGTCGTGGTCCTTCTGCCGATCCTTCATCACGTCCAGGCCCAGCGAGGTCGACGGCCCGCCGACGGCGCGCCCGGTGACATGGCCGTTCTCGATGGCCATGATGGTGTGCCCGAGGTCGACGTCGGCGCCGTCGAGATTGTGCAGCACGACCTCGACAGAGGGACCGGCGGCCGTGGCCAGCGCCCGCATCACGGGGCGGTACAACCGCAGCACCTCCTCGGCGCTCTCGTACGTCTGGTGGGCGGCATCGCCGGCCAGTGCGGTCGCAGCGGCCTCCATCGTCGCCGGATTCGCCATCATCCACCTCCACTTTACAAAAAGTCCAGCTAGTAGACATACTGTCTACGTCGCGGCTATCTTAGCGAGGACAGCCTTTCACGTCGAGGGCTGACCCCCGATCTCTCCCGCAGTTCCCGAGCAAGGAGGCTCCCATGGCAACAGTCGCATCACGCGGCCTCACGCCCCACCAGCGCAAGACGGTCGCCGGTGGCGCGATCGGCACGCTCATCGAGTACTACGACTACTACCTCTACGGTCTCGCGTCGGCCGCCGTCTTCCCCGCGGTGTTCTTCTCGTCCGACGACCCGGTGGTCGCGCAGCTCTCGTCGTTCGCGACGTTCGCAGTCGGATTCTTCCTCCGTCCCGTCGGCGGCGTCATCTGGGGCATCATCGGCGACAGGGTCGGCCGCAAGGTCGTCCTGATGAGCACCGTGATCGGCATGGGGCTCGCGACGACCGCCATCGGCCTCATCCCGCCGGACCACGCCATCGGCGTCGCCGCGCCGATCCTGCTGCTCGTGTGCCGTCTGTTCCAGGGCTTCTTCGTCGGCGGCGAGATGGGCGGCGCGGCGACGATGGTCGTCGAGGCCGCGCCGATCGGCAAGAAGGGCCTGTACGGCGCCTTCCTCATCAGCGGCGCCGGGATCGCCAACGTCGTCTCCGGTGGCCTCATGGCGGCACTGGGACTGACGCCCGGCTCATGGTTCATCGAATGGGGTTGGCGCATCCCCTTCGTGTTCTCGATCGTTCTCGCGATCGCCGCCGTCATCCTGCGCCGTCACCTCGAGGACTCCGACGAGTTCATCGAGACGCAGACCCTGCACCTGAACGCCACCGGCAAGAAGCCGAACCCGCTGGTCGAGGCGTTCCGCCACCCGAAGAACGCGATCATGGGCATCCTCATCGGGCTGCCGCAGTCGATCGCCGGCTACGTCGTGCTCACCTACGGCCTCGCCTTCATGGTGAGCAACAAGCACCTGCCGGCGTGGATGGGCTTCGCGGGAACGATGATCGTCGGTCTGCTGCAGATCGTCGTCGCGCCGCTGTGGGGTGCGATCTCGGATCGGATCGGCCGTCGCACGGTGTACATCATCGGCTGCCTCGGCTTCGCCGCGATGGTCTACCCCGCCTTCATGCTCTTCAGCACCGGCAACATGTGGCTGATCTGGCTGGGGCAGATCCTCGGCTTCGTCGTGTTCGGCGTCGCGATGCAGGCCACCCTGGCGACGATGCTGGCGGAGATGTTCGACCCGGAGGCGCGCACCACCGGCGTCAACATCGGCTACCAGATCTCCAACACCCTCGGCGGCGGTCTCGCACCCATCATCTGCACGGCGCTGGTCGCCGCCGTCGACGGAGCGATCTGGCCGGTCGTGATCTACGCCGCGGTGATCGCGATCGTCGGCGTCATCGCGACGATGCTCGCGTCCATCCGGCCCGACGTCGAGGGTGCCGGGCGGCTGCACGAGCTGGTCATCGCCCCGCGCGTGGGGGCCGACGCCTGAGCGTCATGACACCGGTGCGCGCCCTGCCGCCGCACGCACGCCCTGTCCTGGCGGACGGGCCGTGCGTGCGGCGGCAGGGCGCGCCGTCGTCCCCGACTGCGCGGCGCTCGGGCTCGCGCCGTGCGCAGAAGATCCCGCCCCCGATGCGGAACGCCGGGAGCGGGATCGGATGCGGATGGGCTCAGCCGAGCAGCTTCGCGAGCGCAGGAAGCTGCGCCTCGTCCTCCAGGGCGGAGCCGACGGCGACGACCCGCACGCCCGCGTCGAGGTACGCCTGGGCGTTGCCGGAGTCCATGCCGCCCGTGGCGACGAACTTCGCCTGCGGGAAGGGGCCGCGCATCGCGGGGAACCAGCCGGTGCCCAGCAGTGACGCCGGGAACGCCTTCAGCCAGGTGAGCCCGTCACCCAGCGCGTGCTGCACCTCGGTGGCGCTCGAGACGCCGGGCAGCGCCGGCATGCCCGCCTCGTGCGAGGCCCGCACCACGTCGAGGTCGAGGCCCGGGCTCACGGTGAACGCCGCGCCCGCTTCGGCGGCCTGGTGCACGTGCTCGAGCGACACGACGGTGCCCGCTCCCACGGTCAGGCCGCGCTCGCGGGCGGCTTCGGCGAGCACGCGCAGCGCCTCGACGTCGGTCGGCGTCTGCACGGGCACCTCGACGGCCGTGATGCCGAGGTCCCAGGCGCGGGTGGCGGTCGCGAGCGTGCGCTCGACGCCCATGCCGCGCAGGATCGCCATCAGGGGCACGTCGCGGAAGATCTCGTCGAATGCGGAGTTGTCGGTCATGGTCGGGGGCCTTTCGCTTCGTCTCGCTGCACCCCCTCGGCGCAGCGTGGTCTTCTCAGTCGGGCAGGAGGTCGCCGGTGGACTGCAGTACGAGGTGCGCGCGGCGGTGGCCGGCGGCGAGGCGCTCCGCGGCCTCGGCGCCCTGCAGGTGGGCGGCCAGGTAGCCGGCCGCGAACGCATCGCCCGCGCCGACGGCCTCGACCACCTCGGTCTTGATCGCTGGAGCGAAGGTGCGCTCGTCGGCGTCGCCCGTGCGGTGGAACTCGGTGGCTCCCACGTCGCCGTCCTTGACGACGAGCAGCTGCGGAGCGGGGATCAGCGCGCGCACGGCATCGGCGTCGGCCGTGCCCCACAGGCCCTCCGCTTCGTCGAGGCCGACGAACACGACATCGGCGCGGCGCGCGAGCGCGAGCAGGGTCGGGGCCGCCGCGCCGGGCGCCCACAGGGCCGCGCGGTGGTTGACGTCGAAGCTCAGGAAGCCGGATCCCGCGCTCACGCGGTCGAAGACGGCGTCGATGAGCGCGGCGCACGACTCCGAGAGCGCCGGGGTGATGCCCGACACGTGCACGAGGTCGGCCTGCTCGAGCGGAACCTCGGAGACCGTGGCGGGGCTCATCGCCGAGGCGGCCGAGCCGCGGCGGTAGTAGAGCACGCCGTGGCCCGGATCCTTGAAGTACACGCCGGTGGGCGCGGCGGGGTCATCAACGACCCAGCGGACGTCGACGCCGTGGCGGGCGACCTCGTCGCGCACCCGCACGCCGAGGGCGTCGTCGCCCACGGCGCTGACCCATGCGGTCGGGATGCCGAGGTGCGCGGCGTGGATCGCCACGTTCGACTCGGCGCCGCCGATGAGCAGCCGCACCTCCTGGGCGGTGGCGAGCGCCTCCGCGCGGGCAGGGGCGATGAGGGCCATCGTCTCGCCGATGGCGATCATGCGTGGTGCGGAGGTCTCGGACACGGTTACCATGATGAGGCGGTCTGTGCGCACAGTGCAACCAACGTTGCGATATATGCACAACGAGGACGAAAGGCGTGAAATGAACGACTGGGACGACGAACTGCTGACGGCGCGGGACAAGGGGATCCCGGAGCGCGCGATCGGGATGACCGCATCCGCCTTCCTCGCGACGAAGCCGCGCCTCGACGAGTTCTGGACGCCGCTGATCGTGCTCGACGACGCCGGTATGCAGGCGAACGTCGCGACCATGGCCGCGTGGTGCGTGGAGCGCGGCCTGGAGATCATGCCGCATGGCAAGACCACGATGGCCCCCGAGCTGTGGAAACGCCAGACCGACGCCGGCGCCCTCGGCATCACCCTCGCGACCATGGGGCAGGTGCGCACCGGCCGCGACCTCGGACTCGACTCGATCATGCTCGCCAACGCCGCCGTCGACGCCCGGTCGCTGGCCTGGCTCGCCGGCGAGCTCGCCGATCCCGGGTTCCGGTTCGTCTGCTGGGCCGACTCGCTCGCCACCGTGGACGCGATGGAGAGCGCGCTGAACGGCGTCGAGCTGCCGCGCCCGGTCGACGTCTGCGTCGAGCTGGGCGCCGCGGGGGGCCGCACGGGCGCCCGTTCCGTCGACGAGGCCATCGAGATCGCCGAGCGCCTCGCCGCCTCCGACGTGCTGCGGCTCGCCGGCGTCGCCGGCTACGAGGGCAGCATCGCGCACGACCGCTCGCCCGAGGGTCTCGCCGCCGTGCGCAGCTACCTCGAGACGCAGCTCGCGCTGCACCGCGCGATCACGCCGCTCTACGACGACGGCGAGGTGTACGTCACCGCCGGTGGCAGCGCGTACTTCGAGATCGTCGCCGACGTGTGGGCGGCCGCCGAGCGCGACGGACGCACCCGGTTCACCCTGCGCTCGGGCGCCTATATCGTGCACGACGACGGGTTCTACCGCGGCATCTCTCCGTTCGACGAGGGCGGCGCGGGCGAGGGACCCCACTTCGTCAACGCGATGCACGGCATCGCCCGCGTCGTCTCCAGCCCCGAGCCCGGTCTGGCGCTGGTGGACGCCGGCAAGCGCGACTTCCCCTACGACGAGGGTCTGCCCATCCCGCGCGCCGTCGCCGCCGATCTCGCCGCGCCCTGGCAGCCGGCCGAGGCGACCGTCTCGGCCATGAACGACCAGCACTCGTACGTGCGGCCGGCCGAGCCGCTGCCCGTCGGGTCAGTCGTGCGCTTCGGCCTCTCGCACCCCTGCACCGCCTTCGACAAGTGGCGCGTGCTGCCCGTCGTCGACTCCCTCGAGTCCGGTGTGGTCACCGGCCTCGTCCGCACCTACTTCTGAGGCCTTCGAGGAGCGCCATGTCCGGTCGTACAGTTCTGCGCGGTGGTTCGGTGGTCACGCCGTCCGGCACCGCGCGCGCCGACGTCGCCCTCGACGGCGCGGTGATCGCCCGGGTCGGCGAGGTCGAGGCGCGCGACGGCGACCTCGTGATCGACGCGTCCGGGCGGCTCGTCCTGCCCGGCTTCGTCGACGCGCACTCGCACGCCGACGGCCTGCTCCGCGAGCCCGAGGTCACCCGGGCGCTGCTGCGCCAGGGGGTGACCACGATCATCGGCGGACAGGATGGCGTCTCCTACGCCCCTGGCGATGGCGCGTACGCGACCGGCTACTTCGCCGCGATCAACGGACCGCACCCGGCCTACCGTGGAGGCGGAGTCGCCGAGCTGCTGGCGGTGGTCGACGGAGCTTCCGCCCTCAACGCCGCGTACCTGGTGCCCGCCGGCACCGTGCGCTTCGAGGTGTGCGGCCGACGCACCGGCCCCGCCGCCGACGCCGAGCGCGCCCGCATGGTCGAGCTCGTGGCGCAGGGCATGGCCGATGGGGCGCTGGGTCTCTCGACCGGGCTCGATTACGTGCCCGGCATCTTCCAGGACGCCGACGAGATCGCCGCGCTGTGCGTGCCGGTGGCCGCGGCCGGCGGCGTGTACGTCAGCCACATGCGCGGCGGATACGAGGCCAACACGGCGGCCGGGATCACCGAGATGGCCGAGATCTCGCGCCGCGCCGCCCGGGGTGCCGGGGCGCCGCTGCCCGTGCACGTGTCGCACCTGCACGCCGACGCCGACATCGTGCTGTCTCAGCTCGACGCGCTCGCCGAGGCCGGCGTCGACGCCACCTTCGACGCGTACCCGTACATCCGCGGCTGCACGCTGCTGGGCATGCCCCTGCTGCCGCCGGAGGTCTCGGCGCTTCCCGCCGACGAGGCCGTCGCCCGCATCGGCGACCCCGAGGGGCGCGACGCCCTGCGCACGGCGTGCATCGAGCGCGCCTCGAACAGCCCGAGTCTGGGACCGGACTGGCCCGACATGATCACGCTCGCGCACATCGCCGCATCCGAGTACGCCTGGGCGCACGGCCTGACCCTGCGCGCGGCATCCGCCCGCGCGGCCCAGGATCCGATGGACTTCGCCCTCGACCTGCTCGCGGCATCGCGCATGGAGAGCAGTGCCGTCATGGCCGTGCGCAATCCGCGGCCGGCCACCGAGCTGGCGCGCATCTTCGCGCATCCCGGCCATATCGGCGGATCGGACGGCATCTTCATCGGCGCGCACCCGCATCCCCGTGCCGCGGGATCGTTCGCCCGCTACCTGCGCGAGTTCGTGCGCGAGCTCGGCACGTGGTCGTGGGCGGACGCTGTGCACCACCTCTCCGCCCAGCCCGCACGGCGCTTCGGCCTCGACCGCCGCGGCGTCGTCGAGGCGGGCGCGATCGCCGACCTGCTGCTCGTCGATCCCGAGGTCGTGGCCGACGGATCCACCTATGAGAACCCGCGCGAGCCCGCCGTCGGCATCGACGACGTCTTCGTCGCCGGCGTCCGCGTGCTCGCCGGGGGCGAGCTGACCGGGGCGCTCCCCGGCCGAGGCCTGCGCAGGGGAGGTGCCTGACCCATGTCGCAGAGTGTCACCCGTGCCGCCGGCATCCTTGCGTCGCTCACCGGCGGGCCCTCGTCGGTGGCCGAGCTCGCCGCGGAGTTCGGCATCCACCGCACCACCATGTTCCGCGAGCTGCAGAGCTTGGAGCAGGTCGCTTTCGTGCGGAAGCAGGCGGACGGACGCTACGCGCTGGGCATGCAGCTCGCCGTGCTCGGCGGGGCCGCGCTCGAACAGCTCGACCTGCGCGGCGCCGCCTTCGCGCAGGTGCGCCGGCTGCACCGCATCGTGGGCAACACCGTGCACGTCGGCGCGCTGATCGGCGACGAGATCGTCTACGTCGACAAGGTCGAGGACGCCGCCGGCGTGCGGATGTACTCCCGCGTCGGCGCTTCGGTGCTGCCGTACTGCAGCGGTATCGGCAAGGCAGTGCTCGCCGAGTTGCCGACCGACCGCCGCGACGCCGTGCTCGCCGGATGCGACTGGCATCCGCACACCGCCCGCACCCTGACCAGCCGTGCCGCCCTCGATGCCGACCTCGCCCTCACCGCACGACGCGGCTGGGCGTTCGACGACGCCGAGTTCGAGGACTTCGTCGGCTGCGTCGCGGTGCCGATCGTGACATCCGCCGGCGTCGTCGGCGCGCTGTCGCTCACGGCGTTGCGCGCCGCCCATAGTCGCGAGCAGCTCGAGCAGCGCGTGCCGATGCTGCGTGAGACCGCGGCAGAGATCTCCCACCAGCTGGGATGAACCGAACACCAGAACCATCCGAGAAGAAGGAGAAGAAGATGCCCAAGACCGGGTTCTACGCCGAAGGCGCCCCCGCCCCCGCCGGCCCCTACAGCCACGGCGTCGTCGCGAACGGATTCCTGTACACGGCCGGCTTCGGCCCGCAGGATGCCGCGAACGACAACGCCATCGCCGACAACGTGGGCGACCAGACCCGCCAGGTGCTGCGGAACATCCAGAAGGTGCTCGCGGAGCACGGACTGACCATGGACGACGTGGTGAAGTCGACGGTGCACCTGCAGGACCTCGCCGACTTCGCCGAGTTCAACGAGGCGTACCAGGAGTTCTTCACGGCTCCGTACCCCGTGCGCACCACGGTGGGCTCGCAGCTGGCGAACATCCTCGTCGAGATCGACGTGGTCGCCGCCCTGCCCCAGGCCTGAGACGGCGGACAGCCGGATGTCGCCCGTGAGCGGCATCCGGCTGTCAAGGCCCCTGCCGTGCGGCCGCGGCGGCCCCTAATCTGTGATCATGGACGGCTTCGCGGCGGTCGACTTCGGCTTCGCGCGAGAGGTGCTCCAGCGAGGCATCGCGGCGCTCTACCTGGTCGCGTTCGTCAGCACGCTGAACCAGTTCCGTGCGCTGCTGGGCGAGCACGGCCTGCTTCCGGCGCCCGAGTTGCTCGCCTGGGCCGGATCCTCGCCGCGCGCCCGCCGACTCCTGCGCCCGACGCTGTTCCTGCGCGTCCGCTACACGGACCGGCGGCTCCTGGCGCTCTGCATCGCGGGCGTCATCGTCTCCGCCGCGCTCGTGGCGGGGATCCCGCAGCTCGCGCCGCCGTGGGTGCCGATGGTGAGCTTCCTGCTGCTGTGGCTCGGGTACATGTCGATCTCGTCGATCGGGCAGACCTTCTACGGCTTCGGCTGGGAGATGCTGCTGCTCGAGGCCGGGTTCCTCGCCGCGTTCCTCGGATCCGGCTCCCAGCCGCCGCCGACCGTGGTCATCATGCTGTTCTGGTGGCTCGTGATCCGGCTCGAGTTCGGCGCGGGCATGATCAAGATCCGCGGCGGTCGCGAGTGGCGCGACCTCACCGCACTCATGTACCACCACGAGACCCAGCCCATGCCGGGCCCGTTCAGTCGCCAGGCGCATCTGCTGCCGTCCTGGTTCCACCGGCTCGAAGCGGTGGGCAACCACATCGCGCAGCTCGGTGCACCGTGGCTCCTGCTCGCGCCGATCCTCGGACTGTGGATCCCCGGTGCTGTCCCTGCCCTCATCGGAGCGGTCGGCGCGGGGATCGTCATCGCGACCCAGCTCTGGCTCATCGTGACGGGCAACTTCGCCTGGCTGAACTGGGCGACCGTCGTGATCGCGTTCTCCGCGATCGGGATCCCGCTCGGCATGCCGCACCGCGCGGAGACCGCACTGCCGTGGGTGATCGACGGCCTGTCGCTGCCGTGGTTCGCGGTCACCTCGGTGGTCGGTGTGCTCTACGTCTGGCTCTCGGTGCCCGCGGTGCGCAACCTGTTCTCGCGCAGCCAGGCCATGAACGCGTCGTTCAACCGCTGGCAGCTCGCGAACGCCTACGGTGCCTTCGGCACGGTGACCAAGGAGCGGATCGAGATCGTGGTCGAGGGCACGCTGCTGCCCGACGCGGATCCGGATCCGCTCGCGGGCGAATGGCGCGAGTACGGCTTCAAGGGCAAGCCCGGCGATCTGCACCGGATCCCCCGACAGTTCGCGCCGTACCACCTGCGCCTCGACTGGCTGATGTGGTTCCTGCCGCTGGGGCGGATGTACGAGGACTGGTTCGCGATGCTTCTCGTGCGACTGCTCGAGGCCGACGCGCCCACGCTGCGGCTGCTGCGACACGACCCGTTCGGCGGGGCGCGCCCGGCGCAGGTGCGCGCCGTCGCCTACCGCTACCGGTTCACGACCCGCGCACAGCGCCGGGAGAGCGGCCAGGTATGGATCCGCGATCGCCGCCGGGTGGTGGTGCGGCCGCTGTCGCTGGGCGACGACGACGGTTCGATGTAGCCGCCGCTATGCCGAACGCGGCGTTGCTCCCTGCGCGGCAACCCCTGACGCGGGTGGCGTCGACTCCCGTCGCCTGCGCAGCGGCGGCGACATATATCGTCCGCATATCGAGAACCGGATACGCCCCGGCAACCCGGCGCTCGCTTGACTCGATCCCATGCCATCGCCAGCTTCGGAACTCGTCGTCCATGAGGACGCGCTCCGCGAGAACACCGCGCGATTCCACGCCCTGACCGGGGGACGGCTGATGGCGGTCCTCAAGGCGGACGCGTTCGGACACGGGGACGTCGCCTCCGCGGTGCTCGAGGCGGGCGCGGGCTCGATCGGCGTGACCAGCATCGACGAGGCGCTCGCACTGCGGCAGGCGGGCATCGGCGCTCCGATCCTGAGCTGGCTCAACACGCCGGACGCCGACTTCGAGACGGCGCTGCGTGCGCGCATCGATCTCGCCGTGCCGAACCTCGAGCTGCTCTATGCGATCGCCGGGGCGGCGCGGGCGACGGGAACCGCAGCCCGGGTGCACCTGCACGTCGACGTCGGCACGGGCCGTGACGGCTGTCCGCCGCGGGACTGGGCCACGCTGTGCGCGCTCGCATGCGAGCAGGAGGCGACGGGTGCCCTGCGCGTGGTGGGCGTGATGGGGCACATGTCCTGCGCCGATGATCCGGAGAGCGGCCAGAACGTACGCGACCGCCTGGTCTTCGAGAACGCGATCCGCAGCGCCCGTCGACGCGGACTGCGCCCGCACCTCCTGCACCTCGCCGCCACGGCGGCGACGCTCACCGGCACTGCAGCCGGATACGACCTGCATCGCGTCGGCGCCGGACTGTTCGGCATCGATCCGTCCCGCGCGACCGATGATCTGCGGCCGGCCCTGAGCCTCACCTCGACCGTCGTGTCCGCCCGTGAGGTGCCGGCGGGCACCGGCGTCGGATACGGCCACGATTTCGTCACCCCCGCTCGCACCGGTCTGGCGCTGCTGCCCCTCGGATACGCCGACGGACTGCCGCGGGCGGCATCGGGGCGGGCCGAGGTGCTGGTGCGCGGCCAGCGGCGCCCGCTGGTGGGCAGGTTCTCGATGGACATGGTCGTCGTCGACACCGGCGAGACGCTGCTGCGGCCGGGCGAGCGCGTGACGATCTTCGGCCCCGGCCGGGACGGCGAGCCGACCGTCGCGGAATGGGCGGCATGGTCGCACACCATCGAGCACGAGATCGTCACCGCGGTCGGCGCGCGGACGTCTCGGATCCCACACGCCCTCGACACGTCGACCACCCGATCGCCCGAACTCTCAGGAGACATCGCATGCCTCAGCACACCCCTCGTCGGATCGCCGTCATCGGCGGCGGCGCGAACGACGAGCACCCGGTCTCCCTCGCGTCCGCGGCCGGCGTCACGCGAGCTGTCCGCGCGCTGAGGCACATCGCGGTCCCGCTCACCATCGGCGAGGACGGCACCTGGCGGGACGATCAGGACGTCGCGCTGCCCGCCCATCGCGCGGTCGAGCTCCTCACAGGCTGCGACGTCGCGTTCCCCGTGCTGCACGGCGAAAGGGGCGAGGACGGCACGATCGCGGGGCTGCTCGAGCTCTGCGGAGTCCCCTTCGCGGGCTCCCCGGTGCGGGCGGGCGCCCTGGGGATGGACAAGCACGCCACGAAGCTGATCGCGGCGTCGCTCGGGATCGCGACGGCGAACGCGCGTCTGGTCGGATCCGGATCCGAAGTGATGGCTACCGGCCTGACGCCCCCCTTCGTCGTCAAGCCGGCGAGCGGCGGATCCAGCAACGGGGTCTTCGTGGTCCCCGACGTCGCCGGTCTCGCGGACGCCGTCGATCGCGCGAGGGCGTTCGGGGATCCGGTGCTGATCGAGGAGTACGTCACCGGCCGGGAGGTCGACATCGCCGTCTTCCGCGACCGGCGCGGCGCGCTGCGTGTCGGCGCCACGCTCGAGATCTCGGTGGCGCCCGGCGACGTGTTCGGGGCGACGGAGAAGTACGACGGCAGCGCACGATTCACGGTGCCGGCCCCGATCGACGACGCCGACGAGGCGGCCGTCCGCGCGGCAGCGACCCGGCTCTACGATGCGCTGGGGTGCGCCGGGGTCGCCCGCTTCGACTTCTTCGTGACCGCCGCCGGCCCGGTGCTCAACGAGGTGAACACGACACCGGGCATGACCGAGCGCTCCCAGGTGCCGCTGATGTACGCGGCGACGGGGCTCGACTACACCGGGTTGATCGCAGAGCTCCTGGACGCCGTGCTGCCGCCGGCCCCGCAGGAGGAGGTTCAGGGTGAGGAGCGGCGTTCCGGTGCAGCGCCGAGCGAGTCCGGATCCGCCACGTGACGGTCGGTGGAGCGTCCCCCACGCCCCGGCTGGCCTGGGCGGACACCGCCAAGGGGCTGCTGATCGTCCTCGTCGTGTTCTGGCACGTCGTGATGAAGAGCTACCTCACGATCGACTGGAGGCTCGGGATCCCCATCCCCGGCGTGTGGGGGCTCATCTCCGACATCGCCTACCCGATGCGGATGCCCCTGTTCTTCCTCATCTCCGGTTGCTTCGCGGCGAACGCCGTCGCCCGGCCGTGGGCGGCGGTCTTCCGCGGGCGAGTCGTGCGCTTCCTGTACCTCTACCTGCTCTGGACCCTCATCCACATCGCGACGATGTGGGCGTTCCCCGACTTCCCGACCCTGGTCCCGCGATCCATCGCGGAGTTCGTCGAGGCGATCACGATCAGCCCGCCGAACGCCTGGTACCTCTACGCACTCGCGCTCTACTTCCTCGTCGCGAAGGGGTTGCGCCGTCTGCCGTCCTGGATCCCTCTGGCCGCCGCGGCCGCACTGACGACCGCCGTGGGTGCGGGGCTCATCGACATCGTCAGCAACCGCGGATCGCTGCTCGCCAACCTGCTCTACTTCCTCATCGGCACCACGTTCTCGCAGCGGATCATCGGTCTCGCGGCCCGCCCGCGCGCTCTGCTCGCGACCGCATCCGTGGTGCTCTACCTGGGCGCCTTCGCGGTGGTGCGGGTGACCGGGACGGAGCAGATCCCCGGGGTGTGGCCGGCGGTCGCCCTCCTCGGCGTCGGGGCGGGGATCGCCGTGGCTCCGCTGCTGGCGACGGTGCCCCGGCTCGGTCAAGGCCTGGCCCGGCTCGGCAGGAGCACGCTGAAGATCTACGTGATCCACATGCCGGTGCTCGCGCTCGCCGATGCCCTCGTGGCGCAACCGGTGTCGGACGCCGGCCGGCCGATGCAGTTGGCCGCAGCCGTCCTGCTGCCCATCGTCCTCACCGCCGCGGTCATCGCCGTCAGCGTCGGGATCGGCGCCCTGATCACGCGGGAGAGGCTGTCATGGCTGTTCGACCTGCCCGTGCGACGCCTCTCCGCGAGGCGCCGTTCCGGGCCCCGAGCCGCGGAGTCGCCCTCCCGGTCTCGCGTCCCGTGGCGCACAGCTGTGGCGGTGCTGGGGCTCGTGGCCGTCGGCATCGTCGCGACCGGGGCGGCGGCGCTGCCCGCTCCTCCTTCCACGATCCCGTACCAGTCCGCGCAGCGCGGCGGCGAGGTGAGCATCGGCGCGACCGGAGACATCCTGCTCTACGACGCCAGCCGCTCCGCACCCTCCGACGGCGGGGCCGGCCACTTCGACCGGGTGCGCCCGTGGTTCACGGAGGACATCGTGACCGGGAACCTCGAACAGGCGATCTCGCCCGACACGGGGCACGACAAATGCGGGAAGGATCCGGACTGCCTCGCCTTCCGCAGCGACCCTGCCTCGGTCGCCGGCCTCGCCGGGTTCGACATCCTCAACCTCGCGAACAACCACAGCCGGGACTTCGGGCAGACCGGCTACGACGACACCCGGGCGAGTCTGGCCGCGGCCGGGATCCGCGCCGTGGGTGATCGCGACGAGATCGTCTACTCGCGGATCGGCGACGTCACCGTGGCGATGATCGGCTTCGCGCCCTACGAGGACTTCAACCGCGTCACCGACCTGCGACATGTGCGCGCGGTCGTCCGCACCGCTGCCGCGCGGGCCGACGTCGTGATCGTGCAGGCGCACATGGGGGCCGAGGGGCCGAACGCCGACGCGGTCACCCCGGGTACCGAGTCGATGTACGGCGAGGATCGGGGGGATCCGATCGCCTTCTCGCATGCGGCGATCGACGCCGGCGCCGACCTCGTCCTCGGTCACGGCCCTCATGTGCTCCGCGGGATGGAGTGGTACCGCGGCCGCCTCATCGCCTACAGCCTCGGCAACTTCGGCGGCGGGGGCGTGTTCGGCAAGGATCCGGCGACGCGGTACGGAGCGTATCTCTCGGTCCGGCTGCGGGCGGATGGGACCGTGGTGGCCGGACAGGTGCGTTCGGTCCGGTTCGACTACGCCGACGGCATCCCGTCGCCCGACCCCGCCGACGGCGCGGCGCAGCTCATCGATCAGCGCGGGCGCCGGGACTTCGGGGCGAACGCGGCGAAGATCGGCTCGGGCGGCACGATCACCGTGCCCTAGGCGTGCGGGACCGGCGGGCGCCAGCCGCGCGCCCGTGTCAGCCGCCGGCCCGCCGGCCCGCCGCGTCAGCCGCGCTGCGCGCGCTCCACGAGTTCGACCATGTCGGCCCGCGGGAGCGGGAAGCCGTCGAGGCGGCCGACGGGGAAGTTGCCGAGCATCTTCAGCAGCTGGTTCTCCCCGGTCCCGTAGCGCTCCTCGATCATCGCGCGCAGGTCGGATCCGACGACGGGGTCGAGCAGCAGCTCGTCGAAGGAGGAGTTCAGCGACGCCGGCAGCACCACCTCATCGCCGTCGACGGCGACGGCGGTCGACGTCCGCAGGTCTCGGCTCGAGGCGCCCACGTCGATGACGTAGGTGCCGCCCTCCACGATCCAGCGGTCCACCCGGATGTCCCAGTACGCGAGCTCCGACCGGCGGATCCGCAGCGTCACCGGTGCCGTCTCGCCCGGGGCGAGCTGCACGGATGCGAACGCCTTCAGCTCGTGCGGCGGGCGCTGCACGTCCGAACCGGGCAGCGACGTGTACGCCTGGACCACCTCGCGGCCGGCCGAACGGCCCGTGTTCGTGACCGGCACGACCACGACGATGTCGCCGTCCTCGCGCACCGCGGCGACCGCCTCGCCGTACGCGAATGTCGTGTAAGAGAGGCCGTGACCGAAGGGGTATCGCACCGCGAGGTGCTTCTCGTCGTACCAGCGGTAGCCCACGAGAAGGCCTTCGCCGTAGCGCACGTGGCCGTGCTCGCCCGGGAAGCTCCCGTACGCGGGGGTGTCCTCGAGGCGCAGCGGGATCGTCTCCGCGAGCCGGCCCGAGGGGTTCACGTCGCCGAACAGCACGTCCGCCGTGGCGGACCCGCCGGCCTGGCCGAGCAGCCATGCCTCGAGGATCGCGGGCACCTTGCTCTCGAAAGGCAGCGCGACCACGCCGCCGTTCGAGAGCACGACGACCACCTCGGAGTTGACCTCGACGATCGCATCGAGGAGGTCGAGCTGCGCGGCGGGAAGATCGATGTGCTCGCGGTCGTATCCCTCCGACTCCTCGTGCGAGGGCACGCCGAGGAACAGCAGCACCGTGCCCGCGTCGCGGGCGACGGATACGGCCTCATCGCGCAGCCGCGCGGTCTCCGCCTCGGACACGCCCTCGGGCGTGATGTCGAAGCCGGCCGCGAACGGCACGTCTCCGGCGACCGCGCGGATCGCGTCGAGTGCGGCGTCGACCCGAGTCGGGTTGATCTGCGAGGATCCGGCGCCCTGGAACCGCGGCGTGCGCGCGAACTCGCCGATCACTGCGAGCCGGGCGTTGCGCGGCAGCGGCAGCGTCCCCTCGTTCTTGAGCAGGACGATCGCGCGGCCGGCGACCTCGCGTGCCAGCGCATGGTGCGCGTCCACATCGAGCGGACCTGTGGCCGCGGCTCGGGCCTGAGCCTTCCGCGCGAGCTCCAGCAGGCGATCTGCGACGGCGTCGAGATCGCGCTCGTCCAGACGGCCGTCGCGCACGGCGGCGACGAGCTCGGCGTCCGTGCGGCCTCCGCTGGACGGCATCTCCAGATCCATGCCCGCGACGAGCCCGGCGACCCGGTCGTTCACCGCGCCCCAGTCCGAGACCACGATGCCGTCGAACCCCCACTCCTCGCGCAGCACCTGCGTGAGCAGCCATGGATCCTCCGAGGCGTAGACGCCGTTGATCCGGTTGTAGGAGCACATCACCGTCCAGGGCTGGGCGTCGCGCACCACGCGCTCGAAGCCACGCAGGTAGATCTCACGCAGCGGTCGCGGATCCACGTCACTGGAGACCCGCAGGCGGTCGGTCTCCTGGTTGTTCGCCGCGAAGTGCTTGAGCGATGAGCCGACGCCCTGGGACTGGATCCCCTTCACCAGGCCCGCGCCCATGGCGCCCGAGACGATCGGATCCTCCGACATGTACTCGAAGTTGCGGCCGCACAGCGGCGAGCGCTTGATGTTGATGCCGGGGCCGAGGATGACCGCGACATCCTCGATGGCGGACTCGACGCCGAGCGCGACGCCCACGCGCTCCGCGAGCTCGGGATCGAACGTCGCACTCAGGCCGACGGCCGGCGGGAAGCAGGTCGCGGGCACGGATCCGGCAAGGCCGAGATGGTCATTGCCCGTGGCCTGTTTGCGGAGACCGTGCGGGCCATCGGTCAGCATGATCGAGGGGACCCCGACCCGATCGATCGCCTTCGTGGTCCAGAAGTCGGCTCCGCTCGTGAGCGCAGCCTTCTCCTCGAGGGTGAGGTCTGCCGCGCGCAGGCCCTTCGGTTCCGTCATCACGGGCTCCCTGTCGTCGGGGTTCATGGGGGAAACCATAACGGGGCAGGTTTTTGTCGACAAGGTTCGCCTCGACATCCGTGACGGCTTTCCCTGGTCCGAAATCTTCTTGCGACGGAAACCTGAAAAGGATAGGTTTTCACGCACGAGGGCCGGAGCTCCCTGGCGGCGCAATGTGGCGTCCGCTCTCCTCCTCGACCGGCCAAAGGAGGCAGGTATGAGTTCTGTCAGCGGTTCCGCTGCGGGCAATCCATCCGGGATGACGGCGGCGAGCCGGACGATCGGCTCGCATGAGCACCATTGGTTCTCCGAGCCGACCGAGCCTGCGAAGAAGAGCTTCGTCTTCTGGCTGATCGTCGCGCAGTTCATCTTCTTCGTGGCGCTGCTCGGCCCCGCGATCGTCGGAATCGGCCTGAAGATCCTCGAGCTCCAGCACACCGGTGCAGTGGAGAACACGGGCGCCGGACTGAACTCCGCCCAGGCGATCCTCGGCGGCGTGGGCGCCCTCTTCGCCACCCTGGCCAATGTCATCTTCGGCCGCGTCTCCGACCGCACGACCAGTCGATGGGGCCGACGCCGGATCTGGATCGTGCTCGGCACGATCATCATGACGATCGGGTTCGTCTTCATGGCGACGGGCACGTCTCTGCTGATCGCGACCGTCGGCTGGGCAATCGCGCAACTCGGCGCGAACATGACGCTCGCACCGTTCGTCGCGACCCTGGCGGATCAGGTCCCGAAGTTCCAGCGGGGAAAGATCACCGCAGCCCTGGGCATCGCGCAGAACGCCGGCATCGTCGGCGGCGTCTACGTCGCCGGCTGGTTCTCGGCCAACCTCTTCATCGTCTTCGTGATCCCGTCGATCCTTGCGATCGGCGCGATGATCGTGTTCGCCTTCGTCCTGCCGGACAAGGTGCTGCCCGTGAAGCCTCCGCGGATGACGTTCGGCGAGATCCTCCAGACCATCTGGGTCAGCCCCGTCAAGGAGCCGGACTTCGCACTGGCCTGGTGGTCGCGGTTCCTGATCACGTTCGCCTCCTTCGGGTTCACTGCGTTCCGCTTCGGGTACCTGATCAACCACCTCAAGGTGCCGGAGAAGGAGATCGGTCTCCTGATCGCCAACACCACGCTGGTGTACACGGGCGCGCTGGTCGTCACCGCCTGGCTCGCGGGCATGCTCTCCGACCGGATCGGGAAGCGCAAGGTCTTCGTGTGGGTGGCGACGGCGCTCTTCGCGGTCGGAACCTTCGCCCTGATCTTCGTCCAGGACATCCCGTCCTACTACGTCCTGGAGCTCTTCCTCGGAGCGGCTTACGGCATCTACGTCGGGGTCGATCTCGCGCTCGTCATCGACGTGCTCCCCAACCCGGACGACTCGGGCAAGGACCTGGGCGTGCTCAACATCGCGAACGCCCTGCCGCAGACCCTCGCCCCGATGATCGGCGGCTTCGTGCTGTTGGCCACGGGCGGCGCCAACGGGTCGAACTACACGGTGTGGTTCACGCTCTGCGCGATCGCAGGACTGATCGGGGCGGTGGTGATCTTCCCGATTAAGAAGGTCAGATAGCGCAAGGAGAGCGGGCCGCCGGGGCCGGACGTCGGCCCGCTCTCCGCCGCCAGGAGCCTGGCGCGGGACGAGGCAGGGGGGTGGAGGTGACGGAGTCGATGCGCACGTCGCGCGGCGCATACGCCAAGGGGGTGCTGCGGCGATCCGAGATCCTCGAGGCCGCGCTCGACGTGATCGCCGAGAACGGCAGCCGGGGCGCCCTGATCGGCGACATCGCCCGCCGGGTGGGGCTCACGCAGGCCGGGCTCATGCATCACTTCCGTTCCCGGGACGAGTTGTTCTGCGCGATCATCCAGACCCGCGATGAGCACGACGAGGCGGTGTATGCGCGCACCCTTGTCGGGATCGCCGGGTTCCTCGCTGTGATCGAGCACAATCAGCAGGTTCCGGGGCTGGTCCAGCTGTTCGCCGAGTACGCCGCCGAGGTCGCGGGCGACCCGCGGCATCCGTCCCGCGGCTTCTTCCAGCAGAGGTACGCCGCGCTGCGGGAGGCGCTGATGGGGGATGTGCGGATCGCGCAGGAGTCGGGGCAGATGGGGCCGGATGCGTGCGCCGCCATCATCGCCGAGCAGATGATCGTCGCGGCCGACGGGCTGCAGGTGCAGTGGCTGCTGGATCGCGAGATCGACATGGCCGAACGTCTGCGGCAGCTGTGGCGAGCGCTGTGCGCGGCGTCCTTCGGCGCGGAGGATCGGGGCGCGAACACGTAGTCTGGCACTCGTGAAGCGGGGCCCGTACGCCAAGGGGACGGCCAAGCGCGAGGAGATCCTCTCCGTCGCGCTCGAGGTTGTGGCTGCGAAGGGCTGCCGGAAGGCGTCGAACCGCGAGATCGCCGAGCGCGTCGGCCTGACCCAGGCCGGGCTCATGCACCACTTCGCGTCGCGCGAGGAGCTGTACCAGGAGGTGCTGCGCGCGCGGGACATCCGCGATCACGGAATGTTCTTCGCACCGGATCCGACCATCGAGGGATTCTTCGCCGTCATCGCCCATAACGCCGAAGTCCCAGGGCTGGTGCGGCTGTACGTCGAGTTCTCCGCCGAGGCGAGCATCCCCGAGCACCCGGCGCATGCGTTCTTCCTCGAGCGGTACGCGTGGCTGCGCGATGGCCTCTCCGGGGTCATCCTGCGCGCCCAGGACGCCGGCGTGATCGGCCCCGCGGTCGACGTCTCCGCCGCGGTCGACCTGCTGGTGGCGGCCGCGGACGGCCTGCAGCTGCAGTGGCTCAACGACCACACGATCGACATGGTGTCGCGCCTGCGCCGACTCTGGGACGGGATCGTGGCGGTCTCGCACGCCGCCTGACGCGAGCCTCCGTGCGACGGATGCAGGACCCGGCGACGTATGCGCGACGGATCCCGGGATCCGGTCCTGCAGGTGTCGCATGATCCTGCATGCGTCGCGCGCGTCATGCGACGCGGCGAGCGGTCATGTTGCTCATCCGGGCGGAGCAGGACCAAAAACTTTAGCCGCTTAGGGATTGCCTGATCGAATACTTGACTCGTTTAGGTATTGACGTCAGACTCGGTGCCACTCGCACATCGCAACGAGGCGATGCGCACAGGCCCGATGGAGGGTTCATGTCTGAGAAGTCCGGCGTCGCCTGGGCCAATGCAGATTGGGACAGTGCAGCCACCGACGAGCGCGTCGAGGGGCTCCTCGCGCAGATGTCGCTCGACGAGAAGATCGCGTTCGTCACGGGCGATCTGAACTGGAACTTCGGCTTCTACGCCGAGGGCGTGGAGCGGCTCGGCATCCCGAACATCCAGATGGCGGACGGGCCCGCCGGCGTGCGGATCAACAAAGGGGATGTGCACGAGGGCAAGGCTACGTCGCTGCCCGCGCCGATCGCCCTCGCCGCCACCTGGGATCCGGCACGGGCATCCGCCTACGGTGCGGTCATCGGCGCGGAATGCCGCGCGACCGACCACAACGTCTCGCTGGGTCCGGCCGTCGACATCGCCCGGGTGCCCATCGGCGGGCGCACGTTCGAGTCGTTCGGCGAGGATCCGCACCTGCAGTCGGAGATCGGTGTCGCGCTCGTGCGCGCCATCCAGGAGCAGGGCGTGCAGGCGTGCGCCAAGCACTACGCGATCAACAATCAGGAGGACCATCGGTCCAGCGTGGACGCGGTGATCGACGAGCGCACCATGCGCGAGCTGTATCTGCCGCCGTTCGAGGCGCTCATCCGGGACGGGGGCGTCGCGTCGATGATGGGATCGTTCAACCGCGTCAACGGCGAGTTCGCGTGTGAGAATCCCCGGATCCTGCGCGACATCCTGCGCGACGACTTCGGGTTCCGCGGCTGGATCATGAGCGACTACGGCGCCAACCACTCCACGACGGAGGCGGCGAACGCCGGGCTCGACCAGGAGCAGCCGAACGAGGGCTTCTGGGGCGGCCAGCTGCGCGCTGCGGTGGACGACGGACGCGTGCCCGAAGCGGTGATCGATGAGAAGGTGCGCAACATCCTGCGCCCGATGATCGGGATGGGGCAGCTGGAGAATCCGGTCGGCATCGCGGACTTCGCCGTCGACGAGCACCACGCCATCGCCCAGGCGATCGCCGAGGACGCGATGGTGCTGCTGCGCAACGACGGGATCCTGCCTCTCGGAGGCGTACGACGCGTGGCGCTGATCGGCCCGGACGTCGACGCCTGGAGCGCGCAGGGCGGGGGCAGCTCGCAGGTCAGGCCGACGCGCGGCGTCTCACCCGCGGAGGGCCTGCGGCGCGCTCTGGGTGACGACGTCGAGATCCTCGTCGAATACGGCAGCGACCCGGTCACCCCGGGTGCGCTCCTGCCCGGGGCGGATCCCGTCGACTCCGGCTTCTTCCGCGCGCCATCGGGCGAGGTCGGTCTGCAGGCCGAGTACTGGGCGAACCCGTCGTTCGAGGGGGATCCGCTGGTGTCCCGGATCGACGGGCGGATCGAGCTGCTGCACGGCTTCCACAACTTCCCCGGGTTCAACGCCGCGTCGGCGCGATACGAGAGGCTGCCCACCGAGCTGAACGCGCAGATGTCGGCGCGGTACACCGGCACGCTGACCGTGCCGGTCACCGGCGCCTACCGGTTCGTGATCACCAGCCTCGGCTCGTACACGTTCGAGCTCGACGGCCGTGTGGTCGCACGATCCGGGATGGCGGAGGTCGTCGAGCACGCCGCCGAGGCTGAGGCCGTGATCGACCTCGCCGCGGATGAGAGTGCAGCGGTGCCGGACGAGGCCAGGCCGTACGGGTGGGGCGGCGACGGCGGGCAGCCCGACGTCTCGATCGACGAGGTCGTGGTGCGGTTGCAGGCCGGTCGCGCCTACCGGATCCGGATGTCTTACGCCGCCGACCACCCGTCGCAGGGTTTCCTGCTCGGGGCGAAGCTCCGGCTCGGCTGGGTGCCGCCGGAGGGGGTCCTCTCACCCGATGCGGCCCGCGCCGCGGAGGCCGCGGCATCCGCCGACGTCGCCGTCGTCATCGCGCGCAGCTACGAGGCGGAGGCTGACGATCGTCCGAGCATGCAGCTGCCCGGCGGCCAGAACGACCTCATCCGCGCGGTGCTCGCGGCGAACCCGCGCACGATCGTCGTGCTGATGACCGGAGCCCCCGTCGACATCGGCGGCTGGGGCGCGGATCCGGCCGCGCTGGTGCAGGCGTGGTATCCCGGTCAGGCGCAGGGCGACGCGCTCGCGCGGGTGCTCACGGGCGCCGTCGAGCCCGGCGGACGGCTGCCGTTGACGCTGCCGGTCGACCTCTCCCAGACGCCCGCCCGTGAGGCCCGCACCTATCCCGGGGTCGACGGACGCGTGCACTACGACGAAGGGGTCTTCGTCGGCTATCGCGGCTTCGACGCGCACGATCTCGAACCGGCGTATCCGTTCGGCCACGGCCTGGGATACACGGCCTGGGAGATCGAGGATCTTGTGGTCGCCTCGTCGGACGGGGACGATGCGGGCACGGCGACGGTGACGGTGCGCAACACCGGCTCGCGCCCGGGATCCGTCGTCGTCCAGGTCTATGCGGGAGACGTCACGGCGCCGGTGCCGATGCCGCCGCAGCAGCTCGCAGGGTTCGCGAAGGTGCGCCTGGAGCCCGGCCGATCCGAGCGCGTCACGGTGCGCATCCCCTGGCGGGCGGTGTCGTACTTCGACGTGGACGCGCACAGCTGGACGCCGGCGACGGGCCCGGCGGAGGTCCGCGTCGGGGTGTCGTCGCGGGACATCCGTGTGAGCGGGCCGCTCGCCTTCTGAACGACCGCCGAGGATCGGGTGCCTCGTCGCGCCCCGATCCGTCAGCCCCTCATCCCTCATCTCATCAAGGAGAGCACCATGAAGAAGAGCATCATCCGCGTCGCGGCGGTCACCGCGGCACTCCTCGCGGCGACGACCCTCACCGCCGTCTCGGCAGCCGCCGCGTCGCCGTCGACCGCGGTTGGGGCCGGCAACAGCAAGGCCGACCGCGTCGTCACGATCTATCTCACCAGGCACGGTCGCACCATCCTCAACCAGACCGACACCGTGCAGGGCTGGTCGGATTCGCCCCTGCTCGTCGGCACGAAGCCCGTCGCGACGGCACCCGTCGGCAAGCTCGATGAGGGGCGCCCGCTCGCGGTCGCCGTCGGTGCGAATCTCGGCGCCGCAGTGGGCCCCTTCTCCGCCGCGTATTCGGCCGACGGCAAGCGCCATTTCGAGACGGCGACCTACGCGCTCCAGGGCGCGGGCCAGTCGAAGCTGACCGTGACCCAGGACGCCCGGCTGCGCGAGATGAACTTCGGCAAGTACGAGGGCAAGGAGAACAAGGAGCTGTGGACGGCGGCCGTGGAGTACCTCGGCTACACGATCGATCACGACGCGCCCCCGCTCGCGCCGGCCGATGCGAACGGCCAGAACGGCGGCTGGCAGACCATGCAGGGCCTCGCGATCTCCCAGCACGGCCTCTACGGGATGATGGCCGCCATCAAGGCCGTCGCCGACGCGCCCGAGCTCGGCCTGCCCGCGGAGGACTGCACCGACGTCGACGCGCGCATGACCGACGCGCTCGCCGAGATCGCTGCGAAGGCCGTGGACAAGAACGAAAGGACGGTGTTCGTGGTCTCGAGCGGCCTGTCGATCTCTTGCTTCGCAGGCGCTCCGGACATGCGCGACACGACCGGGTCCACCCCGGCGATGCCGCCCGCGGGCGTGCCCAACCTGGGCGTGACCAAGGTCGTCTACAAGAACGAGGCCTTCACCATCGACGGCCCCGTCGGCAGCAAGGCGTACTACCCGCAGCCCTGATCCCGTGCAGGGGCGCGATCCCGGCGCGTTTCCCTCCCCTGGGCGTGATTCCCTCCTCTGATGGACGTCTCTCAGGGGAGGGAATCACGCTGCGAGGGGGGAAACGCGGATCTGGCACCGCCCGCGGCGACGGACGCATACGCCGCGTCCACGACGGCGACTGCGGCGATGCCGTCGGCCGGGTTCACCCGGGCCTGCCCTCCCGTGCGGATCGCGTCGGCGAAGTCGGCGATCTGGGCGCGGTACGGGTGATCCTCGGTCTGCGGCGGGAGGTAGTCGGCATCGGACTCGACCGACGGAGCCGGCCCCGCGTCACCGGGCGCAGACGCGGCGGTCTCGGTGACGGCATCCGCGGCGCTGTCGTGCGCGAGCGTCCCCTCGGTGCCGACCACCGCGATCGTGGTGCGGAACGGCGCGCCCTCACCCAGCCAGCCGCCGTCGATGCGTGTGGTCGCGCCGCTCGCGTGGGTGAGTTCGACCACAGCGGTGACCGGTGCCGAGAACCGTCCGTCGACGCTCGGCGGATCCTGCCGCGCGGAGACCGAGACGACAGGCCCGGCGAGCCACAGCGCCTGATCGATGTCGTGGATGAGCAGGTCGCGGATCAGCCCGCCGCCCTCGCCCTCGTCGTAGAACCATCCCGCCGTCGGTCCCGCTCCTGAGCGGCTGAGCCGCAGCGACCGCAGGGCGCCGATCCCGCCGGCGGCGACCTGCTGCTGGATCCGCCGGTACGCCGCGAAGTACCTCACGACGTGGGCGGGGAACAGGCGCACGCCCGCGGCCTCGGCGGCGCCGGCCATGCGCCGCGCCTCGGCAGCCCTCACCGCGAGCGGCTTCTCGCACACCACGTGCCGGCCGCGGGCGATCGCGCGCAGAGCCAGGTCGGGGTGCGTCGGCGTGGGAGCGAGGATCCCGACGACGTCGACCCGGTCGATGAGCGCGTCCACGTCGTCCGCGATCTCCACGCCGAACCGCGCGGCGAGGGCCTCGGGGCGGGTGCGCGAGGAGATCACGCACTCCGCGCCGAGCGCCTGCCAGGCGTCCAGGTGCGATGCGGCGATCCCGCCCGCGCCGATGAGGCCGACGCGCAGCGGCGCGTCCCGGACGGTCACGAGCTCAGCGCTCCGGGTTCGTCAGCGGTGCGGCCTGACGCAGGGGATCCGGAGCCGCGAGCGGATCGCGCGCCGGGATCGGATCCGCGACGGGGACTGGATCCGCCAGCGCGCTCGGGTCCGCGTGCGGGGTCGGCGCCGAGACCACGGCCGGATCCGTCTCGGTCCCCGCGTCCGCGGAGGCGACCGGCTCGGGAGCGCGACCCGGTTCGAGCTGCAGCGCGACCTTCTTCTCGAGGTTCTCCACCGCGGCGTCCGAGAGGTCGATGAGTCCGTCCAGCTCCTCGCGTACGCGGCGGTACGCCGTCTGTCGTTCGGCGGGCGTGGCGGACTGGTCGACGGCGACCTTGAGCATGTGCTGCGCGCGTTCGAGACGCTTGCGCTCGTCGTCGGTGAAGGTGGAGTCGCGCAGGCGGCGGGCGTCCTTCTCCGCGATCTCGAACGCGACCGCGTAGTTGCCGACCGCGTCGAGGTACTCCGTGACCTGCTGCTCGGTGACCTTCGCCTCGGCCGAGCTCGGACGCAGCGCATCGGCGATCTTCTTCGCCCGCAGGAACGCCGCGGTCAGGGGCTGGCGTCCGTCGCTCATCGCCGGGAACGCGATCATCTTCGCGACGTCGAGCTCGTAGTCCAGCCAGCGGGCGGTGATCCCGTCATGCTCGGCGAACAGGCGCTCGAGCAGTTCCTTCGAGGAGTTCGCCTGCTGCTGCGCGGCGGCACGCGGCGAAAGCTGCGGGGCGATCTGGCCGCGGGCGGCGAGCTGGGCGGCCTTGATCTCGCCCTTCAGACGCAGTCTCTCCAGCTTCTGCTTGTGGCGCTGCTGCGACAGCACCTGCCACCGCCGGCCGAGGCCCCCGGCCACGCCCATGAGCGGGAACACGAGCCACCAATAGTTCTTCGCGAACTCCCAGAAACCATCCCAGAACTCCTGCATGATGCCCCTCAGCCTATGCGCCCCGCTCCGTATCGTCATCGGGGCTTTTCGAGCGCCGCCGGGTGCGCGTCGCGACGTGCCGCATCCGTCAGACGGGTGCTCGCCGGGCAATCGCTGCCGGCAGCCGCGCTCTGGGACGGATGCGCGATCGCCGGCCGCTCGCGCCGCTCGCGCCGCTCGCGCCGCTAGGACGAGGATGAAGCGGCGGCGAAGAACGGGTGAAGGATCGGTGTTGTCGCGTAATCGAAGCCCGCTTCGCCCGTCTCTCCTGATGAATGCCCGCAGTCATCCTGGAGGAGGCGGTCAGTGTCCCACGAGTCCGATCGATGGTATTCGGCGCTGCTCGACGAAGCGACGGCGCGTTCGGACGCCGCGTTGCAGTCTGGCGCGAGTTGGTTCCACGTGCGTCGACCGATCGATGACGCAGCGACGATGCTGGCGGAAGTCGCCGTCGGCGCACGCAGCATTCCGGAGGGTTCGGACGCTTCCGACCGCGAGATCACCTACGGCATTCAATTCGGCCGCGCCTACCTCGTCGCGCTCCGGCGCCGCATGAGAGAACGAGTCAGCGTGCGAGATGGAGCCTCGTGACGGGAGTTCGCCGGGGCGGTCGAGCACGCACCGATCACGCCGCCGTCGGCGTCGAGCGGCGCAGCATCCTCCCGCCGGACGCGACCACGAGCAGACCTGCGAGGGCGCTGAGTCCGATGAGCACTGACACGGGGGTCCAGATGCTCAGGGCGCCCGCCGCGAGCAGAGGAGGAAGGGTCATGCCCGCGTAGGCGATCAGGAAGATCGCGGCGAGCGCCTCGCCTCGTCGTTCCGGCGCGGCCGCCGACGCCGCGGTGGTCAGCGCATTGCGGAACAGGATCCCGATACCGGCGCCCGCGATGCCCCCTCCGATCAGGAAGAGTGCCAGCGACGTGAGCACGGCACCCGCCGAGACGGTGGTGAGACCGAGCACCGCCAGGGCGATCGCGCTGATGAGCTGCGCCCGCGCCGGGACCGTCGTCGTGAGCATCTGCGCCGCGGCGGCAGCCATGAAGAGGATGAACGGCGCGACGCCCACCAGCAGGGGCGAATGCACGCCGAGCACCCGGCCGAGGAATGTCGACGAGAGGCCCATGAAGGTGCCGAAGACCGCGAATGCGCCGAACGCGGCCGCCGCAGCCGACCAGAAGGCCGCCCGTCCCTCAGCCGGGATTGCCACGCGCTGCGGCCGGTAGGCGGGCCGCTCTTCGCGGCGTTCGACGGTCTCCGGCACGAAGGCCACGACGACCGCCTCCACGGCGAGGAGGATGGCGAAGATCGCATACGGAGTCACGAGAGGACGCGCTGCCCAGGTGGCGACCACGCCGCCCACCAGCGGCCCGAGGGAGATGCCGCCGAGATTCGCGAACGTCGACACGAGTGACGAACGTCCCCCGGACCGTCCCGCGGCGGCGCCGAGCTCCGAGAGGTGCGCCGTCGCGGTCGCGGTCAGGATGCCGACGCCGAGCCCGCAGACGAAGCGGGCGACGATGAGGCCGGTCACGTCCGTCCATACGAGGAAGAGGACGGCGGAGAGCACGTTGATCAGGAGCGATCCGAGGATCACGCGACGGCGGCCGAGCCAGTCGGAGACGTGGCCCGCCAGATACAGGCTCACCATCACGCCGACCGCGTAGGCGACGAAGATCACCGTGAGGACGATCGTCGGGAAGCCGTCGCGCTGCTGGTAGATCGCGTACAGCGGTGTGGGGATCGCGCAGAACGCCATCTCCGTGAGGAACGCGACGGCGATGATCCAGAAGCCGGCGTGGTGCGGGAGTCGTCGGGCGGAGACGAGGGAAGGGGATGCTGTCGAGGTGGTCACGGCTTCCATGCTTTCCCTCGGGCATCATCGAGTCCAACGATTATCATGGATCACTGTCATCGCTCTGATCGATGGCAAGGAGGTCACGTGGACACCCGTCAGGCCGAGTACGCCATCGCCGTCGCCGACGAGCTGAGCTTCACCCGGGCCGCGCAGCGCGTGTACGCCGGGCAGTCGACCGTCTCGGCGGGGGTGCGCGCGCTGGAGAAGGAACTGGGCGCCGCGCTCTTCGAACGCGATCAACGCGGGGTGCGGATCACCCCGGCCGGCGAGGCCGTCCTCCCCGTGCTGCGCGAGCTCGCTGATGCCGAAGCCCGCGCCAGGGCGGCGGCGGATCCGCGCGGGGAACTGCGCGGGCTCCTGCGCATGGGCATGTTCACGAGTATCAGTTCCATGGCCGTTCCCCGCGTCATCGGAGCATTCCACCGTGCGAATCCACTGGTGGAACTCCGTCTGCGCGGCACCTCTGGCGGATCCGGCGAGCTGCTGGAGTCGGTGCGACGGGGTCGGGTCGATCTCAGCCTTTTCGGCCTTCCGGCGTCGGCCGCTCCCGGCCTGGCCGTGCATCGCCTCGCGACGACGCCGTACCGGGTCATCCTGTCCGAGGACCACGAGCTCGCTCGGCGCGCGGAGATCGGCCTGGCAGAGATCGCTGCCGAGCACTTCGTCGACACGCCCGCCGGATTCGGCAATCGCGACGTCCTCGACTCCGCACTCGCCGCACGGGGCATCGTCCGCGACATCCGCGCCGAAGTGACGGAGACGAGTGCAATACCGGTGTTCGTCGCCACGGGCCTCGGCATCGCGGTGCTTCCGGAACTGCTCATCACGCCTGTCGACGGCGTCGTGTCGGTGGCGCTCGCCGAGCAGATCGACTGGGACCTCAGCATCATCAGCCCCCGCCAGCCCAGCGCCCCGGCAGCGGCGCTGATCGAGGAGTTCCTCGCCGCCTACCGATGAAGCGGGTGCACCGAGGGTGCGCTCGGCTCAGTTCAGCCGGCCCGCGGCGATGTCGGCGCGGAGCTTCGGCAGCACGCGGGAAGCGACCGGGTCCAGTCCCAGGGTTTCGGCGATTTCGAGCGCGAGTGCCTGGTGTCCGGTGGCGTTGGGGTGGAACGGGTCGTTCATGAGCCCCCACGGCACCCCGCCGTTGCCGAGCTCGGCGAAACGGGCGAACTGGTCAACGAGCATCGCGTCCTCGGCGGCGGCGACGTCGCGGACGGCCTGTGCGAACGCGGCGATGCGACCGCGTTCCGGAGCGTTCGGCACGTCCACGGCCGGCGGCGTCTGCAGCACCGGGATCGCACCGAGCTCGCGCACACGCCGGACGAACTCGGTCAGCGACGCCGCGAACTCGTCGGGCGTGATCACGGGGAACGCGCCCGCGTCCGAGCAGTCGTTCGTGCCGATCATGACCGTGACCAGCTGCGGGCGCCACGTGGCGACCCGGCGATCGAAGTCCTCCAGGAGCTGCACGATCCGCCAGCCGCTGATCGCGGTGTCGATGACGACGTCGTGCACCCGGCCGAGCTCGCCGCGGACGATCTCGTGCAGGTGCTCCGCATACGTGCGGCCGCCCTGCGTGTGCACCAGGCCATGCGTGATCGAGTCTCCCGTCAGCACCCAGGTGAGCGGGGCGCCGGAGGCGAGGGCACGGGCGAGAGCGGCGGCGTCGGCGGTCATGGATCCATTCTGGTGGGGGAAGGACCCGGATCCGGTTCCCGCGGCCCCGGACGCGGCGGCGTCCCTCAGCGTCCGAGGCGCTCGGCGCAGGCGACGCAGTGCTCGGCGAACGGGCGCACCTCGAGACGACTGGCGGGGATCGGCCGGCCGCATGAGGCGCAGATGCCGTAGGCGCCGGCGTCCAGGCGCGCGAGCGCGTGGTCGACCTGCTGCAGCTTCGCAGCCGCGGCATCGGCGATCCCCGTGAGGCGGGACCACTCGGACGACAGCGTCACGCCCTCCGGGTCGTGCTCGTCGTCGTCGTTCGAGCCCTCCCGGTCGTGCAGGAGCTCTCGGACCGCGGCGTCGGCCTCGGTGACCTGGGTCGCCGCCGCGGTGCGGAGCTCCTCGAGCAGAGCGCGGGGATCGGAGGCCATGCGGCTGACTCTAGACCTGCCGCGGACCATCCGCCTCACGGCCCGGCGGTGGGCTTCCCGTCGACGAGGGTGAGCAGCACGCGCGCTCCGAGCAGCTCTTCGGGCGAGGTGTCCAGCGGATCGCGGTCGACCACGACGAGATCCGCGGGGGCGCCGGGGACGAGCCGTCCGCCATCGGACGCGACCGCACGGTGCGCATGCGACGTGTATCCCTCGAGTGCCTCGACGGCGCTGAGCGCCTGCTCCGGCCCGACGGGTGCGGAGTCGGCCACCGCGACGGATCGGCGGCCCTGGGCATCCGCCATGATCTCCCACGGATCGAACGCCGCGACCGGCCAGTCCGAGCCCAGGGCGAGCACCGCTCCGCTGCGCCGCACATCGGCGGTGCGCCACGCGCGGGCAGCCCGCTCGGGGCCGAGACGTCGCGACCAGTCGTCGGAGCCGTCCCTGCGCACGTGATGCGTGCAGTGCGTCGGCTGCATGCTCGCCACGATCCCGTTCGCGCCGATCATGGCGATGACGTCGTCCTCGACCGATTCGATGTGCTCGATGCGGTGCGGCACTCCGCCCTTCGGCAGGGCCGCGAGAGTCTCCGCGACGAAGCGGATCCCCTGCTCGCCGATCGCGTGGGTCGCGGTGGGCACCCCTGCATGGTCGAACTGTCGCACGCGCTCGGCGTAGGCCTCGGCGGGCGTCCACGCCGAGGACAGCCCCTCGCCCTGAGCGTCGGGCCGAGACAACCACGCGGTGCCGCCCTCGACGGTGCCGTCGATGAAGAACTTCGCCCCTTCGACCACGTAGCGCCGGCCGCCCCGGCCCTGCAGCGCGATGAGTGCGGCGACCTCGTCGTCCGTCGTCTCGGGCGTGACCCAGGGGGAGATCCGCAGGCGCACGGGGAGATCGCCGGTCGCCTCGATCGCGGCGAGCAGGTCGAGCGCGTCCTCGTCCTGCAGGTCCATGACGTGCGCCGCCGTGATGCCGACTGCGGCCATGTCGGACAGCAGGCGATGAAGCTGCGCGACCCGGTCGGCGAATCCGAGCACGGGGAGGGCACGCTCGAGGATCTCCATGGTCGGGAACTCGATCAGGTGACCGGTGAGGTTGCCGTCCTCATCGCCCGCGGCACCGGATCCGTCCGGATAGGTGACGGGGGCGTCGATGCCGGCGCGGGTGAGGGCGGCCGCCGAGGCGATGCCCGAGTGCGCGTCGAACATCTTGATGTAGGCGGGGCGATCGACGCCGAGTACTTCATGCAGGGCGGCGTTGCCGATCGGGCGGCCCTCGAACGCGGTCGGATCGAGGCCCCAGGCCAGGAACCACTCCGCGCCGGCCTGCTCGTCGCGGCCTCGCTCGAGGGCGGCGACGAGTTCGTCATAGGTGTGCACGCCGGTCAGCGACAGGCCGCGGACGATGCCGAGGCTGTAGATCGGGTGGCTGTGCGCATCGACGAGACCGGGGATGATCGTCGCGCTCGCGTGGGTGATGAGCTCGGTGCCCGCTCCCGCGAGCGGGAGGATCTCGGATCTGGGGCCGACGGCGGTGATCCGGCCGCCGGTGATCGCGACGGCGTCCGCTCCCTCTCCGGTCTCCGGGGCGAGCGAGCGCACCCGCGCTCCGATGACGATCGTGTCGACCACCATCACTCCTTCAGGTCGAGGGTCGGCGTGGGGCGGCGGAAGAACCGCGTGACGATGAGGAGCAGGATGAATCCGATCGCCAGCCAGGAGAGGCCCACGACGAACGTCATTCCGGTGAGGTTCGTCCACAGCCACACCGTCAGGGCGAAGCCGATGCCGGGCAGCACGAGGTTGTTCACCGCGTGCCATCCGCTGCGCTCACCGCGGTCGATGAAGTAGTGCTTGAACGTCGCCAGGTTCACGCAGGAGAACGCGATGAGGGCGCCGAAGCTGATCATGTTCGAGATCGTGAGCAGATCCGCGAACGCGGCGTACAGGGAGACGACCGAGACGATCAGGATCGGGATGACCGGGGTGCCGAAGCGCTTGTTCAGCCTTCCGAAGATCGCGCTCGGCAGCACGCCGTCGCGTCCCATGGCGAACAGGATCCGGGCGACCGATGCCTGCGAGGTCAGCGCCGACCCCATGCCGCCGGCGACGAAGCCCGCGATGAACAGCACGGAGAGCCACTGCTGGCCGAGCGACGCGACCACTTCGATGCTCGCCGTGTCGGGCGAGGTGAACTTGTTCGAGGGGAAGGCCCACTGCGAGAAGTAGGCGAGCAGGATGAAGATCACGCCGGCGGTGATGGTGGTGATCATGATCGCGCGGGGGACGGTGCGGGTGGAGTCCTTCGCCTCCTCGGACAGCGTCGAGACCGAGTCGAAGCCGAGGAATGAGAGGCACAGGATCGCCGCACCCTGGAACAGCGGGCCCAGGCCGGTCACGGTGCCGTCGCCGCGGAACGGCAGCAGCGGGTCGACGTGGTGGCCCGTGGCGGATCCGATCGCGAAGACGACGAACGCGATGATGAAGATCGTCTGCACGGCGATGATCACGAAGTTGGCGCGGGCGACCGAGACGATGCCGATCACGTTCAGGACCGTGACGAGCAGGATCGCACCGACGATCCACACCCAGTTCGGGATCGACGGGAACGTCTGGTTCATGTAGAGCCCGACGATCAGGTAGTTGATCATCGGGAGGAAGAGGTAGTCCAACAGCAGCGCCCATCCGGCGAGGAAGCCGATGGCGCCGCCGAAGCTCTGCTGGGTGTAGATGTACGCGGATCCGGAGTACGGATAGGCGACCGACATCCGCGAGTACGAGCGGGCGGTGAACACCATCGCGACGAGGGTGATCACGTAGGTGATCGGCACGCGCCCGCCGGTGAGCTGGGTGACGATGCCGTACGTCGTGAACGCGGTGAGCGGCACCATGTAGACGAGGCCGAACAGCACGAGGGATGGTGTGCCCAGCACCCTCTTGAAGCGGCCTTCGGTGACCTGGGCGGTGAGCTCCGTGGGCGAGGCGAGCGGCTCGCCGGGGGCGGGGTGAGTCATGGGGGCTCCTGTTCCGCGGGCGTTGCGGGTGGGGGGATCGACGTCGTCGTCGTGTCGGCGGCAGGGAATCCGTCGGTTCCGCCAGAGTAGCAATATCGATAAAGCAAGCGCAACTACTTGTCTGGGCTCAGCTGCGGATCGTGGATACGGATCGGGCGGGCTGGGCGGCCGAGGGTGAGCGCCCCGGGCTCCCGAGGTCACCAGGGCTCTGCGTAGGGGGCCTCGGATCAGTAGGACGGGGGTACGACGGGGCCGCGGGTGGACGCCCGGCGCTGGACCGAGATCGGCACCAGCTCGCGCACCGTGCGGTCATCACCGGCGGCGGCTTCGATCACCGCTACGGCGGCGCGCACGCAGCGCCGACCGAACTCGCGCGGATGCAGGTCGATCGCGGTGACCGAAGGCTGCGCCAGGGCGAGTACCTCGGAGTCGACGAGCGCGGCGACGAGCAGATCCTCGCCGACGCGGCGGCCGAGCCGCTGCGCGCTGGTGACGACGCTGAGCGCGGTGCCGTCGGAGACGGCGAGGATCGCATCGACCGGGTCGTTGACGTCGCGCACGAGCTCGGCCACCGCCGCGTGGATCATCTCGGGCGCCGTCGGGTGCGGCAGCGTGACGGTGCGGGGATGCGTGCCGTGCTCGGTGCACCAGTCGGTGAAGGCATCCCGGACGGTGAACGCCCAGTCGCTCTGCAGGTCGGGGAGCACCATCGCCGGATGCCGCGCCCCCCGCTCGTGCAGATGCGCCATCAGCTCGCGGACGGCCGGCACGTGGTCGCTGGTGACCTCGCCGCGCGCGGCCGGCAGCCCCTCGGGCACGCGCTCGCCGGTGACGACGGGCACCCGACCGGAGAGGAGGGTGCGCGCCGCGGGATCGTCGATGGCGGGATCCAGCAGGATCACGGCATCGGCGGGCAGCTGGTCGTAGCCTTCGGCTCGCTCGCCGGACGGCAGCATGAAGACGATGAGGCCCGTGCGCTCGGCCTCCTCGACCATGCCGAACGTCGCCTCCATGTAGTACGACATCGTGGTGCTGTCGGGCGGGATGTGCAGCGCGAGCATGCCCGTGCGCGAGCCCTTGAGGTTGCGGGCGACGGTGTTCGGCCGGTAGCCGAGTTCATCGGCGACCTCGTGCACGCGGCGGCGCATCTCCTCCGACACGCGGCCGCGCCCCGTGATCGCGAATGACGCGGTCGAGCGGGACACACCGAGGCGATCGGCGATGTCCTGCAGTGTCACCGCACGGTCGGGTCGCATGCTCTCGAACCTACTCTGTACAGGCAGAGGGAGCCGCCCCTGTGCGGGTAGGGAGGCGCCGTCCGCTGTGCGGGCAGAGGGACCCGGGCTCACGTCGCGGCGACGCCGTGCACCCGGAGTGCCCGATTCAGCCCAGCAGCACCGTGAGCAGAGCGGATCCGCCGCCCACCAGGATGAGCGCGACGATCACGACCCAGGCCGTGATGCGGATCCGGCGCTGCCGCCGGGCGCTGTAGATCGAGAGGTCCTCGGTCTCCTCGGGGGTGCTGTTCATGAGCTTCCTCGCTTCGCGGGCCGTCAGGCGCCGACCGGCTCCGCGACGGTCGGGCCGAACGCGGCGGGCAGGGTCGCCTGGGCGGTCGCGCGCAGTTCCTCGACGGAGACGGTGAAGACGTCCTGCACCTCGAGCTGCGGCGCGCTGTCGGTCACGCCGATGCGGAGCACGGGGTAGCCCCGGCCCTCGCACAGGCCCTGGAACTTCACGTCGTCCTCGCGGGGCACGGTCACGATCACGCGGCCGGCCGACTCGGAGAACAGCGCGGTCGCGGCGTCCACGCCGTCGCGCTCCATGAGCTCGGTCAGCCAGACGCGGGCGCCGACGCCGAAGCGCATGACGCCCTCGGCGAGCGCCTGGCCGAGGCCGCCCTCGCTGAGGTCGTGCGCCGAGGAGATCAGCCACTCGTCGCGCGCGGCGCCGATGAGGCCGGCCAGGCGCTTCTCGCCTGCGAGGTCGACCTTGGGCGGCAGGCCGCCGAGGTGGTCGTGGATGACGTCGGCCCAGGCGGATCCGGAAAGCTCCGTCGAGGTGGTGCCGAGCAGGTAGATGTTCTGGCCCTCGTCCTGCCAGCCGGACGGGATCCGGCGGGAGACGTCGTCGATGATGCCGAGCACGCCGACCAGCGGGGTCGGGTGGATCGGCACGTCGCCGGTCTGGTTGTAGAACGAGACGTTGCCGCCGGTGACCGGGGTGCCGAGCTCGAAGCAGCCGTCCGCGAGGCCGTCGACGGTCTGGCCGAACTGCCACATGACCTCGGGGTTCTCGGGCGAGCCGAAGTTGAGGCAGTCGGTGATCGCGGTGGGCTCCGCGCCGGTGACAGCGACGTTGCGGTACGCCTCGGCGAGAGCCAGCTGCGCACCCGCGTAGGGGTCGAGCTGGCTGTAGCGGCCGTTCGCGTCGGTCGAGATCGAGAAGCCGAGGCCCGACTCCTCGTCGACGCGGATCATGCCGGCGTCGTCGGGGAAGGCGAGGGCGGTGTTGCCGAGCACGTAGTAGTCGTACTGGTTGGTGATCCAGCGGGTGTCGGCGAGGTTGGGGCTCTCCAGCAGCGCCAGGAATTGCTGCTTCAGCGCCTCCGGGTCGTTGTCGCGGGGGAGCAGCTCCGCCGCGTCGGCCTGCAGCGCGTCGATCCAGGTGGGGTAGGCGACCGGGCGGTCGTAGACCGGGCCGTCGACGGCGACGGTGGAGGGATCCACGTCGACGATGCGCTCACCCTGCCAGTCGATGATGAGGCGGCCGTCGCCGGTGACCTCGCCGAGGACCGAGGTCTCCACGTCCCACTTCTTCACGACGGCCATGAACGCGTCGAGCTTCTCGGGCGCGACGATCGCCATCATGCGCTCCTGCGACTCCGACATGAGGATCTCCTCAGCGGTCAGCGTGGGGTCGCGCAGCAGCACGTTGTCGAGCGACACGTGCATGCCGGAGTTGCCGTTCGCGGCCAGCTCGCTCGTGGCGCAGGAGATGCCGGCCGCGCCGAGATCCTGGATCGCCTCGACGAGCTCGTCGCGGTACAGCTCGAGGCAGCACTCGATGAGCACCTTCTCGGCGAACGGGTCGCCGACCTGCACCGCGGGGCGCTTGGTCGGGCCCTTCTCGTCGAACGAGTCGGAGGCGAGGATCGACGCACCGCCGATGCCGTCGCCGCCGGTGCGGGCGCCGAAGAGCACGACCTTGTTGCCGACGCCGGTGGCGTTCGCGAGCTTGAGGTCCTCGTGGCGGAGCACGCCGACCGCGAGCGCGTTCACGAGGGGGTTGGCCTGGTAGACGGCGTCGAACACCGTCTCGCCGCCGATGTTCGGCAGGCCGAGGCAGTTGCCGTAGAAGCTGATGCCGGCGGTGACGCCGTGCACGACGCGGGCCGTGTCGGGGTCGTCGATCGCGCCGAAGCGCAGCGCGTCCATGACGGCCACAGGGCGGGCGCCCATCGAGATGATGTCGCGGACGATGCCGCCGACGCCGGTCGCCGCGCCCTGGAACGGCTCGATGAACGACGGGTGGTTGTGCGACTCGGCCTTGAACGTGACCGCCCAGCCCTCGCCCACGTCGATGACGCCCGCGTTCTGGCCCATGCCGACCATGAGACGCTTCTTCATCTCGTCCGAGACCTTCTGGCCGAACCGGCGCAGGTAGTTCTTCGAGGACTTGTAGGAGCAGTGCTCGCTCCACATCACCGAGTACATCGCCAGCTCGCCCGAGGTGGGGCGGCGGCCCAGGATCTCGCGGATCCGCGCGTATTCGTCGTCCTTGAGGCCGAGCGCCGCGTACGGCTGCTCCTTCTCCGGCGTCGCTTCTGCGTTGGCGACCGAGTCGGGGACGTGGTCGGTGGGGGTGTTCGGAGAGGTCACGCGGGCTCCTGGAGCGAGGGGAGGCGGGGCAGGGTCCAGTCTACCGGCGGTCGACGGCCCGGATCCGCGCGTGCTTCGGGAGGCTTCGCCGCGACGATCTGCACAGGATGCGACGATCAGCACACCGGATCCGGCTGAAACGTGTGCTGATCGTCACAGGATGTGCAGATCGTCACCCGTTGAGAGCGCCCGGGCCACCTGCTCGAAGCGGCCGAGCCTGCGCCGCTTTCAGCCCACCCATAGAATTGACGCGGGGCGCAGCGTTGCCGGACACCGTGTTGCCATCGGGGCGGCCGTGCGACGGAGCGCAGGAAGCAGGAAATCGCATGAGTGTGAAGTACGACCAGGGCGCGCCGGATCCGGCTACGCGCACGCTCGACTCGGTCACGGGCATCAGCAAGAAGGGCCTCCCGACGGGCACCGTGGGAGTGCTCGGCTGTCTGGTGATCGGGATCTCGACGTGTGCCCCGGCCTACACGCTGACCGCCGCGGTGGGACCCGCCGCGAGCGAGGTCGGCTATCAGACCCCCGCGATCTTCCTCATGGGCTTCATCCCGATGCTGCTCGTCGCGCTCGGCTACCGCGCGCTCAACTCCGCGATGCCCGACTCGGGCACGTCGTTCACGTGGGCCACCCGCGCCTTCGGACCGTGGATCGGGTGGATGGCCGGCTGGGGCCTGATCGCCGCGACCGTGCTGGTGCTGTCGAATCTGGCCGGCATCGCCGTGGAGTTCCTGTTCCAGTCGATCAGCATCGCCGTCGGCAACCCGGCGATCGCCGACCTCGCCGCGAACAAGTTCATCAACATCGCGGTGTGCCTGGGGTTCATGGCTCTCGCGACGCTCATCTCGTACCGCGGCATGACCTCGACGAAGATCTTCCAGTACATCACCGTGATCTTCCAGATGGCGGTGATGGTGTGGTTCGTGATCGCGATGTTCGTGGGCGCGGCGAACCCCGCCAACAAGGAGGCGAAGCTGCCCGAGCTGAGCTGGTTCAACCCGTTCGAGGTGTCCAGCTTCAGCGCGTTCGCCGCCGGCATCGCCGTGTCGATCTTCGTGTACTGGGGCTGGGACACCGTGCTCACGATGGGCGAGGAGACCAAGCCGTCGAAGGGGCGCCTCTCCACGGAGAGCAAGGCGGCGACGATCCTCGTCGCGATCCTCGTCGTCCTCTACGTCGGTACGGCGACGGCCACCGTCGCGTTCGCCGGTCTCAGCGACGGGCCCACCGGTCTCGGCAACCCGGAGATCATCGAGAACGTGTTCGCGGCGCTCGCGCATCCGGTCATGGGCCCGGCCGCGATCCTGCTCTCGCTCGCGATCCTGGTCAGCGCGATGGCGTCGATCAACTCGACGGCGATCTCGCCCGCGCGCACCCTGCTCGCGATGTCGCACTACGGCGCGCTGCCCGCGTCGCTGAAGAAGGTGCACCCGAAGTACAAGTCGCCGCACGTGGCGCTGCTGCTCTCGTCGATCGTCGCCTCGGTGTTCTACGCCGTCATGCGCTTCATCAGCGAGGACGTGCTGTGGGACACGATCACGGCGCTCGGCATGATGGTGTGCTTCTATTACGGCGTCACCGCGCTCGCGAGCCCCTGGTACTTCCGCAAGGCGGCGATCCGCGAGGGCTTCGGATCGATCATGATGAAGATCGTGCTGCCCGGCCTCGGGGGGATCCTGCTGCTGATCGTGTTCGTCAAGACGACGATCGACGCCATGGATCCGGAAGCCGGATCCGGCAGCAACATCGGCGGCGTGGGCCTGGTCGGGATCATCGGCGTCACCGTGCTGGGCCTGGGCGTGATCCTCATGTTCGTCCAGGCGAAGGTCTCACCGGACTTCTTCCGCGGCAAGCGCCTCACACGCACCGACGCCACGAACGACACCTCGGCGCTGCAGGTCTTCGACGACGGCCTCGGCGGCTGACCTCGCGGATCGCCCTCCGCTCTCCGCGGACCGTCCTGTGCGTACTCCCCGGAGCGACTTCGGCGATCGGCGGCGATTCACGCCGGGGGAAGGAGCGGTCGCGGCGGGAGCGGGGACGAGTAGACCACGCTGGTGGTCACGCTGCCGAGCGTGCCGATCTTCCCGCTGACCTGTTCGAGATGCTTCATGCTGGTCGCGACGACCTTCATGATGAAGCAGTCGTCTCCCGTGACGTGGTGTGCTTCGATCACCTCCGGGAGGTCCGCGAGCAGGTCGTGGAGCGGCTCGTAGATGCTGCTGGGGTAGCGCAGGCGCAGGTAGGCCAGGATCGTGAAGCCCAGCCGTTCCGGATCGACGTGTGCGCCGTATCCGCTGATGACACCGGCCTCCTCGAGCCGGCGCACGCGCTCCGCGGCGGCGCTGTGGCTCATGTTGATCCGGCGGGCGAGGTCGGCGATGCTCTGCCGGCCGTTGGCCTGCAGCTCTTTCAGGATCGCTGCGTCGACCTTGTCGGGCTGAAAAGGGAGATTCACGGCCATGCGCCAAGATTGCCATGAAATCAACGCCGCTCTGCCCGGACTGCCGTGGATGCGACCTTCACATCGTCCAACGACGTGAATAGCGTTTCGGACATGACATTCCTCGCCTCCTCCACTGATCTGCTCGTGGCCCATTTCGCCGGCAAGCTGGCCTTCGAGACTGACGCGTCCGACGTGCACGCCGACCAGGAAGCAGGCGCGCGCTTCGTGCTGATCGATTCGCGTGGCGGGGCGGCGTGGGCGCAAGGCCGGATCGTCGGAGCCGTGCATATGCCGACCGCCGAGATCGCCGGCCGCGCGCCCGCGGAGATCCCCCTCGACCTGCCCGTCGTGACGTACTGCTGGGGACCGGGTTGTAACGGCTCCACACGGGCCGCGCTGGAGTTCGCCAAGCTCGGGTACCAGGTCAAGGAGATGATCGGCGGATTCGAGTACTGGGCGCGGGAGGGTTATCCCGTCGAGGACGCGCACGGGCCGGTGGTCCGCGCTAAGGATCCGCTGACTGCACCGTTGACCTCCATCAGCTGTGATTGCTGAGACCGTCACGATCCGTCGTCCTCGCCGAGGAGACCTGCCCGATCTCGTCGAGCTGATCCGCGAGCATGCGCGCTATGAACGCACCGGCGAGCTGCGGCCGGATCTCGGAGAGGCGATCCGGCGATCGCTGTTCGCTGACTCTCCACGGCTGCATGCGCTGCTGGCGGTGACCGGCGACGAGACAGTCGGGTACGCGACCTGGAGCATGGAGGCCTCGACGTGGCAGGCGGCGGAGTATGCCCACCTTGACTGTCTCTATCTGCGGGACGACGTCCGCGGGCGAGGATTCGGTCGGATGCTGCTGCATGCGGTGCAGGCCGATGCGCGCGCGGCCGGGGCCGAGGAACTGCAGTGGCAGACGCCGGCATGGAACCATGACGCCGTCCGCTTCTATCGTCGTCACGGCGCGCGTGAAGCGGCCAAAATCCGATTCACGCTGTCGCTGGCGCAGCCGGTTCCGGCTCCGCACGGCGTGCCGCTGCAAAGGGCTGTCAGAACGTAGCTCCTCCCGTCGGCTAGCACGCCGGGGTCGTGGTGACAAGCCAGCAGACGCCGGCGTTCTGCCGGCCTAGCGTGTGCCCTGTACCCGGAGTCCGTCGGTCACCCGACGGCGGTTCAGACCGAGACTCCCCGATGCGAAGGAGCGCGCCATGACGAACAACCCGCAGATGCCGCTGGTCCCGGAGGATCCGGAGGATGAGCTCTCCGACCCGCCTCTCCTGGAGGATCCGGACGGCCACGAGAAGCTCGACCCGGATCGGAACGACGAACAGATCGACAGCGCCGAAGCCGACCGCATCGCAGCCGAGACCGACGCCGACCCCCAGGAGAACTGACTCGAGCCGTGCCGTACGTCGGCACGGATGCGCAGCGCCGTGCCCGTGCCGGCAACCGACAGCCGTGCCCCAGCCTGGGTCCGTGCCCATGCTGGCAACCGGCAGCTGTGCCCCAGTCTGGGTCCGTGCCCGTGTCGACAGCCGCGCCGACGAGCCTTGCAAGGAGTCCCACCATGACCTCGACCTTGACCGCATCGCCGACCACGACGACCTTCGCCGCCCGCGGCCCGCTGAGCGGCGCGCTGCTGGACATGCTCACGGGAGCGAGCGCCGACAGTGACCTCGCCGCGCTCGCCCGGCAGGCCGTCGCAGCGGCCGTCGACGTGCTCCGCGACGACGACGTGCAGCTCTCGCTCTTCATCCTGTACGCCTCGCACTATGGATCCGTCCCGGAGTTCGACCCCCGTCTCGAGTGGGACCCGCAGTTGATCGCGGTACGGCAGGTCCTGGAGGAGGAGCTCGAAGCGGCCGTCCGCGACATGGTGCCGGCCGCCCCGATGCCCGAACCGTCGTCAGCGGCGGTGGCCTCGGCCCTGTTCGCGTTGACGTCCGCGGATGCGGGGCCGAGCCTGTCCCGCTACCTGGCGAAGAAGGCCACGCGCGAGCAGGCCCTCGAGTTCTTGATCCAGCGCTCGATCTACACCCTGCGCGAGGCGGATCCGCATTCGTGGGCGATCCCGCGTCTGCATGGGCGGGCCAAGGCGGCGCTCGTGGAGATCCAGGCCGATGAGTACGGCGGGGGTCGCCCGGACCGTGTGCACGCGGAGATCTTCGCGAAGGCGATGCGCGGCGCTGGGCTCGACGATACGTACGCCGGTTATGTCGATGCGGTGCCGGCGATCACGCTCTGCTCGCTGAACACGATGTCGATGTTCGGGGTGAACCGGCGCCTGCTGGGCGCGATCGTCGGTCACCTCGCGGCATTCGAGATGACGTCATCGATCCCGAACCGCCTCTACGGTGACGGGCTGCGCCGCCTGGGCTTTGACCAGGACGTGACCGACTACTTCGACGAGCACGTCGAGGCGGATGCCGTGCACGAGCAGATAGCCGGACACGATCTCGCCGGGGCCCTTGCCGAGGACGAGCCCGAGCTGCTCCCGGACATCATGTTCGGGGCGGGCGCATGCCTGACCGTGGACGGCCTGGTCGCGGCGCACGTGCTGGAGAGCTGGCAGCGCGGCGAGTCGTCGTTGCGCACACCGGGGAGCGCGGCATGAGGTCTGCGCCCGCGACGATCAGCCCGTACCCCGACGGACCGTTGATCGTGCGCGGTGACGTGGAGCTGGTGGACAGCGATGGCACGCCGATCGTGATGCGGCGGCGCACGGTGGCCCTGTGCCGCTGCGGACTGTCCGCGATCAAGCCCTTCTGCGACGGGACGCACAAGGCTGCCGGCTTCAAGGCGGACTGAATGGAGACCACCTTCGGAATCGAAGAGGAGTTCATGCTCCTCGACCCCGATACCCTGGCGCCCGTCGACCGCGGCGACGAGGCGGCTGCCCACCTCGACGACGGCCGGCTTTCCGGCACGGTGGCCCGGGAGTTCCTCCGCTCCCAGATCGAGTACGCGACACCCGTGTGCACGACGATGACCGACGCCCTCGATGCGCTCCGGGGCTTCCGCCGCCGACTCGGACAGTGGGCCGCGGGTGCGGGCTTGGTGGCCGCGGGTACGGGCACGCCCTTCCGCGGCCAGGTATCCGCGACGATCAGTCCGGGCGCGCGCTATGAGCACATCTCCACCGACGTCGCGTCTCTTGCCGGTGACCACCAGATCAACGGCCTGCACGTGCACGTCGGGGCGGATCGCGAACTGGGCCTCAGAGCCTCGAACGCATTGCGTCGGTGGCTGCCCGCCCTGCTCGCGCTGTCGGCCAACTCGCCGTTCTGGGACGCGCACGACACCGGTTACGACAGCTGGCGCGCGATCCATTCGCGCCGCTGGACGACGTACGGGATCCCGCCTGCGTTTCGCGACCTCGACGACTACGAGGACACGGTCGGCGCGCTGATCGGAATCGGCGCCACGTCGGATGTTCGGGGTCTCAACTGGAACGTGCGTCTGTCGACCATGTTCCCGACCATCGAGGTGCGCGTGTGCGACGCCCAGCTCGACGCGGAGTCGTCGGTGGTGCTGGCCGTCGTGATCCGTGCGCTCGTCGACTCCGTCCGCACCTCGCATCCGAATCCGACCGAGGATCGGGTCCCGTGGGACGCGGCGCTCTGGCACGCCGCCCGGCACGGCGTGAGCGAGACCCTGGTCCATGCCGGAACCGGACGCCTCGCCTCCGCGTCGGACGTGCTGCATGCGCTCCACCACCAGATCGCCCCGCACCTGCACGGCAGCGATGAGACGGAGGCTGTGGCGGCATTGCTCGAGCGGCCTCGAGTCGGCGCCGCCCTGCAGCGCGAGGCATATCGCGCAGGGCTCCCCTCGTTGGCGCGCCTCTATCAGGAGCGCCTGGTGCGCTGAACGGATCCGCGGGATGCCGGAGATCCGGATCCTTGGATCGCGACGGGGCGTGCACGGCGGCCTGCGATCCTGCGCCCGGCCGGATCCTCTCGTGTCAGAGCGGATTCTCTCGTGTCAGAGGTTGAGCGTGGCCTCGTCTGGGAGCAGGATCCCGCCGGAGGTGTTGGCGGAGTTCGCGTAGGCCTGGACGCGTCGCGGGTCGATCTCGGGGGGCGTCGGATCCGTGAACTCGAACCGCAGCGGGATGGAGGGGTGCAGCCAGATCGTGGAGCGCCCGAGCGGCTGGTCGCCGTCGTGGCGCCAGGAAAGCGTGAAGCTCTCGTTGCGGCGCAGCTTCGTCGCGATCACGATCTTGAGGTGGGCGAGGGCGACGTCTTCGATCTCGATCGGGTGCTCGGATCCGCCGTAGTAGAGGGTTGCCATGCTCCGGACGCTACGCCTTTCGATCGGATCCTGGGGGCTGACGCGCAAAGTCGCGGTGATGATCCGACAGCCGTCGACCGGCGAGGACCCGGGCCGGTGGCTATCCGGCCCGGGTCCTCGGGGTTCCGCGGCTTGGCGGGAGTCCTGAAGCCTTGGGGATCCCGCATGCGCCCGGAACTTCCCTCCTGTGTCCATCTCCCGGTGACGAGCACGACGCTAGCCGTGATCCATCGGGCCGCGAAGGGGGTTGACCGGGCGCGGCGTTCAGGCTACGCGCGGCACGACCGCGGCTGGTCCGCGCTGACATCCGTGTGCGAGAATCCAAGCCCGCAGCCCGTCTGGGGCGCGTCGCCGGGGAGGAACCGTGGGAATCACCGCAGGTGCGCTTGTCGCCGTCTTCGTCGCGCTGTTCATCGTGCTGGTGGTGCGGCGCCGCAAGTAGCGCGCGACAGCAGCCGACCGCCACGGGGCTCTGTCCTCCCTCGCGGTCCCTTGGCGCGCTACTGCACCGACCATCCGCCGTCGGAAGCGAGGATCGCGCCGTTGATGTTCACGGCGTCGTCCGAGAGCAGGAAGGTGATCGAGGCGGCGAGGTGCTCGGCGGTCGCCACGGTCGGGATGGCCTGCTGGAACGGCGCGAGCCGACCGGATCCGTATTCGGACATGTGCGGGGGCATCGGGATCCCCGTCGCGACGCCTCCGGGGGCGACGGAGTTCACGCGGATCCCCTTCGGGCCGTACATGAAGGCCGCCGACTTCGTGACGCCGATGATGCCGTGCTTGCTGGCGGTGTAGGCGTTGCCCGACGCGTTGCCGCGCAGGCCGGCCTCGCTCGAGACGTTGAGGATGGATCCGCGCCCCGCAGCTTCCATGATCGGGAGGACCGCGCGCATGAGCTTGAACGGCGCGGTGAGGTTGATCGCGATCACGCGGTCCCACACGGCGTCGGGCGTCTCGCCGGCGGGGGAGAAGTCGTCGTTGATGCCGGCGACGTTCGCCAGGCCGTCGATGCGGTCGCCTGCTGCGGCGGCGACGACACGGTCGATCGCGTCCTGCTGAGTGAGGTCGCCGGCGACCGTCACGATGCCGGGGAGGTCCGCGGCCAGCGCGTCGAGCTTGTCGGCCGCGATGTCGCACGCGATGACGCGGCCGCCCTCGCGGGAGATGCGGGACGCCGTGGCCCTGCCGATACCCGACGCGGCGCCCGTGACGATGACGGTCTTGCCGGCGAAGCGGTCGGGGGTCGTCTGCTCGATCCAACCGGTCGGAGCGGCGTCCTCGGGGATCTCGCCGCCGTTCGCCGCCCGCACGAGGTCGTCGACCACGGACTGCGGCATGGCGCCCTGGCTCATCACGACGAGCTGCTGCAGGGGCAGGCCGAGCACGGGGGTGAGCGAGTCGGCGTCCGCTCCGGACTGCGCCAGTAGCCCGCGGATCAGCTCGCCGCCGGTCGGATCGGCGAGCCAGTCGCCGATGGAGGAATTCGCGGTCAGGGCCATGTGTGTCTCCTTCGTGAGCTCGTGGGATCCGGTGGTGTTGCGACGCTCACCTCGGATTGTGATCTGTTTCGCAACGGTGCGTCCACTTATTGAGGAGCGTATACCTCGCTACTCTCGGAGGGTGCCCCGTCCCCGCAGTGAGAACGCCCGCCAGGCGGTGCTGGCGGCGATGCGCGCCGCGCTCGCCGCGGACGGCTACAACGCGGTGACCATCGAGGGGCTCGCCGCCGAGGCTGGTGTCTCGAAGCAGACGATCTACCGGTGGTGGCCCTCGAAGGCGGCGATCCTCGGCGAGGCGCTGCTGGAGGGTGCGCTGCCCGGCGCTGAGGCTGACCTGCCGTTCTCATCGGATCTCGCCGCGGATCTGAGGTCGTGGTTCGCGACCGCGGGCGAGCACCTGTCCCGTGCCGAGAACGTCGAGCTGGCCCGCGCGCTGATCGCGGTGACCGCCACGGATCCGGAGCTGGGTGAGGCCCTGAACCATCGATTCGCGGATCCGATCGTGTCGTGGATCATCGCCCGGGTCACCCGCGCACAGGAGGAGGGTTCGGTGCGCGCCGACGTGGATCCGGCTGCCGTCGCGGACCAGTTCGTCGCCGCGACCTCGTACGCGGCACTGCTCGGCCGGCCGTTGACGGCGGATCGCGTGGACGGGCTCGTCGACCTCGTGATGCGCGGGATCGCGGCGCACTGAATCGATCCTCGGGGTCGTCGGCGACTTCCTTCGCTGGCCGGTGAGGTTTCGCTCCGCTGGGGTCGTTGAGTTCTCGCTCCGCTGGGGTCGTTGAGCGAGCGCAGCGAGACGAAACGCGGCACGCTCCCGGAGCCGTGCCTGTGGATAACTCCCCCGGCGACGCCCCCGATCCGGTTACGGTGTGGGAGTGAACCCTCGATGCAGCGCTCTCGTGACCACGGCCGGTCGTGCCGGCCGCCGCATGGGGCCGCTTCGAGCGGGCGCCGCAGTGGTGCTCGTCGCCGCCGCCATCGGTCTCGCCGGCTGCACACCTGGCCCTGCCCCGAAGCCCACGCCCACCCCGCTTTTCACGAGCGAGGCTGAGGCGTTCAAGGCCGCGGAGCAGGTGTACCGGGACTACAGTGCGGCTGGGGCCAAAGCGGACAGCGGTGATTCGGACGCCAGGCCGGAGAGTTATCTCGCGGGCGCAGCTCTTGATGAGGAGATAGCCAACAGGCGCGACCTTGAAGCACAAGGACTGTCGATCAAGGGCGCAGCCGAGATCGCTTCGTTCACCGGAACTAACTTCAACTCCGCAACGTCCCGAGTGACAGCGGTCCTTTGTCTGGATGTAGGCGGAGCCCGCATCATCGATGAGACAGGCAAAGATGTCACACCGACAGAACGACCAACGATGGTTCCCCTTCAGGTCGACTTTGCCCGCTCCGGCAACTCGTTGCTGATCGTCAGGTCGGCTTCCGGGAACTCGCAATGCTAGGCAAGTTGTCGATTGCTCTGGTGGTAGTCGCGACGCTTGGCGGAGGCGTACCGGCAACAGATCCCGGAGCTTCATGCGGTCGTATTGGCGCCATGTTTGGTTGCCCGGACCATGACGGCGTGACACTCATCGGCAACGAGACTCAAATCGAAGGCGAAGGAGATCCATCGATTGGTGCGGGCGGTCCTGCTTTCGAGCTACCTGGTACCGATGACCTCTGGATCCCGCCGCCTCCGCCGCCCGTCAACATCGCGATGACCTGTCGTGACGATGTCCACGAATTGCAGAGCTGCCTCAACGGAACACGCGTCGACACCCCGGCCATGCAGACGCCCGCTCCTCAAGCTCCAGCGACGCCGGGCTGGAGCGTCACCATCACCGACATCGCCCGCTTCGTCCCCACGAATGCCACCGTCGTCGGCGAGCCCGACAACATCGCGGTCGTGGGACTCCCGGCGAACTTCCTCAGCAGCGCCAAGACCGAGACGGTCCCGGGCACGATCCTCGGTCGGGCGCTCACCATCCGATTCACGCCGGCGAGCTACGCCTTCGACTACGGCGACGGCGAGCAGCGCACGAGCACGACGCCGGGCACAGCTTGGGACGCGAGCGGCCAGGCCCAGTTCACACCCACCGACACGAGTCACGTCTACAAGCAGCCCGGCACCTACACAGTCACCGTCACAGTTACCTACGCCGCGGATGTCGACCTCGGCGCTGGCTGGATCCCGATCAACGGCACGCTGAACGGCCCGCCCGCGAGCCAGCAGATCCGCGTCGTCAAGGCGCACACGGCCTTGGTCCAGGGCACCTGCCTTGAGCGGCCCAGCGCGCCTGGCTGCTGACTCGAAACCGAGCCGCCGCCGATACCCGCCCGCGTCAGACCCGTTCGCTGCGCCGTTCCCGGATCCGCGGGCCTTCGGAGGACGCGGCCTGGGCGGAGAGGTTCCCGTGCGCGGGCATCCGGAAGTTCAGCGGCACCGGGCTGCGGAACTCCGAGGCGAAGCGTCCCGTCCCGTGCAGGTCGGCACCGAGCTCGCGCACCGTCGTGACGAGCTGCGTGAGCTGGTGCGACGAGGGTCCGGCGGGCTCACCCGTTTGCGCATCGAGGAGCGCCTTCTGGATGGTGCGGACAGACGCGATTCGCGTCGGCTGCGCCTTCGCCGTCTCGTCGAGGCCCCCGGTCCACACGCGCGCGTCCGGGTGCGAGTAGAACACGCAGGTCTGTAAGTACGGCGCGGATCCGTGTCGTGCGGACAGATGCTGATGGAAGCGGCGAGCCTGGCGTCGCACTTGTGAGGCGGGGGAGTCCGCCCCAAGCAATGTGCGCACGTCAAGGCGTTCACCGCCATCCCGTGACACCGCGATCGCGAACGATGTCGGCAGCGTGCTCTCATCGAACAGCACCCCGAGAGCTCCCGCGAGCGACGACGGCTTCTTGCCGTCGAGGATGAGGCCCTTCCAGTTCTTGCTGTCGACCAGCACGACCGCCTTCTCGGTGATCACCAAGTGGTCGAGCTGTGCGCAGTACGGCGCGATGGATCCCTCGTCGCTCGGCGAGAACACGATGTTCGTCGCGACAATCGCGTCGAGCCCCGCCGCCTCGCACGCGTCGACGAGGACCTCGCGTGACGCGAGCTCCCAGCGCAGTCCGCGCCCGGCGAGCAGACGGGATCCTTCCTCGTTCGCGATCGCGGCATCGCGCTCTGCAGTGAGTGCGCGCACCTGTTCCTCGTGCGCCTCGAGGCGCTGCGTCATCTCGGCGTCATGCCGCGTGGTCAGCGTGGCGAGCGTCTCGTTGTGGGTGCTCTGCAGTTCGCGTGTGGCACTGGCCTGACGCTCGACGAGCGAGGTCTCCTCGTCGGCGTAGCGACGCTGCAGCTCGTCCCTCGTGCGGCGGTTGCGCCTGATCAGAACCCACGCCGTGAGCGCGAACGCGACCAGCAGCACGGCGACGATGACGAGCAGGACCAGCGTGGAGATCTCCATCCATCCAGCCAACCAGCGGCCGCCGACTTTCCCGGCGCGTCGCCCGCGCGTGGCGCAGACCGGATCCGCAACGCCGATCAGACGCGGATGTAGGCGGCTCCGTCGAACTGGGCATCGCTGAGTGCGACGACCGCGGCAGGCACCGTGATGACGCCGGGTTGGAGCTCGTCAACCCCGATTCGGTGGCTGCGGAGCCCACCCTCGCATGCTTCGATAGCGGAGTCGTCCGTCATGGGAAGTGGTGCGGAGGCCGCGGCGACGCCGGGGATCGCCGGCCCATTCACGATGATGCGGATCCGCGTCTCGGGCCGCTCTGTGTGCAGGATCCCAGCCATGCCGATCGCTCGCGCGACATCTCCTGGCTGCGCGGACGCATGCAACAAGACGGTGCGCTGAGGAGTCATGGCGTCATCCTCTCGCGTGGAGCGTGATCGCTGTGGAGCGTCGTGGTCAGTCTTGCCGTCGCCCGTCGGGCGTCCCTCGGCTGCGAGTTGCGTGTACTTGACCATGCGGCCTCGGGCCTGCTCGACGGGGTATTTCGTGCGGCTCGACTCGAGCTTGCGCAGCACGATGTCGTCGAGGTCTGCACCGATCCGGATCGCCAGGTGGATGCAGTAGGTGACCACGTCGGCGAGCTCTTCCTCGACCCGCGTCTGATCGAACTGGCCGTTCCACTGGAAGCACTCCAGCAGCTCGCCCGACTCGATCACGATGTTCTTGGCGAGATTCTCCGGAGTGTGGAACTGATCCCAGTCCCGCTCCTCGACGAAGGCGCGGAGGGCGGCGAGGGTGCTTGGGGATGGCATGGCCGTGAACGTAGCAGAGGCGATACGGTACAGCCATGGTGCGCTCCCGACCACGAGTTGAACAAGACGCTATCCGTGAGGATGTGTTTCGCTGGCTCGACGCCCGACGTGACGCTGGCGCGTACGAATATAGCCGTGAGCAGTTGATCGGCTATTCGTATCGGGGTGAACGAATACCACTTCTGGACACGGGGCGTGGAATTCGCAATCCTGGTGACTTTGATTCGACACTGACTCTCATGACCAGCTCGAAAGAAACAACCTATTCGGATGGAATCAGTCCACAAGGGCTCGTGACGTATTCCTATCAGTCTCGCGAAGGCGGAGATAATGTCAAGCTCGGCAATGCGTACGCCCAAGGTGACCCCTTAGTCTATTTTCTTGGCGTCCGGCCGGGCCATTTCGTCGCGTTCTATCCTGTGTACATCGTCGTGGACGATCCGGCGAAGCGGCAGGTTACTTTGGCGCTTGACGAATCACTGCGCTATTTCGACGATCCGTTGCATCTCAAGGAATATGAGCGCCGGTACGCCGAGCGCCTAACGCGCACGCGACTTCATCAGCCGATGTTCCGCGCGCGAGTGATGCGAGCGTATAAGTCCTCGTGCGCAATTTGCGAATTGAAACACCCGGAGCTGTTGGACGCGGCGCACATTATTGCGGACGCTCAGGCCGGCGGCGCAGCTGAAATTACGAACGGCTTGGCGCTGTGCAAGATCCATCACGCATCTTACGATCGGAATCTCTTGGGGATCACACCCTCGTACGAGGTTCGCATCGATCGGGATCTGCTGGAAGAGGTCGACGGGCCGATGCTGCGCCACGGTTTGCAGGACATGCACGGAAGAGTGCTGAGAGTTCCGGATCGACCGGCTGAACAGCCGTCCAGGGAGCGTCTTGCTGAGCGGTTTGCTCAGTTTGCTGCATAGCTCGACCTCTTGATGGAACTGAAGCGTTGAGGCTCACGGACGTCGGCCTTGGAAGAGTCTGTGAACAGAAGGGACGTCCGCGGGTGCCCATTCCACGTCTAGCAGGTGTGCGCGGTCAATCCAGCGGAGCTCTGAGTGCTCGCTCGCCACGGGCACTCCAGCGATGAGGGACGCGAAGAAGGTTGAGAGCTCGATTGTGGCGAAGCCGTAAGCATAGAGCGTCGTTTCGATGTGTCGGCCAACCTCGACCGTGCAGCCCAGCTCCTCTGTGATCTCGCGTCGAAGCGCGGCCTCCGGCGTCTCACCAGGCTCGATCTTTCCGCCGGGGAACTCCCACAGACCCGCGAGAGACTGTGAGGCGCCCCGACGAGCAGCTAGCACGCGCTCTTCCTCGACGATCACCGCCCCAACGACTCGGATCCTTTGCTGCTCGCCCTTCATGGACGGCAGCGTAGCGGCGTCACATCGTGCTGATCGATTGTTTCGGAGTGCGGGATGCGGCCGACGCTCGGCCCCTGAAGCGGAACCCGGGGAGAACGGCGGCGAGGCCCTGCGTAGGAACGCGGCCATGGGCGGCATGTACGGGCACGTGGAGACCAATGCGATCGTTCTGTGTCGCAAAGGTGAAGCAAAAAGCTCAATCAGTAGTCAGGATTGCTTGCGCTAATGATCTACAATTTGGCCCGGATCCCTCCGTAGGCGGATACTCGACCCGTCCCGGACGTCGATCCCGACCGGGTCCAACAATGAACTCGACCTCCTCCTCTCTGCCTGCGGTTTCCGACCGCAGCATCGCCATCGTCGGTGCCGGGCGGCTCGGAGGCGTGCTCGCGCGGGCGCTCACGGAGGCCGGGTTCTTCGTGAGCGGGCCGCTCGGTCGTGACGACTCCGTCCCCACGGTCGATATCGCGATCCTGTGCGTGCCCGACGCAGCGATCCACGTCGCCGCGGAAGCCGCGCGCCCGCACGCAGCGCTCGTCGGCCACGTCTCTGGGGCGACGGGGCTCGACGACGTCGACTTCAGCATCCACCCACTGCAGACCTTCACCGGATCGGAGCAACCCAGCGTCTTCCATGGCATCGGCGCCGCGATCGACGGGCGCGCGCCGGAGGCGCTTGCCACCGCGGAGAGCATTGCTCGCGCGCTCGGTGCGCAGCCGTTCCAGGTCGACGATGCGCACCGTGCCGGGTACCACGCGTCCGCCTCTATCGCCTCGAATCTGCTCCTCGCCGTGCTCGACGCGGCCGAGCGGGCCGCCGGATCTGCGGGGATCCCCTCGGGTGAGGCACGCGCGATCCTCGCGCCACTCGTGCGGCAGACCGTAGACAATTGGGCCGATCGCGGTGCCGCGGAGGCACTCACCGGCCCGATCGCCCGCGGTGACGATGTCACCGTCGCGCGGCAGCGGGCGGCCATCGCGGAGGGCAACCCGGAGCTGCTGGAGTTCGTCGACGCCCTGACTGCGCAGACCCGTGTGCTCGCCGATCCCGACGGTGGCACCGTTTCGTCTCGCTTCGCTCGCTCAACGACCATGGGCGTGCCCGGCGTCGGGCCCTCAACGCCCTCGGGTGCTGACCAGGGAACGTCCACGGACTCCGAAAGGACCCGCGCATGAGGATCATCCGCACCATCGCTGAGGTCCGCACGGCGGTGAGTGAGGCCAAGCGCAGCGGCAAGACCGTCGGACTCGTCCCGACCATGGGCGCCTTCCACGCCGGTCACCTGTCGTTGATGCAGGAGGCGCGGAAGAACAATGACCTCGTCGTCGTGTCGCTGTTCGTCAACCCGACGCAGTTCGGCCCGAACGAAGACCTCAGCCGTTACCCGCGCGACGAGGCCCGCGACGCGGCGATGGCCGAGGAGCAGGGCGCCGACATCCTGTTCGCGCCCGAGTCGGCGGAGATCTACCCCGACGGGTTCGCCACGACGATCCACATCGCCGGCATCACCGACGTGCTCGACGGCGCGAGCCGCGGGCCGCATCACTTCGACGGCGTCGCCACGGTCGTCGCGAAGCTGTTCGGCATCGTCGCCCCCGACGTCGCCTACTTCGGGCAGAAGGATGCGCAGCAGGTGCTCGTGGTGCGTCGCCTGGTGCGCGACCTGAACGTCGACGTGCGGATCGAGGCCTGCCCCATCGTGCGCGCGGCGGACGGGCTGGCCATGAGCTCGCGCAACGTCTACCTCGACCCCGAGGCGCGGCGGCGGGCGGCCGCGCTGAACCGCGCGCTCGATGCGGCGCAGACCCTCGCGGACACGGGGGAGCTCGACGCCGGCACCCTCACCGCCGCCGCCGGTGCGATCCTCGCCGACGCCGAGATCGAGCCCGAGTATCTCGAGCTCCGCGACGCCGAAACCCTGAGCCCCGTCATCCGCCTCGACGGCGAGGCGCTGCTCGCGGTCGCCGCGAACGTCGGCGCCGCCCGCCTGATCGACAACCACATCCTCCGCTCTGCCGACAGGAGAGGCGACGTCTGATGCGACGCACCATGCTGAAGTCGAAGATCCACCGCGCGACGATCACCGGATCCGACCTGCACTACGTCGGATCCATCACGATCGATCCCGACCTGCTGGAGGCGGCCGACATCCTCCCGCACGAGCAGGTGCACGTCGTCGACGTCGACAACGGATCCCGCTTCGAGACGTACACGATCGCGGGAGAGCGCGGATCCGGAGTGATCCAGGTCAACGGCGCCGCCGCCCGACTCGTGCACACGGGCGACACCGTGATCGTCATCTCGTACGCCGACTACTCCGCCGAAGACCTCGCCGACTACGCGCCGACCGTGGTGCATGTCGACCGGGCGAACGCGATCATCCAGGTCGACTCCGCCGTGGACCAACTGCTGACGGGAATCGCACGATGAGCGCGCATGCCGCACCCAGCCGCCGGCTCACGCTGAGCGACCTCGCCGCGAAGAAGGCCGCGGGCGAGCCGATCGTCATGGTCACCGCGTACGACCACCCCGGCGCGCAGATCGTCGAGGCGGCCGGCGTCGACATCGTGCTCGTGGGCGACTCCGCCGCGATGACGGTGCTCGGCTACGACAGCACGGTGCCGGTCTCGGTCGACGAGATGATCATGCTCACCAAGGCGGTTCGACGCGGCCTCACGAAGCCGCTGCTCGTCGCGGATCTGCCGTTCGGGTCGTACGAGACCTCCGACGCGCAGGCGCTCGCCACGGCCCAGCGCTTCGTGAAGGAGACCGGCTGCGACCTCGTCAAGATCGAGCGCGGCGGCACCTCGGTGCAGCGCGCGCGGGCGCTGGTGGAGGCCGGGATCCCCGTCGTCGGCCATGTCGGGCTCACCCCGCAGACGGCGACGTCGCTCGGTGGCTACCGCGCGCAGGGCCGCACGGCTGATGCGGCGCTGTCGCTCATCGACGACGCCCTCGCCTTGCAGGACGCGGGCTGCGCGCTGCTCGTGGTCGAGGCCGTGCCGAGCGACGTCACCGCCGCGCTCATGCCGCTCATCGACATCCCGGTGATCGGGATCGGAGCCGGATCCGACACCGACGGGCAGGTGCTCGTTTTCCATGACCTGCTGGGGATCTACGACGGCGGCGCGGCGAAGTTCGTCAAGCGGTACGCGGACCTGCGCACCGCGGCGATCGACGGTGTGACGGCCTACGCCGACGAGGTGCGCGACCGCGCGTACCCGGCGCCGGAGCACACCTACTCGATGCCTGCCGAGGAGGCCGCCCGGCTGCGCGAGCTGCTCGCGGCGCGGTGACGAAGCCGGGCTGACCCGTGCAGTCCGCCGAGCTGATGGTCGTGCGCCAGGCTCGGAGATGTGCACGATCTTCGGAGGAACGTGCCGGATCCGTCCGAAGATCGTGCACAAATCCGAGGCGCCCGTGCACCGGTGGGCGCCTCGCTAGCGGGTGGCGAGCGCGCCGGTGCCCTCGGCGAGCACCACGGCCCCGAGGCCGATCACCACGATCGAGGCCGCGATCCCGATGATCCGGGTGGCGCGCGGTCTGATCAGGTGGCCGAACGCGGCGCCCGCGCCGGCGAGCAGGAGTTGCCATGCGAACGAGGCGATCCCGGCGGCAGCCACGAAGACCACCGGCCCCGCCGCCGAGGTGCTGCGCGCCGTGACCGCGCCGCCGAGCGCGATGAAGTAGATCAGCGTCATCGGGTTGATCGCAGTGAGGCAGAAGAGTCGGACGAAGGCGCGCAGTGCGGAGATCCTGCCGACCTCAGGCGCATCGGATCCTGGATCCCGCCGGATCCGCAGCAGCTGCAGGATCCCGATCCCGACGACGAGGACCCCGGAGGCGATCAGGAACGGGCCGCGGAAGCCCTCGATCGCGGAGGCGAGGAGAGCCCCTGTCGCGGTGGCGATCGCGCAGTAGAGCAGGTCGACCGTCGCGACACCGGCGGCCGCGGCGGCGCCGACCCGGAAGCCGTTCACGATGCCCTCGCGCAGCAGCAGAGCGCCGATCGCACCGAGCGGCATCGCCACGCCGAGCCCGGCCAACGCGCCGGCCGCCGCGGGCACCCACAATCCGTCCATGGAGCCCAGTGTGGCGGGAGCGTCGTGGCTGAACAGGGATTCTCGCTGTCTTACGACTACTCTGACCAGCATGGACGCGCTTGACGAGCAGATCATCGGTCTTCTTCAAGAGAATGCACGCCGATCGTTCAGTGACCTCGGGCGCACGATCGGGCTCAGCACCAACGCCACCGCGGCGCGCGTGCGACGCCTCGAGGAGAGCGGCATCATCCTCGGCTACACGATCCGCACCGGCAGCGATGCCCCCGATCCGCGGGGCGGGCTGGAGGTGTTCATCGACGTGCGCCTGGACGAGGCGACCGATTTCGACGTGTTCGCGGAGCGCGTCGGGTCGATCGGCGAGATCGTCGACGCCGTGCACATGACCGGCCCTTACGACGGGATGGTGCGCGCGTTCACCCGCGATACCGCGTCGCTCGATCGCCTGCTGCGGCGGCTGAAGAAGGAGTGCGGCGCCGCGCAGACGCAGACCCGCGTGGCTCTGCGCTCGCGCTGAGGCTCGCGCTGACCGGGCGCTGCGGTCGCTCGAGGCGCGATCGGCAGGGAGGAGGGCGGTGCCGGTGGGGAGGCAGGCCTCGCCGCGATTTCAGATCAGCCGGCGCAGCGCTTCCTCGAGTGTCACGCCCTGCGCGTCGGCACGGTCGCGAAGGCGGGCGTGCTCCTCGGCGCTGAGCGTCACCCGCAGCTCGATCGGGGTCGCGTCGGCGGGGAGGTCGAGCCCGTCGAGCAGATCCGACGCCTCGGCCCAGAGTGCGGGCGCCGGAGTGGCGGAAGAGGCGACGACAGGGAGGGAGAAGGATCCGGCGACAGGGGCCGCATCGCGAGCCTCCGGAACAGCAGCCGTGGCAGGCGTCGGCGCCGAGGTCACAGCCTCCGCAAGGCCGCCGGTGAACCCCGGGCCGCGGTCCGGATCCTGCTTGCGCTGATAGGCGGTCGCGGCGGCGTTCGCGCGCTGATCCGCGGCCTCGTTGAGGGGGTGTCCGGCGTGGCCCTTGACCCAGGTGAACGACACGTCGCGGCCGCGCAGCGCCTCGTCGATCCCCTCGAGCAGGTCGCGGTTGAGCACCGGCCCGCCGTCGGACTTGCGCCAGCCCTTGCGCTTCCAGCCCGGCATCCACTTGGTCACGGAGTCGATCACGTACCGGCTGTCGCACTCGATCACGAGCTTCTCGCCGGCCGCGCCCACGGTCGCCTGCAGCAGCTCGAGCACGGCCCGCAGCTCGCCCTGATTGTTCGTGCCGTGCGGGGATCCGCCGGCGGCCCAGTTCTCGTCATCGATGTACCAGGCCCAGCCATTGGGGCCGGGGTTTCCCAGGGCGGATCCGTCTGCCGCGGCGGTGATCGTCATCCCTCAACCGTAGGGCGTGGCGGGTGGTGGGCCGGGCGTGGCGGGCGGTCTGGGCGGGCGCGGCTCGTGCCCGTCGGACCTCACTGGAGGGCGCCGCCTGGCGGACTCGTCCAACTTGCGTTCCCAATTCAGGACGAATTCTCGAGTTCGGCGTGTTTTGGTGCTTCCGTGGGACCTCCGGACGAATTCCTCCTGAATTGAGCGCATCGGAATCGTCGCTGCTCTGCGCGCTACTCAGGCTGGAGCTTCGGAAATCGCCGGATCGGGCCCCTTTCACCGCGTCACAGCGAGATCCAGCCTGAGTTGTGCACGGCAGGCGGCGGGTCTCTGTGAAGCAGCTTCGGATCCGGATCCAGTCTTCCCTTCCGATACATAGCGACATATCGTTGACTATCGCTCGACAGGACTCGGACCTGAGGAGGTCGTCATGGACAACAGCTACGCATCGCACGGTTTCGGCGGAATGGGCTTCGGCGCCAGCGGAGGACGAGGCTTCGGCGGCCGCCCTGGCATGAACCCGACCGCAGGGCTCTGGGAGGCCATGGAGCACCTGCGCTCCGCTTTCGACCAGCGCCCGTCCACCCCGCGCATGGCCCGCGGAGATGTGCGCGCCGCCGTGCTCGCGCTGCTCGCCGAGCAGCCCATGCACGGCTACCAGATCATCCAGGAGATCGAGGAGCGCAGCGGCGGCTCGTGGAAGCCGAGTGCCGGATCCGTCTATCCCACGCTGCAGCTGCTCGCGGACGAAGGGCTCATCGAAGCGGCCGAGCAGGGTGGGCGCAAGACCTACTCGCTCACCGAGGCCGGCCGTGCGGTCGCGGACGAGGCCGGCACGCCGCCGTGGGAGAGCTCCGGCGCCCGCGCGGGTTCGGCATCGTTCGGAGCACTGCCCAAGGCGGGCGTCGACCTCGCGGGCGCCGCGGCCCAGGTCGCACGCACGGGCACTCCGGAACAGGTGCAGCAGGCCATCGAGGTGCTCGACGAGGCCCGACGCAAGCTGTACGCGATCCTCGCCGACTGATGGCGGCCGGCGACACCGACGACTGGTTCCTGAGTCAGAGCCCGGACCAGGCGCCCGCCGCGACGGCTTCCGCGCCTGCAGCGGAGGCCGCGCGACCGGACGCGTCCGCGGCGCGCCCGGATTCGGTGCCCACGTCTGCCGGGCCGGCCGCGCCCGTGCGGGCGACGCCTGCATCCCCCGGGCGACCGACCCCGGACACGGTGCAGGCTTCCGATGTGAGCGCGTCCCCGCGCACCGCGGTCGAGGCCGGTCCTCCGCTGCGCGCCAGGTACCGGCGGATCCTCGGGTTCGCCGCGCGCGTGCTCGTGCAGACGTGGTGGTTCGAACTCGCGTTGCCGCGGATCGGCTTCGCGCGCGTGGCGGAGCAATCACGCGAACGCCGGATGCGGGTGCTCGCCCAGCGGTTCCACGCGCTCGCGGTCGAACTGGGCGGGCTGATGATCAAGGTCGGCCAGTTCATGTCCTCGCGCCTGGACGTGCTGCCGCCCGAGATCACGAAGGAGCTCGAGGGCCTGCAGGATGAGGTCCCGCCCGTCCCGATCGCCGAGATCCGCGCGCTCGCCGAGGCCGAACTCGGTGTGCCGCTCGCCCGTGCCTTCGCCTCGTTCGACGACACCCCGCTCGCCGCGGCTTCGCTCGGGCAGGCTCATCGCGCCCGGCTGTCCGACCTGGACGCCGCCGACGCCGGGTTCGCCGACGTCGTGGTCAAGGTGCAGCGCCCCGGCATCGACCAGGTGGTCGCGACGGACCTCGCCGCATTGCGCCGCGTCGCAGGCTGGCTGCGACGCATCAGGTTCATCGCCGACCGGGTCGACACGCCCGCGCTCGTCGAGGAGTTCGCGCAGACCAGCCTCGAGGAGATCGACTACCTCCACGAGGCCTCGGCCGCGGAGCGGTTCGCCGAGAACTTCGCCCACGACCCGCGGGTCGACGCGCCGCTCGTGGCCTGGGAGCGCACCACGCGTCGCGTGCTCACGCTCTCCGATGTCACCGCGATCAAGATCAACGACGTCGACGCCCTGCGCGCGGCCGGCATCGACCCCGCCGACGTCGCCCGCGTGTTCGCCGAGGTCATGTTCGACCAGCTCTTCACGCACGGATTCGTGCACGCGGATCCGCATCCGGGGAACATCTTCGTCACCCCGCACCGGGCGGGCGGCGTGGGGATGCCCGGCGCTTCGACGGGCTCAGCGGCCGGCCCGGCTCCGGCGACCGGCGCCGCGCACCCGGCCTGGCGGCTCACGTTCATCGACTTCGGCATGATGGCGGAGGTGCCCGAGGGGATCCGGCACGGGCTGCGCACGCTGTTCATCGCCGCCGCCTCCCGCGACGGAAAGGGCATGGTCGCCGCCGCGCAGGAGATCGGCGTGCTCATGCCCTCCGCCGAGAACCGCGAGCTGGAGCGGGCCCTCACCGCCCTCTTCGCCCGCTTCGGCGGCATGGGCTTCGCCGAACTGCGTGACGTGGATCCGCGGGAGTTCCAGGGCTTCGCCGAGGAGTTCGGCGACACCATGCGCTCGCTGCCGGTGCAGCTGCCGGAGGGGCTCCTCCTGCTCATCCGCGCCGTCTCGCTCACCTCGGGCATGTGCAGCGGACTGGATCCGCAGTTCAACATCTGGGAGTCGATCGAGCCCTACGCCACCCGGCTGCTGGCGGACGAGAGCGGCAACCTCGTGCGGGACGTCGCGCAGCAGGCCGTCGCGAACGCCGCCACCCTCTGGCGGCTGCCGAAGCGGATCGATGACATCATCACCCGGGTCGACGAGGGATCCGTCACATTCGACACGTCGCGCATCGAGCGCCGGCTCGACCGCATCGACGGGCTGATCCGCCGCGGCATCTCGGGGCTGCTCTTCGCCGCGCTGCTCATCGGCGGGGCACTCGTGCTCGCCGTGAACCCGGTGCTCGGAATCGTGCTGATGAGCGTCTCGGCGCTGCCCCTGCTGCACGCGCTGTTCGCCGGTCTGTTCCGGCGCGGACCGCGGTAGCTCGGCCCGCACGGACGACGAAGGGGCGCACGACCGGATCTTCGGTCCTGCGCCCCTCGTCGTGCTGCGGTCAGTTCTGGTCGAGCCCGGTGCGACGTCGTGCGAGCAGCAGCACGCCGACGGCGATCACGAGGGCGCCTGCGACGCCGAGCGCGATGGGCGCGTCGGATCCGGTGGTCGCGAGGCCGCTCGAACCAGCCGAACCGGATCCCGCCGAACCTGCATCGGCGTCGGATCCGCCCGACCCCGCACCGGATCCGGTTCCGCCGCCGGATCCGGCATCGCCGCCGCCGGCCGCCGCGACCGTGAACGACGCGGATGCGAGGGTCGTGCCGTTGAACGACACGGTCACGGTGTGCGCCCCCGAGGGCAGCGACGTGGGCAGCGCGGCCTGCAGCGTGAACGCGCCGGCCCCGTCGGTCGAGCCGGTGCCGAGGGTGACGGGGTCGGAGTGCACCACGACCACGAAGCCTGCCGCGTCGGCGGCGAGGTCGGACGCGGTGACGGTGACGGATCCGCCCGGGCGGAAGTCGCCGGTGATCGCGACCGAGCCGCGCGTCGCGGTGGGATCCGCCACGGTGACCGTCGTGGCGGCGGAGGCGGTGGATCCGATCGCGTTGTGCGCGGTGATCGTGAGTGCGTACGAGCCCGGAGCGACGTCATCGAACGTGAACGACGTGGCGCGCGCGTCGACCTCGGCCGCCCGGTTCGCGCCGAGGGCAACGGTGTAGCCGGTGAGAGCGGATCCGCCGTCGGCCGGCGCCGACCAGGAGACCTCGACGTGGGAGCCTGCGGGCGAGGCGCCGCCGACGACCGCTGCCGGAGCGGCCGGCGCGGCGGGCGCGGTCGGAGCCGGGGTCACGTGCCGCAGGCGGTACTCGGTCATGTAGGCGAGCTTGCCGGGCTTGGCATCGGAGTAGGGCTTGGCGAGCTTGGCCCACTCGCCCTTGCCCTCGGCCTTGCCGTCGTTCCAGGCGCTCAGCACGCTGAGGTCGCCCGCGGTGTAGCCGGACTGCGGGTCGACGACGGTGCCGGCGCCGAGCGCGACCTGCGCCTGGGTGAGCTGCTTCACGAGCGCAAGGGATCCAGCCCAGTCGTCCTGGTCCCAGTCCGCGACGGGGATGCCGGGCTCCGACCGCAGCCAGGTGCCCCAGTAGAACTCCTGGAACGGTACGGCGCCGTCGGCGGAGTAGCCGATGTCGCGCGCGAAATAGAGGATGCTGCGGAAGCGGTCGTCCTCGAAGTTCGACAGGCCCACATTCGACGGCAGCTGGGCCGGGGTGATCGCGTCGCCGTTCACATCGCGCAGCCAGGTCCACTTGTTCGCCTGCATCGCGGCCCAGAAGTCCGCGTCGGACAGGCCGGACAGGTTGCCGAGCACGCGCAGCCGCACGTGCACGTCGGGACCGCTGTTCTCCTGGAACGAGGTGAGGGTGTGGTGTCCGTCGGTGAGGTACAGCACGCCGCCGGGTCCGATGACGACCGTCTTCATGGGCTCGATCGTGTCGGCGGTCTCGCTGCCGATCGGCACCGTGCAGGTGAAGGTGGACGGATCCGTCAGCGTCGCGTTCGGCTGTGCGCTCGCAACGTCCTGCTGGCCGTTCGCCTCGCACCAGTCGGCGAACTTCTTGTTGATCGCGTCCTTCGAGAGTTCCGCGTCGTAGCGGCCGAGCTTGTAGTAGACCTCGTCGTAGCCCAGCGAGGGCTGGGTCGGGTGCACGTCGCCGATGCGGACGTCGAGCAGCTCGCCAACCGGTGCGCACAGATCACGGGTGTCGCCGACGGCGCAGGACGCGTCCTTGACGTCGGTCGGCGCGTCGGCGGCGGAGGCGGGCGTCGCGGCGAGGACGGATCCGCCGAGGGCGAGGAACGAGGCGAGCGCGACGGCGAGCGTGCGACGCGAGCGGAGCAGGGGCACGGGGGTCTCCAGGGATGCGTGGTCGGTGCGGATCCGCGATCCGGACGTCAGTCATCCACGTGCGGGATCCGATTCGACCCTGGCCAGCCCAGGCGGACGCGGGGTTGCGGAGGGATGAACAGTCGGTGACACCGGCCTCTCCGCGCGTCACCGCCCTCCCGCGGATCGTCGCCTGCCGTCGGTCAGGCGGACCGGCGAACGCGCAGCACGAGCGCGATCAGCGACAGCACGATGACGAAGACGCCATACCCGAGGCACACCGTGCCGAGTCCGAGCGGGGCGACCAGCACCCCCGCGATGACCGCGGGCACACCGAAGGCGAGGTAGGCGAGCAGATACAGCACGGCGAACGCGTCGGCGCGCTGGGTCGCCGGAATCTTCGGGGCGAGGGATCCGACGACGCCGAAGAATGCGGTGCCGAAGCCCATGCCCGTCACCGCGGCGGCCACGAGGTAGGCCGCGAGCGAGCCGATCCCGAGTGCCAGCAGCGAGAGGGCGGTGCCCGCGGCCAGCGCGGCGGTGCCGAAGATCACGATGGTGCGCGCGCTGCGGCGCCGGATCGCGAAGGCTGTGATGGCGCCCACCCCCGCCAGGAGGGCGACGGCGAGGCCCTGCCAGAGGTGCGCGGTGCCGCCGAGCTCGCCGTGGACGATCGTCGCCCCGAGCGAGAGGAACAGGCCCCCTGTGGCCCACCCGGCGATGACGGCGGGTGCCGCCCGCCAGAACTCGGCGCGGATCTCCGCCGGAACCGACAGACGGAAACGCAGCGATGCCCAGGCTCTGGGCAGCCGCGGCGCGGTCTCCGGCGCGATGAGCACGAGGCCCGCGATCACGACGTAGATCACGGCGAGCGGAAGGAAGATGTCGCGCAGCGCGTCCGGGGTGGTGTCCAGAGCGAGGGCCGCGATCAGCGCGCCCGAGGCCAGGCCGATCCCGGGGCTGAGGGCGTTCCAGAGTGCGGCGGCGCCGGGGCGCGCGGGCGGAGCGAGGTCGAGCACGGTCGCCGAGAGCGCCGAGATGAGCAGCCCGCTCGCGATGCCCTGCAGGATCCGAGCGAGGACGAGCAACGTCACGGATCCGGCGTTGCCGAACAGCACCATGCTGGCGGCGAGCAGGACGAGGCCCGCGATGATCACCGGGCGCCGCCCGACGTGATCCGAGAGCGACCCCGCCGAGAGCAGCGTGAGGAGCAGGGCGAGCGCATACACGGCGAACACAGCCGTGATCACGATCGCGTCGAAACCGAGGTGCTGCGCGAGTACGGGATAGAACGGCGACGGTGCGCTGGCTCCTGCCATCATCAGGATCTGCGCGACGATGCCGAGCGCGAACCCGAAGCGCGTGCGTGCGGAGCGCACGGGCAGGGCGGCGGACGCCCCGATCCGAGGCGTCGCGATCGGCTGCGTGGTCATGGCGTCTCCTCATCCGTTCGAGAATTCTCGAACGTTGTGCACATTACTCGTCCGCCGATGAATGTTCAAGTATTATCGAACTATGCCTGGCGCTGTCGACCTCCCGCATCCGGAACGCTCCCAGATCGAGCTGACCGCGGTGCTCTTCGCGCTGAGCGATCCGGAACGCCTGTCCATCGCGCGCCAGCTCGTCGATGGACCGCTCGACATGGCGGCGTGCCATGCGACGGATCCCGACCTGCCGAAGTCGACCAAGTCGCATTTCATGAAGGTGCTGCGCGAGGCGGGGGTGATCCGCAACGAGCCCAACGGGCGACGGCGCATCCTCACCCTGCGCCGTGACGACCTGGACGCGAAGTTTCCCGGCCTGCTCGATGCCGTGCTGGGGTCGACCGAGAGCTGAGCCGGGGCGGGATCCGTATCGCGCTGTTCCCAGCGGTCGATCGCAACGGCGTATCCGGACCCTGAGCCCGTCGAAGGGCCCGGATCCAAGGGCCGGACGCATCGACGGGCTCAGCGGCTGGCGTTCAGCCCCGGGCGATCTCCTGCACGGTCGTGCGCGTGGATCCGGTCGCGTCGGTGGTCTCGTACAGCACCGGCATCCCCGGATGGGCGAGCGCGAACCAGAACACGGCGACGACGCCGTCGTCGTCGTTCACGTCGTACCTCAGGCACTCGAGCTGGCCGAGTGGGTGCTCGATCGTCTCGGTGACCACTGTGGTGCGGTTGGCGGGGAAGGCGGCGTGCTCCTGCAGGTCCCGCCAGCTCACGCGTTTCGAGACGGCCGCCTCGACGTCATCGAGAGGGTGGGTCGTCAGCAGGGCTCCGACGTCATCCCCGTCGGCGAAGCGGTTGATCCGCTCGGACCGGGCGCCGCCGGCCTCCTCGTCGAGGATCCGGATCGTGGCCCCGCCTCGCAGTGCCTCGCGGATCTCGTCGGCCGTGAACGGCGTCGGCAGCAGACCCTCGGCGATGACGTGCGGATCCGGTTCGCTCATGCGGTCAGGATAGGCCCGGTCGCTGGCAGGATGTCGGCATGACGACGCTCCGCGACATCGCGCGCTGGCGGCTCCGCTCCCAGCTGCTCGACGCTCCCGCGGGCGCCGCCGAGGACGTCGTACGGACCATGCTCGCGGTGCAGGCGGAGAACCCCGCTCAATCCGCCTGGGCGGTCGCCGCACGCACGGCCTCTCCTCGCGTCGGCGACCTCGCCGGGGCGCTGTCCGATGCCAGGGTCGTGCGCACGCACGTGCTGCGCCCGACATGGCACTACGTGCATGCGGACGACGTGCGCTGGTTGATCGAGCTCACCGCGCCCCGCGTGCTGCCGGTGTTCGATCAGCAGCTGCGACCCTCTGCGGACCGCATGGTCGCACTCACCGACGCGATCGCGCATGCGGTCGCCGGGGGAACCGGCCTCACGCGCCCCGAGATCGCGATCGCGCTCGCCGAGGCCGGGCTCGACCTGCCCTCCTCTCAGCTCACGCTGCTGCTGGGCCGGCTCGAGCTGCAGCTGCTGCTCACCAGCGGCGTTCCCCGCGACGGCCAGCACACCTACGCCCTCCTCGCTGAGCGCGTGCATTCGGCCGAGACCGTCGATCGAGACGAGGCGCTCGCCAACCTGGCACTCCGCTATCTCGGCGCCCACGGCCCAGCCACGGACCGCGACCTCGCGTACTGGGCGACGCTCACCCTGACCGATGCCCGGCGGGGGATTGCAGCGGTCGCCGACCGGCTGGAGTCGTTCGATCACGACGATCGCACCTACTGGCACCACGCGGGCGGGTATGGCGCCGAGACCACGAGTTCGCGAGGTCGCGGTGCCGCGCACCTCCTGCAGATCCTCGACGAGATGTACCGGGGCTATCAGGACTCGCGCTGGGCGCTCGACTCCGAGGGCATCGTGCCCCGCGACCGCGAGGCCTCGATGGGCATGGTGCTGTGCGATGGCCAGCTCGTGGCCGGCATGCGGCGGAGCCTCGACAAACGTCGCGCGGTCTTCGCTCTTGCGCCCTATCGCCCGCTCACTGCCCGCGAGCGTGCCGAGATCGAGAAGGCCGCCGCACGCTGCGCGGCGTTCCTCGGGGTGGAGCCGGTGGTCGAGTTCGCGTCGGCGTGATCGGCGGACGCCACATCGAATCACGCCGACCGACCCGGCTCTGGTTAGGATCGGTCCGCGGATCGAGCCTTCGGGTCGAGATCCCGTCAACATGCCGACGAACCGCGTCCGCATCGACCAGAGGAGAGTGACGGATGATGAAGCGGGCCGCCACTGCGTTCATGCTCGGCGTTCTCATCGTCCTGCTCGGCGGCTGCGCCGGGCTCGGACCGTCCGACGCCCAGCTTGCGGAGAAGTACAAGGACGCCGTCACGTCCTTGCCCCACGTGGAGAGCGTGGACAGCAGCTACAAGACGGTCGTCGGAATGGGCCGGACGGGGTTCGTGCATATCACCGCGGACACCAGTGACGACGGGGAACTGCTCGCTCTGCTGAAGCAGGCCTTCCCGGCGGTCGTGCGCGCGGCGGAGAACGACCCCGAGATCGGTCTGGAGATTCTGGTCGTCGCGTCCGACGGCAGCGGCGGCTATGGGCCGGAAGCCCTCGGATACTCCGGCGTGGGCACGCTCACGAGCTACCGCGACTTCCTGAAATCTCATCCGGACCTGTGAGTGGAGAAATCCTGCACTTTGCCACGAACGACCGGCAGGGAGGTTGAGGACCATGAGCTCCGACGACTCCGACCGTGATCGACGGGACCAGCGCACCCGCGACGAGCACCGCGCAGCTCGTGTCCGCGGCGAACGCAGATATCTCAGCCGCACCGTCGAGGGCGAGCTCTACAGCTATGCCGCTGACGAGTTCGGCGTTGTCGGCGGCCCCATGGGCGGGAACATCCAGGTCAGGACACTGCCCGGGTTCGTCGTTGTGATGTCGCTGGGGTGGCTCTTCGTGCTGGGCACTCTCTTCGAGACCTTCGTGTACGCGCCGTTCGTGCAGCCTGGGGACGGCCGCCCAGCGTGGCCCGTTCTCATCGCCACCGGGGTGGCCGGCCTCGTCGCCTGGGCCGGCACCCACTACGTCGCTACGGAGCTCCGCGCCCGCAAGGTGCGCCGGGCGCGCGGGATCCCGGAGCCTCGCGCCGGCAGCACGAGCTCATGACTCCTCGCTGATTTCGGGAGCCTCTTGACACCCGGATCCGACCATCGTAATCTACAACCAAATGGTTGTACGAGATGAACTGAGCGATGAACAGACCGACCGTGTGTTCCAGGCCCTGGCGGCGAGCACGCGGCGCGACATCCTGCGCCGCACGATCACCCAGGAGCAGACCGTCTCCGAGCTCGCCCGCGACTACGACATGTCGTTCGCGGCGGTGCAGAAGCACGTGGCGGTGCTCGAGGCGGCCGAACTCATCGTCAAGCGCGCCGAGGGACGCGAGCGGCTGGTCCGCGCGAATCCCGAGATGATCGCGCGCGCTCGGGCTCTGCTCGCCCGCTACGAGGACCTGTGGCGCAGCCGCATCGCGCGCCTCGACGATCTGCTCGCCGAACCGGTTGCTGCGCCTGGCGAAGCATCCGACCCCGACCGCAATACCGATCCCGGATCCGCGCCGCGCGGATCCAGCACCACCTGACCGACACAGAAGGAGAGTGACATGCCTGTCACCGACGTGATCACCGATCCCGAGAATCTGACGCTGACGATCCTCGCCGACTTCGCCGCTCCGGTGGAGCGGGTGTGGGCGGCGTACTCCGACCCGCGCCAGCTGGAGCGCTTCTGGGGCCCGCCCGGATGGCCGGCGACCTTCACCGAGTTCGACCACACGGTCGGCGGCTTCGCGCAGTACCACCTCGACGGTCCGCGCGGAGAGAAGTCGTCGGGGCGATGGGAGTTCACCCGCATCGAGGCGCCGGCGCTGTTCGAGGTGCTCGACTCTTTCGTCGACGAATCCGGGCAGCCGATCGACGGGTTCCCGGCGATGCGGATGACGCTGGCGTTCTCGCCGACCGCCGACGGCACCCGCATGACCGGCACCAGCCACTTCGACTCGGCGGAGGCGCTCGAGCAGGTCGTCGCGATGGGCGTGATCGAGGGCACGAAGGCCGCGATGGGCCAGCTCGACACGGTGCTGCAGGACCTGCGCGACTACGCGCAGGGCAAGGGCACGCGGGTGGAGCTGCTCGACGACACGCACGTGCGGATCACGCGGCTCGTCGAAGGGCCGAAGGATCTGGTCTGGCGTGCGCACAACGAGCCCGAGCTCATGAAGCAGTGGCTGCTGGGACCGGACGGGTGGGAGATGACCGAGTGCGTGATCGCCACGGAGTCGGGTCAGGCGTACCGCTACTCCTGGGCTCCGGTCGGCGACACCGCGGGTCAGGCGTTCGGCTTCGAGGGGGAGGCGCTGCTCGTCGACGCCACGCGCCGCGCCGTGACCACGGAGAAGATGCAGGGCACCGACGGGCCCGTGACGCTGAACGACCTCAGCTTCTACGAGGAGGACGGCGCCACGCTGATCACCCTCCTCGTCGAGTACCCCGACGTCGAGACCCGCGACATGATCCTGGCCACCGGCATGGTCGACGGCATGGAGGCCTCGTACGCCCGCATGGAGGACCTGGTCCTGGTCTGACGCGCGTTCGCATCGCGAGAGATCCCGGTCGTCCCTCCCGCCTGGGAGCGGATCCGACCGGGATCTCTTGCGCGCCGGCTTGCCGCGAGGCGGAGGCGGGCTTCGACGGCTCCCGCGACACGGTACCGTCGAGGGATGTCCGCCTTCGTGGTGAAGATCCTCCTCGTGCTGGCCGTCCTGATCCTGGTGGCGGCCGCCGTGTCGAGGATGCGAGGGCGTCGATCCGTGGGGCCCGTGCGGCAGCGCATGCCCAAGCTCGTCCTGGTCGTGGGCGCGCTGTTCGTCGCGGTCGGCGGGTTGATGGCGCTGGCCTCCTTCACGGAGAAGAACACCGACGGCATGCTGTGGCCCATGCGCATCGCGTCGCTCGTGATCGGCCTCGGCGGCGTGGCGTTCCTAGTGATGTACCGCAACTTCTACGTCGAACCGCGCGTCGACGAGGTCGCGTTCCGCACGATCTGGGGGCGCGAGGCCGTCATCGCCTATTCCGACATCGTCGACTACTACGTGCGCGCCTCCGGCGGGCAGCTGCAGCTCACCGTGCGTGCGGCGTCCGGCCCGCGGCTGCGCCTGAATCCGCGCATCTACGATCTCTCGCCGCTGCTGCGCGCGAACGAGTTCCGGCAGCACAACGGGCGCTGGCCGCTGCGCGGCGAGCTGCACGGCGGAACCGGCACCGTCTCGCGCTGACGCGGCCTGTCGCCATCCGGATCCTGACACTTCCTGACCGCGAGACTGCATCTCGGCGACGAGACTGCAGTCCATGCGTGCAGTCTCGTAGCGCAGATGCAGTCTCGCGGTTCGGCGCGAGGACGACGTCGGCGGGGCGTGGTTCGATGGCGGCATGGACACCTCGCTCGGGCTGCGCAACGAGACGCGCACGGTGTGGGCGACGGCGCTGTGCTTCGCCCTCGGCACGATCGCGGGGCTCGTGGTGCTGCAGGGACCGCCGCGGCCGCTGACCGGCCCCGGATCGTTGAGCCAGCCCGTCGCGGTGATCGCCGGCGTCGTCGCGGCAGCCGCATTCGTCGTGAGCACGGTGCAGCATCGCCGCGGTGAGACGGATCCGATGCCGCCATGGCAGACGACGGCGTCGCACGTCTCCGCCGTCGCACTGACCGTGGCCTTCGCGGCGGTGACCGCGTTCGGGGTGCTGCTGGGCGGCGTCGTTTTCGGGGCCGGGCTGCACGACTTCACGGCCCCGTCTCTGGGCGGCGCCCTCGTCGCGGGCGTCGCGGCGGCGATCGGCGGGCGGTTCTCCTACACCGCCGGCGTCGGGATCCGCACGCGGGATCTGGCGACGCTGCTGTTCGGATTCCTCACGATCGGCACGCTGTTCGCGATGGCGACCGCATCGGATCCGCTGTGGTGGCAGCAGAACTTCTCACAGCTCGGTCTCGGCCTGCGCGGCTGGGCGTTCAACGGAACGCTGGTCGTGGCGGGGCTGCTGTTCGCCACGGTCGGCGCCTACATCGGCCGCGACCTGCACCGGCTGCGCGGCGACAGCGCGCTGCGCGGGATCGCCGCGGTCGTCGCGCTCTGGGGTGCCACCGGGGCCGCGCTGGCGGTCGTGGGGTTCGTGCCGATCGAACTGAACCGCGTGGTGCACTGGATCGCGGCCATCGGCACACTCGTGCTGTTCGGGGTCGCCGCGCTGCTCTCGACGCGGGTGCTGCCCGGTCCGCCGCGCGCGCTCCTGATCGCGACCGTGGGCCTCGGCGTGCTCATGGTGGCGGCGGTGCTGCTGCACTGGCCGATGGGGCTGTACTCCTCCGCGGGGCTTGAGGCGATCGCGGTGGGGCTGGGCCTGGTCTGGATGACCACCTTCGTGCGCGTGCTCGCCGTGCTGGTGCCGGACGTACCGCGGGTCTCCGCCCGGTCGTCGCTTCTGCGCGGCTGAGGCGGCGAGGCACCGGCCGGCGCGGGCCGTCGAGAGTGCTCACAGGGTAGAGCGGCGGATCCGCTCCCGCGCCGGCGGGCGCACAATGGACGCATGGGCATGTTCACGCAGAAGCCGGAAGAGCCGAGCGAGTGGGCGGCGCTGCCCGGGGAGCTGTTCGACCGCGATGAGGCGGATCTGCTCCCCGCGCAGCCGACGGCGGATCCGTTCGGGCTCGGCCTCGGCACGCCGACGTCCGCGGCGAGCGTGGCGATCCCGCTGCCGCCCGCGGAGCCGAGCGCAGCCGGCGGCGAGTCCGGGGCTGAGCCCACGCGCTGAGCGACGTCGTCCGTCCTCAGGCGGCGTCGCCCGCCTCGGGAAGGTGCACCCGGGCCCCGGTGCGATCGAACAGGCTGAGGATCTCCGCGGGCCCGTCGCCCGTGGCGCCGAACCAGTGCGGCGTGCGGGTGTCGAAGTCGGCGACCTCGCCCGGTCCGAGAACGAGGTCCCGTTGGCCTACGATGAGGCGGATGCGCCCGCTGAGGACGTAGATCCACTCGGATCCGTCATGCGTGCGCCGTTCGCCGGGGTCCGTCTCGAGGGGCATCACGATCTTCCACGCCTGCACGCCGCCGGGGTTGCGGCTCAGCGGGATCACGATGCGCCCGTTCCTGCGCCGCGGCCGCAACTGCACGCGCGGATCCCCGAACTCGGGGGCGCCGACGAGGTCGTCCAGGCTCATCCCGTACACCCGGGCGAGGGGGAAGAGCAGCTCGAGGCTGGGGCGCCGCAAGCCGCTCTCGAGCCGCGACACGGTGCTGGCCGAGGTGCCGGCGAGCTCCGCCACCTCTGCGAGGGTGAGGCCTCGGTTCGTCCGGATGCGCTGCAGGCGCGGTCCGATCCCGTCCAGCGCGGCGGCGAGGTCTGCGTTCGTGTCCACAGAGACAAGAACACCAGGGGTTTGCGGTTTCTGCAAGAAGGATTGCCAGATCGCACAATCCGACGCGAACCTTTACGTATGACCCCAGAACAGTTCGACACCGCGATCGTCGGAGGCGGAGCCGCCGGGCTGAGCGCCGCGCTCGTCCTCGCCCGCTCCCGCCGCTCCGTCGTGCTCCTCGACGGCGGCGCACCCCGCAACGCGCCCGCGGCCCACATGCATGGCTTCCTCTCGCGCGACGGCTTCCCGCCGTCGCAGCTGCTGGAGATCGGACGCGAGGAGATCGCGTCCTACGGTGCACGCCTGGTCCGGCATCCCGTGGTGTCGGCGCGCGGCGATGTCGAGGACGGATTCGTCCTCACGACCGACGACGGAGCCGAGTTCGCCGCTCGCAGCATCATCCTGGCGACGGGCCTCGAGGACGTGCTTCCTGACATCCCGGGAGCCCGCCAAGCCTGGGGGCGGTTCCTGCTGCACTGCCCCTACTGCCACGGCTACGAGGTCGGGGATCGCTCCCTGGCCGTCTACGGCGGCGTTCCGGGCGCCGTCGCGCAGGCGCTGCTCATCCGGCAGTGGTCGGCCGATCTCACGTACTTCACGAACGGCAGCGCGCTCACGGACGACGATGCGCAGCTGCTCCATATCCGGGGCATCCGCGTGCAGCACGGTCGGATCGCGGAGCTCGTCCTCGACGGCGGGCGGTTCGGCGGCGTGAGGCTCGACAGCGGTGACATCGTCCCGGTCGACGCGGTGTTCCTCCGGCCGGAGTCCCGCCCCCGCACCGACCTCGTCGTGGCTCTCGGCGGTTCCGTCGACGGCGCGGGCTTCGCGCATGTCGATGCGTCGGGGCGCACCTCCGTACCCGGAGTCCGGGTCACCGGCAACCTGGTGGATCCGCGCGCGCAGGTGATCACCGCCGCGGGGCACGCCAACGCGGTCGCGATGGACGTCAACGCCGATCTCGTCGACGACGACATCCGCGCCGAACGACGGATGCCCCCACTGCGCAGAGAGATGAGCAACGCATGACGCACACGTCCGCCCCCACTGCCCCGACCGCCCCTGCGACGCCGAGGCCGCCGAGCCAGCACACGCTCGCGCTCATGATCTGGATCGCCGTGACGCCGACCCTGCTGGCGATCAACCTGCTGCTCGGCCCGCTGATGACCGGGATCCCCGTGGTCCCGCGCACGATCATCACCGTGACGATCGCCGTTCCCATCGTGATCTACGGGCTCATGCCCTTGCTGCACCGGATCCGCCGTCGCTGGGCGATGTCCCGCAGGTTCTAGGGGCGGCTGTCCGGGAGACGGCGCGCTCGACGTGAGCAACCGCCCTTCCCCGGGCACCCGCGATCCTTCAGGCGGCAGCGGGAATCGACGATCAGCCGCCCGGCGTGCCCGCGTCTGCCTCCCGCACGGCGTCGACGAGCGCCCGCCACGGACCCTGCAGGTGCTCCTCGGGGATCACCTGCTCGTGGCGCTCCCGGCGGATCCGCACCTCGATCCGCCAGACGAAACGGTCGGCGCCGGTGCCGGCGGGGGGTTTCTGGTCCCACGGACAGCGTTCGACGAGAAGCATCCAGTGCTCGCTCTCGCTGCCGGACGGCTGGACGCTCCATCGCCGGGTCATCCCGGCGATCCCGCCGCTGCGGGCGACGCGGATCGCGACGTCGTCGTCGCCGGCGGCATCGGAGTCGGCGGGAACGCCGACGGGCGGATCAGCCGGAGGTTCGTTCATCGCCTGTCGCCGATCCCGTTGCGCTGCCGACCCCGGCCTTGATCACGCCGACCGAGGTCCATGCCATGCGCGCAGCGTCGCCGGTCGCTGCGCTCACCGCGTCCGCCTCTCTGATCGTCGCGTTCGCGAACTGCGCGAACGTCGCCGACGACGACAGCCTCCCGGTGAGCGCGCGGTACCAGACCGATCCGGCGGTCTCCCACGCGTGACCCCCGAGCTCCACGGCGAACAACGCGAACGCCCGGTTCGGGATGCCCGAATTCATGTGCACCCCGCCGTTGTCGTCGGTGGTCTTGACGTAGCCGCTCATGTCGGCCGGCTGCGGATCCTTGCCGAGCTCCGGGTCGTCGTAGGCCGTGCCCGGATGCAGCATCGATCGCAGCGCCTTGCCGTGCACGGCAGGGGTGAAGATGCCCGCACCGATGAGCCAGGTCGCCTGATCCGCAGTCTGGCCCTGCAGGTGCTGCTCGGTGAGGGCGCCGAACACGTCGGCGATCGACTCGTTGAGCGCCCCGGGCTGACCCTGGTACTCCAGGGCGGCGGTGTACTGCACCACGCCGTGCCCGAGCTCGTGTCCGATCACGCTGGTCGCGCCGGTGAAGCCTTGGAACACTTGGCCATCGCCGTCGCCGAACACCATGCGCTCACCGTTCCAGAACGCGTTGTCGTAACCGGATCCGTAGTGCACCGTCGCATCCAGCGGCAGGCCTTGGCCGTCGACCGAGTTGCGCTGGAAGGCGTCGAGCAGCATCTGGAACGTCGCGCCGAGCCCGTCGAACGCCTGGTTCACGGCGACGTCGGCGACGGTCGGCTCGTCCTCCGTGCGTACCACCGTGCCGGGCAGGGTCTCCGCGCCGTGCGCGTCGCTGATGGTGCGATTCGGTGCGGCCTCGACCGTGGCGACGAGCGTGCCGTTCTCGTCGATGGAGAGCTGCAGCTGCGCGCGGTGCTGCGCCGGTGCCGGCGCGATCAGGGTCTGCCTGGCCGCTTCGGCGGCCTGCGTGTATCGCTCTGACTCAGCGAGCTTCGCCAGCAGATAGGACGGGATGATGCCCTGGTGGATCGGGCCCCGCCGACCTGTCGTCTGCGGCCCCCCGCGACCTTCGTGAATCGTCATGACGTCCTCCGTTCCGCTCCGTGTGTTCGACGATACGCCGGGTCGCCGACACCGGCGCGGAGAGCGCGGAGAACCGCGGAGAGGTTGACGGAGCGGCGCCGCCGGGCTAGAGCCGAGTCAGCCCGGACACGACGACGACGGCCTCGCCGGCCTCATCGGAGGCGTCGAGATCCACCATCGCGGAGATCCGCCAGTCGTGGTCGCCGGCGGGATCGTCGAGGATCTGCTGCACGGCCCACGCCCGCGCGGGGCGTTCGTGGTCGGGCCCGCCGGTCTCGTCGATGATGAGCAGTGCCGCGCTGCGAGCATCGGCGCCGGTGCGGATCTCGTCGTGCTCGGCGAAGTAGGCGTCGAGGGCGGCATCCCAGCCATCGGCGCCGAACTCCGGATCCAGTGCGGCGAGGGCGTCCAGATCCTCTCGTGCGGCGAGCTGCACGCGGCGGAACAGCTCGTTGCGCACCAGGATCCGGAAGGCTCGGACATTCGTCGTGAGCCGCTTCGGCGCCGGCGGCACGACCGGCTCGTCGGTGTGCGAGACGGGATGGCCCGAGATGAGCTCCTCCCACTCGTCGAGCAACGAGGAGTCGACCTGGCGGACCAGCTCGCCGAGCCACTCGATGAGGTCGCGCAGCTCCTCGGTCTTCAGGTGCTCGGGGATGGTCTGCGACGCCGCGCGGTAGGCGTCGGAGAGGTAGCGCAGCACGACGCCCTCGGAGCGTGCGACCTTGTACAGCGCGACGTATTCCCCGAACGACATGGCGCGCTCATACATGTCGCGGACGACCGACTTCGGGTGCAGCTCGAAGTCGCGGATCCACGGCTGGGCGGCGCTGAAGGTCTCGAACGCGGCCGACAGCAGCTCCTCGAGCGGCTTCGGATAGGTGATCTCCTCGAGCGCCTCCATGCGCTCGTCGTACTCCATGCCCTCGCGCTTCATCGCCGCCACGGCCTCGCCGCGGGCGACGAACTCCTGTTGGCTGAGGATCGCGCGCGGGTCGTCGAGGGTCGCTTCCACGATCGAGAGCATGTCGAGCGCGAAGGTCGAGGAATGCGGAGCCGCGGGAGCGGATCCCTCGGTCCCTGAGCCCGTCGAAGGGTCGAGCAGCTCGAAGGCCGCCAGTGCGAACGGCGACAGTGGTTGGTTCAGCGCGAAGTTCGGCTGCAGGTCGACCGTGAGGCGCACCCTCCCGTCGGGGTCCCGCTCGACGATCCCCGACTCCCGCAGCGTCCTGTAGATCCCCAGCGCCCGCAACGCCAGGATCCTCTGCTTCTGCCGGGGCTCGTGGTTGTCATATACCAGTGCGCGCATATTGGCGAAGACGTCGCCACCGCGGCCGACCACGTTCAGCATCATGGCGCTCGTGATCTGCATGTGCGACGACAGCGTCTCGGGCTCGGCGGCGATGAGCTTCTGGAACGACGGCTCACCCCAGGACACGAAGCCGTCGGGCGCCTTCTTGCGGATGATCTTGCGCTTCTTCTTCGGATCGTCGCCGGCCTTGCGGATCGCGGCGATGTTCTCGCTCTCGTGCTCAGGAGCCTGCGCGACGACCGTGCCGGCGGTGTCGAAGCCGGCCCGCCCGGCCCGGCCGGCGATCTGGTGGAACTCGCGGGCGTTGAGCTGGCGCATCCGCGTGCCGTCGAACTTGGTGAGCGCCGTGAGCAGCACCGTGCGGATGGGCACATTGATGCCGACCCCGAGGGTGTCCGTGCCGCAGATGACGCGCAGGAGCCCGCGCTGCGCCAGCTGCTCGACGAGGCGCCGGTACTTCGGCAGCATGCCGGCGTGGTGCACGCCGATGCCGAGACGGAGGAGGCGTGCCAGGGTCTTGCCGAACGACGTGGTGAAGCGGAACCCGCCGATGAGCTCGGCGATCTCGTCGCGCTGCTCGCGGGTGGCGACCTTCGCGCTTGCGAGGGCCTGGGCGCGCTCCATCGCCGCGGCCTGCGAGAAGTGCACGATGTAGACGGGCGCACGGTCGGTGTGCAGCAGATCCTCGATCGTCTCGTGGATCGGCGTCGTCTCGTAGAAGAAGTGCAGAGGAACGGGCCGCTCCACACCCGTGACCACGGCCGTCTCGCGGCCGGTGCGGCGGGTGAGGTCGGCGGCGAGATCGGTCACGTCGCCGAGCGTGGCCGACATCAGGATGAACTGCGCCTGCGGCAGCGTGAGCAGCGGCACCTGCCAGGCCCAGCCGCGGTCGGGGTCGCCGTAGAAATGGAACTCGTCCATGACGACCTGGCCGACCTCGGCGTCGGGCCCCTGGCGCAGGGCCAGGTTGGCGAGGATCTCCGCCGTGCAGCAGACGATCGGCGCGTCCGCGTTCACGGCGGAGTCGCCGGTGACCATGCCGACGTTCTCGGCGCCGAACACCTCGACCAGGCTGAAGAACTTCTCGCTGACCAGCGCCTTGATGGGGGCGGTGTAGTAGGTGCGGCGCCCATCGGCGAGGGCGGCGAAATGCGCGGCGACCGCGACGAGGGACTTGCCGGTGCCGGTCGGGGTGCTGAGGATCAGGTTCTGCCCCGAGACGATCTCGATGACGGCCTCGTCCTGCGCCGGGTAGAGCGAGATCCCGCTCTCCTCGACCCATTCGACGAACGCGAGGTAGACGGCGTCGGGATCCGGATCCCCCGCAGCCGGGCGGACGACGGACGGATCGAGGCGCGCAGACATGATGTGTCGATCATCCCACCCGGGGGCGGCCGATGCGGGTCGTACCGTGCTCAGGATGGAATGCTCCGGATCGGCGGAAGGAGGCCGAGATCACGGGGATCCACGGAATCCCTCCTGAGTTCGGAACCGTGGCCGGCGCGCACCGGTGCAACGGGCGGGCGGTCAGGCCTTCTTCACGAGGCTCGACTTCAGAAGCATGGCGCCGAAGCCGTCGATCTTGCAGTCGATGTCATGGCCGTTCACCGGATCGATCAGGCGGATTCCCCGCACCTTGGTGCCGGCCTTGATGCCCTGCGGGGACCCTTTGACCTTGATCGACGTCGTGACGACGACCGTGTCGCCGTCGGCCAGCACATTCCCGACGGCGTCCTTCACGACGCTCTCGTTGGCGCCCTCGGCGGACGCGACGGCGTCGCCGCCGACACCCGGTGCCCACTCGTGGCCGCACATCGGGCACACCAGCAGCGGGCCCATCTCGTAGGCGTGCTCGCTGGAGCACTCGGGGCAGAGGGGGAAGGGCTCGGACATGCTCGGGATTCTATCGCGATATGATGAAACCATCACATCAGGACCCGCAGCGCGGGTGCGCCGGAGGGAGAACGCCGATGCTCAGCGACCCGAGCCGCCCGCTGTATGAGGTGAAGGCGGGCCTGTTCAAGGGCCTCGCCCACCCGATCCGGATCCGCATCCTCGAGGTGCTGTCCGCGGCGCCCGAGGCCTCGGTCACCGAGCTGCTCGCCGCTACCGAGCTCGAAGCCTCGCACGTGTCTCAGCATCTCGCCGTGCTGCGCGGCAACCGCCTCGTGGTGTCCGAGCGGCGTGGCAGCCTCGTCTACTACCGCCTCGCCTATCCGCAGGTGGCCGACCTGCTGCGGGTCGCCCGCGCCCTGCTCGGTGAGATCCTGCAGACGACGCAGCAGCAGCTGGTGGAGCAGAACGGCCTGCCCGCGATCCCCGACACCGTTCCGGAGGCGGAGCCCGCCGGGACCGCTCGATGAGCGCTCGTCCCCGGTCCACCGCCCTTCTCGCGCTGCTGCCCTCGGCGGCCGACTACCGCGACCTCCGGCGCACTTGGCGGGGAGACCTCCTCGCTGGCGTCACGGTCGGCATCGTCGCGCTGCCGCTGGCCCTCGCCTTCGGCGTCAGTTCGGGCGCGGGCGCCGAGAGCGGCCTGGTCACCGCGATCATCGCAGGAGTCGTGGCGGCGGTGTTCGGCGGCTCCAACGTTCAGGTGTCGGGGCCGACCGGGGCGATGGTCGTCGTGCTCGCCCCTATCGTCGCGGCGCACGGCGCCGGCGCGCTCGCGCTGGTCTGCCTGCTCGCCGGGTTCATCGTGCTGGCCGCCGGGGTTCTGCGGCTGGGGCGCACCGTCTCGTACATCCCGTGGCCGGTGATCGAGGGGTTCACACTCGGCATCGCGGTGATCATCTTCCTTCAGCAGGTGCCCACGGCGACCGGGTCCCACAGTGCGAAGAACGCGAACGCCGCCGTCGCGGCCGTCGAAACGCTGCTGGCCACGCAGTCGCCGAAGCTCGGCTGGTCGCTGATGCTGGTCGCGATCGTCGTCGCGGTCATGCTGGTCTCTCTGCGAATCCATCCGCGCTTCCCCGGGTCTCTCGTCGCGATCGTGATCACCGCCGTCGCCGCCGCGGTGTTCGGCCTGCCGGTGGACACCATCGGGGCCCTGCCGCCCGGCCTGCCGGCGCCGGCGCTGCCCTCCTTCGACGTCGCCTCGATCTCCGCCCTGATCGGGCCGGCGGCCGCAGTGGCTGCACTTGCGGCGATCGAGTCCCTGCTGTCGGCCAGGGTCGCCTCGACGCTCGCCGACACCGGGCCGTACGACGCCGATCGCGAACTCGTCGGACAAGGTCTCGCCTCGATCGCCGCCGGGCTGTTCGGCGGCATGCCGGCCACGGGAGCGATCGCCCGCACCGCGGTCGGGGTGCGGGCCGGGGCGCGCACCCGGCTCGCCGCGATCACGCATGGCGTGCTGCTCCTGGCGATCGTGCTGGTCGGATCGGCAGTGGTCTCCCGCATCCCTCTGGCGGCGCTCGCGGGTGTGCTCATGGTCACCGCATGCCGGATGATCACCCCGCGCACCGTCCGCACCATCCTGCGTGCCTCACGCTCCGATGCGATCGTGTTCTGCCTCACCGCGATCGTGACGGTGAGCGTCGACCTCATCTACGCGGTGCTCATCGGCCTGCTCGTGGCGGGGTTCTTCGCGCTGCACCAGCTGGCCCGCACCAGCGGCGTGCATCGCGAGGAACTGCCGGGGCCGGCCCAGCCGGGCGATGAGCGCATCGCCGTGTTCCGGCTGGAGGGGGCGCTGTTCTTCGGTGCGGCCGAGCGCACGCTCGAGCGGGTCGCGGGGTTGCGCGACGTGGAGGTCGTGATCCTGCGGATGTCGCAGCTGCAGCTGCTCGACGCGACTGGCGCGCAGGTGGTGACCGAGCTCATCGCCTCCCTCGAGCGCCGCGGCATCGCCGTACTGGTGAAGGGGATCCGCCCCGTGCACCGCGACATCGCCGAGCGCGTCGGCGTGGTCTCTTCGCTGCGGCACCAGAACCATCTCTTCGACGATCTCGGATCCGCCGTCGCACATGCGCGCAGCCACGTCGTGCGCGGCCCCGGCGTGGGCTGACCCGCGCGGCGGCAGGCGGCAGCGGCTCAGCCCGCGGTCGCCGCTTCCAGGGCGATGCGCACCATGTCGCCGAAGCTCTGCTCGCGTTCCAGGGCAGTGGTCTCCTCGTGCGTGACGAGGTGGTCGGACACGGTGCAGATGCTGAGCGCGCGGCGGCCGTAGTACGCGGCGAGCGTGTAGAGCGCGCTGGTCTCCATCTCGACGGCGAGCGCGCCGTGTTGCACGAACGGCTCGGTGAGCTCGGGGCGGGTGCTGTAGAACTGGTCGCTCGAGAACAGCAGGCCGACGTGCACGGCGTGCTCGAGATCCATCCGCTCGCTCGCCTCGACGGCGCGGCGCAGCAGGGAGAAGTCGGCCACGGGCGCGTAGTCCTGGCCGTGGAAGCGGATCCGGTTGATCCCGGAATCGGTGCAGGCGCCGTTCGCGATGATGATGTCGCGCATGCCGACCTTCTCGGTGAGCGCGCCGCAGGAGCCGACCCGCACGACGGCCTGCACGTCGTAGTCCTGGAACAGCTCGTTCGCGTAGATCGACATCGATGGCTGGCCCATGCCGGATCCCTGCACCGAGACGCGGTGTCCCTGCCAGGTGCCGGTGAAGCCGAGCATGCCACGGACCTCGCTGTAGAGCTCTGCGCCCTCGAGGAAGTTCTCGGCGATCCACTTCGCTCGCAGCGGATCGCCGGGGAAGAGGACAACGGGTGCGATCTGACCGGGCGCGGCGGCGATGTGCGTGCTCATGGCATCAGGGTATGCGGGGGGATCCGTTCCCTGGTCGCGGATTGCGGCCTTCATGCCCGCATTACCGCAATCTGCGACCGGTGAACGGGCCCCGATCGGCCTCGTGCGGATCCGGTCATACCGGGCTCTTCCTGGCGAGCGAGCACGCCCCGCTCAGCCCTGGCGGGGCACCATCTCCGCGATCCAGAGCGGGGCGAACGGCGAGGTGCAGTTCGGCGGCGTGGGATAGTCGGCGAGCACCTGCAGGCGCTCGCCGATCGCGATCGCACGGTCGCGCAGGGCGGCGTGGTGGATGCCGATCGTGGCGAGGGTCTCGTTCATCGCCCACTGCTCGCGGGCGGGGGCGGCGGCCAGTTCGCGCTCGATCCGATCCAGGAGCGCGTCGAGGTCGAGGCCGTCCGGAGTCTTCGCGACCCGGGCGCTCGTGAGCGACCAGGCCGCGGCGCGGGCATCGGGCTCGGCATCGTCCAGCCAGCGCAGGCGCAGCTCCTCCGCGTGCGGTGACTTCTTCACGAGGTAGGCGACGAGCCAGTCGTGCGCCTTGGCGCTCTGCGTGGCGCGCACCATGCGGTCGAGCTCGCCGGCCGCGAGAGCGCGGGGCTTCGCGACCAGGATCCCGAGGAGCTGTCCGGCCACATCGCCGCAGTCGTACAGCTCGCGGGCGAGCCCGGGATCCGTGCCGATCCGCTTCGCGAGCGCGCGCATCCGCGACAGGTTCACGCCGTGCGCGTCGCCGTGCCGCTCGTTGACGGCGCGAGCCTTCGGATCCTCCAGCGCGGCCAGTTCGGCGAGAGCCTCGGGCAGGGTGGTCGACATGCCGCCAGCCTATGTCGCGCGAAACTCAGTCGATTCGGGCGGTAGGGCGTCCAGCGTTGCGAATTCGCCCTGAATCGACTGAGTTTCGCACCGAACCCCGCTCGCAGGCGCGCCTCAGAGGTGCGGTGAGCAAGAATGGTGACGCAAACATCGTGCCGCACCCCCGAGGAGAGCCATGACCGAGTCCCCGCGCGCCGCGCTCACCTACGAGGACGGCGCGCTGCTGCGCCAGGGGAAGCCGTTCCGGATGCTCTCCGGCGCCGTGCACTATTTCCGCATCCACCCGGACCAGTGGGAGGACCGGTTGCGCCGCCTCGCCGCGATGGGCGCGAACACGGTCGACACCTACATTCCGTGGAACTTCCACGAGCGGGTCGAGGGCGCGGTCGACTTCACCGGCTGGCGCGACGCGGAGCGGTTCATCCGGCTCGCCGGCGAGATCGGGCTCGACGTCTTCGTGCGCCCGAGCCCCTACATCTGCGCGGAATGGTCGAACGGGGGGATCCCGTTCTGGCTGAGCGGGCGCACGCGCGCCCTGCGCACGAGCGATCCCGTCTTCCTCGCCGCGGTCGATGCCTGGTACGACGCGCTGATCCCGCGGCTCGCCGCGCTGCAGGCCGCACACGGCGGGCCGATCACCGCCGTGCAGATCGAGAACGAGTACGGATCCTTCGGCAGTGACCACGACTACCTCGTGCACCTGCGCGACGGGTTGCGTGCGAGGGGCATGGTCGAGCTGCTCACCACGGCCGACGGCACGACGGCGGACATGGTTCGCAACGGCAGCGTCGAGGGCGCGATGGGCTCGTTCACCTTCGGCACCGGCGTCGCGGAGGCGGAGCGCCTGCGCGTGCCGGACCAGGCGCTGCTCTGCGCCGAGCTGTGGGGCGGCTGGTTCGACCACTGGGGTGAGCAGCACCACGTGCGCTCTGCGGCGAGCATGATCGGCACCGTGGAGGAGCTGCTGGCCGAGGGCGGATCCGTCAGCCTCTACATGGCGCACGGCGGCACGAACTTCGGCCTCTGGGCGGGGGCCAACCACGACGGCGTGCTGCAGCCGACCGTCACGAGCTACGACTCGGACGCGCCGATCGGCGAGGACGGATCGCTGAACGACAAGTTCCATGCGCTGCGGGCGGCGTTCGCCCCGTTCCACGACGGCGACCTGCCAGAGGTCCCGGATCCGCTCCGGCGGCAGGCGGCGGCATCCGCCCCGCTGGTGCCGGTCGCCTCGCTGCTCGACGTCGTGCGTGCGGTTCCTGCGGGCGTCACCGCTCCGATGCCGCTCACGTTCGAGGAGCTCGGCGCCGAGGACGGGCTGGTCGCCTACCAGGCCGAGATCTCCTACGTTCCGGGGGCGGCGCTGACCGTCGACGTGCTGCATGACCGGGCTGTCGTCTTCCTGGACGGCGTGCGCCTCGGCGCGCTCGAGCGTGACGGAGAGCAAACTCTGGACCTGCCCGGGACTGGCGGACCCGGCCTGCTCACGCTCGTCGTGGAGAGCCGGGGACGCGTCAACTACGGCCCGCACACCGGCGAGGGCAAGGGCATCATGGCGGGCGTGCGGGTCGGGCGCCGCTTCGCGCACGGCTGGACCCACCGGGTCCTCCCGCAGGACGCGCCTGCCGATCCGGAGGGCGCCGTGGCATCCGGAGTCGACGCGGCCGACGGTCTCGCCGTCGCCGTGTTCGACGTCGCCGATCCCGCTGACGCCTGGCTCGCCTTCCCGGGCGGCGAGAACGGCATGGTGTGGCTGAACGGTTTCCTGCTCGGCCGGTATCGTGCGGCCGGCCCGCAGGTCACGCTGTACGCCCCCGGACCGCTGTGGCGGGCGGGACGCAACGAGATCCGCGTGCTGGACACCGACGGGATCGGATCCGCCGTCGAGATCCGCGAGGAGCCCGACTTCGGCCCGGTGGAGGAGTTCATCGGAGCCTGAGCAGATACGACCCCGGCGCGGGGCTCGCGGATCAGGCCTCGTCGCGCAGGCCGGCGCGGATGCGGCGCAGATCCTCGGTGAGGGATCCGATCAGCACCCAATTGCGCGACGAGGGCGGACGGATGTCCAGCGGCGAGGTGAGCGCCGGGATGGCGGAGGTCAGCGCCTCGGGCTCCGGAACCACCTCCGCGAGCTGGACGGCGAGGCGCACGTCGTGGGCCGCGCGGTGCATCTGATCGGCGATCGCGGCGACCGAGGGCTCCGCGGGGAGCGTGTCGTCGTACTGGTCGACGAAGGCGCGGGTCATCCCGATCACTTGCGTCACGATCGGGCCGAGGCGCTCCAGCAGCGCGCGCATCGCGGCGAGCTCCGGGCGGTGGCGTGACCCGAGCGGGTTCAGCGTGAGCGACTCCTCCCCGGCGGTGAGCGAGGCGTCGGCGGCGTCCTTCATCGGGCGCAGCAGTCGCGCCTCGAGCATGAGCTCCTGCAGGCGCGCGGGGCTCTGCTCTGCGGTGATCGCATCGGCCAGGCGGTCGAGGGTGGCGGCGAGCTCTCCGCCGAGCAGAGCCAGATCGCGGCGCACCGGGGCGACCAGTACCGGCGGCACCACGACGACGTTCACTACGAAGCCGATCGCCGCGCCGATCAGGGTCTCCAGGATCCGGTCCACGGCGTAGTCGGGGCTCGCCGAACCGAGCGCCAGCACGAGCATCGCCGAGATCGCCACCTGATTCGCGGTGCCTGGGGTGGCCTTGAACGACCACGCCACCACCATCGCCACGACCACCGCGAGCAGCACGACCCAGCTGAGCCCGCCGAGCGCGAGGCTCAGCAGCACTGCGATCACGACGCCCGCGATCACGCCGATGCTGCGCTCCACGGCCTTCGCGAACGACTGGTTCACGCTCGGCTGCACCACGAGCAGGGCGGCGATCGCTGCGAACACGGGCAGGTGCCCCGGCACGAGCCAGCCCGCGATCAGCCAGGCCGCGATGGTCGCCGCTGCCGACTTCGCCACCTGCAGCAGCGGCGCGCGTCGGGCGGCGCGGAGGGCGGCGAGCGGACGCATGGTTCCACGGTAGTCCGCGAGCCTGTGCGCGGCGGGAGGCCGCCCCTCCTTGCCGGTCGCCAGGCATGGCGGTGCGACTCGGATCCGGATCTGAGGTACCCGCGTCGGAAGTTAGGGCATCTGCCCGATGGGGTGAGGGGGCCTTAGCGACGAGCGTATGAGTACCGGAGAAGGAGACATCATGGAACTGAACTACGCGATGAGCTACCGCATCACCACGCTGGAGATCGAGCAGGCGGCGATCCGTGCCGAGCGCGCCAGGATGGCCGCCGAGAACGCGGACATGATCGTGCGCCGCGACGGCATCCTGCGCCGGGCGCTGCGTCGCCTGCAGACCCGCCGCGCCGTGGTCGTGCCGGCCCCTGCAGCCGAGGCGTCTGCGGTCGCCCCCGCCACGCAGGCGGTCGCCCCCGCCCGGGTCGCTGAGCTCGCGCCGGCATCGGACGAGACCCGCGACCGCGAGCTCGTCGGCTGCGTCTCGCACGCCGCATGAGTGCAGTGGCGCCCGAGCCGGCGTCCACCGCCATGGCATCCGCCCTGTCATCGACAGCGGACGCCCCCGAACGCAAGAGCCTCCCGACGACGGATCCGGCACAGGGTCCGCGGTCATCGGGAGGCTCTTCGCCGTCTGCCGAGGCCACCGCCGGTTCTGCCGAGAGCGGCGCCCCGCGCGCAGCGGCGCCCGATGTCCGTGGCTGGTGGCACGATGAAGACATGTCCCTCGCCACCACGTCGGCCGCCATGGTCGGACGCGATGCCGAACTCGCGCTCCTCGACGACGCCCTGCGCCGTGCGGGTGCCGGCGAGTCCGCGTCCGTGCTCGTGGGCGGCGAGGCGGGCATCGGCAAGTCCCGGTTGACGGCCGAGTTCCGCCGCCGCGTGGCGGACGAGGCCACGGTGCTGACGGGCTGGTGCCTGGACTACGGGTCGACGCCGGCGCCCTTCGGCCCGCTTCCGGCGATCCTGCGCGGCGTGCTCGACGAGCTCGGGGATCGCGCCGACGAGGCCGCAGGCCCGGGCCGCGATGCCCTGCAGCTGCTGCTGCCCGAGCGTGCCGTCGGTCCGGTCGACCGCTCGGCGATCCGCCCCGAGGGACTGCGCGAGACGATCGCGAACCTGCTCGAGGCCGCCGCCGCCATCCGTCCCGTGGTGGTCGTGATCGAAGACCTGCACTGGGCCGACGCCGCGACCCTGTCGATGCTGTCCTTCCTGCTCCGCGCCCTCGCGGGCCGCCCCGTGCTGTTCCTGCTCACCTGCCGCATCGACGAGGTGCGCCGCGGCGGAGAGGTGCGCACGTTCCTCGCCGAGGCCGAACGCGCCCGCCTTCTCGATCGGGTCACCCTCGACCGCCTGGACGCGAACGCCGTGCGCGACCTCGTGCAGCGTCTGCGCGGGCCGGTGGGCGACGTCGGCCTGGCCAAGCTCATGGAACGCAGCGAGGGCGTGCCGTTCTTCGTCGAGGAGCTGCTCTGCAACGTGCAGGGCCCCATGCCCGACACCCTGCGGGACGTGCTCCTGGCCCGATTCGACGCCCTCGGCGACGACGCCAAGCGCGTCGTGCGGGTCGCGTCGGGATCCGATGGAGCGATCGCGCACGACCTGCTCGCCACGCTCGCCGGCTTCGGTGATGAGCGCCTCGACGAGGCCGTCCGCGAGGCGATGGGCGCGGGCATCATCGGGGTCGCCGACCGGGAGAGCTACGGTTTCCGGCATGCGCTGTTGCGCGAGGCCGTGCACGACGATCTGCTGCCGGGCGAGCGCGCCCGCCTGCACTGGGCCTACGCCGACGCGCTGGAGGCGGCCGGTGCGGCGCCGTCGACGCTCGCGTTCCACTGGCATCGCGCGCACGACTCACCGCGCGCGCTCGCCGCAGCGGTGACTGCGATGCAGGAGGCGAAGAACAGCTATGCCTTCTCGACCGCGGCGCGGTTCGGGGAACTCGCCCTGGAGTTGTGGGAGCAGGTGCCGGACGCGGCGGAGGTCGCCGGCATCGAACGGATACCGCTGCTCGCCCAGGTCGGATCCATCCTGCGCAACGGCGGCGACGGGGAACGGGCGCTCGCCGTCGTCTCGCTCGCACTCGCCGAGATCGACCCTGCGCGCGTCGACCGCTCCGTGCACGCGCGGCTGCTGCGAGACAAGGCGCTCTACCTGCAGAATCTCGGCCGCGGCGGATCCGTCGATCTGTTCCTGGAGGCGCTCGCGATCATCGAGTCCGAGCCGGGACAGGAGCGGCTGAGAGCTGCCCTGCTGGGCTATCTCGCGGGGCGCTATCTCATCGGAGCCCGGCTGGAGGAGGCGGTCGCGACCGCCGACGAGGCGTTCCGGATGGCGGAGTCGATCGGCTTCGACAACGTGATGTCCGTCGCCGCGAACCTGCGCGGTTGCAGCCGGATCCATCTCGGTCAGGTCGAGGCCGGTCTCGCCGACTTCCGCCTGTCGTGGGAGCATGCGGCCGATCACGACGCGCAGCTGCGCTACCGGGTCAACTACGCCGACAGTCTGAACATGCTCGGCCGTTTCCGCGAGGCCGTCGAGGTCGCAGAGGCCGGTGTGGCGCACTCGCGGACGCTCGGTGTCGAGCGGTCGACCGGCGCCATCCTCTCGCACAACATGGTCGAGCCTCTGCTCGAGCTCGGCGAGATCGACCGCGTGGAGGAGATCTCCGCACGAGAGCTCGCCGTGCGCACGCTGCAGGTCTTCCGGATGTACTCGACGATGTCGCGCATCAGGGCCCTGGTCTGGCGCGGCGAGATGGACGAGGCCGTCCGCGTGCTCGGCGAATGGCGTTCGATCGCCGAGGGCGTCGCCGCCGTCGAACGGCAGGTCTGGTACTCGTTGCACGATGTCGAGATCCTCATCGCCCTCGGACTCGGCGACTCGGTGCGCGCCGCCGCAGAGCTGCGCACGGTCATCGAGGATCCGGGTCAGCGGCTCGCCCTGATGGGGCGGATCCTGCTCGAGGGCGGCCGGGTCGTCGCCGACCTCCGCGCGGACGGACACACCGCGCTGGCCGCGTCGACGGCCGAGCTGGTGCGTGCCCGCTGGCTGTCCCTGCCCGTCGAACTGCAGCACCCGCACTGGGCCGCCGTGCTCACCGCGCTGCTGGACGCGGATCCGGAACGGCTCGAAGCAGCGTTCGCCCTGGTCGACGGCGAGGACGTACCCGCTGTCTTCCGTCCGCTCGTCCGGCTGGAACGCGCCAGGGCGCTCGTGGCGGAGGGCGACAGAGCAGCCGCGGTCGACGTGGTGACCGAAGCCGCTGCGATCGCGGAGAGCCTGGGGCACGATCGGCTGCGCCGGCGCACCGCGGAGTTCATGGATGCGGCGGGGCTCAACCGCACCGCGGCGCGCGGCGTGCAGTCGGTGGAGAGCATCGAGCTCACGGCACGCGAGCAGCAAGTGCTCGACCTGATCGCCGAGGGGCTCAGCAACCGGCAGATCGGCGAGCGGCTGTTCATCAGCGGAAAGACCGCGAGCGTGCACGTCTCCGCGATCCTGCGCAAGCTCGGCGTCTCCAGCCGCACCGAGGCCGCCGTCGCCCAGCGCGTCCGCTGAAGTCCGGCGTCCCGGCCGAGGGTCGGAAACGCCGACGCGGGGCCGCAGAACAGCGCACCGGTCGTAACCTGGGCGCGAAGGACGGATGATCGTCCAGCGATGGCATGAGCCCGCGAGGAAGGACCCGCATGGCCGAGAACGACGCTTCGAACGTGGACGAGGGCGGACGCACCGCCGCCGCGGAGGAGGTCTACGCGCGGCTGTTCGGGCCGCGAGACACGACCGCGCCGGGTGACGATCCGGAGCTGATGGGGATCCTGCGGGGGTTCATCTTCGGGGACGTGTTCGGCACCGGCGTCATCGACGACCGCGCTCGCGAGCTGATCACGGTCACCGTCCTGGCCTGTCTCCAGGCGCTGCCGCAGCTGAGGGCGCACGTGGGCGCGGCGTTGAACGTCGGAGTGGATCCGGTTCAGGTGCGGGAGGCGATCTATCAGCTGGCCCCGTTCATCGGCTTCCCGTACACGCTCAACGCCGTCGCCGTGGCGAACGACGTGTTCCGCGAGCGCGGGATACCGCTGCCGCTTCCGGATCAGGGGACGGTGGCCGACACCGACCGGACCGCGAAGGGCCGGGAGATCCAGGCACCGCTGTACGGCACGGAGATCGCTGACGACCTCGCCGATCTTCCTGCCCCGTTCGCGGAGGCGCTGCCGCGATTCCTGACCGAGTTCTGCTTCGGCGACTTCTACACGCGTGGCGGCCTGACGCTCGCGCAGCGGGAGTTGCTGGTGCTGTGCGCGCTGACGACGATCGGCGACACGGCCGCGCAACTCGGCCCGCACGCGCGCGTCTGCCTCGAGGTCGGCAACTCCAAGGCCGAGGTCGTCGCCGCGCTCGTGCAGTGCTTCCCCTACATCGGCTTCCCTCGCACGGTCGCCGCCATTCGTGCGGTGAAGAGCCTCTGAGGAGGAGCGGTGGCGATGAGAACGAAGGTCGCACTGGTCACGGGAGCCTCCTCGGGGATCGGCGAGTCCGCCGCGCGTCACCTGAAGGAGGCGGGCTTCACCGTCTACGCCGCCGCGCGGCGCGTGGAGCGGATGGCGGGGCTGCGGGACGCGGGCGTGCACACCATCGCCCTGGACGTCACCGATGACAGGTCTGCGCAGGCCGCGGTCGCGCAGATCCTCGCCGAGCAGGGGCACATCGACGTGCTCGTGAACAACGCCGGCTACGGCTCGTACGGCGCGCTCGAGGACGTGCCGCTCACCGAGGCGCAGGCGCAGCTCGACGTGAACGTGCTGGGCCTGGCGCGCATGGCGCAGCTGGTGCTGCCGCCGATGCGCGCGCAGCGCAGCGGGACGATCATCAACATCGCCTCGATGGGCGGGAACTTCACGACGCCCCTTGGTGCGTGGTACCACGCCAGCAAGTACGCGGTCGAGGCGCTCAGCGATGCGATGCGCATGGAGCTGGCACCCTTCGGCATCGACGTCGTCGTCATCGAGCCCGGATCCATCCGCACCGAGTGGGGTGGCATCGCCGCCGCGAAGGTGCTCGAGACGTCCGGCCGGGGCGCGTACCGGAAGCAGGCGGAGCAGGTGTCGGCAGTCCTCGGTCGCACCTCCGTGCCCGGCGCCAGGATGACGTCGCCTGCGGACGTCGTCGCGCGGGCGATCACCACGGCGGCGACCTCCCGCCGCCCTCGAACCCGCTACCGCATCGGCTTCGGCGCGAAGCCTCTCTTCTTCGCGCACCGGATCCTGCCCGCCCGCGTGTTCGACCGGCTCATCCAGCGCGGCATGGGCATCGGCGGCTGAGCGGGCGACAGCACCTCGGTGGTGCCGCGATCTGCTTCTGCTGCGAACGCGCAGGGCATCACGCCAGGCGGGCGATCGCCTCCTCGAACCGTGCGCGGTCCAGGTCGAGCGTCCAGACTGCGACATCGCCCACGAAACGGGAGAACGCCTCTCCGGCGAACGGGCCACGATCGTTCACGTAGCAGCCGAAGGCGTCGATCGCCATGAAGATCCGGATGCAGGAGGCCTCGGCATCGGCGGTCGCGAACTGCCCGGCGGCGACGCCGCTCTCGATCAGCGCCGTGAGCCGGGCCCGGTCGAGCGCCTCTTGCTCCTCGATCGAGTCGAGCAGGTCCTCGCTGAACCTCGACAGATGCCGCGCGTTCAGCCACAGCCGCGCGAGGTCGTCGGCCCGACGGCTCTCGATCCGGTGCACGAGATGCGCGATCTGCTCCAGGGGCGAGCCATCGCCCGGGAACATCGCCTCGCGTTCCCCCTTGATTGCGAGTTCGAACGCGGCGATCACCAGATCCTGGACTGCGGGGAAGTAGTGCCCGATCAGGCCGGGGCGCACGCCGAGCTGCTCAGCCACTCCTCGCAGCGTGACGCGCTCGAGCCCTTCCGTCAGGGCGATCCGCGCTGCCTCGGCGAGGATCTCGGCGCGTCGTTCGCCGGGCGGCTTGCGCACCTGCCGGGCAGGGCCGGAAGAGACTCTTGACACCATGCAAGACAACCTATTGGATTGGTGACCAATAGCACTATTGGTCCTATGCCCAATAGATGAATCCCGATCCATGTTCGAAGGGGAACAGCATGCACACCGACCTCTGCCGTGACGGCGGGACCGTCCGATGAGTGAGACAACGCCCGGAGCGCATCTGCAGAAGAGCCTCGGGCTTCCCTCGGTCGTCGCGTTCGGCCTGGGCTACATGGCCCCGAGCCTGGTGATGGTGATCTTCGGCGTGATCGCGGTCGCCAGCGCCGGCACTTCGGCGACGGTGTTCGGCGTCGCCACCCTTGCGATGCTGCTGACCGCGCTCAGCTACGCGAAGCTGTCGCACCACTATCCGGTGTCCGGATCCGCCTACTTCTACGCGCGGCGCCTGATCGGCTCTCCGATCGGGTTCCTGGTCGGTTGGAGCGTGCTGCTCGACTATCTGTTCCTGCCGATGGTCGCGTGGCTCGTGCAGTCGGTCTATCTGAACGCCCAGTTTCCCGACATCCCGATCTGGATCTGGATGCTGGTCAACGCCGGCCTCACGACCCTGATCAACATCGTGGGCGTGGTGCTCAGCGACCGCGTGAACATGGTGCTCACGGGGGCTGCCGTGTTCCTGGTGCTGCTGTTCGTCGCGTACTGCCTGGTCTTCCTGGTGCACGACCACCCGTCGGACTATGTCGCGCCGATCTGGAACCCGCTCACCACGGTCGGCGGGGTCACTGCAGCCACCGCCATCGCGGCCTACTCCTACCTCGGCTTCGACGCTGTCACGACGCTCTCGGAAGAGACGAAGGACGCGGGCAGGACGATTCCCCGGGCGGTCATCCTGGTCATCCTCATCGGCGGAGTGCTGTTCACCGCGGTCGCCTACGTCATGCAGCTCGTGCACCCGGGCTTCGACTTCGGCAAGCCCGGCGACGAACAGGTGGGCGGCTACATCCTCTCCATCCAGGTCGGCGGGCAGGCCTTCGCCGACTGGACGAATCTGGCGGGGATCGTCGCCGGCTTCGCCTCGGGCCTCGCCGTGCAGCTGAGTTCGAGCCGACTGCTGTACTTCATGGGCCGCGACGGCGTCTTGTCGAAGCGGGTCTTCGGGTGGGTCAGCCCGCGCACCAAGACGCCGATCTGGGCGATCCTGTTCACCGGGCTGATGTGCTTCGTGGGGATGGGGCTGACCACCGACGTCGCCTACTCGTTCATCAACTTCGGAGCCTTCACCGGATTCACCGTCGTGAACATCTGCGTCATCGCGTTCTTCGTGCGCAAGCGGAAGACGCGCAGGCTCAGCGTTCTGGGGTACGTGGTGCTCCCGGCGCTCGGAGCGTCCGTGACCGTCTACCTGCTCACGCAGCTCAGCCCGACCGCGCTCATCATCGGCGGCAGCTGGCTCGCCGCCGGGTTGCTCTGGCTGCTCTGGCTCACCCGAGGGTTCCGCCGGCCGACACCGTCCATGAGCGCCACCGAGTACGGGGAGATCCCCGAAGGCGCTTCGACTCGGCCCGTGAGTGTGGCCGACCTCGCAGAGATCGACGAATAGGAGAGCCCTCGTGCACGCCGACCCTACCCCGAGCCGCGCGACGACCCTTGTCGACACTGGACCGCACCCGGCGCGATACCCCGGCGCGCCGGTGGGCGAGCCGACGATCGACAGCTGGCAGGAGCCGCCGTACAACCGCTGGGTCTTCGCCCACATGAACGAGCTCATGCCGGTCGCGACCGTGTCGCGGCGCGCCGAGAACCCGGGGGCGACCGTGCGCCTCGGTCCCCTGACCGAGCAGCTGCCGGATCTCGTCGCGCGACTCGAGCAGACCTACACCGACGCGTTCCTCGTGTTCCGCGGTGACGAGGTGCTCGCGGAGTACTATCGCGAGGGATTCGGCCCCGACCAGCTGCATCTGTTGATGAGCGTCTCGAAGTCGCTGTGCAGCACGGTGTTCGGGGCGCTGGTGGATGCTGGCAGGATCGACCCGGCCGGCCGGATCACCGCGTATGTGCCCGAGCTGGCAGGCTCCGTCTACGACGGCCCGACCGTGCAGCAGCTGCTCGACATGGAGATCGCGATCGACTATGACGAGGACTACGTCGATCCCGCCTCCGAGGTGCAGGCGCACGACCGCGCCGCGGGCTGGCGCACGCGGCTGCCCGGCGACGCGGCGAGCGACTACGAGTTCCTCACCACCTTGCGAGGCAGCGGATCCGTCGGCGAGTTCCAGTACTGCTCGGCGAACACCGATGTGCTGGCCTGGATCATCGAGAGGGTCAGCGGGCTGCGCTACGCAGACGCGCTGTCCCGGTTCCTCTGGGCCAAGCTGGACGCCGATCACGACGCGACCATCACCGTCGACGCGACCGGTTTCGGCTATGCCAACGGCGGTGTCTCCGCGACTGCTCGAGACCTCGCCCGCGTCGGACGGATGATGCTCGATGGAGGGGTCGCCCCGCGCGATCGGGTGGTGTCGCAGGACTGGGTCCGCAGCGTGTTCGCCGGCGGCTCCCGCGAGGCGATGACGTACGAGGGTTTCACGAAGACGTTCCCGAACGGGAGCTACACCCGGCAGTGGTGGTGCACCGGCAACGAGCGCGGGAACGTGAGCGGGATCGGGATCCACGGCCAGAGCCTCTGGCTGGACCCGCTCACCGACTCGGTGATCGTCAAGCTCTCCGCGTGGCCGGATCCGGACACCGAGGAGTGGAATGCACTGCAGAGCGAGTTACTTCTCGACGTCAGCCGCGCCCTCGACACGGTTCCGTAGCGGCGGCTCGGGTGGTGGAGTGCGTTCGGGCCGAGTCCTCCGGCTCAGGCCGCCTCGGCGCGACCCCGACGCCAGTAGCCCATGAACGCCACCGAACGGCGGTCGATGCCGAGGCCGCGCACCAGGTGCCGGCGCAGCGCCGTGATCGTCGACGCCTCCCCGGCCAGCCAGGCGTAGCAGGATCCGACGGTGTCCTCCGGAACCTCCCAGAGCACGTCGTCCTCGCTCGGGTCCGCCAGCTCCGCTCCTGCAGCGGTCTCGGGTCCCGCGGGCTGCGGGGCGTGGACCGGGTCTGCGACGTCGGCGGTCGGCGTGCCCCTGGTGACCCGCGACTCGCCCCAGGCGTGCACGGCCGCGCTCAGGCGCAGCCCGTGCGCCGCGCTTCCGCGGGCCAGCCACCGGACCGCGACGCCGTCCGGGGCCGTGAGCGGCAGCGCGTCCGCCTCGGTGGGCACCTCGATGTAGACGGATCCGGTCACGTGTGCGGGCAGTGCCTCGACGATCGCGCAGATCGCGGGCACCGCGGTCTCATCGCCCGCGATGAGCACGGAACCGGCATCGCCCGGGTTCCACTCCCGTCCGCCGGTCTCGTCGGCGCGCGCATCGGGGCCGATCACGACCAGCGGTTCCCCTGGCGCGGCGGCCGTGGCCCAGGCGGAAGCCGGGCCCTCGGTGCCGTGCAGCACGAAATCGACGTCGATCTCACGGGATTCCGGTCGCACCGCGCGGATCGTGTACGTGCGGATCGGATTGCGCTGCTCATCGGGGAGTTCTCGCCATCGGCGATACCACTCCATCATGCCCACCGACTCGTCGAACTGGCCGACGTCGGTGAAGGATCCGTCGGGCAGTGGCAGCACGAGCTTGATGCGCTGATCGAGCCCTGCCGTGCCGAAGTGCACGAGATCGGGGCCGGTCAGCGTCATCCGCAGGAAGCTCGGCGACAGCTGCTCGCGGCGGGCGACGGTGGTGCGATAGGTCCGGTACGGGTGATGTGACACGCTCATCAGGATAGGTTAGGCTCCCCTAACATGACGAATCGGAACTCCTCCGACGCCCTCCCGCAGGTCGGGCTCGAGGCAGAGGGCCTCGCGCTGCACTACGGCCGGACACCTGTCGTGCACGACGTCGCGCTCACGCTCCGACCCGGATCCGTCACGGCGCTCATCGGGCCGAACGGCAGCGGCAAGTCCACGGCGCTGCGGGCCATCGCGCGACTGCATCGGATCCAGGCCGGGTCAGTGCGCATCGACGCCGACGGCGCTCGCCGCGACGCCGCGGCGATGGACGCGAAGGAGTTCGCGCGCACCGTGGCGATGCTGTCGCAGTCGCGGCCGCACCCCTCCGGACTGGAGGTGCGCGATGTCGTCGCCTTCGGGCGGCATCCGCATCGCGGGCGCTTCTCGGGCCTGCGCGACGAGGATCGCACTGCCATCGACCGGGCGCTGGCGCTCACGGGCCTCGACGCGATGGGCGCCCGTCCTGTCGACGAACTCTCTGGAGGGGAGCTGCAGCGCGTCTGGCTGGCCACCGCGCTTGCGCAGACCACGCCGATCCTGCTGCTCGACGAGCCGACCAACCATCTCGACCTGCGCTACCAGATCGAGACGCTCGACCTCATCCGCGACCTCGCCGACGCCGGCACCGCGCTGGGCGTCGTGCTGCACGACCTCGACCACGCCGCCGCGGTCGCCGACCGTGTCGTGCTGCTCCACGACGGCCGCGTGCGCGCCGATGGCACCCCCGCCGAGGTGCTCACCGGCGAGAACCTGTCGGCGGCCTACGGGCTGCGCATCGACACCGCGCTCGACGACGACGGCCGGGTGCGCGTGATCCCGCGCGGCCGGCACGACGCGCGGCGCTCCGCACGCGAGCCGCAGCTGGTCTGACCGCGAGCGGACGCGCGCCGACGCGCCCACGGCGCCCCATCGGCCCGACGGCCACCGCGCCTGCGCCCGCGCTCGGCCGCCGCGACCGGATCCGCCAACCCCTGACCAAGCCTTCAGCAACCCGACCGTCCCGACCCACCGACCACCCCGACCCACCGACTCACCGACCCTGGAGAACCATGCGCAAGCCCCTCGCCGTCCTCTCACTGCTCGCCGCCAGCACCCTCGCCCTCGCCGGCTGCGGAACGACCTCCGTCGCGGCGCCCACCAGCAGCGCCGCACCCGCCGCGAGCGCCGAGTGCGCCAAGGACTCCACGACCACCGCCACGGGGCCGGTCACTGTGACCGACGCCCTCGGCCGCACCGTGAAGCTCGACAAGCCCGCCGCGCGCGTCGCGGTGCTGGAGTGGCAGCAGGTCGAGGATGCGCTCACCCTGTGCGTGACGCCCGTGGCCGTGGCCGATGCGGCCGGCTACCGGCAGTGGGACAAGGCTGAGACGCTGCCCGAGGGCGTGAAGGACGTGGGAACCCGGCAGGAGCCGAACCTCGATGCGTTGTTCCAGGCCAAGCCGGACCTCGTCATCGTCGAGGCGCAGGCCCGCGACGACGCGATCATCGGCCAGCTCGAGAAGTACGGCGTGCCCGTGCTCGTCACGATCGGCGCCGACGCGAAGGATCCGGTGAAGCAGCTGCTCGCGACCTTCGGCCTCATCGCGCAGGCCACCGGCCGCACCGAACGGGCCGAGGCCGTCACGACGGAGATGAAGAACCACCTCGCGGAGGCGAAGAAGACCCTGGCCGCGGCGAAGCCCTCCAGCACCGAGTTCGTGTACTTCGATGGCTGGGTCGACGGCGGCACCGTGTCGCTGCGCCCCTTCGGCACCGGCTCGCTGATCGGCGCGATCGGCGCCGAGCTGGGGCTCACGAACGTGTGGAAGGGCGAGACCGACCCCGCGTACGGGCTCGGCAGCACCGACATCGAGGGCATGGCGACGGTCGGATCCGCGACGCTGCTGCACACCGGGACCGATGACCCCGACAGCGACAGCTTCATCACGGCGGCCCAGAAGAACCCGGCCTGGGCCTCGATCCCGGCGGTGAAGGAGAAGCGCATCCACGCGTTCCCGAGCGGCATCTGGACGTTCGGCGGACCGCGCTCGGCCGAGAAGATCGCCGACGCGTACGTCGCCGCGTTCGGCAAGTGAGCCGACGGCGGTGAGCTCGATGCGGGTGGACGAGCAGGATCCTGCGAGGCCGGTTGCGCGCGGGGCGGCGGAACCGACGGCCGAGGCGGGCACGGATGTGCGGGCGATGACCGGAGAAGCGGGCGCGAGCCCTGCGTCCGCCGTCCGCGCCCGCCTCGGCGCCGTCGGCGTGCTGGTCCTGCTCGCCCTCGCCCTCGTCGCCGCCGCGGGCTGGCACCTCACCCAGGGCACGAGCGGGGCCGTCTGGGCCAACCCCGACATCCTGCTCGGTGCGCGCCTGCCGCGGCTCGCCGCGGGCGTCGCCGTCGGCGTCGCGCTCGGCATGGCCGGCCTGCTCATGCAGTCGCTGGCGCGCAACGCCCTGGCCTCGCCCGACACGCTCGGCGTGACGGCGGGTTCGTATCTCGCCGTCACCGCGGTCGCCGCGTTCGGGATCTCGGTCCCGTTCTGGTCATCGGGGATCGTCGCGTTCGCCGGCGGACTCGTCGCGGCCGTGATCGTGCTGGGACTCGCGGGGGGCGCCGGATCCTCGACGACCCGGCTCGTGCTGGCCGGATCCGCGCTGGCCCTCGCGTTCCAGGCCGCGACCTCGGCGCTGCTGATCCTGTTCAGCGAGCAGACCAAGGGGCTGCTGGCTTGGGGGAGCGGCAGCCTCTCGCAGCTCGGGCTCGAGGCCTTCCTGCGCGCGGCGCCGGTCGTCGTGGTCGCCGGACTGCTGGCGCTGCTCCTCGCCCGCCGCCTCGACGTGCTCGCCCTCGGCGACGATCTGGCCGCGTCCCTCGGCGTGCGGATCCGCTCCACGCGCATCCTCGGGATCCTGCTCTCGGTGCTGCTGACCGCGACCGCCGTCACCCTTGCCGGTCCGCTCGGGTTCGTCGGACTGTGCGCGCCCGTGCTCGCACGCCTGCTCGTGCGGATCGTGCCGGGTCTCGGCCGTCATGCCCTGCTGCTGCCCGCCTCCGGTCTCATCGGCGCGCTCGTGGTGATCCTCGCCGACGCCTTGCTGCGGCTGATCATCGGCGCCGAGGGTGCGATCGCGGTGCCCACGGGCGTGGCGACGACCGTGCTCGGATCCGTCGTGCTCGTGGTGATGGCGCGGCGGCTGCGCGATTCCGGGCCCACGCGACGCCCGCCGTCGATCCGGTTCGGGGTGCGGGGGCCGCTGCGCTTCCGACTCGTGCTCGCGGTCTCGGCCGTGCTGGTGGTCGCCGTCGTGATCGCCGGCCTGCTGCTGGGTGCGACGCCGCTGCTCACCGGCGACGTGATGCTCTGGCTGCAGGGGCAGGCGCCGCCGCAGATCGCGTTCGCGCTGGACGAGCGTGCGCCCCGGGTCATCGCCGCGGTCACGGCGGGCGCGGCGCTCGCGCTCGCCGGGTGCCTCACCCAGGCGGTGAGCCGCAACCCGCTCGCGGATCCGGGACTCCTCGGCATCACCGGCGGCGCGGGGCTCGGAGCTGTGCTCGTGGTGACGAGTGCCACGGCCTCGACCTTCGGCATGCTCGTGGCTGCGGTGATCGGCGCGATCGCGGCGTTCGCCCTCGTCTATCTGCTCTCCTGGCGCGGCGGGCTCAGTGCGGACCGGTTCATCCTCATCGGGATCGGCGTCTCCTCGGCGGCGGTGGCACTCACCTCGTTCGTGCTGCTGCGCGCGAGCCCGTTCGACACTCCGAAGATCTACACCTGGCTGAGCGGCACGACGTACGGCCGGATCTGGGAGCAGGTCGTGCCGCTGGCCGTGGTTCTGCTGATCGCGCTGCCCGTGGTGCTGCTGCGCGGTCGAGAGCTGGATCTGCTCGGCCTCGACGAGGACACCCCGCGCGTGCTGGGCGTGAAGCTCGAACGCTCGCGTCTGCTGATCCTCGCGGTCGCGGCGCTGCTCGCGGCGTTCAGCGTGGTGGCCGTCGGCGTGATCGGCTTCGTGGGCCTCGTCGCCCCGCATGCCGCCCGCGCGCTGGTCGGCGCGCGGCATGCGCGCGTGGTGCCGGTCGCGGTGCTGCTCGGGGCGGTGCTGGTGGGGCTTGCGGACGCCGTGGGGCGCACGGTGATCGCGCCCGCGCAGCTGCCCGCGGGGCTCGCGGTCGCCGTGCTCGGCGCGCCGTACTTCGTCTGGCTGCTCTGGCGCTCCCGCGACGTGTGAGCCGGCGATCGTCGGGTGCGCGCTCGGCGGTGCCGGTGCTCGCTCAGGAACCGGGGGAGGAAGGGCGCTCAGGACTCGGGGAGGCTCACCTCCGCTCAGGTCGCAGAAACTGCTCCGATGGAGGCCCCTTCACAGCAGATAGTGCGACCTGAGCGGCGGGAGTGCAACCTGACCGGATGGGAGTGCGACCTGAGGGGGCGGCACGACGCTGCGGCTCAGCCCGCGGCGTCGGCCTCGAGCACCGCCATCGCGGCGTTGTGGCCGCCGATGCCCGAGACGGCGCCGCCGCGGACCGCGCCGGATCCGCACAACAGCACGTCCGGGAAGCGGGTCGCCACGCCCCAGCGCTGGGCGGGAGTGCCGAGCTCGGCGCCGTCCTCGGCCCAGGGCCAGGACAGCGGCCCGTGGAAGATGTTGCCACCCGGCATCGCGAGCGCTTCCTCCAGGTCGCGCGTCGTCTTGACCTCGATGCACGGCGCGCCCGCCGCATCGACGGCGAGGACGTCCTCGATCGGCTCCGCGAGGACCGAGTCCAGCGAGGCGAGCACGGCGGTCCGGATCCGGTCGCGCAGTTCGTCGTTGCCGATCCGGTCGACGAGGCGGTCGGGCACGTGCAGGCCGAACAGGGTGAGAGTCTGGGCGGGGGTGTCGCGGAGAGATTCGCCCAGGATCGTCCGGTCGCTCAGCGTGTGGCAGTAGATCTCGCACGGCATCGGATCCGGCAGCTCGCCCGCCTCTGCGCGCTCGAAGGCGGCCCGCAGCTGCACGCCGAGCTCGTTGATGTGGAAGGTGCCTGCGAACGCCGCCTCGGGCGCGACGGTCTCGTCGCGGAGTCTCGGCAGCCGGGTGAGGAACAGGTTCACCTTCGCCTGTGCGCCCTCGGGACGGACCGCGGCGGCGCCATCCGCGACGCCGGACGTGTCAGACGGCCCGGCGTCGCCGAGCAGCCGCTCGAGCACCGCGGGCGCGACGTTCGACAGGATCGTCCGCGCGGTGACCGTGCGCAGCTCACCGCCGTGGCGGTACTGCACCGTGGCCACGTCCGTCGCCGCGTCCGTGGCCGTGCCCGCGAAGGCGCCGGCACCGGCCGGGGTCACCGACAGCACCTCGGCCTCGGTGAGCACGGTCGCGCCGGCGACCGAGGCCGCTCGGGCGATCTCGCCCGAGACCGCGCCCATGCCGCCGACCGGCACGTCCCAGTCGCCGGTGCCGCCGCCGATCACGTGGTACAGGAAGCAGCGGTTCGCATCGAGCGCCGGATCGTCGAGGCTCGTGAACGTCCCGATCAGCCCGTCTGTCGCGACGATGCCCCGCACCAGATCGCTGCGGAACCGTGCGTCGATCGTCTCGCCGAGCGGACGCTCGATGAATGCGTCCCACACGTCGTCCTCGCCGAGACGGGCCTTCGCCTCGACACGGGTCGGCAGCGGCTCGGTCAAGGTCGGGAACAGCGCCTGCGCGATCCGCCGCGTCTCGTCGTAGAGCGCGTCCCAGGCCGCCACATCCTCGGCGCCGACCCCGGCCCGAGCGAAGTCGGCGCGGGCGCCCTCGGCGTCGGCCGCCCGATCCACGAGCAGGCCGCGCGTCGGGTCGAGCGGATCCGGCGTGTACGACGAGTAGCGGCGTCGGACGAGGCTGATGTCCAGTCCCAGGTCGTCGATGATCCGCTGCGGGAGCAGGCTGACCAGGTAGGCGTAGCGGGAGAGCCGGGCGTCGACCCCCTCGAACGCCTGGGCCGACACCGCCGCGCCGCCGACATGGTCGTCGCGTTCGAGCACGAGCACGCTGCGCCCGGCCTTGGCGAGATAGGCCGCGGCCGTCAGTCCGTTGTGGCCGCCTCCGACGACGACGGCATCGTAGTCGGGGGTCTTCTCGTCAGGCATGAGAGATCCTCGTTCGTTGCGGGCAGATTCTCGGATCCGGTTCACTCCGTCGTGGCTGCACCGGGCACGGCGACGACGGGGACCGGCGCGTAGCGGATGATCTTGGCCGCACTCGATCCCAGGAACACGCGGGCGATCGGGTGCGTCGAAGAGGAGCCGATGGCGAGGATGTCGCCCTCCTCCCAATCGAGCCGACGGATCGCGCGGGCCCAGTCGGATCCCTCGGCGATCGTGAACACGAGCGTGTCGTCGTCAAAGCCCTGCGAGCGCAGGAACCCCTCCGCGTCGCGCTGCGCGTTGCCCGCCTGCATGCGCCACAGGTCGATCACCTGGGTCTCGGCGTGCCCCATGCGGGACGTGACGGGACGGCGGGGCGGGGCGACCACGAAGGTCACCACGCGCAGCCGCGCCCCCGTGCGCCGACAGATCTCGGCGACGCCGGTGAGCAGCGACCAGCTCGCGTCGTCGTCGCGGAACGCGACCGTGACACGGGTCACGCCGCTGTCGGTGCGGTAGCCCCGGGGCGCGATGGCCACGGGGACCGGCGATGAGTGCACGAGCCGGTCGGTCTTCGAGCTGAGTCTGATGCGGCCGGGCTCTGCGTCGCCGCTCGAGCCGACCACGAGCATCCGTGCCTCATGCTCCATCGCCTGCTCGACGAGGGCCTGTGGCACCGAGCGCCCGCTCACCCAGACCGCCGTGCCGTTGACGCCGGGGTGCTGGGCCAGGTCGGCGCGCGCCTCCTCGGCGGTGATCTCGCCCTCGCTCGCCGCCCAGTCCTCGAACTCCCGGTCGGTGCCGCCGGCGAGCGGGGTGCCCCAGCCCTGCGGGACGACGGACACGGCGCGGACCGGCTGGGGCTCGGAGCGGGCGAACTGGCAGGCGAGTTCGATGGCGGAACGGTCGTTGTTGTGGGGGCCGTAGCCGACGAGGTACATCACTTGCCCTGGTCTTCGAGCTCGGGGTGGATGGGTTCGGAGATCTCCTCGTCGGAGGTGTAGGTGTTCAGCGTGGCCCTGCGGCGCCCGTAGGCGACGTAGAACAGGAACACGATCACGAGCCAGCTCACGCAGATCATCCAGGTGATGGGCTGCAACTGGGTCAGCACGTACACGCACACCACCACGGTGAGGATCGGAACGACCCACGGGCCGAACGGCACCTTGTACGGCCGCTCGATCTCGGGGTGGGTGCGGCGCAGGACCATCAGGGAGATCGCGACGATGCTGAACGCGACCAGCGTGCCGAAGGAGACGCTGTCCCACAGGTAGTCCGCCGGCACGAACCCGGCGACGAGCGCGACGATGATCGACACCGTGAGGGTGTTGAAGACGGGGGTGCCGAACCTCGGGCTGACGCGCTCGAACTTCTTCGAGACCATGCCGTCACGGGAGATCGAGAACAGGATGCGGGTCTGCCCGTAGAGGGTGACCAGGGTCACCGAGAACACGGAGATCACCGCACCTGCGGACAGGACGATCGGCCAGATCGGGCTCCCGGTCACATGCAGCAGGATCTTCGCGAGGCCCGCTTCGCCGGCCTCCTTCGTCGCGAACCAGCTGGCGGGCTCGGCGGCGAGGCCCGCGACGGAGACCAGGACGTAGATCACGGTGACGATCAGCAGCGCGCCGATGATCGCGCGGGGGATCGCCTTCTGCGGGTTGCGCACCTCCTCAGACGCGGTGGCGACCGCATCGAGTCCGATGTACGAGAAGAAGATCACGCCCGCCGCGCCGCTGATCCCGGACGCCTGCCCGAAGAAGTTCGCGAAGTGGTCGGCGTTGAACGCCGTGAACGCGAGCACCACGAACAGCAGCAGCACGCCGAGCTTGACGCACACCATGATCGCGTTCACGGTCGCGGACTCCGACGCGCCGCGGATCAGCAGCAGCATGCACAGACCGATCAGCACCACGGCGGGCAGGTTGATGAACCCGCCGTTCGGGGATCCGTCCGGGTTCGGGATGAACGTCAGCGACAGCGCCGTCGGCAGCTCGAAGTGGAACAGCTGCAGCAGCAGCTCGTTGAAGTACCCGCTCCATCCGACCGCGACGGCCGAGACGGCGAGGCCGTACTCGAGCAGCACCGCACCGCCGACCAGGACCGCCGGCCCCTCACCCAGCGCGTGATACGTGTACGAATAGCTCGACCCGCTGACGGGGATCGCCGACGCGAGTTCGGCGTAGCACAGCGCCGACAGCCCCGCGGCGACCGCCGCGAGCAGGAAGGAGAGGATGACCGCCGGTCCCGCCAGGGGGACCGCGCTGCTGAGGACGAAGAAGACACCGGTGCCGACGGTGGCGCCGACGCCGAACATCATCAGCTGGAACGTCCCCAGATTGCGGGACAGCTCCTCGCCCTGATGGTGCCGGCGCTGAAAGATGATCGGCTTGCGACGCACGAGCTGCCGGCCGAAAGACGTCGGGGTGTGATTGCTGGACATATGGCTCCCAAAGGCCGGTGGCGGGCGTCTTCGACCGCCGTTGCCTCATGTTGGCACTCGGCGAGAGCGATACCAACAACCTTTCGAAGGCGGCTATCTGGGATCTCAGACTGAGGTCTCGCTCGTTCGTCAGAGCGGGGGATCAGTCCGGATCCAGCACCAGGCGGTAGCCCATCCCCTGCTCGGTGAGCAGGTGCTTCGGAGCGCTGGGGGTGCGCTCGAGCTTCTTGCGCAGCTGCGACAGGTACAGCCGCAGATAGCCGGTGTCGGTGATCTGCTCGGTGCCCCAGATCTCGCGCAGCAGCTCTTGCCGCGTCACGAGCGCGCCGGGGTGGCGGGCCAGATGCTCCAGGATCTGCCACTCCGTGGGAGTGAGGTGCACGCGGGATCCGCCGCGCGTCACGGCCTTGGCTGCCAGATCCACCTCCACCTCGCCGAAGGCGACCGACGACTCGGCCGGTGCTCCGCCGCGGCGGCGGGCGAGGGCGCGCAGCCGCGCGAGCAGCTCGTCGATCTGGAACGGCTTGGTGACGTAGTCGTCGGCGCCCGCATCGAGGGCCTCGACCTTGTCCGCGGATCCGGTCCGGCCCGACACGACCAGGATCGGCACGTCGCTCCAGCCGCGCAGCGCCTCGATCACGGCGATTCCGTCGAGCTTCGGCATGCCGAGGTCGAGCAGCACGATGTCGGGGTGGGCCTGGGCGGCCATCGCGATCGCGGCGGCGCCGTCGGGGGCGGCGATCACGTCGTAGCCGTGCGCGGCGAGCGTGATCCGCAGGGCGCGCACGAGCTGCGGGTCGTCGTCGGCGACGAGCAGTTTCATCGAGGATCTCCGTCCGTCGTGGGGCTCTCCCGGTTCGAAGCGCGCAAATGGTCGTATTCCGTGCTCGGATACGGCAAAGTGCGCGCTTCGAAACCAGCATCCGCGAGCGGCAGCGACACCACCATCGTGAGGCCGCCGCCGGGGGTGTCCTCGGCCGTCAGCGTACCGCCCATGCCCTCGGCGAAACCGCGGGACAGGGCGAGGCCGAGGCCGAGCCCCGTCGTGTTGTCGGTGTCGCCGTGGCGCTGGAACGGCAGGAACGCGCTCGCGCGCTGGTCCTCGGGGATGCCCTCGCCCCGGTCGGCCACGCGGATCTCCGCGCGCTCGCCGAGGCGGCTCGTCGACACGATCACGCGGACGCCGTCGGGCGAATGCCGGACGGCATTGGTGAGCAGGTTCACGAGCACGCGCTGCAGCAGCACCGGATCCGCGCGCAGCGCCGGCAGCACCGGATCCAGGGCGAGCTCGACATCGGCGGGGCCGAGCGACAGCTCGTCCAGCGCCGAGACCACGCCGCTCGCAGCATCCACCCGGCCCAGCGACACCGCCAGCACACCGGCCTGCACGCGGCTGACATCGAGCAGGTCGGTGACCAGGCGTGACAGCGTGGCGAGGCTCTCGTCGGCGGTCTCGACGAGCTCGGCGCGGTCCTCCGCCGAGAGGCGGTGCGCACTGCGCAGTCCGCCGACCGCGGCGACGGCGGCGGCGAGCGGGCGGCGCAGGTCGTGGCTCAGGGCCGAGAGTAGGGCGCTGCGCACCTGATCGGTCTCGGCGAGCACCGCGGCCTGGCTCGCGGTCTCGCGCAGGTCGGTGTGCTCGATCGCGGCGGCGAGCTGCGCCACGATCGCGTCGAGCAGCCGGCGTCCCGCCGCGTCGAGGTCGACCCCGTGCAGCTCGAGGATCGCGCGCGGCTGTCCATCCGCTCCGATGCCGACCGGCACGGTCTCGACGCGCCCGGCGGCGGTCGATGCCGACGCCGATCCTGCTGCGGCGGATTCTCCGGCCGGGGATTCGCTCGGATCCTCGTCGCTCCGGGCGAGCGGCTCCCCGTCGGCGGCGATCACCGCGCCGTCGGGGGAGAGCAGCCGGATGCCGCTCAGTCCAAACGCCTCGCGTGCTCGTGCGACCAGGGCGGTGGGGGCGCTGTCGCCGCGCAGCACGTTGCCCGCCACCGCGGCGAGGAGCTCGGCCTCCCCGGCCGCGCGCTGGGCGGCGCGGGCGCGGCGGGCCGCCTGGTCCACGACGATGCTCACGAGCACCGCGATCACGACGTAGAGCGCGAGGGCGAGGGCGTGCAGCGGATCCGCGATCGTGACGGTGAACAGCGGATCGACGAAGAGGAAGTCCAGCGTGAACCCGCTCAGCACGGCGGCGAAGAGGGCCGGCCGCAGGCCGCCGATGAGCGCCACCACGACGACCAGCAGCTGGTAGCTGAGCACGTCGGTGGTGATGGATCCGGGTGCCTTGAGCGCGAACAGCAGCCAGGACAGCAGCGGCCCGCCGACCAGGGCCACGGCGAGGCCGATGAGCTGGCGCCGCCACCCGAGGGCTCCGCCTCTGATCGAGGGGAGCGGTCCGCGCCCGCCTGCGGCGGCGTGGGTGACGATGTGCACGTCGATGTCCCCGGAGCGGCGGATGATCTCCGCGCCGATGCCCGGCCCCGTGAGCGCTGCGGAGAGCCGGGAGCGCCGGCTCACTCCGATCACGAGCTGGCTGGCGTCGACGGACTGCGCGAACTCGACCAGCGCGCCCGGCACGTCGTCGCCCACGAGCTGGTGGTAGCTGCCGCCCAGGGATTCCACGAGGCCGCGCTGGGCGCTGAGTGCGCCAGGGCGATCGCCGCGCAGGCCATCCTGCGTGGTGACGTGCACGGCGAGCAGCTCCCCGCCCGCCGAACGCGCCGCGATCCTGGCGCCACGGCGCAGCAGCGTCTCGCCCTCCGGTCCACCGGTGAGGGCGACGACCACGCGCTCCCTGGCCTGCCAGGCGCTGTCGATGCCGTGCTGGGTGCGGTAGCTGCGCAGCGCGCTGTCCACCTCGTCCGCCAGCCACAGCAGCGCCAGTTCTCGCAGCGCCGTGAGGTTGCCGAGGCGGAAGTAGTTCGACAGCGCCGCGTCGATGCGCTCGGCCGGATACACCTGGCCCGCGGACAGCCGGTCGCGCAAGGTCTGCGGGGCGAGATCCACGACCTCCACCTCGTCCGCGTCGCGGATGACGTCGTCCGGGACGGTCTCCTGCTGCACGACGCCGGTGATCTTCTCGACGACGGCGTTGAGCGACTCGATGTGCTGCACGTTCACCGTGGTGATCACGTCGATGCCCGCGTCCAGCAGCTCCTGCACGTCCTGCCAGCGCTTGGCGTTGCGGGATCCGGGCGCGTTGGTGTGCGCCATCTCGTCGATGAGCGCGAGCTCTGGCCGACGGGCGAGCACCGCGTCGAGGTCGAGCTCATCGAGCTGCACCCCGCGGTGCGACACGGCCCGGCGCGGCACCTGCTCGATGCCCCGGGTCTGCGCCAGGGTCGCGTCGCGACCGTGCGTCTCCACGATCCCGATCGCCACATCGCGCCCGGCCTCGGCGAGACGTCGGCCCTCGCCGAGCATCTCGTAGGTCTTGCCCACGCCGGGCGCCGCACCCAGCAGCACGCGCAGGCGTCCGCGGGATCCGGATCCCCCCTCGCGCCTCGCGCCCATCATCGCCTCGCTCACTGCAGGTGCTCTCTCGTCGCCGGTTCTCACCGCTGCAGGGCGTCGAGGGCCTGATTCAGCGCGAGCACGTTCACCCGCTCCTCGCCGAGGAAGCCCGCATCGCGCGTTTGAATCCTAGACTCCACCAGCGAGCGGACGGCGGAGGCGTCCAGGCCGCGCGCCTCGGCGACCCGGTTCACCTGCAGCAGGGCGTACGCCGGGCTGATCTGCGGATCGAGGCCCGACGCCGAGGCGGTGACAGCGTCCGCAGGGACCGCGGATGCGGCGACGTGCTCGCGCGCCGCGATCGCCGCACGGCGCTCGGCGATCGCCTTGACGAGGTCGGGGTTGTTGGGCCCGAGGTTGCTGCCGCCCGAGGCCGTGGGGTCATAGCCGTTCTTGCCGGCCGCTGAGGGGCGGGGCTGGAAGTACTGCGGCAGCGCCTCGCCCTTGGCGTCGGTGAAGGACTGCCCGATCAGCGCGCTGCCGAGCGGCGCGTCACCGCCGGCCCAGCCGCCGACGGGTCGCCCCTTCGCGTCGACGAGGGATCCGTTCGACTGCCAGGGCAGCGCGAGCTGGCCGATGCCGGTGATCGCGAGCGTGTACCCGACGCCGAGGAGGAGGGTGAGCACGAGCATCGCGCGGACGGCGACGCCGGTGAGGCGGACGGTGCCGCGGAGGTTCGACATGGTGTGCGTTCCTTTGGAGTCAGTGGCCGGCGTCAGAAACCGGGGATGAGAGCGACGACGAGGTCGATGAGCTTGATGCCGACGAACGGGAGGATCACGCCGCCGATCCCGTAGATCAGCAGGTTGCGCTGCAGGATCTGCGACGCGCTCGCCGGCTTGTAGGCCACGCCGCGCAGGGCGAGCGGGATGAGGAAGACGATCACGACCGCGTTGAAGATGATCGCGCTCGTCACTGCGGAGGCCGGCGAGTGCAGCTGCATGATGTTGAGCGCCGCGAGCCCGGGGAAAGCACCCATGAACATCGCCGGGATGATCGCGAAGTACTTCGCGATGTCGTTGGCGAGCGAGAACGTGGTGAGCGCGCCACGGGTGATCAGCAGCTGCTTGCCGATCCGCACGATGTCGATGAGCTTGGTCGGATCCGAGTCGAGATCCACCATGTTCCCGGCCTCCTTGGCGGCCGAGGTGCCGGTGTTCATCGCGACGCCGACATCGGCCTGCGCGAGCGCCGGGGCGTCGTTCGTGCCGTCCCCGGTCATCGCGACGAGGCGGCCGCCCTCCTGCTCGCGACGGATCAGGGCCAGCTTGTCCTCCGGGGTGGCCTCGGCGAGGTAGTCGTCGACGCCGGCCTCGGCCGCGATCGCCTTCGCCGTGAGCGGGTTGTCACCCGTGATCATCACGGTGCGGATGCCCATGCTGCGCAGTTCACCGAACCGCTCCGCCAGGCCCTCCTTGACGACATCCTTGAGGTGCACGACGCCGAGGATGCGGGTGCCCGCCTCGCTCAACGACCCCGAGGAGACCACGGCCACCATGAGCGGAGTGCCGCCCGACGCGGCGATCTCGTCGGCGAAGCGCGCGGCCTCGGCGGCGGCCGCCGCGTCGCCGGAGCCCTCCGACTCGATCCAGGCGCGGATCGCGGATCCTGCCCCCTTGCGGATCTGCGTCCCGTCGATCAGGTCGACGCCGCTCATGCGGGTCTGCGCGGTGAACGGCACGGTCTCGGCACCCTCGGGAGCGGCGACCACGATGCCGCGGCCCGCGGCGAGCTCGACGATCGACGCGCCCTCCGGCGTGGGGTCGGCGAGGGAGGACAGTGCCGCGGCGTGCAACAACTCCTCCGCGGAGACCCCGGCGACCGGTCGGACGTCGGTGGCACGGCGGTTGCCGTAAGTGATCGTGCCGGTCTTGTCGAGGAGCAGCGTGGTGACGTCGCCCGCGGCCTCGACCGCGCGGCCCGACATCGCCAGCACGTTGCGCTGCACGAGACGGTCCATCCCGGCGATGCCGATCGCGCTCAGCAGCGCGCCGATCGTGGTCGGGATCAGGCAGACGAGCAGGGCGATCAGCACCGGGATGCTCACCGGCGACGCCGAGTACGACGCGATCGGGTTGAGGGCCAGCACCACCACCAGGAACACGATCGACAGGCTCGCGAGCAGGATGTTGAGCGCGATCTCGTTAGGGGTGCGCTGGCGATCCGCGCCTTCGACGAGCGCGATCATGCGGTCGACGAAGGTCTCGCCGGGCTGGGACGTGATCCGCACCACGATCCGGTCCGACAGCACCCGGGTGCCGCCGGTGACGGCGCTGCGGTCGCCGCCGGACTCGCGCACCACAGGGGCGCTCTCGCCGGTGATCGCCGACTCGTCGACGGTCGCGATGCCGGCGACGATATCGCCGTCTCCGGGGATGGGCTCGCCCGCGACCACGATCACCACGTCGTCCCGGCGCAGGTCGGCGGAGGAGACCTCCTCGGTCGCCGCGCGCTCCGCCGTGGGATCGGTCGCGTCGTCGTAGCGGACCACGCGCCGGGCCATCGTGCTCGTGCGCGTCTTGCGCAGAGTGGCCGCCTGCGCCTTGCCGCGCCCCTCGGCGACCGACTCCGCGAGGTTCGCGAACAGCACCGTGAGCCACAGCCAGACCGCGATCGACCAGGTGAAGCCGTTCGGGACGGGAGTGCCGCCCGAGGCCGCCGCGGCTGAACCGACGAACGGCTCGGCGACCGCCAGCACGGTGGTGATCGCGGCGCCGGCCCACACGAGAAGGATGACGGGGTTGCGCAGCAGAGTGGCGGGATTCAGCCGGCGCAGCGCACCGGGCAGAGCCTGCGTGAGCTGGCTCCAGCCGAAGGCGCGCTGCGGGCGCTTCGGGGATCCGGATCCGTCGCCCGATGCGGGTTCGGGAGCGGGGTGGGTGAGACCTTCGACAGGCTCAGGGACTGAGGGGGTCATGACGGTCATCGGACGAGTCCTTCTGCGAGCGGCCCGAGCGTGAGCACGGGGAAGTAGGTGAGGGCGGTGACCACAACGGACACTGCGATGAGGAGCCCGACGAACTGCGGGCGGTGCGTGGGCAGCGTTCCGGCCGTCTCCGGCACGTGCTGCTGCCGGGCCAGGGATCCGGCGAGAGCCAGCACGAACACGATCGGGACGAACCGTCCGAGCAGCATCGCGACGCCGAGCGCGGTGTTCAGCCAGGGGGTGTTCGCGGTGAGGCCGGCGAAGGCGGATCCGTTGTTGTTCGCCGCCGAGGTGAAGGCGTAGAGCACCTCGCTGAGCCCATGCGGGCCGGGGTTGAGGATCGAGGTCTTCTCCACATCGGCGCGGATCGGCGGGATCGCGAAGCTCAGGGCGGTGCCGGCCAGCACCAGGGTCGGCGTCACCAGGATGTAGAGGCTGGCGAGCTTGATCTCACGCGGACCGAGACGCTTGCCCAGGTACTCCGGGGTGCGGCCGACGAGCAGCCCGCCCACGAACACCGCGATCACGGCGAGGATGAGCATGCCGTACAGCCCGGACCCGACGCCGCCGGGCGCGACCTCGCCGAGCATCATGTTGATCATCGGCATCATGCCGCCGAGCGGGGTGAACGAGTCGTGCATCGCATTGACCGCACCGGTGGAGGTGAGCGTGGACGCGGTGCCGAAGAGCGAGGATCCGAGGATCCCGAACCGCTGCTCCTTGCCCTCCATGGCGGATCCGGCGAGCTGCGTGGCCGTACCGCCGCCACCGAGTTCGAGGGCGCTCAGTGCGATCAAGGAGACCAGGAAGATCGTGCCCATCACGGCCGCGATCGCGTAGCCCTGGCGGTGGTCGCCGACGATCCGGCCGAACGTGCGCGGCAGCGCGAACGGGATCGCGAGGATCAGGATGATCTCGAGCAGGTTCGTCCACGGCGTCGGGTTCTCGAACGGGTGCGCGGAGTTGGCGTTGTAGAAGCCGCCGCCGTTGGTGCCGAGGAGCTTGATGGCCTCCTGCGAGGCGACCGGTCCTCCGGGGATCGCCTGCGCGGTGCCGGCGAGCGTGTGCACCTCGGTGAAGCCGGACAGGTTCTGCACCACGCCGCCGGCGATGAGGGCGAGCGCCGAGAGCACGGCGAGGGGAAGCAGCAGGCGGATCAGTCCGCGGATGAGGTCGACCCAGAAGTTGCCGATCGTGGCGCTGCCGCGACGGGCGAAGCCGCGCACGAGGGCGATGGCGATCGCGATGCCGACCGCGGCCGAGGTGAAGTTCTGCACGGCGAGGCCGGCGAGCTGGACGAGGTGGCCCATGGTCTGCTCGGGCGAGTACGACTGCCAGTTGGTGTTGGCGACGAACGAGGCGGCCGTGTTGAACGCGAGGCCCTCCGGCACCGAGGGCAGGCCGAGCGAGAGCGGCAGGACCTGCTGCACGCGCTGCAGCAGGTAGAGCAGCAGCAGGCCGACGACGGAGAACGCGAGCACGCTGCGCGCGTAGGCCCGCCAGGTCTGCTCGGACGACGGATCAACGCCGATGAGGTGGTAGAGGCCGCGCTCCACGCGCAGATCCTTGGCGCCGGTGTAGACGCGGGCCATGTAGTCGCCAAGGGGGCGGTACAGCAGCACGAGGACGACGATGAGCGTGGCGGCCTGGAGCACGCCGAGCCAGAGGCCGGCGCTGTCGAGTGACGCGGCGCCCATCAGAACTTCTCCGGGGCGACGAGGGCGACCACGAGGTAGCCGATCGCGGCGACGGCGAGGACAGCGGCGATGATCTCGATGACGATCACAGCTTCTCCACTCCCTTCGCGATCAGTGCGACCAGGGCGAACAGCGCGAGCATTCCCGCGACGTAGATGATGTCGAGCACGGATCCGATCGAACCGGTCCTGAGAGCGCCGGATCGGGATCCTCACGACTCCCTCACGCGCCGCTGCGGGATCCATGCACCTTCCGCACGGACCGGTGCCGAGTGCGGGCCCGCCGGAGGCGCGCCAGGGGATGATGGACGCATGACGCGACGTGCGCACCCGCCGGATCCGCTCGATCCGCGCCGCTCCAGCCGTGCGATCGGCTGGCAGGTCGCCGGGGTCTCGGCCGTTCTCGTGCTCGTCGGCGCCGCGCTCGCGATGGGCTACCTGTTCTGGCAGACCAGGCCGGCAGAGGAGGCGGGGGTCGATCCGGGCAGCGTCCGCGTGTTCGTGGAGCCGGCCAACCTCGTGATCGCCGGCCTGGTCGTGGGTGTCGGCGCAGTGCTGTGCGCCGGCGGTGCGGCCTGGCTCATCGCCCGCCGCGCGGTCCGCCCGCTTGCAGAGGCCGCCCGCATCCAGGAGCGGTTCGTCGCCGATGCCAGTCACGAGCTGCGCACCCCGCTCGCCGTGTTGAACGCGCGGGCGCAGCACCTCGCGTTGCTCACGCCCGCGGACGACCCCCGCCACGAGATCGTCGGAGCGCTGCGCGCCGACGCCCGGATCATGTCGGGCGTGGTCGATGACATGCTGGCCGTCGCGACCGGCGCGCCCGCCCGCCGCGGCAGCTGCGTGGTCGCCGACGTGCTGACCGAGGTCGCGGCCGACCTCGCCGTGCTTGCCGCGCAGCGCGAGGTCTCGGTGCGGGTCGAGCTCCCGGCGAGTGCCGTCCCGGGGCCGGTCGTCGCGGCGCTGCCGGAATCGGAACTGCGCCGCTGCCTGGTCGCGCTGCTCGACAACGCGATCGATCACTCCCCGTCGAACGGGACGGTCGTGGTCTCGGCGGCGACCGAGGACGACATGGTGCGCGTCACCGTCCTGGACGGCGGATCCGGCATCGTCGGGATCGCGCCGGAGCGCATCTTCGACCGCTTCGCTCATGGCGCGGCGACGGCGCGGGAATCCGACGACGTCGCACGCACACGGTCCGGCATCGGACTTTCGCTGGTGAAGGAGGTCGTCGAGCGCCACGGCGGAGACGTGCGGGTCGTGCGCACCGGGCCCGAGGGCACCGCGTTCGCGCTGAGGGTGCCGCTCGCGGAGGGTGCGCGATGACGGGGCGGCTGCTGCTGGTCGAGGACGATCCGCGTCTCGGGCCGATCATGGGTGACGTGCTCGGATCCGAATGGCGCGTCGATCTGAAGGGGACCGCCGAGGAGGGGCTGGCGGCGGCGCTCGCCGCGCGCTACGACGTGATCGTCACGGATCGGCGGCTGCCCGGCATGAGCGGCGAGGAGCTGGTGCGCGAGCTGCGCCGGCGCCGGGTGGCGACGCCGATCCTGATGCTCACAGCGCTGGGCGAGGTGCGTGACCGGGTCGATGGCCTCGACGCCGGCGCCAACGACTACCTCGTCAAGCCCTTCGAGTTCGAGGAGCTGAGCGCGCGGCTGCGGGCGCTGACCCGCGACTACGGCGGACCGGAGGAGGGCCTCGCGATCGGCAGCTGGGTCTTCCACCCCGACGATCAGAGCATCGAGTCGCCGTACGCGGGGCGGATCCTGCTCACCGAGGCCGAGAGCGCGTTCCTGCACGTGCTGGCCGCCGAACCGGAGCGGACGTTCTCCCGCGAGTATCTGCTGCAGGCCGTGTTCGCCCGCGGCGAGAGCCTCACCACGGTGGAGACCTACGTGCACTACCTGCGACGCAAGACCGATCGCGACCTCATCCAGACCGTCCGCGGCGCCGGCTACCGCCTCGGCACACCGGCCTGATCGACGGCGACCCAGACGATCCCGGCTCAGGCGCCGAGATCCTTCAGCAGGGTCGCGAGCTCGGCCTGCTGCGCGGCGGGCGCCGCGGCTTTCACCCCCGGATGATCGATCGCGTAGGTCTTGAGGATCGCGTCCATCTGCTGATCCAGGAACGTCCAGGCGGTCTGGTCGGCGGCCTGCAGCGCGTTCGCGTCGGCGTCCCACGCGTCGCGCATCTTCTGAACGGTGGCATGCGATGCGGACGTATCGCCCGCCGCATCCTGCTTCGTCGCGGTCTGCGCGAGCGCGATGTACTTGGCGACCGCCTCCTTCGGCAGATGCGCGGTGACCTGCTGCGGCGAGAGAGAGGCGACCGGACCGGTCGAAGCGCCGTCGTCGGCTGCCGCGGCCGCCTGGTGGGGCGCGAGTGAGGCGACGGTGAGGATCACGGCGGTGGCGACGCCGAGGGCGACGAATCCGATCAGGCCGATCCGTTCGCGCTGCGGGCTGGTGAACACTCGGGAGACGTGGGTCGCGTCGTAGGTCTCCACCACGTCGCGGCGGCTGATCGCGAGGTAGATCACGGTGGCCAGGATCAGCCCGAGGAAGATGATGCTCGTGGCGAAGGTGCCGAGGCCCAGGCCGACCGGCTCGCCCGGGTTCGCGGCCTGCGTCGGGGAGCCGAGGAAGTCGCCGATGTTGGCGCCGAGCGGCCGCGTCAGGATGTAGGCCAGCCAGAACGACAGCACGGGGTTCGCTCCACCACGCCACAGCGCGGTGATCGCGAGGATCAGTCCGAGCGGCAGCAGCACGGCGACCCCGGGGCTCCAGCCGGTCAGCTCCAGCGTCCAGTCCCCGGTCGCGGTGCCGAGTGCGAACGTCACGAGCACGGTGAGCCAGTAGAACGCCTCGCGCGGGCGGGTGTCGATGGAATGGATCGACAGCGTGCGCTCCCGGGCCCACCAGATCCCGAACACGGCCGCCAGCAGCACCGAGAACACGGCGGAGGAGACCCACAGGGGCACGCCCAGCTGGTCGGTCAGGATGTCGGTGTACAGGGTGCCGGTGATCGAGATGACCACGACCGTCAGCCAGTACGGGAACGGCGAATACCGCTTGAGGCTCAGCTGCACCGCGAGGACCACGACGAGCACGCCCGTGAAGATCCACGCAGTGTTGCCCAGGCCGACGCCGAGTGTGAGGTTGATCCAGTCCGCGAAGCTCTCGCCGACCGTGGTGCACAGGATCTTGATGATCCAGAACCAGATCGTGACCTCGGGGACCTTGTTCAGCAGGCGTCCCGCGGTCGCCGCTCTCGCAGTGCTCGTCGTCGTCATGCTTCGACGCTAGGAGCGAGGCACCAAGGACCCGCCAAGGATCCGATGACGCCCCGGGTCAGCGCACGAGCGAGCGCAGTCGACGCAGGGCGACCGAGAGCACGGCGATCCCCGGCCGGGGGACTGCGGAGGCAGCGGCGAGGGCTGACGCGGCACGCTGCGCCGTGCTGCCGCCGCCCTCGAGCCACCGGGCGTACCGCTGGTCGAGCTCGACGTCGCCCGCATGGGTCTGCACCGACGCGGTCAGGTCCACGAGCACGGCGTACAGGTCGTCGCGCAGGGACGCGCGGGCCATCGACTGCCAGCTGTCGTCCTGCGGCAGCCCCGAGACGCTGGTCAGCAGATCGTCGAAGCGGATCTCCCCGGAGAGCAGGAAGTAGGTGCGCGCGACGTCTTCGAGATCCCAGCCTCTGGCCTGGGCGAGCTCGATCACGTCGAGCAGTCGCAGCGCCTCGAGCAGCCGGGCGCCGCGGTGCGCGAGATCCTCGGGCACTCCCGCGTCGGAGAGTGCCGCCTGCCGTGCGGCGAACTGAGCCGCCTCGTCGCCGTGGAAGAAGTCGGGGAGCCGCTCGGAGAGGATCCGCACCGGCTCTGCGAACCGGGCGATCTCCGCGCCGATGTCGACGCCTTCGGAGCGATGCTGCACGAACCAGCGCGCCGCGCGGTCGAGCAGGCGCCGGAAATCCAGATACAGCCGAGTCTGAGTGCCGGTGTCGACGAGGTTGTCGGTGGCCTCGACCGCGACGACGAAGCCGCGCAGGTCGAAGATCTCCCGCGCCGCGACATAGGCCCGGGCGATCTGCTCGGCGGTGGCCCCGGTCTCCGCGGCCGCGCGGTCGGCGAACGTGATCCCGCCGCGGTTGACCATCGAGTTCACGACCGTGTTCACGATGATCTCCCGGCGCAGCGGATGCTCGGCCAGGCGCTCGCCGAACCGCTCGCGCAGCGCGCTCGGGAAGTACTCCGCGAGGGTCTCCGCGAACCAGGGGTCGTCGGCGAGGTCGGTCGCGGCCAAGTCGGTCTTGAGGGCGAGCTTCGCGTACGCGACGAGCACGGCGAACTCCGGTCGGGTCAGCCCCTCGCCGGCCTCCACGCGCTCCTGCACCGTGAGCCGGTCGGGCAGGAACTCGATGTCGCGGTCGAGCTCGTCGCGCGCCTCCAGGGTCTCCATCAGCCGCTCGTGCACGGGCAGCATGATCGCGGCGTTGGCGCGGGAGTTGCCGAGGAGCACGTTCTGCTCGTAGTTGTCGCGCAGCACCTGCACGGCCACCTCGTCCGTCATCGACGCGAGCAGGGCGTTGCGGTCCTCGATGCTCAGCACGCCCTCGCGCACGAGCGCGCCGAGCAGGATCTTGATGTTGACCTCGCGGTCGGAGGTGCCCACGCCGGCGGAGTTGTCGATGGCGTCGGTGTTGATCTGCACGCCCGCGTGCGCCGCCTCGATGCGGCCGCGCTGACTGACCCCGAGGTTGCCGCCCTCGCCGACGACGCGCACCCGGAGGCTGCGCCCGTCGACGCGGATCGCGTCGTTGGCGCGATCGCCGATCTCGGCGTGCGACTCGGTCGACGCCTTCACGTAGGTGCCGATGCCGCCGTTCCAGAGCAGGTCGACGGGGGCGAGCAGCACCGCGCGCTTGAGCTCGTTCGGAGTGAGCGCCGTCACCGCGTCGTCGAGTCCGAGCGCCGCCCGCATCTGCGGCGACACCGGGATCGACTTCGCGCTGAGCGGGAAGGCGCCGCCGCCCGCGGAGATCAGCGCCGGGTCGTAATCGCCCCAGGACGAGCCGGGCAGGCGGAACAGCCGCAGTCGCTCCGCGAAGGACACGGCGGGATCCGGATCCGGATCGATGAAGACGTGACGGTGGTCGAACGCGGCGATCAGCCGGATGTGCTCGGACAGCAGCATCCCGTTGCCGAACACGTCGCCGGACATGTCGCCGATGCCGACGACGGTGAAGTCCTCGGTCTGGGTGTCCGTGCCCAGCTCACGGAAGTGCCGCTTGACCGACTCCCACGCGCCGCGCGCCGTGATACCCATCGCCTTGTGGTCGTAGCCGACGGAGCCGCCCGAGGCGAAGGCGTCGTCGAGCCAGAAGCCGTACTCCTGGGAGATTCCGTTCGCGATGTCCGAGAACGTGGCGGTGCCCTTGTCGGCGGCCACGACGAGGTACGGGTCGTCGCCATCACGTCGCACCACGCGATCGGGCGGCAGGATCCCGTCGGCCGTGCGGTTGTCGGTGAGGTCGAGCAGCCCGCGGATGAACGTCCGATAGGCGGCCTTGCCCGCCTCCAGCCACGCACCGCGATCGGCGGCGGAGTCGGGCAGCCGCTTGCCGACGAACCCGCCTTTCGAGCCGGTCGGCACGATCACGGCGTTCTTCACCATCTGCGCCTTGACCAGCCCGAGCACCTCGGTGCGGAAGTCCTCGCGCCGGTCGCTCCAGCGCAGGCCGCCGCGGGCGACCGCGCCGAAGCGCAGATGCACGCCCTCGACCTCGGGGGAGTAGACCCAGATCTCGACCATCGGCCGGGGCGCGGGAAGATCCGGCACCCGCTTGCTGTCCAGCTTCATCGACACCCACGGCTTCGGCTGCCCGTCGGCGCCCTGCTGGTAGAAGTTGGTGCGCAGGGTCGCGTCGATCACGCCCAGGAACGCCCGCAGGATCCGGTCGTGGTCGAGGCTCGCGACACCGTCCAGCCCCTGGAGCACGCGCTCCCGGATGCGGGCCTGCGCGTCCGGATCCGCGGCGTCCGGGGCGAAGCTCGCCGCGAAGAGGTGCACCAGCGACACCGCGATCGTCGGGTTCGTGATCAGCGCTTGGTCGATGTAGCCCGTCGAGAACGCGGATCCGATCTGCCGCAGATAGCCGCCGATCGCGCGCAGGATGACGATGTCGCGCCAGTCCAGCCCCGCGTGCACGACCAGCGCGTTGAGGTTGTCGTTCTCCGCGGCGCCCGTCCAGATCGCGAGGAACGCCTCCTCGAACTGCGCCGCCCGCGTCTCGTCGCCCCAGAGTGCCGCATCGGACAGCCGCAGGCCGAAGTCGGAGATGTGCCGCCGGGTGCCTTCCGGGAGTGTGACGGTGTGCGGGCGGTCGTCGACGACCTCGACGCCGAGCGCGGTGAGCATGGGCAGCACCTCGGCGAGCGGGCGCGGATCCACGCTCACCACGGTCAGGAAGCGGCGCGTCTCATCGTCGCCCTCGGCGTACAGGTGCACGGCGACGCCTCCGGAATCGTCGAGCCGTTCCAGTCGCTGCACATCGCCGACGGCCTCCTCGGGCGTCGCGAACTCCTTGTACGACTCCGGGAAGGCCGCGCTGTAGCGGGCGTGCAGGGTTCCGGCGGTCTCCTCGTCGTATGCGCCGTGCAGCGCGTCAACGAACTCCGAGTCCCACGTGCGCAGGGCGGCCGCGAGGCGCGCGTCCAGGTCGGCCGGGTCGATCGCGGGGATATCGCGGTCCTTCGGCATCCGCATCACGACGTGCAGCTGAGCGAGCGGCGACTCGCCCACCTTGGCGGTGTACTCCAGGGCATCGACGCCGTAGGCGTCCTTCAGCAGCGCCTCGATCCGCAGCCGCACGGGGGTGTTGTAGCGGTCGCGCGGCAGCAGGACCAGCGCCGACACGAACCGGCCGAACTCGTCGCTGCGCGCGAAGATCGCCGCGCCGCGCCGCTCACGCAGCCGGCTGATCCGGGTGGCGACCGCGAGCAGGTGCTCCGGGGAGTCCTGGAACAGCTCGTCGCGGGGGTAGTCCTCGAGGATCTGCTCCAGCTCCTTGGCCGAGTGCGACCCCGGCGCATGGCCGGAGGCCGCCAGCACCTCGGTCACCTTCGCGGCGACGATCGGCAGGGCGGTCACGGAGGAGGCGTAGGTGATCGACGTGAACAGGCCCAGGAAGCGGTGCTCCCCGGTCACGTTCCCCGCCTCGTCGAACGAGCGCACGCCGATGTAGTCGAGGTACACGGGCCTGTGCACGGTGGATCGCGAGTTGGCCTTCGTGATCGTCAGGATCCGCGGCTCATGCGCGGTCGCGCGGGCCTCGGGGCGCAGATGGACGACGCGGCTCGGCGCGTCGCGGAGGATGCCGAGGCCGGTGTCGTCGATGGGGCGGAGCACGTCCTCCCCGTCGATCGCGTCGAGCGCGTAGGCGCGGTAGCCGAGGAACGTGAAGTGGTCGTCGGCGAGCCAGCTCAGGAACTCGGTGCTGCGGGCGATCTCCGCGGGAGCGGCGGCCGGCGGCGGGGACGTGCGCAGCGCGGTGACGATGTCGAGGCAGGTGCGTCGCAGCACGCTCCAGTCCGCGACCGCGGCGTGCACGTCGGCGACGACGGAGAGGATCCGGGAACGCAGCGCCTCCCGCTGCTCGACGGTCGGGATCCGGTCGGTCTCGAGGTGCATCCACGACTCGGATCGGCCGCCCAGGCCGCCGACCTCGAGCAGCCGGCCCTCGTCGTCGCGGCGGACGGCGACGACCGGGTGCAGGAGCAGGTGGACGGTGGGCCCCTCCTCGGCGATGGCCGCGGCGACGGAGTCGACCAGGAAGGGCACGTCGTCAGTGCAGATCTGCACGATCGTCCGCCGCGAGGTCCAGCCGTTCTCCGCGATGGTCGGCGTGAAGACGGCGACCCGCGTCTCGCCGGGGCGACGCCCCTCAGCGAGGTCGACCATCGCGGTCAGCGCCCCCGTGACGTCGCGGGGATCCCGGTCCTCCAGGCCGTCCTGCGGGAGCCTGCTGCGGAGCCGGTCGATCAGAGCAGTGGTCTCGGGCATCGTCGTCCTTCCGCCGCCGCGCGGTGGTCGTTCACCCGCGGTCAGCCCGAGTGTCCCGCCGGGCGGGCGTCATGTCAACGGCTGCCCGGCGCCGGCGCTCAGCCCAGCTCGGGCGGGCCCGCCGGGCGCTGCACCCGACGCGCCGGCTTCGTGTTGTCGTCGCCGTAGAGGGGGCGACCGCCGCGCTGCTGGCCGGGCACCGGCCGGGAGCGGCGTCCGTAGATGAGCTCGGACGAGTCGAGCAGCCAGGGCACGAGCGTGATCGTGACGCCGTGCACCATCATCAGCTGGTTGGCCACACGCCGGGCGCGCCGGTTGTGCAGGATCGACTCCCACCAGTGCCCCACGATGTACTGCGGCAGATACACGGTGACCACGGCCGGACCGTGCTTCTGCCGGTACTTGCTGATGTAGGCCTCGACGGGGGCCGCGTAGTGGCGGAACGGAGACTCCACGATCACCAGCGGGATCGGGATCCGATGCTGCTGCCAGTCCTTCTGCAGCTGCACGCCGTCCTCCGGATTGGCGGCCACGTGCAGTGCGATCGTCTTCTGGTGCTTGGCCGCGATGGCGTAGTCGATCGCCTTGATCACCGGCTTCTGCAGCCGGTTGACGAGGATGATCGCGACGTCGCCCTCGGATCCGAAGTGGGTCGTGTCGTCGATCGCGATCTCGTGCTCGACGTCGCGGTAGTAGCGCTTCACACCCATCATGAGGAGGGCCAGCAGCGGGATCGCGATGAACACCATCCATGCGCCGTGCGTGAACTTGGTGATGGTGACGATCACGAGCACCGCGATCGTCATCGACGCGCCGAGGGAGTTGATCGCAAGACCCGTGTAGGCCGTGCGGCGTACAGGCAGCGCATCCTTCACGCTCATGGTCTTGGTGCCGGCCAGCAGCCGTCGCCAGTGCCGCACCATGCCGACCTGGCCGAGCGAGAACGACACGAACACGCCGATGATGTACAGCTGGATGAGGTTCGTCAGATTCGCCTGGAACAGCACCAGCACGCCGATCGCGGCGATGCCGAGCAGGATCATGCCGTTCGAGAACACCAGGCGGTCGCCGCGGGTGTTCAGCGCCTTGGGAGCGTAGCCGTCGCGCGCGAGGACGGCGCCGAGCAGCGGGAAGCCGTTGAACGCCGTGTTGGCGGCGAGCAGCAGCACGCAGGCGGTCGCGGCCTGGATGATGAAGAACGGCAAGGATCCGCCGCCGAACACCGCCGAGGCGATCTGCGCCATGAGGCTCTGCTGCGGAGTCCCGCAGGCGTAGCCGACCAGGTCGCGGCAGGGGTTCTCCGCGTAGTGCACCTGCGTGATCAGGCCGAGGGCGGTGAGTCCGGTGAACAGCAGGATGGCGATGCCGCCCATCATGGCGAGTGTCGCCTGCGCGTTGCCGATCTTGGGGATGCGGAAGGCCTGCACGCCGTTGGAGACGGCCTCGACGCCGGTCAGGGCCGAACAGCCGCTGGAGAAGGCGCGCAGCACGAGCAGGATGACCGCCGCGTTCGCGAGCTGGTCGCCGTGCATCGCGTACTGCGAGCTCGCGGCGACCGGCACGTCGCCGAGGAACGTGCGCACCAGGCCGGTGACGATCATGACGCCGACGGATCCGATGAAGATGTAGGTCGGGACCGCGAAGAACGTCGAGGCCTCGCGCACGCCGCGCAGGTTCACGATCACGATGAGGATCACGAAGCCCACGGCGAGCTCGACGCGGAACGGATCGAGCTGCGGCACCGCGGAGATGATGTTGTCCACGCCGGACGCGATCGACACCGACACCGTCAGGATGTAGTCCACGAGCAGCGCCGCCGCCACCACGACGGCCGGGATCTCGCCGAGATTCTTGGCCGCGACCTCGTAGTCGCCGCCGCCCGAGGGGTAGGCCTGGATGAGCTTGCGATAGCTCAGCACGATGACGATCAGCAGCAGCACCACCGCTGCCGCGACCCACGGGGCGAACGTGAGGAACGCCAGACCGCCGAGGCCGAGGGTCATCAACATCTCCTGCGGACCGTAGGCCACGGAGGAGAGCGCGTCGGATGCGAAGATCGGCAGCGCCATCCGTTTCGGGAGGAGCTGTTCGTTCGCCTTCTCTGTGCTGAGCGGTTCGCCCAGCAGGATGCGTTTGGCTACCTGCGGGGCGTCGGCGCTCTCACGGCTGTCATTTGCCACGAGCGGCAAAGTTACGCCTGCAACGGGGCAGACGCAATTTCACGCGCGGGTTGTTGCATCACTGTTCCATCACTCTTTGCCCGCGACGGAGCTCGGGCGTATCCGGCGACGGTAATGGAGGGCGTTCTCCCGTCGTGCCGAAGTCCACGGAACTGTCGGCCATGTGTCGCTGACGCGACTGACCCTAGGTATTTACGAAATGGCCCTATATATTGTCTCGCAACCACACCGTCCGACGAAGGGCAGGACATGAGTTATCCACGCACGCGGCCGTTGAGCCGCAGAAGACTGACCGCGGCAACCATTGCCGTGGTCCTGGCCGCAGCCGGTTCCAGCCTGCTCGGCGCAATGCCGGGATACGCCGCCGGTGGCACCACCTATTACGTCGATGCGGCGGCGGGCGACGACACCGCGGCGGGTACGAGCGCGGCATCGCCCTGGCGTTCGCTTGACAAGGTCAATGCGACGAGCCTCTCGCCGGGCGACAGCGTTCTGTTCAAGGGGGGCTCGGTCTGGACCGGCAGCTTGACGGTGACGTCATCAGGAACCGCTAGCGCGCCGATCACGATCGGGTCCTACGGCGCGGGTCGAGGACGCATCGATGGAGGCGGCTCCGTGACCAACACGTTGACCGTGCGCAACGCGAGTTATGTGACCGTGCAGAACCTTGAGGTCACGAACTCCAGCTCGATCACGACGTCGACATCCAGCATCCGACGCGGCATCTATGTCGAGGCGAAGGACATCGGCGAGGTGGACGGCATCTCCATCCTGAACAACTTCGTCCACCTCGTCGACGGACAGGGAAAGTCGGGCGGCATCGGGGAGGGTGGCATCGCTGTCGGAGTGCGAGGGAACAGCGTGCAGACGTGGTTCGCCGGCACGCGCATCTCCGGGAACGAGGTCAGCGACGTCAATGCGTACGGCATCTCCACCTTCACGACCTGGTGCGGGGGGTGCGAAATCTACTCCGGGGAGACCGGGATTCCATCGACAGAGGTCTCGGGCACGCGCAAGCCGTTCACCGGCCTCAAAGTGGACCAGAACTACGTCCACGACGTCACCGGGGGCGGCATCACGCCGCAGTACGCCGACAACGCCGTGGTCGAGTGGAACACAGTCGATCGCGCCGCAAGCCACCAGCTCGTCGCCGGCGGGGGCAATGTCGGCATCTGGTGGCAGGGGACCAAGGGCATCGTCGTGCAGTACAACACTGTTCGCCGGACAGCTTTCGAGGGAATCTATTCCAACGCAGACGGACTCGCTTTCGACGCCGACATGGGCTCCCAGAACAGCGTGGTGCAGTACAACATCAGCGACAGCAACAACGGCGGGTTCTTCATGTGCTTGATCTCGGCCTACCAGAACCAGGTTCGCTACAACCTCAGCGTGAACGACAAGCGCCTCATCTTCCGCTTCCTCTCCGGCTGTGGCGGAACGCGAGCGCACAACAACACCATCTGGACATCGGCCGACCCCGGTCCGACGCTCACTTCGCCGGGGGTGAACAGCGCCCCCAAGCAGCTCGCCGGGATCGTGGCGACGGACACCTCGGGCAACTCGATCGCCCGCGGACAGGCCGTCGTCGACAACATCATCTACAACCCGTCCAACGCTCCGTACAACGTCTCCGGTGAGGTTGTCACTCCGTATTCGAACAACCTCTACTGGAACGGCACGTCGTCCACGACTCCGGCCTCCAACGACACGAGCGCGACCGTCGGCGACCCGCAACTGGCGAACACGTCCGCCACGCTGCCCTCTGGCGGGTTCATTACTTCCGCACAGTTCAACGCCTACATGGCGGCGTTCAGCCCTGCGGGCACATCGCCGGTGCGGAACAAGGGCGTCTCCGAGTGGGGGCAGACGAAGGACGCGCTCGGCAGCACGGTCCCCGTGGGGGCCGTCGACCTGGGTGCGATCCAGCACGTGGTCGGCGCGACCGCGACGTCTTCTCTCGGCACGTCGGCAGGTACCGTGGCGAATGTCGCCGACGGCGACGTGTCGACGTCATGGGCCACTGCGAATGGCGCGACCTTCCCCGGGGACGTCACGGTGCAGTACAACGACCCGCGCACGCTCGATGCAGTCACACTGGCGGTCGCGTTCGGGCAGGGACAGGGTCCCACCGCCGTGGACGTGCAGACGTGGAACGGGACCGGATGGCAGACGCAACTCTCCAATGCGGCGATCAGCTGGTCGACCAACACCTCCGCCGTCGAGTACAAGCGGCTGACGCTCCCGGCCGCGGTGACCACCAGTCAGCTCCGGGTCATCATCAAGGCGGCGAACCTGACCTGGGGTCACGCGGCACTGAACGAGCTGTCGGCCTCCTACCGAGGCGTGGCGGCGACGAGCATGGGTGAGCTGTCGAACACCAACGTCACGTCTGCGCTGGTCGACAACAACCCCGCGACCTCCTGGGCTTCGGAGGGATCGACGCTCGGATACCTGCAGATCGACGGCCCGCCGGTGACGGCGAGCTCCATCACGCTGAGCGCGGCGTTCGGACAAGGGCAGGGCCCGACTCAGGTGTTCGTGCAGGCGCTGAACGGCGACACGGGAACATGGCAGACCGTCCTGCCGACGACCGCCGTCACGTGGTCCACCAACACGTCGACGGTCGAGTCCCGGACGCTCACGTTCATGGCCCCCGTCACGGCGACGAGGTTCGAAGTGCAGTTCTCCGCGGCGAACCTCACGTGGGGGCACGTGGCGGTGAACGACATCAGGCTGCAGTAGCGGTCGATCGGAGGGGGAGGGGTGTGGCCGGCGGCGCCCCTCCCCCTCTCGTCAGCCGATCTGCATGACCGTCGCGGTCACGTATTCCCGGCACAGTGCGATGCCGCCGAGTGCCACCGCGGACTGTCCCAGCTGTGAGATGCGCAGTTCGATCGGGAAGAGCGTGAGCGCTGCCACGGCTGCGCGCAGTGGGGCGAGCAGCCGCTCGCCGAGCTGCGCCACGCCGCCGCCGATCACGACGACCTCCGGATCGAGGGCGAGGCAGAGTGCCGCGATTCCTCGGGCGAGGTCGTCCGCGAACTTCTGCAGTTGTCGGAGTGCTTGCGGGTCGTCATGCGCGATGGCGTCGAGCGTCTGGTCCATGGATCCAGTTGCGTCCGCGAGCCTCCGGTGCGCGCTCGCCCAGCGGGTCGAAGGAAGGGCGCCGATCTCGCCGGCGCCGCCGTGCACACCGCGCGCGAGTCGACCGTCGATGATCATTCCCGCAGCCACCCGGTGCCCGACCAGCACGTTCACTGCGCTCTGCGTGCCCGCGGCGCTGCCCCAGGCGTGTTCACCGACGGTGGCGAGTTTGGCGTCGTTCTCGAAGATCACCCGCATCGAGCCGTATCGTCCCCGAATGCGAGCCGGCAGGTCGAACGTCTGCCATTGCGGTACGACCACCGTCAGGGCGATCCCGCCGTCTGCGCCGACGATCGCCGGCAGGCCCACGGTTAGGGCGACGACATCCTGTTCCTGGGCGTCCGCATCGGCCAGTGCGCTCGCCATCGCCTGCTGCACCGCGTCGAAGGCCGTCTCACCGTCCGTGAGGTCGATCTCAGAAGACCGCACGCTCGCCAGCGGCTCCCCGCGCAGGGTCGTGACGACGCACACGAATCCGTGGGGGCCCAGGTCGAGGCCGACCAGCACGTTGGCGCGGTCAGCGAGGGAATAGCGCTTGGCTGGCCGACCGGCGCGCTGGCCCAGCGGTTGTGCAGCCGTTTCGAGGATCCATCCGTCCTGAACAAGCTGCGCGAGAGCTCCCTCCACGGTGGGGCGGCTGAGGGCACATGCTGCGGCGATCTCGGCGACGGAGTGCTCACCGGGCTTGTCGAACAGGAACCGGAGCACGGCTCGCTCATTGATGCGTCTCAGCGTGGAGACTTCGCTTCCGTCCAGTTCCTGCACGAATCTCAGTATGTCGTGCGGGAGCGGCGGCTTTCGCGAAGAGGTCGTCATTCCGAAATTATACAAGGGCCCTATATAATTTGAGCGTTCGCCAGGAATGGAAGGCCAGCAAGAGGAGTCGCATGTCCACCCCAGTCCGTCTCGCTGTGGTCGGCGCAGGATCGCGCGGAACCAATTACGCGCGGCTCGCCGCGAACGTCGGTGCCGTCGTCGTCGCGGTCGCCGAACCTGATCCGGTACGTCGGGAGCTCTTCGCCGCGGAGTTCTCCCTTTCGCCCGAGGCTGTGTTCGTCACATGGGAGGACCTGGTGGTCGCGCCTCGGTCTGCCGACGCGGTCGTCATCGCCACACAGGACCGCGGCCACACGGCCCCTGCGGTCGCGTTCGCGCATGCAGGTTTCGACATCCTGCTCGAGAAGCCGATCGCACCGACGGAGGGCGAAGCGACGCAGATCGTCGAGGCTGTCGAGGCGACGGGCGTGATCATGGCGGTGGGGCACGTGATGCGTTACAGCGACTACACGCGAGCCCTGAAAGAGCTGTTGAGGGCTGGCGCCATCGGAAAGATCGTGTCAGTGGAACACCTCGAGCCGATCGGATGGTGGCATTTCGCCCACTCGTACGTCCGAGGCAACTGGCGTCGCGAGGAGACATCGAGTTCCATGCTCATGGCCAAGTCGTCTCACGACCTTGACTGGCTCTCGTACATCGTGGGGCGTCCGGTGCGACGGGTCTCCTCCTTCGGGGGGCTGTATTGGTTCCGGCCCGAGAACAAGCCGGCCAAGGCGGCGAACCGTTGTGTCGACTGCCCGCTTCAGAAGACCTGCGCCTACTCGGCGACGCAGATCTACGAGGGCTTCCTCGAGGATCCTTCGTATCGCGTGTGGCCCCTCGGCGTGCTCACGCCGAACCCCACCGCCGAGACCGTGCGGAACGCTCTGGAGACAGGACCCTACGGCGCATGCGTCTACAACGGTCAGAACGATGTCGCCGATCACCAGGTCGTGAATCTCGAGTTCGACGATGGATCGACGGCCGCCTTCACCGCGGTCGCGTTCACGCAGCTCGAGTTTCGCAAGACCCGCATCTTCGGGACGGAGGGATCCATCGACGGCGACGGCCAGAACCTCACGATCCTCGACTTCGCAACGGGACAGACGCGGATCCTGGACACGATGCCTGCAGGAGGCGCAAGCGCGGCGGATGGGCATGGCGGCGCCGATGGTCGTCTGGTGGAGGCGTTCCTGCATGCTGTCGCGGCCCGCGACGGTAGCGGCCTCTCGCCCGCACGTGAGAGTCTCGAGTCGCACCAGCTGGTGTGGGCGGCCGAACGCGCGCGCGAGCGCGGCGAGGTGGTGACGCTGTGACGACGGACGCACGTACGTGGATCGACGACGGCCAGGTGCTGTCCGGTGCTGTCCACTACTTCCGCATACATCCCGACCTGTGGACCGATCGCCTGAAGCGCCTTGCGGCGATGGGTGCGACCCATGTCGAGACCTACGTCGCGTGGAACTTCCACGAGCGCGAGCGGGGGCAGGTCGATTTCGACGAGTGGCGGGACCTGCCGCGATTCATCCGTCTCGCCGAGAACGAGGGGCTTTCGGTCATCGTTCGGCCGGGGCCGTTCATCTGCGCCGAGTGGGACAACGGAGGCCTGCCCACCTGGCTGTTGTACGACGGAACAACCCCGCTGCGAACCAGCGACCCACGCTTCCTCGAGCCCGTCGACGCCTGGTTCGACATTCTGATTCCCCTTCTGGTGCCGCTGCAGAGGTCGCACGGGGGACCGGTCGTCGCGGTGCAGGTCGAGAACGAGTACGGATCCTTCGGTACGGATCGCGCGTATCTGGAGCATCTGCGCGACGGACTGAGATCGCGCGGCATCGACGTGCCGCTGTTCACCTCGGACGGACCGACGGACCTCATGCTCGACGCGGGGACTTTGCCTGACGTGGCCGCCACCGCGAACTTCGGGAGCGCTGCGAGTGAGGCAATGCGCGTCCTCGAGCGGCGCAGACCCGGTGAGCCGTTCCTGTGCGCCGAGTTCTGGGGCGGATGGTTCGATCACTGGGGTCGCGAGCACCACACGCGCCCCGCCGACGACTTGGCTGCGGCGATCGAGCCTCTCCTTGCCTCCGGTGGCTCCATCAACGTCTACATGGCGCACGGCGGCACAAGTTTCGGCACGTGGCCCGGGGCCAACATCGACCAGGGGATCTACCTGTCCACCGTGACCTCCTACGACTCGGATGCGCCCATCGGCGAAGCGGGGGAACTGACCGAGAAGTTCTGGGCGCTGCGGCGACTGTTCGGCCCCGCGACAGGCGCGTCCCTGCCCGAACCGCCACCGCTCCCCGAGCGTCAGCGAGCGCAGACCGCCCCGCTCGCCCCCGGAGCGGCGCTCCTCACTGCGCTCAGGGCTGCGTCATCCGGCGAGATCACTTCTCATCTGCCGCTCAGTCAGGAGGCGTTGCACCAAGCATCCGGTTTGACTCTCTACGAGGCGGATGTGCGAATACCTCTCGGCGACAGCACGCTGCGAGTACACGAGCCGCGTGATCGCGCCTGGGTTTTCGTGGACGGGGTGCTGCGGCATCGCGTAGACCGGAATGCCCTCGACGAGGGTCTGTCGTTGGTGGGGAACGGCGCGATCTCGCAAGTCTCGGTCGTTGTCGAGAACGAGGGGCGGGTGAACTTCGGGCGGCATATCGGCGAGGCGAAGGGGCTGCTGGGCGGGGTGAGTATCGATGCGCATGGCGTTTCGCGCCTCGTTCACGGCTGGACCCAGCGAGCCATCGACGTGCAGGCGCTGACCTCGCTCCCTGAGCTCCCGGCGCCCTCCGCGCAGGGCGGTCCCGGGACCTATCGCGCCGAGCTGATCTGCGCGCAGAGAGCCGACGCCTTCATCTCACTCCCGGGATGGGAGAAAGCCTACGTCTGGCTCAATGGTTTCCTGTTGGGACGCCTCGACGCTCGGGGGCCGCAACAGACGCTCTACGCGCCGGGGCCGTTGTGGGCGCTCGGACCGAACGTGGTCGAGGTCCTTTCGCTGGGGCGTCCCGGGGGTGACCTTCACGTTGTGGGACATCCCGTTCTCGATGGAAAGATCCCCGAGCTTTCATCCCTTGAACTGGGATAAATAGTTCCTCTTGTATTACGTAAGCCCCTTATGTAATACTTCCAGTGCAGGCCTCCCCGATGGTCTGCATGACCCAGCACTTCATATCCTCATAGGAAGGAGCGCGCGATGAGGTTGTCGCGACGCACTGCATCATTCATGGCCATCGGCACCATCGCCATCGCTACCGTCGCCCTTTCTGGCTGCGGCCAGAAGGTCGGCGGAGGCGATGCCGGAGAGAAGTCCGGCGGTACGGTGACGTATCTGACGGCCTGGCCGGCAGATACCCCCCAGGCGAAGATCTTCGCCCAGGCGGCGAAGGACTACACCAGCAAGACCGGTGTCAAGGTCGACATCAAGCAGCTCGGCAACGGCGGCTCGACGGCGATCATCAATGCTTCAAACTCGGGTACCGGGCCCGACATGTTCGACGACTCGCCCGACAACGCTCCGGCGTACCGCTCGGCGGGCCTGATCGCGGACCTATCCGATGTGCTGTCCTCGAAAGCTGAGGGTGAGAGCACGACGATCAAGGAGGACTACCCGAAGTCCGTGATCGATGCCGCTTCCGACAAGGACGGCCTGGCATTCATCCCGCACACCATCCTTTCCGGAGGCGTGTGGTACGACGCGAACGCTCACCCGGAGCTGGTCTCGAAGGCTCCCGCGAGCTGGGACGATCTGAAGGCGGAGTTCGCGAAGCTCAAGGAATCCGGGAAAGTCCCGATCGCGCAGGAGGGCGGCAACGCCTCCTACAACGTGCTCTGGTTCTACTGGCTGATGCTGCGCTCGCACGGTCCGGGAGCGATCTTGAACCTGAGCAAGTCGGCTGATGCGTGGAGCGATCCCGCGGTCCTCGCCGCCGCACAGGAAGTCGCATCCATCCGCCCGTATTTCCAGAGCGGATACGATGGCTCGCGCTATCCGAACGCGCAGAACGCGTGGGCTCAGGGCGACTACGTCTTCGACCTGAACGGCTCGTGGCTCGCCGGCGAGGTCAAGTCGGTCGTCCCCAGCAGCGCCAAGCTCAGCACCTTCCCGTTCCCGACCTACGGCGCTGATTCGAAGTCGGTCGAGGAACTCAACGTCCTCGGCTGGACCGTCAACGCCAAGGGCAAGAACGCCAAGGGCGCCAAGGAGTTCATCAAGTTCCTGGTGCAGAAGAAGTACATCGAGAAGATCGGTTCCGATGCGCTGAACATCCCGGCCCGCTCCGACGTCAAGGCGCCCAGCGCCCTGGCCGCCATGCAGAAGGCCGTGCTCGACAGCAGCGCGACCACCGGCTACATGGACAATGCCGCGGCCAATGCGCCGACGTGGTACAAGGATGTTCTGCTTGCGCTGGATGACCAGCTCGTCTTCGGCAAGATCACGCCCGAGGAGTTCGTCGCTCAGGGCAAGGAGAAGACCGCGGCGTACATCGCGAGCGGCACTCGGTGAGTATGACTTCTCGCAAGGGAGGACTGCGGGCCTTCATCTGGCCCGCAGTCCTCGTCTACACGCTGTTGTTCGTGGTGCCGGCGATCTACGGCGCAGCCATCAGTCTGTTCGACTGGAGCGGTATCGGAACGAAGGCCACATTCCGGGGCTTCGGCAATTACCTCTTCATCCTGACGGACGACGCCTTCCGGCAGTCCTTCATCAACACTTTGGTGCTCGCCGTCAGCGGAGGCATTCTCATCTTCCTCGTGGCGTTCTGCTGCATGGCGGTACTGCGACAGATGAAGGGCCGCGGTTTCATACGCTCCGTGGTCTACCTGCCCAACATCATCTCTCCGATCGCCATCGGCGCCGCATTGAGCTTCGCTCTGGATTCGCGTGGAGCGCTGAACCAGGTGCTCTCCTGGATCGGCCTCCCGCCGCAGTCCTGGCTGGGCCCCGATCTCGTCTTCCGTTGCATCATCGCGGGTCTCGCGTGGTCCGCGGCCGGCTTCTACGTGATCCTTCTCATGTCGGCCGTCGATGGCATTCCGGAGGATCTGTATGAGGCGGCCTCCCTTGAAGGCGTCACCAAGGTGCAGGCCTTCCGGATGATCACCCTTCCTCTTTCATGGGACGTGTTCGCGACCTGCGCGGTCCTGTGGGTCATCGGTTCCCTCAAGGTCTTCGAGATCGTCCTCGCGTTCACCGGCAGCGCGAATTCGGGTGTGCCGCTCTCGGCTCGGACCGTCGCCATTCAGCAATACATGGCGTTCAACGATCCGTCCGGTCTTCCACATCTGGGCGTCGTCTCTGCGATCGGCGTGCTCATGTTCCTCCTATCCCTTGTTCTCGTGGGCCTCACCCGGCGCCTGACGAGAAGAGAGGCTCTCGAGCTGTGACTTCACATATCGCACATACTCCCTGGCACCGACCCCCAGAGTCTTGGGGGCGGAAGGTCAGTCGACTCTTCGGCGATCACATCGTGCCCTCTGCGATCAAGGCCGGTATCTGGCTCTGGGTCGCGTTCAATCTGGGCTTGCTCGCCTGGGTCCTGATGACGAGTCTGAAGTCCACCCGTGACATTCTGCTCGGCCCGTTTGCACTGCCCACGCACATCGAGTGGGAAAACTACGTCACCGCATGGGACACGGCGGGTTTCGGGCAGGCGACGCTCGTCACGCTGATCTTCGTCTTCTCCAGCCTGGTGCTCGTCATGGGATTCTCCCTCCCCGCCGCCTATGGACTTGCCCGTCGCATGGATCGCACGGCGTCGACTCTGACGGCGTACTTCGCCATGGGCATCGCTCTGCCCATGCAAACGGTGCTGATCCCTTACTTCGTCGTCAACACGAGCGTCGGTCAGTTCATGACCGACTGGGTGACCGGGGCGTGGGATCCCCGTATCGGCCTGGTGGTCTTCTACTCGGCGACCGCTATTCCATGGACGGTCTTCGTCCTCACCGCCTACTTCCGCTCGCTCCCCAGTTCTCTTGAGGAGGCGGCGCAGCTCGACGGTGCTGGGCCTTGGCTCATCTTCCGCAAGATCATGCTTCCCGTGGCTCGCGGACCTGTCACGACCATCGCCATCATCACGGGCCTCGGTGCCTGGAACGAAACACTGCTCGTCTTGTTCCTCGTTCCCGACGGCGCCCAGCGAACCCTGCCCGCCGCGTTGCTGAACATGTACTACGGCCTTCAGTACACCTCGAACTGGGGTGCGCTGTTCGCCGGAGTCGTATTGCTCGTCGGCCCCATCGTCGCGGTGTTCCTCTGGCTGGGACGCCGGATCATCGAAGGCGCAACCCTCGGCGCCAACAAGTAGTAGCCGAAAACACGCGTGCGCCGACGCAGGCCTCGGGCGGCGTTTTCAGGCTTCCCGGGAGCGCTCGAGCGCCGTGCGGCGGCAAAGCACGGAAGCCTGCCTGTCCCACCGCCCTGGGTCGTGGGACAGGCGACGCCATCCCCGGACTCGTGCGCGCCATCGATGGCGCGCACGGGGCAATCCATTCATGTGAAGGGCTCTGATGAATCACGACCAGCGCGCAGCGCAGCGACTCCCCGCCCCCAAGGCGGGTGTCACCGCGAGTGCACAGCAGGTTGCCCGAGATGCGTTCGACCGCGTCCTGGGCAAGGCGGCGGGCAATGTCCTGGTCGACATCGCCCCCATGTCGGAAGACGGGTTCGTCGTTTCTGCCACGGAGGGGCTTCCGCACATCACCGCCTCTTCGCCTGCGACGGCGCTGATGGGTTTGCGATCGGTTCTGGCCAAGACGGGCGAGCCTTTCGACGAGATTCTGTCCGCGGTCTCCGGGATCGGTCCGATCGCCCCTGAGGCGCCGATCGTCGCAAGGGCGCGCTTGCAGCATCGGTTCTACGGCAACGACACCGAGGACTCGTACGTCGGCGCATACCGGACCTTCGAGGACTGGGAGCGGCTGATCGATGGTCTCGTCGCGAGGGGGTTCAACGAGATCTTCGTTCCTGTAGGCATCGAAGGCGCATATGTGGATCTGCTCACGAGGTTCGGGTATTCGCGTGACGAGGCGCTCGACTGGATCCCGTTGCCATCGCATCAGCCGTGGTGGCTGCTGCAGAACATGTCGTCCTATCCCGGCGGGATGTCGGAGGAACTGCTCGCGAAACGCATCCAACTCGGTCGGCGGATCATCGCCCGCCTGCGTGAGCTGGGCGTGGAGCCCGTCGTGCCCGGATTCGGCGGCGTCGTTCCCCGTGACTTCGGCACCCCTGACGATGCCTTCGTGGACGTGCCGGGCAACGACTGGCAGGGGTTCGACCGGCCTGCCTGGCTCGATCCTCGCTCCACGCTCTTCACGGAAGCCGCGTCCGTCTTCTACGATGCTGTCGACAGGCTCCTCGGCCCCGTCGATATGTTCAAGATCGACCCGCTGCACGAAGGCGGGACGACGACGATCGACATTGCCGAGGCCGGCCGCGGCATTGAAAGGGCCATGCAGCGGGCTCGTCCTGGTGCGACGTGGGTGCTCCTGGCCTGGCAGGACAACCCGCGGAGGGAGCTTCTTGACGCGCTGGACCCGCGCAGGGTGCTGGTCGTCGACGGTGTCTCCGATCGTCATCTTGCGCTCGATCGCGAGGAGGACTTCCGCGGAGTCGATTACGCGTTCGGTGCGATCTGGAACTTCGGCGGCGACACAGCCCTCGGTGCCCAGCTTGCGACATGGAACGACCGGGTCGAGGAATGGCTGAAGGTTCCTTCATCACGACTGCGTGGGATCGCCGCGCTCCCGGAGGGGGGACTGAACAACCCGCTGGCGATGGACTTCTTCGCCTCGCTGGCGTGGCGGGACGGTCGCGTGGATGTGGACGATTGGGTGCGGCAGTGGACGATCGCGCGTTACGGCCGGGCGGTTCCGGCAGCGGTCTCTGCCTGGCAGCGGATCGTTGCAACGGCGTACTCCCTCCCGGACGACAACGATTTCTCGGAACCGCATGACTCGCTGTTCGCCGCCTGGCCGTCGTTCAGTGCGTCGACGTCATCGTTGTTCTCACCGCGCACTGCGACGTACGACCTGAGCGCATTCGCCGAGGCGCTGCCTTTGATGAGCGATGCCGCCGACGACCTCGGTCGCCATCGCGCGTTCCGGTTCGACCTCGCCGACGTGGCTCGGCAGACGGTGACGAACACTGCGCGCCAACTGCTGCCTGCTATTGCCGACGCGTACGGGGCGTGCGACGGCGTGAGGTATGACGAACTCACCCGGATGTGGATCCAAGGCATGGAACTGCTCGATGCCATCGCCGGCACGGAGCCGCTCTGGCTACTCGGGCGATTTCTTGACGAGGCCCGCGCCGCAGGCAGCGACCCCGAGGAACGAGATCGCCTCGAGCGCAGTCAACGATTGATCCTCAGTACCTGGGGTCCGCTGGTTCCCGCGACCACCGGTGCGCTGAGCAACTACGCCGGACGCGATTGGCAGGGTCTGATAGGTACTCTTTACCTGCCGCGCTGGCGGGAGTTCTTCACGGGGAATCATCCGGACCGGCCGAGGGCCCGTGAGATCACGGATGCGGACTGGTGGCACCGTGACCAGGACTGGGTCGATAGCACCGACCGTGCAGGCATCCGTTCGGAGCCGTCCGGAGACATCGTCGCCCTTTCCGGCCTGGCGAGCGTGTTCATCGAGCGCGTCCAGGGGGCGCTTTCACAGCGCGTCGCGGGGTGAGGGAGCCGATCTGAGGTTCCCCGCGCACGCCGCACCGGGAGCGACCGGGCTTTGGTGTCCGGGGTTTCGTGGGCTCGGAGCGTGCCCCAGGGATCGCCTGAACCCGCGCCTTGGTCGTGCCGTCGAAGGGCCTCGCGCTGTGGGCGGGTGACGATTGGATCACGTTCTGGAGAACGGGATGTTTCGACGTTCTCGTCGCTCGACATGGGCACTGACCTTCGTCGCGCGTCGACTGTCCTCCGCCGGGGGTGCGTGCGAGGTCTGACGGACGGTTGCGCACGCCCAAGAGGCGTCGTCTTGACGCGGTTTCTAGCGCTTCTTGTGCCTGCGTGGCAGTCCTCGTGTGGGCGCGTCACGTCGCTCAGCATTTAGTTTTCAAAGTTGACGTATCCGCGTTAGGTTCTATCGGTGCCCCCACTAGGCCTGATATTCCAGGGTTGCGGTTAGTTTGAAAGTCTGCTTTATTATTGCCAACTCAATCGCGCCGGCCCGAATGTGGAGCGGTGAGGAGAGCGTGAGGCAGCGGGGGCAAGGTGGCCCCGTCCAGCATCAGGCGCTGAGTGAACATCGACACGGAACCCGAACCTTCGATACAGAACCAAGATCCTCGAGAACAGATCCAGAATCCGCGCGACATCGTCCCCCGGACCTGGCCGTGCTCCGACGTCCGTTTGGGACGTCCGGGTCGGACCGGGCAGGCCACCGCCAGCAGTGGCCGCGCCTCTCTGCGGGAGGTCCGCGCGATGCGGTGCGATTCACACCATGCAAGTCCCTATTCAACGCAGTGAGGAACAACATGAATCTCAAGGGAGTTCGCGGCATCGCCGTCGCACTCGTCGCCGTCGGAGCGCTCGCGCTTGCCGGCTGCTCAGGCGCTGGAGGCGGATCCGACGCCAAGGGTGGAAGCTTCACCTACTGGTCCATGTGGAGCGAGAAGGAACCGCAGGCCAAGGTCATCGACGCAGCGATCAAGGCGTACGAGAAGGAGACCGGCGCCAAGGTCACGGTGCAGTGGCAGGGGCGCAACGTGCTCGACCAGGTGACCGCCGGACTCGCCGCAGGCAAGACCCCGGACCTGGTGGACCAGGGATACGACAAGCTCGGTACCGCCCTGAACAGCCAGGACGCTCTTGCCGACCTCAGCGATGTCTGGGGCATGACGAACGCCGACGGCAAGAAGGTTGCCGACGTCGTGAACAAGTCCTATGTCGAGAAGATCCCGGCGTACGGCGGCTCCAGTAACAAGTACCTCATCCCGTACACCGTCTCGACGGTCTCGTTGTTCTACAACGCGAACAGCCCGTACGTGAAGGAAGCGCCCGCGTCGTATGACGATCTGCTCAAGGACTGCGCCGCGGCGAAGGCTGCCGGCGTCGGCTGCATCGTCAGCGACAGCGACGCCATCTGGGCTGCGGAGTACTGGTTCGACTATCTTCTGAACCGCAACGCGGGCGACGGAGCCATGAAGAAGCTCGCTGAAGACAAGACCGGCGCTGAGTGGGACTCCGCCGCGGTGAAGAAGACCGCGGAGCAGGTGCACCAGCTGATCACCGACGGCTACATGGTCTCGGGCTACGACGCCAGCCAGTATCCGGCCGGCGAGACCGCCTGGGCGCAGGGCCAGGGCGTGTTCTACCTGACGGGTAGCTGGGTCACGGCCGAGACGGCGAAGACCATCGGCGCGGACTGGAAGTACGCCGGTGCGAACTTCCCCTCCACGGGCGGTTCCTCGGCGGACGGCGTCTCCGTGCTGCCCTTCGGCTTCGCCGTTCCGACCGCGGCCAAGAACGCGGATGCGGCCAAGGCGTTCATCGCGTACTTCTCGTCGGAGAAGTACGAGGGCAAGATCACGACAGAAGCCTCCAACCTGACCGCGCTGAAGGACGGCCAGGCGCCGGCCGAGCTCGCCAGCGTCAAGGAAGTCCTTTCCAAGGCGGCACCGCGCGTGACGTTCGACGGCGAGGGCGGCAACTACTTCAGCAAGGTCTTCGACCCCGCGTTCGGCGACCTCTGGCTCGGTAAGACCACGGCGGACCAGTTCGTCGCCAACGGCAAGGCCGCGCACGTCCAGTACTGGAAGGCACAGGGTTGACGACGTCATCCACCACGCTTGCCGCGGGCGGTTCGCCCGCCCGCGGCAAGCGGTTCCCGACCCACTCGCCCATGGAGCGCGTGCGTCGCCGCGTGTTCTGGCCGTTCGTGCTCCCCGCACTCGCCGGCATGGTCATCTTCTACTTCGCCCCGATCGTGTTCGTGGCATGGCTGAGCCTGAACAAGTGGTCCGGCTTCGGCCCCATGCGCTTCGTCGGCACGGCGAATTATCAGCAGCTCTGGCTCGACCCCACTTTCACGACGTCGATCGTGAACACGTTCAAGATCCTCGTGATCGTCGGAGTCATCACCTTCGTCCTCGCCTTCGCGCTCACGCTCGTACTGCGCCAGATGACGGGCAAGCACTTCGTGCGTTCGGTGCTGTTCTTCCCGAACCTGATCAACGCGCTGATCTTCGCCATCTTCGCCGGGATGCTGTTCAACCCGAACGGTCTCGTCAACACCGCGCTGCACTGGGTGGGCATCACCGACGCGCCCAAATGGCTGGCGCCCGATAACCAGTTCACCCTGATCATGGCGATCCTCATCTGGTCCTCCACGGGCTACTTCACGAGCATCATCATGTCGGGCGTCGACCAGATCCCGCCCTACTACTACGAGGCGGCATCGCTGGACGGCGCCGGCCCCATCCGTCAGTTCTTCACGGTCACCCTTCCGCTCTCCTGGGACGTCGTGTCCGTCTGCGCCATCCTGTGGACGATGAGCTCGGTGAAGGTGTTCGAGCTGATCCTCGTCTTCGGTGGAACGCGTGCGTCGTCGCCGAACAGCCAGAACTGGACGACTGCGATCTACGTGTACCTGAGCGCGTTCCAGGCCAACGCAGGACGTGCTTTCGGGCTCGCCGCGGCTGCCGCGCTCGTCAGCCTCGCACTGGTCGCCGTGCTCACCCTCGGCCTGCGCCGACTTCTGCGCCGGGAGGCGATCGAACTATGACCTCTGTCACCCGTGCCCTGACGACAGCGGGTTCCCGCCGGAGGCGGACGTTGCGTTCGTCAGGGAGCAAGACGGGCGTTGCCGGTTGGATCGGACGCGCGATGGTCTGGCTCGTCGTCGCGTTCAACATCTTCCTCATCGCGTGGATGGTGGTCTCGTCGCTGCGCAGCACGGTGGACTATCTGCGCCAGCCCTTGGGTCTCCCCGTCCCTCCCCATCTGGAGAACTACGCCAACGCCTGGACGATCGGCGACTTCGGCGTCGCGTTCCTGAACTCCGCGTCCGTCACTCTCATCTCAGCCTTCTTCGCGGTCGCGATCGCGGCACCCGCCGCGTATGCCCTGAGCCGCTCGACGCGATGGATCGCTCCGAAGATCACGGCGGCGTTCGCCCTCGGTCTGGGCGTGCCGGGTCAGGTCCTGCTGATCCCGATCTATATCGGGCTCGCGCAGGTCCAGCAGAACACCGGCATCCCCCTCATCGATAGCCAGCTCGGCCTCACGATCGTGCTGATCGGCCTCAATCTCCCGTTCACCGTGTTCCTGCTGACGGGCTTCTTCGCGTCCCTCCCCGGCGAGATCGAAGAGGCTGCCGCGCTCGACGGCGCATCCGGGATCCGCACGTTCGTGACGATCATGCTCCCTCTGGCGCGACCGGGGCTGACGACGGCGATGACTCTCGCGGCAATCGGCTCGTGGAACGAGACGCTGTTCTCGCTCGTGCTGCTCACGGACAAGTCGACCCGGACGCTGCCCATCGCGCTCATTCAGATCATGAACTCCGCGGCGTTCAACGGAGCCGACTGGGGATCGATCTTCGCAGGCATGACGCTCATGGTGCTGCCGCTGCTCATCGTTTACACCTGGCTCGGTCGCCGCATCGTCGCCGGCATGACGGTGGGCGCCGGAAAATGAGTACCGTCGACACGGCGGCGTCGAACGCGGACACGGGCTGGTTCGTCCATGACCGCTTCGGGATGTTCGTGCACTTCGGGCTGTACTCGATCGCTGCGCGGCACGAATGGGTCATGACACGGGAGAAGATCAGCGCCAGCGACTACCGGCGTTACTTCGAGCACTTCGATCCCGATCTGTTCGACGCGGCCGAGCTGGTAGATCGGGCGGTGCGCGGTGGTATGCGATACGTCGTGCTCACGACGAAGCATCACGAGGGATTCTGCCTCTGGGATTCGAAGGTGACCGACTACACCTCGGTGAACGCACCGTGCGGGCGCGATCTGGTGCGGGAGTTCGTCGATGCCGCACGTGCCGCCGGCTTGCGCGTGGGGCTGTACTACTCGCTGATCGACTGGCATCACGAGCAGTTCCCGATCGACGGGATCCATCCGCTGCGTGACGAACCGGCGGAGAAGGTCCGCGCGATCAACGAGGAGCGTCGCATCCGTCTCTATGCGGACTACCTCCACGCCCAGGTGCGGGAGCTGCTCACCTCGTACGGCACGATCGACTATCTCTTCTTCGACTACTCCTACGCGGAAGGCGCCATACCGCCGGTGTGGGGTGGAAAGGGTGCCGCGGAGTGGCAGTCCGAGCAGCTCCTCACGATGGTTCGCGGGCTGCAGCCGGGCATCGTCGTGAACGATCGCCTCGGTATCCCGGGCGATGTCACGACCCCGGAGCAGTATCAGCCGACTTCGCCCATGGAGAAGGATGGACAGCTCGTCACCTGGGAAGCCTGCCAGACGATGAACGGATCATGGGGCTACGACCGGGACAACCATGACATGAAGTCTCCGGAACTCGTTGCGCGCATGCTCATAGACACCGTCGCGATGAACGGGAACATGTTGCTGAACGTCGGCCCGGACGGGCGGGGCCGGGTGGACCCGGAATCGGGGCGCGTCATCGACACGGTCGGGTCCTGGGTCGGTGTGCACTCGCGCGCCGTCTACGGCGCGGGGCCGGCGTCCTGGGCGGCGCCGACCGATGTGCGTTACACCCAGCGCGGTCGGCGCTTGTATGTGCATCTGTTCGCCTGGCCGTTCGGTGCACTGCATCTGCCTGACCTGGCGGACCAGGCGACCTATGCGCAGTTCCTGCACGATGCGTCCGAAGTGCGCATGGTCATCCGACCGCCGGAAGCCGAGGCGTTCAACACGGTACCCGGTGGGCAGCCGGCCGGAACACTCACGCTGGAGCTGCCTGTTCAGCGCCCGGACGTGCTTGTGCCGGTCATCGAGATCTTCCTGAGCTGAGCGCGCGGCGGTCGTCGTGCACGTCGGCATCGTGAACAGCGCAGGAAAGGTGTCCTCCCCAGAGGCGACACCTTTCGCGTCACGCACTATCCCCTCTCAAGCGCTACGCAGACCGTCACCCGCAGAGAACGCACATACGTCACGCACACGAACCGCAGCGGGAATCCATCACATGCACCACAAACAGGAGGAGACGAAGATGACAACCCCTCACGTGCTACAACGACGGCCCTGGGCCGTGATAGCGGTGATCATCGCCGTGGTCTTCGGGCTGCTGATCAGCGCTCAGCCCGCATCCGCGGCGACACCCGGTCAGATCACGATCGGCGCAAAGTGCCTCGACGACAGAAACTCGAGCACTCAGGACGGCAACATCATCCAGCTGTTCTCGTGCAACGGCGCTTCCGCGCAGTCCTGGACGCTCTCCTCCGACGGCACGGTCCGCGTGCTCGGCAAGTGTTTGAGCATCAGCGGTCAGGCAGTGGCGAACGGCACGGTCGTGGAGCTGTGGAGCTGTGTCAGCAGCGGCAGCGACCAGAAATGGGTGGCACTCCCGAACGGTACGATCTCGAACCTCAAGTCGGGCAAGTGCCTGAGCGTGACCGGACAGGCGATCGTCGACGGGGCGCGGCTGGAGCTTCAACCCTGCCAGCCCAGCGCGGCCTTTCAGCAGTGGACGGTTCCGGCGACCGATCCGCCCGCGATCGCGGCGATCTCGACGCAGACATCCACCATCGGCGTGGCCACCGGCCTGACGCCCTCGGCAACTGGAGGGGTGGGGCGCGTCGATTGGACGGCCACGAACCTGCCCGACGGCCTGCTCATCAATTACGCGACGGGGATGGTCATGGGAACCCCGCGGAAAGCGGGCTCGTGGACCACGACGCTCACGGCAACCGATTCGCGCCTGCACGCATCGAGCATCACGTTCACGTGGACGGTTCAGGCGGCCGCCGTCGGCACGGCGTGGTACGTCGACTGCAGTGCTGCGAGCAACGGATCGGGGACGAGCACCAGCCCGTGGAATTCCTTGAGTGGTCCTAACGGCAACACGTTCTCGCCGGGAGATCAACTTCTCCTCAAGCGCGGGGTCACTTGCTCCGGCCGGCTCTTCCCGCAAGGCAACGGCAGCGCCAGCGCTCCGATCACGATCACCGGCTACGGGTCGGGCGCCAAGCCGATCATTGCCGGCGGTGCAGTCGCGGAAAGCGCGGTGCTCCTGCAGAACCAGTCCTATTGGATCGTGGACGGACTCGAGGTCACGAACTCCTCGGCGACCGAGGCGCGTCGATCCGGCATCCTGGTCACGATCAACAGCGCTGCCACCTACTCGGGTATCACCATTCGCAACAACGACGTCCACGACGTGATGGGTGTCTCCGATCGTGGTGCTGACGCCAACGGCTTCTACATGTCGCACGGGATCGGGCTCAACGTTCCGCTCGATGGCGCGCTCATGGCGGGGCTGACGATCTCGGACAACTATGTCCATGACATGCGCGGCAACGGTATCGGTCTGTACGGCACCGACGGCTCCAACACGAATGTCGTGAAGAACCGCTACGTGCTCGTCCAGGGCAACAAGGTGGTGCGCAACAGCAACGACGGCATCGTGGTCTGCGGAACCGACTCGCCCCTGATCGATCACAACATCTCCGACGGCGCGGGGACGAATGCGATCAACCCGCAGAACATCGCGGCGATCTGGGGATGGAACGACGACAACCCCACCTTCCAGTACAACGAGGCGATGAACCTCGTGGCGCACACGTTCGACAGTGAGGCGTGGGACTGCGACGGCTACATGACCGGCCGGTGCACCTATCAGTACAACTACGACCACAACAACTACGGTGGGATCCTGCTGGATTGCGTCGGTTGCGGCGGAGGAAAGCCGACGTCGATCGTGTACCGGTACAACGTCTCCGTGGGTGATTGCCGCGTCGTCGACAACCCCGGCAATCTGACGGACTTCGCGTTCTACAACAACACGATCGACTGCGGTTCGGCTTCGCCGGATCTGGGATTCGCCAGCCTCACGTATCTTGCGAACAACATCTTCATCGGTCCGTCAGGCGCGTCGATGCCGAACAACGCGTACTACTCGAACAACGTCTATCGCGGCTTCACGCCGCCGAGCGACCTGTTCGCGTCCACAGCAGACCCGAAGATCATCGCTCAGGGTACGGCGGCCACGGGCTATCAGACGGTGGGCGGATACCAGATCGCCTCCGGTTCCTCCGGCGCCAACAACGGGATCGCCGTGGCGAACCCGCCGGCAGTGGACTACTGGGGCAACGTGATCTCAACCACTGTTCCGAACAGGGGGGCGTTCGGCGGTAGCCCGCTGGGCGCGACGACGTTCACGGACGATTCGTCGAGCAGCATCAGCTACTCCGGTACATGGACCACGGAGAATGTGGTGGCGTCCCGCAACGGATCTGATCACGTCGCCGGTTCGACCACGGCCACGGCGGCGTTCTCGTTCAGCGGACGTCATCTCTCCATCTGGGCCACGCAGGCACCGGACGGGGGCCTGATCCGAGTGGTGATCGACGGCACCGTGGTGGCCGACGCGTCGCTCTACGCGGTGTCCGCAGCCCCGGGGACGCGCGTGTACACGAGCCCGCAGCTACTCTCGGGTTCGCACACGGTCACACTCTCGGTGAGCCCGGCGTCGGACCCGCGTTCGAGTGGATCGAAAGTCACCTTCGACGGCCTTGAAGTGCGTCCGTGACATCGTGCGCTGAATGATCACCGGCGGGCAGCGCAGCGCGTAGAGCATGCTGATGCACTGCGCTGCCTGCCGGAATGCGCGAGGACGACCCGAGAACGCCTGGGCGTTCAGAGATATCTTAAAACTCATTACTAATGCCGGGTGGCCGCGATCTCGGACTCGTTCTCGTTGCTGACCTTGCTCCCTGGGGCTCGGCTCGAGCTCTCGTTTCGTCTTGTTTGATATTTGTAATCTTGTCTGCTTTATTTGGATCGCGCCGACGTTCGTTCGGCGGGAAGGACGCAGCCACAATGGCGAACACCGAACACCCTTCGCCTCTGCGCGCGCTGCGTGTCACAGAGAATGCATCCCCCGAGCGCAGTCGCAAGACCAACCGGACGCTGCTGTTGCAGGCGCTGATCCAGCATGGTCCGCTCAGCCGAGCAGACCTGGCGCGACAGTCCAGCCTCTCCAAGCCCCTGGTTTCCGATCTCGTCGGGGAGCTTCTCGACAAGGGGGTCATCGAGCAGATCGGCACCCGCCGCCGTACGAGCGCCGGAAAGCCGGCGACGATGCTCGCCGTTCGCGACGACTCGTTCCAGATCATCGCGCTCGATCTGTCGGATGAGAAGCGTTTCACCGGTGTGGTGACCAACCTTCGTGGGAAGGTGCTGCACCGGGCCGAGGGCGCAGTGGCGGGGAGAGCGGGTGAGGCAGCGCTCGACCTCGTCGCTGACCTCCTGGGTCGCCTGATCCAGCTGTCGACGGCACCGTTGCTCGGCGTGGGTATCGGAACCCCGGGAATCGTCGAAAGCAAGCGGGTCGTTCGGCTAGCGTCTTCGCTTCGCTGGGAGAACGTGGACCTGGCGGCGGGCGTCCGCGGTGACTACGAAGGTGCCATCCATGTCGCCAACGATGCGAATGCCGCTGTGCTCGGAATGTACGCGTACCGGGGTGCCGAGCGTTCTTCTCTTCTTCTGGTCACCCTCGAGCACGGCATCGGGGCGGGGCTGATCATCGGCGGATCTCTTGTCGAAGGGCCGCAGTTCGCGGCGGGTGAGATCGGACACATCGTCGTCGACGATGATGGCGACAGGTGCTCGTGCGGACTGCGGGGGTGCCTCGATCTCGCGGCGTCCGCTCCCAATCTGCGCCTCAGGCTGGAGCGCGACCCGAGCGATCGCGACCGGATCCTCTCTGATGCAGCGCTCGCTCTAGGGCGAGCTCTCACGCCGATGATCGCGCTGACAGGGGTGAAGGATGTCGTGATCGCGGGGCCCGTGGATCTCGTCAGCGATCACTTCCTGCGCGCGGTCGAGGAGACGATCGTTCAGCGGTCCATCCCCGCTGTGAATGCCGGGCTCAGAGTGGTCTCCGCGCCAGGAGGAGAGGATCTCGTCCTGCTCGGTGCCGCCGCCATGGTGCTGTCGGCCGAGCTGGGCGTGACGTAGCAGGGCCGTACTTCTGACGACAGACGCAATTCCTCCGGCCCTCGTCTCTCATACCGCCGAGCGCCGCCATCACTGCTTTAGGAACCCGATGATCTCTCTCTTGCCCTTGCCTCAGTCGGTATCGTTCTCCGACGGGTTGTTCGTGCTCCGTGCCGGGATGGCTGTCGAGGCATGTACGGAGTTGGAGCGCGTCGCGACCTGGCTCACGACCGCTGTGGGGCGAGCGGGCGTGCCTTTGACCCCTGTGAGCGCCGGAGAGGAATCCCGGGCGAATCGGGCTGTCGGTGTTCGCTTGACAGTCGCGGAAGATCTTCCGGCCGAGGCCTACCGGCTCGATGTCGATGCGAACGGCATCGGCATTTCTGGAGGTGACGAGGCAGGGGTCTTCTACGGCGCTCAGGCCTTGCTGCAGCTGCTGCCGGAACGCGTCTTTCGCTCGGCTGCTGTCGCTGATGTGGAATCGATGTCGGTCCCTTTCTCGCAGATCCGCGACGAACCGCGTTTCGGCTGGAGGGGTGTGCTCCTCGATGTCGCTCGACACTTCATGCCGAAGCATGATCTTCTTCGCTTCATCGACCTGATGGCGATGCATCGACTCAACCTGCTCCATCTCCATCTCACCGACGATCAGGGATGGCGGGTAGAGATCGTCTCGCGTCCGGGGTTGACCGAGATCGGCGGTTGGAGGGCTGAATCGCAGGTCGGACCGCCGCCGCACTCGCCGGTGAACGGACGCCCGCACGGCGGCTTCTACACCCAGGACGACATCCGTGAGATCGTGGCCTACGCTCGGCAGCGCTTCATCGAGATCGTGCCCGAGATCGATATCCCGGGGCACTCCCGTGCAGCCATCGCCGCATATCCTGAGTTGGGCATAGGTGTGGACGACGATGCATCGGCAACGCCAGCGCCCGCCGTCGCGACCACGTGGGGCGTTCATCCTGAGGTGCTGAACCTCGAGGACTCCACCGTGCAGTTCTTCCGTGACGTCTTCACGGAGATCATGGATCTGTTCCCGAGTGCCTATATCGGGCTCGGCGGCGACGAGTGCCCGACCGACCTGTGGCGCGAGGACGCGCGAACCCAGGAACTCATGCGGGCTCGCGGCATCGCGTCGGAAGACGGAGCCCGGGAGTGGTTCGTCGAGCAGATCGCGGAGCACATCATCGCCCGCGGACGTCGGCCCTATGGGTGGGATGAGCTGCTGGAGGGAACCCCGCCTCCTGGGACGGTCGTCGCCTCCTGGAGGGGCATGAGAGGCGCGCTTGCCGGCGTGCGACGAGGCTATGACGTGGTCGCCTGCCCCGACGACAAGGCGTATCTCGACTATCGCCAGTCTGACGATCCTGACGAGCCGATTCCCTTCGGAGCGCTGCTGTCGTTGCGCGACACCTATTCGTTCGAGCCGATCCCGGCGGATGCCACGCCCGAGGAAGCCCGACGGGTCCTCGGCGGACAGGCGAACCTCTGGACCGAGCACATGGATTCCCCGCGCACGGTCGACTACTACGCCTACCCCCGGTTGTGCGCGATCGCGGAGGTGCTGTGGAGTCGGCGACGCGCGACCTTCGAGGCGTTCTCCGCTCGGTTGGATGATCATCTGCGCAGGCTTGACGCGCTGGGAGTCGAGTATCGGCGTCCGACGGGGCCGCTGCCCTGGCAAAGACGTCCCGAGGTCGAAGGTCAGCCCCTGACGGCCGAACAGCATGCCGAGCATGTGGCCGCGTTGGTGTCAGGAATCGCCGTTTGACTCCACGGGGTCCAGGTCGCTCACCGCGAGCTATCAGGCGGGTCCGCGAAGGTCCGACAGACGGCTGTGACCGAACGCCCCGCGGAGGGTCGCCCCGATTGTGACGAGGAGACCCTCCGTGGTGACGTCGTGGTGTTGCACTCTCCGGCGCCCGTTGCGACGGATGTCACCCGGTCGTGGTGAAGCTCCAGGTAGCACCCGGCCCGCTCTGCTGTACGAGTCCGGATCCCGCAGACGTCCCCCTCGGGCCGACCGCGAGGCCGCTCCACTGGTTGAGCAATTGGTATCCCGCGGTCGCGGCACGGAGCGTCCACTTCTGGTTGGCACCGCCGGTGCAATCCCACTGGATGATCGCGCTGCCTGCCGTGGTCGACGACGCAGCATCGTCGAGGCACAGGCCCGAGTGCTGATTCACCAGCGCGTAGCTGCCGTCGCTGTTGGCGTGGGCCGTCCACAGTTGGTTGGCACCGCCGTTGACGGTCCAGACGGCGATCTGCGTGCCGGTCGTCGTGGACCATGCGGGGTCGTCGATCACCTGGTTCGTGGACGTGTCGCGGATCTGGTAGGTCGATCCGTCGGACAGAGGGGCGGGAGAGGACGTGGCTCCCCACCCGCGCGTGATCTCCACGCCCGTCCCGACCAACTGAGCCTGATAGTTCGCCTGTCCGAGGCAAGCCCCGTACTCGTAGGGGCTGCTCACTTGCCCGCTCAGCCCGCCGCCTGCGGTGGATGTCGGCCCGCCGAAGGTCACGTGCACCGGGGGCAGCTCGCTGCAGGACGCCGGGGCGTCGTAGTACTCGACGAATCCGGCCTGGCCGCCGACCAGGTCGCCACTCCCCGACGGCAGCCGGTAGCTGCCGATGTGGGTGCTTCTCCCCGTCGCCGTGTCGGTGGCGGTTCCGCTCCAAGTGTCAGCGGCGATCCGCTTCACCGTGAGCGCATACCGGTGGCCATATGCGCCATCGAAGTCGACGCCGCAACTGACGCCCGCGCCCCCGTCGGCCCCGTCGGTGCAGTTCGCGTCCGTGCTGGTCGTGCCGCTGATGAAGCTCGAGAAGACGCCGTGGAGTCTGGGTGCGCCGTTGAGCGGAGCACGGGGCTGGAGTCCGGTATAGCCGACGTCCGCGGCCTTCGCGAAGCCGAATTGCTGGGCGAAGTAGGTGCCTGCCTGCTGCACCGTGTCGCTTCCGATCGTCTCGTAGAACGTCACGTCGGGAAGCCCTGTCGAGGGCGCCCCCGGAATCGACCACGTGACGCTGACATTGCCTCCGAACGTCTGAGCCGACGCGGAAGCGGCGAACCCCGTGATGACCAGGGCGGCCATCGCCACACCGCCGGCGACCGAGCGTGCCAAAGCCCGCCACCCGGTGTGACTGGGCCAGCGGGATCGTTGTGGACGGGACAACCTCCGGGCTTGTTCATCATGCATTGCAGAACCCCCTCGAATATCGCTAAATCGGAGCGGGCCGTGCCTCGGAGCGGGAATCACGGGGGCGCGGCCTGCGTTTACATCGGAGATGCTAAAGGGCATTATGAAATATCGGGTTCACTGTGAGCAAGCGATAGATGAACTCGGTTGAAGAACGACCGTCGCGCCTCGAGACCGGCGTGAAGAGGCGGTCGACTCAGCGGTTCGCACTCACGGAGTGGGGCCGTTCATCGTGACGAAGGAGCAGGACATGACGACGATCTCTACCTGGCGGCATTCGGCGGTCTCGCTGGAGAAGGGGGGAAGCAGGCTCGTGATCGACCCGGGCGTCTACAGCGACCTGCAGGCGTTGCGGAACGCCTCCGCCGTGCTGATCACCCACGATCACCAGGACCACGTTGATGCCGCCGCGGTGGTGGACAGCGGGGCGCCGGTGTGGACGACGGGAGCCGTTGCGGCGATGTTGCGGAAGGCGGGCGCTGACGGCAGCCGCCTACATGTCGTCGCGCCGGGAGAGCACTTCTCGGCGGCCGGATTCGACGTCGTCGCCTTGGGGGGCGCTCACGCCGTGATCCACCCGGACCTCCCGGACGAGGAGAACCTCGCCTTCCTCATCGACGGGACGCTTCTGCATCCGGGTGACTCTCTCACGCCCGCACCGACCGACAGCCGAGTCCGAGTGCTCTTCCTGCCGATCGCCGCGCCGTGGCTGAATCTCGAGTCCGCCGTCGAGTACGCCCGCGCCGTCAACCCCGAGGTCGTCGTGCCGATCCATGACGGCACGCTCAGCGAGGCTGGCGCTCAGCTGACCAACTGGATCACGGAGCAACTTCTGCCGGGGATCGAATACCGCCGGCTCGACAGTGGGGCGGGCTTCGACGTCGTGCCGGACTGAGGTGCGCACGCTGACATCGCCTTCTTGTTTCCGGATGATGTCGGTGCGAAGAGCATTCGTAGATGAGTTTTACTTCTGAAGGCACATTGTGTAATCCCTGAGAAACAGTCGATTCCTAGCGTGAAGCATGCACGGAGCAATACCTAGGCTCCGTGTAAATCGCGCTCCCGATGGTGTGGGCATCCGCTTATACCCGAAGGAGTACGAAATGGACGCACTGACTCGAGTGCGCAGCATCCCCTTGTTCGCCGTCGCGGCGCTCGCCCTGGGCGGTTTCGCGATCGGCGCCAGCGAGTTCACGGGGATGGGACTCGTTTCGAATCTCGCCCAGGCTCTCCTGCCGACTCTCTATGAGAGCGAACCTGCGCGCGCGTTGGCGGCTACGGCGTGGGTGACGACGGCGTACGCCACCGGCGTCGTGGTCGGCGCGCCGGCGATCGCCTCACTCACTGCACGGCTCCCCGTGCGGCGCGTGCTCATCGCGCTGCTCGCGATGTTCGTGCTGGGAAGCGTGCTGTCTGCGACGTCGACGACATTGCCGATGCTCGTCGGTGCGAGGTTCCTGGCCGGCCTGCCCCATGGGGCGTACTTCGGTCTCGCCGTTCTCGCCGCGAGACGGCTCCTGGGTGAGGCTCGCCGCGGGCTCGGCGCCGCAGCCGTCATCGGCGGCCTCACCATCTCGAACATCGTCGGGATCCCTGTCGTGACCGGCCTCGGCCAGCGTTTCGGGTGGGCCAGCGCCTACATCGTGATCTCGGGGCTGTTCGCGGTGGCGCTCGCGCTCGTCTTCGTCTTCGTGCCTGCGCTGCCGGCCGACCCTCGGGCGACCGTGCGCAGCGAGATCCGTGCGCTGCGTCGGCCGCAGGTGTGGCTCGCGCTGGGCATGGGAGCCGTGGGCTTCGGAGGGCTTTTCGCGGTCTACTCGTTCATCAGCCCGCTATCGCGTGAGATCACAGGACTGGCGCCGAACCTGCTCCCGTTCTTGCTCGCCACCGTGGGCGTCGGCATGACGACGGGCAACTTCGCCGGGGGCTGGGCCGCAGACCGCAGTGTGCGGCGCACTAGCTACGCGGCGCTCGGGCTGCTTTCGGTCGGTCTGATCTGTCTGGCGCTCACCGCGCGCTGGCCCGTCGGGCTCTTCGCGAGTGCCTTCCTCATCGGAGCGGGCGCGGCCGCTCTCGGGCCGACGATACAGACGCGCCTGATGGATGTGGCCCACGAGGGGCAGACGTTGGTCGCAGCGCTGAACCATTCCGCCTTCAACGTCGCCAACGGCCTCGGCGCCGCCCTCGGCGGAATCGTCATCGCGTCGGGGATGGGTCTGCTCGCCCCCACCTGGGTAGGAATCGTCCTCACGGCCGGCGGGGCTGTGCTGGCCGCCACCTCGTTCAGCATCGATCGCAGCCATCGTCGTCGCGGGCGCGTGCTGCCCTACGGAACGGGCAGGATCTCGACGATCCCCGCGTGAAATGTCGAACACGGACCTCTCGAAGCGGCTGCTTCGAGAGGTCCGCTCAGAACGAACACACAGGAGATCCGAACACCTGTTGCGTAGCGTCGCAGGCATGAGCACGGTCCCCCTCGATGACGACGCGCTGAACCAGACCCTGTCCGAGGCGCGAGAGCTGCGAGACGAGTTCCAGCGCTTCCTGCACGAGTACGAGTTCGGGATGCGCGAGATCGAGACGAAGATCTCGATCCTGCGCGACGAGTTCACCCACCATCACTCCTACAACCCGATCGAGCACGTGAAGAGCCGGGTGAAGTCGCCCGACAGCATCGTCGAGAAGGTGGCCCGACGGGGGATCGAGCCCGACTTCGACACGATCCGCGAGCGCATCACCGACATTGCGGGCGTGCGCGTGACCTGCAGCTTCGTCGCCGACGTGTACCGCCTGTTCGATCTGCTCACCGCGCAGGACGACATCACCGTGCGCATCGTGAAGGACTACATCGCGACGCCGAAGGCCAACGGCTACCGCAGTCTGCATGCGATCCTCGAGGTGCCGGTGTTCCTCTCCTCCGGCCCGATCATGGTGCCCGTCGAGGTGCAGTTCCGCACGATCGCGATGGACTTCTGGGCGAGCCTGGAGCACAAGATCCACTACAAGTTCCAGGGCCAGGTGCCCGCCCGCCTCGTCGACGACCTCACCGCGGCGGCCGACGCCGCGAGCGAGCTCGACGAGCGCATGGAGCGGCTGCACCATGAGGCGCACGCCCCTCTCGCCGCGCTCCCGCCGGTGCGCGTCGACGTCTGAGATGTCCGGCAGGAGAACCCCCGGTCGCGGCTGAAATCGATTGCCCGCTCACTCAGGCAGGCGCCTGGCATGCCGGTGCGAAGCGCCGCGTCAGGCCACGGCTGCGTCAGCGGGCGTTGCGACGTGCCATCCAGGGGCGATTTTGTGAATCCCCCGAACGTGTCGTAGCGTTTCGAGAAGATTCACCGTTCACGCGCAGTCATATATCCAACCCTGGGGTCGGATGCGGGCGTGGAGGGTGTCGAAGGTCGTCAGGGGATTGGCGGCCGTAGGGGACTCACGGGAAATGGGTTCCCGACAGCGGGCCAGGGGATGGTCCGATGGGGAGGAGAGAGCCGAGCGATCGGCTCTCGTGAAGGACGATCCGCGGGGAGCGGACGGCCTTCTTCTGTGGCTGGGGAGCACAATGAAGCTTGGGGACCACTTTGCGCGCGCCGTCGTGGCGCTGGGGGCGAGCATCGCGCTGGCATTCGTCGCAACGCCCGCCGCGCAGGCCGCACCCGCCTCGCTCTCGCTGAGCGGCTCGCCGGCGACGAACTCGGTGCACTCTGCCGCGCTGGGCCCGCTGGCGGCGCGCACCGCACCGGCGACCAGCGCTGGCCTGGTCTGCGCGACCGGAACCTTCTACGCGCTGTCGGGCACCGGCCAACTGCAGCGCGTCGCGAACGGCGCCGTCACGTCAGTCGGCACGCCGGCCGTCGGGGTCTCGTCGTTCAACGGTCTCGGCATCGGCGCGAACGGCTCCACCGCGGTCGCGTACGAGCGCACCAACAACAACCGCACCGCGACCATCTGGTACTTCGACGGATCCACGTGGAAGCCCACGGGGGACAGCTACACCACGTCCGCATCGCTCATCGCGGGTGCGATCGACCTGAAGACGGGTGACTACTTCTTCGGCGGATTCGCGTCCGGCAGCTTCTACATCTACAAGTACGTGCTGAGCACCGGCGCCTTCTCGCTCGTCGGCACGATCGACACCTCGGCCGCGGGCGGCACCAACGGCGACATGGCCTTCGACGCGAACGGCAACCTGTACGTGGTCGGCAGCGCGTCCACGACGACCGTCTACTCCGTCACCGCCGCCGCGCTCGCCACGGGCACCGGCGGGCAGCTCGCGTCGTCGCCGTCGTTCTCCTTCACACCGGCCGGGTTCTCCAGCATCAACGGCATGGCGTTCAACACGACCGGGTCGATGTACCTCGGCAACGCCTCGACCGTCCGTGAGTACAACGCGTCGACTGGCGCCCAGATCGGCGGCGACGTCACCAACAGCCTCTCCAGCACGGATCTGGCGAGCTGCAATTCGCCCGCGAACCTCACGGTCAAGAAGAATGTCGTCGCCCGCGCCCACGTCGGCGACCAGTTCCGCCTGTCCGTCAAGAGCGGTACGACCGAGTCCGCGACCGCGACGACGACCGGCGCCGCCACCGGGATCCAGACCGCGCAGATCGGCCCGCTGCCGGTGATCCAGAACAACGCCTACACGGTGTCCGAGGCGATCGCCGCCGGATCGCCCGGCACGCTCTCCGACTACGCGAGCTCGCTCGCCTGCGTCGACGACCTCGGTGCGACCGTGCCGACCAACGCCGCCGGCCAGCTCACGATCCCGAACCGCTCGGGCGCCAGCGTCGTCTGCACCATCACGAACGCGCCGCTGCTGGCGACCGTTGCGGTGCACAAGACCGTGCTCGACATCGCCGGCAACAACCCGGGGCCGGGTGCCGGCTGGACCCTCGGCGCGGCGACCACCGCGACCACCGGGACCGCCACCTCGACGCCGTCCGCGTCCACGCAGACGACCCCGGCTTCGGGCGATGTGAACTGGACCGTCGCGTTCGACAAGACGACCTCGCGGGCGACCGTGCGGGTCTCCGAGACGCAGAAGAGCGGATGGGACTTCGTCAGCGGCAGCTGCACGGTCACCTCGCTCGGCGGCGCGCAGCGCTCCGTGACTCTGCCCGGCGCCGCCGGTGCGGACGTCACCGGCGTGGCTCCCGGTGACGCGGTCGCCTGCACCCTCACGAACAAGCCCTCCGCGGCGAACCTGACCCTCAAGAAGCAGGTCGACAACACCTACGGCGGCACGTCCACGATCTCCGATTGGACGCTCACCGCGACGGGCACGCAGACGATCACCGGCAAGACCGGCGACGCGAGCGTGACGGGCGCGATCGTGGCCCCCGGGACCTACGCGCTCTCCGAGAGCGGCAGCCCCGCGGGCTACGCCGCGGGTGCGTGGATCTGCACCGGCGCGACCGTGAGCGGGTCCTCCGTCATCATCGCGGCGAACGCGAAGGCGGTCTGCACGATCACCAATGCGAGCAAGCCCGGATCCGTCGTCTGGACAAAGACGTCCAAGGCGACCGGCGGCCAGCTCGCCGGATCCGAGTGGACGCTCACCGGCCCCGGCCTGCCCGCCCAGGGACTCGTCGTCAAGGACTGCACCGCAGCTCCCTGCACCGGCCCCGACCTCGACCCGGCACCCGGCGCCTTCCGCCTCGGCAAGCTCGTCTGGGGGACCTACTCGGCGAAGGAGACGCTGGCTCCCGCCGGCTACATCGCGGCCGGATCGTTCACCTTCACGGTGAGCGCGGCCAACGCCGGCACGACGCTCGACATCGGCGCCCAGCCGAACGAGCAGCAGCCCGGCGCGGTGCTCCCGCTGACCGGCGGCATCGGAAGCGACGCATTCCTCCTCGCGGGCGGCGCGATCGTGTTCGCCGCACTCGCGCTCCTCGGATTCCTCCGCCTGCGCCGCACCGCGCGCCGCACCTCCTGACCCCTCACCCACCTCAACCGACAGCACGACAACTGTCGGCCGACGGGTGTCGGTCGACGAACCACAAAGAAAGCAGGAACGGAAATGACCAGCAGGTCTCTCGGGCTGCGCAAGCTTGCAGCCGGGCTCGGAGTCGCGGCTCTCGCCGCCCTCGGCGCCCTCGCGGTGTCGCCGGCCGCCAACGCCGCCGACACCCTGAGCCCGTCGAACATCACGGGCACCACGGGCACCCTCACCATCCACAAGCACGCCGGTGACCCCGGCGCCGCGGGTGACGGCACCCAGATCACCGACCCGGCGAAGATCGCCGCGCTCGGTCAGGGTCTGCAGGGCGTTCAGTTCAGCGTCCAGCGCGTGAGCGCGAACGGCACCCCGATCGACCTCACCACCGCTGCCGGCTGGGACCAGGCGAAGACCGCGACGCCCGCGAACGTGTCGTCGGCGCCGTTCTCGCTCGGCACCGGCACCACCGCGACCACCGATGCCTCCGGCCAGGCCGTGGTGTCGAACCTGCCGTACGGCCTGTACCTGGTGACGGAGACCAGCCCCGGCGCGAACCCCATCGTCTCGCCGGTGCAGCCGTTCCTGGTGTCCGTGCCGTACCCGAACCAGGGCACCTGGCTCTACAACGTGCACGTCTACCCGAAGAACAAGCTGAACAACACGCAGCCGACCAAGACCGTCGCCGACCCGAAGGCGCCGGTGCTGGGCTCGCAGATCGTGTGGACGGTCAACGCCCCGATCCCCGCCCTGGCCGCCGGTGACACCTACCGCAGCTTCTCGATCACCGACACCCTCGACCCGCGCCTGACCTACGTCGGCGCCGTGGTCAAGGTCGACGGCACCACCCTCACCGAGGGCACGGACTACACCGTCTCCGGCAACACCGTGATCACGTTCACCGCGACCGGCCTCGGCAAGCTCGTAGGCAAGACCGCGGTGACCGCGGACATCACCACGACGGTGACCTCGCTCGGTGCCGACGGCCAGATCCTGAACACGGCCGTCGTCAACACCAACGGCTCCGACCGCACCACCAACACGCCGCAGACCAACTGGGGTCCGCTGAAGGTCGTCAAGCAGGACGGCAACACGAAGAACACGCTGCAGGGCGCGATCTTCGAGGTCTACGACGCCAAGAACGGCACCAAGGTCGCCGGTCCCGTCACCACCGACGCCAACGGCCAGATCCTGGTCGACGGTCTGTGGGTCGGAAACAACGACGTGAAGAGCAAGGACTACTGGCTCAAGGAGGTCCAGGCCCCGGCCGGCTACGTGCTCCCCGCCGACCCGTGGACCCAGGTCACCGTGACCGCCAACGGTCAGGCCAGCCCGACCAGCATCACCATCTCCAACACCCAGCAGTTCGGCCCGAACCTGCCGCTGACCGGTGGTGCGGGCAGCACGCTGTTCGCCGTCATCGGCGGCCTGCTCGTCGTGGCCGGCATCAGCGCGATCCTGGTGCGCCGCGTGCGCGCCCGTCGCCACTGATGATCCGACGTCCGTGAGCGATCCCGTCGAGGATCGCTGACGGACCCGAGGAGGGCAGGGGGCCCCAGAACCCCTGCCCTCCTCTTCTCTTTCCCGCCCTGCCCGGCGCCTGCCGGCATCCGGAGCCGGGATCCCTTCACCCCGCACATCCAGACCGAGAGGAGCCGTCGTGACACAGACCGTGCCGCTGCGCCGTCGCGACGTGAGGCCCGCACCCCGCCCGCGATGGCGGATGCCCTGGGCGACGGCCATCCTTGCGGCTGTCGCCTTCGTCGGCGTCCTCGTGCTGATGTACCCGACGGTGGCGAGCTGGTGGTCGCAGTACAACCAGTCGCAGTTGATCGTGAAGGTCGACTCCGAGGTCGGAGGATCCGCAGCCGATGCGCGACAGCAGGCGCTCGATCAGGCGACGGCGTACAACAGGGCACTGGTCGGCGGGGCGCTCCTCGCACCGGGATCCCGCATCCCCACGAGCACCGCGGCTGCGCCCGGTTTCGACTACTCCCGCATGCTCAGGGCGGATGCGGATGGAGTCATGGCCCGGCTGCGCATCCCCACGATCGGCGTGGACCTGCCGATCTATCACGGCACCTCCGACACCACCCTCACCAAGGGTGTCGGACACCTCGAGGGCACGTCCCTCCCCATCGGCGGCGTCGACCAGCATTCGGTGCTCACGGCCCACCGCGGTCTCGCCGGTGCGACCCTGTTCGACAACCTCGACCAGCTGAAGATCGGCGACACGTTCACCGTCGAGGTGTTCGGCGAGGTGCTGACCTATCGGGTGCGCGACACCAAGGTCGTTCTGCCCGAGGAGACGAAGGCGCTGAGTGCGCAGCCGGGGGAGGACCTCGTCACCCTCGTGACCTGCACCCCGCTCGGCATCAACACGCACCGGATCCTGGTCACGGGCGAGCGCGTGACGCCGACTCCGCAGAAGGACCTGGACGCCGCCGGTGCGGCGCCGGACATCCCGGGCTTCCCCTGGTGGACGGTCGTGATCGGTGCGGCGTTCCTCGTGCTGGCCGGCGTCGTCACGGCCGCAGGGCGCCCCCGTCGTGAGGCTCCGCGCGAGGCGGACGCCCCCGTCGTGCCGCCCGTCAGCCTAGGAACTCGCGCGCCGCGACGGTGAGGGCCTTGACGCCGACCTCGATCGTGGGGTGGATCTCCACGGCGAAGTACGGGGAGTGGTTCGTGGCGATCTCGCTGTCGACGGTGCCCTGCGCGACGGCCGCGGCGTAGCGGGCCGGAGCGATGCCGCCCCAGAACCAGAACACCAGCGGCACGCCGGCGTCCCGGGCGAACCACGACACGTCCTCGCTGCCGGTGAAGAGGCCGGGATCGATCACGTTCTCCTCGCCGAACGCGGCGCGGAAGGCCGCGGTCGCGCGCTCGGTCGCCGCGTCGTCGTTGATCGTGGCGGGCAGCGTATGCAGCGTCTCGATCGTCGGATCCTGCGTCGCCCCGCTCGCCATCGCCTCGGCCTTGATCACGCGCTCGACCTTGGCCAGCACCCTGGTGCGCAGCGCGTCGTCGGGGTAGCGCAGGCTGAGGTCGAGCGTGGCCTCGGCGGGGATGATGTTGTTCTTGGTGCCGGCGTGGATGGCGCCCACCGTGACCACGGCGAGGTCGTGCGGGTCCACCTCGCGCGAGACCACGGTCTGCAGGCGCATCACGGTGGCGGCGGCCATGACGACGGGGTCGATCGTGGAATGCGGACGCGAGCCGTGTCCGCCGCGGCCGTGCAGCACCACGTGCAGGCCGTCGGACGCCGACATCTGGGGTCCTGGGCGCACGCCGATCACGCCGGCCGGGAACGGGGTCACGTGCTGGCCGATGACGACATCGGGCCGCGGGAAGCGGTCCAGGGCGCCGTCGTCGAGCATCGCGCGAGCTCCGGCGCCGAACTCCTCCGCGGGCTGGATCACGACGACCAGGGTGCCCGACCACTCGTCCCTGGTGCGGACGAGCTCCTCCACCGCGCCGATCATCGCGGTCACGTGCATGTCGTGGCCGCACGCGTGCATGATGCCGACCTCGTGGCCCTCGGCGTCGACGCCCTTGGCGGTGCTGGCGTAGGGCAGCCCCGACTCCTCGACGACGGGCAGCGCATCCATGTCGGCGCGCGCCCACACGACAGGGCCCTCGCCGTTGCGGAGCACTCCGATGACGCCGGTGCGCCCGACGCCCTCGGTGACCTCCAGCCCCAGGTCGCGCAGGTGCCCGGCGGCGATGCCGGCGGTGCGCACCTCCTGGAACGAGAGCTCGGGGTTGCGGTGCAGGTCGATGAAGAGCGCTTCGAGGTCGATCGTCATGGCCCCGAGCCTACGCGGATCCCGGTGCCGACCGGATCCGCGATCAGCGTCCCGCGTAGGTCTCCAGCGCGGGCCCGGGGTGCAGCACGCCGTTCACGATCGCCCGGATCGCGAAGGAGCTGGTCTCGGCGAGCCCGACGGCGGAGGGATCCAGCAGCCATTGCAGCTGCAGGCCGTCCATGACCGCGAGGATCGACGCCGAGGCCTTGCCGATCGCGGCGGTGTCCGTCACGCCCTCCTGCGTGCACAGCTCGCGGAACGCCGCGGACACCTCGGTGCGGAGCTTCTCGTAGCGGTGCTCGAAGAAGCCGCGCGCGGGATGGCCGTCCGTCACCGACTCGTTGGACAGCACGGTGTAGGTCTGCACGATGCCCGGACGGTGCTCGTTCGCGAACGCCGTCTTCACCAGGTGCAGGAACAGCTCGGGGCCGTCGGGGATGTGCTGATCGGCGAGCTGGGCGACATCGCTCTTGTCCCGGTAGTCGAGCACTTCGAGCAGGAGCTTCTGCTTCGACCCGAAATGGTGCAGCACCCCGGCGTGCGTCATGCCGACCTGCTCGGCGATGTCGGCGAGGGTGCCGTTGGTGGATCCTTTCGCGCCGAAGATCTCGATCGCCGCGTCCAGGATCTCGGTGCGCTTGCGCTCGGTCTCGGGCCGCGATTTCACGCGCGCCGACGTCGTCGTGACCATTTCGTCCCCTTCGCCGCTTGTCATCCAGCTTACTCGTCGGTAACCTCACTTCTACTTACTTTCTCGCTAGTAAGTAAAGTTCCCCGGAAGCGAGACCCCGCACCAGGTGGGCGCACGATGGCCGTGCCCCAGAAGGAGAAGCAATGAGGCTCACCAAGACCCTGCTCGTCGTCTCGGCGATCGCGGCCCTCAGCGCCGTCGCGCTGACCGGCTGCTCGTCGGGCTCCACCGCCGGCGCGTCCGGCGGCGGCTCGCTCACCGTCGCCAAGCCGGACGGCGCCGCGATCCTGTCGACCCAGACCAACAACCCGTTCATCTCCACCGGCTCGGGGATGTCGCTCGGATACGACCGGATGATCTACGAGCCCCTCGCGATCGTGAACCCCGTCGGCAAGAACGAGACGACGCCGTGGCTGGCCTCCAAAGTGGAGTGGAACGCCGACTACACCCAGCTCACCGTCACTCCGCGCGCCGACGTGAAGTGGAGCGACGGCAAGCCGTTCACCGCCGACGACATCGTCTTCACGTACACGATGATCAAGAACACGCCGGCCCTCGACCTGGCCGGCCTCAAGCTCGCCGACGTCAAGAAGGACGGCGGGAACGTGGTGCTCTCCTTCAGCGAGTCGAAGTTCGTGAAGCAGGGCGACGTGCTGCAGGTCGCCATCGTCCCCGAGCACCAGTGGAAGGGGATCTCCGACCCGTCGAAGGACCCGGTCAAGGACGCGGTCGGCACCGGCCCGTACACGATCAAGAGCTTCTCCTCGCAGGGCGTGGTGCTGAAGGCGCGCACCGATTACTGGGGCGGCAAGGTGCCGGTCGGCCAGCTCAAGTACCTCGAGTACAACGACAACACGGGACTCCTGCGCGCGCTGCAGAGCAAGGAGGCCGACTGGGCGCAGATCTTCATCACCGACTATCAGAAGAACTACGTCGACAAGGATCCGAAGCACAACGTGTTCTGGGGCGCGAACGTGCTGAGCCCCGACATGGTCCTGGTCAACACCACGAAGGCGCCGTTCAACGACGTGGCCTTCCGCAAGGCCGTGAACATGGTCGTCGACCGCAAGGCGCACGCAGAAAAGGCGCGCAGCAACGCCGGCCCCGAGCTCACCAGCGTCACCGGCATCCCGCAGCCCACGGGCGACCAGTACATCGCGCCCGAGTACAAGGACAAGACCTTCTCGATCGACGTCGACGGCGCCAAGAAGGTGCTCACCGACGCGGGCTACACCTGGAAGGACGGCGCGCTGATCGATCCCTCCGGCAACCCCGTCTCGTTCACGCTGCAGGATCCGCAGGGCTGGAACGACTACGTCACCGGGATCCAGCTCGTGGCGACGCAGATCAAGAGCACGCTGGGCGCGGACGCCAAGGTGGCTACGCCGGACGCCGACACCTGGTTCACGAACATGGCGACCGGGAACTTCGACGCGGCGCTGCACTGGTCGGGCTCCGGCTCCAACCCGTGGCACATCTATGACGACGTCATGAACGGGGCGTACCTGGAGCAGGCCGCCGACGGCAAGGTCTCGGACAACTTCGGCCGCTACAACAACCCGGAGGCGACCGCGCTGCTCAAGCAGTACGCGCAGGCCTCCGACGACGCCACCCGCACCGAAGCGCTCAACAAGATCCAGAAGATCTTCGTCGAGGACGTCCCCGCCATCCCGATCGGCACGCACCCGCAGCTGGGCGAGTACAACACCCGCACCTTCACGGGCTGGCCGAGCGAGAAGGACCAGTACGCCACCGCCGACCCGACGCAGCCCTCCGCCGTCCAGGTCATCATGAAGCTGAAGCCGGCCGGCAAGTAGCACTGATCGGTCGTTGAGCGACACTTCGACTCGCTGCGCTCGCTCAGTGCGGGTCTCCGCGAGACGAAACGTCGTGACGTTCTTCGAGAACGGCACCGCGTTTCGTCTCGCCTGCGGCTCGCTCAACGACCGGCGTCCCCACACGAGGAACCTCATGACAGACACCCTTCTCTCCGTGCGCGACTTCTCGGTCGTGTACGACGTGGATCCGCCCGTCCGAGCGGTGAAGAACGTCACGATCGACATCCGCCGCGGTGAGATCGTCGGTCTCGCCGGCGAGAGCGGCAGTGGCAAGACCACGCTCGCGTACGGCGTGCAGCGGCTGCTCAAGCCGCCGGCTGTGATCACCGGCGGCAGCGTGGTCTTCCACGACGCCGACGGCACGGACGTCGACCTGCACGCCCTCGACACCGAGCAGATGCGCCGGTTCCGCTGGGACAAGGTGTCGATGGTGTTCCAGGGCGCGATGAACGCCCTGAACCCCGTGGCGACGATCGGCGCGCAGCTCGACGACGTGTTCCGTGTGCACCGCCCAGGCATGAGCCGCGCGCAGCGTCGTGCGGAGGTGATCGACCTGCTCGAGATCGTGAAGGTCGGCGGCCAGCGGATCCGGTCCTACCCGCACGAGCTGTCCGGAGGCATGCGTCAGCGCGTGATGATCGCGATGGCGCTCGCCTTGCGGCCGCAGCTCATGGTCATGGACGAGCCCACCACCGCGCTCGACGTGCTGGTGCAGCGCGAGATCCTGAAGCAGATCTCCCAGCTGCGCCACGAGTTCGGCTTCTCGGTCGTTTTCATCACCCACGACCTGCCGCTGCTGCTGGAGATCAGCGACCGCATCGCGGTGATGCGCGAGGGCGAGATCGTCGAGCTCGCCGACGCCGAGCGGCTGTGGACGGATCCGCAGCACGAGTACACGCGCGATCTGCTGCGCTCGTTCCCGCGCCTGACCGGCGAGCGGGGGGTGGTGGTGCGATGACCACGCTCGAGTTCCGCGGCGTCACGAAGATCTACAACGTCCGCGGTTCCGGCCAGTTGAAGGCCCTGGACGACGTCAGCTTCACCCTGAACTCCCGCCAGACGATCGGACTGGTCGGCCAGTCCGGCAGCGGCAAGTCCACGATCGCCAAGATCCTCACCCAGCTCGAGACCCCCACGCACGGAGACGTGCTGCTCGACGGGGCGCCGATCCCGCGGCGGGGCAAGGGCCTGCGCACCTACCGGCAGCAGCTGCGCATGGTGTTCCAGGATCCGTTCGCCTCGCTGAACCCGTACCACTCGATCCGCCATCACGTGGAGCGCCCGCTGCGCCTGGACCGCGTCGTCCCGCGCGACCAGGTCGACGCCGAGGTGCGCCGCCTGCTCGAGCGGGTGCGGCTGGATCCGGACGCCGTGATGGAGCGGCGCCCGCACGAGCTCTCCGGCGGTCAGCGCCAGCGCGTCGCCATCGCTCGGGCGCTCGCCTCGCGGCCCGCGCTGCTCGTCGCCGACGAGCCGGTGTCGATGCTGGACGTGTCGATCCGCCTCGGAGTGCTCAACCTTCTCGCCGATCTGCAGCGCGAGGAGGGGCTCGGCGTGCTCTACATCACCCACGACCTGGCGACCGCGCGCCACTTCAGCGACGAGATCATGGTGCTCAACCAGGGCAGGGTCGTGGAGCGCGGGCCCGCGGACGACGTCATCCTGCGCCCTCGCGACCCGTACACGCGGGAGCTGCGCGCCGCGTCGCCCGATCCGGAGGAGTTCTTCCGCCGCCGGGCGGCACAGACCACGGGAGGTGCGCGATGAGCGCCGACACGTCCGCACCCGCGACCCAGGCGTCGCCCGCCGCACCCGAGCCGGTGGATCCGACGCTCGTCGGCACCACCGCGACCCGGGCCGAGCGAGGCCGCATGCGCGTGCCCTGGCGCTTCATCGGCGGCAGGGCGGCCTTCTACCTGTTCACGGCCTGGGCCGCGATCACCATCAACTTCTTCATCCCGCGACTGATGAAGGGGGATGCGGTGGACGCCTACATGGCGCGCAGCCAGGGCCAGCTCACCCCCGACGCCGAGAAGGCACTGCGCCTCATGTTCGGCCTGGACCACTCGGTGCCGCTGTGGCAGCAGTACCTCGACTACTGGGGCATGCTGCTGCGCGGCGACCTCGGCGTCTCCATCTCGACAGGCATGGCCCCGGTCGGGGACGCGATCGCGGCCGCGCTGCCCTGGACCCTGGGGCTGGTCGGATTCGCCACGATCGTCTCCTTCCTGGTCGGCACCGTGCTGGGCGCCGTGATCGGATGGCGGCGCGGCGGCCGGCTGGACGTGCTCGTGCCGGTGACGACGTTCCTCGGCACGATCCCCTACTTCTGGCTCGGCCTGATCTTCATCGCCGCGTTCTCGTCGGTGCTGGGCTGGTTCCCCGCCGGGCACGCCTACGAGGTCGGCGTGGATCCGGGCTGGAACGCCGAGTTCGTCGGGCAGGTGCTCTCGCACGCCGCGCTACCGGTGATCACGATCGTGATCGCCTCGCTCGGCGGCTGGGTGCTCGGGATGCGCAACATGATGCTCACCGTGCTGGACGAGGACTACATCACCGTCGCCCAGGCCAAGGGCATGCCGAACCGACGCGTGCTCTGGCGCTACGCGGCGCGCAACGCGGTGCTGCCGCAGATCCAGAGCTTCGCCCTGTCGCTCGGCTTCATCGTCGGCGGCACAATCGTCATGGAGATGGTGTTCTCCTATCCCGGCATCGGGTTGCTGCTGCTCGGCGCGACCAACGCGAAGGACTACGCGCTCATGCAGGGCATCTTCCTGGTGCTCGTGATGGCAGTGCTCGTCGCGAACATCATCGCCGACATCGCCTACGCCATCCTCGACCCGCGCACCCGGCAGACGGAGGCCTGATCATGTCGATTCCCGTTCCCCCCGAGGTCGCGCAGCCGGCCGCCGGCGCGCCCGAGACCGCGGCTCTGCTCACCGCCGAGCGGCGTCCCGCGCCCCGGCGCACCTTCTGGACCCAGCTCAAGGCGTCGCTGGCGATGTTCGGCAACCGCAAGTCCGCCGCGGGCCTGATCATCCTCGGCGTGTTCACGCTCGTGGCGGTCTTCGCGCCGTGGATCGCGCCGTACAGCCCGACCGCGCAGCACCTCGACGCGACGCTGCAGCCGCCGTCCTGGCAGCACCTGCTCGGCACGACGCACATCGGCGAGGACGTGTTCAGCCAGCTCGTCTACGGCACGCGCGGCGTGCTCGTGGTCGGCTTCCTCGCGACGATCATGGCGACCGTGGTGGCGATCCTGGTCGGCGTGACCGCCGGCTATCTGCGCGGCTGGAAGAGCGAGTCGCTGTCCGCGCTGTCGAACGTGTTCCTCGTGCTCCCGGGGTTGCCGCTGATGATCATCATCGCCTCGCAATTCCAGGATCCGCCGCTGTGGATCATCGCCGCGGTGCTGGGACTGACCGGCTGGGCGTGGGGAGCGCGGGTGCTGCGGGCGCAGACGATGTCACTGCGCAACCGAGACTTCATCCAGGCGGCGCGCGCGAACGGCGAGCCGCTGCACCGGATCATCCTGGTCGAGATGCTGCCGAACCTCATGGCGATCATCGCGTCGAGCTTCGTCGGCACCATGACCGCCGCGGTGCTCGGCCTCACGACCCTCGCCTTCATCGGCGTCATCCCGGTATCGAACCTGAACTGGGGGACCATCTTGTTCTGGGCCCAGCAGAACAGCGCCTTCCCCGACTACTGGTGGTGGTACGTGCCGGCGGGCCTCTGCATCGCGCTGCTCGGCGTCGCGCTCGCACTGATCAACTTCGGCATCGACGAGTATGTGAACCCGCGGCTGCGTTCCGCCGGAGAGCGGGCCCGCGCCCTGAAGAAGCGCGGCATCGATGCGAACGCCGCCGTGACCGCGGTGCGCACGACCGCATCCCCGACCTCCTTCCCCGCGGCCCGAGCAGCCGCCGACCCAGAGAGCACCACCGCATGAGCGACGCCCTGCCCTTCCGCGACCCCCGACTCAGCACCGCCGCGCGTGTGGCGGATCTCCTCAGCCGGATGTCGGTGGAGGAGAAGGCGGGTCAGATGCTGCAGCTGGACGCGCGCGACGATCTGCACGATCACGTGCTGCGACGCCATGCCGGGTCGATCCTGCACACCTCGCCCGAGCGGATCCTGGAGGCGAACCGGCTGACGGCCGAGACGCGGTTGCGGATCCCCCTGCTGGTCGGGGAGGACTGCATCCACGGCCACTCGTTCTGGGAGGGCGCGACCATCTATCCGACGCAGCTGGGGATGGCCGCGACCTGGGATCCGGTCCTGGTGGAGCAGGTGGCGCGGGCGACGGCGGTGGAGGTCTCGGCGACCGGGATCCACTGGACGTTCTCCCCGGTGCTGTGCATCGCGCGGGACCTGCGCTGGGGGAGGGTGGGCGAAACGTTCGGCGAGGATCCGTTCCTGATCGGCGAGCTCGCGAGCGCGATGGTCCGCGGTTATCAGGGGGCGGGGCTTTCGGATCCGACGGCGATCCTGGCGACGGCGAAGCACTTCGCGGGGTACTCGGAGACCCAGGGCGGGCGGGATGCGTCCGAGGCGGACATCTCGCGCCGCAAGCTCCGGTCCTGGTTCCTGCCGCCGTTCGAGCGGGTCGCCAGGGAGGGGTGCCGGACGTTCATGCTCGGGTACCAGAGCATGGACGGGGTGCCGATCACCGTCAATGACTGGCTGCTGTCGGACGTGCTGCGCGGCGAGTGGGGGTACACGGGCACGCTCATCACGGACTGGGACAACGTCGGCCGGATGGTGTGGGAGCAGAAGGTGCAGCCCGACCACGCGCACGCCGCCGCGGCCGCGGTGCGCGCCGGGAATGACATGGTGATGACCACGCCGGGCTTCTACGAGGGTGCTCTCGAGGCCGTGCAGAACGGCATGCTCGCACCCGACGCCTTCGATGCCGCCGTCGCGCGGATCCTGACCCTGAAGTTCGACCTCGGACTCTTCGAGGATCCCCGCCTGCCCGCGCAGGACCTCGGCGCCGTCATCGGCGCTGCCGCGCACGCCGACCTCAACCTCGAGGTGGCCCGCCGCTCTCTCGTGCTGCTGGAGAACGACGGGGTACTGCCTCTGATCCCTGCGACCGCGGCCGCGACGGCGGATCCGGTCCGCGTCGCCGTGATCGGCCCTCTCGCCGACGACGCGCAGACGCAGCTCGGCGACTGGGCCGGCGGATCCGGCCAGGCGGGCTGGCTCGACGGCCAGCCGCGGGAGATGATCACCACCGTGCTCGACGGTCTCCGTGCCGTCGACGGCCTTGCCGTGCGGTACGCGCAGGGCGCCGATATCCTCACGCTCGCGGAGGACCCGCTCGGCGCGACCTTCCCGGACGGGCAGCCCCGACCGGCGGTGGTGGCGCCGGCCGCGCCTGATCCGGACCTCCTCGCCGAGGCGGTGCAGGCTGCGGAGGCCGCGGACGTCGTGGTGGCGGTGGTCGGGGATCGGATCGAGCTCGTCGGCGAGGGACGCTCCACCGCGACCCTGGAGCTCGTGGGCGGCCAGAACGCCCTGCTGGACGCGCTGATCGCGACGGGCACGCCCGTGGTGGTCGTGCTCCTCGCCTCCAAGCCGCTCGTGCTGCCCGCCTCGACGGCGAAAGCCGCCGCCGTGCTCTGGGCCGCGAACCCCGGCATGCGAGGCGGCACGGCGATCGCCGAGCTCATCACCGGCGCCATCGAGCCGTCCGGGCGCCTGCCGATCTCCTTCGCCCGGCACGCCGGGCAGCAGCCGACGTACTACAACCAGATCCGCGGTCAGCACGGCACGCGCTACGCCGACCTCACCCAGGCGCCTGCCTGGGCGTTCGGCGACGGGCTCTCGTTCACGACCGTGGAGTACTCCGCACTCGAGCTGATGTCGTCGACGCTCGGTGCGGACGACACGATCGTCGCCGACGTCACCGTGGCCAACACCGGATCCCGTCCGGTGCGCGAGACGGTGCAGGTGTACGTGCGCGACGTCGTCACGAGCGCGAGCTGGACCGACAAGGAGCTCAAGGCGTATCGCCAGGTGCAGCTCGCGCCGGGGGAGTCCGCCCGGGTGCGGCTGGAACTGCCGGTCGCCGACTGCACGATCGTCGACGCCGCGGGGATCCGCCGGGTCGAGCCCGGCGCCTTCGAGCTGCTGGTGGGGCCCTCGTCGCGCGACGAGACGCTGCTGGCAGCCGCGTTCGAGGTGGTGCCCTGACGGCGCATCCGACGATTCGTCCGGAATCCTCACAAAAAGGGAGCGCGGAGCGGATCCGCTCTGATTGGATGACCTGGTGCGAACGACTGCTGACGACACCGGCTTCCGGCCCGGAGCGCTGATCTGGCTCGCCGTCGCGACCTTCTCGATGGGGATCGACGGCTACGTGCTGGCGGGTCTGCTGCCTCAGATCGCGACCGATCTCGACGTGGACGCGGCCGCCGCCGGTCAGCTCATGAGCGTGTTCGCGGCGACCGGCGCGATCGCCGGGCCCGTGCTCGGCGCACTCACCGGGCGGTGGGAGCGCAAGGCGACGATCGTGCTGTCCCTCGGCGTCTTCGTGCTCGGCAACCTGATGGTGGGGCTCGCACCGACCTACTTCTGGGCGATGAGCGGCCGGGTGATCTCCGCGCTCGGCGGTGCGCTGCTGAACGCCGTGATCGGCTCCTACGTCATCGCGCGCACTCCCGAGCAGTACCGCGGCCGCGCACTCTCGCTCGTGATGGGCGGGTTCCTGTTCGCGACCGCCCTCGGCGTGCCCGTCGGGCTGGTGATCGGACAGACCGACTGGCGGATCCCGCTGTTCCTCGTGGTCGGCGTCGGGGCCGCCGCGCTCGTGGGGATCCTCATCAAGGTGCGACCGCTGCATCTGCCGCCGCTGTCGCTGCGCCAGGCGCTGAGCCCTCTTACGCGCCCGGCGATCCTGGCCGTGCTGCTGGTGCCGATGGGCCTCATGTGCGCGAGCTATCTCTGCTTCACCTACGCCACGCTCATCCTGGGTCCGCGGATCGGCGAGGGGTACCCGATCATCGGCGCGCTGTTCGGCTACGGCATCGTGAGCCTGGTCGGCAACATCGTCTCCGGGCGCGTGACCGACCGCCGGGGTCCGGTCGCCGTGCTCACCGTCATCGTCGCCACCGTACTCGCCGCCGCGCTGCTCGGCTGGGCGGGGCTCATGCTGCCCGGCATCGCCGGAGCCGTCGCCGGGCTCGTCTGGTTCCTGGTCTGCGCGTTCTTCAACGGTGGATCGGGCGTGGCGGCGCAGACCAGGCTCGCCACGATGGTGCCGCCGGCGGTCGCCGCCCTCGTGCTCGCACTCAACAACAGCGCCATGATGCTGGGCAGCGCACTGGGCAGCGCGCTCGGCGGACTCGCGCTCGCCGAGGGCGCCCTGCCGGATCAGCTCCTGCTGCTGTCGGGCATCGTGCTCGCGGTGACGCTCGGGGTGCAGCTGGTCACCGCGGCGACGCATCGGCGCCGCTCCCGCGTGCTCGTCGAGGTCGGCCCGATCGGCTCGGGGCCGGTCGGCCCCGCCGAGCCGCCGATGGGCGCGGTCGAGCCCGCCTGAGGGCGCAGGTCTGCGGCGCCGTGACCGAGGCCGGGAGCGCGCATCCGCGAGACTGCAACTGAGTCGCGAGACTGCGCGACAATCGTGCAGTCTCGCAACAGGGTTGCAGTCTCGCGGTCGGGAACGGCCCGGGGCCGGCTCCGGAGTCGGCCACAGGGGCGCGCCAGAAGGGCGGTCCGCCGCAAGGAGCGGGCTCAGCCGATCGTGTACCAGGCCGCCGCGTTCGGCGGCAGCACGGTCCCGGAGCCCGGTGCGCTGTGCACCACGACCGCGGCACCCGCGGGGAGCGGCAGGGGTGCGTCGCCGAGGTTCGCCACGACGTGCAGGTCGCCGCGCCGGAACGCGACCGCGTCGGATCCGAGGTCCTCCCACACGAGGGATCCGGATCCGAGCCCGCGCTCATTGCGCAGTCCGAGCAGCGTCTTGTACAGCTCCAGCGTGGAGCCGTCATCGCCCTCCTCGGCGGCGCGCGCGTGCTCCGCCCACTCCGCCGGCTGCGGCAGCCACGAAGCGCCGGTGTCGTTGAAGCCGTACGACGGTGCGGTGCCGCTCCACGGCAGCGGCACCCGGCAGCCGTCGCGCCCGTAGCGCTCGCCGCTCGTGCGGAACCAGGTCGGATCCTGCCGGAACTCGTCGGGGATCTCCATGGCCTCCGGCAGGCCCAGCTCCTCGCCCTGGTACAGGTAGGCGGATCCGGGCAGCGACAGCATCACCGTGCTCGCGGCGCGGGCACGGGCGAGTCCGACCGCGCGGTCGGGCTTGGGCTCGTCCCGCGGACCGATGCCGTCGCCCTGCGGGTTGTCCCATGTGAGCGCCAGGCGCGAGGCGTGGCGCACCACGTCGTGGTTGGACAGCACCCAGGTGCTCGGCGCGCCGACCGCGCCGAACGCGTCCAGGGAGTCGCGGATCACGGTGCGCAGCTCGTCGGCGTTCCACGGCGTCATCAGGTAGTTGAAGTTGAACGCCTGGTTCATCTCATCGGGGCGCACCCACAGCGCGATCTGCTCGAGCGTGGGCATCCATGCCTCGGCGCACAGGGCGCGGTCGCCGTCGTAGGCGGCGAGCACATCGTGCCAGTCGCGGTAGATCTCGTGCACGCCGGGCTGGCCCCAGTACGGCACGTCCTCCTGGTCGCCGCCCATGGAGTCGGCGCCCTCGTCGGGCGTGTAGTCGGGCAGCCCCGCCTTCTTGATCATGCCGTGCGCGACATCCACCCGGAAGCCGTCGACACCGCGGTCGAGCCAGAACCGCAGCACGCCGCGGAACTCCTCGCGCACCTCCTCGTTCGTCCAGTCGAAGTCGGGCTGGCTGGTGTCGAAGATGTGCAGGTACCACTGGCCGGGGGTGCCGTCGGCCTCGGTCACGCGGGTCCACATGCCGCCGCCGAACACGCTCTGCCAGTTGTTGGGCGGCAGCTCGCCGTGCTCGCCCTTGCCGTCGCGGAAGATGTAGCGGGCGCGCTCGGGGCTGCCCGGGGCGGCCTTCAGCGCCTCCTGGAACCAGCGGTGCTGGTCGGACGAGTGGTTCGGCACGAGGTCGACGATCACGCGGATGCTGCGGGCGTGCGCTGCGGCGAGCATCGCGTCGAAGTCCTCGAGCGTGCCGAACAGCGGATCCACTCCGCGGTAGTCCGAGACGTCGTAGCCCGCATCTTTCTGCGGACTCGGCATGAACGGGCTCAGCCAGATCGCGTCGACGCCGAGCTCCTGCAGCGCATCCAGCCGGGAGGTGATACCGGGCAGATCGCCGATGCCGTCGCCGTTCGCGTCGGCGAAGGAGCGCGGGTAGATCTGATAGATGACGGCGGTGCGCCACCACTCGGATCCGGGGGCGGACTGCTGCTCGATCTCGGCCATGCGATCAGGGTACCGGGAGGGCGGCGGATCCCGGAAACGCGCGGATCGAATCGGTTCGAGCGCCCCGGCCCCGCCGCGCCGGAGAGCTACCGCGGTCGAGTCGGTGTCTCGTATTCAGGTTGGATTTCGCAAATCCGCGGAATTCGGATCCGAGAACAGCCGATTCGGTGCATCCATCCTGAACTAGATACGCGCCGACGAGCCATACGCGCGGACGACGCGACGGAAGGCGAGCGGGAGCGGCCCCGGATTCCGCATCGGTCACTGCGGAATCCGCACCGGTCACCGGGGGATGAGGTTCGCCGGCTCCTCGCCGGCGAGCATGCGGTCGATCTGGGTGCGCACCAGCGCAGCGATACGCGGGTTCATCGCGGTCGAGGCGCCGCCGACGTGCGGGGTGAACAGCACGCCGGGGGTGGTCCACAGCGGGTGGCCCTCGGGCAGCGGCTCCGGATCCATGACGTCCAGGGCCGCGCGAATCCGGCCGTTCTCGGCGATCAGGGCGTCCGTGTCGACGAGTGTGCCGCGGCCGACGTTGACGAGCAGCGCTCCGTCGGCCATACGTGCCAGCATGTCCGCGTCGAACAGCTGGTGCGTGGCGGATCCGCCCGGCAGTGACAGGATGACGATCTCCGCGTCGGGCAGGAGCGCGGGCAGGTCGGCGAGCGCATGCACGGCGATCTCGCCGACGCCATCGATCATCTCGGTGCGGGCGGTCTGCGCGACCGCGATGATCGAGGTCTCGAACCCGGCGAGGCGTCGGGCCACGGCCCTTCCGACGCCGCCGATGCCGACCAGCAGCACGCGGCGATCCGCGAGGCTCGAGGTGAACGCCCGGTCCCACAGACCCGCGTCCTGTGCCCGCACGAACCGCGGCAGCTCGCGCTGCGCCGCGAGGGTCAGCGCGAGGGCGAGCTCGGCGGTCGCTGGCTCATGCACGCTGGCGGCGTTCGCGAACGGCACGCCCGCGGGCACCCGGTCGATCACGGCTTCGTAGCCGATCATCTGGCCCTGCACGAGGCCCACCTCGACGCCGTCCAGCGCGGAGAAACGCTGCCGGCCGAGGTACGACGGCACGACGATGTCGATCCGAGGCGCGGGTGGGGGTGCGGTCATGTCCCACACCTGCACCTCCACGCCGTCGGGCAGCGGGCCCTGGGCGGCGATGTCAGCGGCGAGTTCGGCGGTGGGGACGGTGACGAGCAGGCTCACCCCTCGAGCGTAGGCCCGTTGATGCACCTCCGGATCAGACCACTCTGCGGCGGGTGGACCTTCCGCTGTGCCGCGTCGTGCATCGGCGATCGTCGGGCGCACGATCATCGCAGGTGCCGCCGCCTCGACGCTGCCTCGGCTACGACCCGTGCGCCGCTCCAGAACGACGAGATCCGACGCGTGGCCGTTGACAAACGTCGTCTGTATACATAATACTGAGTGCGTCCCGACCTCCGAACTGCCCTTCAACGACGAAAGAGGTGGCGTCATGCCCCGCTCGAACCCTCGACTCCTGCGCACGCTCGCGGCAGTGTCCGCCGGCGCACTCATGCTCGGCCTCGCCGCGTGCAGCGGCGGCTCCCACGGAGGCGGTTCGGCCGCCGACGGCAAGGCCACCGTCGTCTGGTCGACGTGGGGCAGCGCGGACGAGCTCAAGCGCTACCAGGACTTCGACAAGGAGTTCATGAAGCGCCACCCCGACATCACGGTGAAGCTGCAGCCCGTCGCCGGCTACGACGATTACCACTCCAAGCTCCTCGCGCAGCTGACCAGCAACACGGCGCCCGACGTCTTCTACGTGGGCGACGACATGATCGGCCAGTTCGTCGGATCCAACCGGCTGATGCCGCTCAAGAGCCTCATGAACGGCTCGAAGAGCCAGAGCAAGGTCGATGACTTCTCGCCGGGCCTGTTCGGTGCGGCGGAGAAGGACGGCGAGATCTACGCGGCTCCGAACGACTCGAACCCCGACGTGTTCTGGTACGACAAGGAGGCGCTCAAGGCCGCGGGCGTCACCGACGACCCCGCGACCCTCGCCGCCGAGGGCAAGTGGACGACGAGCGCGTTCCTGGACATGAACAAGAAGCTGCACGACGCGGGCCTCACCGGCACGATGTTCTGGAACTACTGGGCCACGCAGTGGAGCTGGCTGAGCTCGCAGGGCGTGTCCGCGCCGTATGACAAGAGCGGGAAGTTCGTCGCGAACAAGGACGCCGACGCCGTCAAGGCGCTGGACCAGTTCGGATCCCTGTTCCAGGACAAGACCTTCCTCGTCGCCGACACCCTCCCCGACGGGGCGGGCGCCGACAGCGTCTTCGTCGCGCACAAGGCCGGGTTCTTCGTGCAGGGGCGCTACACGATCGGCACCGTCGAGGGCGCCGGCGTGAAGGACTCGTACGACATCGCGCCGTGGCCGACGCCCGACGGCAAGGCCGCGCCGACCGGCGTCGCCACCTCGTTCCTCGCGATCAACAAGGGCACCAAGGTTAAGGACGCGGCGTTCACGTTCTGGACCGAGTTCCTCTCGGCCGAGGGCCAGACCCTGCGCCTGCAGGGCGGCGGAAACGCGGTCCCGTCCATCAAGGGCGCCGACAAGGTGGTGCTGGACGGCTACCCCGCGCATGCGCAGACCTTCCTCGACATGCGCGACATCGGCTTCGTCAATTACCCGACCGAGGCGCGCCTGCCCGGCATCCGCGGCGGCATCGGCGATCAGTTCCTCGCCCTCTACCAGGGCAAGCAGGACGCGCAGGCCACGCTCGACGCGGTCGGCAAGCTGGTCCAGGACGGCAAGTGAGCATGACTGCACCGTCGGTGAGCACCCGGGCGTCGTCGTCGACGGCGCCCGGGTGGCGGCGCGAGGCCGCCTGGCGCCGCCGCGACCGGCGCTGGGGATACGCCTTCGTCGGGCCGCAGCTGATCGGCATGGGGCTGTTCGTGGTGGTGCCGTTTCTCGCGAGCCTCGTGCTCGCGTTCGCGCACTGGGACGGCCTGTCCGACCTCAGCTGGGTCGGTTTCGACAACTTCGGCGCCGAACTGGCGGATCCGCTCTTCGGCCGCGCGATCCTGAACACGCTGCTCATCGCGATCATCACGGTGCCGATCGGCCTTGCTCTCGCCGTGACCATCGCGGTGGCGCTGGAGAAGCTGAAGACCCGCACGCTCTACCTCGTGCTCTTCTTCGCGCCGGTGGTCACCTCGACGGTGGCGGTCGCGATGATGTGGCAGCAGATGTTCCGCGCGGACGGTGTGCTGTCGTCCGCCATCTCCACGATCTTCGGGATCGCGCCGCCGGACTGGTTGCAGGATCCGCGGCTCGCGCTGATCGCCGTGTGCATCGTGACGATCTGGTCGTCGCTCGGGCTCAACGTGATCATCTTCCTCGCCGGACTGCAGAACATCTCGCCGTCGGTGATCGAGGCCGCGCGGATCGACGGGGCAGGCGCCTGGCGGCTGTTCACCGCGATCCGGCTGCCGCTGCTGTCGCCGATCGTCTTCTTCTCCTCGGTGATCGCCTTCATCTCGTCGCTGCAGACCTTCGACACGGTCTACGTGCTCGTGCGGAACGCCGGCCCGGACAACGCCACCCGCACGATCGTCTATCACATCTACGACCTGGGCATGAAGAAGTTCGACTTCGGCCTCTCATCGGCCGCGAGCATCATCCTGCTGCTGCTGACCCTCGTGATCACGGGGATCCAGTTCGCCGCGCAGAACAAGTTCGTCCACTACGAGGATGACCCCGCATGAGCGTCGACACCACGCGCATCACGACCGGCGGCCACGCGCCCGCCACCGACTCCACGATCGCCCTCGTCGCCCCCGGCCGGCGGATCCGCCCTCGCGCCGCGGGCAAGGGCCGCCGTCGGCTGTCCGCCACGATCCTGCACGTCGTGCTGATCGTCGCGGGGCTCGGAATGGTGTTCCCGTTCGTGTGGATGCTGCTGACCTCGTTCAAGACCCTGCCGCAGCTGCTCAAGAACCCGCTCTCGCTGCTGCCGAGCCCGTGGACGTTCGACAACTACGTCCAGGCGTGGAACGCGGTGCCTTTCGCGCAGGCCTATCTGAATAGCGCCTACATCGCCGTGCTCGTCGTCGCCGGCACGCTCATCACCGCGTCGATGGCGGGCTACGCGTTCGCCCGCATCCGCTTCCGCGGATCCAAGGTGCTGTTCATCGTCTTCCTCGCCACGCAGATGATCCCCAAGCAGGTCACGCTCATCCCGTTCTACCTGCTGATGTCGCAGCTGGGCTGGGTGGATTCGCATCTCGCGCTCATCATCCCCGGCATGATCGCGAACCCGTTCGCGGTGTTCCTGATGCGCCAGTTCGTGCTGTCGCTGCCGCGGGAGCTCGAGGAAGCGGCGCTCGTGGACGGCGCGGGGCGGATCCGCACGTTCTTCCAGGTGATCCTGCCGAACCTGAGGCCGGGCCTTGCCGCGCTCAGCATCATCGTCGCCCTCGACGTGTGGAACTCCTTCCTGTTCCCGCTCGTGCTGCTCAACACACCCGACCTGTTCACGGTCCCGCTGCTGCTGCAGTCGTTCCAGGGTCAGTTCGGCTCGGTGAACTACGGGCTGGTGATGGCCGCCTCGGCGATCTCGACCGTGCCGATGCTGTTCGTGTTCGTGATCGGACAGCGGCGGATCCTGAACAGCATGGCCGCCTCCGGACTCGGAGGGCGCTGAGGTGACGGATGATGGTGCGCCGTCCGCGGCAGAGCTCGCACTCGCGGCTGGCGGCCATCTCGATCTGGTGACCGCCCCGTTCACGATGCCCCGTTCGCGTCTGCTGGTCTTCCGCGAGGGCGACGGCGTGCGCGTGCACACGTCCGAGTATGAGCGGGGGCTCGACGAGTGCCGCGTGCTGGATGCGCTCGAGGTGCTCGACGGCGCCGGCCGCGTGCTGCCCGTCGTCGACGTCCAGCCGCACCGGATCTCGTTCGGCAGCGTCACCCTCACCTTCGACGGGCTGCGTGCGCTCAGCATCGGCGGAGACCCGTCGGCCTCGGTTCTCCTCGCGCTGCCGGACGGCGCCGAATCCCGCCACGCGATCGGACCGGGCCTGCGCATCGATGTGGCCGCCGACCGTGGTGCGCTCGTCTCCGCACAGCCCGCCCCGGCGCACGACGATGCGCTCGCGGCGCTCGAACGGGAGTGGGGCGCCTGGTTCGACCGCTGCCCGCGGGTCCGCGAGGACCTGCAGGACATGGCGGCGTTCTGCTGGTGGGTGCTCGGCGCGAACATCGTGGAGCTGCCCGCGCTCGAGGGCGCTCGTGCGATCGTGCCGTCGAAGATCGGCTACGTCGGGCTCTGGCAGTGGGACGCGTACTTCATCGCGGTCGGCCTGCGCCACGGCGACCCCGAGCTCGCCAGGGAGCAGCTCGAGCTGGCGTTCCGGTTCCCGCGCGAGAACGGGCAGCTGCCCGACGTCGTGCACGAGCAGGGCGTGCTCGCCACGAGCGACGACCTGCCCGAGTCCGACCGGGCGACGCTGCGGCGCGCGGGCTCGCAGGTGGCGGATCCGAGCGCCCCTGTGCCGCTCACCAAGCCGCCGCTCGCCGCGTGGGCGCTGCGCAAGGTGCTCGAGGCCGAGGACGCGCCGGAGTGGGCCGCGGACCAGCTCGAGCGCGTGATCCGGTCTCAGGACTGGTGGTTCGCGGGGCCGGAGCGGAACGGATCCGACCTCGACCGCGACGGTCTGCCGGAGTACGGCCACCCGTACTCGTCCGGCCTCGACGACAGCCCCGTGTTCGACGGGCCGATCCCCACGACCGCCCCCGACCTCGCCGCCTACCTCGTGCAGCAGGACCGGGAGATCGCCGCGCTCGCGGCGCGCTACCTGCCGTGTCATGACACCGCGCCGCACCTGGCCCGCGCCGAACGCACGGCCGCGCTCCTCATGGAACGGCTGTGGGATCCGGCCGAGCGGCGCTTCATCGCGCGCGGTCCCGGATCCGGCGACCATGCGTCCGGCCACGACGGCGAGCGCATCGCGAGCGACACCGTGGTGGGGCTCATGCCGCTGCGCGTGGAAGGGCTTCCGCAAGACGCCCGCGCCGCCCTGCTCGCGGCGATCGACGACCCGGAACGCTACGCGTTGGAGTGGGGGCTGCCGACCGTGTCGGCGTCGGATCCGGACTTCTCCCCGGAACGGATGTGGCGCGGCCCGATCTGGATCAACACCAGTGCCCTCATCGCCGAGGGGCTGGACACAGCGGGTCAGCCCGAGCGGGCGAGGGCGCTGCGCGAGCAGACCGTGCGCCTGGTGATCCACGGCGGCGGCCCGCACGAGTACTTCAACCCGCGCACGGGCCTCAAGGCCGAGCGCGCGACCACGGCGTTCGCGTGGTCGGCCGCGCTGTTCCTCGACCTGGCGGTCGAACTCAGCCGCTGACCCGCGGCCCGCGCCCCCTCTGAGCATCGAGACCCCCTCCTGCCTGCGCGGCTGCGAGGGGGTCTCGGCGTTGCGAGGGGGCCTCGACGCATTCGCCGGCCCTGCCTCGACGAACCCTGGTGTTAGCGTAACCACGCGTGTACTGTATGCAATATCCAATATTGACGAGGAGGTCATGATGAAGCGACGCGGCATGCTCGCGCTGGCGATGGGGACTGCGGCGACCGTCGCCCTGTCCGGGTGCGCGTTCGGCGGAGGGGCGCAGACCGGCGGCGAGGCGCTGAAGCCGGGCGCCCAGGCCACAGGCACGATCACGATCTGGTCGTGGGACGTCGCCGCGACAGCGCTCAAGCGCCTCGGCGCCGACTATGAGAAGGCGCATAAGGGCACCACGATCAAGGTCGTCGACATCGGCTACGACAACGCCTACGACAAGATCTCGGTCGGGTTGCAGGCCGGCACCGGCCTCCCCGACCTGATCACGCTCGAGACCGACCACAACCAGAGCTACCTCACGCAGTTCCCGAAGGGCTTCGCGGACCTCTCGCCTGTGCTCGGCGACAAGAAGGCCGACTTCGACCCGTTCAAGTGGTCGACCGGCACCGACAAGGGTGGCGCGCTGCGCATGGCGCCGTGGGACTCCGGCACGGTCGGGCTGTACTACCGCACCGACTACTTCCAGGCCGCGGGCGTGGATCCCTCCGCCGTGAAGACCTGGGACGATCTCGTCGCCGCCGGGGAGAAGATCAAGGCGGCCACGGGACACACGCTGCTCACTGCCGACCTCTCCGCGGGCGGATCCCTCTCGATGTACCTGCAGCAGCAGGGCGCCGGCTACTTCGACGACAAGGGCGACATCACGGTGAACTCGCCGGACGCCGTTCGCGCGCTCACCCTGCTGCAGACCATGCAGCAGAAGGGGCTGATCACCAACGCCAAGGGCTGGGACGCGAGCGTCACGAGCGCGAAGGACGGCGACTCCGCCGTTACCCCCGAGGCGGTCTGGTGGATCGGCACCCTCGAGGGCGAGGCGCCCGAGCTTAGCGGGAAGTACGCCGTGCGGGACCTGCCGGTGTTCGACGACGCCAGCGCCCCGACCTCGAACAACGGCGGATCCGGTCTCGCGATCCCGGCGCAGGCGAAGAACCCGCAGCTCGCGGCCGACTTCATGAGCTACGTGCTGGCCAACACCGACAACCAGTCGAGCATGATGCAGAAGGAGGGGCTCTTCCCGGCGTATCTGCCGGCGCTGAAGGCCGACTTCTTCGAGCAGCCGAGCGAGTACTTCGGCGGGCAGAAGGTGTTCCAGACCTTCGCCGAGCTGACGCCGAAGATCCCGTCCATCGCCTTCACCTCCGACCAGTCGGTCGCGAGCGACGCCGTGATCAACGCGGTCAGCGCCGCGGTGCTGAACGGTGAGGATCCGAAGAAGGCGCTCGACGACGCGGCCGCGCAGATCGCGAACTCGACCGGTCGCAAGATCGCGGGCTGACATGACGGTCGCCACCATGCGGCGGTCTTCCGCGGAGGGGAGCCGAGACGAGAACCGTCACGACTCCCCTCGCACGGGCCGGCGCTTCGCCGCGCGCATGCAGCGCCCAGGGCTGTGGTTCGCCCTTCCGGCGGCTGCGCTGCTCGCGCTGTTCTTCGCGTACCCACTCGCGGTGTCGCTGCTGCAGAGCTTCTTCCGCACCTCGGGCGGCGTCAGCACCTTCGTCGGTCTCGACCAGTACGCGCGGATGTTCCGGGATCCGCTCGTACTGAAGAGCCTGGGCAACGCGCTGCTGATCCTGGTCGTGCAGGTGCCGATCATGATCGCGCTCGCCGTGGGCCTCGCCTACCTGTTGAACCAGGCATGGCTGCGCTTCCGGGCCGGGTTCCGTCTGCTCACCTTCCTGCCGTCGATTACGACGCTGGTCGCGTACTCGGTCGTGTTCCGGGTGATCATGACTACGGACGGCGGCATGCTGAACCAGTTCCTCGCCCTGTTCGGTGCGGGCCCCATCGATTGGCTGAACAACGAGTGGTGGGCGCGGGTGGCGGTGATCGCCTCGATCACCTGGCGCTGGACCGGTTACAACATGGTCATCATCCTCGCCGGGCTCCAGTCGATCCCGCCCGAACTCTACGAGGCGGCGCGCATCGACGGTGCGGGGCGCTGGCAGATCTTCCGGCACATCGTCGTCCCCCAGCTGCGGCCGGTGCTGATCTTCACCAGCGTCACGTCGACGATCGGCGCGCTGCAGCTCTTCGACGAGAACTTCATCCTCACCGGCGGCGGCCCGAACAACGCGACGCTCACGCCGGTGCTCTACCTGTACAAGATCGGCTTCCAGCAGTTCGACTTCGGCTACGCGAGCGCGATCGCCTGGATGCTCGTGATCCTCACCGGGATCATCGCCGTGATCCAGTTCCGCATCATGAGGGAGAAGCCATGACGACCCAGCTGATCACCACCGGCCGCGGCCGGCGCCTCGGTCAGCCCGCGGACCGTTCCGGCGAGCCGCTGCTGCGCAGGATCGTGCTGCGGGCGCCGGTCTACGCGGTCATGATCGTGGCGAGCGTGCTCGCACTGATCCCGTTCCTGTGGATGGTCATCGCCTCCACGCACAAGACCAGCGACCTCTTCGTCACCCCGCTGCCGATCCTGCCCGGTGGCGAGTTCTGGCAGAACCTCGGCCGGCTGCAGGAGAGCATCGGCTTCGGGCAGGTGATGCTCAACAGCGTGCTCGTGGCCGTGGTCTACACGGTGTTCAGCTCGCTGGTCAGCATCATGTGCGGATATGGGCTCGCCACCTACCGGTTCCGCGGTCGCAGCGTGCTGCTGGGCGTGATCCTCGTCACCATGATGATCCCGATGCAGGTGCTGCTCGTGCCGCTGTTCCAGATGATGGCCAGCGCCGGATGGATCGACAGCTACCAGGCGCTGATCGTCCCGTTCCTCGCGAACGCGTTCGGCATCTTCCTGATGCGGCAGGGGTTCCTCGATTTCCCGGCCTCGCTCATCGAGGCGGCTCGGATCGACGGCGCGAGTGAGCTGCGCACCTTCTACCGGATCGTGCTGCCGGTCGCGCGCCCGCAGATCGCGGCGCTCGTGATCTACACGTTCATCAGCCAGTGGAACTCGTTCATCTGGCCGCTGCTCATGCTCAACTCGGAGGACCGGTACACCGTCCCGGTCGCGCTGAACACGATGATCGGCCTGAGCCGGGTCGACTACTCCGGGCTCATGCTCGGATCCTTGCTGGCGACGCTGCCGCTGCTCGTGCTGTTCCTGGTCTTCCAGAAGCAGTTCGTGGCGGGCCTGCTCGGCGGCGCCGTCAAGGGATGACCCGGCGCGGGCGCTCGCCGCAGCGGGCGCTCGCCGCGGCCCGGAGCACCCGGCGGATGCGGCGTTTCCCTCCCCCGGTCGTCTTTCCCTCCTCGCAGCGACGTCTGTGCGGGGAGGGGAAGACGGCGAGGGGAGGGAAACGCGTGTGTCGCCGGCGGGGCGGGGCGGGCTGGAGTCAGGCGCTGAAGTACGCGCTGGAGGAGTTGTCGAGGATCCGGCGCATGCCATGCATCCAGTTGACCTTGAGGGCGTCGATCGCGGCCGGCACGTCGCCGTCCGCGAGGGCGTGCGCGATCGCGGCGTGCTCGGCGGCGACCCGATCGATCTTCACGTCATCCGCGACGAGGAGGGCCTCATAGCGGTGGAAGGATCCGCGCACGCTCTCGATCACGTCGAGCAGGCGCCGGTTCGGGCAGACGGACAGCATGAGGGCGTGCCACTCGTCGTCCTTGGTCATCACGAGGGCGTGCTCGACGTGCTCGTCGGTGAACGCGTCGGCGAGCTCGACCAGGCGCACGCCGACCTTCTTCAGATCCTCGACCGCGCTGAGCTCGAGGGCGAGGCTCTCCAGGGTCGCCATCACCGGCGCGAGGTCCTCGAACTCGCCGGCGCTGAGCGGCACGAAACGGAAGCCCTTGCCGTTCTCACTGGTGATCTGGCCCTCGGACTCCAGGGCGATCAGGGCCTCCCGCAGGGGGGTGCGGCTCACGCCGAGCTCAGCGGCGAGCTGCACCTCGTTGATGCCCTCGCCGGGCCTGACCTGTCCGGCGCGCATGCGGGTGAGCAGCTCCTCGCGCACCTGGGAACGCAGGTTCTTGCGTTCGATAGCCATTCGTTCTCCCCTTCGGCCGGTGCGGTCAGCCTACGGCTTGACCGGATCCAGCATTCGCCATACGCTTGCTGTATACAGAATACATTGAACAGCGTTTCTGTACAGACTCAGGGAGGAGCCGTCGTGGCCCAGCATCTCGACGACGAGCGGATCCGGGAGGTCCGCATCGACGCCCTGGCGTTCGGCGGCGACTACAACCCCGACCAGTGGTCCGAGGATGTGTGGCGTGAGGATATCCGCCTCATGCTCGACGCGGGCGTGAACATGGTGAGCCTGCCGATCTTCAGCTGGCCGCAGCTCGAGCCCGAGCCCGGTGTCTACGACTGGAGCTGGCTGGACCGGATCCTGGATCTGCTGCACGAGGCGGGGATCCGCATCGACCTCGCCACCGCCACCGCGACCCCGCCGTCCTGGCTGCTGCGCGCGCACCCCGAGATGGCGCCGTGGGACTCCGACGGGCACCGCCTGGAGTTCGGCTCGCGGCAGACCTACTGCCCGTCCTCGCCGATCTGGCGCGAGAACGTGGCCCGAATGACCCGCGCGATCGCCGAGCGCTACGGCGAGCACCCGGGGCTTGCGATGTGGCACATCTCGAACGAGTACGGCGATCACGTGTCGCGCTGCTGGTGCCCCGAATCCGCTCGGCACTTCCGTCGCTGGCTGCAGGACCGCTACGGCGACCTGGACGGGCTGAACGAGGCCTGGGGCGTGAACGTGTGGGGCCAGCGCTACACCTCCTGGGAGCACATCGAGACGCCGAAGAAGGCGCCGGGACCGATCAACCCCACCAAGCTGCTGGACTTCGAGCGGTTCTCCTCCGACGCGATGCTCGAGCTGTTCCAGATCGAGATCGACGTGCTGCGCGAGGTCACCCCCGACATCGCCGTGACCACGAACTTCATGAGCATGTTCCGCGACCTCGACTACTGGCGCTTCGCCGAGCGCGAGGACGTGGTCACCGATGACGCATACCCGGATCCGATGGATCCGACCTCGCACGTCGGTGCCGCCCTCAACTACGGGCTCATGCGCGCGCTCAAGGGCGGGCGGCCGTGGCTGCTGCTGGAGTCGTCGGCGAGCGCGACCAGCTGGCGCGACGTGAACGTGCCGAAGGCGCCCGGCAAGATCCGGGTGGAGAGCCTGCAGGCCGTGGCGCACGGATCCGACGCCGTCATGTTCTTCCAGTGGCGCCAGGCGAAGTACGGCCAGGAGAAGTTCCACTCGTCGATGCTGGGTCACCGCGGCGAGAAGTCGCGCAGCTTCCAGGAGACGAGGGCGCTCGGACACGAGCTGCGCCGGCTCGAGCCCGTGCGCGGCAGCCGGGTGCGCTCGCGCGTGGGCCTCGTCGTGGACTGGGATTCCTGGTGGGGCTCCAGTGCGCTCGAATCTCTGCCCTCGCAGCGGCTGCAGTGGGCGCAGCAGGCCCGTGCCTGGCACCGCGCGCTCTACACGCTCGGCCACCCCGTCGACGCCGTGCGCGTGGGCGGCGCCGCGAGCGGCACCCCGTTCGAGCGCTACGACGTGATCGTGGCGCCGAATCTGTACATCCTCGAGGAGTCGCAGACGGCCGCGCTGCGTGCCTTCGTCGCTCGCGGCGGGACGCTCGTCGTCGGGCCGTTCTCCTGCGTCGTCGACAGCACCGAGAAGGTGCACGACGGCGGCGCCCCGGGTCCGCTGCGCGACCTGCTCGGCATCGAGGTCGACGAGCAGTGGCCGATCGCGGACGGGCTCGTCGAGCATCTGGCCTACGCGGGTGCCGAGCTCGCCGTGCCGCACTGGGGCGAGTGGATCGAAGCGGGCGACGACGTCGAGATCCGCGGGGCATACACCACCGGCGAGCTCGCGGGCCTCCCCGCGATCACCCGCCGCACGGCCGGATCCGGATCCGCCTGGTACGTCAGCGCGATGCTGTCGCCCGAGGGTCTGGTCACGATGTTCCGCGACGTGCTCCGCACGGCGGGCCTGCCCGCCCGCGACGAGGTGTCCGTGCAGGCCGAGGCCGTCACGCGCTCGGACGACAAGACCGACTACACCTTCCTGCTGAACCACGCGGCCGACCCCGTGACCTTCCACCTGCCGGTCGCCGGCCTCGATCTGATCACCGGATCCGAGACCGCGGACACCGTGACGCTCGATGCCTACGGCGTCGCCGTCGTGGCCACGCCGCGCGCCGCGCAGATCCCTTTCCTCACCCTGACCCATACCCCGCGGCCCACCCCGCCCACCCCGTCGAAGGAGCTGGCATGACGCAGACGTTCGTGCACCCCTACATCCCGAACTCGGCGCCCGAGATCCGCGCCGAGATGCTTGCCGCCGTCGGCGCCGCCTCCGTCGAGGATTTCTACGCCGACGTGCCGGAGGACCTGCGCCTGCGCCGTCCGCTGGACGTTCCGGCCCCGCTGCCGGCCGAGCAGGACCTCGCCCGGCACGTGCGGGGGATCCTGGCGCAGAACCGCACCACCGAGGAGCGCCTGAGCTTCCTCGGCGCGGGCACGTACAACCACTACGTGCCGGCGGTCGTGGACGAGGTCATCCGCCGCAGCGAGTTCCTCACCGCCTACGCGGGGGAGCCCTACGAGGATCACGGCCGGTTCCAGGCGCTGTTCGAGTACCAGTCGCTCATGGCCGAACTGCTCGCGATGGACGTCGTGAACGTGCCCACCTATGACGGCTACCAGGCCACGGCCACGGGCCTCGCGATGGCCGGCCGGCTCACCGGCCGCGGCCGTGTGCTCGCCGTGAGCGACGTGCTGCCGGAGAAGGACTCGAAGGTGCGCGACTACACGCGCGCCGGCCTCGAGATCGAGCGGATCCCCACCGCGGGCGGCGTCGCGGACCTCGCGGCGCTGCGGGAGCGGCTCGGCGACGACGTCGCGGCCGTGTGGGTCGAGACGCCGAGCTTCACCGGTGCGGTCGAGACCCAGTTGCGCGAGATCGCCGGGGCGGCGCACGCGGCCGGGGCGGTCGTCGTGGTCGGCACCGACCCGATCGGCTACGGCGTGCTCACCCCGCCCGCGCTGCAGGGCGCCGACATCGTCACGGGCGACATCCAGTCGCTCGGCCTGCACCAGTGGTTCGGCGGCGCGCACGCCGGGTTCATCGCGGTGCACGACGAGCCCCGGTTCGTGATGGAGATGCCTTCGCGCCTGTTCGGCCTGGAGTCCACCGACGTGCCCGGCGAGTACGGCTTCGGCGACGTCGCCTACGACCGCACCTCCTTCGCGCATCGCGAAGAGGGCAAGGAATGGGTCGGCACCGCCGCCGCGCTGTGGGGCATCGCCGCCGGCGTGCACCTCGCGCTCATGGGGCCGCAGGGCATGGCCGACCTGGGCGAACTGCTGCTCGCCCGCACCGCGTACGCCCAGCAGAAGCTCGCCGCGCTCGACGGCGTCGCCCTGGGTGACGACGCGCTGCACTTGCGCGAGTTCACGATCCGCTTCGACACCGCTCGCGCCGCCGACGTCGTCACCGCGCTGCGCGCCGAAGGAATCGAGCCCGGCGTCGTCGTGGACGAGCACACCCTGCTCGTCTGCGTGACCGAGGCCACCTCCGCATCCGACATCGACCGCCTCGCCGCCGCGCTCGCGACGGCCATCGACACCGAGGAGCAGGCCGCGTGACCCTTCCCGTCGCCCCCAAGCAGAGCCCCCGCCGGTTCCAGCAGGCCAGCTGGGACGAGCCGATCGTCTTCGAGCTGTCCACGACGGGCGAGCGCGGCGTGCTCGTGACGCCCGTCGAGCCCGCCGTGCGCGAGGCGGTCGGCGATGTCGTCGCCGCCCTCCCCGAGGGGATGCGCCGTCCCATGCCGCCGGCGCTGCCCGAGATCGCGCAGATGCGCGTGCTCAAGCACTACCTGCGGCTGTCGCAGGAGAACCTCGGATCCGACCTCAACGTCGACATCGGTCAGGGCACCTGCACGATCAAGTACTCGCCCAAGATCAACGACCAGCTCATCGAGGTGCCGCAGCTGCGCGCACTGCACCCCGCGCAGGATCCCGCCGACACGCAGGGCGCACTCGAGACGATCTGGCGCCTCGAGCGGCTCATGGCCGAGATCTCCGGCATGGACGCCGTCTCGCTCGCCTCCCCGGGCGGATCCGCGGGAATCTGGACGAACATCGCGATGATCCGCGCCTACCACGCGTCGCACGGCGAGGCCGAGCAGCGCGACGAGGTCATCACGACGATCTTCAGCCACCCGTCGAACGCGGCCGCGGCCAAGGTCGCCGGGTACAAGGTCATCACGATCTACCCGGACGCCGACGGCTACCCCGACCTGGCCGCGCTCAAGGCCGCGCTCTCGGAGCGCACCGCGGCGATCATGGTGACCAACCCCGAGGACACCGGCATCTACAACCCCGCGATCAAGGAGTGGGTCGACGCCGCGCACCAGGTCGGCGCCCTCGCGTCCTACGATCAGGCCAACGCGGCCGGCATCCTCGGCATCACCCGTGCCCGCGACGCCGGATTCGACGTGTGCCAGTTCAACCTGCACAAGACGTTCTCAGCGCCGCACGGCAGCGGTGGTCCGGGAGCGGCGGCCAATGCGGTCAGCGCCGCCCTGGCACCGTTCCTGCCCGGCCCGCGCGTGGAGCGGGTAGACGGACGCTTCGTGGTGCGCGAGCCCGGCGAGCTGTCGATCGGGCACGTCGCCCCGGCGCACGGGGTCATCCTGCACGTCGTGCGGGCGTATGCGTGGATCATGGCGCTCGGTGCCGAGGGCATGCTCGAGGCCTCGCGGATCGCGGTGCTGAACAACAACTACCTCCTTAAGAAGGTGCTCGAGATCCCCGGGGCGTCCGCACCCTACGCGACCGGTCGCCGCCGTATCGAGCAGGTGCGGTACTCGTGGCAGGAGCTGTTCGAGGAGACCGGAATCTCCTCGGAGGAGATCGGCATCCGGATGGCCGACTACGGCTTCCACTACTGGACGAGCCACCACCCCTACGTCGTGCCGCAGCCGTTCACGCTCGAGCCCACCGAGTGCTACTCGAAGGCCGAGATCGACGAGTACGTCGCGGCGCTGGCGCAGGTCGCGCAGGAGGCGCGGGAGAACCCCGAGCTCGTGCGCACAGCGCCGCACAACCAGACCGTGCACCACACGCACCACGACGACCTGGACGACCCCGAGCGCTGGGCGATCACCTGGCGCGCGTACCGCCGGAAGTACTTCGGCGAGGCGCCGGCCGGTCCCGCGGAGAGCGCTCTGCCGAACGCGGAGCTCGTCGCGGCGGCAGGAGTCTGATCGCGTGATCGGACTGGTCGTCAACCCTGTCGCCGGAGTCGGCGGGCCTGCGGGTCTCGCCGGCTCAGACGGTGCGGTCGTGCAGGCGCGGGCGGCGGAGCACGGTTCCCTCCCGCGGGCGCACGAGCGTGCCGTGCAGGCGCTGACGATCATCGCCCGCTCGCACCCCGCGGAGCGGATCCTCACCGCCGCCGGGGCCATGGGTGGCACCGCCGTGGCGGAGGCGGGGCTCGAGCCGGTCGTGGTCTTCACGCCGTCCTCGGCCACGACCACGCCTGACGACACCGCCGCCGCGGTCGCCGCCGTGGCGGCGGCCGGCGCATCGCTCGTGCTGGTGGCAGGAGGCGACGGCACTCTGCGCGATGCCGTGCGGGGGCTGGGCCCGTCGTCGGGGAGCCCGGGTGCGCCGGCCGTCCTGGGCATCCCCGCCGGCGTCAAGATGTACTCGCCGGTGTTCGCGGTCACGCCGGTCGCGGCGGGATCCCTCGCCGCCGACTGGCTCGGGCCGGATCCGGTCGCCACTGCCGAGCGCGAGGTGCTCGACGTCGACGAGGCGGCACTGCGCCGCGCCCGCGTCGAACCCGCTCTGTACGGCACGCTGCGCGTGCCGCAGCGCCTCGGGCGAACCCAGGCGCGCAAGGCGCCGACCCCGGTGAGCGAGGAGGCGGCCGTTGCCTCGGCCGCACACGCGGCGGTGGCTGCGATGCAGCCGGGCATCCGCTACTTGCTCGGCCCCGGTGGCACCACGGCGCGGATCGCCGCCGTGCTCGGCATCGCGAAGACCCCGCTCGGCGTGGATGTCGTGCTCGACGGGCGCCTCGTCTCTGCGGGCGCCGACGAGCACCGGCTGCTCGAGGAGGTCGCCGCCGGTCCCGCGCAGGCCGTGGTCACCGTGATCGGCGGCCAGGGCTTCCTGCTCGGCCGGGGCAACCAGCAGCTCTCCGCGCACGTGATCCGCGCGCTCGGGCCGGATCCGCTCCTCGTCGTCGCCCCCGAGCAGAAGCTCGTCGACCTCGGCGGACGCCCGCTCCTCGTCGACACCGGTGATCCCCACGTCGACGCCTCCCTCGCCGGACACATCCGCGTCATCACCGGCGCCGCAGCCGCCGCGTTCTACGCTGTCGCCGCGCCCGAAGCCTCCGTCCCCGTCTGACCCGATCCCGCCCCCTCTCGGTCCCCAAGCACCGCACGAAACCCCGGTCCCTGAGCACCACACCAACCCGGTCCCTGAGCCTGTCGAAGGGGCCGCACCGAACCACCGACCCGCAAGGAGCATCCCATGCGTCTGCAGAACAAGAACGCCATCGTCACCGGAGGCGCCGGCGGCATCGGCCGCGCCACGTCCCTCGCCTTCGCGGCCGAGGGTGCCAACGTCGCCGTCGTCGACCTGAACGCCGAGGCCGCCGAAGCCGTCGCGGAGGAGATCCGCGCGGCCGGCGGCACCGCTGTCGCGATCGGCGCCGACGTCTCCAGTGAGGCCGACATCGAGCGCGTCGTGGCCTCGGTCGTCGACGGATTCGGCGGCGTCGACGTCGTCTTCAACAACGCGGGCATCATCCGGCGCACCACGGCGGTCGAGACCACGGTCGAGGAGTGGGACCGCGTGTTCGGCGTGAACGTGCGGGCGATCTTCCTGATGTGCAAGCACGTCGTGCCGGTCATGGCCGCGAACGGCGGCGGATCCATCGTGAACACGGGATCGGGCTGGGGCCTCAAGGGCGGCGGTCAGGCGATCTCCTACTGCGCCTCGAAGGGCGCGGTCGTGAACATGACCCGGGCGCTCGCGATCGACCACGGCCCGCAGGGCATCCGCGTCAACTCGGTCAATCCGGGCGACGTCGACACCGGCATGCTGCGCGACGAGGCGCGCCAGCTCGGTCAGGACCAGGCCGGCTTCCTCGCCGAGGCTGCGGAGCGCCCGCTGAACCGGATGGGCCAGCCCTCAGAGATCGCCGCGGCGGTCGTCTGGCTCGCGAGCGACGAGTCGTCGTACGTGACCGGTTCCGCCCTCGTCGTCGACGGCGGCGGCGGCATCGCCTGAGCCCCGGCGCCTGGGTGCACCGGGCACCCCGGGGCCCTGGGTACCCGGTGCCTCAGTGCGCCCGGGTGCGCCCGTGCGCCCAGGTGCGCGTTTCCCTCCCCGTGTGGTCTTTCCCTCGCCGTGCAGACGCCACTGCGGGGAGGGAAAGACGGCCATGGGAGGGAAACAGGACGGGATCCGGGTCTCGTCGCGGACGGGATGCGGGTCACGTCGCGAGTGAGATCCGGGCCGGGCTCTCATCCAGCCTGTTCGCGTAAAATCGTGACAATGACCGACGCCCCCTCCGACGCCCCGTCGACGCAGAGCGACCTCAGCGCCACGACAGGCGGCGACGCCGTCGGATCCGGCATCGACCCGGCCGACCTCGCGACCACCCTTCGAGTGCTCGCCGAGCTGCACGGGCTCGAGCAGGACCACCCCGACTTCATCACCGTGCGCCGTGCGACCGCGGCCATGTTCAAGGCCGCCAAGCGGGTGCGCCGCCGGGAGATCCGCGATGCCATCGCCGAGGCGGACAAGGCCGTGATCGCGGCGACCGCGACGGGCGCCCCGGACCGCATCGACGACGAGACCCGCGGCCTGGATCTTGCTTCCAGCGTGGTCGACGCTCCGATCGCGGGGGAGCTGCTGAAGCCCCGCAACTGCTACATCTGCAAGCAGTCGTACACGACGGTCGACGCGTTCTACCACCAGCTCTGCCCCGACTGCGCGCGGTTCAGCCACGGCAAGCGCAACGCCCGCACCGACCTCACCGGCAAGCGCGCGCTGCTCACCGGCGGTCGCGCGAAGATCGGCATGCACATCGCGCTGCGGCTGCTCCGCGACGGCGCGCACACCACGATCACCACGCGCTTCCCGCGCGACGCGGTGCGCCGGTTCGCGGCGCTCGAGGACTCGGCCGACTGGCTGCACCGGCTGCGCGTGGTCGGCATCGACCTGCGCGACCCGGCCCAGGTGATCGCGCTCGCCGACTCCGTCGCGGCCCAGGGTCCGCTCGACATCCTCATCAACAACGCCGCGCAGACCGTGCGCCGCTCGCCCGGCGCGTACTCGCTGCTGGCCGACGCCGAGCTGCAGCCGCTCCCGGACGGGCCGCTGCCCGAGATGGAGACCTTCGGGCACACCGCTGATCCGCACCCCGAGGCGCTGCAGGCCTCGGTCGACGCGCATCCGCTGCTGTCGATCGCCTCCCTCGGCGGCACGATCGCCGAGCAGGGCGGTCAGGCGCTGACCGCAGAGGAGCTCGCCCGGCTCGCGATGGCCCCCGGATCCTCTTCGCTCGCGAAGCACGCCGACGGCACCGCCATCGACGCGGGCGGTCTCGTGCCCGACGTGAACCGCGTGAACAGCTGGGTGCAGAGCGTGGACCAGGTGGATCCGCTCGAGATGCTCGAGGTGCAGCTCTGCAACACGACCGCGCCGTTCCTTCTGATCAGCCGGCTGCGTCCGTCGATGGCCGCGTCGCCCGCGCGGCGCAAGCACATCGTGAACGTCTCGGCGATGGAGGGTCAGTTCTCCCGCCGGTACAAGGGACCGGGGCACCCGCACACGAACATGGCGAAGGCGGCGCTCAACATGCTCACCCGCACCAGTGCCGGCGAGATGCTGGAGACCGACGGGATCCTGATGACCGCGGTCGACACCGGCTGGATCACCGACGAGCGGCCGCACTACACGAAGGTGCGCCTGGCCGAGGAGGGCTTCCACGCGCCGCTCGACCTCGTCGACGGCGCCGCCCGCGTGTACGACCCGATCGTGCGCGGCGAGGCAGGCGAGGACATCCACGGCGTGTTCCTGAAGGACTACGAGCCCAGCCCCTGGTGACCGCTCGCGTCCGGTGATGCGTCGCTGAGCCGGCCGTTCTGCAGGGAGGAGCCGGCGTTCTGCAGGGCCGCAGCGCCGGATGGTGCGTTCGAGGCCGGGAATCGCCGGGATCCGACACCCCCGCCCTGCGCAACGGCCGGACCGCCTTCTGCAACGGCGGAGCCGCGGTGCTCCACGGGTGACGGGATCCGCCGCGGTACCCTGAGCGCACCGGATCGCGGGTGCGGACCCGCCCGATCGAGCGAGGAGCACGACGATGGTTCCTGAGATCAACTACTGGGCCGTTCTGCTGGCGACTGCGTCGAGCATGGTCGTCGGATCCATCTGGTACGCCCGCGGCGTGCTCGGCACCCGCTGGGCGCGGTTGGCCGGCGTGGACCTCGACAACCCCAAGGGCAACCCTGTGCTGGCCATCATCGCGACGGTGATCGTGAGCTTCGTCACGGCGTGGGTGCTCGCGGGGGCCACGGCGATCGCCTGGCACTTCTACGGCGGATCGTTCTTCGTCTCGGCGCTGGTCACCGCAATCACGCTGTGGATGGGCTTCACGGCGGCGCGGTTCATCACGCACGACGCCTTCGAGGGGCGCCCCAGCTCGCTGACGGTGATGAACATCGCGCACGAACTCGTGACGGTCGTCGTGATGGCCGTGCTCATCGGGGTCTGGCCGCCGGCACTCGGCTGACCTCGGCGCGCTGTCGGCTGTGCCCGCGCGCCTGCCTCCCGAGGCTCCCGGGGGCCCGAGCGACCCCGCACGCCCGGGCTGAGCCGCGCCTCAGCGCCGGATGGCGTAGCGGTGCAGCGTGACGCCCTGGTCGTACGCGGCCTGCTCGAGCAGGTCGAGGATCACCGGATCCCGGGTCTCGCCGGGGCGGGGCTCGTCGAACAGCGGGCGACCGGATCCGAGGATCGCCGGGTGCGTGAACAGCAGCAGCTCGTCGAGCAGGCCGGCATCGAGCAGCGCCGTGGCGAGCGTCGCTCCGCCGACGCCGATGGCGCCGTCGGTCTCGGCGCGGACCTCGGCGAGCCGGTTGACCGCATCCTCGCCGATGACACGCGTGTGGAATGGCGCCTCGGTGCGCGTGCGCGAGACGAGGATCTTCGGCTTGTCGGTCCAGATCGCCCCGTACTCCTGCATGAACTCGGGCAGCGACCGGTTGTCACGCGCCGCGGGCCAGTACGACTCCATGATCTCGAACACGCGGCGGCCCTGCACCATGAGCGCGAGGTCTGCCGCACGCCGGTTGAACTCGCGGTGCAGCGGTTCATCGATCCGCATCCAGTCACCGCCGCCGTCCTCGCCGGGAGCGGCCTCGATCTGCAGGTCGAGGGACACGTTCATCCAGTACACGAACCGGCCGGCCATGCGCTTCTCCCATCCTCGGGGACGGGTTCGACGCTAGCCCCGGGGATCCGCGGACGCAATGGATACGGATCCGTCTCGGGGGCGGCAGGCGCCATGGATCCGGATCCGCCCGGGGGTTCAGCGTCCTCCGCAGCGTTCACCCCCTCCCGCGTCGACACCTCCCCGTATGGACGTCGCTCAGCGGGGGTAATGACGCGGCGAGGGGGTGAGGGCGAGGTGCCTGGAGGGGCGCCGCGATCGCGGGTTCGTACGAAGATCGCGGGCTCGTACGAAGAATGAGTCGTCCCCCTCAGCACGACCTATGGACCGTGCTGAGGGGGACGACTCGGAAGTAGAAAGAGAAAGGGGGCGGATTACGCCGCGATGCGGACGACCGCGGCGATCGCGCTCGTGAAGAACGGCAGGCCGTCGACGCCGCTGCGCATGGCCGCGGATGTATCCGGGCCGAAGCCGGGCTCGGTGGCGTGCTCGGGGTGCGGCATGAGGCCCACGACGTTGCCGGCGGGGTTCGTGAGGCCGGCGATGTCGCGGAGGGATCCGTTCGGGTTCACTCCGGCGTAGCGGAAGGCGACCAGGCCCTCGCCCTCGATGCGGTCAAGGGTCTCGTCGGAGGCGATGTAGCCGCCCTCGGCGTTCTTCAGCGGGATGATGATCTCCTGGCCGCGCGTGAACTCGTTCGTCCAGGCGGTGTCGGCGTTGGTGACCGTGAGCTTCTGGTCGCGGCGAACGAAGTGCTGGTGGTCGTTGCGGATCAGGCCGCCGGGCAGCAGGTGCGCCTCGACGAGCATCTGGAAGCCGTTGCAGATCCCGAGGATCGGCATGCCCTTGGCGGCGGCGTCCTTGATCTCGGTCATGATCGGCGAGAGCGCGGCGATGGCGCCCGAGCGCAGGTAGTCGCCGTAGCTGAAGCCGCCGGGCAGGATCACGGCGTCCACGCCGTCGAGGTCGTGCGAGCCGTGCCAGAGGGCGACGGGCTCGGCCCCGGCGATGCGGACGGCGCGCTGCGCGTCGCGGTCGTCGAGGGATCCGGGGAAGGTGACGACCCCGATCCGAACGGTCACTCCGAGACCTCGATGCCCACGACGTCCTCGATCACGGAGTTGGAGAGCACCTCTTCGGCGATCCGCCGGGCCTCGGCGAGCACGTCGTCGGTGACCTCACCGTCGACGGTGAGCTCGAAGCGCTTGCCGATGCGGACGTCGCTGAACGCGGTCACGCCGGTGCGGGCGAATGCTCCGGAGACGGCTTTCCCCTGCGGGTCGAGCAGTTCGGACTTGGGCATGACGTCGACGACGATGGTGGGCATTCGAGGCTCCGAAATGTCGCGGGCGGGGGCAGAGGCCAGTCTATCGCGCGGAAACAGGGCCTCCGGCCGGGGTTCGCGGAGCCGGGCCGGCGGGCAGGCTCGAAGGAGTCCGGCCGGCGGGCAGGCTCGAAGGAGTCGGGCCGGGCAGCGGGCTCGCGGCGTTGCCCGTCGACCGAGCGGGTCGGCCCGGGTCAGCTGCGGAACACGGTGTGCACGTCGCCGACGACGTCGCGGCCGCCCAGCCCGTCGATCTCGAAGAGCACCGAGATCCCGGCGACCGTGTAGCCGAGCTGCTCGACGATCTTCCGGCCGGCGGCCAGCGTGCCGCCGGTGGCGAGCACGTCGTCGATGAGTAGGATCCGGGATCCGGCGGGCAGGTCCTCGTGCATTTCGATGGTGGCGGTGCCGTACTCCAGCGCGTAGTCGACCGACGCTGCTGGCAGCGGCAGTTTGCCGGCCTTGCGGATCGGCACGAAGCCGGTCCCCGCCTCGATCGCCGCGGCCCCGGCAAGGATGAAGCCGCGCGCCTCGATCCCCGCAACGACGTCGAAGGCGCCGCGGAACGGCGCGACGAGAGCCTCGGTCGTGGCCTGCAGCGCCTCGCGGTCGGCCAGCAGCGGAGTGATGTCGCGGAACAGGATGCCCGGCTCCGGGTGGTCCGGGATCGAGCGGATGAGCGATTCGGCACGGACGAGCGCGGGCGATGAGGTCACCGCACCAGGCTACGCGGTGCAGTGCCTCGTGCGGGGGCGTCTGAAACTCAGTCGAAACCGGAACTTGCGGCGGCGAACGGCGCCAAGCGGCACGGATCGACTGAGTTTGGCGCGGCTCGCCCCCCGGACGGTGCGGTGAACGGGTGAGGGATGTACTGCGGAGGATCCGCTGAGCGCTGTTGACAGTCGTGGGAGCGCTCCCATAGCCTATCCGGAATGCGCGGCAACCCGCCGATGACCCGCGCGCACCGCCTTGAAGCCGCCACCATGAAGGAGCGTCCGCCCGCATGAGCACCGTGGATCCGTCCGCCCGCCGATTCCCCGACGGCTTCCTGTTCGGTGCCGCCACCGCCGCCTACCAGATCGAGGGCGCCGCCTTCGAGGACGGCCGCACCGCGTCGATCTGGGACGCCTTCGCCCGCGTGCCGGGCGCGGTGCACGACGGCGACACCGGCGACGTGGCGTGCGACCATTACCACCGCTATGCCGATGACGTGAAGCTCATGGGCGAGCTGGGCCTGCAGGCGTACCGCTTCTCCACCTCCTGGGCCCGGGTGCGGCCCGACGGCGGTGCGGTGAACCCCGCCGGGCTCGCGTTCTACGACCGTCTCGTCGACGAGCTGCTCGGCGGCGGCATCGTGCCCTGGCTCACGCTGTACCACTGGGACCTGCCCCAGGCGCTCGAGGAGAAGGGCGGCTGGACCTCCCGCGACACCACGGAACGCTTCGTCGAGTACGCGCTCAGCGTGCACGATGCCCTCGGCGACCGCGTGCAGCACTGGACCACGCTGAACGAGCCGTGGTGCTCCTCGTTCCTGTCCTACACCGCGGGCGTGCACGCGCCGGGCCGGCTCGGCATCGAGGACGGCATGCTCGCCGCACACCACCTGCTGCTGGCGCACGGCCGCACGATCCGGGCGCTGCGCGAACGGGATCCGCAGCTCGACCTCGGCATCACGCTGAATCTGACGGTCGCCGATCCTGCCGACGCCCGTGACCCCGCCGACGTCGACGCCGCGCGCCGCATCGACGGGCAGTTCAACCGCTGGTTCCTGGATCCGGTCCTCCGCGGCGCCTACCCGGCAGACGTCGTCTCCGACATCCGCGAGGTGGATCCGGTCGCCGTCCGTCGATGGGCCGCCGCGATCCACGAGGGCGACCTCGACACCATCGCCGCGCCGCTGGACTGCCTGGGCATCAACTACTACCACGGCGAACTGTTCTCGGGCACGCCGCAACCGGGCAGCGAGGGCACACCGCACGACGGCGGCGGAGCGGGCGAGAACGCGCGTCGCACGCGTTCGCCGTTCCCCGCCGCCGACGACGTGCACTGGGTCGAGCGCGGGCTGCCGCGGACGGGCATGGACTGGGAGGTGCAGCCCGAAGGCCTCACCCGGCTGCTGCGCCGGATCGGCACGGAGTACGCACCGGGGCTTCCGCTGTACGTCACCGAGAACGGCGCGGCCTACGACGACGTGCTCGAGGGTGCTCGGGTGGACCCTGCGACGGGGCACAGCACAGGCGGCGACGTGCACGATTCGGAGCGGGCGATGTTCCTGCGCGAGCACATCGCGGCGACCTACGACGCGATCGACGAGGGCGTCGACGTGCGCGGTTACTTCGCGTGGTCGCTGCTGGACAACTACGAGTGGTCGTTCGGCTACAGCAAGCGCTTCGGGATCGTGCGGGTCGACTACGACACCCAGGCGCGGATCGTGAAGGACTCCGGGCGCGAGTACGCCAGGATCATCGCGGCCCGGGCGGTCTGAGACGTGGTCGCCAGGTCTCGCGCCGGTGCCGGACGCATCGGGCCGGCGGCACCGGGATCCCCATCGGGAGAGGGAACCACGGATCGGACGGCGTCCGGACGGGCCACGATCGAGGAGGTCGCGGCGGCGGCAGGGGTCTCCCGGTCGACCGTGTCGCGGGTCGTGAACGGGTCGACCGCGGTGAGCCCGCACGCGCTCGCGGCGGTGCAGGACGCGATCGCCCGGCTCGGCTACGCGCCGAACCGCGCGGCGCGCTCGCTCGCCCTGCGCCAGACCCACGCGATCGCGCTCGTCGTGCCCGAGGACACTCGGCGCTTCTTCGGCGACCCCTACTTCGGCGCGGTCGTCGCGGGGATCAGCGACCGGGTCGCGCGCTCGGACTACATCCTGAACCTGCTGATCGCGAGCGATGACCCGGGCGGCAGGATGACGGGCTTCGTGCGCAACGGAGGCGTGGACGGCGCGATCATCCTGTCGCACCACAACAGCGACGCCTTCGTCGACCGCATCGTCGAGGCCGTGCCGGTCGTGTTCGGCGGACGCCGCACGAACGGCCGTGACGACGACTGGCTCGTGGACGTGGACAACGTCACGGGCAGCAGGCAGGCCGTCGACCACTTGCTGGCCACTGGGCACCGACGGATCGCGACCGTGACAGGGCCGCTGTCGATGGCGGGCGCCGTGGATCGGCTCACCGGCTTCCGCGAGCGCCTCGCCGAGGACGGTCTGGAGCCGTTCGCCGAGATCGCCGGCGACTACTCCGAGACCAGCGGGGTGCGGGCGGCCCAGGAGCTGCTCGACCGCGCCGCCGAGCCGGGCGGAGGGCTGCCCGACGCGGTCTTCGCCGCCAGCGATCTCATGGCCCGGGGCGTGCTGCGTACGCTCCGCGGCGCGGGCGTGCGCATTCCCGAGGACGTCGCGATCGTCGGCTTCGACGACTCACCCGTGGCCCTGTCGACGGATCCGCCGCTCACCACGATCCGCCAGCCGATGCACGCCCAGGGCGAGGCACTCGCGGGCGTGCTTATCGACCGACTGACCGGATCCGCTCCGCCGCACCGCACGACCCTCGGCACCGAGCTGGTGGTGCGCGGCTCGGCGTGACGCGCAGACCGAATTCAGGATGGATTCGGCTTCGGAGACGGAAACGCGGCGTGTGGACGTGAACACGGGCGATCCAACCTGAATACGGCACGGAAGGTGTTGGTGTGTTGCAGGCGCCGACCGGCGGCGGGCAGCGGGCGGGCAGGCGGTCTGCGGCGTACGACGTCCGCCGGCGGCAGGCGGCAGCCGCCCTGGGCGCGGAGCCATAGCCGATCGGATGATGCGGTTCCGAGCGCGGCGTTCGTAGGCTGAGCCCATGCGATCGCGGACCGAGCTGCAGGACGAGAGGTCCCTCGGCGACGGCGTGCGGGGCATCCTCGCTCCCGTACGGTTCGGGCGGGCGCTGCAGGTCGTGCTCATCGCGCTGATCGTGGTGAGCGCGATCCGCTACTTGCTTCGCCACGGCGAGGGCGAGAACGCCGTCCTCGTGCTCGCCGGCGCCGCCCTGCTCACCGTGACCGCCGTACTGCAGGGCCTGGTGCCGCGTCGCGGTGTGTGGCCCGCGGCATGGGCGCTCGTGGCGTGCGCGCTCTGGGCCGTGCTCACGCTGGTCGCGCCGTCGTTCGGCTGGTGTGCCGTTCCGCTCGCCTTCGCGGTGCTGCAGATCCTGCCGTTCTGGCCGGCGACGGCAGCGATCGCGGCGATGACCGCGGTCGTGATCGTCGCAGAACTGCGCCTTTCCTCGCTGTTCGACCCGACGCTCGTCGCGGGCCCGATCGGCATCGCGTTCGCCACGATCTTCGCCTACCGTGCACTCGACCGCGAGGCGCGCGCCCGGCAGCAGCTGCTCGACGAGCTCACCGCGACGCAGGCGGACCTCTCCGCCGCGCAGCACCGTGCGGGCGCGCTCGCCGAACGCGCCCGCCTGTCGCGTGAGATCCACGACTCCGTCGGGCAGGACCTGTCCAGCATCAACCTGCTGCTGCAGGCGGCCGAGCAGGGCTGGGAGCGCCGCCCCGACACCGCCAGGGAGCAGGTGCGCTCGGCCGCCGGCACCGCCCGGTCGGCGCTCGACGAGGTGCGCCGCGTGGTGCGCGACCTCGCCCCCGGCGAGCTCGAGGGCGCCGCCGGATCCCTCCCCGCCGCCCTCGCCCGCGTGGTCGAGGAGGCGTCGGGGCGCGGCGTCGACGTGCAGTTCCGCAGCCACGGCACCGCCACGGAGGTGCCGCTGCCGGTGGCGTCGGCCATCATCCGCACGGTGCGCGGCGCCCTCGCGAACGTCGCCGAGCACGCCCGCGCGACCCGGGCCGTGGTGAGCCTGACCGCCCAGCCGGACGAGCTGCGCCTGGACATCCGCGACGACGGGGTCGGCTTCGACGCGCGGCCCGCCGCGATGTCGGCCAGGGCGGCACAGCGACGAGCGGCCGGCCGCGGCCAGGGCATCCCCGGCATGGCGGAGCGGATCGCTCAGCTGGGCGGCGAGCTGCACGTCGAGAGCGCTCCGGGGGAGGGCACGACGCTGTCGCTGGTGTTCCCGCTCAGCGCCGACGGAACCCGCGCGGAGCCCGGATCCGGTGCGAGGACCGGGTCCGATCGCGCGGCCGGTTCCGATCCGGCGGCCGGTTCCGATCTCGCAGCGGGTTCCGATCCCGCGAGCGGATCCGACACGAAGAGCGGATCCGACACCGAGAGCGGATCCGATGCGGATCCGCAGAAGGAGAACCGATGACTCTGCGGATCGTGCTCGTGGACGACCATCCCGTCGTGCGCGCCGGCGTGCGCGCGCTGCTCGAGTCGAGGGACGACCTCGTGGTCGTGGGCGAGGCGTCGAACGCCGCCGACGCCGTGCGGGCGGTCGAGGCCGAGCGGCCGGATGTGGTGCTCATGGACCTCAGCCTGGGTGACGGCGAGAGCGGCATCGCTGCCACCGGGCGGATCCGGGCGCTGCCGGAGCCGCCGGCCGTGCTCGTGCTGACCACCTACGACAGCGAATCCGACATCCTGCGCGCGCTGGACGCCGGTGCCGCCGGATACCTGCTGAAGGACTCCCCGCCGGACCAGTTGTTCGCCGGCATTCAGGCGGTCCACCGGGGCGAGCCGGCCCTGGCTCCCTCCGTGGCGGCGGTGCTCATGCGCCGTGCCGCCTCGCCCGAGCCGCGTATGACCGAGCGCGAGGTCGAGGTGCTCGAGCTGCTGGCGGACGGCCTCGGCAACCGCGAGCTCGCCAAGGCGCTGTTCGTGTCGGAGGCGACGGTGAAGTCGCACCTCTCGCACATCTACGGCAAGCTCGGCGTCGACACCAGGGCCGGCGCCGTCGCCGCGGCGATCGAGCAGCGCATCATCCGGCGCTGAGCGCGGCGGGCGCAGGGCGCACATCATCGCGCCGACCCGGTCCCGGTCGCAGACGCCGAGACGCCCCGTCCCCTGCCGTGCACAGCAGGGGACGGGGCGTCGGTCGCCGATCCCCCCAAGAGATCAGCGCCTGCGGTCACCCCCCTGATCGCAGGATCGCCCCGCCGAACAGCGCGAACGCCGTGATCCCTGCGGAGAGGATCACCGCCGCCGATACGCCGGCCACGGCCAGCAGGGACACGCCCTGTCCGCCGAGGCGCTGTCCGCCCAGCCCGATCGCAACTCCCTCCGGTCGTACGATCGGGCCGGTGCTCTCGTCGCGGTACGGCCCCGTGCGTGCCGCGAAGCGTCGGTGCAGCTCTTCGGCGAGCTGCACGGTTCCCTGCATCACGTCCGGTCGATCGAACCGGGTGCTGCCGGGCAGGTACACGTAGGCGCGATCCTCGACGAGTTCGATCTCGGCACCGGATCCGAGATCCAGGATCCGCGCCATCAGATCGGGCGTGAAGATGTAGAGCGCGTCACGCTGATACCCCTCGGGCACCAGCAGCTGGAACGTCGACGCGAAATGGCCTTCCAGATCCATCCGTGCCCCGCCCAGACCCAGGGTGGGCACGATGCTGCGGCGGCGGTTGCGCAGCACGATGTGCGGAACCTTCGCAGGCAGCGGCAGCTCGACGAAGGCGAAAGGGCGCTGCACGGTCGCGGCCTCGTCCCGGCCGCCGACCGAGCGCGCGATGCCCAGCTCGAACGGGATGCGTTCGTCCTCCGACGCGACCACGCCGCGCTCGATCGAGCGGCGCATGCGCGTGAACGCCGAGCCGGGTCGGCGGGTGCCCTGCAGCAGGTCGGCGTAGGCCCACCCGTTGCCCCACGCGAACATCGCCAGGCGCGTGCGGCGGGACAGGCCCACGGCGTACCAGACGAAGCCGACCGCTCCCATCACGCCGTAGAGGGCGCCGAACACGGCGATCAGCGGCACCCGCGCGAGCATCCCGATCGAGCCGAGCCACCAGAGCGCGGCCACGATCGCCGTCGTGAGCAGCAGCACGCCGGCGAGCACCGCGACGAAGCGCCGGTGCAGGGGGATGCGCGCCGCGCGCTCGTAGGCGAGCAGCGTGCGCATTCCCGGTGACGTCCGCAGTGCGGAGAGATCGACCCGGATCGGCTCCGCGGTGCGCGGATCCGTGCTCATACGGCCCTCGCTCACCCGATTCGCCAGGGCAGCGACGCCCACGGCCCGTTGCGCTTCGCGGTCGCGGCCGCCTTGAACTCGGACCAGCCGTCGCCGAACTTGTCGAAGGTCTTCTCGCCGATCACGCCGTCGCTCCAGTGCATGACGCGACCCGTGATGTAGCTGAGGCCGAAGTCGGCCCACGAGGAGAACGCCGGGCGTCCCTCCTCGTTGATGCGGTGGATGATCGCTCGCGCCTCGGGGATGTCGGCGTGGCCCAGCGCGACACCCCAGGTCGCGAGTGCGACGGCCTGGCCGAGCGCGTAGCCGTCGAGCGTGCGGACGTAGACGTCCGGCGTCACGATGTCCTTGCCGACGAGCTTGCGCACCTGCCCCTCGACGCCCTCGATCGCGGCGACGAAGGAGCGGGCATCGCGCTTGTCGCCGCCGGCCTCGATGATCGCGGACGTCCACTCCTTGCTCTTCGGCACGCGACCGAGCCGGCCGGCCAGCTCGGCGCGGATCGCCAGGCAGGTCACCCACACGTCGCGTCGGCGCCGGCCCGTGACGAGACGTTCGATGCCGGCGAGCCACTCCTCACGCGTCGCCACGCCCCACATCTCGACGAGCCGCTTCTTCTCCCCGTCGCTGAGCGCGGACGCGGTCGGATCGTTCCACGGCCCGGACGGCTGGTTCACGATCTGCAGGAAGCCCAGCGCGATCTCGTTCGCCTCGCGGTCGTCGGTCGGGTACGCCTCGGAGGGCTTCACCTTCGCGGCCGGCATGATCCACACGACGAGGAAGAACAGCACGACGACACCGACGATCACCCACACCCACCACTGGGCGAAGAGCCAGCCGATGATGCTGCCGAGGTCGTTCAGATCCACGCGCGCGCTGCCGTGCATGAAGGCGCCTCCAGTCTGGGGGGAATCGTAGGTTGAACACTTGTTCAGTGATTAATGTAGCGAAAGGATCCCTCACCCGGAAAACGGATCCGGAAGGCACGTCGCATGGCACGCTCCCCGGAGCAGAACCGCGTCGCCAGGGAGCGCTCCCGCGAGAGCCTGCTCGAGGCGGCGATCGACGTCTTCGCCGAGCGCGGGATCGACGGCGCGACGATCGCCGACATCACCGGACGCGCGGGCGTCGCACAGGGGCTGGTCAACTACTACTTCGGCGGAAAAGAGCAGCTCGTCCAGGCGGTGATCGACCGCTGGTTCGAGATGCTGCTCGGCATCGCGCACGGCGGGGCGGCGGCCGACCCCGGGAGCGCGGCCCGAGGCGAAGAGATCGCCGCGCGGCCTGAGCCCGAGTCGGAGCCGGCCACCGAGCCCGAGCAGCCCGAGTCGGAGCGAGTGCCGCCGCCGTCGGCCGCGTCGCTCCCTCCGGAGGTGCGGCTGGCAGCCATCATCGACACCGCGCTCGGCATGACCGCCGTCGCCCTTCCGTTGCAGCGCGTGGTCATCGCCCTGCAGCAGCAGCCGACCACGCGAGCTCTGTTCGCCGAGGGGGAGCGGCGGCACATGGCAGGGGTCATCGCCGCGGAGGACGCGGTGCGCTCGATCTTCCGCGACCGCGGCGACGCGGATCCGGCGCTCGAGGAGATCATGCTCCGCAGCGTGCTCGACGGGATCGTCGGGCAGCGCATCATGTACGGCGACTCGTATCCGCTCGAGGAGGCGCGCCGCTGGGTGCACCGCCGCTACGGTCTGCCGGAGCCTGAAGCGCCGCTCCCCGGAATGACGAAGCCCACGCCCGGCTCGGGATCCGAGCTGCGGGCGCGGGCTTCGCGCTGAGCAGTCGCGCGGATCAGGCCGGGTCGCCGCCCATCGGCCCCACGGCCTCGAGCGGACGGGGGTCGTCCGCACCGGTCTTGCGCAGCCGGGCGATCGCGTTGCCGCCGTGATAGATGATGATCGCCGCCACCGTGGCGATGACGATGCCGCCGAGCATGAAGCCGGAGTCCTTGATCGCGATCGAGAAGCCTCCGACGGCGATGATGAGCGCGACGGCGGCGGTGTACTGGTTGACCGGGCGGGAGAAGTCGACGCGGTTGTCGACCCAGATCTTGATGCCGATCACGCCGATGAGGCCGTACAGCCCGGTCGTGATGCCGCCGAGCACGCCCGCGGGTACCGAGTTGATGATCGCCCCGAACTTCGGGGAGAGGCTGAGCAGGATCGCGGCGATGCCGGCGACCCAGTACGCGGCGGTCGAGTACACCCTGGTCGACGCCATGACGCCGATGTTCTCGCCGTAGGTGGTGGTTCCGGATCCGCCGAAGAAGCCGGCGATCGTGGTCGAGACGCCGTCGGCGATGAGCGCCTTGCCGGTCTGCTGGTTGATCTCCGGGTCCTCGACCATGGTCGCGACGCCGCGCACGTGGCCGACGTTCTCGGCGATGAGCACGAGCACGACGGGGAGGAACATCGCGATGCCGCTCCACACGCTCGGGGTGCCGAAGTCGGGGAAGTGGAAGGTGGGAAGCCCCACCCACGCGGCCTTGTCGACCGCCGAGAAGTCGAGCTCGCCGCGGAAGCCGGCGAAGATGTAGCCCGCGATCACGCCGAGGAAGATCGAGATCCGCCCCAGGAACCCGCGGAACAGCACCGCGAAGATGATCGTGATCGCAAGCGTGAAGGTCGCGGTGACGGGCGCCTTGGCGAAGTTGCCGTACGCGGCGCCGGCGAGGTTGAACCCGATCAGCGCGACGATGGTGCCCGCCAGCACCGGCGGCAGGAACCGGTCCACCCACTTCACGCCGGCGACATGCACCACGACGCCGATGAGCGCGAGCAGCACGCCGACCGCGACGATGCCGGCGAGGGCGGCGCCGATCCCACTGTCGCCGCCGGTCGCGTGGGCGGCGGTCGCGGCGGTCACCGGGGCGATGAACGCGAAGGAGGATCCGAGGTAGCTCGGCAGCTTGTTGCGCGTGATCAGCAGGAACAGCAGCGTGCCGACGCCGCTGAACAGCAGGGTCGTCGGCACCGGGAAGCCGGTGAGGATCGGCACCAGGAAGGTCGCGCCGAACATCGCCACGACGTGCTGCACGCCGATCGCGATCGTGGCGGGCCAGTTCAGGCGCTCATCGGGGTGGACGACGGCGCCGGGTTCGACGGTGCGTCCGTTGCCGTGGATCTTCCACAGGGCCATGCGGGCTCCTCGGGATCGGGGGAGGGGGCTGTGGAAACCCTATCCTGGGCGTTCCCTGGGAGCAGGGATCCCCGTCGCCTGGTCCCGCCGGCGACACGGCCCCGCAGACACGCGGCCTCGCCGCTGCGCGGCGCCCGGCCGGCCGTTCGCGCCGAAATCAGGAGGAATGACCGAGATCAGGATCCTTCCGCGCGAAACGTCCTGTTCTCGGTCACTTGTCCTGATCTCGGCACGCGGCGGCCGGTACGCGACCCGTCAGGCCGTCAGGCGCTGCAGCAGCTCGGCGTAACGTGCGGCGGTCTGGGCGACCACCTCGTCGGGCAGCACGGGCGGGGTGCCCTGCTTGTCCCAGTGGGCGCTCAGCCAGTCGCGCACGATCTGCTTGTCGAAGCTCGCCATCCGCTCGGCGGGGGTGGATCCGGTCCGCCACGACTCCGCGTCCCAGTACCGGGAGGAGTCGCTGGTGAGCACCTCGTCGGCGAGCCGCAGCACACCGTCGGCATCGACGCCGAACTCGAACTTCGTGTCGGCGAGGATCAGTCCGCGCTCCTCGGCGATGGCCGCAGCCCGGCGGTAGACCGCGAGAGAGACATCCCGCAGCTGGGCGGCGCGCTCGGCGCCGACGAGCTCGGCGGTGCGCTCGAACGTGATGTTCTCGTCGTGCTCGCCCATGGGGGCCTTGTACGCCGGGGTGAACAGCGGCTCGGGCAGCCGGTCGCCGTTCTGCAGGCCGGCGGGCAGCGCGATGCCGCAGACGGTCCCGCTCTGCTGGTACTCGGCCCAGCCGGATCCGGTCAGGTATCCGCGCACCACGCATTCGATCGGCAGCATCTCCAGGGACATCGCGAGCATCGCGCGGTCGGCGACCTCGGCCGAGATGTCGCCGTCCACCAGGTGGTTCGGAATCGGATCCGGTCCCTCTGCGAGCCGGTCGAACCACCAGCGGCTGAGCGCGGTGAGCAGGGCGCCCTTCTCGGGGATCCCTGGCTCGAGGGCGAAGTCGAAGGCGCTCACGCGGTCGCTCGCGACGACGAGCAGGCGCTTGTCAGCCGGATCCTCGGGGGCGTACAGATCGCGGACCTTGCCGGAGTAGAGGTGACGCCAGCCGGAGAGTTCGAGGGGTGTGCTCACGCGTCCATTATCGCGGTGGCCGGAGCCGGCGATGTCCGTGGCGACGCGTAGGTTGCTCTCGTGAGCGCCGCCTTTCCCCTCGAGACCACGACCGACCGCCTCCTACTGCGTCGACCTGTCCCGGGCGATCTCGCATCGGTGTTCGCGATCCATGCGGATCCGCGGGTCTGGACGCATTTCCCCAGCCTGCGGCCCACCGATCCCGACCAGATCCAGACGATGATGGCGCGGTGGGGGCGCAGCTGGGAGGGTGCGGGGCTCGGCACCTGGACGGTGCTGCTGCGGGGGACCGGCGAGATGATCGGCAACGGCGGATGCACGCTGCTCACCGCCGATGGCGATGACCCCGCGGCGGGCGTCTGGAACCTCGGCTACCGGCTCTCGGCCGAGCACCACGGTCACGGCTATGCGACCGAGCTGGCGCAGGCGGCGCGGGCGGCTGCTGCCGAGGTCGCGCCCGAGCGTCCGGTGATCGCCTACCTCGTCGAGCACAACCGCGCGTCCGCGGCGGTCGCGGAGAAGGCGGGTCTGACTCTCGTGCACCGCGCGCCGGACGTCGGGAATCCGGATCCCGCCGTGATGCGCCTGGTCTACGCCGATCGCGAGCTCACCTCCGCCCAGCTCGCCACGGCGCTGCGATGAGCGACGGCTCCGGGCTGGCGTCGGCTGTTGTTTCGGCGTATAGTCCTATCCGACTAGTCCACATGGACTAGTCGGATCGGAGTGATGGTGAAGGATCCGGCGCTCACACCCCTGGGGGTGATGGTGCTCGCCCTGCTGAGCGAGGGCGACATGCACCCTTACGAGATGGCGCGGCTGCTGCGCGCCCGTCGCGACGACAGGATCATCCCGATCTCCAACGGCACGCTCTACCACACGGTCGCCCGCCTGCACGGGCAGGGGCTGCTCGAGGAGGTCGGCGTCGATCGCGACGGCAACCGCCCCGAACGCACGACCTACGCGGTCACGGCGGCCGGCGCTGACGCGGTGCGCGAATGGGTGCGCCGCGAACTCGGCGGCAGTCGGCGGCAGACCCCGTTCCGCGTCGCCCTGGCCGAGGCGCACAACCTCGACCGGGACGAGGCGGTCGACCTGCTCACTCAGCGGCTCGGGCTGCTCCGGCAGGAGCTCGACACGATCTGCGGCGCGCTGGACGGCGCCGCGACGCGCGACGTGCCGGAGCAGTACCTCCTCGAACCGTTCCGACACCGCCTGATGCTGCAGGCGGAGATCGACTGGCTCGACACCCTGATCCCCCGGATCTCGTCCCCCGACTTCGCGTGGGGGCCGGATCCGGACCACCTTCTTGCCAAGCGAAAGGCACACCAGAATGGCTGAAACCATCGGTACGTCGACCGGCGCCTACGCCGCCGGCCACAAGCCGAAGAGCCCCTGGCCCGCCCTCTGGGCGCTGGTCATCGGCTTCTTCATGATCCTCGTGGACACCACGATCGTCTCCGTCGCGAACCCGGCCATCAAGGCTGCGCTCGACCCGAAGACCAACAACCTCGACAACGTGGTGTGGGTGACGAGCGCCTACCTGCTCGCCTACGCCGTGCCGCTGCTGATCACCGGCCGCCTCGGCGACCGGTTCGGCCCGAAGAACATCTACCTCATCGGTCTGACGATCTTCACCCTGGCCTCGCTCGGCTGCGGTCTCTCCGGCACGCTGGAGATGCTGATCGCGTTCCGTGCCGTGCAGGGACTCGGCGCCGCGCTGATGACGCCGCAGACCATGGCGGTCATCACCCGCACGTTCCCGGCCGAGCGCCGGGGCGCCGCGATGGGGCTGTGGGGCGCGACGGCGGGCGTCGCGACGCTGGTGGGCCCGCTGGCCGGCGGCCTGCTGGTGGACGCCTTCGGATGGGAGTGGATCTTCTTCATCAACCTTCCGGTCGGCGTGATCGGCTTCGTGCTGGCCGCGGTCCTCGTCCCGCGGTTGAAGACGCACGAGCACCGGTTCGACATGGTCGGCGTCGTTCTCAGCGCCCTCGGGCTGTTCCTCATTGTCTTCGGGCTGCAGGAGGGGCAGCACTACGACTGGGCCGGATGGATCTGGGCGATGATCGGCGCGGGCGTCGTGGTGATGGCGATCTTCATCTGGCAGCAGGCGAAGACCCGCAGCGAGCCGCTGGTGCCCCTCGGTCTGTTCCGCGACCGCAACTTCTCGGTCGCGAACTTCGGCATCGCCGCCGTCGGCTTCACGGTGACCTCGATGTCCCTGCCGATGATGTTCTTCTACCAGCTCGCCCGCGGCCTCACGCCGACCGAGGCGGCGCTGCTGCTGATCCCGATGGCGGTGCTGTCGGGCGTGCTCGCCCCCATCGCGGGCCGCATCCTGGACCGGGTGGATCCCCGCGTCCTGCTCGTGCCGGGCCTCGGCCTGACCACGGTCGCGCTGATCTGGTACGGACTGCTGATGAACCCGGACACCCCGATCTGGATGTTCCTGCTGCCGTCGGCGCTCATGGGCATCGGCCAGGCGGGGATGTGGGGCCCACTGGCCACCACCGCGACGCGCAACCTCGCTCCGCGCCAGGCGGGCGCGGGTGCCGGCATCTACAACACCACCCGGACGATCGGATCCGTCCTGGGATCGGCAGCCATCGCCGCCCTCATGCAGGGCCGACTCGAGGCGAACCTTCCGGGTGCGGCCAGCCACGGCGGCGACTTCGGCACGGGCAAGCTGCCCGAGTTCGTGGTGGCGGGGTTCTCGACCGCCATGGCGCAGTCGATGATCCTGCCCGCCACCGTGCTCTTCCTCGGCGTGATCGGGGTCCTGTTCATGCAGCGTCCGGAGCACCTCGTGAAGCGCTGACGCAGCGCTCGTCTCGTCCGCGCCCTCTGAGCGCCGATACCCCGCCTGAGCGCCGATACCCCCTCGTACGGACGATCGTACGAGGGGGTATCGATGATGCGAGGGGGCGTCGGCGTTCGCGGTCGGCGTCTCGCGGGCCTTGTGCAGACCAGGCCCGTGCGCGCGCGCTCGGGCTACTGCGCGACGCGGGCGGCGATGTCGGTGCGGAAGTGCGCGCCGTCGAGGCGGATCCGGCCGATCGCCTCATAGGCGCGGGCGCGGGCGTCGGCGAAGTCGGATCCGGTCGCGACCACGTTCAGCACCCGGCCGCCGGTGGCGATGAGGTTGCCGCCCGGTGCGTCGGGGCCCGCAGTCGCCGCGTGCACGATGCCGACGCCCTCGACCGCCGCGGCCTCGGCCAGGCCCTCGATCGGGCGGCCGGTCTGCGGCGCCTCGGGGTAGCCCTCGCTCGCGAGCACCACGGTGATCGCGACGTCGTCCGAGAACTGCGGCTGCGGCTGGTCTTCGAGCGTGCCGGTGGCTGCCGCGAGCAGCAGTCGCGACAGCGGGGTGCGCAGGCGCGGCAGCACGACCTGGGTCTCCGGGTCGCCGAAGCGCGCGTTGAACTCGATCACGCGCACGCCGTTCGGGGTGAGGATGAGGCCGGCGTAGAGCAGGCCGATGAACGGCGTGCCCTCGGCGTCGAGCTGCTTCACGACGGGGAGGGCGACGGTGCGGGTGACCTCCTCGACGAACGCCACCTCGCTGCCGAACTGCTCGTCGAGCCAGGGCAGCGGGGAGTAGGCACCCATGCCGCCGGTGTTCGGCCCCTCGTCGCCGTCGAGGGCGCGCTTGAAGTCCTGCGCGGGGCTCAGGGCGCGCACCGTGTCGCCGTCGCTGAGGAAGAACAGCGAGACCTCGGGTCCGGTGAGGAACTCCTCGATGAGCACCGGGCCGTGGGGCAGATAGTGCTCGGCGTGCGCGAGCGCGGCCGCACGGTCCTCGGTGACGATGACGCCCTTGCCTGCGGCGAGGCCGTCGGCCTTCACCACGTAGGGGGCGCCGAGGTCGTCGAACGCGGCCTCGACCTGGGCCGTCGAGCTCGCGCGCACGGCACGGCCGGTCGGCACGGAGGCCGCCTCCATGATCCGCTTCGCGAACGCCTTGGACCCCTCCAGCTGCGCGGCGGCGCGACCGGGGCCGAAGACGGGGATCCCGTGCTCGCGCACCACGTCGGCGACGCCCGCGACGAGCGGCGCTTCGGGGCCGATCACGACGAGGTCGACGGCGTGCTCATCGGCGAAGGCGCGCACGGCGGAGCCGTCCATCGGATCCACCTCGACCAGGGTCGCGTGCTGCGCGATGCCGGCGTTGCCGGGGGCGCAGAGGATCTCGTGCCCCTTGTGCTCCGCACGCAGGGCGAGGATGATCGCGTGCTCACGGGCACCGGAACCGAGGACGAGGATCTTCACCCCGCAAGCCTACCGAGCGCGCGCATGCCGATGACGGCCGTGCGGCGCCCGGTCGGTCACACCTCGAGCCGGATCGGCCTCTCATCGGCGCGGTTCCACGGCAGGGTCCACCCCGCGGCCTCGAAGACGCCGTCGAGAACCATCGCCGTGAAGCCCCACACGATGGTGCCGTCCACGTCGAAGGCGGGCCCGCGGAAGATCTGCCCCATCCGCGTGAGGGTGGAGGTGAACCGGGTCGCCGGATCCAGCAGCGTGGCCACCGGCACGCGGAACACCTGCACGGTCTCGGCATGATCCACCGCGACCACGCGCGAGGGCTCCCGCCACCAGCCCAGCACCGGGGTGACGAGGTGGTTGCTGGCGGCGAGGGGGATCTCGGGCAGAGTCGCGAGGATCTCGACGCCGGCCGGATCCAGTCCTGTCTCCTCCTGCGCCTCGCGGAGGGCGGTCGCGGCGGGATCCGGATCCGCGTCCTCCCGGCGTCCGCCGGGGAACGAGACCTGGCCGGGGTGTGAGGAGAGCGTCGCCGCACGACGCTGCAGCAGCACGTCGAGGTCGGCCGGCACGGTCACGGCGTCCGCATCGGACGGCTCGTCGTCGAGGCGGCCGAACAGGATCAGCACGGACGCGGCGTGCGCGTCGTCGTCGACTCCGGGGAAGCGGCCCAGTCCGAGTGCGCCCTTCGCCGCTGCCGCGAGCAGGTCGGCGCGCGCCCCGGCTGCGGTGTCCGTGGCGGGCGTCTCGGCGGAGGAAGTCATCGTGCCGAGCCTATGCCCGGCGTGCCTAGCATGGACCCATGGCGAGCAGGATCGACACGACGGCGGGGCGCGCGGCGCTCGAGGCGGCCCGCGCCGCGCTCACGGCCGGGGAGAAGCCGGCCCGCTCCGACTACGCCACAGCCGTGCGCTACCTGTTGCAGCTGCTCGACGAGAAGGCTCCGGGCAACAGCGTCGAGGTGCGCGTGCCGCCGTTCGGTGCCGTGCAGGTCGTGCAAGGGCCGCGGCACACGCGGGGCACGCCGCCGAATGTCGTCGAGCTGGATCCCGCCACGTGGATCGCCGTCGCGATCGGATCCGAGACCTGGGCCGCCGCCGTCGCTGCGGGCCGCATCCACGCCTCCGGCACGCGCGCCGACCTGACCGAGCTGCTGCCGCTGCGGCCCTGATCATCCGCCGGATCCCCGCACAGGTGCGCGTGGGACAATGGATCCATGAGCACGTCGCAGCCGCATCGCACGCCCGAGATCGAGATCGCGCGCGTTCGTCGAGCGCCGCGCTGGGGCGTCTTCCTCGGCATCGGCGTGGGCCTGGGCGTCGTTCTCGCGTTCCTGCTGACCGTGTTCGGCAACTTCGGCGCCTCGGAGGCCACGCAGGTCTCCTACCCGTTCGGCCAGGTGTTCGGCTTCCTGCTGCTGTGGACCGTGCCGGCCGGTATCGCCGTGTTCGGCGTCATCGCGCTGCTGCTCGAACGCGCCGCCCGCCACAGCGAGCGCGTGGTGCGCGTCGACCACGAGACCGTCGTCGAGTAGCCCGCGCGAGGGCACGAGCGCAGGCAGCCGTCAACCGGTCAGGCGACCTCGGCGATGACGGGGCGGATGGCGCTGTCGAAGTCGACCGGGTCGTGCCGGAGGCTGTCGGTCACCGCGATGCTGAACGCCCCGATGCGCCAGATTCCGCGCTGCGCGAGCGGCAGCACGTGCACGTTCAGCTCGAAGGAGTGCGCGCGGCGCCCGGTGTCGCGCTCGAACTCCGCGAGCGCCGCGGCGTATGCCCGATACGGATCACCGGTGCCGGAGACGGACCGGGAATAGCGCTGCTGCGCCTCGTTCGCGTAGCGCACCACCTCGGCGGCGAGCGGGGCGATCGCGGTGCGCAGCCGCTCGGCTCCGACGGCGGGGAGCGCGACGATCGTGTCGAAGCCGTCGATGAGCTCGAGCGGAGCGGCGGACGGGTGCGTCTCCGGCTCGACCGTCATGTCCCAGTACGCCCGCCATTGCCGTTCGAGCACGTCGTCCGCCCCGGCGTCGTCGAAGGCGCGCAGCGGATGATCCCTCAGCGTGGGAAGCTCGGCGGGGGTCCGTACGCCGAGCCGCTGGCGCAGCGCGAGTGCGACGAGCACCGGGATCCCGGCCTCCTCGCGCACCAGCCACTGCGGCTTGTCGACCATGGCCCCATCGTACGGATTCCGGGGCCTCGCGGGGCGGCTCGATTCACGATTCAGGGAGCGATGTCCGTCCTGATCCGTGCAGGAACAGGACCGGCATCGCTCCCCGAACCGGAAATGCGGATCCGGTGCCGCGAAACGCGCCGGTCAGCCGATCGTTCGGGCGACGGCGTCGAAGGCTTTGATCGTCCACAGCAGCCGCTCGGCATCCTGCGGCGTCGGCCAGCTGGAGAGCTTGGCGGCGACGACGTTCGCGGCACGGTTGACGTAGATCATCTGTCCGTGGATGCCGAGCGCGAGGAAGACGTCGGACCCCGGGTACGGGAACCAGAACCCGTTGCGGTACATGCCGCCGGGCATGAGCGTGGGCTCCGCCGCGTTCGCGAACGCCGCGCGGGAGTCGGGTGCGCCGGCCATGGTCTCCGCGATCCAGGACGAGGGAAGTACCTGCTTCCCGTCCATCGCTGCGCCGTCGCGGAGGAACAGCGTGCCGAAGCGCAGCAGATCCCGCAGGGACGCCGAGACGCCGCCGTCGAACATGCCCGCACCGACCGCGTCCACGCCGACGTTCGCGCCGAACTCCGCCCCCATCGGACCCCACAGCCGCTCGGACATGAGATCGGCCGCGTGCACGCCGGTCGCGCCCTCGAGCACGAACGCGAGCGCGTCGGTCTCGCACGACTTGTAGTCGAAGCGGCCGCCGTGCGGGCCGTCCGCGCCCAGCGTCGCGAGGAAGTCGCGCAGCGTGCCAGGGGTGTCGGGGTGCCTGCGCGGCGCCCAGCCGATGGCCTCCTCGAGCAGGCGGACCTCGGCGTTCTCGTCCAGATACGCCTCGGAGAACCGCACGCCCGTGCGCATGTCGAGCAGGTCGCGCACGCGTGCGCCCTCGTAGCCGGATCCGGCCAGAGCCGGGACGTAGGCGGTGACCTGCGCTCCCGCATCCAGCGCTCCGGCGCCCATGAGCGTGCCGGCGACGGCCGTCGTGAGCGACTTGCTCACCGACATCAGCAGGTGCAGCACGCTCGCTGACATCGTGCCGGTGTACTGCTCGCCCATGACCGCGCCGTCGCGCGAGACGATCCATCCGTCTGTGAAGGTCGAGGCCATCACGTCCTCGAACGGCGCCGAACGCGGCTCCCACGGGTGCGGGACGTCGATGTGGCTGAGATCGGCCGGCACCGAGGGCAGCGCGAGCGTGCGCCCTCGCGAGGAGATCTCGTGCACCGGCAGGAAGTCCGCCATGTGCTGCATCGACCAGCGCAGGTTGGGCTCCTGCTGCCAGGCCTCGAGCGGGGGGATGAACCCGTCGATCGGTCGCGGGCCGTCCGGTGCACCGCCCGCCGCCGGTATGGTGCCGTTCCAGGTGTCCGTCGACGGGGGTGTCACATCACCGCTCATGGTGTCGGTTCGGTTCCGATCTGCTCGTGCTCGTCGATCTCCGCCGCGGGCGGCAGCGGCGTGGCCGCGTACATCGCCCGGATGGACTCGATGAGATGCTTCGCGCGGATGGACAGGCGCCCTGTGGGCGTCTGCAGCCGGCCTTTGGTGACCAGGATCCCCAGATCCGCGCCCTTCCAACGGTAGTCTCCCGGGCCGTAGATCCGCAGGAAGAACGATTCCGACTCGCTGCCGAGCAGGTGCCAGTCCAGGTCGCCCTGCGAGAATGCGAGGCGACCGTACGCATCCAGCACGTAACGGCCGGTGGGCGGAGCCACATCGATGTGCTCCACGGTCGGATCCGTGTGCTTGATGATCATGTGGCTCCACTGGTCGGCGGCGGCGAGCTCCTCCCAGCGGTCGTTGATCTCGTCGACGTCGAGGTCGAACTCCACCCCGGAGAACTCGAGCAGGTGGAACACGAACAGCGGGATGTCGGCGTACGCGCCCGCGGTCACGTTCGTGATCGCGGAGGCGCCGGAGATGCGCGGGTTCAGCTCGCCCAGGTACACGTCGCCGGTGTCGGTGTCCAGCAGCACGTCGACCTCGAAGAAGCCCCGGTAGCCCTCCGCGCTCAGCGCGTCGCCCAGCTTGCGCACGAGGCTGGTCGCCGCATGCCGGGTGGGCTCGTCGAGCACGCCCGGGAACATCTCGTTGCCGGCCCAGCCACCGCGATACGGGGTGAGCTCCTTGTGCCCGGTGATCTCGGTCATGAACGGGCCGACGATCGTGCCGTGCCGGGTGAGCACCGCCTCGACGGCGATCGGGCGGTTGTTGATCCGCTTCATGACCTTGATCTCATGGCCGATCACGTCGGCCGCGTTCTTGTCGAACGAAGCGCGGTCGGTGACGAAGTACGTGGTCTTGCCCGAATCGCCGTAAGCGGTCTGAACGACGAGGTCGGATCCGAGACCGGCCTTCTCGGCCTGCGCCATCAGGTCCTCGAAGGACTCCGCCTTCGTGATCACGTTCGGCACGCTGGGAACGCCGACGGAGTCCGCGATCCGGGTGGTCACCATCTTCGAGTCGAGGCGCTCCCGCAGTGACGCCTTGGGCAGGATCAGCTCGTAGCCGAGCTCCTCGCAGATCGCCTCGGTCTCCTCGTCGAAGAACACCAGCGCGATGCGCGGCTTCTCTCCCGCCGGAGTGAGTCGGGCGATGTGCGCTCGCACCTCGTGGTGGCGCAGCAGCCAGTTGTTGATCTGCTCGCCGCTCTCCCACTCGATGTACGGCTTGTGGATCGGGCTGAACACGCGCGGATGCGCGCCCTGCCAGCTGTCGTAGTAGGCGATGTACGAGAATCCGCGCACCCAGCGATCCAGGCCCAGCAGGTTGAACGACGACGCGCCCACGAAGAAGATCGGGGTGCGGTTGGTGCGGAAGAAGTGCCGGATCTCCGACATGTTCCGCAGGCCGTGACGACGGACCGGCGGCTCCCCGGGAGCGATCTCGGGATCGAGCGTGGGGGCGGCCACCGGCAGCGGTCCGGTGTTCGCCGACGTGGTGGGCATCGGCACCGGCTTGCGGGCGCGTGATCGCGATGCGCCGGCTGTCTTCGCCACGGGCGTGACCGGAGCCTTCGCGGCCGCAGCACTCGCCGCGCGGCGACGCGGCGCCGATCTCTTCACGGCGGCCGCCTCCTCCGCCGGAGCAGGTGCGGATCCCTTGTCCTTCTGAGTGCGTGCCACGATCGTCCTCTCCACTTGCCACCGCACGGCGTCGTTGCCGTGCGGTCTCACATCCAGCGCGTCACACGCCTTCAGGGGTCTCTCAGGATCGGGGGAGTCAAGTATTACCAGGTCCGCGGACGATGCACCAGGACATTTCGGATCGGTCCGTCCGACCGCCCTGCGGGCGGGCCGGGACGGCGGCGGTCTCCCGGGTCTTCGCACAGTCGCCCGCCGGTAGGATTGACGGGTGTCCTCCCGCACCTATGCTGAGGCCGGCGTCGATACGGCAGCCGGCGATCGCGCCGTCGAACTCATGAAGTCCGCCGTCCGTGCCACGCACGGACCCGAGGTGCTCGGCGGGGTCGGCGGATTCGCCGGTCTCTTCGACGCCTCCGCCCTGCTCGGCTACCGCCGGCCGCTGCTCGCCTCGAGCACCGACGGCGTCGGCACGAAGGTCGCCATCGCGCAGGCGATCGACAAGCACGACACGATCGGGCACGACCTGGTCGGCATGGTCGTGGACGACATCGTCGTGGTCGGCGCGAAGCCGCTGTTCATGACCGACTACATCGCCTGCGGCAAGGTGGTCCCCGAGCGCATCGCCGACATCGTGCGCGGCATCGCCGAGGCCTGCGAGCTCACCGGCACTGCCCTCGTCGGCGGCGAGACGGCCGAGCACCCGGGTCTGCTGGGCGTCGACGACTACGACGTCGCGGGCGCGGCGACCGGCATCGTCGAGGCGGACCGGATCCTCGGATCCGAGCGCGTGCGGGACGGCGACGTCGTGCTCGCCCTCGCGTCCAGCGGCCTGCACTCGAACGGCTACTCGCTCGTGCGGCACATCCTCGCCAAGGCCGGCATCGGCTACGGCGACCGCGCCGACGACCTCGGCGCGACCTGGGGTGAGGCGCTGCTGACCCCCACCCGCCTCTACACGACTCCGCTGCTCGGCCTGACCGATCGCTTCGAGGGCGCCGTGCACTCCCTCAGCCACGTCACCGGCGGCGGCATCGCCGCGAACCTCGCCCGCGTGCTGCCGCAGGGATCCTGGGCCGAGGTCGACCGCTCCACGTGGTCCCCGGCCCCGGTGTTCCGTGTGCTGAGCGATCTGGCGGGCACCTCGCTCGAGTCCAGCGAGGGCACCTGGAACCTCGGCATCGGCTTCCTCGCGGTCGTCGACGCCGCCTCCGCCACCGCGATCGCCGACGCGCTCACGGCCGGGGGCATCGACACCTGGCAGGTCGGGACGGTGCGGCTCGATGCCGTCGCCGCACGCCCGGCCGGCGATTTCGAGCAGGGCGCCAAGGGCGTCGACGGTGGTGCCGTGCGCCTGGTCGGCGCCTACGCGGACGGAGCGAACTGACCTCATGTGCGGCATCGTCGGAATGGTCGGGCACGCCCCGGTCAACCAGGACATCTATGACGCGCTCCTGCTGCTGCAGCACCGCGGCCAGGACGCGACCGGCATCGCCACGGCCGAGCCGAGCGGGGTCATGCACATGGCCAAGGCGGAGGGCATGGTGCGCGAGGCGTTCCGTACCCGCGACATGCGCTCGTTGCTCGGCAACGTCGGCCTCGGCCACGTGCGCTACGCCACCAAGGGCACGGCGTCGAGCGAGGAGGAGGCCCAGCCGTTCTACGTGAATGCGCCGTACGGCATCGTCCTCATCCACAACGGCAACCTCACGAACACGCGCGAGCTCACCGCCGACATGGCGCACCGGGATCGCCGTCATCTGAACTCCTCGAGTGACACCGAGCTGCTGCTGAACGTGCTCGCGCACGAACTGCAGACCTCGACCTCGACCGTCGACCTCGACTCGGAGCGCATCTTCGAGGCGGTCGCGCGCACGCACAAGCGCATCGAGGGCGCGTACGCCGTCATCGCCATCCTCGCCGGATACGGGCTGCTCGCGTTCCGGGACCCGTTCGGGATCCGCCCGCTGATCCTCGGCAAGCGCACCCGCGAGGGGGCCGAGGAGTGGGTCGTCGCGAGCGAGTCCCTCGTGCTCGAGAACGGCGACTACGAGATCGTCCGCGAGGTGGAGCCGGGTGAGGCCGTGTTCATCACCAACGAGGGCGAGCTGTTCACGAAGCAGTGCGCGGCGGATCCGGTCCTCGCGCCCTGCGCGTTCGAGTACGTGTATCTGGCCAGGCCCGACTCGGTCATGAACGGCATCTCCGTGTACGAGTCGCGGCTGCGCATGGGCGACCGCCTCGCCGACACGATCGCGAAGCACGTGCCGTTGGACGAGATCGACGTGGTCATGCCCATCCCCGACTCCTCGCGGCCCGCCGCGATGGAGGTCGCCCGCAAGCTCGGCATCGAGTACCGCGAGGGCTTCTACAAGAACCGCTACGTCGGCCGTACCTTCATCATGCCGGGGCAGGCGGTGCGCAAGAAGAGCGTGCGTCAGAAGCTGAACGCGATGTCGACTGAGTTCAAGGGCAAGAACGTGCTGCTCATCGACGACTCGATCGTGCGCGGCACCACCTCGAAGCAGATCATCCAGATGGCGCGCGACGCCGGCGCGAAGTCGGTCATCTTCGCCTCCGCAGCCCCGCCCATCCGGCACCCGCACGTGTACGGCATCAACATGCCGTCCAAGCACGAGCTCATCGCGCACGGCCGCACGATCCCCGAGATCGCCGAGGTGCTCGGCGCCGACCGGCTCGTGTACCAGGAGGTCGAGGACCTCAAGGCCGCGATCACCGAGGGATCCGAGCTCACCGATCTCGACCTGAGCCCCTTCGACGGCCGGTACGTCACCGGAACCGTCACCGAGGAGTACCTGGGCTGGCTCGAGGGATCGCAGAGCTCGTGACGGCGGGCGGACCCGAGGTCCGACCGCTCTGGCGCGGGCGCGTCCTGGCGGTGCTCGGCATCGTCCTCGTCGCGTTCTCGTTGCGCTCCGCCGTGGCCTCGCTGTCACCGGTCGTCGACCACGTGGCGCGCGACTTCCCCATGCCGGCTGCCGTGGTCGGCCTGATCGGAACCGCGCCGCCGGTGTGCTTCGCGCTGTTCGGGCTGCTCACCCCGCTCATGGAGCGCCGGCTCGGTCTCGAGCGGGTGGCCGTCATCGCCTTGAGCGCCGTGACGGTGGGGCTCGTCGGGCGCGGGTTCGCCGTCGACGCGACCACGCTGCTGATCGCCACGGCGCTCGTGTTCGCCGGCGTCGGCATGGCGAACATCCTGATGCCGCCGCTGGTGAAGAAGTACTTCCCCGACCGGCTCGGCCTGATGATGACGCTGTACACGACGGTGATGGCGTTCTCGACGTTCCTGCCGCCGCTGGTCGCGGTCCCGGCGGCGGACGTCGCCGGCTGGCGGGTGTCCCTCGCGATGTGGGCCGTGTTCGCGCTCGCCGGGACGATCCCCTGGATCGTGATGCTGCTGCGCGCGCGGACCGAGGGCACGGCTGTCGGTGCCACGGCCCCGCCCGCGGAGACCGAGGCAGCGCCCGCGGTCGGCGACCGGGCACAGGATCAGGTCGAGGCCGACGTGACGGATCCGGCCGGGACCGCATCAGCCCGGCCGTCGTTCGAGGACGCCGCGGCGCTTTCCACTGGTCCGATCGTGACGGCGCCGTCCAGCTCGCGCGTCTTCTCCCGGCTGGCCCGCATTCCCCTCGCCTGGACGCTGGCGGTCGTGTTCGGCACGTCTGCGAGCATGGCCTACACGGCGTTCGCCTGGCTGCCCACGATCCTCGTCGAGCACGTCGGCACGACTCCGCAGCAGGCCGGTCTGCTGCTGTCGCTGTTCGCGTTCACGGGCTTCCCCGCGTCCCTGATCGTGCCGGTGCTCATCGTGCGCTTCCACGCGACCACCTGGCTCTATGTGATCGGCGCGCTCGGCGCGGTGCTGGGCCTGCTCGGCCTGCTGCTGTTCCCCGCTCCGTCGATCGTGTGGCTGTGGGTGCTTCTGTACGGGCTCGCCGGGTTGCTCTTCCCGCTCGCGCTGGTGCTGATCAGTATTCGCGCGCGCGAGTCGGAGACCGCGGTCGCGCTGAGCGGGTTCGTGCAGAGCTGCGGCTACGTGCTCGCCGCGATCTTCCCGCTCCTGCTCGGCATCGTGCACACCGCGACCGGCGGCTGGCAGGTGCCGCTGATCGTGCTCACCGCTCTGCTCGTCGCATCCATCCCCGCCGGCGTCTACGCCGGGCGTCCGATCACGGTCGAGGCCGCGTGGGAGCGGCGCCACGGCCGGCGCTGGTAGGCCCGAGGTCTAATCGCCTCCATCGGAGCGTGACCGGTCGGGCGCGTGCGGCGCGAGGACATGCGTGAGGCGTACGGCGCCGTCGAGCGTGCGCATCTCCAGGCGCAGGGCCTCGGGATCCGCCCGGAGGTCGATCCAGGTTGCGGCCTCGAGGGACGCGGCGTCCAGATCCGGGCCGCCGGCGACGACCTGCGCGTACGGGAACGCCGTGTCCGCGGGGATCAGGGCGGGCTCGTGGGTGTGGCCGGAGACGATCAGCTGCGCGCCCCACGCGACCAGAGCATCGTGCCAGGCATCACGGCTCATCCGGCTGAACCAGTCGTACCCGTCGCGGTCGTAGTCGGCCGGGGTCTCGTCGAGCCAGCGCAGCGGGATGTGGCAGAAAACGAGACGGTAGGGCGCGTCGCGGATCTCCGGCCGTGCGATCGCCTCGCGCAGCCACAGCGCCTGCTCGGCACGCAGCGGCTCGAACGCGACGCGACCCTCGAAGGTGGGGTGCGCGTCGGGCTTGTCCTCGCCCGTGTGCAGGAAGAGGCACGCCACAGGCCCGATCCGCGCGGCGGAGAAGGGCCGGCCGTCCCTGGTCGCCACGTAGTCCTGCAGCTGGAACGCCCAGTCCCCGCGGACGTCGTGGTTGCCGATCGTGATCTCGAGCGGCCGGTCGGCGCTGATGTCGCGCTGGGCGGGGGAGAGCACGGTGCTCACGAACTGGCCGGGGGTTTTCCAGTCGTTGCAGAGGTCGCCGTTCCACACCAGCAGGTCGACCGCCGGAGTCTGCTCGTCGAGGGCGCGGATCGTGTCGTCGCGCTGGTGCGTGTCGTTCCACACCGCGATCCGGGCGTGTGCGGCGGACGCATCCAGCAGGCGCACGGTCTTCCATGCGCTCACGTGCTGCGCGCCGGGGTCGCGGACCGCCTCGGTGACCGCGCGCACCTGCACCGTCGTGCCGGGGTGCATCCCCTCGGCGCGCACCCGCAGCACCTGCTCGCCCTGGGGCGTCATGCCGAACGGATCCATCCGCGCTTCACCCTCGGCGCGGTCGGTGCGCCACTCGAGCCGTCCACGGCTGAGCCGGCTCACCGCCCACACCGCCTCGAACCCGTCCGGACGCACGGCCATGATCACCAGCGGGCTCGTCACGAGTGCGTCATCGGCGGCGGACGTGCGGCGGACGTCGGTCATCGGTTCTCCTCTGCGGGGATGGGGGGCGCCGTCGAGATCCAGCTCGAACCGGTAGCGCAGATCGTCATCGAACCACATCCGGAAGTTCGTGCCCCACACGTTGTTGTGCAGGTTCACGGCGAATCCGTCGGCCGGATCCGGGATCTCGTCGTCGAAGCGCAGCAGCGCAGGGGTGCCGACCGCGACGAGCGGGGCGTCGACGGTGCGCAGGCGCAGCGGACGGGATCCGCGGCGCTCCACGGCCGTCACCGCGTGCAGCGTGCGGTTGCCGCGGCTCACCACGCGCCGGGGGTCCACCGGCACGCCGAGCTTGCGCAGCGCCCAGGCGTCGGCGGCGGCCCTCTCGGCCGGCGCCGGACGGAAGCCGAACCAGCTCGCCTCGGGCAGCCGAGACGCCTCCCGCCCGCACACGTCGAGCAGGATCCGGATCGGGCCTTCGCCCTGCGGGAACCGGTACTCGATGCGGACCTGCCGCGGCGCCCCCGTCTCGGCGACGAGCTCTTCCGGGAGGGTCAGCTCGAGAAGCGCCCTGCCGTCGCCCTCCGGCGCAGTGCGGATCGTGAGGCCGCGGAGCTCGGGCGCCGTCACGCGCGCCGGCAGGGTCTCGGCGATCGCGAGCCCGGGGCTCGCCTGGTCGGGGATCGCCCAGACGCCGGTGTGTCCGAGATCGCGGCAGTACTGCTGCAGCCAGCGCTCCTCGTCGCGCTCGTCGAAGGTCTGATGCCGGAAGGCGCCGAGCGTATGCTCCGGATCCGCCCACACGGCCCCGAGCTCGTCGCGCAGCCCGGTGATCGCGCCGTCCGCCCCGAACGTCACCCGGAACCGCCCCAGCGCGACTTCCTCGCCGACGCTCACCTCGGCCTCGGGGGTGGCGGAGCCGGCACCGGTGTCCGCCGACGGACGCAGCTCGGCCAGCGCTGCGCGCGCCTCTGCGGCGCGCTCAGGGGCGAGCGCGGTGAGCGCGGCATCCAGGTGCGCGCGCTGCTCGGCCCACGACGCCTCGAAGCCGGAATAGGTGAGGCCCTGCGGCGACGGATGCTCCGCCCACGCCCAGTCGTAGGCGCGGGTGTCCGCGGGATTCGCGGACGGATCCACGACATCGCGGGCGCGCGCGGCACGGAAGTCGGCCTTGGCGTAGTTCACGTAGTCGGGGAGGTACGTCTTCAGATCCTCGCCCCAGGTGTGCTCGACGATGCGAAGCAGGGCGACGCCGAAGTCGTGGTGCTCCGCGGACGACGGATCCAGCGCGCCGTCGCGCAGCCACGTGGTCCGCAGCCCCTGCAGCACGCCCAGTCCCGCCGTGAGCAGGGGATCGGCGCCCGCGCCGTGGATCCAGGTGTCGCCGATCTCCGCGGTCACGACGGGGAGGGCGTCGCGGTGCGCGAGCACGGCGCGGGCGAAGTCGTCCAGGTTCGATGCGACGATCCGTGCGCCGGGGTGCGCGGCCGTCAGGGCGGCGAACAGCTCCTCGACCTCGGCAGCCGAGGGCGGGCCGTTGTTGTCACCGGTGTGCGCGAGGTGCAGCGCGTCCGTGCCGCCCGGCACCACGGCGAGGTCGAGCCCCTCCGAGCCGTAGGAGCGGGCGTAGTTCACCACGACCTCGGCGCCGTCGGGTGCGCGCCACACGAAGAACTCGGGCACGTCGGGGACCGCGGAGGCGCCGTTCACGCCCAGGTGCAGGTACTCGATCCCCGCCGCGGCGAGCACAGGCACGAGCCCGATGGTGTGCCCCGGCACGTCGGTCATCTTCGCGGCGATGGTGCGCCGACCGTACCGGGCGTCCAGCCCCTGTGCGATCGACGCGGCGAACGCGGCGAGCGACGGATCCATGAGCTCGGTGTGCGTCGTGAGCGGCAGTGCGTGCCAGTGGATCCGTCCCTCTCTCAGGGCGGCGTCCAGCCGGTCCTGCTGGGCGGGCGTGCCGGCCCGCAGCACGTGATCGATCAGCCAGGACCCGGTTGTCCAGACGAACCGGGCGGGCCCGCCGCGGCGCTCCAGTTCCTCGGAGAGCTCGATCGCGCGCGGCAGGTAGCGCTCGGTGTACCCGGCGATCACGTCGCGCGCGAGCGCCGTGAAGCCGATGTCGAGGTGGGTCTTGAAGACGACGTGGATCGTGTCGATCACGGCGGATCCTTCCGGGGTGGGGAATGCGGTGCAGGGGTCGGGTCGAGGGGCGCTGTCGCGTCGCGCAGGGTCGTGCGCCTGTCCCGGAGCGACGGTACGCCGTCCGGGACAGGTGCATGGGTCAGTGCAGCGGCTTGCAGAGCAGAGCGCTGGGCACGCCGCCCTGGACCCGCTGATAGGTGTAGGCGATGCCGGCGACGTACTCGCCGTCCGCGCACTGCCCCTTGAAGCGTCCGGGCGCCCAGTCGCTCGCGGTCGAGCCTCCGCCCGCAGGCCGGTTGTCCGCGCGGTCGAACCAGAGGGTGCGGCCGGCGCTCTGCGGCAGCGCGGTCGTGCTCGGCGCGCAGAGCAGCGTGGACGTGGCCCAGCGGTTGACCGTGCCGATGGTCAGGCTGAGGCCCACGGCGATCTCGCCGTTCGCGCACTGCAGCTTGCTGTAGCCGCCGGCCCAGTCGGACTGCACGTTCGCCTCGTTGCCGACGACGTGGCGCACGGTCGTGAGGGACGGCTGCCCGGCGTCGGTGCACAGGGCGCGGTTGCTGCTGCGCGACACGCCCTGGAGGCGCTCGGTGTCCGGGCAGACGCCCTTCCACTGGCCCGGATCCCAGTCGGGACGGTCCTGCATGAGCACAGAGGCGTTCGTGTCGGGCAGGTAGCTGTCGCTGCCCAGCATGTTCCAGCGCGTCGGGGGGTCGACGTGCCCGGTCTTGCCGACGGAGGTCACGAGCTTCTGCCACCCCGCGTATCGCCAGTCATCGGCGATGCTGATCCTGCTGCCGTCCGGCCGGTATCCGAGCAGAGCGTAGGTGTCGGCGAACGTGCCGGCGGCATCGGCCTGCGTGACCAGCGGCCATGCCGCGAAGTCGGTGTCGTTGGCGGCGAGCAGGTCGGTGAAGTTGTTCCACCAGTCGATGTTCTTCTGATCCGTCTCCCCGGCCCCGCGGATGCCGAACTCGCTCATCCACACCGGCGCCGTGTAGTGCTGCCCGGCGGTGGTGACGAACAGCGCCTCCTGCGTCACGGCATCGGCGAGCTGCGCCGCCGTCATGTCCCGATAGCGCAGGTCGTGCGTCTCGCCGAGGCCCGTGGCACCGGTGTGCTGCGGGCCGGTGTACGCGTACACGTGCGCCGAATAGACGAGCTTGTCGGGGTGCAGGATCGTGTTCGACGTGTTCGCGACCGGCTTCAGCATCGGCCGGTCGTGGAAGAAGCCGTCGATCGGCACCCCCTGCCAGTTGATGCCCTCCATCACGATGAGGACGTCCGGGTTCACCTTCTGGATCGCGATGGCCGCCTGCTGGTACGCCTTGTACAGGTCGTTGCCATCGCCCATGCCCCAGTTCGCGTCGTCGGTCACATCTCGTCGCACCTCATTGCGCAGATCCATGCCCACGACGCGCGGGTTCGTCCGATACCGCTGGGCCAGCATGACCCAGTCCGAGATCCACTTCTCGGTGGTCTGGCTGCTGTACCACTTGGTGTTGGCGTCCACGCCGCAGCACCACAGTGATGTCGTGGTGTGGTTGTTCAGGATCACGGCGAAGCCGTCGGCGGTGAGCGCGTCGATCACGGCGTCGAAGACCTGCAGGGGCGTCTTGCCGCGCAACTGCGGGTTCGCCGCGACCGCTGCGTCCGGCACGGCCGCCGTCATCCCGAGCATTTCGTTCGAGAAGGGGAGGCGGATGCTGTTGATCCCGATCGAGTGGAAGTCACTCATCAGGGTCGGCAGCGCCACCCGGTCCAGACCCATCGGGATGTCGTAACTGTCGCCGCTGTTGTGCGTGGTCGGGTCGGACTTGGATCCGTTCCCGCTCCAATGCCCCTGCGCGCCGTCCCAGTTCGCGGAGATGAGCTTGAACCGGTCGCCGTCCGCGTCCACCACGTAGCGCCCGCGCGTGCTCAGCGGCGCCGTCCAGCTCGCGGAGAGCTCGGCACCGGTGAGCTGCGGGATCTGGGTCGGCGCGGGGCCGGCGGCCGGTCGCGTCGAGGTCGTGGCGGCCTGAGCCGGCACGGCGAGGGCAAGGGCGAGGATCGCGCCGCTCAGCGCGATCGCCCCCTGCGTCCATCGTCGTCGTTGCATGGATCCAACTCCTTCGTCTTCTGTCCATCTGGTCGGCCTCCGTCTGCCTCCGCACATCGTCCATACGGTGGAACTTCGACGGATTGGCAACGTAAACATCACGTTTCCGAACCGTGAGTTGTTTACGTAACCATAGTGTGCCTATAGTGCTCTTGGTAACGCAACCAATCACGAGGAAGTGACTTGATGTCGATGGCGATGACGGGGCTCCGACGCTCCCGGCGGTCCTGGGCCGGCTGGTGGTTCGTCGGTCCTTTCATGCTCGTGTTCACGCTGGTGCTCATCGCGCCGCTGCTGTACGCGATCTATCTCAGCCTGTTCCGCGACTCCCTGATCGGAGGCACGCATTTCGTCGGCTTCGAGAACTACGCACTGGCGATCGTGGATCCGAAGTTCTGGGACGCCACCGGCCGTGTCGTACTGTTCCTCGTGGTACAGGTGCCGATCATGCTGATCCTCGCACTCGTCGCCGCCCTGGCACTGGACAGCGCGCGACTGCGCTTCGTGCCGTTCTACCGGCTCAGCATCTTCCTGCCCTACGCGGTGCCCGGCGTCGTCGCCGTGATGATCTGGGGCTACATGTACGGCGACCAGTTCGGTCTCGTCGCCGATCTGAACCGCTGGCTCGGCGACGTCGTGCCCTCCCCGCTGTCGGCGACGTTCATCCTCCCCGCGATCGGCAACATCGTCACCTGGGAGTTCGTCGGCTACAACATGCTGATCTTCTTCTCCGCGCTGCAGGCGGTGCCGCAGGAGCAGTACGAGGCGGCCGAGATCGACGGCGCCGGTGCGCTGCGCACGGTGTTCAGCATCAAGCTGCCGGCCATCCGGGGCGCGATCGTGGTCGCGACCATCTTCTCCATCATCGGCAGCTTCCAGCTGTTCAACGAGCCCGCCGTGCTGCAGAAGATCGCGCCGAACTCGATCTCCAGCTACTTCACGCCGAACATGTACGCGTTCAACCTGTCGTTCGCCGGATCCCAGTTCAACTACGCCGCCGCGATCGCGATCATCTCCGGCGTGATCACGATGATCATCGCCTTCGTCGCGCAGTCCATGGGCTCGAAGGAGCAGAAGTGATGAGCGTCATGACCTCGAACAGCGCAGAGCCGAGGGACACCGAGGCCATTGTCACCGGACGGCGCCCGAGCCGGCTCGCGAGCGGACGGGTCGCGCAGCGCCCGGTCCGGCGCACGCGGCGCACCTCGCCGCGTCGCACCCGCACCTCGATCACGCTGATGATCGTCATGTCTCTCATGCTGCTGTACAGCCTGGGGCCGCTGTTCTGGCTGGTGGTGAACGCCACCAAGTCGAAGTCCGACCTCTACACGACGCCCGGACTGTGGTTCGGGCCGACCTTCTCGTTGTTCACGAACATCGCGGACACCTTCGCCTACGACGACGGCGTCTTCCTGCGCTGGTTCCTGAACACCGTGCTCTACGTCGTCGTCGGCGCCGGCGGAGCCACCCTGCTGGCCACGCTCGCCGGCTACGGCCTCGCGAAGTACCGCTTCCCCGGGCGCAAGGCCGTGTTCGCGATCATCCTCGGCGCGCTCGCCATCCCCGGATCCGTGCTCGCCGTGCCGCAGTTCCTGCTGTTCAGCAAGCTCGGTCTGACGAACACGCCTGCGGCGGTGATCATCCCGTCGCTGGTGAGCGCGTTCGGTCTGTACCTGGTGTGGGTGTACGCCGCGGAAGCGATCCCCGACGAGCTCATCGAGGCCGCGCGTCTGGACGGCGCGGGGGAGCTGCGGATCTTCTTCTCGATCTCGCTGCGCCAGCTCGCCCCGGCCTTCATCACCGTGCTGATGTTCGCGGTGGTCGCGACGTGGAACAACTACTTCCTCCCGCTGATCATGCTCTCCAGCCCCGAGTGGTATCCGCTCACCGTGGGGCTCAGCCAGTGGGCGTCCGCCTCCGCCTCGATCGGAACGGCGCCGATCCCGCAGCTGGTCATCACCGGCTCGCTGCTCACGGTCCTGCCCATCTCCGCCGCGTTCCTGTACCTGCAGCGGTACTGGCAGTCCGGCCTCGCCGCCGGAAGCGTCAAGTAGCCGCGCATCCATCCACCCTCCCCGCATCACGAATCCCACGCACGAAAGAACTCTGCATCACCTCCCGAAAGGAAACCCGCAGTGAAGAAGAACATCTGGATGCGCGCCGCCGTCGTCGTCGGCGCCGCCTCACTCATGATGGGCGCCCTCGCCGGCTGCCAGGGCGGCAGCGACGCCGCCTCCGGCGGCTCGAAGGCCGACATCGACGCCGCGCTGAAGAAGGGCGGTGAGCTCACCTGGTGGACCTGGGGCGACACGACCCAGGACTGGGCGGACGCTTTCACCAAGGAGCACCCGAACGTCAAGATCAAGGTCGTCAAGCTCGACAACCCCGATGCGACGGTCACCAAGCTGCAGAACGCGGTCAAGGCCGGATCCGGTGCTCCGGACATCGTGCCGGTGGAGTACCAGACGATGCCGCAGCTCACGATGAGTGGTGCGCTCGCGGACATGACCCCCTACGGCCTGGACGGCTACAAGGACAAGTTCACCGCCTCCACCTGGAACGCGGTCAACGTCGGCGGCAAGCTCGTCGGCCTCCCGCTGGACTCCGGTCCCATGGTCATGATCTACAACACCAAGCTCTACGCCGCCGCGGGCATCACCGAGGCGCCGAAGACCTGGGACGAGTTCACCGCGGACAGCGCGAAGCTGCACGCGGCGAACCCGGACGCCTACATCGCCACCGGCGGCGACGCCGGCTTCTTCACCAGCATGATCTGGGCCTCGGGCGGTCACCCGTTCAAGACGGACGGGGAGAAGGTCACGATCGACCTGCAGGACACCGGCAGCAAGAAGTTCGCGGACATGTGGGGCGGGATGCTGCAGAAGGGCGAGCTCTCCCCGCTCGCCACCTGGTCCGACGAGTGGACCAAGGCGCTCGCGCAGGACAAGCTCGCCACGCTGATGATGGGCTCCTGGATGATCGACATGGGCGAGGACTACGGCGTGGACAAGTGGAAGGTCGCGCCCATGCCGACGTGGGACGGCACTCCCGGTTCCGCTGAGAACGGCGGCAGCGGCATCACGGTCACCGAGCAGAGCAAGAACAAGGCCCTCGCCGCGGCGGTGCTGCAGTTCCTCGCCGACGGCAAGGGACGCGACCTCGTCAACAAGGGCGGATTCCCCTCGACCGTCGCCACGTTCGACGACCAGGCGTGGGCGAACCGCACCTTCCCGGCCTTCGTCGACAGCCAGAAGGCGAACCAGGTCGGCGTCGCGGCGTCGAAGTCGGTCATCCCCGGCTGGCAGTACCTGCCCTTCCAGGGCTACGCCAACAACGTCTTCGGCGACTCGGTCGGCAAGGCGATCGGCGCCAAGGGCGATCTGAATGCGGCGCTGAAGGAGTGGCAGAAGACGCTCGTCGACTACGGCAACCAGCAGGGCTTCCAGGTCAACAAGTAACCCGGATCCGCCCTCGGGGGTGCGGGGTCCGCCGATGCGGATCCCGCGCCCCTTCCGTCCGGCGTCCTCCGACGCCGATCCTCACGAACCCCGGAGACCCCATGCCCGCCTTCGCCATCGGCGAGACCGACTTCCTCCTCGACGGAGCACCGTTCCAGGTGATCTCCGGGGCCATGCACTACTTCCGCATCCACCCGGATCAGTGGGAGGACCGGCTGCGCACCGCCCGGCAGATGGGCCTCAACACGATCGAGACCTACGTGCCCTGGAACGCGCACGAACCACGGCGCGGGGCGTTCGCCGCCGAGGACGGCCTCGATCTCGGACGCTTCCTCGACCTGGTCCGGGCCCAGGGCATGTTCGCGATCGTGCGACCCGGCCCCTACATCTGCGCCGAGTGGCACAACGGCGGCCTTCCCGAGTGGCTCATCGAGGACGGCACGATCGCCGTGCGCTCGCGCGATCCGCGCTACCTCGCCGAGGTCGAGCGGTATCTGGGCGCGGTGTACGACATCGTCCGGCCGCGCCAGCTCACGCACGGCGGCGGCGTGATCCTGGTGCAGATCGAGAACGAGTACGGCGCCTACGGATCCGACAAGACCTATCTGCGCGCGCTCACCGACATGACCAGGGCGGCGGGCATCGACGTGCCCCTGACCACGGTCGATCAGCCGACCGATGCGATGCTCGACGACGGCACTCTGCCCGAGCTGCTCAGCACGGCGTCGTTCGGGTCGCGCGCGGTCGAAAGGCTCGCGGCACTGCGGCGGCATCAGCCGAGTGGGCCGCTCATGTGCGCCGAATTCTGGTGCGGCTGGTTCGACAGCTGGGGCGAGCCGCACCACACGACGTCGGCGGCCGACAGCGCTGCCGAGCTCGAGGCGATCCTCGCCGCGGGCGCGAGCGTGAACATCTACATGGTGCACGGCGGCACCAACTTCGGGTACATGGCCGGCGCCAACGACAAGGGCGTCTACCGGCCGATCGCGACCTCGTACGACTACGACGCGCCGATCGCCGAGGACGGGACGCCCACCGAGAAGTACTGGCGGTTCCGCGACGTGATCGCGGCGCATGCGCCGGTGCCGGATGACCGTCCCGCCCCGCGCTCGCCCTCGCGCGTCCTGGAGGCGCCGCTGGAACGCGCCGTCGCGCTCGCGGACGCCGGAGCCGAGCGCTGGAGCGCGCACGACACGGCTCCCGCCGCGACCGCCTTCGGGTCGCCGCGCGGATACTCTCGCTACGCGATCGAGATCCCGCGCGGTGGCGCGCTCACTGTGGCAGAGGTACGCGACCGCGCGCACGTGCTGCTCGACGGCCACGCTGTCGGCATCCTCGATCGTGAGGCGCACGACCGCGTGCTCGCGCTGCCCTCGGGTGGGGAGCTGTCGATCTTGGTCGAGCACCTGGGCGGCGTGAACTACGGACCCAGGATCGGCGAGGCCAAGGGCCTGATCGGCCCGGTGCGCCTGGACGGCGAGGAGCTGCACGGCTGGCTCGTCTCGCCCCTGGAGCTGGAGGCCGACGGAGTCCGCGCCGCGCTCGCGGCGCACGGGACGCCCGTGCTGCGGGGGGTCCCGCTGGGCGGGCTCGTGCTGCTGGCCGGCAGCTTCGATGCGGACGCATCAGGCGATCTTCACCTCGACGTGCGGGGGTGGGGGTCCGGCGCGGTCTGGATCAACGGCTTCGCGCTGGGCCGTTACTCGGCGCGGGGACCGCAGGAGACCCTGTACGTGCCGGCTCCGCTGCTGCGCGGGGAGGGCAACGAGATCCTCGTGCTCGAGCTGCGCGGCCTGGAGCGACCCACGGTCCGGTTCGCTCCGGAGCCGCGGCTCGGCCCGATCGAGTTCTGAGGTGCGGTCAGTCCTGAACCGGCACCGGGCCGGTGCTGTCGCGGACCACGAGCCGGGTCGTGATCAGCGGGTTCTCGGGCAGCGGCTCCCCGTCGATCATCGCGATGAGCAGTTCGGTCGCACGCTGGCCGACGACGTCGAAATGCTGGTGGATGGTGGTCAGCGGCGGCCAGTAGCTGCCGCTGTCGTCGCTGTCGTCGAAGCCGATGACACTGAGGTCCTGCGGAATGCGCAGGCCCGCCTCGTGCGCGGCGCGCATCACGCCCAGCGCCATCTGATCGTTGGCGGCGAAGACGGCCGTGGGACGCGGCTCCTCGGCGAGGATCTCCCGGCCGGCGGCGTAGCCCGACGCCGCGGACCAGTCGCCGCGGTGCCGGGCGGGGGTGGCGAGGGCGTGCTCCTGGCAGACGCGCGCGTAGGCGTCCTCGCGTCGGTGCGCGGAGAACGACTTGAGCGGCCCGGCGACGTGGGCGATGCGTCGATGGCCGAGGTCGAGCAGGTGCCGCATCGCGGTGCGAGCGCCTTGCTCCTGATCGGTGTCGACGAGCGTGTGATCCGCCGTCGCGGTCGAATCGACGATGACCAGCGGGAGCCCTGCCGTGAGGGCGTAGTCGTCCGGCGAGCCGAACTCGGCGGACATGATCAGGATGATGCCGTCGACGGCCTGCTCCTCGAGGCGCCCGAAGGCGCCCGCCACCGAGATGCGGGTGGGATCCGTCACGGGGATCAGGGTCGTCGTGTAGCCCGCGGCCGCGCCCGCCTCCGCGACGGCCTCGAGCGTGCGCTCGTTGCCCAGCGTCGTGATGTTGAAGGTGACGACCCCGAGACTGCGGAACCGGCCCGACTTCAGGTTGCGCGCCGCGCTGTTCGGCCGGTAGCCGAGCTCCTTCATCGCGGCCAGTACCTTCTCGCGCTTCTCGGGTCGCACATGCACGTACCCGTTGGCGACCCGCGACACGGTCTGCGGCGACACGCCTGCGCGCTGGGCGACGTCCTTGATCGAGGCGCGTGGTGCGCCGTCCTTGATCCGTTGCACGTTGGTCCCTTGCATGGCAACGTAAACAATACTCGAACCGCCCAGGAAGGGGAATCATGTCGTCACTGACTCTCGACGGCCATGAGGCGAGCGCCGGAACCGTGGATCTCGGCATCGTGCTGGAGACGGGCGGCGTCGCCCTGGTCCTGGACATCCGGGACGGAGGGCTTCCCGTCGTCGTGCACTGGGGCGCGTCCTGCGGTCCGCTCGACGACGCCGGCTTCGAGGCGCTCGCCCTCTCCGGCGTGTTCCCGGATGCGGGCAGCGAGGTGGACGCGGTCGTGCCGGTGTCGGTGCTTCCCGAGCTCTCCCGGGGCTGGAGCGGAACCCCCGGCATCAGCGGATCCCGGGACGGCGCGCACTGGTCACCGCGCTTCCGGGTGACCGGCGTCGCGATCGACGGTGCTCCCGTCGGAGGTCAGGGTCCTTCGGATCCGTCGTCGGGCGGGCGCCTCATCCTCTCGTCGGGTCCGGCCTCGGTGCGCGTCACCGCCCTGGACGACGAGGCGCGGCTGACTCTCGCACTCGACATCGAGCTCACCGGATCCGGTGCGATCCGCACCCGGGCCGCTGTGCGCAACAGGGGCGACGACGTGTACCGGCTCGAGTCGCTGATGCCGACGCTGCCGGTGCCCCTGGATGCGGACGAGGCGCTGGACTTCGCGGGCCGCTGGGCGGTCGAGCGGGTTCCGCAGCGCCGGCGACTCGGCGTCGGCGCTCACCGCAGGGAGAACCGCCGCGGCCGCACCGGGCTCGGCGCCGCGATGGCGCTGATCGTGGGGCGCCACGGCTTCGACTTCTCCTCGGGGGAGGCCTGGGGGATCCATGTGGGTTGGTCCGGCAACCACGTGCATCAGGTCGAGAGGGTCGCCGAGGGGCGGCAGGTGCTCGCCGGCGGCGAGCTGCTGCTGCCGGGCGAGGGCCGCCTCGCGCCGGGTGAGGAGTACGCGACCCCGTGGCTGTACGGGTTCTACGGATGCGGCCTCGATGCGCTGGCCGTGCAGTCGCACCGGATGCTGCGTGCCCGCCCGCAGCATCCCCGCACCGCCCGCCCGGTCACGCTCAACGTGTGGGAGGCCGTCTACTTCCATCAGAACGAGGAAGACCTCATCGAGCTCGCAGACGCGGCCGCCGCCGTAGGCGTCGAGCGCTTCGTGCTCGACGACGGCTGGTTCGGCGCCCGCCGCAACGACCGTGCGGGGCTCGGCGACTGGACCGTCTCCGCCGAGGTGTGGCCGCTCGGGCTGCACCCGCTCATCGATCACGTGCGCGGTCTCGGCATGCAGTTCGGACTCTGGGTCGAGCCGGAGATGGTGAACCCGGACTCGGATCTCGCTCGCGCGCATCCCGAGTGGATCATGTCGGCCCGCTCGGAGTGGCCTCTCACGGGGCGCCATCAGCAGGTGCTGGACCTCGCGAATCCCGACTGCTACGCCCACATCCGCGATGCGCTGCTGGCCCTCCTCGACGAGTACGACATCGCCTACCTCAAGTGGGACCACAATCGCGATCTCGTCGAGGCGGGTTCGGGGCCGCGCCGCGCTCCCGGCGTGCACGGCCAGACCGCGGCGTTCTACCGTCTTGTCGACGACCTCAAGAGTCGTCACCCCGGGCTAGAGATCGAATCCTGCTCGTCCGGGGGCGGCCGGGTCGATCTGGGTGTGCTGGAGCGCACCGATCGAGTGTGGGGATCCGACGACAACGATCCGCTGGAGCGACTGCGGATCAACGCGTGGACCGCGCAGCTGATCCCGCCCGAGCTGATCGGCGCGCATATCGCCTCGGCGCCGTCGCACGTCACCGGTCGCACGCACACGCTCGCGTTCCGCGCGTCCGTGGCGCTGTTCGGGCACCTGGGCGTGGAGGCCGACATCCGGGGCTGGGACGACGACGAGCGCGCACAGCTGGCGGACTGGATCGCCCTGCACAAGCGGGAGCGCGCGCTGCTGCACAGCGGCCGGATGGTGCGGGCGGAGACGCCCGACCCGGCGTTCGCGCTGCAGGGCGTGATCGCCGAGGACGCCGGCCGCGCCCTCTACCTGTTCACGGCGCTGGCCGTCGGAGCGACCGCCAGCGCCGGGCGCTTCCGGCTGCCAGGGCTCGACGACGACCGGCGCTACCGGGTGGAGATCGAACCGCTCAGCCTGCGCGGGCTGAAGGGCAACCTCGCGGCCTGGCAGCGGGAGGGGGTGGCGCTGACCGGCCGGGTCCTCGGGCGCATCGGCATCGTCATGCCCTCCGTACACCCCGAGACGGCGCTCATCGTACGCGTGACAGCGGTGGGCTGAGCGCCGCGCTCGGCACGTCCGTTCTCAGGACGGATTCGCTGGATCGCGTCGTGTCGACGGGCGCACAGGGGCGATCGGCAGAACCATCCTGAGAGCGGTGCGTCAGCCTCAGCCGAGGCTGACCTCGTCGCCCACCCGGATCGTGCCGCCGACGCCCGCGTCGTCACCCACGGCGCCGCTGACCCCGGGGAGGATCAACAGCCGGCCGAGCGTCGGCTCGTCCTGCCCGAGGGATCCGGTGAGCGTCTTGAGCACGCTCGCGTCGCGCTCGCCGGTGTCGGGGTTCGCGTGCGTCGCGAGGCAGCGCACGATCGGCCCGGCCGTGGCGAGGCGCACGTCGCCGATCGCGACCTCGCCCTGCCAGTCCAGCTCGTCCCACGCGTCGACGCCGCCGATCACGATGTTCGAGCGGAACCGGCGGTCGTCGACGTCCTGCGCGAGCGCGGCGCCGAGTGCGGCGACGCTCGCGTCGCTGTGCACCGAGACGTAGCCGCGCCCACGGTCCTGGAATCGGGAGCTCGCGCCGTCGCCGACGAGCGTCAGGGGCAGCCGTCCCGGGCGCTGCAGGCGCTTGCCGTCGGGGGAGTCGAGCACGAAGGCGGTCACCGCATCGACCAGCTCGGCGCGGCCGTCCTCGTCCAGGCCCGCCTCCACGAGCGTCTCCCCGGCGTGGTCGATCCGCATGCTCTGCGCCGCGTCGTCGTACGCCAGGCGCAGCGCGGCGAGGCCGGGGAAGGTCTCGAGCGCGAGACCCTTGGACTTCGGCCAGTAGTCCAGTCCGTCGCGCTCCTCGGGGGCCGCCGCATCGGCGAAGCGGAACGCGAGCACGCGGTCACCGGCGATCCGCCCGTCCGCCTGCACGGTGAGGGCGGGCAGCTTCTCGGGGGTGAACCCCTTGACGGGATGGCGGTAGAGCGCGACGACGTGAGGCATGGATCCATCCTCGCAGGGGCGCGCGGGCGCTCGGGACCGGTCAGGCGTGAGGCTGTTCCAGAAGACGACGAACCCCGCCGCGAGCGGACTCGGGGCGGGGTTTCGGACGACGAGGCTCAGGCCTTTTCGAGTTCGTCCTCGTCTTCGTCGGTGTACTGATCCGCCCACTTGTCGACGTACTGGTCGTCGGTCTCCGGGTGACCCAGCTCGCGCTCGAGCGCCGAGTAGTTCACCGACGGACTGTACGACTTCAGTTCGCGGGCAATCTTGGTGTGCTTTGCCTTCTGACGGCCACGGCCCATGCGCGAGACCCCCTTACTGTAAGCAGTGGGCGATGCGGGGCCCGCTGTCTATTTCCGGCACCGGCTCGCGGCCGGTAAGAGTAGCATCCAGGATAGCACGCGGGCCACCTCACCTCGCCGTGACGGGTCCCCGGTAGCGCCGCACCGAGAGGAACGACGAGATGAGCGACACAGCCTCCACCCCCGAGGATCAGGAGCTGCAGGATCCGCAGTTGCAGAAGGCCGTGATCGTCGCGCTCCGGCCGGGACAGCCCCCGCGTGTGCTCGCCGAGGCTGTCCGCTACGCCGGCCTGTTGAAGGCCGCGCTGGTCGTCGTGCACGTCGACGTCACCCGGTTCGTGACCTTCGAGGATCCGGACGGGATGGTGCACTCCGCGCCGATCGACCTGAACATCGACACCGGTGCGGAGGAGTTCGCCGAGCTGCGCCGCGAGGTCGAGAAGGCGCTGGCCGGCTCCGGGGTCACCTGGACCGCGCGCCAGCTCGTCGGCGACCCGGCGCTCGCGATCAAGCACCTCGCCGGCGAGCTGGATGCGCAGCTGATCGTGGTCGGCACCCGCAGTCGGGGCCTCGGAGAGTCGATCCGTGAGTTCTTCACCGGATCCGTCGCCGCCCGGCTCTCGCACCGCCAGTCCCGGCCGATCCTCGTCGTGCCGCTCGAGGAGCCGATCGCCGACGACAAGAAGGACCCCTGGGCGGAGTAGCG